>NZ_JBDOCV010000001.1:0-579342 GCF_040750275.1 Flavobacterium enshiense
GAAATAAACCGTATCACATAGAAAACAAAAAGCACCCATAACGGGTGCTTTTTTTATGGATAAAGAAATGGGGTTCTGAATAACAACTGATTCTTATAGCCCTGATGGGAGTGGTATCTTTTTGTTTTGGTGCACTTATGCAAAACAAAAAATAAAACGGACAGCAGGAGCCAAAAGTGTTTTGAGATGAAATGGCCCTTGCTCCTAAAAAAAACTTCCAGTTTTTTCCTGAAAGTTTTATAGCAGTTTGCTTATCTGAATGTTTCTTGTGTTTTAAACTACTGTTATAGGTTATCCGACTGATACCATTCTGCAAAGGAAGTTTCGGTTTCCTGTAGTTTTAAAGAGTGTAATTTTATCGTTTGCGGTAAGCGACTTTTTATTTTCTCGGCAAAATCAATCACCATGTTTTCACTGGTGGGCTGGTAATCGACTAAAATTACATGGTGCCCTCTGTCTTTCAATTCGTTGGCCAATTCGATGTGAGGCGTATTTCTGTTAAAAACAGTGGCATGATCGAAAATGTCTACGATTTCTTCTTTTACAATTTTTTTTAAATCGCCAAAATCAATTACCATCCCAAATTTTACATTGGAAGTATCTGTAATGGGTTGTCCGATTACGGTAACAGAAAGCTTATAACTGTGCCCGTGAACATTCTTGCATTTTCCATCGTAACCATACAAAGCATGCCCGGTTTCAAATGTAAACTGTTTTGTAATTCTGATGTTATTCATCGTTCTTAATTAGAGGACAAATTTAGTAAATAAAATCGAGGAACAACTTTTGTATCTTTGGCTATATTTTTACTGCTATGAGTGATTTTCAAATCAATCCGTTCTATGAGGCGATTATTGACGGGTTAATGAGTGAGGGATATTTTGTTTCCGATCGTTTTTTTTCTGAAGCGGAAGTGGCCGTTTTGCGAAGCAATCTGCTAAAGAAATACGATGAAAATAATTTCAAAAAATCAGCTATAGGCAATCAGTCGAATGAGAAAATCATGGATGCGATTCGTGGTGATTTTATCTTATGGATGGATGAAGCCGGAGCCGATGAAGCCGAAAAGTTGTATTTCGACCGGATCAACGATTTTGTGCAGTATCTGAACCGCACTTGTTTTTTAGGAATACAAGACAAGGAATTTCATTATGCCTTGTATCCGGAAGGGACTTTTTACAAGCGTCATCTGGATACCTTTCAAAATGACAGCCGAAGAAAACTCTCTATGGTTTGTTATCTGAATGATGAAGACTGGCAAGATAACTTTGGCGGAGAACTCACCATCTATAAGGACGAAAATGGCAGGGAAACCGAAAAGAATATCGTGCCCAAACCAGGCAGAATGGTGATTTTTGAAAGTCAGGTGTTGGAGCATGAGGTTAAACCCGTGAAACAACCCCGTTTGAGTATTACGGGCTGGTTGAAAACAAGATAGTATCCGGACTGAATGTCTCAATCCGAATCCTTTAAAATTATTTCTTTTTGAATTGATTCAGGGCGTTAACCGTAAAATCGGACAATACCAAACGACCCGAAATTCCGGCACGTTCGTAAAGTAAGGTGTTCCAGTTTTCAGTGCCTTCCCAAAGTACTTTTTTCATTTCGGTTAGCGCTTCGGGATTGTAGGAGGCTAATTTGGAAGTGAAACTTTCCAATTCTGCATCTAAGGCTTGGACGGTTTCAAAGACATCAGCGTACAAGCCTTTTTCTTTTGCCCATTGTGCTTTTTTCCATTCGTGAGCCGCTAATGTCATTTCTGCTAAAGCCGCTTTTCCAATTTTTCTTGAAACGGCCGGTTCGATAACAAAGGGTCCAATTCCAATAGCTAATTCCGATAGTTTAATGGCGCTTTCTTTTGTAGCCAAAGCATAATCGCAGGCTGCGGCTAAACCGACTCCGCCACCAACGGCTTTTCCGTGAATTCTTCCAACGATTAATTTGGAACAGTTGCGCATGGCGTTAATTACATTGGCAAATCCTGAGAAGAATTTTGAACCTTCTTCCAGATTGGAGACTGCCAGTAACTCGTCAAAGGAAGCACCGGCACAAAAGGCTCCTGCACCTTCACTTTTTAAGACGATTAATGAAATTTCAGTGTTGTAACTTAATGCGTTGAGTTCATCTGTCAATCGCTGTAACTGTTCGCTGGGAAACGAATTGCTGGCCGGATGACCAAACGTTACGGTGGCAATTCTGTTGTTTATGATAGTTTGTAATGTTCCTTGATTTGCATTCATGGTTGGTTATCTTTTTAATGAAAAGTGGCTTGTAAAGGTTTTTTCGGCATTGTGTTCTATGTATTCCACTTTAAACCAATAATCGGTGGCCGGAAGTTGAATGCCGTTGTAGGTTCCGTCCCATCCTTTTCCGTCTTGTGAAATTTGTTTTAGTAGTTTTCCGTAACGGTCGAAAATATACAGTTTTGCATTGTACGATAAAGGCATATTGCCAATTTTCCAAGTGTCATTGAAACCATCTCCGTTAGGGGTAAAGAAATTTTGATAGGTTATGGTGTAAAACTCTTCTGAATGCACTATTGGGCCACAACCCAAAATGTCTCTCACCTGTACAGTGTAGCTGCCGTTTTGAAGGTCTGTAAACAATCCGTCGGTTTGCCAGTGTATGCCGTCAACGCTGTATTCGTATTGTCCGTAACCGCCAATGGCTGTTGCTTCAATTTCTGCCAGTCCGTTGGAAAAAAGAGGGGTTAAAAGGACAACAGTTACATCCAAAGGTTCTGAAGAGCCAGTCACTACTACAGAATCTGTATTGCTGCAATTAGTGTCGGTATTTGTTACAACTACAGAGTAATTGCCGGGTTGTGTAACGTTGTATTGTGCGCTTTCATTTCCGCTGGTGTCGGCATCAGGATTTGCAGGCGTCCACAAGTAAGAATAATTGCCTGAAATTGCCGGGGTTGCATCAATTATCTGCGAACCTAGGCCTGTTTGCGGGTTCAGACACAATAGGAAATCATCCCCTAAATTAACATTCGGAATGGGATTGACCTGTAAGTTAATATAGTTGCCTAATCCCATACAATCATTGTTGGTGTTGCTGTCTATTCTGACAAAAATGGGCTGGTAATCTGGAATGGTATTTCTAAAAGGAACAGTAGTGTCAATAGCATTTATCTCCGCTTCTGCATCGGCTAGAGAGGTGTAATAGCTGACGGTAAGATTACTTGGATTGGTAAACAAAGCAAGGAATGTGTTTCTGGTTGATCCTAAGTCAAAGAAATCATATCCGTTATTGGCAGCATCATTTTGTGAAGCATTATTCACCAGTTCGTCACATTCGTTTAGAAGAACAGGGTTGAAAGAAGCAGGAATCTGTGTTGCGGAAACCACAAGATTTAGTTCTGCGGTTCTGTAGCATCCTGTGTTGTTGTCGTCAACCCTAGCCCATATTCTTCTGTTTCCGGATGGGAAATTTGTGTCATTGGTAATAGGAGAAAGATTGTTCTCGGCATTATTTAAAGAAGTAAAATAAGAGAATGTTAAATTACTGCCGTTATTAATAATTTCATCGGCTTCGTGAAGGTTGAAGTTGGTGAACGCATCCTGATCGACATCACATTGTTTCAGCGTGACAGGGCTCGAAACAGTGGGTTTGGGAACAACAACCAAGTTGAAAGATGTAGTGTTAAAACATCCGGTTGCCGTATTTCTTAATCGGGCATAAATGATACGGTTACCTGAAGTTATCGAAGTTATGGCGTTGTTTCCGTTTAAGGCATCATTACTGTTGGTGTGATATGTTACGGTAATACCGGTTTGACCTTGTAAAACTTCAGTATTTTTAAAAGACAGGTTAAAGGTGACGCTTCCATTGGAATCGTTTCCGTCCAGGTTGTCATCACATTTGCTGTAATCGCTTACTGTTGCAACAGTTGGTAGGGGGTTTACCGTGACGATAATTTCTGCGGAAACTTCTTCGCAAACATTGTTAGCGGGTAATGTGTAAATGTAAGTTCCTGTTATGTCAGTATTGGGGTCAAAAATATTTGTTCCACTTGCCAACGTAGGAGTCCAGTAACCGCCGGTTTCGGCATTAGGGCCTAAAAGGGCAAATAAATCAAAAGTGGGGTCATTCTTGCAGACTGTTTTTTGGGTGTCTGTTCCGGGATTTTGACCGTTTTGAACAGATACATTTACCCTAACGCTGAAATTGGCAACAGAAGAGCTACAGTTTTTTGAGAAAGAATAGGTGTATTGCCCAGGGGAATGTACTGCTGGGTCAAAAATGTTGTTGACAATTGGCGCTCCTCCCGCAGGAACAGTCCATACTCCTCCCGGTTCAGGGTTTCCAATGATGGCTTCAAAAATGTCTTTTGTTTGATTGGTACAAACCACTACATCAGTATCCTGAGGTGTACTCCCAAAACCGGAATAATATCCTGCATATCCGGAAGCATTGCCAAGATATCCGAAAACACCTAATGCTAAAGGGCCTGTGGATACTAAGGTGACATTACCCGAAGCGTTTGGAATTCGGTAGGTTACCCACTCCGTATTTCCTTGAACTGCTTGCGCTAAATCTGTACTGATTGGGCTTCCGTTAAGTGTTAAAGTTGCGGATGCATAGGTAAGAACCATTAAATCGGTGCTATACTGAGTATTTCCAATTTCATTAACTGCAGGAACAGTTACCGAGTTTTGGAAAAAACAACTTAGAGGGGGTATGAAATTGAGTCCTGAAGTGGCTGTGTCTGAACCTCCTCCGATAAGTTGATAAGCAAATACAGGTTTTGTGGCCCTGACGAAAATATTTTTATTGTTAGTTCCTTGGTAAAAGCTGTTTGGGATTAGATAGTAGTCACCGGCATTAAGACGTACTGCTGCTGTGCTGCTTCCGTTAATGAAAATTTCAGTATTGTTTTCGTGTGCAATAATTAAAGGTTTTTCCATTTCCGGCAGTCCGTTACCTTGAATAAAAATATATTCGCTGCCAATTTGCGAAGTAGAAACAATCTGATCGAGACAGAAATCGGCTCTCAGGTTTTCAATGCCTCCTAAGGAATTACCGGCGTTAACAGCAATAGGTTTGGTGGCGCTGATTAAAGCTCCTATAAAACCGGTAATATTGCCAGGATTGCTGCTGTGTCCGGTCAGTACTACCGATTCACCCGCATTTAAAACAAAGGTTTGCGTGTCGTCTGTAATAGGTCCAAGAGACGATTCAAAAATAACAGTGGTGTCGTATTCGGAAACGGTTACCTGTGTATTGTCTTGGGTTGCCATAAAACTGGTAATGAAATTTTTTCGCTGATCGTTAGGCTCGTTAATCATGTGGCCGATTCGAAATGCAGTACCAATACCCGGTATTCCTTTTGAGATTAAAGTTTCGGAATGACTTTGGGCTCTTAATCGAAAACTGGCATAAAAATCTCGGCTAGAGCTAAGGATGAGACCTTTGTCGCTTTCTACAGTGTTTAAGCCGGATTCATCAACAAACATTTTTGTTGGCTGACCTTGTCCGATAAAAATTACCTGTGGACTGCTTTGGGAAATGGTAAACGGAGAACCCGTAACTAAGGTTCCGTCACCATAAGTTATGGTAACTCGTATAGGAGTGGTTTCCGGAGTAGAAAGATAAAGGTAATAATCTTCAATTTGAGTTGCATCTCTGGAATGAAGGGGAGGTATCCAGTGTTTGCTGCTTAATTGTGCAGAAACAGAATGCGCTATCAGGATAAGAAAAAGGGTTAGTAGCCTCATTATTAAGTTGGTTAGGTTTTAGGAAAGCAAAAATAACCTAAAAAAAACAATTTGTGTTTTTTGTGTTGTTTTAAAATGTTATTTTTATCTCAAATTTTAACATTAAACTCAGAAAAATGAAAAAAATTGCAATTATCGCCTTGCTATTGGTGTCGGGAGCAACAATGGCACAAAAAATGAAAGTCAAAAGTGGTGATTTTAAATTCATCCAAGGTCAAAAAGAAATAAACGTAGAGTTTGTTTACGAGAACCTTAAGTTGATGAAAGAAAATCTTACTGAGGCTGAATACGTGAAAAATAGATCTACCGAGTTGAACGAGAAAACTAAAGGAAACGGAGATATTTGGAAAAAGAAGTGGGAAGGAAGTAAGGAGATGATTTGGAATCCTAAATTTTTAGAGTTAATGAACACCGTGATGACAAAAGATAAAAAGGATATGTCATTTCAAGAAGGGTTAAGCTCAGCAAAGTATACGTTGATTGTTGATGTGGTTTGGATTTACCCGGGTTGGGATGTAGCAATGATGAAGCAGCCGGCGAAAGTTACTACGGTTTTAAAATTTGTAGAAACAGCAAATAAAAGCAATGTTGTGTTAGAAGTTAGCAGTGAAAACTCACCTGGAGATCAGTGGGGAAGCAACTTCAGCAATGAATCAAGAATTGGTGAAGGATTTGCTAAAACTGGTAAATCGTTAGCGAAAATGATTCTTAAAGAAGCGTTTTAATAATTAGTCTTTATTCTATAAAAAAACCCGGAGTAATCCGGGTTTTTTTATAGAATAAATTGCTGAAATCATAAGAAAATAATTATATATTTGCTTGTTTTTAAATTATGATTTATGAGAAAAATTGTAATAATTGCTTTGCTATTGCTGTCGGGAGTGATGATCGCTCAAAACAAAAGAATTCTTTCCGGAGATTTTAAAAATTTGAAAGGAATAACCGGGTTTAATTTAGTTTTTGATTACACTAATCTGAAAGTTGATAAGTTTGAAACAGAAGAGGCTTTTCTGGAAGATAAAATGAAGAAAAGAGAAGCAAAAGGAACGGCTGAAGATTTTAAAAAATCGTGGTTTTTGGATAGAGAAGAAAGATACGAACCAAAATTTATCGAATCGTTCAATAAAAGATTTGATGGAAAAATAAAAGCAGATAAAAATTTATCTTCGGCAAAGTATACTGCAAAAATACAGACGCTTTGGATTTACCCAGGTTATAATGTAGGGGTGGTTAGGCAACCATCAAAATTGAATGCAATTATTAAAATTTTCGAGATTGAAAATCCGGACAATGTAATATTGTCGGTTGGTTATGAAAAAGTTTTAGGTGATGGAGCGGCTGGTTTCGACTATAATTCAGGCTATAGGATTTCAGAAGCGTATGCTAAATTAGCAAAAGAGTTTGCAAGAGAGATGAAGAAAGCAAATAAATAAGTGTTCTTTAAAACAAAACCCCGATGAATGAATCGGGGTTTTGTTTTTATTCGGCCTTTTCTTTTTCAAGATTAATCAGATAGGCCATGTTTTTAATAACACTGTCGTGTTTTTTAACGAAAGGATTGTCTTGATTCCAGACATAACCTGCTAAAACCGCGCAGATTTTTTCTTTTACGTCCGGATTTTCCGGCTGATGGAAAAACAAAGTTTGCAGATTTCCGGTATACCACTCTTTTACGTACGTGGTGAAAACCCCGATTCCGCTTCTCATGTATTGGGTGAATTCTACTTCCCAATCGATTTTTTCTCCCTGAAGTTGTCGGTGAATCAATTTAGCCGATAACATTCCGGATTCTGTTGCAAAAGCCACTCCGGAAGAGAATACCGGATCCAAAAACTCCGAACTGTTTCCAGTAAGGGCAAATCCGTCACCGTACATTTGTTTTACTGAGCGGGAATAATTTTCCAGTTTTACCGGTTCAAACAAGAAATCGACACCGCCAAAGCGTTTGATATAATAATCGGACAACTGAATGGCGTTTTTCAGTGCTTCAGCATTGTCTTTGTTGGTAGAAAGGGAATTGATAAAATGTGTAGGTCCCACCACTCCCAAACTTGTATTACCATTAGAGAACGGGATTACCCATAACCATACTTCGGTTTCCAGAATGTCGAAAGAGATCAACGTACCCTCTTCGCCTTCCGGGCGGTTAATGTCTTTAACATGGGTGAAGATGGATGAGTGCGGATCTAATTTTGAAGGCGTGTCCAAATCCAGTAAACGTGGCAGTACACGGCCATAACCACTGGAGTCAATAATAAATTTGGCATGAATCTCTTTGATATTTCCGTCTTTGTCTTTAACAGTGGTGATGGAATCACTTCCGTTAAATTTTACGTCCAGTACTTCGCTTTCAAATTCAAGGTCAATCCCTTTTCGGATGACTTCCTGAGCCAAAGTATTGTCGAAATCCGCACGGGGAACCTGCCAAGTCCAATCCCAGCCTTCTCCAAATTTTTGGCTAAAATCGAAAACACAAATTTCTTCACCACGGATGAATCGGGCACCCAATTTTTTTTCGAAATTCATGGCATCTAACGCTGGAAACAAACCGGCTTCATCGAAATGATCCATAACCCTTGGGATTAAGCTTTCTCCGACAACCAAACGAGGAAACTTGGTTTTCTCTACTACTTTTACTTTAACGTTGTTATTGTGAAGGTAAGAAGCTGAAACACAGCCGGAAGGTCCGGCGCCAATTACCAATACATCTACAAATTCCTGTGTCATATTTTTCTTTTTTCTTTTTAAGAATATATTACCTTTGCTGCTGTCAAATGTAAATACATTTTTTAAAATAGAAATTAAATTATCTACTATTATTTCCGTAGGTAAAAACGCAAATTTAATGAGTACTATAAACGAGTTTTTGAGCTTAGAGGAGTTTACAGCGATTGTTTTTAAAAACAATAAGGTTGAGGTAAGTGATGCCGTTGTGAAACGTGTGGAGGAAAGCTTTAATTTTTTAAAAGAATTTTCGGGCAATAAGGTGATTTATGGTGTAAATACCGGTTTTGGTCCCATGGCACAATACCGTATTAAAGACGAAGACCGCCTGCAACTGCAATACAATTTAATCCGAAGCCATTCTTCAGGAACTGGTAAGCCGTTGAGCCCGGTTTGTGTAAAGTCGGCAATTTTGGCACGACTTAATACACTTTCATTAGGGAATTCTGGCGTGCATCCTTCGTTGATTCATCTGATGCAGGAATTTATCAACCGCGATATTACACCGCTTATTTTCGAACACGGTGGTGTTGGGGCTAGTGGAGATTTGGTTCAGTTAGCACATTTGGCTTTAACCCTTATCGGGGAAGGTGAAGTGTTCTACAAAGGAGAACGAAGAGCCACTAAAGAAGTTTTTGAACTGGAAGGATTGCAACCGATCAATGTGGAAATTCGTGAAGGTTTGGCCTTGATGAACGGAACTTCCGTGATGACCGGAATCGGTATTGTGAATGTTCATAATGCTGAAAAAGTACTGGATTGGGCCATAAAATTATCGTGTGCGATCAACGAAATCGTAAAAGCGTACGACGACCATCTTTCTTCCGAACTGAACAATACCAAACGTCATTTCGGTCAGCAGGAGATTGCCAAACGTATGCGTGATAATTTGACAGACAGTTCTTTAGTGAGAAAACGTGAAGATCATTTGTATACAGGAGAAAATACCGAAGAGGTTTTCAAGGAAAAAGTACAGGAATATTATTCTTTGCGTTGTGTGCCTCAAATTTTAGGGCCTGTGCTGGATACCATTAATAATGTTTCTGAAGTGTTGGAAAACGAAATCAATTCGGCCAACGATAACCCGATTGTAGATGTGAAAAACCAACACGTATACCACGGCGGGAATTTTCACGGGGATTATATTTCTCTGGAAATGGACAAGCTGAAGTTGGTCATCACCAAATTAACGATGCTGGCCGAGCGTCAGTTAAATTATCTGTTGAATTCCAAACTGAATGAAATTTTGCCTCCGTTTGTAAACTTGGGAACGCTTGGGTTTAACTTTGGAATGCAAGGGGTTCAGTTTACAGCAACTTCTACCACAGCAGAATGTCAGACGTTATCGAATCCGATGTACGTACACAGTATTCCGAACAACAACGACAATCAGGATATTGTTAGTATGGGAACCAACGCTGCAGTCATTACAGGAAAAGTGATTGAAAACGCTTTTGAAGTATTGGCCATCGAATTGATTACCATCGTTCAGGCCATTGATGCGTTGGAGTATAAAAACGAGATTTCTTCCGTGACCCGAAAAATGTACGACGAAGTGCGAAACATTGTTCCGGAATTCAAACAGGATATGGTTATGTACCCTTATGTGCAGCAAGTAAAAGAATACTTAATGGCAGAATAAATCCGATCAAATTATAAGGTATGAGAGTATTGACTTTTTTATTGGTGTTGCTTTTTCAGATGGTTTCCGCCCAGGAGCTTGCTTTGGTAAGACAAGACGGGAAGTTTGGATATATTAACAAAGCCGGAGCGTTTGTGATCGAACCCAAATTCAAGGTGGCTAAAAATTTCTCAGAAGGTTTGGCTGCTGCTCAGGAAAACGGGAAATGGGGGTTTGTCAATCCTAAAGGAGAATGGGTAATTCAACCTGCTTTTTCGGATGCCAAATACTTCAACAGCGGCATTTGTGTAGTAGAAAAAGACAAGCAATGGTTTTACATCAATAAAAAAGGCGAAACTTTGAAAATGCCGGCTTCGGAAAAATTTTTTGATTTCGAAGAAGGAGTGGCGTTTATCAAACAAAACGAAAAAATAGGCATAATAAACACCAAAGGCGATGTGATTGTTCCGCCGACGTATCAAATCATTAAATCGTTTGAAGACGGATATGCCCGTGTTAAAAACAACGACAAGTGGGGGATTATCGACAAAACCGGAAAAGTAGTTGTGGCCATCGATTATGAAGATGTGGGTAATCTGTTCAAAAATACAACCTGGGCTAAAAAAGACGGTGCCTTTGGTTTGGTTACAGCAAACAAATTCAGCCCGATAGAAGGTGTTGATAAAATCTGGGACTTTCACAGTGAAGACCTAACCTATGTCAAAAAAGGAGAAAAAGTAGGGTTTATAGATTTAAAAGGGAAATGGGTTATCGAACCGAAATTTGATAAAGCGCGCGCCTTTTCCAAAAATCTGGCTCCGGTTTGCGAAGGTAAAAAATGGGGTTACATTAATCTGAAAGGAGAATATGTTATTCAGCCAACTTATGCAGATGCTGAGGTTTTCAGTGCTGATGGTTTGGCTCCGGTAAAAGATAAAGAATGGGGATTTGTAGACCTTACCGGCAAAATGGTAATTCCGACGAATTATCAGATTACGGCCGGAGGTTTCGGGATTTTCCGTAAAGAAGAAAAAGGATTTGTTGGAGGACTCGCTCGCGTGAAGTCTGGCAAACAATGGGGATTTATTAAAACTGACGGAGTGGTTTTGGGCGGAAAATGGTTCGAAAACGCCGAGTTGTTTCAAAAATAGTACAAATATGAAATGTGCCTTAATAACAGGAGGTTCCCGCGGAATCGGGAGCGCCATCTGTCAGAAATTAGCAGAAGATAAAAAATACCATATCCTGATCAATTATCAGGCAAACCAGGAAGCGGCCGAAAAAACTTTGGAAGAAGTGGTGAAAAAAGGCGCGACCGGTGAAATAATCAAATTCAACGTGTCGGATGCTGAAGAAGTAAAAAGCGCTTTGAGTGCATGGCAGGAAGCCAATCCGGATGCCGTGGTTGAGGTGATTGTGAATAATGCGGGCATTACACGCGACGGATTGTTCATGTGGATGTCCCATGACGACTGGAGCAACGTAATCAACACGAGTCTGAATGGTTTTTTCAACGTAACGAATTTCTTTATCCAAAAAATGTTGCGTAACAAATACGGGCGTATCGTGAATATGGTGTCGGTTTCCGGAGTAAAAGGAACGCCGGGGCAAACCAATTATTCTGCGGCAAAAGGAGCGGTAGTTGCGGCCACCAAAGCCTTGGCTCAGGAAGTGGCGAAACGTAATATTACCGTGAATGCGGTAGCGCCCGGGTTTATCCGTACCGATATGACCGGCGAACTGGATGAAAAAGAATTAGTAAAAATGATCCCGGTAAACCGTTTTGGGGAAGCAGAGGAAGTAGCCGAACTGGTTGGTTTCTTAGCCTCACCTAAAGCGGGGTACATTACAGGGGAAGTTATCAATATAAACGGCGGAATTTATTCATAACATTACTTTTTAAAGCATGGAAAGAAGAGTTGTAATTACCGGAATGGGGATTTATTCCTGTATTGGAACTTCATTGGAAGAAGTGAAACAGTCACTTTATGAAGGGAAATCAGGGATTGCATATGATGAGGAAAGAAAAGAATTCGGTTTTCAGTCGGCTTTGACCGGAATGGTGCCTAAACCCGATTTGAAAAATCTTCTGAGCCGTCGTCAGCGCGTGAGCATTGGCGAAGAAACCGAGTATGCTTATATGGCGACCATCGAGGCGTTGAAAAATGCGCAAATCGATGATGCTTTTTTTGATGAAAATGAAGTGGGAATTCTGTATGGTAACGACAGTGTTTCCAAAGCGATTATTGAAGCCACCGATATCATCCGCGAGAAGAAAGATACCGCTTTGATTGGCTCGGGAGCGATTTTCAAATCGATGAATTCTACCGTTACCATGAACCTGTCCACCATTTTCCGTTTGCGCGGGGTGAACATGACCATCAGTGCAGCTTGTGCCAGCGGTTCGCATTCGGTAGGATTGGGATTTCATTTGATTAAGAGTGGCTTACAGGATATTATCATATGTGGAGGCGCACAGGAAATCAATAAATATGCTATGGCCAGTTTTGACGGCTTAGGGGTTTTCTCGCCAAGAGAAGCCGATCCGGCCAAAGCCTCCCGCCCATTTGATGTGGGAAGAGACGGTTTGGTGCCAAGCGGAGGAGGGGCAACCCTTATTTTGGAGAGTTATGAATCAGCCGTAAAAAGAGGCGCTCCTATTATCGCCGAAGTAATCGGTTATGGTTTTTCATCCAATGGCGGGCATATTTCCACGCCTAACGTAGAAGGTCCGGCAACAGCTATGCGTCGTGCGCTTCAACAGGCAGGAATTGATCCGAGTGAAGTAGGATATATCAATGCTCATGCCACATCAACCCCTCTGGGAGATGCCAATGAAGCTAAAGCTATTTTTGAAGTTTTCGGGGAAAGCAATCCGTATGTAAGTTCGACTAAATCCATGACAGGACACGAGTGTTGGATGGCCGGAGCCAGTGAACTGATCTATTCTACTCTGATGATGCAAAACGATTTTATTGCACCAAACATCAATTTTTCAGAACCGGACGAGGATTCCAGAAAGTTAAATATTGCTTCCAAAACTGTAAATAAAAAATTTGATATATATTTGTCGAATTCTTTTGGATTTGGTGGAACAAATTCAGCAGTTGTGGTAAAGAAATTTAAAGAATAAATATGAACAAAGAAGTGATTTTAGAGAAAATTAACGAGATTTTAGTGGATGAATTTGAGGTAGATGCCGATGTGATTTCTCCGGAAGCCAACTTAAAAGATACCTTAGGTCTTGACAGTTTGGATTACGTAGATTTGGTAGTGTCTATCGAAGCAAATTTCGGCGTGAAATTAGGAGAAGCGGATTTCGTTGGAATCGCTACTTTTCAGGATTTCTATAATCTAATCGAAACAAAGATTCAGAACAAGAACTAATATACTATGAGTCAGTGGGATGGTAAGTCCAAAGGGACTCTTTTAGGGTATAAAATATTTGTTTTTTGTATAAAAAAGCTCGGAATCAAAGCGGCTTATTCGGTTTTGGTTTTTGTAGCTTTTTATTATTTTCTGTTTGAACGTAAAAGCAATCAGGCGACTTTTTATTATTTCCGCAATCGTTTGAAATATTCGTATTTCAAATCGAAAGTTATGGTGTATAAAAGTTACTTTACTTTCGGACAGACCATTATAGATAAAACAGCCATTTCTGCCGGCTTACGAAACAAGTTTACGTATGAGTTTGACGGTGTGGAGTTGCTGTATCAGTTGTTAGCCGAAAAAAAAGGAGGTGTTTTAATCAGTGCCCACGTGGGTAATTTTGAAATTGCCGAGCATTTTTTCGGAGAGATCGATTTGAATTGTCAGATCAATCTGGTGACCACCGACAGGGAGCATTCCGTGATTAAGGAATACCTGGACAGTGTTACTAAAAAATCGTCGATCAAATTTATTATTGTGAAAGAGGATTTGTCGCATATTTTCGAAATCAACAACGCGCTCTCCAATAATGAGTTGATTTGTTTTACCGGTGACCGTTATTTTGAAGGAACCAAGGTCATGACGGAAGAACTTTTGGGGCAGGAAGCGAATTTTCCGGCCGGTCCGTTTTTGATTGCTTCCCGTCTGAGAGTGCCGGTGGTGTTTGTGTATGTGATGAAGGAAGCCAATCTGCATTATCATTTGTATGCGCGAATGGCAGAGGTGAAACAGCGTGATGAAAAAGGATTGTTGAAAGCGTACACCACAAGCGTGGAATCCATTCTTCGGAAATATCCGTTGCAATGGTTCAATTATTTTGATTTTTGGAATGCTTTAAAGCGTTAACACACTACTATGAAAAATGTACTGGTGCTTTACTATACCCAATCCGGGCAACTGGAAGAAATTGTAAAAAACATTGCCCAACCATTGCTTTCGTCTTCGGAAGTTTCGGTTACTTTTTGCGATATAGGTCTGGAAAAACCATTCCCGTTTCCTTGGGACAAGCCTTCTTTTTTTGATGCTTTTCCCGAATCTTTTTTACAAATTCCAAGAACCGTGCATGCTCCTTCAGATGAAGTGTTGGGGAAGAAGTATGATTTGATTGTTTTAGGGTATCAGGTTTGGTATTTGTCACCGTCCATTCCGGTAAATTCCTTTCTGAAAAGTGAATATGCCAAACAACTTTTTAAGGGCGTTCCAGTGGTTACCGTAATCGGAGCCCGTAATATGTGGGTGATGGCGCAGGAAAAAATGAAAGCCATTTTAAAAGGACTGGATGCGAAATTGGTTGGGAATGTAGCTTTGGTAGACCGACACATCAATCACGTGAGTGTGGTAACGATAGTGGAATGGATGTTTACCGGAAAAAAAGAAAAGTTTGGAATTTTTCCCAAGCCGGGTGTTTCCGATGAAGAGATCGCCGGCGCAACAAAATTCGGAACAATTCTGTTAGACCACTTGAAAAGGAGTTCTTTCGATACTCTTCAGGTGGATTTTGTTTTTAATGGTGCTGTGGAGATCCGTCCCTTTTTAGTGGAAATGGATAAAAAAGCCAACAAAATGTTTCAAAAGTGGGCCAATCTTATCATAAAGAAGAAAGCTTCACGTCCAAAATGGTTAAAGGTTTTTAATGTTTATTTATTCGTGGCAATTTGGTTAATCTCGCCAATTGTCTATATCTTGCACCTTTTAAAATACCCGTTGGTTTTTTCTAAAATAAGTAAGGAAAAAGCGTATTATAAGGGGGTATAACAATATTATGGTTGAAGTTTATATTACAAAATCTGGAAAATTTTTGCCTAATAAGCCTGTTTCAAATGATGAAATGGAAGCTTTTCTGGGTTTAATCAATAATACGGCCTCCAAAGCCCGACGCATCGTGTTGCGAAATAATGGTATTTCCACACGGTACTATGCTTTAGATGCTGAAGGGAATCCAACGCATACCAACGCCGAGTTGACCTGCGGTGCGATTGAAACCCTTTTTGATGCCAACTTTTCTGCCCAAGATCTAGAGTTGCTTTCCTGCGGAACCTCCACCCCAGATAATCTGTTGCCGTCGCATGCGGCCATGGTACACGGTTTGCTGAAAAATCGTTCCGTAGAACTGAATTCTTCTTCCGGGGTTTGCAATGCAGGGATGAATGCTTTGAAATTCGGTTATCTTTCGGTGAAATCAGGGAATACTTCGAATGCGGTTTGTACCGGTTCGGAAAGAGTCTCTACCTGGATGTTGGCGGATAAGTTTGAAAACGAAGTTATCAATCTCAAAAATCTGGAAGAACAGCCAATTATTGCTTTCAAAAAAGATTTTTTGCGCTGGATGTTATCCGACGGTGCAGCAGCTTTCCTGTTGGAAAATAAACCAAAAGGCGAAAATCCATTAAAGATAGAATGGATGGAAGCTTTTTCATATGCCCATGAACTGGAAGCCTGCATGTATGCCGGAGGTGATAAAATGGAAGATGGCAGTATCAAACCCTGGAGCAATTACAAAACCAGCGAGTGGCTTTCAGAATCCGTGTTTTCTATCAAACAAGATGTGAAAATTTTGGATAAGCATATTCTGGTAAAAGGCGCTGTAAGTATGAAAGAAGCGCTGGCAAAGAATAATATAAAAGTAGACGATATTACCTACTTCCTGCCCCACGTTTCCTCTCATTATTTTGTAAGCGGACTCTACAAGGCATTAGCGGAAGAAGGTGTTGAAGTGCCGATGGAAAAATGGTTTATGAACCTGAAGCATGTCGGAAATGTAGGTTCTGCCTCTATTTATTTAATGTTGGAAGAACTGATGAATTCCGGAAAGCTTAAAAAAGGCGATACGATTTTATTATCGGTTCCTGAAAGTGGAAGATTTTCGTATGCGTATGCTTATTTAACCGTTTGCTAATGGAACACACTTTACCCTTATTGGACAAAGCATTTGTCGGAAACCTGATTCCGCAGAAATTTCCGTTTGTCATGGTGGATGCGCTGTTTTCTTTTTCCGAAAACCAAGTAACTGCCGGGCTTACGGTTAGTGATGATAATATTTTTGAACACGAAACCGTTTTTCAGGAATCCGGTTTGATTGAACATATGGCGCAATCGGTAGCTTTGTTTACGGGCTATCAGTTTTATTTAAAGCAAGAGCCGGCTCCAACCGGATATATCGGGTCGATCAAAACAATAACCATAACCAAGCTTCCCAAAAAAGGAGATACCATCAAAACCACGGTTAACGTGTTGCACGAATTCATGGGGGTAACTTTGGTGGATATCGTCTCGGAAGTAAACGATCAGGAAATCGCCCGTGGGCAAATGAAAACCGTATTGGCATCATAATGGAGTCTTTACAAAACATAATCGATATTCAGAATTATCTGCCACACCGGGCACCCATGCTCATGGTGGATTCAATCTTGGAGCTTAATGACCATGAAGTGAAAACGGTCTTCAGCATCCAAAACGATAATCTTTTTGTGGAAAATGGTGTTTTTGCCGAAGTAGGTTTAATCGAAAATGCCGCCCAAACTTGTTCGGCTATTGTAGGGCAGACTTTTTTTATCGACGATGACAATCAGGTAAAGGAAGATGTGGAAGTAATCGGTTTTATCAGCGGTATCAAAAAAACAAAAGTGTATGCCTTAGCCAAAGTAGGCGAGACGATCACAACGGATGCCGTGCTGCATTCCCGATTTGACGCCGACAATTATAGCATTTGCACCATGCTGTGCAAGACATTTCAAGGTGAAACGTTACTCTTGGAAGCCGAAATCAACCTGTTCATTCAGGAAAAGTAAAAAGAAGGAAGATGAAGAAGGAAGAAGTACCTCAGGATAAAAGCAATCTTTCGTCCAACAACATGAAAGAGCTTTGCTACGCCACCGATGAAAACGGCAATTATACCACCGCCTTAAGTACCGGTTGGGAGCCTAAAACCATCGCGTTGGAAAATTCCATACAGGACATCAACGAACGTATCGAACAGGCCAAAAACGATGTCAGAAAAGGCTTGGTAAGCCCGGTCGTGTATTATATGGAAGTGCATAAAATGGACTGGGTTACCCTGGCCGGTTATGTCGAAATGTGGACCTGGCGCGTAAAACGTCACGGAAAGCCGAACGTTTTCAAAAAATTAAACGACAAAATATTGTCCCGCTACGCCGAGGCTTTCGAAATTACTGTAGCAGAACTCAAAAACTATAATGGAAACTAATTTTATCCACCATCAGTCGGCACATTGTGAAAACGGTGTGGCTTCGAATTTATTGAAGCATCACGGAATAAACATTAGCGAGCCTATGGTTTTCGGTATTGGCTCCGGCTTGTTTTTCTTTTACCTTCCCATTTTAAAAGTTAATCATGCACCGGCAATCAGTTATCGTCCAATGCCGGGATCTATTTTCAATAAAGCCGCCAAGCGTTTGGGAATCAAGGTCAAACGAGTGAAATTCTCTAACCCGCAATCGGCTCAAAATGCACTGGAAGACAATCTTAAAAAAAATATACCGTCCGGGTTACAGGTAGGCGTTTACCATCTTACCTATTTTCCGGATGAATACCGTTTCCATTTCAATGCCCACAACCTTGTGGTGTACGGGAAGCAAGACAACACGTTTTTAATCAGTGATCCTGTGATGGAAACCGTAACCACTTTAACGGAAAAAGAGCTGGAGAAAGTACGTTTTGCCAAAGGTGCTCTTGCGCCGAAAGGTCAGATGTATTATCCCATTCATATCCCGTTGCAAATTGATTTCGCTTCGGCGATTAAAGTGGCGATTAAAGACACTTGCAACAAAATGCTGGCTCCCGTGCCTATTGTTGGCGTGGGCGGGATGCGATTTTTAGCCGGACATATCCGAAAATGGCCTGCCAAAAAAGGCGTGAAAGTGGCCAATCATTATCTGGCGCAAATGGTGCGCATGCAGGAAGAAATCGGTACCGGAGGCGGAGGCTTCCGTTTTATATACGCTGCTTTTTTACAGGAAGCCGCAGTGGTGCTTAACAATGAAAAACTGAAGAAACTTTCGGCTGAAATGACGCAAATTGGCGATTTATGGCGTGACTTTGCGGTAAATGCTGCCCGTGTTTATAAAAACCGAAGCAATCAATCGGATGTTTACAATAGTTTGGCCGATGAATTACTGCATTTGGCTGCTTTGGAAGAAGCTTTTTTCAAAAAATTAAAGAAAGCGATTTAACCGTAATGAACGAACCGATAATCCATATCAACCAACTTTATAAAAAGTATAAGGATGCCGATGATTTTTCCGTCAACGATTTAAGTCTGTTGATTGAAAAAAGCGAAATCTTCGGATTGTTGGGGCCTAACGGTGCCGGAAAAACGACCTTGATTTCCATGTTGTGTGGTCTGATTAAACCGACTTCGGGAACCTTTTCCATTGACGGGCTTACGTATGATAAAAATGCAACAAGCATCAAAAAAACGATAGGCGTTGTGCCGCAGGAATATGCGTTGTATCCGACGCTTACGGCTCGTGAAAACCTACGTTATTTCGGGAGTATGTACGGGTTGAAAGGGAAGGAATTGCATCAGAAAGTAGATGCTGCGCTGGACCATTTAGGACTTTTAAAATTTGCCGACAAACGTGTGGAAACTTTTTCAGGAGGAATGAAGCGCCGAGTGAATTTAATTGCCGGGATTTTGCACAATCCAAAGGTTTTATTTCTGGATGAACCTACCGTTGGGGTAGATGTGCAGTCTAAAAATGTAATTATTGATTATTTGAAAGCCTTGAATGAAGGTGGAACAACGATTATTTATACCTCACATCATTTAACTGAGGCTCAGGATTTTTGTACCCATATCGCTATTATCGACCGAGGGAAAATCTATGCCAAAGGCACACCAAACGATTTGATTGCCCAAACAAAACACGCTCATAATCTTGAAGATGTGTTTATTTCATTAACCGGTAAAGAGCTGCGGGATGATGCATAAATTTTTAATGTCGGTATATAAGGAAATCCTTTTGTTGAAAAGGGACTTTGGCGGACTGGTCATTCTGTTTGTCATGCCGTTGGTGCTGATTGTGACGATTACCTTAATTCAGGACAGTACCTTTAAAACGGTTACCGAAACAAAAATCCCGATTTTATTGGTCGATAACGACAAAGGCGAAATCGCTAAAACCGTTCAGGAGAATTTAAACCAAAGCGGTTCTTTCGAAATTGTTACCACCCTCGATAATACTTCAGTTACGGAAGCTATTGCCAGAGAAGCGGTTTTCAAAGGAAAATACCAGCTGGCGATTGTCATTCCGGAAAAATTGAGTTCCGATTTACAACGAAAAGTCAACCAGAACGTGGAAAAAATCCTGAGTACTTTCGGGATGGAAGACACAGTTACTGCTGCTAAAATTCAGGAAATCAAGCCGAAGGAAGTGAAATTATATTTCGATCCGGCGACCCAGTTGTCATTTAAAAACGGTGTGAAAAGTGCCATCGATAAGATGATTTCCCAAATTGAAACCAAATCCATCTACGCAACGTTTCAGGATCAATTGGGTGAAACCGACGAGCCTTTGTTTGAACAGAAAAGTTTTATCTCCTTTAAAGAAATCGTTCCAAAAGTGGACGACAAGGAAATTGTTCCCAATTCGGTGCAGCACAATGTGCCGGCCTGGACACTGTTTGCCATCTTTTTTGTGGTGGTGCCGCTTTCCATCAATATTGTAAAAGAAAAAAGTCAGGGAACCTTGGTACGTTTGATTACCAATCCGGTGCCTTATGCCATAGTAATCCTCGGAAAAACCGCAACCTACCTAATCATCTGCATGATTCAGTTCTGGCTGATGGTTGCCGTTGGTGTTTACCTTTTTCCGTATTTGGGCTTGCCGGTGCTGGAAATCGAGGGTAAATTGCTGCTGATGAGTACGGTGGCTTTATTTTCAGGTTTGGCCGCTATCGGTTTTGGGATTTTACTTGGGACGGTGGCGAAAACCCAGGAACAATCGGCTCCGTTTGGCGCTACTTCGGTAGTAATTTTGGCGGCTATTGGCGGCGTTTGGGTGCCGGTGTTTGCCATGCCGAAAGTCATGCAGTACGCTTCGCATATTTCTCCGATGAACTGGGGGCTGAATGCATTCTATGACGTGTTGCTCCGCAGCGGAAGCCTGCTGGAAATCCTACCCGAAATAATTTTACTACTTTTGTTCTTTTTACTAACCACTACAATTGCCATCGGCTATGATAAAAAGAAAAGAGCAGTATAACGAAGTGCCGGAACTGACCATTTCCCAGGAAATACGAGTACGTTTTAACGAAACCGATCCTTTGGGAATCGTATGGCACGGTTATTACATTACCTATTTCGAAGACGGACGCGAAGCCTTTGGGCGGGAACACGGCATCTCTTATCTTGATGTACAGCGAAACGGCTATACGACGCCCATCGTAAAGTCAGAATGTGAGCACAAATTATCTTTGCGTTACGGGGATGTCGCGCGTATTGAAACTACGATTGTCGATACTCCGGCTGCCAAGATGATTTTCCGATATAAAATATTTGACACCAACGAAAAAGTAGTCTGCACCGGAGAAACCATTCAGGTTTTTGTGGATGCCAAAGGCGATTTATCGTTGAATTTACCGCCTTTTTTCGAGGCATGGAAGCGTAAAGTTGGACTACTGAAATAATGATGAAACAGGTTTATATTACTGATGCCAATTGCGTCACTCCTCTGGGGTTTGATGTAGATTCCAACTGGAACGCCATGCAGATGGGAATTTCCGGAATTCAGCAGCACCATGATGTGGGGCTTTTGGAGTCGTTTTACGCGTCGGTGGTGCAAACGGAACAATTGGATGTTGCCTTTGAAGCGGTTGAAGCGAATACTGGTTTTACCAAACTGGAAAAAATGCTGATTCTCGCCTTGAAACCTTTGGTTGCTAAATACCCAATCACTCCAAAAACAGCTTTTGTTTTTTCCACGACAAAAGGTAATATAGGGCTTTTGAAACAGGGCCTTGATAAAAGTGCATCGGTACAATTGGCAGTTTTGGCTAAAAAAATCAGTACTTATTTTGGTTTTACTGCCGAACCTATTGTGGTTTCCAATGCTTGTGTGTCGGGGATTCTTGCTGTGGCAGTGGCCAAAAGGATGATGCAATCCGGTATGTTCGACAATGCTTTTGTGGTGGCAGGTGACGAAGTTTCGGAATTTGTACTTTCCGGATTCAATTCCTTTCAGGCAATGAGCCCTGAACCCTGCAAACCTTACGATGCCAACAGAAGCGGTGTTACCTTGGGTGAAGCAACTGCAGCTGTATATTTGACCAAAGATGAAAATGAGGTGACCGCCGGAAGTTTTAAAATTTTGGGAGACGGTGCCGTAAACGATGCCAACCATATTTCCGGACCTTCACGTACCGGGGAAGGATTGTACAGAAGCATCCAAAGTGCTTTACGCGAGGCTGCAATTTCTGCAGAAAAAATTGACTACATCTCAGCCCACGGAACGGCTACGCTATACAATGATGAAATGGAAGCCATTGCTTTCAACCGTTTGAATTTGGAACAAGTTCCCGTAAACAGTCTGAAAGGCTATTACGGTCATACGTTGGGAACTTCCGGATTGTTGGAAACGATATTCGGAATGGAAAGTGCCAAACGCAATACGTTGCTAATTTCCAAAGGATATGAAACCAGTGGGGTAACGGTGCCGCTGAATGTAATTGCGCAGAGCGATGCTACAGCAATCAACTGTTTTTTGAAAACAGCTTCCGGTTTTGGAGGGTGTAATACGGCGGTGTTATTTGAAAAAGTAAATTAATTTGGAAAGGAAGAACAACATATCGGGACATTGTGTCATTGAGAACAATTCGGTTTTTCTGAATGGAGAAAAAAGCTTTGCTTTGGAAGGTGTTTCGTTTTCGGAATTTGCCAAAGCAGCCTACAAACATTTTCAGATGGACTACCCGAAGTTTTTTAAAATGGACAATCTGAGCAAGTTAGCTTTTCTGACTTCAGAAATTATTTTAAAAGATGTTGCAAAATCGGAAGAAGAGCAGGATATTGCGCTCGTTTTTGCGAATCAGTCTTCAAGCTTGGATACCGATGTAAAATACCAGGAATCGATAGCCGATAAAAACGACTATTTTCCAAGCCCGGCGGTGTTTGTGTATACCTTACCTAACATCTGCATTGGCGAAATCAGTATTCGCCACCAGCTGAAATCGGAAAACGCTTTTTTTGTTTTCGATACTTTTCCAACGGTTTTTCTGCACAATTATGCGGAAATGCTTCGGGAAACCCAAAAAGCCCAAAAGGTATTGTGTGGTTGGATGGAATATTATCAGGAAAACTACAAAGGGGTTGCTTATTTAGTGGAAGAAACCGGAGATTTAGAACATAACGAACAGATTATAAATACATTATACAGAAATTAAGATGGACGCTTTAAAACAGGAATTAAAATCAAAAATCATCGAAGTATTAAACTTGGAAGATGTGGCAGTAGAAGATATTAACGACAACGATGCACTTTTTGGTGACGGTTTAGGGTTGGACTCTATCGATGCGTTGGAACTGATTGTTTTGATGGACAAAGAATATGGTATCAAGTTAACAGATCCGAAAGAAGGAAAAACGATTTTCCAGTCGATTGAAACCATGGCGGCTTATATTACTGCAAACAGAACCAAATAATTCATGTACAGTAAAGTTGCCATAACCGGAATGGGGATCATTTCTTCGATTGGAAAAACCGTCGAAGAAAACTTTACGTCTTTAACGGAAGGGAAAAAAGGGATTTCCACCATTGAAAATCTCGAAACCATTCATAAAGACGTCATTAAAGTAGGAGAAATTAAGCTCACCAATACTGAGTTAGCGCAACTTTTAGGGCTTTCGTCCGATAACAATTATTCAAGAACGGCCCTATTGGGGGCTTATGCTGCCAAACAAGCGGTGCAGTCGGCAGGAATTAACGCGATTAACGAATACCGCACGGGTTTGATTTCTTCTACCAGTGTGGGAGGGATGGATATGACCGAAAGGTACTTCTATGATTATTTCAAAAACGAAGCCGTTCAAAAATACATTACCGCGCATGATGCCGGAGATTCGTCGCATAAAATTGCGGAATACCTCGGTCTGGAAGGTTTTGTAAGTACGGTAAGTACAGCGTGCTCTTCGGCAGCGAATGCTATCATGATGGGTGCCCGAATGATTCAGGCTGGAAAATTAGACCGTGTCGTGGTAGGAGGAACCGATGCTTTGGCGAAGTTCACCATCAACGGGTTCAAAACCCTGATGATTTTATCCGATACCTATAACACACCTTTTGACAACCATCGAAAAGGACTGAATTTGGGAGAAGCTGCGGCTTTTCTGGTTTTGGAATCCGATGCGGTAGTCAAGGAGCAAAATAAAAAAGTGTTGGCGTATGTGTCCGGATTCGGCAATGCCAATGATGCGTATCACCAGACGGCTTCTTCGGAAAACGGAGACGGTGCGTTTTTGGCGATGGAAAAAGCCTTGCAATTGGCTAAGTTGGATATTTCGGATATCGATTACATCAATGCCCACGGAACCGCTACCCCAAACAACGATTTGTCGGAAGGAAGGGCACTGATTCGAATTTTCGGGGAAAAAGTACCGGAATTCAGTTCCACTAAAGCCTTTACAGGACATACGTTAGCGGCAGCAGCAGCTATTGAAGCAGTTTACAGTGTGTTGGCGCTCCAAAATAATGTGGTGTTTCCGAACCTGAATTTTCAAACTCCAATGGAGGAATTTGATCTGATGCCGCAAACGACTTTAAAACATAAAGAGATTCGTCACGTGCTGTCCAATTCGTTCGGATTTGGCGGTAATTGTTCCACGGTAATATTTTCTAAAAACTAATGAAAGGCTGTTATATTAACGGAATGGGAATCATTTCGGCTCAAAACCTTCTGGAAGCCGATTTTTTGGAAACGGCCGTGGTGAACCAAACGGATAATGTGCTGTATGCACAACAACCGTCCTATAAAGAACTGATTCCGCCGGCGATGATTCGACGTATGGCCAAAGGGGTGAAGATGGGGATTTATGCCTCAACGCAGGCTCTAAATGAAGCAGCTGTTCAAAACCCTGAAGCCATTATTACCGGCACCGGGATGGGTTGTGTTGAAGATTCTGAAAAATTCCTGAAAGCCATTTTAGACAATAAC
Organism: Flavobacterium enshiense; assembly: GCF_040750275.1. GTDB lineage: Bacteria > Bacteroidota > Bacteroidia > Flavobacteriales > Flavobacteriaceae > Flavobacterium > Flavobacterium enshiense_B. Next base: position 24,664 of record NZ_JBDOCV010000001.1, read on the forward strand.
GAAGAATTTTTAACCCCTACATCATTCATTCAGTCTACGCACAATACGGTGGGAGCACAGATAGCCTTAGGGTTACAGTGCAAAAGTTATAATTTTACGTATGTGAACGGTGCGGTATCTTTCGAATCGGCACTGATGGATGCGAAAATGCAGTTGGAAAACGAGGAAATACACTCTGCTTTGGTGGGCGGTATTGATGAAACGGCACAGCACACCATTGATTTATACAAATTAAAGAATATCATCAAAAAAGAAGAAGCGAAACCGTATGCGATTTTGAATTCCAATTCAGAAGGTGTCGTGTTCAGCGAAGGCGCTTCCTTTTTTACACTGGAAGATACACCAAAAGCCACTTCATATGCGAAAGTTGCCGACGTGGTCATCAAGAATATTATGGCCTCTGATGAAGTGTCGGGTTTTATCAGCGAATTTTTAAAAGAGAACCAATTGACAGCCGATGCTATTGATGCTCTAGTGTTAGGAAACAACGGCGATATTGCTTTCGATCATTATTATGATGCGGCAGCGGCTTTGTTTCCGCAGACGCCGCAAGTGTACTACAAACATTTGAGTGGGGAATACAATACCGCTTCCGGATTCGGATTGTGGATAGCAGCCAATTGCCTTAAAAAACAGGAAATTCCGGCGCTTATAAAAATGAATGACTACACAAAAACTACCCTGAATGCCGTTTTGTTGTACAATCAGTATCAGGGGAAAGACCATAGTTTAATTTTACTGCAAAAATGCTAAAGCATAAAAACATAATCGTTTTATGTTTAATGGTGCTGCTTTTGCTGTTTTTTTTAAAAGTGGCCTGGTGGACGTATGGCTTGGTTTTTCTGTTTTTTTTGGGAATGACCTCCTGGGGTTCTTTTGACATTCGCTTGGGTTATTTTTTGAAAGCTTACAATAATAATCCCCACGAGAAATCCCGCAAAATCGCCCTTACGTTCGACGACGGACCACACGAAATGACCGAAAAAGTACTCGATTTGCTTCAGCAGTACAATGCCAAAGCGACTTTTTTCTGCATCGGTACTCAAATTGAAAAACATCCCGAGATTGTTAGTCGCATCCTTGCAGAAGGCCATATTTTGGGCAATCATACGTATTCTCATTCCAAATCGTTTGGTTTTTTTTCCACAACAAAAGTGAAAGACGAAATCAGGAGAAATGATGCACTCTTAGCTGAGGTTGCCGGTAAAAAAATCAAATTGTTTCGCCCGCCATTTGGGGTTACCAATCCTAATATTGCCAATGCCATTGCTGCGACCGGACATCAGGTTGTCGGTTGGAATATCCGTTCGTTGGATACGGTGATTGATAGCGAAGACAAGATTTTTGAACGCACCCAAAAAAGAATTCAACCCGGAGGCATTGTACTTTTGCACGACACTTCGTTGAAGACCGTTGCAGTTTTGGAACGGTTATTGTTATTTTTGCAGTCGGAACACTACGAAATGGTTTCGGTAGATGCATTATTAAATTTAAAGGCTTATGAAGACTAACTTCTTTTTGTTTATCCTCACTCTGTTGAGTTGTACTGTAAATGCTCAGGAACAGAAAATGTCAGCTGCCGAAATTACCTCATTTAAATCGACTGTCGAAAAAGAAACGCAAGGCATCAAAACCCTGAAAACGGATTTTGTGCAATACAAACACATGGATTTTCTGTCGAAAGACATTGAAACTTCCGGGAAAATGACATTCAAAACGCCAAACTTGTTGAACTGGCAGTATACCAAGCCGTATCAGTACAGCATCGTTTTTAAGAACAATAAAATCTACATCAACGATCAGGGGAATAAAAGCACTGTGGATGCCAAAAGTAAAATGTTCGAGAAAATCAACAAACTGATCGTGGGCAGCGTAAGCGGGAATATGTTCGATGATAAGGAATTTACCATTTCGTATTTCAAAAACAAGGAATTTTACATTGCCAAATTAGTCCCAAAAACCACTACGGTAAAAAAATACATCAAGCAGGTGGAGTTGTTTTTTCCGATGAACGAGTCGACCGTATCTCAGGTGAAACTGGTAGAGCCGTCCGGAGATTTTACCAGAATTGTATTCAAAAATAAAGTAATCAATGCAAAAGTGGATGATGCGGCTTTTACTAATTAGCCTGCTTTGTGCCGGACTGTTTTCCTGTAAAAGTTATCAGCCGGAAAATGCTGTACGAAAGGAAAATTCCCGTTCCGAATTCCAGAATCTTTATTTTGCGGATCCCCAAACGGATTATGTATACAAAGCCCACATCGAGGTTTACGGACATAAGGCTGGAGGGATTTTCGTGGCCAAGCGCATTAGTGATTCTGTGCATCGTGTAGTTTTTACGACCGATTTTGGAAATAAATTGCTTGATTTTGAGCTGTCGGAAACGGATTTTAAAGTGCATTATATTTTAGAAGAAATGGATCGGAAAATGGTGGTTAACACGCTCCGTGACGATTTTCGGCTGTTGTTGAAAGTGAATCGTAAAATTGAAGCAACTTTTGAAAATAAAGATGCTGAAATTTTTAAAGCTGTTCAGGGAAAGCGATCGGTTTATTTTTATTTTGATAAAAAAGATAACAGACTGGTAAAATTCATTGCGGCTTCAAAACGTAAGGAAAAGGTTATTTTCGAATTTGGTTCAAAAAACAGTATTTTTGCCGAGACTGTAAAAATCGATCATAAAAACATTAAACTCAAAATTGAATTAAATCAGATTGTTAATTAAAAAATAGTACGAATGAAAAAAGTAATTTTTGTTGCGTTGTTAAGCTTTTTAGGATTTACTCAAGCAGACGCCCAGGTATCTTTTAAACCAGGGGTGCGTGCCGGTATAAACTTCTCTCATTTTACACAAACCGATAATCCGAACGAGAAATTTTCTTCCAAAACCGATTTTTATGCCGGGGTTTTCGGAGCGCTTCAATTGTCAAAGTTCTATACCCTGCAACCGGAATTGGTATTCACCAAGCAAGGTTCTGAATATGAGTACATTGATAGCGATAATAAAAAATTCAAAGAAACTATCGACCTGAGTTATATCTCGGTAGGAGTAGCTAATAAATTCACGTTTAACCGCTTCAATTTTGTGGTAGGGCCAACGGTAGACGTAAGAATTAATGACAACAATAAAAGCCTAAACGCTACCTATAACGATAGTTATGATTATTATTATGATGATTACAACGGAATTGATTTCGCTTTCTTTGTAGGAGCTGGTGTAGAAATTACGAAAAATTTCGGTATTGAAGCCCGAATCAAAAAAGGAATCATCCCGGTTAACGGCGATTGGGATTATACCAATGTGGTGTATCAGGTTGGGTTGAATTATGCTTTTGATATTAAAAAATAACAAAGAATGAAGAAATATTTAGTAGCAGCTTTGTTCACCTTTGCACTATTGCAGGGTGTGAATGCTCAAATGAAGGCAAAGCCAGGATTAAAGGCAGGTTTGAATTTTTCCAATTTCACGAATACAGAAACCAATACGAAAACAGATTTTTATGTTGGAGGATTGGTTGCTTTGAAGTTTACTAAGTTTTATACCTTACAGCCGGAATTTGTGTATTCTCGCCAGGGAGCGAAAGCGGATTATGTGGTTTACAATCCCCTTTATACCGGAACTCCTATCCGACACGAAAAGTATCATATTGATTATATGTCTTTTGCTGCGTTTAATAAGTTTACCTTTGGAAAAGGATTTCATGCCGGAGTTGGGCCTACCTTAGATTTTAGAATCGGCGATAATTTTCATGAAATGTATATCGAGGAGCCACAAGATTTTGATTTAGGACTTATTTTTGGCGGAGGTTATTCGTTACCAAACGGATTGACTTTTGAAGCCCGATTCAAACAAGGTTTTGTGGATATTTTTGGCAATGATTATAATAATTATTCCGATCAAGATAATGACGGTGATGCCAGTGATGTAGTGCTAAACCAAGTATTCCAGTTAGGCGTTTCCTATACTTTTGATATAAAATAAATCGTGTTTTTATGTTGTTAAAGGATTTTTATACTGTTGAGCAATTAGAAAATGTATCCGAGGGAAAGTACAATGCTATAGTACATTTGAACAATAAGCATGAGATTTTTAAGGGACATTTTCCGGACAATCCTGTAACACCAGGGGTTTGTATGATGCAGATTATCAAAGAATTATCGCAGGAAATTTTAGGAAGTTCACTGTTGATGACCAGTTGTTCCAATGTGAAATTTATGGCCTTAATCAATCCGGATGTAACGCCGAAATTGAAGCTGGAGCTTGAAATTTCTGGCGATTTGAATGCGGAAGTGAAGGTGAAAAACACGACCACTTTCGGTGAGACCGTAGCCTTAAAATTGACGAATACTTATAAAAAAGCGTAACATGAACGTATTGTTATCCCTGGTATTGTCTTTTTTTTTCTGTCTGACTCAGGATTTGTCTGACGTCAGATCGCAATACTATGCCGCTTCCAAAAGCCGTCAGGCTGCCGATAAATTTTACGACAGTATGGAATCGTATAATAGGGATAATAAAACCTTGTTGGCCTACAAAGGAGCTGCTTTGACGTTGAAATCGAAATTTGCTTCGGATAAAAAAATACGGAAAGAATCGTTTACGGAAGGCGTGATGTTGTTGGAAAACTGCGTAAAAAAAGAACCTAAAAATGCCGAAATACGTCTGATCCGGTTGAGTATTCAGGAAAATACGCCTAAGTTTCTAAAGTACAAAGCAAACATTGAAGAAGACAAGAAAATGATTTTAGCTTCCTTCGATAAAGAACCGAAAGAACTTCAAAACTATATCCGAACGTACGTACAACAGTCGAAAGTATTCACAGACACTGAAAAACAAAAACTAAAATAACACATGGCAACCGGACCAAACATTTCGGAACGAATGAACCAGCGGAAGGTGTGTGTGATTATTCCAACGTACAATAACCACAAAACACTGCGCCGCGTGATTGACGGTGTTTTGCTTTGTACTCAAAACGTAATTGTAGTCAACGATGGTTCCACCGATACCACAACGACTATTTTGGCGTCCTATCCAGACATAACGCTGGTAGATATTCCTCAGAATCAAGGAAAAGGCAACGCTTTGCGCGAAGGGTTTAAGAAAGCAAAGCAATTGGGGTATGCCTATGCTATTACCATAGATTCGGATGGTCAGCATTTTCCGGATGACATTCCGGTTTTTCTGGATGCAATGGAAGCAGAAGGGAAAGACATCCTGCTCATCGGAAGCCGAAACATGAATCAGGATGGTGTGCCGAAAAAAAGCAGCTTCGGGAATAAATTTTCTAATTTCTGGTTTTGGTTTGAAACCGGAATCACTCTGGAAGATACCCAATCCGGTTATCGTTTGTATCCGTTGGAGGCCATACCGAAAAAGTTTTTTACCAAAAAGTTCGAATTTGAAATCGAAGTGATTGTACGCACCGCCTGGAATGGGGTTCCGGTAAAAAATGTGCCGGTAAAAATCCTGTACGATCCCAACGAACGGGTAACTCATTTCCGGCCGTTTAAAGATTTTACCCGAATCAGTATCCTGAATACCGTTTTGGTATTTTTACTGTTCGTGTATATCAAGCCTCGAAATTTTTTCAGAAGTTTCAAAAAAAAAAGTCTTAAAGAATTTTTCCGCGAAGACATTTTAGCTAGTTCCGATTCCAATTTAAAAAAAGCATTGTCCATCGGCTTGGGGGTGTTTTGCGGGATTGCTCCTTTTTGGGGTTTTCAGACGGCCGTAGTGATTTCGCTCGCCGTGTTATTGCGCTGGAATAAGCTTCTGGCCTTTACCTTTTCCAACATCAGTATTCCACCGATGATTCCGTTGGTTATCTTCGGATCGCTTAAAACAGGCGCCCTTTTTGTGGAAGATACTGCCCGGTTTACTTTAGGAAGTCCCATTACGCTGGAACACATCAAAAATAATGTGGTTCAGTACCTTATCGGGAGTTTTGTTTTAGCAACTGCTGCCGCAATCATTTTCGGGGTTGGAAGTTATTTACTACTTTCGCTGTCGAAAAAATCAGAATAGTAAAATGCACACTTATTTCATTGGAATCCATCGTTTTGTACAACGAAACAGGCTGTTGTCGGCCTTTGTGGCGTTTTGTTTTCTGGTTCTTTTTGGTTTTTTGGCCTCTAAAATCCGGTTTGAGGAAGATATTACCCGCATCATTCCCAAAAATGAGAAAGCCGATGTTACCGCTAAAGTGCTGCAACAACTTAATTTTTCCGATAAAATCACGGTAATTATTGAAAAAGACAAGGCCGGAACGGTAGACGATCTGACCGAAACCGCCGATGCTTTTCTGGACAGTATCAACAGTTGTAAGGAATACATCAAAGACATACAAGGTAAAGTAGACGAAGAGAACATTCAGGAAACTTTCGATTTTGTGTACCACAACCTGCCTTTGTTTCTAGAAGCTAAAGATTACCGGCAAATCGAACAAAAGCTGAACAACGACAGCATCGCCGCTCAAGTCGATAAAAATTACAGAACCCTGATTTCGCCCACCGGAATTGTAGCTAAAGATTTCATTCTGAACGATCCGATGGGGATTTCCTTTATTGCTCTGAAAAAACTGCAGCAATTGGGGGTAGGTGACGAGTTTCAGTTGAAAAACGGTTATGTGATTACCAAAGACGAATCGAAACTGCTCTTGTTCATTAGTCCGAAATTAGGCGGTAGTGAAACCGAAAAAAATACGCTTTTCGTAGCTCAGCTTCATGCGATTCAGGAAGTATTGAACAAGCAGTTTAAAACGAAAGCAACTGTCGATTATTTCGGATCCTCGTTGATTGCAGTGGCCAATGCCAAACAGATCAAAAATGACATCATCACCACTATTTTGGTTTCCCTTGGGACCCTGATGCTGATCCTGATGCTCTTCTACCGAAAACTGTTGATCCCGATCATTATATTTATTCCGACGCTTTTCGGTGTAGCCGTGGCTATTGCTGCTTTAGTGTTTCTTAAAGGGACAATTTCTGCCATCTCTTTGAGTGTAGGCGCGGTTTTGCTTGGTGTTACCATCGATTATTCACTGCACATCATGACCCATTACCGTCATAACAGTGATGTGGAGCATTTGTATAAAGACATTACCATGCCGCTTATTATGAGTAGCTCGACTACGGCGATTGCTTTTCTGTGTTTGCTTTTTGTGAATTCGGAAGCTTTGAAAGATTTGGGGATATTTGCCGCCATCAGCGTAATGGTTTCGGCCATTTTTTCGCTGTTGATTATACCGCATCTGTATAAACCCAAAGTAGCGGAAGTGGCAGAACACAAAACTTTTTTAGACAAAGCCGCCGGGTTTTCTTTTGAAAGTAATAAGTTTTTGATTATTTCCAGCGTCATTGTCATAGCGGTCAGTCTGTTCACGTTTAACAAGGTGAAATTCAACAACAACCTTTCCGATTTGAATTTTGTGCCTTCGGAGATTAAGAAAGCGGAAGCCAAACTGGAAAGTGCTTCAAATCTGACATCGAAATCGATTTATCTGGCTTCGTACGGAAATTCGATGGAAGAAGCCTTGCAACACAACAACAGCCTGTTCGAAAAGCTATCAGCACAGAAAACGAAAAAAGAAATCCTGAATTTCAGTTCGATTGGAGGCATTGTCCTTTCCAAAGCCGCACAACAGGAAAAAATAAAACAATGGGAATCTTTTTGGACCGAATCCCGAAAAAATACTTTACAGAACAGTCTGATTGCCAACGGTAACCGCATTGGCTTTAAACCTGAAACGCATCAGTCGTTTTACGATTTGCTGAACTATGCCTTTGTGCCGATTTCCTTCAGCGAGTATGCTAAAATGAAGGCGCTTTATCTGAACGAATTCGTTAGTGAAAAGAACGGATTTTGTACCGTTACTTCCGTAGCCAAAGTTTCCGATGCACAAAGGGATGCTTTTGTAAAGGTTATGGCTAAGGAGAAAGACGTTATTGCCATCGACCGTCAGCACATGAACGAAACCTTTTTGGGGAAATTGCGCGACGATTTCAACGATTTGATCAACTATTCCTTTGTAGCGGTCATCCTGATTTTATTTGTGTTCTTCCGAAGAATTGAACTGGTGATTGTCAGTACCATTCCCATAGTGATTACCGGAATTGTTACCGCAGGCGTGATGTATTTTTTCAACATACAGCTGAATATTTTCAGTCTGATTGTCTGTACGCTTATTTTCGGACATGGGGTCGATTTCAGTATTTTCATGACCAGTGCGTTGCAGAAAGAATACACTACCGGAAAAAATGAAATGGGAACCTATCGAACTTCCATATTGCTGGCGGCCCTGACTACAATTTTAGCGATCGGAGCCTTGATTTTTGCCCAACACCCGGCCTTGAAATCGATTTCTTCCGTGTCGTTGATTGGGGTTTTTGCAGCCTTGCTGATTACCTTTATTTTCTATCCGATTTTATTCCGCATCTGTTTCTTTAACCGTGTGAAGAAAGGGAAATCGCCCATCTCCTTACGATTGCTGATCCATTCGACGCTTTCTTTTATTTACTATGGCTTGGGCGGTTTGGTTTTTTCTTTTACCGGAAAACTCATGCTGAAAATCCTGCCGGTTAAGAAGGGCGTGAAAATTATGTGGTTCCGTATCATCATTTCGAATTTTATGAAATCGGTGCTGTATTCCAATCCTTTTGTAAAAAAACAGATTCTCAACCGATACGGGGAAACGTTCGAAAAACCTTCGGTAATCATTTCCAACCATACGTCCTTTTTGGATACGCTGGCCATTGGGATGGTCACTCCGAAAATCATTTATTTGGTAAACGATTGGGTTTATAATTCGCCGGTTTTCGGACGTGTGGTCAAGTTGGCGGGATATTATCCGGTTTCGCAAGGTGTGGAAGGCAGCGTGGAACATTTGCGTGAAAAAGTGGAAGAAGGCTACTCGTTGATGGTTTTTCCGGAAGGTTCGCGTTCCGAAGACGGGGTGGTTAACCGTTTCCATAAAGGGGCTTTTTACCTGGCGGAGCATTTTAATTTGGATGTTTTGCCGGTGTACATTCACGGAAATGCCGAAACTTTACCTAAAGGCGATCATATCATCTACGACGAAAACATATCGGTAGTTATCGGAAAACGGATTGCTGCAGAAGATACCGCTTTCGGGTTGAATTATTCCGAACGCACCAAAAAAATAAACAAACATTTCCGGGAAGAATACGCGCTTTTGCGTAATGAACTGGAAGACGAGAATTATTTCCGACATAAATTGTTCCTGAGTTATTTGTATAAAGAACAGGAAGTAATAAAAGCGGTAAAATCCGATTTTGAAAAAAGGAAATCATTGTATTTCCGATTGAATAAGGTGCTGAAAGAGGATGCCAGAATTTTGCATGTTGCCGATGATTACGGGCAATTGGATGTGTTGTTGGTGTTGCAGCAGCCCAAACGAAAAATCGAAAGTTTTCAGCAGAATGCCGAAAAGAGAGCCATTGCTTCAGCAAATTATATGTTGAAAAAACGCAAGCTGTCGTATCTGGATTCCGTTTTGGATCACAACAAAAAAGAAAACGTTTTACTGGTTTCGGCCAAGTATTCGGATTTTGTAAAACAAATGACGCTGGGCGAGGTGCAACAAATTGTTTTAATTGATAATTTTGAATTGAAAAACCATTTTGTAAACCTTGGTTTTGAAGTGTGTGATCAAGCAGAAGGGCTATTGGTTTTAAAGAAATAAGAAGTGGATAAAAAATACGACATCGTAATTATCGGAAGCGGACTGGGTGGCCTCGTATCGGCCATTATTTTGGCGAAAGAAGGTAAAAGGGTCTGTGTTTTGGAAAAGAACAATCAGTACGGAGGCAATCTGCAGACGTTTGTTCGTGAAAAAACAATTTTCGATACCGGGATTCATTATATCGGAGGATTGGATAAAGGCCAGAATCTTTATAAATATTTCTCCTATATCGGCATCATGGACCAATTGAAACTCAAGAAGATGGACGAAAACGGTTTCGATATCATTTCCTTTGAGGATGACAAAACCGAGTATCCGCATGCCCAAGGTTATGAAAACTTCATTCAGCAATTACTGGTGCATTTCCCGGAAGAAGAAGCAACCATAAGAGCCTATTGCGATAAACTGATTTATACCTGTGATTCCTTTCCGCTGTACAATTTAAAACAGGGTGAAGGGTATCAAAGCGAAATCCTTTCCATCAATGCAAAAGCCTATCTGGATGAATTGACCGACAATGAAAAGCTGAAAGCGGTTTTAGCCGGTTCCAATTTTCTGTATGCCGGTATTGCGGACAAAACCCCGTTTTATGTGCACGCACTTTCGGTGAATTCGTATATTCAGAGTTCATGGCGTTGTATCAACGGCGGAAGTCAGATTACAAAACAACTGATCAAACAACTTCGAAAATACGGTGGAGAAGTGTACAAACATCGGGAAGTGGTTGGGTTTGGCTTTGAATCGGAAAAGCTGGTTTCGGTAAAAACGAAGAATGGCGAAGAGTTTTTTGGGGATCTTTTTATTTCCAATATCGAACCGAAGACCACGCTGAAAATGATCGGCGAAGACAAATTCAGAAAATCGTATTACAGCCGCATTCAAAGTCTGGATGTGTTGCCTTCGGCTTTTAGTTTGTATATTGTTTTTAAACCCGAAAGTTTTCCATACCTGAATCACAATTATTATCATTTCAAGGAAAGTGCCAAGGTTTGGAACGCCAATGAATATACCGAATCGTCATGGCCGGAAGCGTATATGGCTTCCATGAATGTTTCAGAAGAAAATCAGGTTTGGGCCGAAAGTCTTACAGCAATTACCTACCTGAAATTTGAAGAATTTGCCAAGTGGGAGACTACCCATAATACGGTTTCTGAAAAATCAGACCGTGGTGCATCTTACGAAAAATACAAAAACAAAAAAGCAGAAGCGTTTATCGCCGAAATTGAGAAAAAGTTTCCGGGTATCCGCGAATGCATTCAATCGGTACATACGTCCACGCCTTTGTCTTACCGTGATTACATCGGTGGGCATAATGGGAATTTGTACGGTTATATCAAAGATTCGAACAATCCTATGAAAACCTTTATTTCACCGAAAACCAAAATTGATAATTTGTTCTTAACCGGACAAAGCATCAACATGCATGGGGTTTTGGGAGTGACCATTGGAGCCGTAGTGACGTGTTCCGAAATTCTGGGCAAAGACTATTTAGTGGATAAAATAAACAAAGAGCTGGAAGCCATCGGATGAAAAGAAGCATTCAGATAATTTTTTTCTTTGCCGCCATGTTGTCGCTGTTTTCCTGTGGCGTTTCCGAATCGTTGCACCATCAGCCGCAATTGTCGGGTTATGGCCAGGAGAAACCTTTGGTCATAAAGTATAACGATACTTTGTATGCTGCCGGAGATAATTATCTGATAAAAAACAAACAGCAGCTTTGGGAATTGTACGTGTCGGGAGATCCGCTGCAAAGAGGGCAACGCATTGGTGCTTTAACCCAGCCGCTTTTACAAAAACAGGAGAAAATTTTCTTTTCCAAAGTACAGGAAATCGTGCCTTCCAAATTCAAACAAAAAGTGCTGCGGGAGTTTTTGAAATGGTACAACCGAAAACTGTATCGCCACATCACCGAAGAGTATAAAACCGAAATATACGGACTGTCGCAATATGCCTCCGACGAATTCAATTTCATCGCACCAAAATACCTGCGAAGCCTTTACCTGCACGGTGCACACGATATTGGTCATGCTTTGCAGGATTTGGCTTTGGTAGGCTGTTCGTCTATGGCGGTTTGGGGTGATAAAACCGAAGACGGGCAATTGCTTTTGGGAAGAAATTTCGATTTCTATGCCGGGGATGCCTTTGCACAGGAAAAAATTATCGCGTTTATAAAACCCGATTCAGGCCATCCGTTTATGATGATCACCTGGGGCGGAATGATGGGCGTGGTGTCGGGGATGAACAATGAAGGATTGACGGTTACCATCAATGCCGGAAAATCGGAGATTCCGCTGATAGCGAAAACACCTATTTCCATTGTGGCCCGGGAAATTTTGCAATATGCGTCCACCATTGAAGAGGCCGAAGCCATTGCACGAAAGCGGAAGGTTTTTGTATCCGAATCCATTATGGTGGGAAGTGCCAAAGACAAAAAAGCCGTTTTGATTGAAGTGGCTCCGGAAAATTTCGGGGTTTATGACATGCCAAACAGCAATCAGTTAATTTGTTCCAATCATTTTCAGAGTGAAGCCTACAAAACAGACGAAAGGAACCAGCGGCATATTCTGGAAAGTCATTCCCAGTATCGTTTCGAGCGCATGCAGGAGTTGTTGGACGAGCAGGAAAAGATGAATCCGGAACGCATGGCAGCCATATTGCGCAACAAAGACGGCTTGCAAAATGCTAAAATCGGTTACGGAAATGAAAAGGCGCTGAATCAGTTGTTGGCACATCACGGCATCGTGTTTCAGCCGGAAAGCCGTATGGTTTGGGTGTCGTCGAATCCGTACCAGCTGGGTGCGTTTGTGGCGTATGATTTGCATAAAATTTTCAACAAAAAAGAAAACGATTTTGTAGTTTTAGGCACAGAATCGAGGACCATTCCTAAAGATGATTTTCTGGATACGGAAACCTATCGGAAATACGAAGAGTATCGCATTCAGGACCGGATTATCGATAAAGCTCTTTCCGAAGAAAAAATATTGGAGCCCAATTTTATCCCAGCCTACCAAAACCTGAATCCGGAGCATTGGGCTGTTTATTTTAAAGCAGGGAAATATTATTACGAACGCGGTTGGTATAAAGCGGCGGAAATCGAATTTCAAAAAGCGCTGACCAAAGTAATTAGCACCGAACCGGACAGGATTCAAACCGAAACCTATCTGAAAAAAGCCAAAAAGAAACAACAATGATACCGGCAATAGAAAAAGCAACTCCGAACGAAATAAAGCAATTTCAGGAACAAAAACTGAAAGAAATGCTGGTATATGTTAGCGAGCATTCACCGTATTATAAGAATCTCTTTGAAAGGGAAAAGATTAATGTTCGTTCGTTGGATACGCTGGACGATTTACAGCAACTTCCGGTTACCACCAAAACGCAGTTACAGGAACATAACGAGGCATTTTTCTGTGTTCCGATGCATAAGATTATCGATTATGCCACGACTTCCGGTACCTTAGGAAGCCCAGTGACTTTTGGTTTGACTGATAAGGATTTGGAGCGTTTGGCCTATAACGAAGCGATTTCCTTTGCGTGTGCAGGCATTCAGGAAGGCGATGTGGTACAATTGATGACTACAATGGACCGTCGTTTTATGGCTGGATTGGCTTATTTTTTAGGCTTGCGGAAATTAGGCGCGGGAGTCATTCGGGTAGGTGCCGGAATACCGGAATTGCAATGGGATTCCATTTTAAAATACAAACCGAAGTATTTGGTAGCTGTCCCGTCTTTTTTACTGAAACTGATTGAATATGCCGAACACCACGGTATCGATTATAAAAACTCAAGCATAAAAGGGGTGATTTGTATTGGGGAATCGCTGCGGAATCAGGATTTTTCACCAACCATCCTCACCCAAAGAATCACGGAAAAATGGTCAGTTCAGCTTTTTTCCACCTATGCCTCTACGGAAATGAGTACAGCTTTTACAGAATGTGAGCATTTTCAGGGCGGACACCATCATCCGGAGTTAATTATTACCGAAGTGTTGGATGAGAACGATACCCCCGTAGCAAACGGCGAAAGCGGTGAATTGACTATTACAACTTTAGGGGTAGAAGGAATGCCGTTGCTGCGTTTTAAAACCGGTGATATCGTACAGCTTCACACGGAAAGTTGTGCCTGCGGGAAAAACACGTTGCGCGTGGGCCCTGTGCTGGGAAGAAAACAACACATGATTAAATACAAAGGCACTACGTTGTATCCGCCGGCCATGCATGATTTGTTGACGTATTTCGAGGGGGTTAAAAGCCACGTTATTGAAATTTCAACCAATGAACTGGGTACCGATGAAATCCTGATTAAAATAGCTTCGGATGAGCCTTCAGAAGAGTTGTTGAATCAGATCAAGGATCATTTCAGAGCAAAATTGCGAGTTTCACCAAAAGTTGAATTTATTGCGCAAGATATCATAAATAAGATTATATTTGCACCGATGAGTCGTAAGCCGATAACCTTTATCGACAAGCGAATGTAAGTTTTGGGGGATTAGCTCATTTGGCTAGAGCGCTTGCCTGGCAGGCAAGAGGCGACCGGTTCGAATCCGGTATTCTCCACAAAAAGACCGCAGCTGAAAAGTTGCGGTCTTTTTTTGTACGGTATATAATTGTTACTCTTCGATGTAGGTTTTGTTTCCGTTCGAATTAATATAGTATTTCCCTCCGCGAGGTCCGGTGTATACTTTTTTTCCGTTGTAGGTGCCGGTTACTTTATCGGCTATTTTGGGTGCTTTTTCATTACTGGCTTTTTCCTTTACTTTCTTGGCAGTGCTTTTGCCTTCGTCTTTTATTTTAGCATCAACTTTATTGGCTGTTGATTTTACTTTACCGGCATCCGATTTTGCATCTCCTTTTACTGATGCCGAATTTTCTTTTGCTTTGGAGGTTGCTTTTTTAGTTGTTTTTTCAGCTTTTGTAAGACCTTCATCGGCTTTGGTTTCCACTTTTTTTACGGTCTTTTCTGTTTTTGAGGTCGTTTTACGAACTGTTTTTTTAACTTCGGTTTCCTGAGCAAAAATGCTGGTGGATAGCATTAGTGCGATTCCTAATAAAAATATCTTTTTCATTTTTTAAAGTATTGGTTTATAGCTATTAAAGTTAAGAAAAAGTTTTCAGAAAAGAAGGTTAAAAATAGGCGCGGAGTTGTATGCTGCCGTTGTGGATGGCCTGACTGGTTTCGCTTTTCCTTCCCTGATAGGTTACATTAACATCCAAGTATTGCGTTATGTTTTTCTGAACCAGTAAGCGCCAGGTAAGATTCTGTCCGGGTTGTAGTCCTTCGAGCATCTGGAAAGCTACGGGAGAAAGCGGATTCCCTTCATATTGATTCTCATAAAACGAAAATTCACCGTTAATTGTAAATTGCTTTTGACCGGAATACGTGAAAGAAGTGCCCAAACGCTGCTGATTCAGGTTTTCGGCATTGCCAATTTTATTTTCTTTTTGTTGATATTCGTAGAAGATATCCCAACTCGCATTTTTTGAAAAAAGATAAGAAATTTTAGGACCTACCATGAATCCTTCGATTCTGTAGTTGCGGCTCGCATAATTTTCCGTGGTGGTTTCTGAAAACAGCGTTTTACCATTTATATCAAACAGCCAGCTTTTTTTGAGTAAGTGCTGATACTGTAGCTGATGGGAGCGATTTTTATTTTCAATACTTCCGGATGATAGCAGGTTTCGGTTACGTGCCGTAAGGAATGTATAGGTTACCGAATGATTTTGCTTTCCGCGGTTGTAGAATAAATTGTTGCGAAATGTTGAATTCAGCCCTAATAAATCGTTATCGCTTCCGGAAAACGGATTCAAATCGAAATTATCACCCTGACGCAAAATTTTACGATCCATTAAAATTGAAGTTTGGTTGTAAAAATGGGACAATATTTTTTTGAAACCAGTCTCATTTTGCCATTGGATGGGATTCAGTATGATCGATTCCGAAAACCGGTTCTGATGCGTTTTAACAAAAATCTGATTCGGCAGAAATACCCGTACATATTTCGCCTGATCCGGAAACTGTGCAACTTCAAATTCCTGTAATTCCTGAATGCCGTTTCCGTTGTAATCGTTCCACATATAGATACCACGTCCCGGTTCTACTTCCAGATAGGTGAATTCCTGCTGGGCTATGGTACCCGATGAAGTTTCAAAAGCCGTGGTAGTTTGAATTAATTGGTTGAAAAAACGATCGTTGTACAGCAAACGCGAATTTAGTGAAGGTTCGTCCGGTCTGTTCTGGTCTTCAAATGTAAGGTTTCGGTAATTTACAAATAAGGACAAATCGCTTTTATCATTCTGAATCAGTTTCGATTTTAGATAATAGGAATGTGAAGTGTTTACTTTTTGAAGCATACCGTTTTGCAAACTGTCGTTAACGCGGTGCAGATAACCTAATTCTGCATACACTTTTGTGCTGTCACCTCTTCCGATAAAAGCGCCGTATTCTTTATATCGCTGGCTTAAAGCCGAAAATTCATTGGTGGATTTGATTTTTTCTTCGTTATCTTCCAATCGGAAACTACCGCCTACCCAATTCTTTTTGAAATGGTATTTGGCCCTAGTCTGGCTTCGGACAAAACGCGATTTGGCATAATCACCATCACTGTTTAAGGCGCTGGAATTGTTGGAAAACACCCAGTTGTTCAGTTTGAAAGTACCGTCCAATATATGACGCGTTCCCGAAAAACTCTCCGAGAAATCCAGTTTTTCCAGTTGGTATTTGGCAAAGCCTTTACCCGGCAATTCGAAATTCACCCCGGACACCAGTAGGCTTTGGTCGCCCAGCGGATTGTTTAAGTTCCAGTCGCGGTTGAATTCGATCGTAAACAAACGTTCAATAGTGCGGAAATCTTTTTTGATGAGCTGGTAGTTGGCAAAACCATCGATGTTCCATGTTCCGGTAAATAAGCGTTGTTTGGCATTGATTTTAGAAGCGATGCCTTTGTTGTTGTTATCGTCCGTCGAAGAAAAAAGGTTGAGGTCGTTGTTACTCATCCCAATCTCAAAATCGATATTTGTTTTTTCGTTGGGGTTATAGCGGCCCAAAATTGTGGCGATTTGGATTTTGGTGGGCGGAATCAAACGGGTAATCGGTTCATAGTTCCCTTGCGGGATACCCGAGACAGGAGCGACATATTCATAAATCTTTCCAATAGCCTGATTGCTTGCCAAGATGTAATTTCCCTGATTGTTGCCCACCAATAAAAATTTGACATTGAATAAAGTATCCTCCGGGTTGTTCGAATATTCAAAGACTTCCACACCACCGACCAGTATTTTTTTGTAGAGGATTTTATTTTCAGAATAACTGTCTTGGTAGGCAGAAGGCGCCGTCATCAAATCCGGATCGTCACCGGCCTGAGTTAAAATCTGGGCTTGTTCCGGAGAAAGATTTTGTTGAAGGGGCTGGTTTTTGACATCGTTTTCAGAATAGACAAAGCCCCCAATACTCCAGGTTTCCTGCTGATGTGTTACACCGCCATACGTTACAAAACGCGTATAGTTGCGGTCAGAATATTGATATTCCACGTTGATACGCATTTCGGAAGTAATCGGAAACAGCGAAGTAAAACGGATTTCCCCGGCATTGTAATCGATGATATAATCATTGTTTTCCCCTCGTTCCAAAAGGATTCCGTTCACATAGACGCGTTCGGAACCTGAAATCACTAATACGAACAACTCGCCATTGGGTCCTTTCAGTTTATAAGGTCCTTGGTTGCCTTCCTGCCCGATAAAGGTGCTTCGGGCATATTGACCGCGCACGATGGCCCCGGCTGCAAAGACATCGGTTTTGTTTTCTGGTTTTCCGAAGGTGAAATGCGTGGACAAACCCTGTACTTTTTTGTTGAAATTCAGAAAGCGCGATTGTCGGTTTTCCAGAAATAAATCCCCGGCTCGGATGTTCCATTTCTCGGAGAACAATTCCACGAAAATCTGATCGAATTCATCCAGTTTCTGGGAATAGCCGCCTTCCTGTAAGGGAATGTTGCTGTCCTGAAGTGACGCCCTCAAGCTTACTTTTTCGGATATTTTTCCGGTAATCTGTAAATCCAGATTGGAATTTACCACCGTATTCTGATTGTTGCCGACCGTTACTCCGCGGGTAATGCTTCCGGAAGTCGACAAACCGTCAAAAGGCTTGAAAGTGGTAATCGGTTCGCGGGAAACCTGATAGAGATTCCGTCCGGCTTCGTTGCTCACCACACGACTTTGATCGTAAATGCTGTATTTTTTGGTGAGGTACTGCGGCAGTTTTAAGTATTGAACGGTAAGGGTATCGGTGGTTTGAAAATTGTTTTTGAAGTTAAGGACGCCTTTCTGAAAATCGACTTTGTAAAAAGCGGTGTCGATTGCTGTTCCGGTTGGGTCTGTCAGTTTAAAAAATTCTTTGTTGATGCTGACCGAATCGATCGAAACAATAGTATCGGAAACCGTAATTTTTTTGGAATGGTACAGCTGATTGTTGTCCTGAGCCCAAACCCCTGAAACAAAACAAAGTGCGAACAAAAAAAGGACCTTTTTCAGCATATCTTACTAACTCCGAAAACTCAAAAGTAGTGTAATTAATCGAGATTTTTTAGGCAGATTACAGTAGGGTCAGCAGATAGCCTGCCAAAGAGCCACCCAAAACCACCCAAACACTATTGATTTTTCGGAATCCAAAGGCAATTGTTAGGCTTAAAAGCATGATGACAGTCGTTTTCCAATCTGTAACGGATTCTTTGCCCATCGTGAAGCAAATGGCAACAATCAAGGCGACAGAAGCCACGTTTACCGCATCCAGAAAGGCGGCAAAAAGTTGGGAATCGCGCATCTTTTTCACCAAAGGATTCAATACTGCCACAAAAATAAAGGAGGGTAGAAAAATCCCGATGGTCGACACCAAAGCGCCCATGCCGCCGTTCATTTGATAGCCGATAAACGTTACCGAGGAAAAAACCGGACCGGGTGTGAATTGCCCAACGGCTATGGCATCAATCAGAGTTTGTCTTGGCAATAAACCGGTTTGCACGAGTTCCGCATCCAAAAAAGCAAACAGCACATAACCGCTGCCGTATAAAATCGAACCGATTTTCAGAAAAATCAAAAAGAGTTTGGAATTACTCACAGTTGCAATACTTAACGGTAAAAGCGTATGCATCTGATTACGGTTCGTTTGAAAATATTTCAGTAGTAACGCTAAAAAACCAAATCCGAAAAGGATGAGGATTTCGTTCGCGCCTAAAAAGGAAGCGGTTAAAGCCAAAATTCCGATGACAATCAAAAGATTAGATTTTAAAGAAGTTTTGGCCAGAGGATAAATCGCCGAAAGGATAATAGCAATAATAGCCGGTTTAATACCGTAAATAAAAGGTTGTATTTCGGGAAGTTGTCCGTAATTTTTATACAGATAAGCAAATCCCAACGTGATAAAAACGGCTGGTAGTATAAAACATAACCCGGCAATAAGTAATCCTTTCCAGCCGCCTCTTTCTTTGCCCAAATGAATGGCGAGTTCGGTGCTGTTCGGTCCGGGAATTAAATTGGTGGCGCCCACCAAATCGAGAAAATGGTTGTCGGTCATCCAATTGCGTTTTTGGACTACTTCGTCCCGCATCATGGCGATGTGTGCAGCCGGTCCGCCGAAAGCAACTAGGCCCAGTTTCAGGAACAGTTTACCGATGTCTTTCAGCGTACCTTGTTGCATCTTTATTCTTTGGTTACAATTTGCATCGTTTCACGGCTCATTTGTTTGACCAAAACGGATTTGTCTTTTTCTACCATTTTAATGGCTTTTTCGGTGAAATGACGAATGGTGTACAGCGACACGTTTTCGTTATAGGAGATTTTGAATTTCTTTGCCAACACGTTTTTTAAATCGTTGAAATGGTTGAATTTATCTTCAATGCATACCGAAAAACTAATCGCCGAATTCTGGATTAAACTCACTTTCATCTTGTATTTGTGCAACAACGCAAAAATCTCACTGATGTTTTCTTCCATGATAAACGAAAAATCAATGGAGGAAAGCGACAACAACAACTGGTTTTTCTTCACGATAAAACACGACGTTTCCGGCTCCAAATGTGCGCCTTTGGAAACGCTTGTTCCTGGCAATAACGGATTTACAAACGATTTTACATACAACGGAATCTCTTTGCTTTGCAACGGTTGTAAGGTTTTTGGGTGAATTACCGAGGCCCCGTAAAAGGCCAGCTCAATCGCTTCGCGATACGAAATCTGGTTTAGTAAGGTGGTGTTTTCAAAATAGCGCGGATCGGCATTTAAAACTCCAGGTACGTCTTTCCAAATCGTTACGCTTTCCGCATTCAAACAATACGCGAAAATGGCAGCGGTATAATCGGAACCTTCACGGCCTAAAGTAGTAGTAAAACCGTTTTCATCCGAACCTAAGAAACCTTGGGTGATGTTAAGGACTTTCTTTTTGATGTTTTTGGTGATGGTTTTCTGCGTCGCTTCCCAATCTACGATGGCATCACGGTAAGTGTTGTCGGTTTTGATGAGGTTGCGCACGTCTACCCAGGTGTTTTTTAATCCCACATGATTGAAATAATAGCTCAAAATGGTAGTCGAGATGATTTCCCCCATGCTTACAATCTGATCGTACACGAAATTGTAATTTGGAGATTTATTGCCGGCTAAGAAATTTTCCAAATCGGTGAAGTGTTTGTTAACGGCAGCTAATACAAGGTGTTTTTCGTCGTCGAACAAATCCAGTAAAATCTGATTGTGGTACTTCTTGACTTCCTGAATGGAGGCCTTCAGTTCGGCAGATTTTTCAAAATAGTTCTTGATTACCACTTCCAGGGCGTTGGTGGTTTTTCCCATAGCGGAAACTACCAGTAACACATCTTCGTGGCCTACTTGCTGTAAAACGCTGTACACGTTACGGATTCCATCGGCATCTTTAACAGACGCTCCTCCAAATTTGAAAATTCTCATGTTGTTTAAAATGTCAAAACCGTTATTTGGGTTTTGAGGGTTATCGATTGTTTAAAAAAGTAATCAGTCCTTCTTCGGTCATTTGTACTACGCGCCAGTCGTCTAAAATTTTAGCACCGGATTTTTCATAGAAATCGATGGCATTTTGGTTCCAATCCAAGACATTCCATTCGATTCTTCGCACGCTGTCGGCTTTGCCCTGTTTCATGATTTCGGTATACAAGGCCATGCCCAAACCGGTACCGCGCATCTTTTCTTTTACAATTAAATCTTCCAAGTGAATGGTTTTGCCTTTCCAAGTGGAATAACGGTAGTAGTAAAGCGCCATGCCGACAATCTGACCCTCGGTTTCTGCAATAAAAGTGTGAAATAAAGGATTGCTGCCAAAACCATCGCGGATTAAATCTTCAACCGTTACTACTACGGCTTCGGGTTCTTTTTCGAAAACTGCCAATTCGCGAATCAAATCGAGAACGGCAGGCATATCTTCTGGTGTCCCTTTACGGATGTGCATAGTTTATTTTTTCTTTTTCTTAGTTGTTTTTTTAGCGGCGGGTTTTGCGGTTTGTTTTACGTAGGGTTTATACAATCCGTCTTTTTCGGCTCTTGCTTTGGCTTCGGCGGCTCTTGCTTTAGCTTCCGGGTGGGAGCTTAACATTTTTTCGATGAATGACGCTTCTTTTCCTTCGCTTTGCTTTGCCAATATGTTAAAGGCGGATTCCACAGCGTTAACGTTATACTTGTTGCGCTTCATAAAGTCGTATGAATACGTGTCCGCTTCGGATTCCTGTTTTCGGCTGTGACGACTGTCAATCATGGCGTTTCCGATTTTCCCCAACTGGCTGTCTGTTACCGCGGCCACTTTATCGGATTGGGAAGAAACAGCGTCTACCAAGGCTTCTTTTTTATAGGCTTCTTTGATGGCGTCTCGGGTATCGTGATTGGCCACGTGACCGATTTCATGACCGATTACTGCCAAAAGTTCGTTGTCGTCCATGATGTCCATCAATCCGGAATATACACGAACGCTACCATCGGCACAAGCAAAAGCATTTACTTCTTTCAGTTTGTATACCTTGAAGTTAAGGGTTAAGCCGTTTTCGTTAGTGTGTTTTCCAAAGACTTTTTTCAAACGGATGGTATAGGGGTCTTTATCGTCGGCTACAGGGTTTTCTTTGTCCATTTTGGCTACAGCTTCTTTGGCAAGATTGGCTGCATCGGAATCGCTAAAAGTAAAACCGGTTACGCCTTTTTGTACAGCGCCCAAGGCTCTTTCACCAAGGTTGATTTGTGCATTAACGGTTGAAATGCCTAATGTGGCAAGCGATAAAGTTAAAAATAAAGTGCTTTTTTTCATTTTGCTGAATTTTGATTCAAAGATAAAATAACTTTACTTGAGATTTCCTTTTTGATGGCGATTTTCTCTATCAGATTTAGTGAAAATCAAAAATTAAGCATAATATTTGCATACGAATAAACAACACAGGAATAATGGAGCAACGCAATAAGACTTTAGGGGAATTTATTATTGAAAAACAGGAGGAATTTAGGTATTCTTCCGGGGAATTGTCCCGTATTATCAATGCTATACGTTTGGCAGCCAAAGTAGTGAGCTATAAGGTGAATAAAGCCGGTTTGGTGGATATTGTCGGTGCGGCCGGAGAGCAGAATGTGCAAGGTGAAGACCAACAAAAATTGGACGTTTATGCCAACGAAGTTTTTATTCAGACGTTGATCAACCGTGAAATTGTTTGTGGAATTGCTTCCGAAGAAAATGATGATTTTATTGCCGTACACGGGAAAGACGGCGCCGATAATAATAAGTATGTGGTGCTGATGGATCCTTTGGATGGTTCTTCCAATATTGATGTAAATGTGTCGGTGGGTACTATCTTTTCGGTGTACCGAAGAGTAACGCCGGTGGGTACTCCGGTTACTTTGGAAGATTTTTTGCAACCCGGTGATCAGCAGGTGGCTGCGGGTTATGTAATCTACGGAACTTCTACCATGTTAGTATACACAACAGGACATGGCGTGAATGGTTTTACGCTAAACCCGGCTATCGGAACCTTCTATCTGTCGCATCCAAACATGCAATACAGTGCTGACGGTAAGATTTATTCGGTAAACGAAGGGAATTATATTCATTTTCCGCAAGGGGTGAAAGATTATATCAAATATTGCCAGCTGGAAGAAGGCGATCGTCCGTACACGTCCCGTTATATTGGTAGTTTGGTGTCCGATTTTCACCGTAACATGATTAAAGGCGGCGTTTATCTGTATCCGACCAGTTCCAAAGCCCCTAATGGGAAACTGCGATTGCTGTACGAATGCAATCCGATGGCATTCATCGCCGAACAGGCCGGAGGGAAAGCCTCTGACGGTTACGGAAGAATCATGGAAATCAAACCGACGGAATTGCACCAACGCGTTCCTTTTTTCTGTGGCAGCAAGAATATGGTGGCCAAAGCAGAAGAATTTATGGCAAAATATAAGTAACAAAAAACTCCCGATCGGGAGTTTTTTTATTTGTTCATATGCTGCATTTCATAAATAAAGGTATCCAGATCGACGTGAAGAATCAGCAGGGAAAGCGCTTTTTCCACGATGAGGCTTACATTGGCCGGAGTAAACCCTAAAGCAAGTACGAATTTGCTTAGAATTTCCTTTTGTTTGGGGCCTAATACCTGATCGACATACACCATTCGGGACAAATCATACAAGCGTTCCAGGCGCTGGATGTACAATGAAGGAGCATTAATGGGGTATTTTAAAGGATTCTCTAAGATTTCCTCATATTCGTCTGGGGAGATTTCCAATTGGAAGGCAAGTTTGTCCAAAAATAGTTTTTCTTCCGGACTTAAATCACCATCGGCAATGGCTACCCGAACAATGGCGGAAAAATGGCCTTTGTTGCGGGTTTTGAATTCGCTGTCGTATAAATCTAATAATGACATGATTGGGATGTTTTGACTAACTCAAATTTACGATTTTTCTTCTTTTGTTGGAATCAATTCCGTCTGAAAAATCGTTTATAGGCTAAAAAATCAGTTCATTCTTTCTTTGTGAATTCGCGTGTTGCGTTGCAATGGATATGAAAAAATGATAAGCTTTTCTTAACGAAAATCATCCGTTAGCAAAATAAATTGTAAGTTTGAGATCCCAATCTGAAAAACAAGTGTAATGTCGGAGTTTCTTACGTATTTCAATATCGGTCTGCGTCATGTGTTGGACATCAATGCATACGATCATGTGTTGTTTTTAATTGCTTTGGTAACACCTTATGCCTTTAAAGATTGGAAACGCGTGCTAATTTTAGTGTCGCTTTTTACTTTAGGGCATACCTTGTCGTTGTTGCTTTCCGTTTATGGGGTTGTCATCATACAGGCAAGTCTGATTGAATTCCTGATTCCGATTACGATTCTGGTAACGGCTTTGTTTCATTTGTTTACCGCAGGAAAATCGGGAAAAAACGAGAGTATCACTTTTGTGGCCTTGGTAACTTTGTTTTTTGGGATTATTCATGGCCTTGGTTTTTCAAATTATTTTAAAACCATTTTGCCGGGAAGTGCTTCCGATAAATTGCTTCCCTTGTTGGAGTTTGCCTTAGGAATTGAAGCTGCTCAAATTATAGTGGTAATCATCGTATTGCTGCTTTCCTATATTGTTCAGACATTTTTTAGATTTTCCAAACGCGACTGGACCTTGGTTATATCCGCTTTTGTAGTAGGCGTGGTATTGCCGATGATTATTCAAAGCGAGATTTGGAACCGATAGCGGCATGAAAGAAAAAAAGAAATCGAAATACGATAAAGCCTATCTGCGCATTGCCAAGGAATGGGGGCAATTGTCCTATTGCAAACGCAAGCAAGTTGGCGCGATAATTGTAAAAGACAGAATGATCATTTCTGATGGGTACAACGGTACGCCGTCAGGGTTTGAGAATTGCTGTGAAGACGAGGAAGGGTATACGAAATGGTATGTGCTTCATGCCGAAGCCAATGCAATTTCCAAAGTGGCACGTTCTACACAGTCGTGTGAAAATGCAACGTTGTACATCACGCTTTCCCCTTGTAAGGAATGTAGTAAGCTGATTCATCAGTCAGGTATTAAACGGGTGGTGTATTTTGAAGGGTATAAAGACGATTCCGGTTTGGATTTTTTAAGAAAAGCAGGTGTTGAAGTGGATCATATCACCGATTTGAATTAACTTTATTCGGGAGAATAATCGCTTGACAGAAAGGATTTTGCATGAAAATTAAGAGAATATATTTGCCGATTATCATTGCCACTGCTGTAGCGGTGGGTGTGCTTATTGGGGGATATCTGAATTTTTCGGGACCACGCCCCGGTTTTTCTGCCAATTCAAATAGAAGCAAGCTGAACAAACTTATCGAATTAATTGAAAGCGAATATGTTGATGATGTTAATTCCGACTCCATCGTTGATTTAACGGTAAACGGAATTTTGGAAAAATTGGATCCGCATTCCGTATATATTGCCAAGAATGAAATGGAACAGGTGGCGCAGAGTATGAAAGGCGATTTTGTGGGCATCGGCGTCAATTTCTACATGTACAAAGATTCGGTAGCCATTATCAAGCCTATTGCTAACGGGCCATCCGAAAAAGCCGGATTGAAAGCGGGTGATCGCATTCTGTTTGCCGGTAATACAAAGCTTTTTGGTCGAAAGCTGCCCACAGACAGTCTGTTTTCTAAGCTAAAAGGTGAAGAAGGTTCCGAAGTAAATCTTACTATTTACCGAAAATCAGAAAACAAAAAATTCAAAGTCAATGTAACCCGAGATATTGTACCGATTAAGAGCGTTGATATTGCCACCATGCTGAATAAGAGCACCGGATACATCAAAATTAATCGCTTTGCCGAAACTACGTATAAAGAGTTTAAAAAAGGCTTGTTGGAATTAAAACGTTTGGGCATGACCGAACTCATTGTCGATGTACGTGAAAACGGAGGCGGTTACATGGAAATGGCAGCTCAAATCGCGGATGAATTCCTGAAAAACAAAGACGTCATCGTCAAGACTAAAAATAAAAAAGGTAAAATCGAAACCACTTATGCTACCGATGAAGGGAACTTCGAGAATGGTAAACTCTATATTTTGATCAATGAAAATTCGGCTTCGGCGAGTGAAATTCTGGCAGGCGCGATTCAGGATAACGACAGAGGAACCGTGGTAGGAAGACGTTCCTTTGGGAAAGGCCTAGTACAAAAAGAAATGCCACTTGGTGATGGTTCCGCAGTGCGATTAACGGTAGCTCGTTATTATACACCTTCCGGACGATCCATTCAAAAGCCTTACGATCACGGAAATGATGAATATTTCAGCGATTTTGAAAAGCGATTCATCAATGGAGAACTTTTTGCAGCCGACAGTATCAAAGTAGCCGACAGTTTGAAATTTAAAACAAAAAAAGGCAGAATCGTTTACGGCGGTGGTGGAATTATTCCCGATGTTTTTGTGGCAATCGAAGGCAGTCACGGCGACGAAGCGCTTTCCCTGCTGATGCAGTCCGGCATTGCGAGTTATTTCGTTTTTGAGCAATTGGATAAGAGCCGAAGTGCATTTCAAAACCTTACTTTTTCACAAGTTTTGGACAAACTGAATAAAACCGATTTGTATTTCAATAATTTCAAAGCCTATATTTCCAATAGCGGCTTGATTTTAAATCTTGACGGTAATAAAGAAAGAGTGAAACGCTATATGGCCGCAGAATTTGTCAGACAGCTTTTTGATGAAAACAAATATTTTCAAATCGTGTTGAAAGAAGATGCGATGGTGAAAAAGGTCTTGGTGAAGCAATAGAAGTTAAAATTGAAAATTTCTGAAACTGGCCACTGATCATTCGTCACCGAACAATGATTGCTATTTCCTAATGCTGTCGTGCGAATGTGTTTCCGTGCCATCATTCCATAAAACCAAAATATCAGTAGCTACTGCGGCGCCACTTCCGGCTGCGATGGAAAGTTGGCTGCGATGCCCGGCCAAAGTGCCACAAACATAAATGCCTTCGGTTACTTTATGATCGTTGTTTTTAAGCTGGATTCGGTTTTTCTCCGGTAAAGATTTTTGATGAGGTGTTACATACTGCATCAGTCCGTCAATTGCAAAAAGATTGGACGAACCAATACCTACCACAATTATTTTTGAAGTATAGGTGTTTTTGTTGGTGGTAATGGTAAAGTTTCCGTTTTCCCCACTGATGCTAATTACTTTTTCATTTTCGATTTGCTGAATATGCGGGTAAATTTCAGAAAGATGGCTTGTGCTTTCGGTTAGAAGTTCTGCACCCAATTTTCCGTTGGGAATTCCATACGCGTTGTAAAAAATGGCATCCTGAAGGGAAGATGCTTTTTGGTGTGCAATAACCCCGATTTTTTTATCGGCAGCAAACGTTTTTTTGTGGGCGGATCCTAAAATCAAAGCGCAGGAAATCCCTGAAACGCCACCGCCAATAATGAGGACATCGAACATTTATAATAAGCGATTAGGGGTTAGTGGTATAGTTAAATGTAATAAGCAGGAAACTGTGAACGAATGTTGTGACGGACTGCTTTTTACGGACAACTAACTATTCCTTGGTTTTTTCATCGATAATTTTCGACATTCGAAAAATCAACAGTATGCATACCGCACAAAGGGAAGCGGCAATCCCAATTAAGGCTACCATGCTGTTTCCTTCAAAAAGATTGTTGAAATCCAACAGTGTAATGTTAAAAATAATAAGACCCAGGGCTAGGGCAATCAAAATATAGGTAAAAACTTTCATCTCTTTAATTTTATTTGTTATAGGCATTCGATGCGGCTCGCTTGAAAAACAACTTCATAGGCAAAGAAAACTGTAACAGCTTTTATCATCTCCATTTAGATTTATTGAAATAAGGTGTAAAACTACTAAAATTGGGTTTAAACAAATAGACCTTTAACATTAGCTGCGAATAATTTAACAGCAATTGCTAATAGTACTACGCCAAATACTTTTCGTATAACGCCCAAGCCATTTTTGCCTAACGCTTTTTCAATTTTTGAAGAAGATTTCAGTACGATGTATACGATAATAATGTTGATAAGAATCGCTACAACAATGTTGATGCTCTGGTATTGTGCGCGTAGGGATAGTAAGGTGGTCATGGTTCCTGCACCCGCAATCAAAGGAAAGGCAAGTGGAACGATGGAAGCTGTGCTAGGTTCTTCGTCTTTATATAATGTGATGCCTAGAATCATTTCCAAAGCCAAAAAGAAAAGGATGAACGAACCCGCTACAGCAAACGATTTAACATCAACCCCCATAAATTTCAGAATTTCTTCCCCCACAAAAAGAAAGGTAATCATGATAATCCCTGAAACCACTGAGGCTTTCTCGGATTGAATGTGGCCGACCTTGCTTCTCAAATCCACGATAATCGGGATGGTTCCCACAATGTCGATTACCGCGAAAAGTACCATTCCAACCGTTAAAATTTCTTTTACATCCAATTCCATAGCGAGTTGTTTTGTTTGTGAGGTTGCAAAATTATTGGTTTTATTACGAAGTTAGCTAATAAATCGTTAATTTCTAACATTTGCGGGATTCTGGGTGGAATCTTCGTAACTTTGCTCCGGAAATTTAGCGTAAAAAATATGTTTCAGTTAGGGAAAACCATAGTGTCGGAGGAGATTTTAGAAAAGGAGTTTGTGTGCAATTTGTCGGCCTGCAAAGGAGCCTGTTGTGTGGACGGAGATGCCGGTGCACCACTATCGGAAGAGGAAACAAAAATTTTAGCGGATATTTTTCCTAAAATAAAACCGTTTTTACGCCCGGAAGGGATTGCAGCTATCGAAGCACAAGGGACTTCGGTTATCGGTGAAGACGGAGAGTTTGAAACGACTTTAATTGACGGAGCGGATTGCGCTTACGTTATTTTCGACGGCCCAACCGCGCTTTGCGGTATCGAGCAGGCCTATAACCAAGGGATTGTGGATTGGAAAAAACCAATTTCCTGCCATTTGTACCCGATTCGCGTTAAGGAGTATTCTGAATTTTCGGCCGTGAACTATCATAAATGGCACATATGTGACGATGCTTGTTCACTTGGAAAAGAATTAGAAGTTCCGGTGTATAAATTTCTGAAAGAATCGCTTACCAGAAAGTTTGGTTCCGAATGGTATTCTGAATTGGAAAAAGTTGCAGCAGAGTACAAAAAATAGCTTCGGTTTTTTACTTTTTTAAAGTGGCTTTAAGCCGATGTTTTACTGCGGTTCAGATAGAATTTGTAAGATTTTATTTATTTGTAAAATATTGATTTCCAAGTATTTGGCAACATAAAATTTTATTGACAAGAAAATCTTCATTGTTAAAAACTCGGTCAAATTGTGAATAAGTTTGACTTTCTTTTTACAATACAAATGACAATCTTTGTAAACCCCAATCTAGTTAAATAATCATTTTTTTAATCGTATAAAAGTCAGCATACTATGTCAGTAGTCGAGCCTATATTGCAGGATAACAAAGACCGATTTGTAATTTTCCCGATCAAACACCATGACATTTGGGAATGGTATAAAAAATCGCAAGCCAGTTTCTGGACTGCGGAAGAAATTGATTTGCATCAGGATTTGACCGACTGGAACAGTAAGTTGAATGATGATGAGAAATATTTTATCAAACACATTTTGGCATTTTTCGCCGCTTCAGACGGAATTGTGAACGAAAACCTTGCGGAGAATTTCGTAAACGAAGTGCAATATCCGGAGGCGAAGTTTTTCTACGGTTTCCAGATCATGATGGAAAACATCCACAGCGAAACGTATTCGTTGTTGATTGATACCTATGTGAAAAACGAAGAAGAGAAAAACCAGTTGTTCCATGCTATTGAAGTGTTTCCGGCAATTCGAAAAAAAGCCGATTGGGCCTTAAAATGGATCGAGTCCGATTCGTTTGCAGAGCGGCTAATTGCGTTTGCAGCGGTGGAAGGAATCTTCTTCTCCGGAGCATTCTGTTCGATCTTCTGGTTAAAAAAACGCGGTTTGATGCCGGGCTTAACGTTCTCTAACGAATTGATTTCCCGTGACGAAGGTGTTCACTGTGATTTTGCGGTGCATTTACACAATAATCATTTGGTAAATAAAGTTTCTAAAGAACGTATTACTGATATTATTACCGATGCGTTAACTATTGAAAGAGAGTTTATCACCGAATCGTTACCAGTGAGTTTGATCGGAATGAACGCGGGATTAATGACGCAATACTTAGAATTCGTAGCGGATCGCTTATTAGTGGAGTTAGGGTGTTCAAAAGTGTACAACTCGAACAATCCTTTCGATTTCATGGACATGATCTCGTTGCAAGGGAAAACGAATTTCTTCGAGAAGCGCGTTTCGGAATACCAAAAAGCAGGCGTTTTGAATAAAGACACCGATTCGCAAAAAATCAGTTTCGACGCTGATTTTTAATCGAAGACAAACCAGACAATTCACGGCCAATGGCCAACATTATATAAACTAACCTTCAAAACAGTAACACTATGTATGTAGTAAAAAGAGACGGAAGAAGAGAGCCGGTTATGTTCGATAAGATCACCGACCGCGTGAGAATTTTATGCTACGGATTAAACGATTTGGTTGATCCGGTAAAAGTAGCCATGCGTGTTATTGAAGGTTTGTACGATGGAGTAACTACTTCAGAGTTGGACAACTTAGCAGCGGAAACAGCAGCTTCCATGACGGTAACCCACCCGGATTATGCGCAATTGGCAGCTCGTATAGCAGTTTCCAATTTGCATAAAAATACCAAAAAATCCTTCTCGGAAACCATGTCGGATATGTTCCATTACGTGAATCCGAGAACAGGGCAGGAATCTCCTTTGTTGTCGGAAGAAGTGTATCAGGCAATCATGGACAACGCGGAAATTTTGGATTCTTCCATCATATACAACCGCGATTTCAACTACGATTATTTCGGGTTTAAAACTTTAGAACGTTCCTATTTGTTGCGCATTAACGGGCAAATTGTTGAACGCCCGCAACATATGTTGATGCGTGTTTCGGTGGGGATTCACTTAAACGATATTCCGGCAGCCATTGAAACGTATGAGCTTATGTCGAAGAAATTCTTCACGCATGCAACACCAACGCTTTTCAACGCGGGAACACCAAAACCGCAAATGTCTTCTTGTTTCTTATTAACGATGCAGGATGACAGTATTGATGGAATTTATGATACGTTGAAGCAAACTGCTAAAATCTCGCAATCGGCGGGAGGAATCGGCTTGTCTATCCATAACGTAAGAGCAACCGGATCATACATCCGTGGAACGAACGGAACGTCGAACGGAATTGTACCGATGTTGCGTGTATTCAACGACACGGCGCGTTATGTGGATCAAGGAGGCGGTAAACGTAAAGGAAGTTTTGCGATTTACATCGAGCCTTGGCATGCTGATATTTTCGATTTTCTGGATTTGAAGAAAAACCACGGAAAAGAAGAAATGCGTGCCCGTGATTTGTTCTTTGCCATGTGGATGAACGATTTGTTTATGAAACGCGTACAGGACGACGCACACTGGACGTTAATGTGTCCGAACGAGTGTCCGGGCTTATACGATGTGTATGGTGATGAGTTCGACGCGATGTACATTAAATACGAAGAAGCCGGAAAAGGAAGAAAAACCATCAAAGCGCGTGAGCTTTGGGAAAAAATATTAGAGTCGCAAATTGAGACCGGAACGCCATACATGTTGTATAAAGACGCGGCGAACCGTAAATCGAACCAGAAAAATTTAGGAACCATTCGTTCTTCGAATTTGTGTACGGAGATTTTAGAGTATACGTCTGCCGATGAAATTGCGGTGTGTAACTTAGCGTCGATTTCGTTGCCAATGTTCGTGGAAAACGGTCAGTTCAACCATCAGTTGTTACATGATGTAACCAAACGTGTTACCCGTAACCTGAACAAAGTAATTGATCGCAACTACTATCCGGTAAAAGAAGCGGAAAACTCCAACATGCGTCACCGTCCGGTAGGATTAGGCGTGCAAGGTTTGGCTGATGCGTTCATCTTATTGAGAATGCCGTTTACGTCGGATGAAGCTAAAAAATTAAACCAGGAAATCTTCGAAACCATTTATTTTGCGGCAGTTACTGCTTCCATGGAAATGGCAAAAGAAGAAGGGCCTTATTCAACTTTCCAAGGCTCGCCGATTTCTCAAGGAGAATTCCAGTACAACCTTTGGGGTATGAATGACAGCGATTTGAGTGGTCGTTGGGATTGGGCATCGCTTCGTAAAGAAGTAATGGCTAACGGAGTGCGTAACTCGTTGTTGATGGCACCGATGCCGACTGCTTCGACTTCGCAAATCTTAGGAAACAATGAGGCGTTTGAACCGTATACATCCAATATTTACACTCGTCGTGTATTGTCCGGAGAATTTATCGTGGTGAATAAACACTTGTTGCATGATTTAGTGAGTTTAGGTTTGTGGAATGAGAGTCTGAAGCAGGAAATCATGCGTGCCAACGGTTCGATTCAGGATATTGACGGTATCCCGCAAGATATCAAAGAATTGTACCGAACAGTTTGGGAAATGAGTATGAAGGATATTATCGATATGTCCCGTCACAGAGGCTACTTCATCGATCAGTCGCAATCGTTAAACTTGTTTATGGAAGGGGCAACGTTCTCTAAATTAACTTCAATGCATTTCTATGCATGGCAATCCGGATTGAAAACAGGTATGTACTACCTGAGAACGAAATCAGCCGTAGATGCTATTAAGTTTACCTTGAGCAACGATAAAAAATCCGAACCAATCGCTGTAGCCGCTGAAGTAGCGAACGAAAATCAGGAGATGACTCCGGATGAATTTCGTGCCATGCTTGAGCGTTCTAAAAACGCAGGCCCGGAAGATTGCGAAATGTGCGGGTCATAATAAAAGAATTTGATTTGTATTAATAGAGTGAAAGCAGCTGTCAGTAATGATGGCTGTTTTTGTTTTATAATAAATCGATAAGGTCTTCGTACCTTTGTAATTCAAAAAATAAAAGTATGGCAAAAGACAAGAAAAAAGGGGTGTATACAGGCATTATCGAAAAAGATGAAAACGGAAACTTTTTCTGTGGCGAATATTTGTTAGACTATCAGTATACGGTAGCGAATTTCAAAGTGGGTGATGAGGTGAACATCAAATCGGTAATCGAAAACCCAAGTGATAAAAGTTACGACCAATATCCGAAGAAATCCCGTAATTTCTTTTTGGCTAATGATAAAGAATAAGTAATTTTCTGCATTTAAATCCTATTCCTTGAGTACCTTATATTTTACCGACCGAAGCACCATCAATTTGGAAGATGTGGTTTTTAACGAAGCCGTTTCCAAACAAATCAACCAGTTTCTCAAAGAATATCAGTTTCGGGAAGTGTTGGAAAAATACGATTTGCCCGTAATCAATAAAATGCTGTTGTATGGGAAGACCGGTTGCGGTAAAACCATGACGGCCAAAGCGATTGCCAAAAAACTCGATAAGAAAATCATCATTGTGAATTTGGCGAGTATTGTATCTTCGAAATTAGGAGAAACGGCAAAAAACATCGAAGGTTTATTTAAAGAAGTGAATTACGAAAGCGCGGTTCTGTTTTTTGATGAATTTGATTCCCTCGGGCAAATCCGTGATTATGACAACAAAGACAACAGCGAAATGAAACGGGTGGTGAATGCCATTTTGCAACTCATCGATCATTTTCCGAAGAAATCCATATTGATTGCCGCCACCAATCAGATTCAGATGATCGACGAGGCCTTAGTGCGCCGTTTTGAACTGAAACTGGAATTTACGTTGCCTTCTAAAGAAGTGCTTGATAAGTATTATGATGTGCTTCTGGCAAAATATCCGTCAGAATTCACGAAATTGGAGCGTGTTTACGAAGTTTCCTTTGCCGAAGCCAAAAATCACGTTTTTAAGGAGGTGAAAAATAATATTATTCAGGCCGAAATCAATAAATTACACTGATGATGCAATTGGTTCGAACAACTTCCGATCATTCGGATTTTAAATATCTCACGCAATTATTCGATACTTTTTTAATCGATATTGATGGTGATGAGAAAGACTTTTTTGCCCAATACAACCAGATTTACCTCCAAAATGTGGTGCTTTGCTATGAGAATGATGTTGCCATTGGTTGTGGCGCTCTTAAAGCATACGATTCTCAAACCGGTGAAATTAAACGGATGTTTGTACATCCGGAGCACCGTAAAAAAGGTGTGGCAAACAGTGTTTTACAGGAATTGGAAAAATGGGCTGTCGAATTACAATTTAATTTCTGTATTTTGGAAACTTCCCAGAAACTGGAAAACGCCATTGCCTTGTATAAGAAATTCGGATACCGGTCCATACCCAATTACGGGCAATACATTGGTGTGGAAAGTAGTGTCTGTATGAAGAAAGAACTAAAATAAAGCTATACCCTATGATGAATTGGGAACAACTCTTATCCTTAAAACGACAAGGTGATACCAGCAAACGTTTGCGAAAAGAACAGGACGATACCCGATTAGGGTTTGAAGTGGATTATGACCGAATCATTTTTTCTTCTGCTTTCCGAAGTCTGCAGGACAAAACGCAGGTAATCCCACTTTCCAAAACCGATTTTGTGCACACACGGCTAACGCATAGTCTGGAAGTTTCCGTAGTGGGACGTTCTTTGGGGCGTTTGGTTGGAAAGAAAATTTTAGAGAAATATCCGTATCTGAAAGAGGTGCACGGTTATCATATGAACGATTTCGGAGCGATTGTGGCTGCGGCAGCTTTAGCGCACGATATCGGGAATCCGCCGTTTGGGCATTCCGGTGAAAAAGCAATCGGGGAATATTTCAAAACCGGAAACGGACAACAGTATAAAGAACAGCTTTCTGATAAAGAATGGCAGGATTTAATTGATTTTGAGGGGAATGCCAATGGTTTTTCGGTGGTAACCAGTTCCCGCCCCGGTGTGGAAGGTAGTTTGCGTTTGACCTATGCAACACTTGGTGCTTTTATGAAGTACCCGAAAGAAAGTCTGCCCAAAAAGCCGACTCCAAATATTGCGGATAAAAAATACGGCTTCTTTCAGCAGGATAAAGCATTTTTTAAAGAGGTGGCCAAAGAATTAGGGATGCTTTCGAATAAAACCGGGGAGGATATCGGTTTTGAACGCCATCCGTTAGCTTTTTTAGTGGAAGCCGCCGATGATATTTGTTATACAATTATCGATTTCGAAGATGGTATCAACTTAGGGTTGATTCAGGAAGAATTCGCATTGGAATACATGATTAAGCTTGTAAAAAACAGCATTGATTCCGATAAATACAAATCCCTCACCACCAAAGAAGACCGCATTAGTTATTTGCGTGCCTTGGCTATCGGAAGTTTGATTAACGATGCGGTGAATGTGTTTCTGGAAAATGAAGAAGCTATTTTAAAAGGGCAGTTCCATGCGGCATTAACCGACAAGAGCCAGTTTAAAGCACAGATGAACGATATCATCAAAATAAGTGTCAAAAATATTTACCAAAGCAAGGAGGTAATTGAAAAAGAAGTAGTAGGTTATCAGGTGATTAATACTCTTCTGGATAAGTTTTGTACGGCTTATAATAACAAGTTTGAAGGAAAGCCAAGTAATTATGATCTGTTGATTTTAAAGTTGTTGCCGGAGAAATTTGTTACGGAGAAAATGAGTTTGTATGAGCGTTTAATGCACATTTGTCACTTTATTTCGCTTCTTACAGACGGAAAGGCACTTCAATTATTTAAAATTATTCAGGGAATTAGTTGAAAAAATTGTTATTATTTTGTTAATTCAATTAAAAGGTTAATTTTGTGGTACTTAACTAAAAAATTAATCAACTTAACTATGAAAAAAATTACTCTAGCGTTACTTTTTTTCGTTCCTCTGATTGGATTTTCACAAGAGCCTTTGGAGAAGATTAACGCGTACATGAGTCAAAATCATTCAAAGTTTTCACTGACCAATCAGGATATTTCCGATTTAGTGATCGTGAATGATTTCAGCTCGGAATCGACAGGAATTAACAATTATCACGTTAAGCAACGTCACGGTGGAATTGAAGTTTTTAACTCCGATTCTAATTTTTGGATTAAAAATGGTCAGGTGCTAAATGGAGGTGAAGAATTTATTTCAAACGTAGCTTCAAAAGTCAATGCGACGGAACCTGTTAAAAGCGTTACGGATGCTTTGATGGGAGTTTTAGGGACCATTAATGAAAATCAACTAACCGGTGTCCAGATTATCGAATCAAATAATCATGATTTTAAATTAAGCAACGGGATTTTGGTACATGATCCGATTAGGGCAGAATTGGTGTATTTTTTAACCGAAGATAATACCTTACAACTGGCTTGGGATTATGAGTTTTTCTCACAGAATACCCAGCACCTTTGGAATTTAAAAGTAGACGCGGTAACCGGAAAAATGCTTGAACAGAAAGATATGATGCTTTCTTGTTCTTTCGGGGACAATCATAGTGCGCATTCTCATGCTTATATGGCGTCAATGAATTTTTCGCAGGCTGCTTTTAAGCAAGAAGCGGCTTCTGCTTTGTTAACTCCAGGAACTACAAACTACAGAGTTATTCCATGGAATTACGAGAGCCCGAATCACAGCGCCAGACAATTGGTTACTAATCCGGAGTTTACTGCCAATGCTTCTCCTAACGGATGGCACAATACCAATAATATAATTGGAGGAGGCGATTTGCTTACAAGATATAATACAACCAGAGGGAACAATGTTTTCGCAAAAGATGATACTGATGGAAACGATTCAGCTGGAAATCCTGCTACAGGAACAGGTACATATCCAGACCTTACTTTCGATTTCGCTTACGGCGGAAATGGTGTAGTAGCGAGTACTTATTTACCGGCAGCTACAACCAACTTATTCTACATGAATAATGTTGTGCATGATGTTTGGTATCAGTATGGTTTTAATGAAGCCAATAAAAACTTCCAGTCTTCAAATTATGGAAGAGGTGGTGTTGGAAATGATTATGTAAATGCAGATGCTCAGGATGGTTCGGGTGTTAATAATGCAAATTTTGGTACTCCTTCTGACGGTGGTTCGCCAAGAATGCAGATGTTCTTATGGAATGTTGGGCCAGCTCCAAGTCTGGTTATTGCAGCACCGAGTTCAGCGGCAGGAACGTATCCCATAGTAGATAACGGATTCAGCCCTGGGCATGTGGCCATACCACTGTCTCCAGGATTAACCGCACCTTTAGTGTTGTTTAATGATGGTATGCCGGACACCAGCGATGCATGTACTTCGGCTACTAATGCGGCAGCATTAAGCGGTAAAATTGCTGTAATCCGAAGAGGAACTTGTGCTTTTGTTGAAAAAGTTAAATTTGCTCAGGATGCTGGAGCAGTTGCAGCCATCGTGGTGAACAATGTTGCCGGAACCATTAGTATGGGAGGTGCAGACGCAACCATTACCATTCCTGCAGTGAGTGTGAATATGACCGAAGGAGAGGCAATTATTGCTGCTATGGCTAATGGAACGACTACAGGAACATTGTCGGCGCCAGCTTTTGTGAATACCGATGGAGATTTCGATAATGGAATTATTGCTCATGAATACGGTCACGGAATTTCTACCCGATTATCAGGAAACTGTTTAGGTGGTTCTGAGCAACAAGGTGAAGGTTGGTCGGATTGGTTTTGGCTGATGATGCAAATCAAACCGGGAGATACCAGAAATGATGCAAGAGGAATCGCTACATTTGCGGTTAATCAACCAACTACGGGACGTGGAATCAGACAATACAGATATTCTACCGATATGGCAGTTAATCCGCATACTTACGGTAGCACAAATACCATGGTTACAACCGCTAATACAGTTGATTCGCATTCAGTAGGTTCGGTTTGGTGTGCGATATTGTGGGATTTGACTTGGAATTATATCGATAAATACGGATACGATTCAAATATTTATACAGGAACCGGAGGGAACAATAAAGTAATGCGTTTGGTTTTGGATGCTATTAAACTGGACGGATGTAACCCAACCTTTATCACTGCCCGTGATGCTATTATTGCTGCTGATCAGGCTACCACTGGAGGTCAGGATTTTTGTATGATTTGGCAAACGTTTGCAAGAAGAGGAGTAGGAGTTAATGCCTCATCCGGACCAAATAATAACGGTGTGGCTGGAATTCAGGATCAAGTTGAAGATTTCCTTACACCACCTGCAGGACCAAACTGTACGTTAGGAGTGGACCAATTCCAGAATGAAAAAGTTATCAAGGTGTATCCAAACCCTACAAAAGGGCAGTTGAATGTTGCGATTAACAACTATTCCGGAAAATTATCGGTTCAAGTATTCGATTTGAACGGAAGAAAAGTATACAATCAGGAAATTAATGATTTCGCGGTTGAGAGATCGATCAACTTAGGTGGGTTACAAACAGGAATGTATTTAATTAAGATTGACGGTGAAAACCTAAACTATACACAGAAAATCATTCTTAACTAATAAGAAAAGTGTGTTATAATAAAAAAGGGTTCCGAATTCGGAACCCTTTTTTATTTACTTAAAAGAGTAGCTAAGCCCAACGCCAAGAATTTGTTTTAATTGGATTTTTGGTCCTCGGATTACCTGAACGCCATCTATGTCTTCTTTTGATTTAATGTCGTCGTCATATATTAAATGCGTAGCGATACTAGCCCTTACATATTGATTGACTACCATATCAAATTGTAACTGCCAATCCACGTCTATATTTCCAAAATTGTTAATGTAATCACTGTATAAAGTCAAACGATGATCAATATTGATGTTTTTGAAAATTTCCCTTTTAAATTGATTGGTCACCAAAATACCCAATTCTGTCCTCGATCTTCTCCCGTGTTCAATAATATTGCCGTCAATATCATATGAAGCTTTTGTAACCCCAAACGCCCCCTGATCGGCTAAACGTTCGTCCAATACTAAAGTGGTTTTTTGGGTTAGCGGTGAGAAGTAGGCCTTAAAACCTTCTTCTTTGTTGATGTATTCAGCACCAATACCCAGGAAAATATAAGCCGGTGCAAAAGGTTTAGATATCGCCAGTTCTGTGTTTGGATACGCATAACCATTGGTGAACTGTGTGTTAAAATTGAATTTTGCAGAATAATACCAATTGGAAATTGAGTCTGTTTTAAACCCGGCAGTTGAATTCAATTGCACGGCGTCGTCTGTTTTTCTGGATTCACGGCCATCTTGTTTGTTTAGCCCGTAGCGCGCGATAAGCTCATTGTGCCAAACAAAACGTCCTTTCGTGTATTTGCGTACAAAGGCGCCTTTTAAAATACCTGAAATGGAGTTTTCTCCTCCGGCATTCCAGTTCATAAAAGAAACTTGTGTTAGATCTAAACCCACAATGTTGTCTTTCTCCCAGTGTTTGATAGTGTCAAGTTCTGTTGTTCTGATAATGTCTTGTGCCGAACCCAATTGAAAAAACACAATACAGAAAAATGCTAAAAGATATTTTTTTAAGCAGTTCATAATAGTAGTTAGGTTAAATTTGGTGCAAAAATCAACATTTTCAATAAGTTGAAAAAATATTTTTCAAACTATTAACGTCGATGCCGCAAATTTGTTGTTGCTCCAAAACAGAACCTTGTTCAATAAATTCATCCGGAATTCCGAGTTTTTTTACAGAAGCAGCAACGTTGTTCGCTGTAACGAAAGAAGCAATCAAACTTCCGAAACCACCATTTATAGCGCCATCCTCTACTGTGATGATATGTTTGTGGGTACGGCAGATGTCTTTTAATGCTTCAAAATCCAGTGGCTTAACAAACGGAAAGTGATAATGGCTGAATTTCGAAGAGCTGTCAAGTTGTGATAAGGCTGCGCTGACATTATTGGCTATAAATCCTGTTGTTAGAATGGCTGTTTCCGATCCTTGTTGCAGCAAATGTGCTTTACCAATCTCAAGTTTTTGATAAGGCACCTGCCAGTTTTTCAATATTCCTCTGCCCCGTGGATAACGGATGGCAATAGGATGGTTTAAACCCAACTGTGCGGTGTACATAATGTTACGCAGTTCGACTTCATCTTTTGGGGCGTAAATGATGAGATTTGGGATACAACTTAGATACGCGAGGTCATAAACTCCTTGGTGTGTAGCGCCATCTTCACCTACCAATCCGGCACGGTCCAGGCAAAAAATTACCGGTAAGTTTTGCAAGGCTACATCGTGAATCACCTGGTCGTAAGCACGTTGAAGAAATGTCGAGTAAATGTTGCAGAAAACAATCATGTCTTGTGTTGCCATTCCAGCAGCAAGTGTTACGGCATGTTGTTCGGCAATGCCCACATCCAAAGCTCTTTTGGGAAACGTGTCCATCATGAATTTCATGGATGAACCCGTAGGCATAGCGGGTGTTATTCCGATAATTTTTGGATTTTCATTTGCCAGTTCGACTAAAGTGTGACCGAAAACATCTTGAAATTTTGGGGGTAGATTTTCTTCCGATTTGGGTAGAATTTCTCCGGTTTCCGGATTGAATTTTCCCGGAGCATGATATTTTACCTGATCTTCTTCCGCCAATTGCATGCCTTTGCCTTTGGTGGTTATGATGTGCAGGAATTTAGGTCCTTTTTTGTGTTTTAAACGGTTTAATTCTTTCAGAAGTGCATCAAAATCATGTCCGTCAATCGGGCCGGAATATTCAAAATTGAGCGACTTAATCATGTTGTTGTCTTTCGGGTTTTTGCCTTCCTTCACGGAGGTAAGATAATCTTTCAATGCACCCACGCTTGGGTCAATTCCAATGGCATTGTCGTTTAGGATGACCAAAAGATTGGCATCGGTTACTCCGGCGTGGTTTAAGCCTTCAAAGGCTATTCCGGAAGCTATGGAAGCATCTCCGATTACGGCGATGTGTTGTTTTTCAGTCTCTCCTTTTAAATTGGAAGCTAAAGCCATACCTAAAGCGGCGGAAATAGCCGTGGAGGAATGTCCGACGCCAAAGGTGTCGTACTTGCTTTCACTTCGTTTCGGGAATCCGGAAATGCCGTGCAGTTGACGGTTCGTGTGAAAAACGTCTTTGCGTTCCGTAAGAATCTTGTGTCCGTAGGCTTGATGTCCCACATCCCAAACCAGTTGATCCTCTGGGGTGTTAAAAACATAATGCAAAGCAATCGTTAACTCAATTACGCCCAAACTGGCACCCAAATGCCCTTCTTTGCGGGAAACTATATCGATGATGAAATCGCGGAGTTCTTTGGCCAGAAAGGGTAGTTGTTCCGGAGTGAGTTTTCGTAAATCGCTAGGATTCTGGATGTTTGGCAAGAGTTTTTCGAACATAGTACAAATGTACAACTTGAAATCGCCACTACCAAGTTGTTTGTCTCAAACAAACATCAATATTTCAATAGGCGATACCATAAGTTACTTGTAAAAAATAAAATTTAAACTTATGAAATTGTATTTTTGTTTTATGGAAAACATTTTTACCGACGAATATTTCATGAAAAAGGCCTTGCAGGAAGCCGAAGTAGCTT
Source organism: Flavobacterium enshiense (assembly GCF_040750275.1). Classification (GTDB taxonomy): domain Bacteria; phylum Bacteroidota; class Bacteroidia; order Flavobacteriales; family Flavobacteriaceae; genus Flavobacterium; species Flavobacterium enshiense_B. The sequence continues at coordinate 65,858 of NZ_JBDOCV010000001.1, forward strand.
TCGGAAAAGGCGAAATTCCGGTAGGAGCGATTGTGGTTGTGGACAATCGTGTGATTGCCCGAACCCATAATTTAACGGAAATGCTTAACGATGTTACCGCTCATGCCGAAATGCAGGCAATCACTTCTTCAGCGAATTTTTTAGGCGGGAAATATTTGAAGGATTGCACCTTGTATGTGACGTTAGAACCTTGTCAGATGTGTGCCGGTGCGTTGTATTGGTCGCAGATTTCCAAAATCGTATACGGCGCCCGTGACGAACAGCGCGGGTTTATGAAAATGGGCACGCAATTGCATCCGAAGACTGTGGTGGTTGGTGGTGTGATGGAAAACGAATGTGCCAATTTGATGAAAAGCTTCTTTAAAGCGAAACGCTAACTAGCCCCGATGGGAGCGGCATCCTTTTTGTTAAACCTAATATGAGCTTCCGTTGTTGGAGGTCAAAAAGATACAGCGGACAGCGGGAACAAGCTTCAAAAAATTCAGGAAAAGCCATAAAAAAACCGCCTCGTTTCGCAACGGGCGGTTTTAGTTTTATTTAATTTCAGTTCCTTCTTTATCGAAGAAATGATATTCCAAATACGTGTAAGCGTCACGAGGTATGATTTTCACCCATTTCTTATGCTCGAAAAACCATTTCGAACGTAAGGATGGAAAACCTTTGGTAAGGTATGCTGCCACAAAGGGGTGTGCATTTAGCACCACTTTTTTATGGTCTTTGATAATTCGTTCAAGATCAGCCGCTATTTTATCAACAATTAAGATTGGAGCTTCGATTTCCCCGTTTTCATTGGGGTCTTCTTCTCTTGTTTTGATGTTTACTTCCGGTCTGACTCTTTGTCTAGTAATTTGAATCAATCCAAATTTACTAGGAGGCAAGATCTTGTGTTTCGCCTTGTCGTCACTCATCTCCTCTTTCAGAAAATCGTATAATGTTTTACGGTTTTCCGGGTTTTGCATATCGATGAAATCGACAACAATAATACCACCCATATCGCGAAGTCTTAATTGACGGGCAATTTCTGCCGCTGCAATCATGTTTACTTCTAAAGCGGTGTCTTCCTGATTGGTTGCCTTGTTGGATCGGTTACCGCTGTTTACGTCGATAACGTGCAAAGCTTCGGTGTGTTCGATGATTAAGTAAGCTCCTTTGCTCATCGAAACCGTTTTTCCGAAAGACGTTTTGATTTGTCGTTCAATGTGATATTTCTCAAAAAGAGGAAGTTCCTTCGACTGGTAATGTTTGACGATATTGACTTTTGAAGGGGCTATCTCTTGCAAATAGTCCTTGGTTTGGTAATACAAATCCTCATCATCCACGTGAATACCGGTAAAGGTATCGTTGAACACGTCTCTTAAAATGGAAGAAGCTTTGTTAACCTCCCCTAAAATTTTCGACGGGTGATGAGCGGTTGGTATTCGTTTGCACATGGCCGACCATTTGTCGATCAAATTCTGCAAGTCTCTGTCCAGTTCGGCTACTTTTTTGCCTTCGGCTACTGTACGGACAATAACGCCGAATCCTTTGGGTTTGATGGATTGAACCAAGCGTTTTAAGCGGTCTTTTTCTTCTTTGGAATCGATTTTCTGAGAAACCGAAACCCTGTCGGAGAAAGGAACTAAAACAACATATCTTCCTGCCAACGACAGCTCCGAACTGATTCGGGGGCCTTTGGTGGAAATTGGTTCTTTCACCACCTGAACTAAAATCGACTGGTTGGCGCTGAGCACATCGGAAATGGCTCCGTCCTTGTCGATTTCGGGTTCAAAAGGAAAATTTTTGAGAGTGAAATCTTTTATTTTACCTGCGCTTACAAGTTTTATGAATTTTATCATTGAAGAAAGATTTGGACCTAAATCGTGATAGTGCAGAAATGCATCTTTCTCGAAACCTACGTTCACAAACGCAGCATTCAGTCCCGGCACCGGTTTGCGGATTTTGGCAATAAAAATATCGCCTACCGAAAATCCGGCTTTTTCATCGCCGCCTTCTTCTTTGTGTAATTCAATTAGTTTTCCATCTTTTAATAAGGCAAAATCTACAGCTTCTGAACTGGATCGAATGATTAATTCTTTGTTCATGCGGTACATTTTTATCCATACTTTTAAATTTTAAGCCAATAAATGACTTGTGACTAAATGTACAGATGGATTAAACATTTTTTACAGGTATAAACCCGATGATAACCGATGTTTCTCGATTATCGCTGTCAATGAACTTTTTGGTTTAAAAAGAAAAAAGTAGCTTTAGACTACTTTTTCTTTTTATGGCGGTTAGCTCTCGCTCTTTTTTTACGTTTGTGCGTCGCTACCTTATGTCTTTTTCTTTTTTTACCACTTGGCATAGTGTACGTGTTTAGTGATTAATAAATAATTATTTTACTTCAGTGTTAGTTTTTACTCCGTCAACAAAGATTTTTGCTGGTTTGAAAGCAGGAATATTGTGCGCCGGAATTTTGATAGTAGTATTTTTTGAAATGTTTCTACCTGTTTTCTCCGCTCTTGTTTTGATGATAAAACTTCCGAAACCTCTTAAATATACGTTGTCACCAGTTTCTAATGAGCTCTTCACTTCGTCCATAAAAGACTCAACTGTTGCCTGTACGTCTCCCTTTTCTAAGCCTAATTTCTCTGAAATTTTCGCTACGATGTCTGCTTTCGTCATTTTCTTTCTTTTTATTTTAGAATAATGTGTATTATTTTTTGAGTGTGCAAATATAGCAATTAAAAAAACAAATTTTCAAGCTAATTGATTAAAATTTAGTCACATAAAGTTTTATTTTTGTTTTCCAATTTTTTTAACATGAATTTTTCTAACTCGTTAATTCAATGGTATTTACAAAACAAGCGTGACTTGCCATGGCGAAAAACGAATCATCCTTATGCTATATGGCTTTCGGAAATCATGCTTCAACAAACGCGAGTAGCACAAGGAATGCCTTACTATTTTGCTTTTACAGCAGCTTTTCCGACGGTTGAAGATTTGGCAAAATCCGATGAAGAAACCGTGTTGAAATTGTGGCAGGGTTTGGGGTATTATTCCCGTGCCCGCAACTTGCATGCGACTGCAAAATACATTGCTTTTGAATGCGGCGGAAAATTTCCCGACACCTATAATGAACTTAAAGCGTTAAAAGGCGTGGGGGATTACACCGCGGCGGCCATCGCTTCCATTGCATTCGGAGTTCCGGTTCCGGTGGTAGACGGAAATGTGTATCGTGTTTTGTCTCGTTATTTTGGAGTGGAAACGGATATTTCGTCTCCTAAAGCTAAGAAAGAATTTTTTGCCTTGGCCGATTCGTTGCTCCCAAAGGATAAAGCCTCGGAATTTAATCAGGCGATGATGGAGTTTGGTGCTTTGCAATGTGTGCCGAAAAATCCGAATTGTAAAATTTGTATTTTCAACGGAAGTTGTGCGGCGCTACAAATGAAAAAAGTTGATACGCTCCCTGTAAAGCTAAAGAAGGCGAAAGTGGTACCGCGTTATTTTAATTATCTGATTGTAAAAGATAAAAATGGCAATGCTATAGTTCAGAAACGAACGGCAAAAGGGATTTGGCATAATTTATATGAGTTCCCGCTCCTAGAAACGAGTTCTTTAACAGATTATGAAGCTACTTATGCTTTGATTGAAAAGTGGAATTTTGGATTTACAATTTCCAATATCAAACCGCTTCATCCTGAGGTGATTGTTCATAAACTTTCCCATCAGCATTTGAATATTCGTTTTTGGGAAGTGGAAACGGAAGATGAAGTTTCGCAAGCCTTGAATCCGGAAGCGATTATGAAATTTCCTTTTCCGATTGTCATTCATAATTTTATGGAGCGACTTTGGCAAAATGAACAGAAAAGTAGTATATTTGAGAATTACTAAAACATACAAGCCATGAACGGTACATTAAACAAAGTGATTTTAATCGGACATTTAGGAGACGATGTTAAAATGCACTATTTTGAAGGAGGAAACTGCATCGGACGTTTTCCGCTGGCGACAAATGAAGTTTACATCAATAAAACAACCGGTGAAAAAATAACCTCTACCGAATGGCATAATTTAGTGGTGCGCAACAAGGCTGCCGAAATTTGTGAAAAATACCTGTCCAAAGGCGATAAGATTTATGTGGAAGGCCGCATCAAATCCCGTCAGTGGCAAACGGAAGAAGGGACTACGAAATACACTACCGAAATTCAGGTAACGGAATTTACATTCCTTACAACCAAAAAAGAATTCGAGCAAAAGCAGGGCGGATTCAACCCTCAAGGGGGAGGAGCATCACATAATTCGTCTTATGATGCGCCACCAACGACTCTTGAAGGCGACGATTTACCGTTTTAACAGGCTGGTTTTGAAATAATCTTTCCGAAACTCCGTTTCACATTGTATCTTTACGCCAAAATTCAGCGTAAGGCTTTCTTGTATGATAAAATTCAGTACTATACTTTTTGCGGCAGGATTTGCACTATCGTTAACAGCGGTAAGTTGTAAAGAAGATGCTATACCGAAACCAAAAGGACAGTTGCGTTTGGATTATCCGACTGCTAAATACGGTCTGTTTTCCAATGAATCGTCAAATTGTTCGTTTACTTTTGATATTAACGAAAGCTCAAAAGTAAAGATGAAGCAGGATTGTTCGATGGAAATTGAATATCCGAAAATGAAGGCGACCATCTATCTGAATTACAAGCCGGTAAACGGAAATATCGATCAGTTACTGCGCGATGCCCAAAAATTAACGTACGAGCATGTGGTAAAAGCCGATGATATTGCAGAGCAGCCTTTTTTAAATCCTGTGAATAAAGCGTATGGGATGTTTTATCAGGTAGGCGGAAACGCGGCAACCAATGCCCAGTTTTACGTAACGGACAGCACACGACATTTCTTAGTGGGTTCGGTGTACTTTTATGCCAAGCCGAATTACGATTCGATATTGCCTGCAGCAGCCTATATCAAAAATGACATGCGAAAAATCATGGAAACCATAAGGTGGAAATAATAATAAATAAAAAAGGAACTCATTTGAGTTCCTTTTTTATTGTAGGCCAGCAATCGGTGGCTTTGTTTTCGGTTCAGATGTTTGCTTTGTAGTTGGCTACTTTGTAGGTTTTGCCATCTGCAACACCTTCAACAATTTTGGTTAACGTTTCCTGATCGTTTACCGTTTTGTCGAAAGAGATGGTAGCTGTTTTGGTTTCGAAATCTACTTTGGCTTCTTTTACGCCTTCCGTTTCGGCTAATTTTTTCTCGATAGTAGCAGCACAGCCCATAGCGCAGGTCATGCCTTTAATTTCGAACGTAGCTGATTGCAAATCCGCAGCGGCAATTTCTTTTTTAGGAGTCGGAGCTGCTGTAGTAGTAGCGTTTTCTGTTGTTTTCTCTTCTTTTTTGCAGCTTGCAAATGTTATTCCGGCTACAGCTGCAATTAATAATGATTTTGAAAAAGTCATATCTTGTATAATTTTGATTTTTAATGATTTACTTGATTTGGGGCAAAATTACCCAAAAAAACAGCCGATTGTCATTTAAATAACAGAATTTTGACATTTCAAAAGTATAGTTATGGATTCCAAGCAGCTGAAATGGCTTTTATTGGCAGCACTTGCCCTGATTTGGGGGAGTTCGTTTATTTTAATCAAGCGTGGTCTTGTGGGGTTAACGCCGTTTCAGGTGGGTTCGTTGCGGATGTTGTTTGCGTTTTCGTTTCTTTTGATAGTCGGTTTCAGAAGTTTGACACAGATTCCGTTGGGGAAATGGAAATACATTGCGCTAACGGCTTTTACGGGAACTTTTGTACCTGCTTTTTTGTTTGCCATTGCGCAAAGTGAAATCGATAGTTCCATTAGTGCCATTCTGAATTCGCTTACCCCTTTGAATGCTTTGATTTTAGGCGTGACTTTTTTTGGATTGGCTTTTCAGCGCAGCCAGTTTATTGGGGTAATGGTGGGTTTGGCAGGGAGCTTGATCCTTATTTTAAGCGGGGCGGCACACAACCCAGATCAGGATTATTTTTATGCCCTTTTTGTAGTGGTGGCAACGTTTTGTTATGCGCTCAATGTGAATTTTATCAAAAAGTACCTTTCGGATATTAGTCCTTTGGCTATTACTACCGGAAATTTTGTGGTGATGGCGGTTCCGGCTTTGCTGATTTTGTTTTCAACGGGATTTTTTGGTCAGCTTCAAGAAGTGAAAGTACAGCATTCGGTTGTATTTGTTGGGATTTTAGGAATCATCGGTACCGGCATCGCGAATATGTTGTATTTTAAACTGATCCAAATGACTTCGCCGGTTTTTGCTGCTTCGTCTGCGTATCTGTTTCCGGTTGTGGCGATTTTTTGGGGTGTGCTGGACGGGGAAGTGCTTTCGATAGTGCAAGTGCTGGGTGCGATAATTATTTTGGCTGGGGTTTATCTTTCGGCTAAAAAGTAAAATTTTTATTTACCGCAGATTTGCAGATTAAGAAAAATAGTAGAATAAAACCGTTTACTGTGATTTCAAATGGTATGTTTTTTATCAACCTTTGCGTAAATAATCTGCGAATCTGCGGTGAAATTAAACTATTCAGTATTTGATAAGTGTTTTTGAATTCTAAAATAAGTTCATAAAAAAAGGTTGTCCGTGTTGGACAACCTTTTTGGTTTTATCAGAATGTGATTTCTTATTTAAAATCTTCTGCAGTAACACCTTCATTGATTTTTACTTCCGTAGTCATCAATTTGATATCGATACCGATGTTCATGTCGATTTCGTGAGGGAACTTAATGCCTTTTACTTCTTTGTAATTGCTGTAGTACGTGGTTTGCGTCATTTTCTGACCTTGTCTTTCCATTTCCTTAGCTTCAGCCGTTTTTAAGCCGCTTTTTACATCGTAGTAGTAGGTGGTTTTTCCTTCTTTGATTACATAAACATCAGTTCCGTTCATGTTTTCAATGCTTTCTAGTTTCGCAGCCGGGTTGGTAACTAATGTTAATTCTTCGAATGGGATAGCGCCGTCTTTTTGTTCTTTCAGTTCTTCAGCTGTCAAATCTTTTCGCTGACCTTGAACTACTCGGTATCCGGATTTGTCGCCCACTACTTGTTTCATCATTGACATTCCCATCGCTTTCATTTCCGTCATCATTTTTTTGTCGGAAACCTTAGTAGTCAATTCAACCGGTGTTCCCTGAATGGTTCCGGAAGAAACGGTTGCTACTGATTTTACCGCTTTTAAAGCTTTCTCACCACCGATGGCTTTAATGTAGCTGTCGAAAACCGTTTTAGTCGTTACGCCAGCCGGAATCGGAATGCTTACTTTTGGTTTTTCTGTAGGATTACCGAATTTGTCAAAATACATGATTGGTAATTTTTCCTTAGCACTCATCTTTTCTAAGCTTGGTAATACTTCCGAAGCTTTTCCAACGATTATAACTCTTGTGTTTTCAGCAAGGAAATATTTGTTAGCCACTGCTTTAATGTCTTCTGCTGTTACCGCGTTGATGTTTTTGATGTAGTTTTCGTAGAAATCAGCCGGTAGTTTTTGTGTTTCGGTGTTTAAGGCGTAACGCGCGATAGTTCCCGGTTTTTGGATCTGCATTACGAAGTTTCCGATGTATTTCGCTTTTGCGTTTTTCAATTCTTCCGCAGTAACCAATTCGGTTCTGATTTTTTTCAATTCGTTCATGAATTCTACCACGGCGCTGTCTGTTACGGCATTTCTAACCGAAGCCCCAGAGCGGAATTTCTCCACGTATTTACCGGAACCTAAAGAAGAATAAGCGCCATATGTCCATCCGTGTTTTTCACGTAAGTTCATAAACAAACGACCTTCACCACCACCACCAAGTACTTGGTTAGCTAAAATTCCCGCGAAGTATTCTTTGTCGGTCATTTTTAAGTTTACGGTGTTCACTAAAGCGATTTCAGACTGTACCGCATTCGGCATATCAACAAAGTTAATTTGTGAATACTGAACGTTTTTAGGGTCTGTATAAGTTAAAGCAGGAGCCACGGCTTTTTTCCATGAACCAAACTGTTTTTCTACCATTTTTTGAACCTCTTTGGTTTTAACATCTCCAACGATTACCAAATAAGCGTTTCCTGGTACGAAATACGTGTTGTAGTTAAGGGAAACATCATTTAATGTTACGTTTTTGATGGTAGCCTCGCTTAAATATTCTCCGCTTGGATGGTCTTTCCCGAAAGCTAAGACGTCTTCCACGCGACCGGCAACAGCCGTAACGCTTTTTTCTTCAGATTTTAAACCTTCTAGTAGTTTTGCTTTCTCTTTGTCTAGTTCTTCTTGAGTGAAGATAGGGTTTAGTGCGCCGTCAGCCATCAATTCTAGGATTCTTCCCGAGTATTTTGACAATCCGCTGGCAGAAGCTCCTCTTGCATTGAAGTTGATGTTAGCGCCTAAGAAATCGATTTCTTCGTTAAAAGCATCTTTCGACATGGTTTTGGTGCCGTTACCAATCAAAGCGCTGGCTAAATCGGCTACTCCTTTTTTATCGCCTTCTGCATAAGGTGCATAGTCGATGCTAAGGTTGTAAGATACTCTTGGTAATTTGTGGTTTTCCACTACCAAAACTTTTAAACCGTTTTTAAGGGTGAAAGTGGTTGGTTTCCCAACATTTACCACTGGAGAAGGGCCTGGTTTTGGTTGTGTTCTGTCTTGTGCTTGCATGGTTATTGCTAAAAATAAACTTGCTGCTATATAAATGTACTTTTTCATGTTTCGTTGTTCGTTAGGCTTAGTTTTGTGCTTTGTCTTTCGCAGGAACATAATCTAAAATCAAACGTTGGTTCGGGTTTAGATATTTTTTAGCCGCTTCTCTGATTTCTTCTCTGGTAATGGAACGGAAGATGTCGATTTCCGTGTTGATTAAATTCACATCACCATACAACAGGTAAAAAGAAGCCAGGTTTTCTGCAATTCCTTCTACACTTGCGTTGCTGTTTACGTACTGGTTTTCGAATTTGTTCTGAAGTTTCTGGAAGTCTTTCTCCGAAATCAATTCGTTTTGAAGTTTTACGATTTCTTCGTCTACTTCTTTCAATAAGCCTTCCGTTGTATTTTCACCCATCGGCATACCGTAAAGAATGTACATTCCGTAATCTTCCTGAGAATAGTTGAACGCCCCGATTTGTAAGGCCATTTTCTTGTCGTCTACCACTTTTTTGTACAGTTTAGAACTTTTTCCATCAGATAAATACGATGAAACCATGTCTAGAATTCTGGCATCACGCGTTTTCATGGATGGTGTTCTGTAAGTAGCTACCATCATCGGAATCTGGATGTTAGGATCCTGATAGGTTGCTTTGATGGTTTCTGTGATAGGAGCTTCTTCAAATTTTTGTTTTACAACCGGAGTTCCTTTTGGAATTGGGCTGAAATAGCCTTTAATCCATTCTTTTGCCTGCGCCGGATCGAAATCACCTGCAACTACTAAAACGGCGTTGTTAGGGATGTAGAATTTTTTGTTGAAGGCTTGGAATTCTTCCAATGTAGCAGCATCCAAATGTTCCATAGAGCCGATTGGAGCCCAACGGTAAGGGTGTGCTTTGTACATGTTTTGTTTTACGGCAGTAATTAAGTTTCCGTAAGGTTGGTTGTCTACACGAAGTCTTTTTTCTTCTTTCACTACCTCGTTTTGAGTGTCTACACCAATTTGGTTGATTACCGGATGCATCAAACGCTCTGATTCCATCCATAAGGCTAACTGTAAGTTGTTGGAAGGGAAAACTTCGTAGTAATAGGTTCTGTCTTCTGAGGTATTGGCATTATTGTTTCCGCCATTGGCTGTTACAATTTTAAACCATTCACCACGGGAGATGTTTTTGGTTCCTTCGAATAAAAGGTGTTCGAAAAAATGTGCGAATCCTGTTCTTTCCGGATTTTCGTCTTTTGATCCCACATGGTACATTACAGATGTAATTACTACCGGAGCCGATTTGTCCTGATGTAAAATCACATGCAGTCCGTTGTCCAGTTTGTATTCTTCAAATGCTACCTTTTGAGCGGAAGCAATGCCTCCAAGCATTAAAAGCGAACTCAAAGCCATTAAAGATTTTTTCATAAGAGTTAATAGTTATTATATTTCGTGAATGAGTGTGCAATTTCGTGATTTTGTTACAAATAGCCTTTATTTTTTTCTAATACAACTGATTTTTAGTTTTTTAGTGGTAATTTTTTGAAAACTAGTTGTAGGATAAAGAATTAGTCGTATATTTGCGCACTTAAAAAATTAACTAAATAGTATTGTTATGTACGCAATCGTAGAGATAGCAGGGCAACAATTTAAAGTAAGCAAAGACCAAAAGGTTTATGTTCACCGTTTAGCGTCTGAAGAAGGAGCGAAAGTTTCTTTCGACAAAGTTCTTTTGTTAGACGACAACGGAAACGTGACTTTAGGCGCCCCAGCTGTAGAAGGTGCTTCAGTAGAAGCCAAAGTGTTACAACACTTAAAAGGTGATAAAGTAATCGTTTTCAAAAAGAAAAGAAGAAAAGGTTACAAAAAGAAAAACGGTCACAGACAATCTTTAACTCAAATTGTAATCGAAGGTATCGTTGCAGGTGGAGCAAAGAAAAAAGCGACTAAAAAAGCGGAAGCTACAGAAGAATAATTATTAACTTTTAAAACCAATACGTCATGGCTCACAAGAAAGGTGTCGGTAGTTCCAAGAATGGTAGAGAATCAGAATCGAAACGTTTAGGCGTTAAGATTTATGGTGGTCAAGCTGCTATCGCAGGAAACATTATCGTAAGACAAAGAGGTTCTAAGCACAACCCGGGAGAAAACGTTTACATGGGTAAAGATCATACTTTACATGCAAAAGTTGACGGTGTGGTAAAATTCCAGAAAAAAGGTGACAACAAGTCATTTGTTTCTGTAGTTCCATTCGAAGCATAAGAAATACTCTTAAATTATATAGAAAACCCGTTTCATTTTGGAACGGGTTTTTTGTTTTTTCGCTGTAGTTCGTCTGGTTTTATTGTGTTTCGAGGGGTTTTTGTTTTTTTGAAGTGTTGTGTTTTGGTTTATTTGTAACTTGTTTAGTAACAAATAAAGATACCATGAAGTTTACTGGGTTTTTTGAAAATGAAGCTATTATAATATTTGTTATAATCTTTATAATTTATTTCGTAGGGTATGAACTGATACGAAGGCTTGATGTTTCAAAAGATAAGAAATATGAGCTTTCTTTTCGTCTTTTAGCATCACTTTCTTTCTTTTTGGTGATATACAACATTCATGTTTCTATCAGGTCTAATAATGTGATAGAAGAGAACAGGATGTCTTATAATACCATCGAAAATATCCAGCGGAATTGGCTTGATCCTCAAAAGGAATTGCTGGGAAATTATCCTGAGGGTTATTTTCTGTATTCCAGTATGGTTCAGGATGCTGAGTTTGCTGTTGAAAAACCTCAGGAATATGATGTGTTTAAAAGAAAACAGTTGGAAGTTTATTATTCTCTCAGGGTTTTTCAGGCTATAGAAGATTTTTTGACTACCGGGAAATATGATGAAACCGGCATGAATGTTTGGGTTAATAATTTTCTGATGTGGATGCAATCTCCTATTCTTCGTCAATATTGGCGGAAATTGTCATTTAACTATTCTAAAGATACTCGTGAATTTATTGAGGGAATAATTAAAAAAAGCAATGGTTTGATTGCATTAAGAAAGGAAAAAGGAAAATTAGAAGCGAGTGATTATGATAAAATTTCGGCTCAATTTGTTGTGAATTTGAGAGAGTAAAGGGTAGCTGATGTTAGAAAAAGGGATTGGTAAAAAAAACAAAAAACCCTCACATCACTGTAAGGGTTTTTTAAAACTATTTTGACTAATCACTGATTAATATCTGTAATATTCCGGTTTAAAAGGTCCTTGAACCTCTACACCGATATACGCCGCTTGTTCTGCGTTTAATGTTTCCAATTCTACACCTAATTTAGCTAAGTGTAACGCTGCCACTTTCTCATCCAAGTGTTTCGGTAACATGTAAACTTCGTTTTTGTAGGCAGCTGAATTATTCCACAACTCTAACTGTGCCAATGTCTGGTTCGTGAACGAGTTTGACATTACAAACGATGGGTGACCGGTTGCACAACCTAAGTTCACCAAACGGCCTTCAGCTAAGATTAGGATGTCATTACCGTTTACGTTGTATTTGTCAACCTGAGGTTTGATCTCGATTTTAGAAGCTCCATGGTTTTTGTTCAACCAAGCCATGTCAATTTCGTTATCGAAGTGACCGATGTTACACACGATAGTCTTGTCTTTCATCGCTTCGAAATGTTTTCCAACCACGATATCTTTGTTCCCTGTAGTCGTGATTACGATATCCGCATTACCTACTACAGTGTCTAATTTTTTCACTTCAAAACCGTCCATAGCTGCCTGTAAAGCACAGATTGGATCGATTTCAGTTACTGTAACGATAGAACCGGCACCACGGAAAGAAGCTGCCGTTCCTTTACCAACGTCACCGTATCCACAAACTACCACTCTTTTACCAGCTAACATAACGTCAGTAGCTCGACGAATAGCATCTACAGCAGATTCTTTGCAACCGTATTTGTTGTCAAATTTAGACTTAGTAACCGAATCGTTTACGTTGATTGCCGGCATGAACAAAGTTCCGTTTTTCATCCTTTCATACAAACGGTGAACACCAGTAGTCGTTTCTTCTGATAAACCTTTGATGCCAGGGATTAATTCCGGGTAACGGTCAAAAACCATGTTGGTTAAATCACCACCATCATCCAAGATCATGTTCAACGGTTTTCTGTCTTCACCAAAGAATAAGGTTTGCTCGATACACCAATCGAAAGACTCTTCGTCAAGACCTTTCCAAGCATACACCTGAATTCCAGCAGCAGCAATTGCAGCAGCAGCCTGATCCTGTGTAGAGAAAATGTTACAAGAAGACCAAGTAACTTCTGCTCCTAAAGCAATCAAAGTTTCGATTAAAACCGCCGTTTGGATCGTCATGTGCAAACATCCTGCAATACGCGCTCCTTTTAAAGGCTGGCTGGCTCCATATTCTGCACGAAGCGCCATTAATCCTGGCATTTCTGCTTCTGCAAGTTCAATTTCTTTTCTTCCCCAAGCCGCAAGATTAATATCTTTTACTTTGTAGGCTACAAATGGAATTGTTGTTGTACTCATCTATTTAGTATATTTGTTTTAATAATTATCCGATAAATTTCGGACTGCAAAATTACGCATTTCCTTTAATTTTCCTATAGTGTTTTGTACATTTTGTGATTTGTTTAGGAATCTAATCTTTTGATAAACAATAAAGTATCGAATGCCTTTTTATAAAGAAGTAAATATAGACAGTTGTGCAAAAGTTTTTCTCTGGAAAATAGAGGAAGATTTTAACACGTTGTTTCGGTCTGCGCGCCTGAAAGATGTTTCGTTAACCCGCTTGGAAGGAATGAAATCCGAAAGTCATCAAAAAGGGTTTCTTGGGGTGCGGATGTTGTTGCAGCAATGTGGCTATTCCGATTTTGATTTGTATTACGATGAATTCGGAAAACCGCATTTACAGGACGGAACTCATATTTCCATATCGCATTCTTTCGATTTTTCTGCAATTGTGCTGAGTGATAAAAACATCGGATTGGATATCGAGCAGGTAAAGGAAAAAGTGTTGCGAATTGCCCCGCGGTTTATGGATGTTTCCCATCTCGAAAATTTATCCGAAGTAGATCAGGCAAGGAAAGCCACCGTTATCTGGGGTATTAAAGAAGCTGTTTTTAAATTGAAAAATGAAGCCGGTATCAGCTTTCCCGATCATATTTTTGAAGAGGAATTTTTGCTTGCGGACAAAAAAAGTAAAGCACAATTGCATTTCAATAACACCATTGAGCATTACGCTATCTGTTTCGAGGAAATCGAAAATTATATGTTGGTTTGCGCCTTGAAATCCGATTGACGGCGTGTTCGGTTTTCATAAATGTTGATCAGGAGAAAAGTTCCCATTTTTCGGGCACGACGTTTCAAAAGTTCTACATTTTTACCTTCGAATAATTCTTCCAGCGTTTCAAACCATAAATTGAGCCAAAGACCAAACACATCCGGATTTACGGTGTGTTGGAATTTTTCGTCCACTTCGACATGAGCCGTAAGCGGATCGCCGAAATACTTCCGAACGGCAAAGAGGTTGTTTTCCCAAAAATCAGTCAGTTTTTCCAAATGGGCGTACCAGTCGGTTATTGTTTCATTAAAGAAATGACCAATCTCTTCGTTAGCACGAATTTTATCGTAAAAGGTGTGAACCAGTAAAGAAAGGTCATTTCTGTTTTCGATATCTCTTTTCATTACTTAAATAATGAAGTTATTCAGAATGATAGCTGCAATGCTGATGGCAACACTAACGATGATTAAGTTGAAGACCAATTTTGGTTTTTGTTGGGATAAAATAGCGCCGTTAACAAAGCTGCATGCAATGACCACCAAGGCCAACTGAACCATTTGAAAGAAAGAAACGCCGTTTTGTAAAATGTACATGGCGGCAGCACCTCCCAGACAACTCTGTCCGATTACGGCTAATGTTGTAAATCCCATGTATCCTTCTTGAAATTCTTCGAATGTTTTTTGATATAGTGTCATGATTTCTAATGTTTTATGAAGCAAATGTACGGTGCTGATACACCTCGGTTTTATGATAAAAATCATGTTCCCTGAAAAAAGATTTTGGTATTATGGAGGAATATATTAATGATTGTATGACAAAAAAGTTACTTTTACCAAATAATAAAGCTCTGCAAAAAAATGATTTACAACGAAATGGTATCGGCTAAAAAAAACGGGAAAAAACTCCTGGCGGTTTTGCTGGATCCGGATAAAATTGTAATGGAAAAGGTAGGGGTGCTGGCTGAGAAAATCAATCAGTCACCGGCTACTCATGTTTTTGTGGGCGGAAGTATTGTTGAGGCAGATATCATTGATGAATTAATCCTTACGTTAAAGCAAAAATTGCGTTTACCGATTTTGCTTTTCCCAGGAAATCCTTCGCAAATTTCCAAAGAGGCCGACGGGATTCTGTTCTTAACGTTATTATCTGGAAGAAATCCGGATTATTTAATCGAGCATCAGGTAAATGCGGTTCCCATTTTAAAAAAGACACGCCTGGAAGTTATTTCTACGGGTTATATCTTAATCGAGAGCGGAACACAAACCGCCGTAGAACGCGTAAGTAAAACCGAACCGTTACGTAGGAGTAATGTTGATTATGTGCTGCAAACCGCTCAAGCCGGCGAATATATTGGTAACAAATTGCTTTATCTGGAAGCGGGAAGTGGTGCCAAACTGGCGGTCCCGTTAGCCATGATAAGCAGTGTTTCGGAAAATACCGGCATTCCGGTAATTGTAGGTGGCGGCATCCGATCCAAAAGCGCCATTGAAGAAGCCTTTGCTGCAGGTGCTGATCTGGTGGTTATCGGCACTGCTTTTGAAAACGACGCTGATTTTTTTAATTCTTAGTACAACCGTTATGCTGGAGTTCTTTTTTGAGGCCTATAAAAATGCTTCCACTTTACAGATTGTGCTGGAATTTACGGCTTTTGTATGTGGGATTGCCAGTGTGTGGTTGGCGCGAAAACAGCATATTTGGCTCTATCCGACAGGGTTGATTGCTACGGTTATCACGACCTATCTGCTTTGGGTTGCCGGATATTTGGGTGATATGATGATTAATTTTTACTTTTCCGTGATGAGTATTTACGGATGGTGGAATTGGGGCAGAAAAAGGGATTCTAATTTGGATTTACCCATCACAAGAACTAATTTTAAAGAAAAAATAACAGGAATAGTATTGTTTTTTCTGACAATTTTTGTAGTTTTCGGCATCTATAAAATGGTTGGCCAGGAGGTGCGAAAAGAAAATTATATCGATATCGCAGCATCGGGTATTTTCTTTACCGGGATGTGGTATATGGCCAATAAAAAGATAGAAAACTGGACCTTGTGGATAATAGGAGACTTTATTGTAACTCCCATTTATGCGTATCGAGGTTTGGGTATGTTGGCATTACAATATTTAATTTTTACGGGGTTAGCTATTACAGCTTATATAGAATGGAGAAGGATTTTACAGCAAAAGACTATTTAGTAACTGCATACGGTTTTACAGCATCTGATTTTAAGTATATAGAAGAGTACGGCATAGCTGTTGATAAAATCCGTCGGGAGTTGTCTTTTTTTGAACGGGGCATCACCAAGATAGATTTAGACAGGACCGCTACGGTCTGCGATGGTATTTTTTCGTTTTCCGAAACGGAAATGGAAGCACTTGTGTCTTGTTTTGAAGCTCATAAAAATGATTATGTTATTGAAAAATTTGTACCGGCTTCCGGAGCAGCCAGTCGTATGTTTAAATTTCTGATCGATTTTGTAAACGATTTTCATCCCGATAATGAAACCATAAACGCCTATATCAACCGCAAGAAAGCTTTGGAATTGTCTGTTTTTTTGGTGGGGATGGAAAAGTTTCCGTTTTATGATTTGGTTTTGGAGGAAGTGAAGAGTTTTTACAATAATTATGATGCTTTTTCACAAGACGAAAAGTATTACTATTTTATAAGTATGATGCTTTCTCAGGAAGGTTTTGATTTTGCCAACAAACCAAAAGGAATTCTTCCGTTTCACAAACAGGGCAGCATTTTACATTCCCCGATTATAAAACATTTGAAAGAAACTACAGCCTATACGGAAAGTTTAGGTGTTCAAAAGTTGCATTTTACGGTTTCGGAGGAACATCTTCAAGAATTTGAAGCCATTGTAAACCAGAATAAAGCCAATGCCAGTGTTTCGTATTCCTTCCAGCATTTGGCTACCGATACTTTGTCTGTTGATATGAATAATGTTCCTTTCCGATTGGAAGACGGTAATTTGTTTTTCAGGCCGGGTGGACATGGTGCGCTTATCGAAAATCTCGGACAGTTGCAAAGCGATGTGATTTTTATCAAGAACATTGATAATGTGGCATTCAATCATTTTGAAGAAATTGTATTTTACAAAAAAGCATTGGGCGGTTTGTTATTTCAATTGCAGCAGGAAACTTTTTTCTATTTGCAACAGTTGGAGAACAATACGTTATCGAATCTGGATGAGATTGTAACCTTTGCCAATGAAAGACTGAATGTGTTTCTGCCAAAAGACTTTTCGAAGTATTCTTACGAGAATCAAAAGCAGGAACTTTATCAGTTGCTGAACCGTCCGATTCGTGTTTGCGGCATGGTGAAAAACGAAGGAGAACCCGGCGGAGGACCGTTTTGGGTAAATGAAGACAATGGAACCGTTTCGTTGCAGATTGTGGAATCTTCGCAAATTGATCAACAAAGCGAAAGTCAAAAAAAGATCTTTGCAGAATCTACCCACTTCAATCCTGTAGATTTGGTTTGTGGTGTGAAAAATTATAAAGGGGAAAAGTTTAATCTTAATGATTTTGTAAATCCCAACGCTGGTTTTATTGTGCAGAAAACCAAAAATGGAAAAGATATCAAAGCCTATGAATTGCCCGGGCTTTGGAATGGCGCTATGGCTAATTGGGTCACGGTTTTTGTGGAAGTGCCTTTGGTAACCTTCAATCCGGTAAAAACGGTAAACGATTTACTCAAGCCGGCACATCAGCAAGAATAAAGGTGAACAAGGAAAAAATCATAGCGGAATTACAGTTTAAGGCCGTTCGCAGCAGCGGAGCCGGAGGGCAAAATGTCAATAAAGAGGCTTCGAAAGTAGTGCTTACTTTTGATGTGCAACAATCGGAAGCCTTATCCGAGGAAGAAAGAGAGCTGTTGTTAGTTAAGCTGGAAAATAAAATCTCAAAAGACAAGTTGTTGGTTTTGAACTGTGATGAAGACCGCAGCCAACTCCGAAATAAAGAAATTGTCGTTAAAAGATTTCTGGCCATACTTGAAGGCGCGCTCAAGGTGCCAAAAGCAAGAAAAACTACTAAGATTCCGCGGTCGGTGATTGAAAAGCGTTTAAAGGAAAAACGAAACCAGTCCGATATCAAACAATTGCGTCAAAAGCCTAAAATGTAAAATCAATTTGTGATTTTGATTTTTGGAATTTATCACCGTATCTTTGCCCCGTCTCAAAGGGGTGCTCCAAATAACGAGCTGAGATTATACCCGTAGAACCTGGAACAGGTAATGCTGTTTAGGGAAATGATAACAACCGGTTAATGAAGTTGGTGTCATGATACAATCAATTAATAATTTTTAGTACCCAGGATAATTGCCCCTTTTATTCGTGAATTTTTACGAATGAAAACGTTATTCAAAACCTTAGCAGTGGTTGTGATGCTGCAAACGACTCAGGGGTTTTCCCAGGAAACGCCTAAAGACAGTGTTAAAGTAAACGAACTGGACAATGTGTTGGTTTCGGCAGTTCGGGCCAAAGGAAAAAACCCGATTACGTTTACCAATGTTTTCAAAGAAGAAATTGCCCCGAGAAATTTAGGGCAGGATATCCCTGTTTTACTGAATTATTTGCCGTCAGTAGTAACCACTACCGATGCCGGAGCCGGAATCGGGTACACCTACATGCGCGTGCGTGGTGCCGACGGCTCCCGAATTAATGTAACGTTGAATGGCATTCCTTTTAACGACAGTGAAAGTCAAGGAACATTTTTTGTCAACCTGCCTGATTTTGCTTCCTCCTTAGAAAGTGTGCAGCTGCAACGCGGGGTAGGGACTTCTACCAACGGAGCCGGTGCTTTTGGAGCGAGTCTGAATATGCAAACCAAATCGTTTCAGGAAAAAGCCTATGCGGAAATTGCCAATTCCATCGGTAGTTTCAACTCCAGAAAACATACCTTGGCTTTCGGAACGGGCTTACACGATCATTTCGAAATCAACGGACGAATCTCTAATATTCATTCTGATGGCTACATCGACAGGGCTTCGAGTGATATGTTCGGCTATTTTTTCAATGCCAATTACATAACCGATAAAACGATCATCAAGGCGATTGCCTTCGGGGGTAAAGAGAAAACTTACCAAGCATGGTATGGGATAGAGGATTTGGACAAGCTAAATAACGACAGAACTTTTAACCCTGCCGGAATGTACTTCGACGAGAACGGTAACATGCAGTTTTATGACAACGAAACCGACAATTACTGGCAGAATCATTTTCAGTTGCATTGGAATCAGAAGCTTGCTGCTAACTGGCAATCCAATGCGGCCCTGCATTATACTATCGGGAAAGGATATTACGAGCAATACAAGGAAGATCAGAATTTCGCTGATTATAATCTAAACAATTTCGGAGGGAACCCAACTACAGATTTGGTTCGAAAAAGATGGTTGGATAATGATTTTTTCGGAGCCACTTTAAATTTAAGTTATCATAAAGGTAAAACCGATGTAATTTTCGGAGGCGCAGCCAACCGTTATTTAGGGAAACATTTCGGACAGGTCGTTTGGACGCAATATTATAATCCGACGGATAACCGTTACTATAACAATTTCGGAAACAAAGACGATGTGAACTTCTTCGGAAAAATCTCGCAGACTTTCGGGAAATTTAATTTGTTTGCCGACCTGCAGTACCGTATGGTGTTTTACAATGCCAACAGTACTAAGTTTGAGGAAGTGAGTGATACGTTCCGATTTTTCAATCCGAAACTGGGGGTTAATTTTGATCTGAATGCCAAAAATGCTTTTTACGGTTATTTTGGTATTGCCAATAAAGAGCCGCGCCGTGACGATTATGAAAATGGAAGTACAAAACCGGAACGCTTGTATGATGTGGAAATGGGTTGGAAATTTAACAGTTCGAAAGTTAGGGTTTCAGCCAACACCTTCTTTATGTTGTATCACAATCAGTTAGTGATGACGGGTGCTTTAAATGATGTAGGATCGCCAATCTTTACCAACAGCGGGGACAGTTATCGATTTGGCTTGGAAGTCGAATCTGTAGTCAAAGTTTTGGATAAATTGACACTGCGTCCTAATGTCACGATCAGTCAAAATAAAAACATTGATTTTTATTTCCAACGCGATGGCGAATTGCAAAATTTGGGAAACACGAATATTGCCTATTCTCCTAATGTGATAATTGGGAATGCAATAACCTATTCACCACTAAAAAACCTGAATGCTTCATTGCTTACCAAATATGTGGGGAAGCAGTATATGGGGAATATTGATGCGGAGAAATCGGTGTTGAAAGCCTATAGTTTTTCTGATTTGAATCTTACCTATGAATTAAATTTCGACAAAGGTTTGAAATCGATTGTTTTTTCAGGATTGGTAAATAATATTCTGGATGAAGAATTTGAATCCAATGGTTATTTTTATACGTATGATGATAATTGGTCCAATCCGGGAAGTGTAACTACTATTGAAGGAGCCGGATATTATCCACAGGCAGGAAGAAATTTTCTGCTGGGTGCCACGCTTAAATTTTAGAATGTTTGGTTAATACGAATGCCAAATCCCTGTTAGAATTTTCTTCAGGGATTTTTTAATTGGTTACGATAACGTAATTGCCGTTTAGTTGCGCTCGGTATTGTTTCATAGGATATTGTGCCTGTGTGGTAGGTAAGCCTGTAAAAAGGCTGTATTCTTTATCATCACACGGGCATTTGGCATTTATTCCGTTGATAGTCATGGTGGAACAGCTGCTTAGATTCTGGTTCGGACAGGCGCGGTCAAAAGCGGCATAGCTTCCTTCTCCGGTTTTCATGACGATCAAACCCCTGATTCCGACTCCGGCAATATTCACATAAACAGGGTTGGCTACATAATTAAGGTTGTCGTATTCCGGAAGACTCTTGTTAAGTTGTACGTTAACAGGATAGTTGGGAAGATAAGGATTGTTATTGTTGTTGTCGTTGTCCTTATCGCAACTTAAAAGTAGTACGGCGGCTATCAGAAAGAAGATTTTTTTCATTTCAAAAAAGTAATAAAAGAATTGATAAACAAATTTAAATTAATTAACTTTGACAAATGCTGTAAAAAGGCAATTAAATTTGAAATAAAATAAAAACAATATCTTTGTAGAAAGAAATCCCGTTCCGATGGGATTTTTTCTATTTATATTAACGATGAAATTATGAGTAAAGTATCTTATTATACTGCTGAAGGATTAAAAAAATTAAAAGACGAATTAGATCAGTTGAAGAGTATCGAGCGTCCGAAAGCCTCCGAAGCTATTGCAGAAGCCCGCGATAAAGGTGATTTGTCCGAGAATGCAGAATACGATGCGGCGAAAGAAGCGCAAGGTTTGCTGGAGATGAAAATTTCCAAAATGGAAGACTTGGTGGCTAATGCCCGTTTGATTGACGAATCCCAATTGGATGTATCCAAAGTGTTAGTGCTTTCTACCGTTAAGATTAAAAACCAAACCAACGGTATGGAATTAAAATATACGTTAGTAGCCGAAAGCGAAGCGGATTTGAAATCCGGAAAAATTTCTGTAACCTCACCAATTGGCCACGGTCTTTTGGGAAAATCCGTTGGGGAAATTGCGGAAATTAAAGTGCCGAATGGGGTGTTAAAATTCGAGATTCTTGAAATATCACGTGACTAAATTCAAATTGTAAGGGTTTTAGTTTCAATATTTCGATTTTAACTTGCCGAAAGTTTTGTAAATTATAATTTCTAAATTAAAAAGTATGGCTTCTATTTTTACAAGAATTATTAATGGTGAAATTCCATGCTACAAAGTAACGGAAGATGATAATTTTATCGCTTTTTTGGATGTGAACCCTAATGCAAAGGGACATACGCTTTGTGTGCCGAAGCAGGAAATCAACAAGATTTTTGACATGGAAGAAGCACATTATTTAGCATTGATGCAATTCTCCCGAAAAGTAGCCAAAGCCTTGGAGAAAAGCGTTGAATGCAAACGCATCGGAGTGGCTGTGGTCGGTTTGGAAGTGCCGCATGTGCATGTACATTTAATTCCGCTTCAGGATATGGACGATATGCGATTTGAGCGAAAAGTGTCCTTGGCTAAAGAAGAATTTGAAAATTTAGCACAAACGATTCAACAGAATTTATAAAATATCAAGATTTACTATTTTACCGCAGTTTCACAGATTAAAGAAATAAAATCTGGGAAGCTGCGGTTTTAATTTGTAATACAACATTGGCGGCAATATGCTTAAATTATGAGAAAATAACAACATCAAGGATTTAATAAAAAATGATAGAGCGTCCGAAGATTGAAATAAAGTGTACACAAACGGATAAAATTGTTGAAGCAGTGGGATATCTAACCTTAGTTGTGTTTTGGGTTATGAATGCGGTTGCTTTTTCTGATTTGCCTGAAATCATACCGATTCATTATAATGGGGCAGGGGAAGTTGATGGTTATGGTTCAAGAACGACAATCTTCCTGTTGCCGATTATCGGGACACTTTTATTTACAATGCTGACCGTTTTGAATAAGTACCCGGAGAATTTCAATTACATGGTGGCGATTACGGAAGAAAATGCCGAAAAACAATATGCAAATGCCACAAGGATGATCCGTTTTTTAAAGCTTGTATTGGTTGTCCTGTTTTTTCTGATTGATTTTTGTACCATTCAAACTTCAAAAGAGAAAATGGCTGGGCTTGGTCCTTGGTTTTTGCCGATACTGATAGTGTCAATTCTTATGCTGATAGGGTATTTTTCCTATCAATCGTATAGACTTAAAAAATAATACGGCTGTGATATGATTTTGGTTAACGGTTTAATTGAAATCGGCTGCGGCTAAGCAAATGTCATTTAAAGGCGAGGCCTAAGCAATTTCCTTTTTAAACGTAATCTGCATCGTAGTGCCTTTTCCAATCTCCGAATGCGCCACTTTGATACGCCCGTCGTGGTATTCTTCCACAATTCTTTTGGTTAGCGATAAACCCAATCCCCAGCCACGTCTTTTAGTGGTAAAGCCGGGCTCGAAAACGCTTTGAAACTGGTTTTTTGGAATACCACTACCGGTATCGCTGACTTTTATTTTCACAAAACGCTCGTTTTCTTCAATGGAAACTGCCAGTTTTCCTTTCCCCTTCATGGCGTCGATGGCATTTTTTACCAGATTTTCAATCGTCCAACTGTGTAAAATCGGATTGAGTTTGATCGTGATTGGATGTTGTGGTGCTGTAAAGGAGAATTCTACTTGCTTGGAAGTTCTGGATTTTAAATAGTCGAATGATTGTTCGGTTTCCTGGATCAAATCCCGGTTTTCCAGTATGGGTTCCGAACCGATTTTGGAAAACCGATCCGTAATGGTTTGCAGACGGTTAATGTCTTTTTCGATTTCGTTTACGGTACTTTCGTCCACATTTTCCGATTTCAAAATTTCCAGCCAGCCGATTAGCGAAGACAAAGGTGTTCCGATCTGGTGCGCGGTTTCCTTTGCCATACCCGCCCAAAGCCTATTTTGTGTGGCCATCTTACTAGCACGGTAAAAGTTGAAAATCATACCGCTGAAAAACAAAGCAATTAAAACTAACGCAATGGGGTAATATTTTAATTTGGTAATCAATGAGGAGTTGCCGTAGTAATACAAGTGTTTTTTTCCGCCTATATTCATCACGATGGGCTTATTTTCCGATTTCAGTTTGTTGAAAAAAATAAGGGTTTTGCGTTTGTCTTTGGCGATTTCCTCCTCCACATTGGTCATATTCAGGATGCTGTCTTTTTCAGTAGTCTGAATGATGGGGATGGTGGTATTGTTGCTCAAAATCTGAAATGGCAGTTCCACATCGGTATTTTCGTCTGCGTTGTTTAGGGTTTTGGAAGCAACAGCCCAAAGTTCCATTTTTAAGCGCTCTTCGTTTTTAAAGGTCTGGAAAAACGTATACGTGTTCCAAAGTATTAAGACTAATAAATTGAAAGCGGCAAGTATGATAATCCAGCGTATTAAATTGCGTCTGTCGGAAGAAAAATTCATATTTCTTTTTGAGTGGCTGTGTTTCAGATAAGCTAAGGTAGCTAATTAAAATGATTTTTTGTCGAATAAATTTGATTCGAAAAAAGTATCTTTGTCAAAATTTTTACACCATGATTAGCGTTGATCCGAAAGAGGTAACTCCGGTAAAATTACAAGCCTATCTGCAAGGGGCGATTGGTCCAAGACCGATTGCATTTGCCAGTACTTTAGACGAAAACGGCAACCCCAATTTATCGCCGTTCAGTTTTTTTAACGTATTCAGTTCCAATCCGCCGATACTTGTTTTTTCGCCGGCGCGCAGGGTTCGTGACAATACGATCAAACACACCTTAATCAATGCGGAAAAAACAAAAGAAGTAGTTATCAATGTGGTAAATTACGACATCGTGCAACAAGCTTCCTTGTCCAGTACGGAATATGCAGACGGCGTGAACGAGTTTGTAAAATCGGGATTAACGATGTTGCCTTCGGATAAAATAAAACCGTTTCGAGTGGCGGAAAGCCCGGTACAATTCGAATGCAAGGTAAATGAAATCATCGCTTTAGGAACAGAAGGTGGCGCCGGAAACCTGATCATCTGTGAAGTGGTGAAACTCCACATCAGTGAAGAGATTTTGGATGCCAACGGAACCATCGATCAGCACAAAATTGATTTGGTCGCCCGTATGGGAGGCAACTGGTATTCAAGAGCGAACCAAGGTTTGTTCGAAGTGGAAAAACCGCTAACAACTTTAGGAATAGGGGTGGATGCTATTCCGGATTTCGTAAAAGACAGCACAATTTTCGACGGAAACGATTTAGGGAAACTAGGAAATGTGGAGGCCTTACCAACCGACGAAGAAATTGCTATATTTGTAAAAGAAGATTTCGCCATTAAAGCCGTTTTAAGCGCCGACGATATCGAGAAACAATTCATAAAAGCCAAAGAACATTTAGACAACAACGAAGTGGCCACCGCTTGGAAGGTCCTTCTAGCAAAACAGTAAACAGTATGGAAGTTACAGGAAAAGTAAAAGTGATTAACGCTGCACAACAAGTAAGTGCGAGTTTTAAAAAGAGAGAATTGGTAGTAACTACGGAAGAACAATATCCGCAGCACATCATGATTGAGTTTACGCAAGACAAATGTGATTTGTTGGACAACTACCGTGTGGGAGAAGCTGTGAAAGTGTCCATCAATTTGCGTGGAAGAGAGTGGACTAATCCGCAAGGAGAAACCAAATATTTTAACTCGATCCAAGGTTGGAGAATCGAGAAAATGCAGGCAGAAGCTCCGGCTGCACCACAAATGCCACCAATGCCGGCAAGTCAGGCGTTTGAACCGGCTACGAACTTCAACGAAGAAGAGCACGACGATTTACCGTTCTAATACAGAAAAATCATAAAAACATAAAGTCAGGAATGTAAACATTTCTGGCTTTTTTTTTGGAGCGAAAGGTTTGGGCTTTTTTGGAATCCTTTTTCCCGCTTTCCGCACTACAAGGTAGTTGCTCCCATCGGGGCTATTGGAAAAACTTTTCGCATCTTTGTAAACTCAATGGAATAACATGCCGCAAAAAATCTATTTGCTAACGGAGGAGCTTTGGTTTCCGCCCGTTTCCGAAACCCATCCTTCGGGGATTATTGCTGTAGGAGGCGATTTGTCTACCGAGCGTTTGCTCTTGGCATACCACTCCGGTATTTTTCCCTGGTTTGAGGACGGCGAACCCATTACCTGGTGGTCGCCCAATCCGCGCATGGTGTTGTTTTTAGACGATCTGAAAATTTCCAAAAGCATGCGGAATATTTTAAACCGAGGCGTTTTCAAAGTAACTTTTAATCAGGATTTCAAGGCGGTAATTTCCAATTGCCAATCCGTAAAACGCGAAGGGCAAAACGGTACCTGGATTACCGACGACATGATTGAAGCCTATTGCAAACTACATGAACTGGGTCACGCCAAATCCGTTGAAGTCTGGCAAGAGGATCAACTCATTGGTGGGTTATATGGCATTGATTTAGGTCATATTTTCTGTGGCGAAAGCATGTTCTCCAAAGTCTCAAACGCCAGTAAAGTAGCTTTTATTCATTTGGTGCAAAAACTAAAAGAAGAAGGATATTTGCTGTTGGATTGTCAGGTGTACAACGAACATTTGGAAAGCTTAGGCTGTGTGGAAATCGACCGCGAGGATTTCATGATGGTGTTGAATCATCCGAAACAATAATTACCGATTGCCAAGTTTGGGCAAGGTTTTGATGTACAATTCTTCCACCTTTTTTCGTGCCCAATCCGTTTTGCGCAAAAACGTCAAACTCGATTTTACCGACGGATTGACCTTGAAACAGTTAATCGGGATCAGTTCTTCCAAAGTATCAAAACCATAATAGTCTACTAACGTTTCGACGATGGTTTTTAAGGTAACGCCGTGTAAAGGATCATTGTTCATTGTTTCTTCTGTTTCTGAATTTTCTTCGTGTGAAATTATAATAAAAAATAAGGTTATCCATCATCAGGGCGATTGCAATCAGAATCGCAGATGCAAGTAATGTTTTAATACCCATCTGATAAAACAACAATGTACCCGAAATACAACCGATAAAAAAGAAAACAATGATCGATAGTTTCAGGAAAATATTTTTCTTCAGTTTGATGACATCCGGATGCTGTCTGTAGAAAAAATATTGTGAGGTTTCAATGCCCAAATCGGTAAAAAGTCCCGTAAGGTGTGTGGTACGAACGGTCGACTGCGATATTTTAGTTACCAAAGCATTCTGCAATCCCATAGAAAACAAAAGAGTGTACGCGATTTGATTCGTATTTTCAGTTCCGGCTGCATTCCATTCGTCCCAAAAGCCTACAACAACAAGCAGGAATAGTTCCAGGAACATTGGTGCAGTGTGTAAATATTTTCTTTTTTTAATGGCCGCGATTTCAATGCAAGTGTTTGAAACAAAAGCCCCTAAAAAGAAAAAGAAAATATAAAGTAAGTAGGGAATGGCTTTTGAAAATTGTCCAATAATCAATTCTTCCGAGAAATAAGCAAAATGCCCGGTTACGTTAGTGGTTAAGGTGCTGATTGCCAAAACTCCAACACTGTTTACAATCCCGGCTACCAAAGACAGATTGGAAGCCAGTCGTAGGTTGTGTCGGAAGGTTCGGTTTTTACCTTGATGTCTAAACATTGTTAGAGGAAGATTTTAGGACTTCATTTCATGTATAAATGTAGTTAAAATTTCAGCTTGGTGAACTGCCATTCTAACGTTGAAAATAAAATAAATTCATTGTGCAGCGTCGGTAATCCCATAATGAGTTTAAGGGTTTCCTGCGCCATCATCGTGCCGATAATGCCCGGCAAAGTGCCCAAGACGCCATTCAGGCTGCAATTCGGTACATCTTCGGGATTGGGTGGCTTTGGGAACAGATCGCGTAAGTTCTTAGAACCGTTGTGGTTAAAAACGCCCATTTGTCCGTTGAAACCTAGAATACTTCCGGAAACCAATGATTTTCCTAACCGAACACAACTGTCATTTACCGAATAGCGCGTGGCGAAATTATCGCAGCCGTCTACAATCACATCAAAACCGGAAAGAAGCTGTTCAGCGTTTTCTTCGGTTAGTTTTTCTTCAAAAGCAATGAATTCAGTATTTGGGTTGAGGTTTTCTAAAGCGGCTTTGGCACAGTGCACTTTTGGTAACCCGATTTGTTCTTCGGTATAGAGAATCTGACGGTGCAAATTGTGCAATTCAACTTTGTCAAAATCAACCATGCCGATAACCCCAACACCTGAAGTAGCTAAATATTGTAAAACAGGACATCCTAAGCCACCTGCACCGATAACCAACACTTTCGCTTGTTTTAATTTCAATTGTCCGGTTTCGCCCACTTCAGGTAATAGCATGGGTTTTCCGTAACGTAAATAATCGTGTATGCTAATCATCTTACATCATATAACTTTTGTCCCAATCTTTCCAAACCGTTTCGTACCCTTTGCTGGCAATGATTTTGGAAATTTCCGCCGCAGAACGCTCATCGCTCGTTTCAAATTGCTCTAGCGACTCTATATCCACCGCATAACCACCCGGATTGGTTTTGGAACCGGCGCTCATGCTCGTTACGCCAATCGGGATGATGTTGTCGCGGAATTTTTCGTTTTCCCGTGTGGAGATGGATATTTCCAAATCTTCGTTCCACAAGCGGTAGGCACAAATCAGTTGCAATAAATCGCGATCTTCCATAATAAAATTGGGTTCGATGATACCTTCCGCCGGACGCAATCTCGGGAAGGAAACCGAATACTTGCTCTGCCAATAGGTTTTCTGTAAATAGTCAATATGCAAGGCGTTAAAGAAACTATCGGTGCGCCAATCTTCCAAACCCAGCAAAACGCCTAAGCCTATTTTGTGGATTCCGGCCTTTCCAACGCGGTCGGGGGTTTCCAGTCGAAAATCGAAATTGGATTTTTTTCCTTTCGGATGGTATTGTTTGTAAACGTCCCGATGGTAGGTTTCCTGATACACCAAAACGGTATGAACACCCGCCTGATGCAATTGCTCGTATTGTTCCTGAGAAAGCGGTTGTACTTCCACGGAAATATTCGCGAAATCCTTTTTAATCTGTGCAATGGCGTTCAAAAAATAGTTGATATTTACGGTGTAATTCGCTTCTCCGGTGACCAGTAACACATGATCGAACCCTGCTTTTTTGAGTTCGGCCACTTCCAATTCGATTTCCTTATCGGTCAGGGTTTTGCGTTTGATTTTATTGTTAAGGCTGAAACCACAATAGGTGCAAATATTTTGACATTCATTGCTGAGGTACATCGGTGCGTACATTTGGATGGTTTTGCCAAAGCGCTTTTTGGTGAGCTGATGACTGAGTTGTGCCATTTCTTCCAAATAAGGTTGGGCAGCAGGAGAAATCAACACCAGAAAATCATCGAGTGTTCTTTTGGTCCTTGCCAAAGCGTGTTCCACTTCTTTTATTGTGGTCTGGTATATTTTGTTTTGTATTCCTTCCCAAGAATACTGTTCAAAAACCGATTTAAAATTCGTCATGCTTATTCGTATAAAAAGGCGGTCAGTGGACTGGATGCAACCGCTTTGCTTACAGTTTGTGCCAATTGTGCTTCATAGGCTTTTCGTCCGGCGATAACGGCTTCTTTAAAAGCTTCCGCCATCAGTTTCGGGTTTCCGGCCACGGCAATCGCGGTATTGACCAGAACAGCATCGGCACCCATTTCCATCGCTTTGGCCGCATGAGAAGGTGCTCCGATTCCCGCATCGACAATCACGGGAACTTTGCTTTGTTCAATAATGATTTCCAAAAAGTCATCGGTTTTTAATCCTTTATTACTCCCGATAGGTGAACCCAAAGGCATCACGGCTGCCGTTCCAACCTCTTCCAAACGCTTGCACAACACCGGATCGGCATGGATGTACGGCAAGATGATAAAGCCTAATTTGGCTAATTCTTCAGTAGCTTTTAACGTTTCGATGGGATCGGGTAACAAATATTTCGGATCGGGATGGATTTCGAGTTTCAGCCAATTGGTTTCCAAAGCTTCTCGGGCCAATTGAGCAGCAAAGACAGCTTCCTTGGCATTTCTTGCTCCGGAGGTATTCGGTAATAAATTGATATGTGGATGGTTGATGTGCGACAAAATTGTATCGGTTTCCGTTTCCAGATCGACGCGTTTTAAAGCGACCGTGACCAATTCACTTTCGGAAGCTAAAATTGCATCTTCCATCTGTTGGTTCGATCCGAATTTCCCGGTGCCTAAAAACAGGCGGGAGGTAAAGGTTTTGTTGGCTATTTTAAAGGTTGACATATAAGTTGTGGTTGAGTTGTGTGATAAGTTGTGGTTGTTCCGTGATTAATCCGGAAACGGCGATGCCGTGTACCCCGATTTCCTGCAAGGATTCGATGTCGTTTGTTTGAATACCACCAATTGCGTAAACAGGTATGGTAATGTTTTGTTCCGATAATTTGGCAATGATTTCCTGATAGCCTTTTATTCCTAAAATAGGGCTGAGGTTTTCTTTAGTAGCCGTAAAGCGCAATGGACCTAAGCCAATATAATCGCATTTTTCAGTTGCTCGCTGTAAGACGTCTTGCAAGGTATTGGCTGTCCCCCCGATAATTTTATCATCGCCTAAAATTTTACGGGCATCTTTGATTTTCATATCCGTAAGCCCCAGATGGACACCATCTGCATTTATTTCTTGGGTTAGGTAGACTTTGTCGTTGATGATGAATGTGGCCAGATATTCGTCACACAAGATTTTAACGGCCTCTGCCAAGGTGAAATCAT
This sequence comes from Flavobacterium enshiense, assembly GCF_040750275.1. Lineage (GTDB taxonomy): Bacteria > Bacteroidota > Bacteroidia > Flavobacteriales > Flavobacteriaceae > Flavobacterium > Flavobacterium enshiense_B. The sequence goes on from NZ_JBDOCV010000001.1 coordinate 96,029, forward strand.
CGCTGATATTCCCTTTTTTGAAGCGAAGTTGAATCCAGTCGCAACCGTTGTCCAAGGCTTGGTGGATGTTGTAAAGCTGCTGCTTAACCGTATCGCCCTGCGAAATGTATTGTAATTTGCTAAACATAATGATATCCTAATAATGTGTTGTTGGAGTTTAAATAGTTTTCAATGTAAAGCTTTGCCTTTTTACAGGCAGTAGCCGTATTGTGGTTTAGGGCGAGATTTGCAGCAATTGCGGAAGACAAAACACATCCCGAACCATGTTTTTCCATGATGTTTGTTGCTGTCGGATTCAGTTTGATGATTTTGTCGTCGGTAAACAAGTAATCCGTTCCTTTTTCTTGTGGATTATGACCTCCTTTAAGTAAAACGGCGCAATATTTCGAAAGTTCTTCGGCACAATTTTCCGCAAAAGGTTCGTTGGTTTTAAGCTTTAGGATTTCCTGATAATTCGGAGTAATCAAATCGAGCTGTTTTAACACGTCGATTAATTCCTTTTGGTTGTCCATGCTAATGAATTCGAAGTCGGTGCTGGATTTTAGTACAGTGTCCCAAACAATTTTGGTTTTTTTGGATGCACGTTTGATTTCCATGACAATCTTTTTCAAATAGTCTAACGAAGGGGCGACTCCGATTTTCACCACTTCTATTTCGTAATCCTTGAATAGTGTTGCAATGGAATTTAAGACAAAGTCCAATTCTGTCCATGCAATAGCGTGGAATTTATTTTCCGTCTGAAGCGTATTTCCGGTAATAATGGCCAAGCCCTGAACCTGATGTTGTTCGAAGGTTTTTATATCGGCCAAAACACCTGCGCCTGCGGAAGGATCGAATCCTGCGATACTTAAAACGAATGGACGATTTGCTTGCATTTTTTAAAATTTTCTAGCGGATTGTTACTGTTCCAGATTGTGCCTAAAAGGGCAACATCGTCGAAACCATTTTCCAGTGTTTGTTGAATGTTGTCTGCATCAATGCCACCAAGCGCTACCAACTTGGTTTTGAAGTTGGTTCGCTTTTTAATAGTTTCGGTAAGATTCACTTCGGAACGATAGCCTATTTTGGAAATACTGGGGTATACCGGACTCAGGAAAGCGTAGTCAAAATCATTCGAAAGTGCATTGAAATTCTCCATGGAATGGACCGATGTAGACTTCTGAAACGTATCACTTGCCCTGAAATGTGGTCGGTCTCTTTCCGGAAAATGAATGTGATTGATTTCAAATGCTTCTGCCAAATGATGATAGCTGTGTAAGACCAAACGGTTTGCAAATTCCAATCCGATTGCCGAAACAAATAACCTCATTTCCGTTTCAGAATAGCCCGGTTTTCGAATGTGTAACCGCATTAATCCTTCTTCGAAAAACGAATGAATGCTTTTGATTTCATTTGAAATAGTTGTCGGATTGGTAATTACTATCATGCTCTTAAATGTAAATTTCTTTTCCGTTCTCGATGAATTCTTCCGATTTGGTTTTCATGCCTTCTTCGGCTGCAGCCACATCGCGGATTTCCTGAGAGATTTTCATGGAACAAAATTTAGGCCCACACATTGAGCAAAAATGCGCCACTTTCGCACCATCTGCCGGTAAGGTTTCGTCATGGAATTCCCTTGCGGTATCGGGATCCAAAGCTAAATTGAACTGGTCTTCCCAACGGAATTCAAAACGCGCTTTGCTCAAAGCATTGTCGCGGTATTGCGCTCCCGGATGTCCTTTGGCTAAATCGGCAGCGTGGGCGGCAATTTTATAGGTGATGACTCCGTCCTTTACGTCTTTTTTGTTGGGTAAGCCTAAATGTTCTTTTGGCGTTACATAGCACAACATGGCTGTTCCGTACCAACCAATCATAGCCGCTCCGATGGCTGAGGTGATGTGGTCGTAACCCGGTGCGATATCTGTGGTTAAAGGACCTAAAGTATAGAAAGGCGCTTCGGCGCAATGCTCCAACTGTTTGTCCATGTTTTCTTTAATCATGTGCATTGGAACATGTCCCGGTCCTTCGATGAAAACCTGTACGTCATGTTTCCAGGCGATTTTGGTCAGTTCGCCTAAGGTTTCCAACTCGGCGAATTGTGCAGCATCGTTGGCATCGGCGATGGAACCCGGACGTAAACCGTCTCCCAAAGAGAATGCCACATCGTATTGTTTCATGATTTCGCAGATTTCTTCAAAATGGGTGTACAGGAAGTTTTCTTTGTGATGGAACAAACACCATTTGGCCATAATTGAACCGCCACGGGAAACAATTCCGGTCACACGGTTGGCGGTTAAATGAATGTAACGCAATAAAACACCGGCGTGAATGGTGAAATAGGAAACACCTTGTTCGGCTTGTTCGATTAAGGTGTCGCGGAAAATTTCCCAGGTCAAATCCTCGGCAATCCCTTTTACTTTTTCAAGCGCTTGATAGATTGGAACCGTTCCGATGGGAACCGGGGAATTTCTAATAATCCATTCTCGGGTTTCGTGGATGTTTTTTCCGGTGGACAGATCCATGATGGTGTCCGCGCCCCAACGGCAGGCCCAAACCGCTTTTTCCACTTCTTCTTCGATGGAAGAGGTTACGGCACTGTTTCCGATGTTGGCGTTGATTTTTACAAGGAAATTACGACCTACAATCATCGGTTCGCTTTCCGGATGGTTGATGTTATTCGGGATGATGGCACGACCAGCCGCTACTTCACTGCGCACGAATTCCGGAGTGATTTTGCTTTTCGGGGTGTTGGCTCCGAAGCTGTTTCCGGCATGTTGGCACTGCATGGCTTTTTGTGCGGTTTCCAATTGTTCGATACGTTGGTTTTCACGAATGGCAATGTATTCCATTTCCGGAGTGATGATGCCTTGTTTGGCGTAATGCAATTGGGTTACGTTAACACCCGCTTTGGCACGCATCGGTTTGTGCAGGTATTCGAAACGCAAATGGTTCAGTTTTTCATCGTTGAGACGTTCTTTTCCGTAGTCGGAAGAGATTTCGGTTAGTTCTTCTACATCGTTTCGGTCCAAGATCCATTGTTCGCGGATGCGTGGTAGGCCTTTGCGAACATCGATGTCGGCATTCGGGTCGGTGTAAGGGCCGGAAGTGTCATAAACGGTTACCGATGGGTTTTTTTCTACGCCTCCGTTGGCTAATTTGGTGTCGGAAAGTTGGATTTCGCGCATGGCGACTTTAATCGGATGGATTTCTCCATCGATGTAAACTTTTTTCGAGTTGGGAAATGGTTTTCTGGATATTTTTTCTTCGTTATTCATGGTGATGAAGTATAAATTATGAGTTTTTGTGTGTTGAAATGCTTTCTGCCAGGGATGGAAGTGGAAAGCTCGTAAAGGCAAAAACTGTTAAAAACAAGTGGTGGAAGTGGCGACCAAAGAAGCCACTTACGGAACTATGTTTTTTTAGTTTTTGACTGCGGACTTGCAACGGACAGCCCGCTCGTGCAGCCCAATCATCCGCCTTGTGTGGCTGTGATAATTAAAATATCGTCGGTTTCGGATAGGGCAGTAGTGGCCCAGTCGGTTTTGGGAACGACCGAATTGTTGATGGCTAGTGCAATTCCGTTTTGTTTGTTCGGAAATTCCAGATCGAGTAAAGCCTGTACGGACAGGTTTTCGCTATCGAATTCTTTGTGTTGGTTGTTGATTTTTAGTTGCATTCCTATTGGTTTTAGTATATGACAATACTTTAGGAATGGCTGCAAGGCGTACGCAATGGTACTATGAAGTCATCTTACTTTTCCCTACGCTGGTATTAACCAGATCAGGTTCAGAGGGTAAAATCTCAGCCTGCGTGTTGCAGACACCCCTAAAGTGAGACAAAGGTATATTTTTTTATTAAAAGATTGAAAAAATTAAAGATTAAAAGATTGACCAGTCAGTACAGAACTGAAAACTGCGACTGCGACTGAAAATTGTTTACTATTTCCTCGTCCAGCAATCTTCCACATGATCGTTTACCATTCCGGTGGCCTGCATGTGCGCATAGACAACGGTGGAACCTACGAATTTAAAACCTCTTTTCTTTAAATCTTTGCTGAGTTTGTCGGAGATTTCGGTGGTGGCGGGAACGTCTTTTAAGGTTTTACACTTGTTGTCAATCGGTTTTCCGTTTACGAAGCCCCAAATGTAGTTGGAGAAGGTGCCGAATTCCTGCTGCACTTCCATAAAGGCAATTGCATTGGAAACGGCGGCCTTGATTTTTAATCCGTTTCGGATGATACCGGCATCTTGTTTCAAATCATCAATTTTCGCTTCGGAATAACTGGCTACTTTTTGATAGTCGAAATCGTCAAAAGCTTTGCGGAAGTTTTCTCTCTTTGCTAAAACCGTATACCAGCTCAATCCAGCCTGAAAAGTTTCCAGAATCAGGAATTCGAAGATTTTCTGATCGTCATACACGGGTACGCCCCATTCGGTATCGTGGTAATTGCGGTACAATTCGTCTTTTTCGCACCAGGCGCAGCGGTTTTTTGTTGCCATGAGGTATTTTAATTAACTTTTGTTTGTTGAACTTTGTATTAATTTGAGAATAGAATCATCTCCGGTCCTCTCGGCGGTTTCTTTTGCGTGGTGTAGGATGTTTTTTCCATAGACGTCGGTAATGTTTGTTTTAGCGTCATTTTCGAGTAGCAATTTTGTTATTTTGTACAGATTGTATTTGACAGCTTTCATCAAGGGAGTCGTGTTTTCATCATCACTATCGTTAACTTTGGCTCCTTTTTCGATTAGTAGTTTAACCGTTTCGTATTTTTCGTCTGACTGTATTGCTACTAATAAAGAGGATTCTCTGTTGTCTCTTTTTATGTTGACATCGGCTTTGTTTTCGATCAAATATTGTACAATTTCATCTGCTTTACCGTGTGTTGCCCAATAAACTGCTTCGGATAAAGGTGAAACCCCTCCAAAACCCTCGCTTTTTTTGTTGACAAGCGCTCCTTTTTCTACGAGAAATTTTACTTTTTCGATACTTCCGCTGGATACGGCTTCGATTAGGGCGTTTCGGCCGTAAATAGTGTTGGTGTTTATTTTTGCTCCTTTGGCAACTAATAGCTCTAAAAGTACAGTATCCTGTGTTTTATTTCTGGCGGCATAACATAAGGCGGTTTGACCGTTTTTGGATTCGGCATTAATATCGGTGTTTGCGGCTAATATTTTCTTTACTGCTATAATATCGTTGTCGGTGCAGGCAAACATTAAAGCGGTTTCTTTGTCTTTGGTTTTAATAGTAAGATCTGCCCCGGCATCAATAATTTTGTGGATTACCTGGGGTTGTATGCTGTCACTAAAGAATGCTTCCATAAGAATGGTTCGGTCTATGTCCGATGCATAGGTGTTTACATCGGCGCCTCTTTCTATAAGTTCCTCGGCAACGTCGTTTAGATCGTATGTAAGCGCCCATTGCAAGGCTGACATGCCGTCTGGGTCTTTTCCTGTGTCCGTTACTTTGGCGTTGTGCTCCAGCAGGAGTTTAGCCTCTTTTTCATAATTATGCGCACAGGCTAAAAATAAAGCGGTATGGCCAACTGCATTTTTGGCATTTATATCGGCTTTGTTTTTTATAAGAAGTTGGGCTATTTCTATTTCGTTTTCGAAAATGGCTAGCATTAGTAAAGTCCAGTTCTCATCAGTGTGTTTCGTTTCAGGAATGTCTCTTCCGGCACGTAAATAACCTTTACATCTTAAATTAACATCGCCTTTGTTTTGAATAAACCGTTCAATTTTTTTATAGTCACCTTTGATGATGTATTCACGAATTGCCGATGCATTTTTGTCGTAATTAAAAATAGTGTCTTTTAATTTTTCAGCCGTTGAGGAAGTTTCTTCGCTTTCTTTGTTAGTGAATTTTTCTTTATTGCACGACGCAAGAAATATACTAAAGGTAAGGGCAATGAGAATTTTTTTTATCACTCTTAAAGGAATCATTTGTGCTGAATTAGATGCTGTTAGGCTTGTTCGGTATTGGGTTCGTGTAAATATTTTTCAATCAAATAATGCCCGAGATAAATCAAGGGTGTAAGCGCTACTGCTAATATTAATTTAAACGTATAGCCGGTAAACGACATGTTCAGGTATTGGCTGGTGGTGATTTTTCCGGTCATCCAAAAAGCAATTCCGGATACGATAAAACTGTCAATTAATTGAGAGATGATGGTGGAACCTGTGCTTCGGAGCCAGATCATCTTTTTTCCGGTTTTGTTTCGTAAGAACCAGAAGATGCTAACATCTATTAATTGCGAAACCAAAAAGGCAATGATGCTTGCGACCATAATGAAAAGCCCTTGGCCGAAAACGGCGTAAAACTGTTCGTCGTTAACGGTTTCCGGTGTTTGAAAAGCGGGTATTTTTGTGCCGATGAAAAGAATCAGAATGCAATATGCGATTAATCCTGCGGTGATAAAAGAAAGTTTTTTTACGCCATCGCGCCCGAAATGTTCATTGATAATATCCGTAGTGATGAAAACAATCGGCCAGGGTAAAATTCCAATACTCATGATGAACGGACCAATCTGAATGAGTTTTCCGCCAGTAAGTTCCGCTACAATGGCATTGGTGATGAAAATACCGGCTAAGATGATGTAAACGATGTCTTTCTTGGTTTTGAACATAAAAAAGGTTTAAAACCAAATGTACGGGATTTCGGGGAATAAAAAAACCCCAATCCTGCGATCGGGGTTTTGTATGTTGAATAAGGATTTGATTATCCTAAAGCCACACGTTTGAAACCTGCAACAGTTAAACCACCGTCAACCGTTTTAACGTAAGCAGCAACGCTCATAGAACCGTCTTTGATGAAATCTTGGTTCACTAAAGTGTTGTCTTTGTAGAAACGTTGGATTTTACCTTTTGCGATATTGTCTAACATAGCTTCTGGTTTTCCTTCTGCACGCAATTGCTCTTTTGCAATTTCTACTTCTTTCTCGATGATAGAAGCATCAACACCCGCCTCGTCTAAAGCGATTGGGTTCATTGCAGCAGCTTGCATTGCTACGTTTTTAGCAGCCTCGTCAGCACCAGCAACGTTAGCAGATAAAGCAACCAAAGTAGCGATTTTACCAGAGTGAACGTAAGAACCAACGAAAGCTCCTTCTAAGCGCTCGAATTGACCTACTTCAATTTTCTCACCAATTACCCCAGTTTGCTCGATTAATTTCTCAGCAACAGTAATTCCACCAAAGTCAGAAGCTAAAAGCTCTTCTTTAGTAGCGTAGTTTAATGCTTGATTAGCTAAATCAGTAGCTAATTTTACGAAACCTTCATTTTTACCTACGAAATCCGTCTCACAGTTTAATGTGATCGCTACAGCAGCAGTGTTGTCAGCATTTACAACAGCGATTGCAGCACCTTCTGTAGATTCTCTGTCCGAACGGTTTGCAGCTACTTTTTGACCTTTTTTACGTAAGTTCTCGATTGCTAAATCGAAATCTCCATCAGCTTCCACTAATGCTTTTTTACAATCCATCATACCTGCTCCGGTGATGGTTCTTAATTTATTTACGTCTGCAGCAGTTATTGTTGCCATTTTTGTATAAAATTTTAAGTTTGAAAAAAAATTATAAAGTCGTCATATTGATAGTGTTACAAAAGTAGACATCCATCAGCACAACGACTTTATGATAAGGTTATTTTTATTCTTCAGTTGAAGTTGTAGCTTCTGCTTTTGCTTCTGCTACTTCTCCAGCCGGTTGCTCATCTTTATCAGATTTTCTATCAGAAAGTCCTTCAACGATTGCACCAGAAACTAAAGATAAAACTTTTTCGATCGATTTAGAAGCATCGTCGTTTGCCGGGATAACGAAATCAACCTGACGTGGATCAGAGTTGGTATCAACCATAGCGAAAACTGGAATGTTTAACTTTTGAGCTTCTTTAACAGCGATGTGCTCTGCTTTGATATCTACAACGAATAACGCAGCCGGAAGGCGAGTCATGTCCGCGATTGAACCTAAGTTTTTCTCTAACTTAGCACGTAGACGATCAATTTGTAATTTTTCTTTTTTAGATAAAGTATCGAAAGTACCGTCTTTCTTCATTTTATCGATAGAAGCCATTTTCTTAACAGCTTTACGGATCGTAACGAAGTTAGTTAGCATACCACCTGGCCATCTTTCAGTGATGTAAGGCATGTTTGCTGCTGCAGCTTTTTCTGCAACGATATCTTTTGCTTGTTTTTTGGTAGCTACGAAAAGTACTTTTCTACCAGATGCAGCGATTTTTTTCAAAGCTTCATTAGCCTCTTCGATTTTAGCTGCAGTTTTATATAGATTGATAATGTGAATACCATTACGCTCCATATAGATGTAAGGAGCCATGTTTGGATCCCATTTTCTAGTCATGTGTCCGAAGTGAACACCTGCTTCTAGTAATTCTTTAACTTCTACTTTGTTTGCCATTTTGTAATAGTTTACGTTCTGTTGAATTAGCAATGGATCAGTAGCGATTGTCTCGGTCTAAACCATTTAGATGCTAAACTAATTCCTACCTCGGCAGGAGAGCAACAAAAACTTAGTGTTTTTAAATAATAATAAATATTAACGTTTAGAGAACTGGAATCTCTTACGAGCTTTCTTCTGACCGAATTTCTTACGCTCAACCATACGAGGGTCACGAGTAAGTAAACCTTCTGGTTTTAAGATTGCTCTGTTTTCAGCTTCTACTTCACACATTGCTCTTGCGATAGCCATACGAACCGCCTCAGCTTGTCCTGTAGTACCACCACCGTATACATTAACTTTTACGTCGAAGTTTGATGCGTTCTCAGTCATAGAAAGAGGTTGCAAAACTTTGTACTGTAATGTAGCAGTTGGGAAGTAAGTTGCGAAATCTTTTTTGTTTACGGTAATGTTTCCTGAACCTTCAGTAACATAAACACGTGCTACTGCACATTTTCTTCTACCGATTTTGTGAATAACTCCCATTACTTAAGATCGTTTAAGTTTACAGTTTTTGGTTGTTGTGCAGCGTGTTTGTGCTCAGAACCAACATTTACATTCAAATTACGGAATAACTCAGCTCCTAATTTGTTTTTAGGAAGCATTCCTTTTACAGCTTTCTCTACTAATAATGCAGGGTTTTTTTGTTGCATTACTTTAGCAGTTAAACTTCTTTGTCCACCTGGGTAGCCAGTGTGGCGGATATATGTTTTATCCTCCAACTTGTTACCTGTTAGGTTGATTTTCTCTGCGTTAATAACGATTACGTTATCTCCACAGTCCACATGCGGTGTATAACTTGGTTTGTATTTACCTCTTAATAGCATGGCTACTTTTGAAGCAAAACGCCCTAAGTTATGACCTTCAGCATCTACAACAATCCACTGTTTGTCTGCAGTAGCTTTGTTCGCTGAAACTGTCTTGTAGCTTAAATTGTCCACGTTTTTTTATTTAAATTAAACATTCCATTCCCAATTAAGGGAGTGCAAAAGTACAATTATTTCTTTACAATGCAAACTCTTGAAATAATATTTTGTATTCTGAGTATCAGTCAAGTGGTTGATTAACTGATGTAAAACTAATCTTTAGCGAACTTAAATTCCATTCCGCCCTGCTTCAAAAGCATGGTTTTGTTTCCAAATGTCATGTTGATTCCGGCAGAATCAAACGTGAATTCGCTATTGCTGATGGCGTTTAGCGGGAACGAACTTTGTCCCGTCGCCTGAGCTATTAATTCACCTTTTTCAATTTTGATCGTGATTTTCAGAGGAAGATCTTTTGAGGAGTAAATTCCGGCGTAATTGTTTAGGATGCTTTCATCCACTTTAAGTGATGTTAGGTTCGGGAAAGCAAAGGGCATTTTATAATAGATGCTTAAAATGCCTATCATGATATCATTTCGGTTAAAATTGTCGCCGTTTGTAATCAAACTGATACCCATTTTTTCCGTCGGATAATAACCTACTACAGATTTGAAGCCTTCAATCCTGCCGTCATGACCAAAGAATTTGCGTTCTCCGAAAGGGAACGTGATCAAGCCGATACCATAAGTTTGGTTTAACTTGGTCATTTCATCTAGGGAAGAGGATTGTTTTAATAATTTTCCGTTAAATATGCCTCGCATAAAAGCCGTCAAATCATTGGCATTGGAGGTAATCCCTCCGGCGGCAAACGGTAATGACATGTCCCATTCCGGAAACGGATTCCATTTTGAGCCATCGTATAGATAAGAATAGGCTTCGTTGCGATCAATATTCACTTTGTCTACCATATAAGTATCCATTAATCGTAACGGAACTAAAATCCGGTTTTTCAGATTGGTTGCGTAATCCGTTTTGGTTATTTTTTCAAGGATACAGCCTAGTAGGTAGTAGTTGGAATTGCTGTAGGCCGCTTTACTGTTGGGTTCAAAAACCGGTTTGTAAGAAGTTATTCGGGCAATCATTTCTTCTTTGGTCACTTTTGCCAACACGTTTACGGCGGAATCAGCATTTACATAATCCAAAATTCCGGAACGATGACGCAACAGATCGTTAATAGTGATTTTGTTGGCATTCGGTATTTTAGGGTAAAATCGGGCAAGTTTGGTGTCCAGTTTCAGTTTTTTCTCTTCCACCAACTGCATAACCATTACCGCCGTAAAGGTTTTGGTGATAGATCCAATTTTGTATTTGGTATAACCATTCGGTTGGACTGTGCTTTGCGGTAAGCCGTACGCTCTGGAAAATACCACATTGTCGCCTTCACGGATGCTTAATTGTCCCATGAATTTGTTGTTGGCATTCAGGTAAGTTAGTAAACTGTCTATTTTTCGGAAGCGGGTGCTTTCCTGGGCTGTCAAACTCAAGCAACTGATCAAGAATAGGAGTAGAAATGTTTTTTTCATGATTTTTGTACGGTATGATTTATTGTTTTTTGATTTTTCGGAATTCGAGATAGGAATACACTATCGGAATTATGCTAATAACGGCAGTGATTCCCAAAAAAGTATAAAGTTGAAATGCCTTGGGCAGTAAAAAGGTTAATGCCATGAGTATTCCACCAACAAACCATAATTTGCCTCCCAGAATATGGGTTTTTTTCCATATTTCTTCGTTTTCCAAAGTCCATGGGGTTCGTATGCCTAAAAAATAATTGGGTTTTAGGGTTTTGAAATAATTGCCCGTAAAAGCAAACAACAGTCCTACTATAATAAAAATAAAAACAGGGTCGCTTTTTTCCTGTTGGATGCTGTATAAAATGAAAAGGGCCAGTGCAGACATAAAGAACGTGAGAATCATTCGAAAAGCATTCAGCTTATTTCCCATATTTTGCAATTTTCCTTTTGGGTCGATTTTAGGAATAACCAGAAGGAGGAAGTAACTCAGACCGACTGTCAGTATGGGAATGATGATGGTTTCTGTTTTGTCGCCCCATCGGTCAATTTCACCGGAAGCGTTCCAATGCATCGGAACTTTTTGCGGTAAAGAAGACCAAATGTAAGCCAAATAAGCAAAAGGGAGTAAGGCAATCAGTAAATACGGAATTTCTTTTTTGAATTTTTCCATGTTTTATTTTTTTAAAGTAATGATCCATTTAAGAATGTCGTCCACAATGGTGGTGTTGAGCGAATACAGTATGAACTGCCCTTTTTTTTCCGAAGTAACCAAATCGGCTCTTTTTAAAAGGTCAAGATGATGGGAAATGCTTGGTTTGGAAATATGAAAGGCCTCAGCAATTTCGCCGGCGGTCATGTCGCGCCTTCGTAGCATTTCTAAAATTCCGCGCCGCGTTTCGTCGTTTAACGCTTTAAAAATAGCATTCATGAATTAAATATTTAGACAAATATCTAAATATTATTTTGAATACAAAAAAACTCCTGCGTTTTTAACAGGAGTTTTTTTGTATTGTCATAGATTGTTAAGTGCAGATCACTGTTTAATGTGCTTCCAGCCAATCTCTTCCGGTGCCCAAATCCACTTCTAACGGAACGGTCAGTTTAAAAGCGTTCTCCATTTCGTGCTTGATCATTGGCTTGATTTTCTCCAATTCGGAATTGTGAACGTCGAATACCAACTCATCGTGAACCTGCAATAACATTTTCGATTGCCAGTTTTCCGAAGTCAGTTTTTTGTGAATGTTGATCATCGCTATTTTGATGATGTCCGCTGCGCTTCCCTGAATCGGTGCATTCACGGCATTTCGTTCCGCGGCTCCTCGCACTACAGCATTGGCGGAATTAATGTCTTTCAGATAACGACGGCGTCCCGAAACGGTTTGTACATAACCATGATCTCTCGCAAACGCAATCTGTTCCTGTATGTAAGCACGCAAACGCGGATAGGTGTTGTAGTAGGCATCAATCAAGGCGGCGCTTTCACTTCGCGACAAATTCGTTTGATTGCTTAATCCGAAAGCAGAAACCCCATAAATAATTCCGAAGTTGACGGTTTTGGCGTTGCTTCGTTGTTCTTTGGTGACTTCTTCCGGGGCTACGTGGAATACTTTCGCAGCGGTACTTCTGTGGATGTCTTCGCCGTTCTGGAAGGCCTTGATCATGTTTTCTTCACCACTCATTGCAGCAATCACCCTTAATTCAATTTGCGAGTAATCGGCAGAAAGTAAGGTGTAATTTTCGTCTTTTGCAATGAAGGCTTTTCGAATTAATCTTCCTCGTTCGGTACGAATCGGAATGTTTTGTAAGTTCGGGTTGTTGGAGCTTAAACGACCAGTAGCGGCTACGGTTTGCATGTAATCGGTATGCACGCGGTTGCTGCCTTTGTCGACCTGCTCCGGTAACGAAATGATGTAGGTGCTTTGCAGTTTTACCATTTGGCGCCATTCCAGAATTTGTTGCACGATTTCGTGTTCGTTCGCCAGATAACTTAGTACTTCCTCACCAGTAGCGTATTGACCGGTTTTGGTTTTCTTCTGTTTGGTGCCACCGATTTTTAGTTTTTCAAATAAAATATCGCCCAACTGTTTCGGGGAAGCAAGGTTGAATTTTTCGCCCGCCGTTTCGTAGATTTTCTGCTCCAGTTCCTTGATTTCCACATCCATGTCTTTGGACATCGCTTTAAGGTAGTCGACATCCAAACGTATTCCTTCGCGCTCCATGTCAGCCAATACCTGAATTAATGGGATTTCGATTTCTTCGAATAATTTTTTAGTGCCGGCACTGTCCAGTTTCGGGTCGAAAACGTCTTTCAATTGTAACGTAACGTCGGCATCTTCTGCGGCGTATTCTTTAATGTCTTCCAAAGCCACGTCGCGCATCGATTTTTGGTTTTTACCTTTTTTACCGATCAGCGTTTCGATGGATTTCGGCGAATATTTCAGATAGGTTTCCGCCAAAACGTCCATGTTGTGACGCATGTCCGGATTGATCAGGTAATGCGCAATCATGGTGTCGAACAGTTTTCCTTTAACCGAAATACCATAATTGGCTAATATTTTTAAATCGTATTTGATGTTCTGGCCTATTTTGATGATGGCTTCGTTCTCAAAAAACGGTTTGAATTTGTCTACAAGTTCCTGTGCTTCATCGCGATTTTCCGGAAACGGCACATAAAAAGCTTTTCCTTTTTCAAACGAAAATGACATGCCAACCAATTCGGCGTTATTCGCGTCGATTCCGGTGGTTTCGGTGTCAAAACATACTTCTTTTTGTTGCAGTAAAGTCTGAAGTAAAAGTTTTACCCCTAAATTTCCCTGACTTACTTCGTAGTGGTGCGGTGTGTTTTCTAAGGTATTGTAATAGCTGTGGTGTCCTGCTTCGGCTTCGCTGTCACCGGTTTCAAATAACGAAAACTGGTCTTCGTTTTTTGTGGTTTTTTTAGTGGTTTTTGGTGTTGCATCCCCATTGCTGGTGTCGATTTCATCATATTCTTTCCCGCTGCCGAACAATTTGTCGAATTGGGTTTTCAACTGACGGAATTCCAACTCCATAAACAAGGCATCGGTTTTTTCCACATCGGGTTTGGATAGCTCGTAGTCGGTTTCGTCGAACGTAACGGGGCAGTCGAGTAGGATGGTAGCCAGTTTTTTGGATAAAATTCCCTGCTCTTTGTTGGCCTCGATTTTTTCTTTCAAAGCGCCTTTCAGTTTGTCAGTATTGGCCAAAAGATTTTCCATCGAACCAAATTCGGCTAATAATTTCTTGGCCGTTTTTTCACCTACACCTGGTAGGCCTGGTATGTTGTCCACAGCATCGCCCATCATTCCCAAGAAATCAATAACCTGTAACGGGTCTTCTATTTCGAACTTTGCTTTTACTTCTTCTACACCCCAAATTTCAATGTCGTTGCCCAAACGCGCCGGTCGGTACATGAAAATATTTTCGGAAACCAATTGTCCAAAATCTTTATCCGGAGTTACCATGAAAACCTGATAACCTTCTTTTTCGGCTTGTTTGGCCAAAGTTCCGATTAAGTCGTCGGCTTCGTAACCGGCTTCTTCAATAATAGGAATGTGCATGGCGCTCAAAAACTCTTGAATATACGGCACGGCAATTTTAATAGCTTCCGGTGTTTCGTCGCGGTTGGCTTTGTAGGCTGAAAACATTTCACTGCGAACGGCACTTCCTCCTTTGTCGAAAGCTACGGCCAAATGGTCTGGTTTTTCGCGTTTAATCACATCAATCAGCGAGTTCATAAATCCCAGAATGGCTGAGGTGTCCATTCCTTTGGAATTAATTCTCGGGTTTTTGATAAAAGCATAATAACCACGGAAAATCAGCGCATAAGCATCGAGTAGAAAAAGTCGTTTTTGTGACATGATTTCAAAAAATTAGAACGTAAAAATAAGCAAAGTGGGAAGATTATTCTAAAACTTCTGAAGCAAATCAAATCTTTAGTTAAATTTAATTTAAGAAAGAACCGCTAAGCATTTCATTCTTCGTTACTTTGCGTATCAAAAACAAAAGTTAAATGAGTCGTTTGGTTTTTATCGGAGTGATCCTTCTTTTGGTGGAATTGTATGCTTATCAGGCGGTAAAAACCATTACCCGTGAGCGTTGGATACTTATTGTTTATCAAGTAGTAAGTTTGCTGGCTTTTGCTTATATTTTGTATGGTTTTAGTCAGTTTGATCGTAAGGTGGGGCAAAATACGCAATCACTTTTCACTATGGGGTTATTACTGTTGATGCTGATACCAAAACTGATTGTGGCGATTATTCTTTTAGGAGAAGATGTTTTTCGAATGTTTGCTACGGTTATTAACTATTTTACACAGGCAGATAATATAAAAGAAGCGATTCCGGGACGAAGGAAATTTGTAAGTCAGATCGCATTAGGGATAGCTGCCATCCCCTTTACTTCCTTATTGTATGGGATGACTAAAGGGAAGTATAATTTTAAAGTAATCCGCCAAACGTTATTCTTTCCGGATTTGCCGGATACTTTCGACGGGATGACTATTACCCAATTTTCGGACGTGCACAGCGGTAGTTTTGATAATCCGGAGAAGATTCAATATGCCGTGGATTTGATCAACGAACAGAAATCCGATATTATTTTGTTTACCGGCGACATCGTCAATACGCACGCAACGGAAATGCATCCGTGGGTTGAGACCTTTAAAAAGATTGAAATGCCAAGATTTGGGAAATTCTCAGTTTTAGGTAATCACGATTATGGCGAATATGTAGACTGGCCCTCCCAAACGGCTAAAAAAGAAAATTTTGAAGCGATTAAAGACTTGCATCGTCAGATTGATTTTAAGCTTTTGCTGAATGAAAATGTGAAAATTAAAAACAAAGGCGAAGAAATTGCGTTGGTTGGGGTAGAGAACTGGGGTGTCAAATTTAAGCAGGCTGGTGATTTGGTAAAAGCTTCTCAAGGTTTGAAAAAAGAAGATTTCAAAATTCTGATGAGCCATGATCCGTCCCATTGGGATGCGGAAGTACAGCATCATGAGAATAACTATCATTTAACACTTTCTGGACATACACATGGTTTGCAGTTTGGGATTGAAATCCCCGGGTTTTTTAAATGGAGTCCGGTGCAATATGTTTACAAATATTGGGCGGGATTGTACGAAAACATGGGGCGTTATGTTTATGTGAACCGCGGTTTTGGGTTTCATGCCTATCCGGGAAGGGTTGGTATTTGGCCGGAAATTACGGTTATTCAACTAAAAAAAGGTGAAAGAGTAGCATAAATGGGTAAAAATGCTATATTTGTGTACTCTTTATTTAAGAACAACAGTTTTTAATTAATCAAAATTTCTCGCTTATGTCAAAATTTGGAGAACTTATTAATACTCAGGTACCTGTTTTAATCGATTTTTATACCGATTGGAATGAGTCTTCCGTGTCGATGCATCCTGTTATTAGAGATGTTGCTGCAGCACTTGGCGATAAAGCTAAAGTGATAAAAATTGACGTGGATAAAAATCAGGAGTTGGCAGAAGCGTTGCGCATTAAAGGATTGCCTACGCTGATGATTTATAAAGCCGGTCAGATGGTTTGGAGACAATCCGGGGAATTAGATGCCAATACTTTAATTACATTGGTTCAGGAAAACGTTTAAACGATTTTGCCAAACTGAAATCCTTTTTCTTTCAGAAATTCAATAGCTCTGGGTAAGGCGTATTCCAGATTTTGGAAGGCTTTTTTACTGTCGTGAAATACGATAATACTTCCTTGTGTCGTATTTTTGATTACATTTTCCAGGCATTGTTCCTTTGAAATTTTTGTGTCAAAATCGGCACTCAACACATCCCACATAATAATTTTGTATCCTTTTTTTCGAAGTTTAGCCGATTGTGACAAACGTATTTTTCCGTATGGCGGCCGGAAAATGTTGGAAAGTAATCTGTTTGTGTCGGAGTTGTGAATTTCTTCATCACAACGAGAGGTGTTTTCTAAATAAACTTTATCGGTGGTTTTCCAGCCCTGTAAGTGGTTGAAGGTGTGATTTCCTACCGAATGTCCTTCGGAAATTACTTTTTGAAAAAGAGCAGGATACTTTCGGATGTTGTCACCGATGCAGAAAAAAGTAGCTTTGATTTTGTTTTTTTGCAATACAGTTAATACCCATTCAGTGACTTCAGGCGTTGGACCGTCGTCAAAGGTCAAGTAGACTTTGTTTTCGGTGTTAGGAATGTCCCAAACCTGATTGGAGAAAAGTTTCTTGATTATTTTGTTGGTTTTGATCCAATAGAAATCCATACTATAAAAATAAGGCTTTCAAAGTAATAAACCTTGAAAGCCTTATATTATTTTTCAGACAATTTGTTATTTTATTCCATGTCGCGTCCGTAGCGTTCAAACAATTTGTTATAATTGTTGAATTTGGCTTTGTTTTGATTGTAAAATTCTACATCGCCACGGTCTTTCATGATTTCCAGTAAACTTCTGTAGCGTTCGATATCGGTAACGATGTCTGCATACAGTTCGTTTTGTTCCGTTGGTTTCATGCCGGCATAGTACGTTAGGTTTTCCTGATATTTTTTCATCAGTTGGTTTAAAATCTCGCGTGCTTTGGCTTTTTCGCCTAGTTCGTAATAACCGCCGGCAAAAGGCTCTACGAAAGTATAATATCCGAAATATTCAATCGGCATTTCTTTCATGGCCAATTCAATAATTCTTTTCGCTTTGTCCTTTTTGCCTTCGTTGATTAAGGCTTCCATCAATCGCGCTAAATTGGTGCGATAAGTGATGCTGTTTTTGCGAGTTTCCGGATCGTGATAAATGGTCGAGCTTCCGCTGTTGCCCCAATTCCACTTGGTTACAATGTTGTACATTTTTTCCGTGTCAATGTGTCCCATGTCCAACGGACTGGCCTGTTCCCCTAAAGGGGTTTTCATAGGAACCAGTTTGTACACCATACCGTCCAATTGCAGGTAATCTTTCATCCAGATGAAGTCTTCGTCCGCGAAAGCACCACCGGTAAAATAAATTGGTCGCTTCCAGTTGTTGTTGGCTACAATATCTAACATCATCAAACGGTTGATGTAAATAGGATTACCTTTTAAATTGATGTCCATATGAGAAACTATCGAATCGTTCAGGTGAGGCGAAACGGCTTTGTTTCGAATGGCGGCATTTTTGTCTACTGGAATGCGAATTTTATCGGTCGGATAGAAATGGACTTTGTGTCCGTTGCGCATTTCGATGGTGGTTCTGTCGTCATCGGAGGCGATAAACTGCATTAGGTCTTCCAGTAACATGCCGTTTTCAGTCAGGGGTTTGTGGATAACGTAATCTAATTTTCCGCCCACATATTGTTCGTGCTTAAAACGAATTGGAATCGGTTCGGATTTGTAGGCTTTCATTTTCATCTGATCGATATACCAATCCGTTGCGAATAAGCTGGTACACACGATGCGAACATCGGTACGGTGTCCTTCTATTTCCTGAGCATACCACAGTGGGAAGGTGTCGTTGTCGCCAATGGTGAATAAAATCGCATTGGGTTCGCAGGAATCCAGATAGGCTTTAGCCATAGCTATAGCGGTGTATTTTCCGGAACGATCATGATCGTCCCAGTTTTCTTTTGCTAATAATACAGGGCCGGCTAAAATAGCTGCTCCAAGGATAAGCGGTGTGGCAATCTTAGGTTGTACGTATTTTTTAAGGGCGTCATAAAGCGCGTAAACACCAAAACCAACCCAGATGGCAAATACATAGAAGGAGCCTACAACGGCATAATCCCTTTCGCGGGGTTCAAAAGGTCTTTCGTTAAGGAAAACCTTAAGAGCAAAACTGTTGAACAGGAATAAAACCAATAAAATGTAGAAGCTTTTCTTGTCTTTTGAGGCATGAAAAACAATACCTAATACTCCTAAGATAAACGGTAAGAAGTAATACGTGTTTCGCGCTTTGTTATTTGCCACATCAGAAGGTAGGTTTTTTTGTGTTCCTAAGTGTAAATCGTCTAAAAAGCTAATGCCACTTAGCCAGTTTCCGTTTTGAGTGTCATATTTTCCTTGTACATCGTTTTGGCGACCTACGAAATTCCACAATAAATAACGCCAGTACATGTAACCAAACTGGTATTCGAACATGAATTTCATGTTGTCTGTGAAGGATGGTTTTTCTACAACAAGATAATCTCCGTAGCTTTTCAGGAATTTTTCGTAGTCTTCTAAATCTACTTTTCCGGCAGCATAGGCGGCTCTGAATTCGGAAACGATTTCGGTCATCTGGCTCATTTCGTCTTCCATCATGTTGCCTTCTTCATCGACAAAAGCATGGGTGTCAATTTTGAAATCCAGTGGTTTGGTAAACGACATATAATTAACTGCATGATCCGTGCTCCACATTCTCGGAAGTACCCCTTTGTGGTTGTTGTCGCTATTGCTTTTGGCGTTTTTGTAATTGTTTACAATAACATAGGTGCCGGTTTTGTGATCTCTTTCGTAGTTGGGTTTGTCGTCCAAATAAGGGTTTGTGGCATCTAAACTGGAGTATGTTTCGGAGAATAATGGACCGTAAAAAGTTTTTTGTTCCCCATATTGTTCACGGTTGTAATAGGCTAAAACCTCTGCAGCATCTGATGGTTTGTTTTCATTAATTACCACATTGGCATTAGCGCGAATCGGTAACATCATCCAGGTGGAAAATCCAATCAATACAAAAAGAATACAAAGCAGGATAGTGTTTAAGAAAGGTTTTTCTTTTTTGCGGGTATAATTTAAGCCGAAATAAAAGAATGCGACAATCAACAAGAAAGCAAAAATGGTTCCGGAATTAAACGGTAAGCCTAGACTGTTTACCATGAAAATTTCGGTTTTTCCGAAGAATGCCAAGGTATAAGGTAGTAAGAATTTGAAGAAAAAGAATAAAACGGCTACCATTAAAATGTTGGCAATGATGAAGTTTTTAACGGTAATTTTTTCGTAATTTTTAAAATAGTACAGTAATCCTAATGAAGGAATCGTTAGTAACGCCATGAAGTGAACTCCGAATGAAAGTCCAATCATTAACGAGATTAATAGCAGCCAACGGTTTCCCTTTGGTTCGTGCATGGCTTCTTCCCAGCGAAGCCCCATCCAGAAGATGATTGCAATGAAGAGAGTAGCCATGGAATATACTTCGGCTTCTACGGCATTGAACCAGAAACTGTCGGTAAAAGTAAAGGCTGTGGCGCCTACAAAAGCACTTCCCAAAACAACGATTGCGTTATTATTGTTGAATTCTGTGAACGATGAGATTATTTTTCGCAGCATAATGGTGCTCGACCAAAATAGAAATAGAATGGTAAAGGCACTGGAAAAAACAGACATCATGTTCACCATCAAGGCAACTTTATCGGGGCTGAAAGCAAACATGGCAAAGAAAGCTCCAATCATCTGAAACAAGGGTGCGCCCGGTGGGTGACCTACTTCTAATTTTGCTGATGTGGCAATGTATTCACCACAATCCCAGAAACTTAAAGTGGGTTCAACGGTAAGGGAAAAGGTGATTAGGGCAATTGCAAATGAAAACCAGCCTAAGATAGTATTCCATTTTTTAAAGTCGAAAGTTACCATTTATAAACGTTTATCGATTGTTCGTATAATTTCTACCACAAAGAAACTCTTTTTTTGTATATAGAAACGCACAAAATATTTTTTTAATATTTTTTTATAGAAAAATTTGGATTGAAAAAAATATGTATTACATTTGCACCCGCAATCAGCAATGATCGCAGGTTTAATGGTCTATGGTGTAATGGTAACACTACTGATTTTGGTTCAGTCATTCTAGGTTCGAGTCCTAGTAGACCAACAAAAAAGCCCCGAGATTCTCGGGGCTTTTTTTATGCAATATTTTGAAGTTTAGATTTTGAAGGTTACCACAGGGCGAATAGCGTGGTTTACAAGGTCCTCGCTGATGCTTCCGTTGAAGAAATGGGCTAGTCCTCTTCTTCCGTGTGTGCTCATTCCAATCAAATCAGCGTCGATGCTGTTGGCGAAATTCAGGATTCCTTTTTCAACATTCACGTCATTGTAAATATGTGTTGAGTAGTTGTTGATTTGGAAGCCGGAAATGAAATCACTCATAATTTTTTCAGAAACCGCTGTCGATTTGAAATTGTTTGGTGTGTTGATGGAAACCAAATGCAAGTGTGCACCGAATTTATTGGAGAATTCAACGGCTTTTGTAAATGTCCCTTTTACTTCGTCTGAAAAGTCGGAAGCAAAAACAAATTTGTTTACGTCGAAATCACTCATTTCTTTTTTGATAACCAAAACCGGTACTTCGGAAGTTCGAACTACTTTTTCGGTATTGGAACCGATAATCATTTCTTTGAAGCCATTGGAACCGTGAGATCCCATTACGATTAAATCAATATCATTTTTTTTGCTGATGTCCATGATGCCTTCAAAAGTGCCTTCGATTTTAATAATTTCGGACACTTCAATGCCTTTTAGGTATTCAGCTTCGGTAAGGTCGTCCAGTTTTTCTTCGGCTCTTTTTTTGAAGTACATGATTTCTGGAATGTCATGTCCGTGGTGAAACGGATCGTTAGCTTCGTGAGGTAACTCTAACATGTGCAGGATATAGATTTCACCATTGTTCTTTTTTGCAATTTGTGCGGCTACCTTTAATGCGTATTCGGCGTGGTTTGAAAAGTCGGTAGGTACTAAAATACGTTTCATAATTATTGGTTGTGGGAATTTTGTGTTAAAAATCTTTTTTATAAAGGTATATAATTTATTTACAATAAACAATGATTTTCAATATTTAAAAAAAGTTGTATATTTGCTGCGTTATTTATTACGGAACTAAATAATGAGGGAAGCAGGGCTTCCCTCTTTTTATACAGATTATGACGTTTAAGGAAAAAGTAAAAGAGCTTCTTGATACTGCATTGGCGGAAAGACCGTCACTTTTTCTTATCGATTTTACAATCACGGATGCATACAAAATTATCGTAACTTTAGATGGTGATAACGGTGTGAATCTTCAGGATTGTATCGATGTGAGCAGGGCTATCGAGCATAACCTTGACAGAGAGGAGCAGGATTTTTCACTGGAAGTAGCTTCGGGAGGAGCTGCCAGTCCTTTGAAAATGCCAAGACAGTTCAGGAAGAATATTGGCAGAAAGCTTAAAGTGACCACGGCAACCGAGAAAATCGAGGCGGAAATTACTGGGGCTAATGATGATTTTATTGTTTTGGAATGGTCCGCCAGAGAGCCAAAACAAATCGGAAAAGGAAAAGAAACTGTTCAGAAAAGGGCAGAAATCAAATACGAAGATATTAAAGAAGCAGTTGTTATAATAACATTTTAAATTTAAGAGTTAACATGGAGAATATTGCATTAATCGAGTCGTTTTCAGAATTTAAAGACGACAAACTAATCGATAGAGTTACCTTAATGGCAATTTTAGAAGATGTGTTCAGAAATGCATTGAAGAAAAAATACGGTTCAGACGATAATTTTGATATCATTATCAACCCTGATAAAGGCGATATGGAAATTTGGAGAAACCGTGTGGTGGTTGCCGATGGTGAGGTGGAAGATCCAAACTCTGAAATCTCTTTGTCGGAAGCACGTAAAATCGAGCCTGATTTTGAAGTAGGTGAAGACGTTTCTGAAGAGGTAAAATTAATTCAATTGGGAAGAAGAGCTATTTTGGCGTTGCGTCAGAACCTGATTTCCAAAATCCATGAACATGACAATACTAATCTTTACAAACAGTTTAAAGATCTAATTGGTGAAATATATACAGCGGAAGTACACCACGTACGTCCAAAAGCTGTAATTTTGGTAGACGATGAAGGAAACGAAATCGTGTTGCCGAAAGAAAAACAAATCCCGTCTGACTTTTTCCGCAAAGGTGATAACGTGCGCGGAATTATTGAAAACGTAGAATTGAAAGGGAATAAGCCACAAATCATCATGTCCAGAACGTCTGAGAAATTCCTAGAGAAATTGTTCGAGCAGGAAATTCCGGAAGTATTCGACGGTTTGATTATGATTAAGAAAGTGGTGCGTATTCCGGGTGAAAAAGCAAAAGTAGCTGTGGATTCCTATGATGACAGAATTGATCCGGTAGGAGCTTGTGTGGGAATGAAAGGTTCGCGTATCCACGGTATCGTTCGTGAGTTGGGTAACGAAAATATCGACGTAATCAACTATACAACAAATGCACAGTTGTTTATCACCAGAGCTTTAAGTCCTGCAAAAGTATCTTCGGTTAAAATCGATGAAGATAAAAAAGCGGCTGAAGTGTTTTTAAAATTAGAAGAAGTTTCCAAAGCGATTGGTCGCGGTGGTCACAATATTAAATTGGCAGGTTTGTTAACCGGTTACGAATTGGATGTAATCCGTGAGGGTAATATTGCCGAAGAAGAAGACGACGTAGAATTAACTGAGTTCTCTGATGAAATCGACGGATGGGTAATTGAAGAATTTGCTAAGATTGGTTTGGATACGGCAAGAAGTATTCTAAAACAAGACGTAGCAGATTTGGTAAGAAGAACCGATCTGGAAGAAGAAACCATTTTAGATGTAATGCGAATTTTAAAAGAAGAATTCGAAGACTAATTTATTAGTTAGACACACAACACAACACGCATTAAGGTATTAATAAAAAGATTATATGTCTGAAGAAAGAGTAATAAGAATTAACAAGGTTTTAAGGGAATTAAATATTTCTCTGGATAGAGCTGTGGATTATTTGAAAGAGAAGGGTCATGCCATCGAATCAAGTCCTAATGCTAAAATTTCTAATGAGGAATACTCGATCTTGTGCGGACAATTCTCTGCTGATAAAGGTAAGAAAGTGGCTTCTCTGGAAGTAAGTGAAGAGAAAAAGAAAGAGAAAGAAGCCCTTCGTATCGAAAGAGAAAAAGAGATAGAAGACAAGCGCAAACAAGACGAGGAAAGACAACGTCAGGAAGTGATAAAAGCACGTGCTTCACTTTCAGGCCCTAAAGCGATTGGAAAGATTGATTTAGATCCTAAAAAACCGGAAGCTGAAAAACCTTCTTCAGAAAAAACGGAAAAACCTGTTGCAGAGTCAGTGCCGGCACTAACGGTAGCGGAAGAAAAGCCTGTTGTAGAAGAGGCTCCGAAAGTTGTTGAGAAAGCTGAAGCGGTTGAAAAAGTTGAGAAAGTTGAAAAAATTGAAGCGGTAGAAAAAGCTGAAACTGTTGAGAAAGTGGCAGCGCCAAAAGCTCCTGCAGCAGAAGCGCCAAAAGCCGAACAACCGGCAGAAGACGAAAAGATTACCACGCAGTATCAAAAACTTTCGGGTACAACGTTTACAGGACAAACCATTGACTTGTCACAGTTTAACAAGCCTAAAAAGAAGAAAGAAGACTTCAAAAAAGACGGCAATAAACCGAATCAGGGCGCGGCAGGTCAAAATGCGAATCAGCAAAACCAAGAGAAAAAGAAAAGAAACCGTATACCTGGTAAGCCGGGTCAGCCTGGACAACCAGGTCAAGGTGGAAATAATAACCAAGGGGGTAACAATGCTAACAGACCTGGCGGTAATAAATTTGGAGGCAACAAACCGGGCTTCCAAAAAGGAAACCGTCCTGCTATTGTAGCAAAAGTTGAGCCAACCGAGGAAGAAGTTAAAAACCAAATTAAAGAAACTTTAGAAAGACTTCAAGGTAAAGGAAACAAATCTAAAGCGGCAAAATACAGAAGAGACAAGCGTGATTCCCACCGTCAGAAATCCGACGACGAACAAAGAGCGTTGGAAGAAGGAAGCAAAATACTTAAAGTAACTGAATTTGTTACGGTTGGGGAAATTGCTACCATGATGGATGTGCCTATTACTAAAGTAATCGGAACGTGTATGTCTTTAGGCATCATGGTAACGATGAACCAGCGTTTGGATGCAGAAACCTTGTCTATCGTAGCCGATGAGTTTGGTTACGAAGTGGAATTCATTACTACCGATATCGAAGAAAATATCGAGGTTGTGGAAGACAAACCGGAAGATTTAAAATTCCGTGCACCGATTGTTACCGTAATGGGTCACGTTGACCACGGTAAAACGTCCTTGTTGGACTACATCCGTAAAGCGAATGTTATCGCGGGTGAGTCAGGAGGAATTACCCAGCACATCGGGGCTTATGGAGTGGAGTTGGAAAATGGTCAGGAAATTACCTTCTTAGATACACCGGGTCACGAAGCGTTTACCGCGATGCGTGCGCGTGGTGCACAAGTTACCGATATCGCCATTATTGTGGTAGCTGCCGATGATGACATCATGCCACAAACCAAAGAGGCTATTTCTCACGCACAAGCCGCAGGAGTTCCAATGATCTTCGCCATCAATAAAGTCGATAAACCAAGTGCTAACCCTGAAAAAATTAAGGAACAATTAGCCGGAATGAATTTATTGGTTGAAGATTGGGGTGGAAAATACCAATCACACGATATTTCAGCTAAATTCGGTCAAGGAGTACCGGAATTGTTGGAAAAAGTATTGTTGGAAGCGGAAATCTTAGATTTAAAAGCAAATCCAAATAAACCGGCCGTAGGAACGGTTGTGGAGGCTCAGTTGGACAAAGGTCGTGGTTATGTAACTACTATTTTGGTACAAGCGGGTACTTTGAAAGTTGGGGACTACGTATTGGCAGGTAAAAACCACGGTAAGGTGAAAGCGATGTTTGATGAGCGTGGTAATTCTATAAAAGAAGCTGGTCCGTCAACACCTATTTCGATCTTAGGATTGGACGGAGCACCAACCGCCGGAGATAAATTCAATGTATTCGAAGACGAAAGAGAAGCGAAACAAATTGCGGCTAAGCGTATGCAATTATTACGTGAGCAGTCGGTTCGTACACAGAAACATATTACCCTTGCCGAGATCGGTCGTCGTATTGCTTTAGGTCAGTTTAAAGAATTGAACATTATCCTTAAAGGAGACGTGGACGGTTCGGTGGAAGCCTTATCGGATTCCTTCTCGAAATTATCGACTGAGGAAATCCAGATCCGTATCATCCACAAAGGAGTTGGAGCGATTACCGAGTCTGACGTATTGTTGGCTTCGGCTTCGGATGCGATCATTATCGGATTTAACGTTCGTCCGCAAGGAAATGCGAAACAGTTGGCAGAGAAAGAGGAAATCGATATCCGTCACTATTCGATCATTTACGACGCAATCGACGATTTGAAAGATGCCATGGAAGGTATGTTATCACCGGAATTGAAAGAAGAAATTACCGGTACGGCAGAAGTTCGCGAATTGTTCAAAATCTCGAAAGTAGGAACAATTGCAGGATGTATGGTTACGGATGGTAAAATCTTCCGTAATTCAAGAATTCGTTTAATCCGCGAAGGGGTTGTAATTTATACCGGAGAATTGGCTACGTTGAAACGTTTCAAAGATGACGTGAAAGAAGTTTCCAAAGGTTACGATTGTGGTATGCAGATCAAAAACTACAACGATTTAAGAGAATACGATTTAATCGAAGCTTTCCAGGAAGTGGAGGTGAAGAAAAAATTGAAATAATCGTTCATCAGAATAGAAAAAAGTCCGGCATTTGTCGGACTTTTTTTATGTCTTTCTGTGATAATTTCCTTTTCTTGCGTTATCAAATCGTTACATTAATTTTTATATGATGAATGCTAGGTATTTTGTTGTCTTTTTTTGCTTTTTTGGGATGCACTGCGTTTCTCAAAATTATCGCGATAAAGTTATTCATGAAGCGTTAAATCCTGTACTGGATGTTTTTAAGCCGGTGCCACATGCCGATTATCTCAAGGCAAAAGAGCTGATTCTGAAATTGGATGAAGATTATGGCTATGAAGCAGATTTACATCTGAAGCTTTTAAATTTAAGTTACAAGCATAACGATTTGGATTTCTTTAAAGCGCAACTGTCCCAATTGGTCGAAAGGCATGGTTTTACAATTGCATACATGACAGGGCAGGAGTCTTACGATGATGCTATTTTAAAAGGTGATCTGGCAGCTTGGTTTAAACCGATGTATATTAAGAACCATGCGATCTGGTTGGAGAAGAACTTTGAAAAGCAGTTGGATTTAAAGAAACTGAATGATGCGCGGCTTCGTGACCAGGTAATCAGTTCCTTTGGGGTGAAAATTCATGAGAAAATTAAGGATACTTTGGTTTATCGTCAAATTACGGATATTCAAAACGAAATGCTTTTCAATGTTGTTACCGACGTATATAAGATTTCACGGAAATATGACTTGTTTCCCAATGGAAAAAATTTTGGTCTTGTGCAGCAGGATTTCTCCTTGACGATGCAACGTAATTTTATGATGAAAAGTAATCTGGAGCGAACCTGGATCCTCTTTGAACCTTATTTAAGAAAAGGTTATCTTAAGCATGATCTGGATTATGGTTTTTTTAAAAAATATGATATTTATTCTTATGCGGTAACCGGTTATCAGAAATACGGATTGGCAACAGTTGGCGATTTACCGGCTTATTTTACCGACGAGAGAGAGCAGCTTAAAGAAATTCCGGTGCAGAATGCTTTTTTTGCAGATAAAACCAAGCGGGAAATGGGTTGGTAAGACATTTGAAAACCTCCATTTTGATATGTGCATTTGATGAATTCGGATTTAGTCTTTTTTTTTTTTTTTTTTTGAATTGTAATATGTTGTAAATCAGTCTTATAACTGTTTAAAAATTCATAACTTTACTAGTTAAATTATAGTTATTGATATTGGGAGTTAAATGTAGTGTCATGAAATCAAAAATTGCTATTTACGAAACACATAATGAAGCAGTGGATGCTATTAAGGTGTTAAATGACCATGACTTTCCCATGAAAAATGTTTCGCTCATAGGAACCGCAGAAGTAATTGATGACCATATTCATGTCAGAACATCGGATGTGGTACAAAAAGCCCCTGCAGTAATCGGTATGGGTGCGGGAACTGTTATTGGTCTGCTTTCAGGTATCGGGGTTTTTGCAATCCCTGGTTTTGGATTTCTTTACGGTGCGGGTGCTTTAGTAGGTGCCATTGCCGGATTTGACTTAGGAATTGTTACGGGCGGTCTGATATCTTTTTTTTCCTATTTAGGGATAAAAGAAGACGAAGTTGTGCAATATGAGGAGCATCTGAAAGAAGGAAAATTTATTGTAGTGGTGAACGGTTCCCTTGAAGAGGTAGAAAGAGCTGAACATATTTTACATACAGAAGGTGCTCATCTTGAGTTGTTAGATTGATAAACATAAATTCAATAAAAAAAGCCAGCTTTTGCTGGCTTTTTTTATTGAATACTGTATGCTGTTTTCTTGTTACCTTTCAAAGCATGCGACTATAATTGCGACAGACTTATTAGTGTTGGATTCCGGATTTATTTATTTGGGCGAATCAGTAGTGCGTTGGGGTATTTTTTTAAAACTTCTTTATAGTTGCGTTCGGCTTCTATTCGTGTTTTAAATGTGCCTACCCATACCTTAAAGGAAGGGTTTGAATAAATAATGGTACCGTCAAGATTTTTGTATTCTTTTCTAAATGCAGATAAGGTTTTTTTGGCTTCTTCATTGGTGCCGTAAAAAATCTGAATTTTGTATCGGTCGTTAACCGTGATGGATGAATTAATTTTTCTTTTTTCGTTTAAAAGACTTTCAAATTTAGGGTCCTGTACAATGTTAAATTTTCCGGTTTGTGAAAATGATTTTTGGCTTATTAGAGCGCTCAGCGCAATACAGCAGAAGAGGGTGTGGGTTGTTAAAAATCTCATAATGAACTATGTTTAGAGCAAAAGTACGATTAATATGATAATCGTAAAAGGGAATATTTATTTAGAATTGGTATAAATTACAATTTAAGACAAATTTAAGGTTTTGATAATAACGCATAAGTCGTATTTTTGTCCGAGTTTATAAATAGGGTGTGTTTTCATTGATACGAAAATCATACCAAATTTAGTCGATAATCATTTTTAATTATGAAAAACGTGGGTAACCATAACTCGATTTCTAAAAAATTATTGTTCAGTCTGGCGCTGGTTTTGTCGCTTTCGCTGAATATTTTTGCGCAAGATCCTGCTGCGGCAGCTCCTGCGGCCCCTGCAGCCGGTGCTGGTGATCCAGTAGCGGGAAAGGCAATTTTTAATGCTAATTGTGCGGCTTGTCATAAGCTTGATGCAAAAATGACGGGGCCTGCGCTTCGTGGTGTTGCTGAAAAATACGACAAGGCCTGGATGTACAAATGGATTAAAAACAGTGGGGAGCTAATCAAATCCGGTGATGCTCAGGCAATCAAGGTTTTTGAAGAAAATGGCAAAGTAGCGATGACTGCTTTTCCGCAATTATCTGATGCAGATATTGATAATATTTTAGCGTATACTTCGCAACCAAAAGAGGAAGCGCCTGCGGCAGCAGTAGCGGCCACTGGAGGAGCTGCACAAGAAGGTGGTGTATCCAACAACTTGATTTTGGGAGTGTTGGCAGTTGTTTTGGCAATGTTGGTGGCAATGTTGTTCTTTGTTAAGAATGTACTTAACAAAATTGCAGCGGCTAACGGAGTTGAAGTTCCTGTAAAAGAAAAATCACTGCCGTTGTGGAAAGCGTTTGCTAAAAACCAGTTTTTGGTATTGACTTCAACTATTGTAATGATTTTGATCGGGATGTATTTTATCTACGGGTATTTAATGCAAATCGGTGTGGATCAGAACTATGAGCCAATTCAGCCAATACATTTCTCGCACAAAATTCATGCTGGTGATAATAAAATCGATTGTAAATATTGTCACTCTTCGGCTCGTGTAAGTAAAACTTCCGGGATTCCTTCTTTGAATGTTTGTATGAACTGTCACAAGAATATCAATGAGTTTGCTGGTGATAAAGATTCAACGTATGTGGAGTATTCTAAGGAATTCTACACAGCTGAGATTCAAAAATTATACGATGCAGTAGGTTGGGATAAGACCGCTCAGAAATATACAGGTAAAGTAAAACCGGTTAAATGGGTGCGTGTTCATAATCTTCCTGATTTTGTGTACTTCAACCACTCACAACACGTTACGGTTGCGGGAGTAGAGTGTCAGAAATGTCACGGTCCTGTGGAGACTATGGAAATTATGAGACAACATTCTCCGTTAACAATGGGATGGTGTGTGGAATGTCACAAAGAAACCAATGTTAAAGTGGAAGGTAATGACTATTACAAGAAAATTCACGAAGAACTTTCTAAAAAGTACGGTGTAGACCAATTAACGGCTGCGCAAATGGGAGGTTTAGAGTGTGGTAAGTGTCACTATTAATAATTAATAAGAAGCTAATATCTATATACAATGGCATCAAACAAAAAATACTGGAAAAGTGTTGAGGAGCTAAACGAAAATAGCTCTATTGTTGAGACGCTAAGAAACAATGAATTTGTTGAAGAAATTCCAACGGATGAATTCCTTGGAGACACGGCTACCCTGTCAGCTTCCTCAACAACTCGTCGTGACTTTTTGAAATACGTTGGATTCTCTACTGCGGCAGCTTCGTTAGCAGCATGTGAAGGTCCGGTTGTTAAGTCTATTCCTTATGTAGTTCAACCTGAAGAAATCATTCCTGGTGTTGCCGATTACTATGCGACAACAATGATGGATGGTTTTGATTTTGCAAACATCTTAATCAAAACGCGTGAAGGTCGTCCTATCAAGGTTGAAAATAATAATTTGCCAAATGTTAAATTTGGTGCTAATGCAAGAGTTCATGCGTCAGTGTTGTCGTTGTATGACAGCATGCGTTTGAAACAACCTAAGATTGGTGGTAAGGATGCTGCTTGGTCTGAGGTGAATGCTAAAGTAGCTGCGAGTTTGGCAGATGCAAAAGCAAAAGGCGGTCAGGTAGTGTTGTTAACCAATACCATGGCGAGTCCTTCTACAGATAAATTAATTGCAGACTTTATTGCTAAAAACCCGTCAGCTAAACATGTGGTTTATGATGCGGTTTCTTCTTCCACTGCTTTGGATGCATTCCAAATGGTGTATGGAGAAAGAGCTTTGGCAGATTACGATTTCGCAAAAGCAGATGTTATCGTGTCTGTAGGTGCGGATATCTTAGGTGACTGGCAAGGTGGTAGCTATGATTCAGGTTATGCTCAAGGGCGTGTTCCGAAAAACGGAAAAATGTCCAAGCACATCCAAATCGAGGCGAACATGTCTTTGGCGGGTGCTAATGCGGATAAGCGTATTCCATTAACCGTTACAGAGCAAAAGCAGGCTTTAGTAAAAATATATAATGCTATTACAGGTGCTTCAGTAGGTACTGCTAACTTAGGGAAGCAGGAAGAGGCTGTGGTAAAAGCAGCGCAGCAGTTAAAAGCTGCCGGCGCAAAAGGGGTTTTAGTTTCCGGTTTAGATGATGTTAATGCCCAATTATTAGTATTGGCAATCAACAAAGCGCTAAGTTCAGAAGCGTTTAATCCTGCGGCTGCTCGTTTGATCCGTAAAGGAGATAATAAGGCAGTTATGCAATTAGTGGCTGATATGAAAGCGGGTGCAGTTCACACGTTAATCATGAGCGGTGTTAATCCACTTTACACATTGCCGAACGCTGCTGATTTTGCAGCAGGTTTAGGAAAAGTGAAAACATCTGTTTCATTCACACTGCGTGAAGATGAAACAGCTGTTAAAGCTATGATTGCGGCTCCGGTCCCTCATTACTTAGAGGCTTGGGGTGATGTAATGATTACAAAAGGACACTATGCGGTTACACAACCAACTATCCGTCCGTTATTTGATACAAAACAATTCCAGGAAGCTTTATTGGCTTGGACTGGTAATACTACTTCTTATTACGATTATTTAAAAGCGGTTGGAACTTCAATTGCTGCCGGAATGTCATGGAATAAATTAGTACATGATGGTGTTCATACTTTCGAGGCTGGTGTTGCCGGTTCGGGAGCTGCGGACTTCGCAGGGGCAGCAGCAACTTTAGCACAAGCTAAAAATGCAGGGGGATTAGAATTAGTATTGTATACGAAAACCGGTATGGGAGACGGGCAACAAGCTAATAACCCTTGGTTACAGGAATTCCCGGATCCAATCACAAGAGCGTCTTGGGATAACTACGTAACGGTTTCCAAAAAGGATGCTGAAAAATTAGGTTTGGAAAATTATAATGTTGCTAACGGTGGTCTTAACGGAAGCTATGCTACTTTAGAAGTAGGTGGTGTGAAGTTGGAAAATGTTCCGGTGATTATTCAACCGGGTCAGGCTGTTGGAACAATCGGTTTGGCTTTAGGATACGGTCGTAAAGAAGCGATGAAAGCTGAAATGCAGGTTGGGGTTAACGCTTACAAAGTGTATGCTAACTTAAATGCGAACCAAACCGCTAAGTTGACTAAAGGTAATGGCGATCACGAGTTTGCTTGTGTTCAGTTACAAAAAACATTAATGGGTAGAGGTGATATCGTTAAAGAAACTACCCTTGAAATATTCAATACAAAAGATGCTGAAATCTGGAATCCAATTCCAATGGTATCTTTAGATCACCAGGCAACTCCTGCAACAGAAGTTGACTTGTGGGATTCTTTCGACCGTTCTGTTGGTCATCACTTTAATTTATCGATTGATCTGAATGCTTGTACTGGATGTGGGGCTTGTGTTATTGCTTGTCACGCTGAGAACAACGTTCCTGTAGTGGGTAAATCTGAGGTGAGAAGAAGCCGTGATATGCACTGGTTGCGTATCGACCGTTACTATTCTTCGGAAGAAACCTTCAAAGGGGATTTAGATTTGAAAGGAAAAGCATCTGGTTTAATGAACTCTATCGATACCTTTACTGGTATGGAAGATCCGTCAGAGAATCCTCAGGTAGCGTTCCAGCCGGTAATGTGTCAGCACTGTAACCACGCACCATGTGAAACTGTTTGTCCGGTAGCGGCAACATCACACGGTCGTCAGGGTCAGAATCACATGGCTTATAACCGTTGTGTAGGTACTCGTTACTGTGCGAACAACTGTCCTTATAAAGTACGTCGTTTCAACTGGTTCTTGTACAACAAAAACAGTGAGTTCGATTACCACATGAATGATGATTTAGGTCGTATGGTATTGAATCCGGATGTGAACGTTCGTTCTCGTGGAGTTATGGAGAAATGTTCAATGTGTATTCAGATGACACAAGCGACAATCTTGAAAGCGAAACGTGAAGGAAAAGCAGTAGGTAAAGATGAATTCCAAGTAGCATGTTCGGCAGCTTGTACTAGCGGAGCTATGGTGTTTGGAGATGTAAATGATAAGGAGAGTCAAGTAGCCAAATTAGTGGAAGACGAAAGAATGTATCATTTATTAGAGCACATCGGAACCAAACCAAATGTATTCTACCACGTAAAAGTTAGAAATACTTAAGAGTAATAAAATAATTAATAAGAAACAATATAAAGGATTATGTCGTCTCATTACGAAGCACCCATTAGAAAACCTTTAGTTATAGGTGATAAATCTTATCACGATGTAACAGTAGACGTGGCTCGTCCGGTTGAAGGAAGAGCAAACAAACTTTGGTGGACCGTATTCTCCATTGCATTAGCAGCTTTCCTTTGGGGAGCAGGATGTATGGTGTACACCATTTCTACCGGTATCGGAACATGGGGATTAAACAAAACAGTTGGTTGGGCCTGGGATATCACTAACTTCGTTTGGTGGGTAGGTATCGGTCACGCCGGAACTCTTATCTCTGCCGTATTATTATTATTCCGTCAAAAATGGAGAATGGCCATTAACCGTTCTGCAGAGGCGATGACTATCTTCTCGGTAGTCCAGGCAGGTTTGTTCCCGATTATTCACATGGGTCGTCCATGGTTAGGATACTGGGTATTGCCAATTCCAAACCAGTTCGGTTCCTTATGGGTGAACTTTAACTCCCCGTTATTGTGGGACGTATTCGCGATTTCGACGTACCTTTCCGTATCCTTGGTTTTCTGGTGGACAGGTTTATTGCCGGATTTCGCAATGATTCGTGATAGAGCGGTAACACCTTTTAACAAAAGAATTTATTCTATCTTGTCTTTCGGATGGTCAGGTAGAGCTAAGGACTGGCAGCGTTTTGAAGAAGTATCTTTGGTATTGGCTGGTTTAGCAACACCACTTGTACTTTCGGTACACACGATCGTATCCTTTGACTTCGCGACTTCCGTTATTCCGGGGTGGCACACGACAATCCTTCCTCCGTACTTCGTTGCGGGAGCGATCTTCTCAGGATTCGCGATGGTAAACACTTTGCTTATCATCATGAGAAAGGTTTGTAACTTAGAAGATTATATCACCATCCAGCATATCGAATTGATGAACATTGTAATCATGATTACGGGTTCAATCGTAGGATGTGCTTATATCACGGAGCTTTTCGTAGCTTGGTATTCCGGAGTTGAGTATGAGCAGTATGCTTTCTTAAATCGTGCAACGGGACCTTACTGGTGGTCGTACTGGTTGATGATGACGTGTAACGTATTCTCTCCACAGTTCATGTGGTTCAAAAAATTAAGAACCAGCATCATGTTCTCGTTTATCATTTCCTTAGTGGTAAACATCGGTATGTGGTTTGAGCGTTTTGTAATTATCGTTACCTCATTACACAGAGATTACTTACCATCATCTTGGACGATGTTCCAGCCAACATTTGTTGATGCGGGTATCTATATCGGTACAATTGGTTTCTTCTTCGTATTATTCTTATTATATTCAAGAAGTTTCCCTGTAATTGCTCAGGCAGAGGTTAAAACAATTTTGAAAACTTCTGGTGACAACTACAAAAGAGAAAGAGAAAAAGAAGGACATCATTCACACAATCATTAATAGATCATGAGTACGAATAAAGTTATACATGCAATATATACTGATGATGATATTCTGATGGATGCGGTTAAGGCAACCAGAGCTGCTCATCATCATATTGAAGAAGTTTATACACCGTTTCCAGTACACGGTTTGGATAAAGCAATGGGATTGGCGCCAACCCGAATAGCAATTGCATCGTTCATCTACGGGTGTATCGGTTTGACGATTGCCGCTAATTTGTTGAACTATATCATGATATTGGATTGGCCACAAGATATTGGTGGTAAGCCAAGTTTTGCTTTCTATCAGAACATGCCGGCTTTCGTTCCGGTAATGTTTGAGCTTACAGTGTTTTTTGCGGCGCACTTAATGGTTATCACGTTCTATTTAAGAAGTAAATTATGGCCATTTAAACAAGCGGAAAACCCAGATGTTAGAACTACAGATGATCACTTCTTGATGGAAGTGGCACTACATGGAAATGAAGAAGACATGGTTTCTTTCTTTAAAAACACAGGAGCTGTAGAAGTTAAAGTAATTGATAAGCACTAATAGATAATATGAAAGCTTTATATAAAATAGTAGCATTAGTTGGCGTTTCTGTTGTTGCAACATCTTGTTTCGACAAATCAAAACCTAACTATCAGTTCTTTCCGAATATGTACGAATCGGTAGCGTATGAAACCTATTCTCAGTCTTCTGCTTTCAAAGGTGGAAAAGAGGGGTTAAAGCCTGCTGAAGGAACTGTAAAAAGAGGTTTCCAGCCGTATGATGTTCCGAACACACCGGCCGGATATGCTTATGCAAAGACAAATTTAAAATCACCTCTTGATTCTTTGTCTGTTAATCCTGAAAAAGGTACTGAATTGTACAATATCTATTGTGCAATCTGTCACGGTGAAAAAGGAGACGGAAAAGGTAATTTGGTAAAAAGAGAGAAATTCTTGGGTGTACCAAGTTATGCCGACAGAGAAATTACTGAAGGCAGTGTTTTTCATGTTGAAACGTATGGTTTGAATGCCATGGGTTCTCATGCTAACCAGTTAACGCAGGAAGAGCGTTGGTTAGTTGCAAAACATGTAATGACACTAAGAGGAGAATTAAAGAAGTAAAACTCATTTGAAAGTTTAGAATATGTACACATTTTCAAACAAATTAAAAACTTTTGCCTTTATCCTTATGGCTCTTGGGTTGTTAGGATTGGCATATGGTTTTTTAACTGCACCAAAAACTACGGAAGACGTAGAGAAAATATTAGCGGAAAGTCATCATGGTGGACATCATGCAGCTGCTCCGGCTCATGATGCACATGCGGCAGAAACAGCACACGCTGCAACTGCTTCTCATGAAGAAGTTAAAACAGATTCAGCTGCCGTAACGCACACCGTTTCGGATTCAGTTGCTGCTACGGCTCATGATACCACTGCTGCGGTTGCTGCTGTGGCAGATCACACTGATGATGATGCTCATGCTGATAAAGCAGAAGCTCATGATGCACACGCAGAACACCAAAAACACTTAGAGCACGTATTGCACCAATTGCAGAACAAACCTTGGGCTGCTTTGTATGTAGCATGTATCTTCTTTATGTTGATTTCTGTTGGAGTATTGGCATTTTATGCGATCCAATGGGCTGCACAGGCTGGATGGTCACCGGTATTGTTCCGTGTGATGGAAGGAATTACAGCGTATTTGTTGCCAGGTTCTGTTATTTTCTTCTTGTTGTTGGTACTTTCGGGTATGCACATGAACCATTTGTTTACATGGATGGGAGAAGGTGTTACGGATCCTGCGAGTCCAAACTATGATGCTATCATTGCGGGTAAATCAGGATTCTTAAATGTGCCTTTCTTTTTAATTAGAGCTCTTATTTTCTTAGCAGGATGGAACTTGTACCGTTATTACTCAAGAAAGAACTCTTTAGCTCAAGATAATGCATCTGATGATTCTTTCTACAAAAAGAATTTCAAAATGGCTGCCGGATTCTTAGCATTCTTTATCGTTTCGGAATCTATCGCTTCATGGGATTGGATAATGTCTGTGGATCCTCACTGGTACAGTACTTTATTCGGATGGTATGTATTCGCTTCGTTCTTTGTGAGTGGTATTACTACGATTGCCTTTGTAACTTTATATTTAAAATCTAAAGGATATTTGGAATATGTGAATACAAGTCATATCCATGATTTGGCTAAGTTCATGTTTGGTATTTCAGTATTCTGGACATATTTATGGTTTTCTCAATTTATGTTGATGTGGTACTCCAATATTCCAGAGGAAGTTACTTACTTCGTTACCAGAATTGAAAACTATAAGTTGCCGTTCTTTGGAATGGTGGTTATGAACTTTGTGCTTCCTATTCTAATCCTTATCAATACAGACTTCAAACGTCTTACTTGGATTGTTGTTATGGCGGGATTGATTATTCTTACAGGTCACTATATTGATTTCTTCAATATGATCATGCCGGCAACGGTTGGTGACCAGTGGTTTATTGGTGCGGCTGAAATTGGAGCCTTGATGTTCTTCTTAGGATTGTTTATTTTTGTGGTATTCTCGGCTCTTACTAAAGCTCCGTTATTAGCAAAACGTAATCCGTTGATTGAAGAAAGTAAACATTTTCATTATTAATATTTAAAGTAATAAACAAATGACAAGTTTATTGGTACTTTTAGTAGTAGTTTTATTAGGGGTTGCCGTTTGGCAATTGACTAAGATATTTGACTTGACCCAAATCGGAGCAAAAAATTCAGACGATTCTGAAATTGCAACCGATAAGGATAATAATATTAATGGTTATTTAATGTTTGCCTTCTTGGTTTTCATTTACCTAACCACTATTTATTGCTGCGTGAAATTTGGTGATTTACCATTGATGAGTAACTCAGCTTCAGAACATGGCCCTGATTACGATCGTTTGATGTGGATTTCCATGATTCTTATCTTTATTGTTCAGACGATTACTCAGGCTTTATTGCACTATTTTGCATTCAAGTACAGAGGTAAGCAAGGAAACAAAGCGCTTTATTTTGCCGATAACGACAAATTGGAGTTCATTTGGACAATTATCCCTGTGATTGTTTTGGCAGGTTTGATTCTTTATGGATTGTACGCTTGGACTAATATCATGTTTGTGGATGAAAAAGAAGGTGATCCGATTTTTGTGGAGCTTTATGCTAAGCAATTTAGTTGGGAAGCACGTTATGCT
Source organism: Flavobacterium enshiense (assembly GCF_040750275.1). GTDB lineage: Bacteria > Bacteroidota > Bacteroidia > Flavobacteriales > Flavobacteriaceae > Flavobacterium > Flavobacterium enshiense_B. Next base: position 133,807 of record NZ_JBDOCV010000001.1, read on the forward strand.
GGTGAAGATGGTGTTTTAGGTAAAGCAAACGTTCGCTATATTGAAGGTGTTAATACTTTAGGTGTTGACTTGTCGGATCCGAATGCACAGGATGACAAACAGGTGCAGGAATTGCATTTGCCGGTAGGTCGAAAAATTATTTTCAAAATGCGCTCTCAGGATGTATTGCACTCAGCTTACATGCCTCACTTCCGTGCGCAAATGAACTGTGTGCCGGGTATGGTAACGCAATTCTCTTTCACACCGACCATGACGACGGATCAAATGCGTCAATTGCCGGAGATGATGGATAAAGTTGCCAGAATCAACAAGATAAGAGCTAAAAACAGTGTTGCTTTGGTTGCTGAAGGAAAAACTGCTTTAGAGCCGTATACATTCGATTACTTATTATTGTGTAATAAAATTTGCGGAGCGTCACACTTTAACATGCAAATGAAAATTGTTGTGGAAAGTGAAGCGGATTACAAAAAATGGTTAAGTGAAAAAGCTACTTTGAGTAAAACAGTTAAAGAGGCAGCAGCTTCTGAAACTCCGGCAGCAGCTGAAGGAGCTGCACCGGTTGCAGATTCTGCAAAAGCAATAGCTCAGGTAGTAAAATAATAACGTTTTATATTTTCAAATAAAAATACTATGTCAGCAGTAGGACACGATTTAAGTCACGATCACGGACACGACCACGAACATCACCACAAAGATACTTTCATCACAAAGTATATCTTTAGTATTGATCATAAAATGATTGCTAAGCAATACCTTATAACCGGTTTAATCATGGGGATTATCGGGGTTATGATGTCATTGTTGTTCCGTATGCAGATTGCATGGCCGGAGGAATCTTTTGGAATCTTTAAATTCCTTTTAGGTGAGAAATTTGCACCGGGAGGGGTAATGCGTAATGATATTTACCTTGCACTAGTTACCATTCACGGTACTATCATGGTGTTCTTCGTATTGACAGCAGGTTTGAGCGGTACATTCAGTAACCTTTTAATTCCGTTGCAAATTGGAGCACGTGATATGGCTTCCGGATTTATGAACATGATTTCATACTGGTTGTTTTTCGTTTCAACAATTGTTATGCTTTGTTCGTTATTTGTAGAGCAAGGACCTGCTTCTGCAGGTTGGACCATCTACCCGCCGTTATCGGCTTTGCCTCAGGCAATTCCTGGTTCTGGTACAGGTATGACATTGTGGTTGGTATCGATGGCGATCTTCATTGCTTCTTCTTTGATGGGATCGTTGAACTATGTAGTAACTGTAATCAACCTTAGAACAAAAGGGATGTCTATGACAAGATTGCCGTTAACAGTTTGGGCTTTCTTTATCACTGCAGTTATCGGTATTGTTTCGTTCCCGGTATTATTATCGGCAGCATTGTTGTTAATTTTCGACAGAAGTTTTGGAACTTCCTTCTTCTTGTCTGATATCTATATTTCTGGTGAAGTTTTACATTATCAAGGAGGTTCTCCGGTATTGTTTGAGCACTTGTTCTGGTTCTTAGGTCACCCTGAGGTATATATCGTATTACTACCAGCATTGGGTATTACTTCAGAGATTATTGCAACCAATTCACGTAAACCTATCTTCGGTTACCGTGCGATGATTGCTTCAATTTTGGCGATTGCCTTTTTATCAACAATAGTTTGGGGTCACCACATGTTCATCTCAGGTATGAACCCATTCTTAGGATCAGTATTTACATTTACAACGTTATTGATTGCGATCCCTTCAGCGGTAAAAGCCTTCAACTACATTACAACACTTTGGAAAGGTAATCTTCAGATGAACCCAGCAATGTTGTTCTCTATCGGATTAGTATCTACGTTTATTACTGGTGGTTTGACAGGTATTATCCTTGGAGACTCTACTTTGGACATCAACGTTCACGATACTTATTTCGTAGTAGCACACTTCCACTTGGTAATGGGTATTTCTGCACTTTACGGTTTCTTTGCTGGAGTGTACCACTGGTTCCCTAAAATGTTCGGAAGAATGATGAATAAAAACTTAGGGTATATTCACTTCTGGATTACAGCTGTATGTGCTTATGGAGTATTCTTCCCAATGCACTTTATCGGTATGGCCGGATTACCAAGACGTTACTATACCAACACAAACTTCCCATTGTTTGACGATTTAGCAGATGTTAACGTATTAATTACTGTGTTTGCTTTGATTGGTGCTGCTTTCCAATTAGTATTTATCTGGAATTTCTTCTATAGTATTTTCTACGGTAAAAAAGCGGTACAAAACCCTTGGAGATCTAACACATTAGAGTGGACAACGCCAGTTGAGCACATGCACGGAAACTGGCCAGGTGAAATTCCTCACGTGCACCGTTGGGCTTATGATTACAGTAAGCCGGGTCACGATGATGATTTCGTACCACAAACTGTTCCTTATAAAGAAGGAGAAGAACAACTTCATCACTAAGATTAAATTATAGTTCATTTATAAAGAAGCCTTTCCGTTTGGAAAGGCTTCTTTATTTTGTATGCTGGAAGTTTTCTAGGAACAATGAAGTATTAAAAGTTCCTTTTTTCATATGCATTGAATAGTTGGATACCGTTTACAGTAATGGAAAGGCTTTTTAGACCAGATAAGATTGTTTTGAATGCTTGTTTCCGGAATTTTATTGGATGGAATTAAAAAGGGAGGTCATTAAGACCTCCCATAAATTTTTGATTTACTATCACCCTACACTTTTTTAGCTAGATAGAATCCGAAAAAGAACACGTTTGTAGTGCCTCTTATTCAGATATAATACTAAATCAAAAACTGTATTGTAAATGTACAGCTTTTTTAAAAGCTAAACAACTGCTAATTAATATTTTGTAAATATTATTTGCGTTGTGTCATATAGTATACCGGAATTCCTGTCAGCATTATCAGTACACCCCATCCGCAAGTTGAAAATTTAGTAATCAATAAGGAAATGCTTATAGCTGAAGCGATTACGATATATGCAAACGGTAAAAATGGATATCCGAAAGCTTTGTATGGTCGTTCCGCATCGGGTTGCTTTTTTCGTAAGATGAAAATACCGTAAATGGTCAGGATGTAGAATATCAACACGATAATAACCACAAAATCCAGTAAATCGCCATACTTTCCGGTTAAGCATAAAGCCGAGGCCCAAACACATTGTGCCCAAAGCGCCCAAGCAGGTACACTGAATTCATTTAATTCGGCCGCTTTTTTAAAGAATAAGCCATCTTTAGCCATGGTGTAGTATACACGAGCACCAGCCATGATTAAACCGTTATTACAGGCAAAAGTGGAGATCATGATCATAATTGCGATAATTAGAGTACCGATATTGCCAAAAATATAATTGGCGGCTACAACAGCTACACGATCCGATTTCGCAAAAGCAATCTCTTCCAAAGGAACTACGGCCACATACATCACATTCGCTAATACATAAATAATCGTTACTATAAAAGTTCCTAAAAATAAACTTAGGCCTACGTTGCGCTCTGGTTTTTTAATTTCGCCAGCGATAAAAGTAACCCCATTCCAGGCATCACTCGAAAACAAAGAGCCAACCATGGCTGCCGAAATTCCAGTAATCAAAGCGGTACCGGATATTGGTAACCAGGCTCCGGCTTCAGCATTGTAGGATTTTGTAGCCCAGATGTCTGTCCAGTTGGCGTTCCAAATCTCGGCTTTTGCACCCAAGGTTAATCCGAAAATAATTAATCCAACTAAGGAAGCAATCTTGATAATTGTCAATACCGTTTGCAGTACTTTTCCGTTTTTAACCCCGCGGCTGTTGATGTAGGTTAATAGAATAATGGTGGCGATGGAAACCAATTGCGCTGCATTCAGTTTAAATGCGCCAAATTCATACAGTATGTTTTCATCGCTAACAGCCGGAACCAAGTAAGCTGCAAATTTTGAAAAGGCAACCCCAACCGCTGCAATTGTACCGGTTTGGATTACCCCGAAGAAACTCCAGCCGTATAAAAAAGCAATCAATTTGTTATACGCTTCTTTCAGATAAACATATTGTCCGCCGGCTTTTGGGAACATCGCGCTTAGTTCGCCATAACTCACGGCTGCTATAATGGTGATGATACCTGATAAGAGCCATATGATTAAAAGCCAGGCTGTCGAACCTACCTGTCGGGCGATGTCGGCACTCACAATAAAAATACCGGATCCGATCATAGAGCCTACCACGAGCATGGTGCCGTCCAGCAATCCCAGTTCCCGTTTTAAATGTTGATTTTCGTCTTGCATAAATTCTTTGGTTAGTTTGCGTTAAAGATATAAAAACATCGAAATTCAGAGTGTTTTTTTTCGTAACTTTCCTAAAGCAAAATTCTTACGATTATGGAAAACGAGAAAGAATATACCAATGGGGAAATCACCGTGGTTTGGAAACAGCACTTGTGTGTGCATTCCGGGAATTGCGTTCGTGGGCTGCCTAGTGTTTTTCGTCCGAAAGTACAACCATGGATTGAAGTCCGTGGCGCCAGTTCCGACGAAATTATGGAACAAGTAAAAAAATGCCCATCCGGTGCGTTGTCGTTTTATTATAATAAAGATAAAAATGCATAGTCTTCAGAATACCATTTTAAAACTTAACGAAGAAAAAAGGCGTTTCGAATTGGAAGTTGAAGACAGTGTTGCTTACGTTGAGTTCATCAAAAACAATGATGGAATTGTTTTTCTTACACATACGGAAGTACCGGCCGAGCTTGAGGGAAAAGGTGTGGGTTCTGAAATGGTTTCCCGAACCTTGAATTGGATTAAAGAACATGGTTTTACTCTCGCGCCGTTGTGTCCGTTTGTGGCGGCCTATTTGAAAAGACATCCAGAATGGACGGAAATTTTGGCGCCCGGCTTTCATGTTTAAACATTTCAGCAGAAACTGAATACGGATTACTGCCAACTGAACACTTCTTTCTATCTTTGTCCAATGAATGAAAATCTGAATCCCAACAAAGAGCGCTTTACTCCGCAGGAAGTCGATATCGAAAAAGCCTTACGACCGTTAAGTTTTGATGACTTTACCGGCCAGGATCAGGTGTTGGAAAACCTGAAAGTTTTCGTTGAAGCAGCCAATATGCGCGGCGATGCTCTGGATCACACCTTGTTCCATGGACCGCCGGGATTGGGAAAAACCACTTTGGCGAATATTTTAGCGAATGAATTGGGTGTAGGCATCAAAATCACTTCCGGTCCTGTTTTGGATAAACCCGGTGATTTAGCAGGATTGCTTACCAATCTTGACGAGCGTGACGTGTTGTTCATCGACGAGATTCACCGTCTGAGTCCGATTGTGGAAGAATACCTTTATTCCGCGATGGAAGATTTTAAGATTGACATCATGATTGAAAGTGGTCCCAATGCGCGTACCGTACAAATTAATCTGAACCCGTTTACTTTAGTAGGAGCGACCACGCGTTCGGGACTTTTAACTGCGCCGATGCGTGCCCGTTTCGGCATTCAAAGTAGATTACAATATTACAACACCGAATTGTTAACAACCATTGTTCAGCGAAGTTCTTCTATTTTAAATATGCCGATTTCCATGGAAGCGGCAATTGAAATTGCAGGCCGTAGTAGGGGAACGCCGCGTATTGCCAATGCATTGTTGCGTCGTGTTCGCGATTTTGCGCAAATCAAAGGCAACGGGAAAATTGATATTGAAATTTCGAAATTTGCTTTAAAAGCACTTCATGTCGATGCTCACGGCCTGGACGAAATGGATAACAAAATCCTGACCACCATCATTGATAAATTCAAAGGAGGGCCGGTAGGTTTGACGACTTTGGCCACTGCTGTTTCCGAAAGTGGCGAAACCATCGAAGAAGTGTACGAACCGTTTTTAATTCAGGAAGGTTTCATTATTCGAACACCAAGAGGAAGAGAAGCTACCGAGAAAGCTTATAAACATTTAGGGAAAATCCGAACCAATATACAGGGCGGGCTTTTTTAGGGCATTCCTGCCTCCATGCTTACGGCGGGTCGGGCTTTCGCACTCGCTTTTTTAGCTGCGCGGGGCTCCGCTAAAAAGAGCTCAGACAGCTCTATCCCTAATGCAACCATGAATACAACTACATCAAAATATGCCACCATGATAAAATCCGAAGCCCAGCGCCTCGGGTTTTTGTCTTGCGGGATTTCCAAGGCCGGTTTTTTGGAAGATGAAGCCCCGCGTTTAGAGCGTTGGCTTAAAAACAACATGCAGGGTGAAATGCACTACATGGAAAATCATTTCGACAAACGATTGGATCCAACGTTGTTAGTGGACGATGCCAAAAGTGTCATTTCTCTGTTGCTCAATTATTACCCTTCTGAAGTTCAAAATCAGGAAAGCTATAAAATCTCCAAATACGCCTACGGGCAGGATTATCATTTCGTTATCAAAGACAAACTCAAAGATTTGCTGCGTTTCATCCAAACCGAAATCGGTGAAGTGTCTGGTCGCGCTTTTGTGGATTCCGCACCCGTTCTGGATAAAGCCTGGGCAGCCAAAAGTGGGTTGGGCTGGATTGGAAAAAATGGCAATCTGCTTTCCAAACAGGTAGGTTCTTTTTTTTTCATCGCCGAATTAATTGTCGATTTGGATTTGGAATGCGACACCATTACCACCGACCACTGCGGAAAATGTACTGCCTGTGTTGATGCCTGTCCCACCGAAGCCATTGTAGCGCCGTATGTGGTAGATGGCAGCAAATGCATTTCTTATTTCACCATCGAACTGAAAGATAATCTTCCAATGGAAATGAAAGGCAAATTCGACGACTGGATGTTCGGCTGTGATGTCTGTCAGGATGTCTGTCCTTGGAATCGTTTTTCCAAACCGCATAACGAACCGCTTTTCAATCCAAATGCGGAATTGCTTTCTTTTTCCAAAAAAGACTGGGAAGAAATTACGGAGGAAACCTTTCGGAAAGTCTTTAAAAATTCAGCGGTAAAACGTACCAAGCCGGAAGGTTTGAAAAGAAATATCAATTTTCTGAAAGAATAAAGAGGTTAAAAGATGATTGAATTAAAAAACTTTAAAGTAGTTTTGGGCGGTTTTAAAATAATATAAAAATAATAGGGGAATATGGCATCTGGATTTTTTGCAATACTAGACGACATCGCAGCATTAATGGACGATGTTGCTATGACAAGCAAATTAGCAACTAAAAAAACAGCTGGAATTTTAGGGGACGACTTGGCAGTAAATGCCGAAAAAGCAACCGGTTTTTTGTCTTCAAGAGAGATTCCGGTACTTTGGGCCATTACCAAAGGGTCTTTTGTTAATAAACTCATTATTCTGCCGGTTGTTTTTCTGTTGAATTGGTTGTATCCGCCTGCTATAAAAATGGCTTTAGTTGTTGGAGGTTTTTACCTGGCGTATGAAGGTGTAGAGAAAATCATCGAGTATTTTTTTCATCATGCCAAAAATGCAGCGCAAGTTGTTGCGGAAAGTAAACTTGACGAAAATGAAGAACATTCCGAAAAGGCAAAAGTGAAATCGGCTATTAAAACCGATTTTATTTTATCGCTTGAAATTGTAATTATTGCATTAGGAACAGCTATGGAAAAGCAACACGAATTGGTTACGCAAATTTTAAGTGTGACTTTTGTGGCAATCATTGCTACTATTGGCGTTTACGGAATCGTTGCTTTAATTGTAAGAATGGATGATGCCGGTTTTTATCTGATGAAAAAATCAGATAATAAAGGTTTTTTATCCTCTTTAGGCGGAATACTGATTAAAGCTTTGCCGTTTGTTATTAAAACTCTTGCTGTTTTGGGGACCATTGCACTTATTTTGGTTTCCGGAGGTATTTTTCTTCACAATATTTCGTTTTTACATCATTTAATACCGCATGCTATTCCTTCTGTGTTGGCTGAATTTGCTGTTGGAATCGTTTTCGGACTAGCGACAGTTTTGCTAATGGCGGTTTTTAAGAAACTAAAAGGTAATCTAAAAAAATAGTGTAAATATTTTCAAATCTTCTTTAATTGATTTTGCTGTTAAATTAAACAGTGTAGTGCGAGGTTTTTTTTAGGAGTTTTTTTTCAAAAGAATGTCAAAATAATTTCTCATTTTATCTGCATACGCTTATATTTGTGAGTTAGTAAACAAACAAACCATGCATAAAGACAGTAAAAGAAGAGAAGCCTTATTATATCATGCCAAACCCACACCGGGTAAAATACAGGTGGTTCCCACTAAAAAATATGCAACACAGCGAGATTTAGCTTTAGCTTATTCTCCGGGAGTTGCTGAACCTTGTTTAGAAATTGAAAAAGACGTTAACAACGTTTATAAATATACTGCAAAAGGAAATTTAGTAGCTGTAATTTCTAATGGAACAGCTGTTTTAGGTTTAGGGGATATTGGTCCCGAAGCCTCAAAGCCCGTAATGGAAGGAAAAGGGCTTTTGTTCAAAATCTTCGCCGACATCGATGTGTTTGATATCGAAGTAGATACCAAAGACGTGGAGAAATTTATCGAAACGGTAAAAAATATTGCCCCAACTTTCGGAGGGATTAATTTAGAAGACATCAAAGCACCGGAATCATTCGAAATCGAGCGCCGTTTGGTGGAAGAGCTGAACATTCCTGTAATGCACGACGATCAGCACGGAACGGCGATCATTTCCGCAGCCGCTTTATTGAATGCAGTAGAATTGGCCGGAAAGAAAATGGAAGAGGTGAAAGTGGTGGTGTCTGGAGCAGGTTCAGCAGCTATTGCTTGTGCTAACTTATATGTTTCTTTCGGAGTAAAAGCGGAGAATATCGTAATGTTCAACAGTAAAGGAGCCTTACGCAAAGACGATCCAAACATTTCGGAAATGCAGCGCAAGTATGCCACCGATAGAAAAATTGATTCGTTAGGTGATGCGATGAAAGGCGTTGATGTGTTCATCGGATTATCCTCTGGCGATATCGTTACCCCGGATATGTTGTTGGGAATGAATGATAACCCGATTGTTTTCGCCATGGCCAATCCAAGACCGGAAATTAATTACGATTTGGCGATTGCTACCCGTAAAGATATCATTATGGCCACTGGGCGTTCCGATCATCCTAATCAGGTAAATAATGTTTTAGGTTTCCCGTTTATTTTCCGCGGTGCACTTGATGTCCGCGCAACGAAAATTAACGAGGAAATGAAGAAAGCTGCGGTTGTGGCTTTGGCAGAATTAGCTAAAGCGTCGGTTCCGGAACAGGTAAACATCGCTTACGGTGAAACCAAATTAGCTTTCGGACGCGATTATATTATTCCTAAACCTTTCGATCCGCGTTTAATTGCTGAAGTGCCGCCAGCCGTAGCAAAAGCCGCTATGGATTCTGGAGTGGCAACAGCGCCAATCACCGATTGGGACAAATATCGCGATGAATTGTTGGAACGTATGGGGTCTGACAATAAAATGGTTCGTTTGTTAATCAACCGTGCGAAAACCGATCCGAAAAAAGTGATTTTTGCGGAAGCCGATCATTTGGATGTGTTGAAAGCTGCACAAATTGTAAAAGAAGAAGGTATTGGAGAGCCCATCCTTTTAGGAAATAAAGAAACAATTTTAGAGTTAAAAGAGGAAATTGGTTTTGATGAAGACGTAACGATCATCGACCCGAAAACCAAAGACGAAGAAGAGCGAAGAAACCGCTTCGCCAACGCCTATTGGGAATCCAGAAGAAGAAGAGGAACATCGCTTTTAGATGCTCAGAAATGGATGCGGGAACGCAATTATTTTGCCGCCATGATGGTTAATGAAGGAGAAGCCGATGCTTTGGTAACCGGATATTCCAGAAGTTATCCGACGGTGGTAAAACCAATGTTGGAATTAATACCGAAGCAACAAGGCGTAACCCGTATTGCTACGACCAACATGATGATGACCAAACGCGGCCCGATTTTTTTAGCGGATACCGCCATTAACCCGAATCCTTCTGCGGAAGATTTGGCGCGAATCGCTTTAATGACGGCTAAAACCGTTCGTATGTTTGGTATGGAACCGGTAATCGCGATGGTTTCGTTTTCAAACTTTGGTTCTTCATCCGATGAAAGTGCTGTAAAAATTAGAAAAGCGGTAGATATTTTGCATGAAAACCATCCGGATTTAGTCGTAGACGGTGAAATTCAAACCGATTTTGCCCTGAATCAGGAAATGTTGGCGAGCAAATTCCCATTCTCCAAAATTGCCAACAAAAAAGTAAATACCTTGGTTTTTCCTAATCTTGATGCTGCAAATATTACCTACAAAATGCTGAAAGAATTGAATAAAGTGATGTCGATCGGTCCTATTATGCTTGGCTTGGATAAACCGGTTCATATATTTCAGTTAGGTGCCAGTGTGGAAGAAATGGTTAACATGGCCGCTGTGGCTGTTGTAGACGCCCAGGAAAAAGAGAAACGTTTAAAACAGAGTTTGAACAAATAAAAATTGAATCTTTTATCGGATAATTATGGACTTCATCTGTTCTGATTATCACGGTAAAAGATTTTTCTTATTTTTGATAGACGAATTAAAAAGTATGATTGCACATATACAGGGTAAATTGGTGGAAAAAACACCTACAGAAGTTGTCATTGACTGCAACGGAGTAGGGTATCAGATCAATATTTCATTGCACACCTTTTCTTTGCTTCCGGATGCTGAAAATTTAAAATTGTTTACTTTTCTTCAGATTAAAGAAGATGCACATACACTTTTTGGTTTCGTGGAAAAAGCCGAACGGGAGCTTTTTAAATTGTTATTGTCGGTTTCCGGAGTGGGAGCCAGCACGGCAAGAACCATGTTGTCTTCCATAGCGCCGCAAGGCATTATTCAGGCGATTGCTTCGGGTGATGTCGGAACGATTCAGTCCATTAAAGGTATTGGGGCAAAAACTGCACAGCGGATCATTTTAGATTTGAAAGACAAAGTGCTTAAAATATACAATTTAGAAGAAGTTTCTGTCGCACAATACAATACCGGAAAAGATGAAGCGTTATCTGCCTTGGAAGTCTTAGGATTTGCGAGAAAATCGGCTGAAAAAGTGGTCGATAAAATTGTCAAAGAAGATCCGAATGCTTCAGTGGAAACGATTATTAAACAAGCTTTAAAAAACTTATAGTCCTTGAAAACGCGAAACTTCAATACTTCCACCTTTTCTTTTAAACAGCTGCTGGCTGTTTTGTTACTGCTTTTAGGTATGACCGCACAGGCTCAGGTAGATGAGGAAGTCCAAGATTCGGTGAAAACCGGTTCTTCTTTAGGGCATCTCGAACTGGACAATCCGAAAAGCATTGTGGAAGCCTATACCTATGACCCCAATTCCAACCGCTATATTTATACCAAAACTTTTGACGGTTTTAATATCAATTACCCAATTATTTTAACGCCTGCCGAATACGAAGAATTGGTTTTAAGAGAGTCGATGCGTGAATATTTTCAGCAGAAATTAAGTGCTATTGACGGGAAGAAAGAAGGGAGTGAAGAGGCGAAAAAGGATTTATTACCAAGATATTATATCAATTCCAGTTTTTTTGAAAGCATCTTCGGAAGCAATACCATCGACGTCAAACCGCAAGGTTCCGTAGAGATGGATTTAGGGATCCGATTTACGAAACAGGACAACCCTTCCTTTTCTCCGCGAAACCGTAAAACGTTTACTTTCGATTTCGATCAGCGCATTAGCATGAGTCTGCAGGGAAAAGTGGGAACCCGATTAATGGTAAATGCCAATTATGACACCCAATCCACTTTTGCTTTTCAGAACCTAATTAAGTTGGAATATACACCAACGGAAGACGATATCATTCAAAAAATTGAAGTGGGGAATGTGAGTTTTCCATTGAACAGTTCCCTTATACGAGGGGCACAGAGTTTGTTCGGTGCCAAAATGCAACTTCAGTTTGGTAAAACGACAGTAACCGGGGTTTTCTCAGAGCAGAAATCGCAAACCCGTACCGTAACCGCACAAGGTGGCGGAACTTTGCAGGACTTTGAAATGTTTGCGTTGGATTACGATACCGATCGTCACTATTTCCTTTCACAGTATTTCCGGAATAAGTATAACGATGCATTAAAAACGTATCCGATAATTAACAGCCGGGTGCAGATTACACGCATCGAGGTTTGGATTACCAACAGACAAAACCGCATCAATACTACCGATAATAACCTCAGAAATATTATTGCCCTTCAGGATATCGGAGAATCGCAACTAATGGATGAAGACGGTGCCAACATAACGCCTTTAGCAGTTGGTGTGGATGATCAGGGAATACCTGGATTTTATGGTACGCCGCCTACTCCGGTTAATTCCCCTTCCAATAATAGCAACAACCTTTTTGATCCAGGTATGATTACATCCGGAGGTGGTTTGTTGAATTCCAATATTAGAGATGTGGCAACGGCATCAAACGGTTTTAATCCTGGTGTTTCCATGACTGAAGGCCGTGATTATGCCAAGTTGGAAAATGCTCGTAAATTATCACAAAGTGAGTTTACCTATCATCCCCAATTGGGATATATTTCCTTAAACCAGCGTTTGGCTAATGATGAAGTGTTAGCCGTTTCTTATCAGTACACGGTTGGAGACCAGGTGTATCAGGTAGGGGAATTTGGAACCGATGGTGTAGATGCAACACAGGTTAGTGGTGGTATACCGACGACTCAGAGTTTGATTTTGAAAATGCTGAAGAGTAACCTGAACAGTGTCAACGAGCCAACCTGGAATTTAATGATGAAAAATATCTATCAGATTCCCGGAGGTTTTCAATTGACTCAGGAAGATTTTCGATTTAATATTCTATACACGGATCCATCGCCTTTAAATTATATTACGCCTTTTAAAGATGCAGGTGGAAATATTCCGACACAATTACCGGCAGATGTAGCCGAAACTCCTTTGTTGAAGGTTTTAAATGTTGACAAACTGAATTATACAAATGACCCACAGGAGGGAGGAGACGGTTTCTTTGACTTTCTTCCGGGGTTAACAGTAGATCCTCAAAACGGAAGGATTATTTTCACTACGGTGGAGCCTTTCGGGAAGCATTTGTATAAAAAGTTGGAAGATTCTTCAAGTCCTAATGGAAACTATTACGGAGATCCTAACAGTTTAACGGATTATAACGAGAATCAGAAGAAATATGTATTCCGAAGCCTGTATCAAAAATCTCAGGCTCAGGCTCTTCAGGAAAGTGATAAAAATAAGTTTCAGTTAAAAGGACGATTCAAATCCACTGGAGGTGATGGGATTTCCATTGGCGCATTTAACGTGCCGCAAGGATCTGTTGTGGTGACTGCCGGGGGAAGAGTTTTATTGGAAGGCGTTGATTATACTGTGGATTATCAGCGAGGCCGTGTTCAGATTCTCGATCCTTCTTTGCAAGCTTCTAATACTCCAATTGAAGTTTCGTTAGAAAATAATTCCGTTTTCGGACAACAGACCAGAAGGTTCTTTGGGGTTAATGTGGAACATAAATTCAATGATAAGTTTCAGGTTGGCGGTACGTTATTAAGAATGTCGGAGCGACCGTTCACTCAAAAAACAAATTACGGTCAGGAGTCGGTTAATAATACTATTTTCGGGGTAAACGGAAACTTTTCAACTGAAGTGCCATTGTTTACAAGGTTAGTGAATAAATTGCCGAATATTGATACAGATGTTCCTTCAAGTTTATCCTTTAGAGGGGAGTTAGCTTACCTGATGCCGGGGGCTTCCAAAAACGATAATTTTAATGGGGAGGCTACCGTTTATATTGATGATTTTGAAGGTTCTCAAACGACTATTGATATGCGTTCACCGCAATCCTGGTTCCTGTCGAGTACTCCTTTAGAAGGTAGTTTTGATGGTGTTCCGGACGATGTGACCACACCGCCATCAGACGACTTGACTATAGGTTATAAAAGGGCGAAACTTTCCTGGTATACTGTAGATCCGGTTTTTTATGTGGATTCACAGCGACCATCGGGAATTTCGGAGCAGGATTTACGTTCGAACAGAGTCAGAAGAATTTACAGCGATGAATTATACCCGCTTACGGATATTGCTCAAGGTCAGACAACCGTAGTCAGTACTTTAGATTTGACGTATTATCCGCAAGAACGAGGGCCGTATAATTTTGACTTTGGTTCGATAGATCCGAGTACTAATTTATTTACTGCCGGGCAGCCTCAAGATCGTTGGGGAGGGATTATGCGTGCTATTAATTCCACGAATTTTGAGCAGGCTAATGTGGAGTACGTGCAGTTTTGGTTGATGGATCCTTTTTACGGACAAAATCCGGAAGATACCACACCGCTTACCAACTCCGGTACATTAACGGTTAACCTTGGGGAAATTTCCGAAGATATTTTGAACGATGGCCGTAAATTGTATGAAAACGGACTGCCTGAATCAGGATCCGCAATGCAAACGTATGTTTCCAATTGGGGAAAAATACCCTATTCACAATCCTTAATTTATGCCTTCGATTCCAGCGATGCCAATCGAGCCGTGCAGGATTTAGGCTATAATGGACTTACGGATGCTGAAGAAGCCGTTAAGTTTCCACAGTTTGGAGGCAATCCTGACCCGGCTGCCGATAACTATCAGTATTATTTGAATGCCGGAGGAAATGTAATTGAGCGATACAGAAATTACAACGGAGTGCAAGGGAATTCGCCTGTGTCGTTATCCGATAATAACAGGGGATCCACTACTTTGCCGGATGTGGAAGATATCAACAGGGATAATACAATGAATACCATCAATGCTTATTATAAGTTTGATATCCCGATTTCACCAAACCCAGTAGTTGGCGTTAATTATGTGGCGGATGTTAGGGAGAATAACAACGTACCTGTGCCGGGAGGCTCAACAAAAGTGAGATGGGTATTGTATAAAATCCCAATTATGGAATTAGCCAGTAATCCGGCTAACGTTATAGGGTCTATCAGTGATTTCCGTTCCATTCGTTTTATGAGAATGTATCTTTCCGGTTTCCAGGAAGAAGTAACGTTGCGATTTGGTTCTTTGGATCTGGTGCGAGGAGAATGGCGAAGATATTTGGCTTCTTTTGACAGTTTGACGGATACTGATCCAACGGATCCTAATACCGGATTTGATGTAACAACCCTTAATGTTCAGGAAAATAATCAGCGTACCCCGATTCCGTATGTAATGCCTCCGGGCGTGCAGCGTGAACAGTTAAATAATAACAATTCGATTATTAATCAGAATGAACAATCGTTGTCATTACGTGTTTACAGTAAAGGTGCTGCCGGTGATGGATTAGAAGAAAAAGATTCGAGGGCAGTATTTAAAAATGTAAGTGTGGACATGCGTCAGTTCAAGAAATTGAAAATGTTTTTACATGCTGAGGCGGTAGCTGCAGGAGATCTTTCAGATGATCAAATGGTGGCTTTTTTACGTTTCGGAAATGATTTTACCGAAAACTTCTATCAGATAGAAATTCCGCTTAAAGTGACACAGTTCGGGCAAACCAGTCCGGAACTGATCTGGCCTTCTGAGAATGAAATTAACCTGCCACTGGAATTGCTTACCAAGCTTAAAGTTTTAGCCATTCAAAATAATCTTCCTCCAGATGCTTATCTGGAAGATGGTGTTAGTTTTATTAAGGAGAACTTTTTAGGATCGGCAGCGGATCGATTGACCATTGGTATTAAAGGTAATCCAAACTTTGGACTTGTAAGAACGATAATGGTCGGATTAAAGAATAAGACCAATGATGCCATTCGTGGGGAAGTATGGTTCAACGAGCTTCGTATGGCCGATATGGATAATAAAGGAGGCTGGGCAGCCGTGGCGAACATGGATACCAATTTTGCCGATTTTGCAAACTTCTCGGCTACTAGTAAGAAATCGACAATTGGTTTTGGAGGTTTGGAGGAAGGTCCTAATGAGCGAAGCCGTGAAGATGTTTTTCAGTACAATTTTGTTTCCAATTTTAATCTTGGAAAACTATTACCGAAAAAATGGGGTATTGTTTTGCCTTTCAATTATGGTGTAGGGGAAGAAACGATTACGCCTAAATACGATCCGTTTTATCAGGATATCGAATTAGACCAAATTCTTGATGTAACGGAGAATGAGGCCGAAAAGAAAAATGCCAAAAATAGAGCTATCGATTATACCAAACGTACCAGTATTAACTTTATCGGAGTTAAGAAAGAAAGAGCTCCGGAGCAGAAACAACGTTTTTATGACCCGGAAAATATAACACTTTCGTATTCGTATAATGAAACGGAGCATCACGATTTCCAGATTGAAAATTTAAGAGATCAACAGGTAAGAACTTCTGCGGATTATGCACACACGTTTAAGCCGAAGTCCATTGAGCCTTTTAAAAACAACAAATTCTTTAAGAAAAGCAGCTACTGGAAAATGCTTAGCGATTTTAATGTCAATTATATGCCGAACAACATTTCGTTTTCGTCAAATATTTTAAGACAGTTTAATAAGCAGCAGTTCAGACAGGTTGAAGTGGAAGGAATTGGTTTGGATCCGTTGTACAGAAGAAATTACTTCTTTAATTATCAGTATGGATTTAATTTTAACCTAACCAAAGCGTTGAAATTTAACTATTCGGTAAATACAAATAATATTGTTCGCAATTATCTGGATGAGCAAAACAAACCAATCGATGAATTAGGGGTTTGGGATGATTACTTCAATTTGGGGGAACCTAATTTGCATACCCAGCAATTAGTGGTGAATTATGATTTGCCAATCAACAAAATTCCGGCGTTGGCTTTTGTGAAGTCAACCTATTCTTATACGAGTGATTACAGTTGGCAACGTGCTTCAGATGCTTTTTCAAATATCGACTACGAAGGAACGAATTTTGATTTAGGAAATACCATTCAAAATGCCGGTTCGCATAAGCTGAATACGACACTTAGTATGGATGCCCTTTATAAATATGTTGGGTTGACCGGACGAACAAAAAAACAGCCAAAAGCTGCTCCAAAACCGGCCGCTCCAAAACCGGGACAGCGTTTGCAGCAGGCCGAAAACCAACAGGCAAGTGAAAGAAGCTTGTTTGTGGAACGCATGATCGGTATAGTGACCAGTTTAAAAACACTACAGGTTAATTATACACAAAATGAAGGTACGGTTTTACCGGGATATTTGCCTAGTGTAGGGTTTTTAGGAACTTCACGCCCAACAGTAGGATTTGTGTTGGGAAGTCAGGCTGATGTGCGTTATGAAGCCGCCCGAAACGGTTGGTTGACCTACTATCCGGAGTTTAACCAAAGCTTTACTCAGGTTAAGAATAAGATGCTTAACATGACAGGGCAGATGGAACTTTTTCCGGATTTTAAGATTGATTTAAGTGCCGATCGTACCATGAGTCAGAATTTCTCGGAGCAGTATGATGTTTCTTCAGACGGAAGTTATAACCCGCGTTCGCCTTACGATTTTGGAAACTTTGCCATGACAACGGTTCTTATTAAAACGGCCTTTAAGCAGAGTGATGAAAATATTTCGGAAGTATTTAATGAATTCCGTGAGAACAGGCTGAAAATAGCAAATCGTTTGGCAACAGAACATTACGGAACGTCCAATTATCCTGTAAATAATGATGTAACCAGTCCGAATTATGGTTATCCGGTTGGCTATGGGAAAAACAGTCAACAGGTTTTATTGCCGGCTTTCTATGCGGCTTATACCGGAGGGGATGTGGATAAAGTTAAGACAAGCCCTTTCCGTGATATACCGATTCCAAACTGGAATATCAAGTATACCGGGTTAATGCGTTATAAATTCTTTAAAGATACGTTCAAGCGTTTTTCCATTCAGCACGGTTACAGGGCTTCGTACACTATTAACTCTTTCCGTTCTAATTTTGAGTATCAGGAAGGTGTGGATAATCCGGATTCTGGAGGGAATTTCCAGCCAAAAACCATTGTGTCCAATGTGAATCTTGTAGAACAATTCAATCCGTTAGTGCGTTTGGATTTTGAAATGAAAAACTCCTTTAAGATTTTAGCGGAAATGAAAAAAGACCGTGCCCTTTCCATGAGTTTTGATAACAACCTTCTAACAGAGGTAAAAGGCAATGAATATATTGTCGGACTTGGCTACCGTGTTAAAGATGTAACTATTAATTCAAGCTTGGCTCCGGATAATACAGGTGTTATTAAGAGTGATATCAATCTTAAGGCAGATTTGTCTTTCAGAAAAAATAAAACCATTATTCGTTATTTGGATTACGAAAACAACCAGTTGGGAGGCGGTCAGAATTTATGGTCCATTAAATTTACGGCGGACTATTCTTTCAGTAAAAACCTAACGGCTATATTCTATTATGATCATTCTTTTTCCAAAGCTGTTATATCGACAACTTATCCGATTACCAATATCCGTTCCGGATTTACCCTGCGATATAACTTTGGAAATTAATACAGAATCCTTTTCGTAGTTAAAACGAATAAATTACATTTGTGCAATAAATTTAAACACAATGAACATACCAGCTAATTTAAAGTACACGAAAGACCACGAGTGGGTTAGCCTAGAAGGCGATATTGCAACAGTAGGAATTACTGATTTTGCTCAGAAAGAACTAGGAGACATTGTTTATGTTGAAGTAGAAACCTTAGACCAGACTTTGTCACAGGATGAAGTTTTTGGAACGGTTGAAGCTGTTAAAACTGTGTCAGATTTGTTCTTGCCGCTTTCTGGTGAAATTATTGAATTTAATGAAGAGCTTGAAACAACACCTGAGGCTGTGAATACAGATGCTTATGGGAAAGGCTGGATGATTAAAGTTAAAATTTCCGACGCTTCAGAAATCGACGGTTTGTTGTCTGCTGAGGCATACAAAGAATTGATTGGAGCCTAAGAAAAAATTTTACCTTGCTTTTTTCTGGTCAGCGGGAATTGCTTTTGCCTGTCTAGTCAGTTCAAATAATATTCCAAGTGTAAGCATACTGGGGAAAGATAAAATCGTTCACGGCTTGTTTTATTTTGTGTTTTCGATTTTGTGGTTTCAGTATCTCGAAAAAAGATTCACAAGCTGGAGTTTTGTTCTGAAACTTATTGTTGTTCTAATGGCGGCGTTGTTATACGGTTGTATGATTGAATTGCTGCAGGAAATTTTTACAATAACCCGAAAGGCTGAAGTTTTAGATGTTTTAGCAAATATGACAGGAAGTATAACTGCTGTTTTTGTTATGATTATTATGAAAGCTTTCGGTAAGAAATCAGATTCGCTACAATAAAAAACGAATAAATGTCCCACCTATGTGGGATTTTTTTATTTTTATCATATGGATATCAGACAATTTTTAGACTCTACCTATTTGAAGACTCCTGCGCAGGCTGGATTAACAAAGGCTGAAAATGCAACTGTTGTACAGGGTTTTGTTCAGGAAGCTATTGATGAAGCATTCAAGTTAATCATGATTCGGCCCGATATGGTTAAAATGGCGAAAGAGATGATAACTGCGCAACGTTCAAAAGTCACGATTGGGACAGTAATCGATTTTCCGAAGGGAAACGGAACATTGGAAGCCAAACTTAAGGAGGCTGAAAAAGCAATAGCGGATGGGGCAGACGATTTGGATTTCGTTATCGATTACGAAGCTTTCCAGCGTGGGGAAACCGATTTGGTAAAAAAACAGGTTTTGGAAGCAACCAAATTAGGATTATCTCATCATAAAATTGTAAAATGGATTGTCGAGGTGGCCGCTTTAAACGATCATCAGATTGTACAGCTTTCCGCTTTGATAAAAAATGTCGTTGTGTCTAATTTTAAGGAAGACCAATATAGTAGTGTTTTTGTGAAATCGTCCACAGGATTTTATCCTACTGAAGAAGGAAAGCCGAACGGTGCTACAGTTGCGTCTGTTATGCTTATGCTGGAGAATTCGTGTCCGTTATCGGTCAAAGCGGCAGGAGGTGTCAGAACGTATGAGGAGGCATTAAAAATGATAACTTTGGGAGTAAAGCGTATAGGGACATCTTCCGCAAAAGCGATAGTTAGCGGAGAAGCAGCTAAGAATGACTATTAATCAGTATTTAATTTGATGAATATTTTTTTTAAAATAATTGTTGCGGTTCTTTTTTTTCAGAGCGTAAACGCACAAACCAATAAAGAACAATTACCGGTATTTCCGGAATGTCAATCCGTTGGATTGCAGCAGGAGGCCTGTTTTTACAACACATTGCAGCAATTTATTTATACCAATTACAAAGTGCCGCAAGTTGTTTCGGAGAAAAATTACAAAGGAACGGTTATTGCGCTTTTTGAGGTTGATACTTTAGGGACATTTAAAGTTTTATACACCGATGCCGCTTATCCGGAATTGGTAGAAGAAACGAAAAGAGTTTTTACGCAGTTGCCTAAAGTAACGCCTGCTAACTATGCAGGTAAGGCAACTTATGCGAAGTATTCCGTTAAAATTGCCATTCCGTTGGTACAGCCGGCACCTTTTCAATCGCAGGAAGAAGCGCAAAATAAGCCAATGCTTGTAACTAAAAAAGGTACCATCAATCCCGATGCGGAAATCAACGAGTATGATAAAATCGTCTATAAGAAATTTGACAACCCGCAGTTTAAAAGTGCGCTGAATATTCCTTTTTCGCATAACAATTACGGTCAATTTGACGCGGCGATGAACATAGTGGGAGCCAACAATCACACGGTTTCCAAACCCTATTCTTATGCGGAAGTGGCTAAGTATTACGATTTGAAAGCAGATTATGAGAAGAAACAAAGAAAAGTAACTTCCTGGTTCGGACGAAAAATCTGGAATGAAAACACGGTTGCCATTCAGGGGGAGCAGTACTGGTTTACCATGAACCCGATTTTCGATTTCCGTATGGGGAAAGACTTCGAGAGTAAAAAAGTTAGCAGTACTTTTGTGAATACAAGAGGATTGCAGATTCAGGGCGCTTTGGGGAAAGAATTGTTTTTTACCACTGCTATTTATGAAAGCCAAGGTCGTTTCGCGGATTATTATACCAATTACGCTGGGTCAATTAAACCATCGGGTGGAAATCCTGCGATTGTTCCAGGTATCGGAATTGCTAAAGATTTTAAAACGGATGGTTACGATTTTCCTTCAGCCGATGCAAATATTTCCTATGTGCCGAACGCAATGATTAATCTTAATTTAGGGTATGGCCGAAACTTTTTGGGAGATGGGTATCGTTCTTTGTTAACCGGAGATGCGGCAAGTCCATATCCGTATTTTAAAATCAATACGACGTTCTGGAAGATAAAATACACCAATACCTATATGTGGCTGAAGGATGTGCGTCCGGAAGTAACTGTTGATGGTACCTATGCTACGAAATACATGGCCAATCATTATTTGAGCTGGAACGCTGGAAAACGTTGGAATATTGGTTTTTTTGAATCGGTAATCTGGACCAATACGAACGATCGTGGTTTCGATTTGAATTTTGTTAATCCGATTATTTTTTACAGAACCGTAGAATTTGCTTCTTCTTCCCGAAGTGGAAATGCAGCTTTAGGTATGACTACAAAGTACAAGTGGAACAGTAAAGTGAACGTATTCGGACAGTTGTTGATAGATGAGTTTTCGTTGGGCGATATGAAAGGCGGCGACGGAAGTTGGAAGAATAAATTGGCCTATCAGTTAGGAGCAAAATATTACGATGCTTTTAATGTGAAAAACCTGATGCTGCAAATGGAGTATAACCATGTTCGTCCTTATGTGTACTCGCACAGTAGGGCGATTACGAATTATGCACATAACAATCAGAGTATGGGGCATTTATGGGGTGCGAATTTCCGAGAAATGGTAGCTATTGGGCGCTATTATAAAAACAGATGGTTTGCGGAAGCAAAACTGGTTTATGGTGTTAAAGGATTCGATTTTGAGAAATCGGCTGATCCGGTTAATAACCCAATTCTTAATTCCAACTACGGAGGTGATATTTATCGGGAGTATGATGTGCCTGGTGAACGTTATGCAGATACTGGGGTGAAAGTTGGGCAAGGTAACAAAACCAATATTTTGATAGCCGATTTGCAGGCAGGTTATACCGTGAATCCAACGATGAACCTAAAGCTTTTCGGAAACCTGATCTACAGAAATTTTGATCCGACTAAAGAGGTGGTTATAAACGACTACAATATTGCAAAATCGAGTACGCTTTGGTTTTCCATCGGATTACGTTCCGATTTGTTTAACTGGTATTACGATTTTTAATGATTTCTACTATAATTCAGAGGTTATAAAAACAAAAGGCAGGCGTAAAGTTTGCCTTTTTTGTTAAAACTTCATTTGAGTCTTTATTTTAGGTGCCGGCTTTTGATATAATCTGTTTTTTGAAGTATATTTGCCGGCGATTGAAGCAATTAAATGAAAACCACTTTGAATACTTCCGAGAAACCTTTTGCAATTACCAATCTTCTTGTTGATTTTAAGGAAATCACTAAGGCGGGATTGGCAATTAGTGTGGTTTTTTCGTCGATAGTCGGGTATCTTTTGGGTTTTTCCGATGAGCACCCGTTTCATTGGGGAACATTTATTTTGTTAGGAGTTGGAGGATACTGTATGGTTGGGGCTTCCAATGTGTTCAATCAGATTATTGAAAAAGATCTGGATGCCTTAATGGACCGGACTAAAAACCGACCACTTCCTTCTGGTCGTATTTCGAAACAAAATGCCTTTATTTTAGGGGTTGTTTTAACAGTGGTAGGGTTAGCGATTTTGTACACTATCAATCCGAAAACAGCCATGTTTGGGGCAATTTCCATCTTTCTTTATACTAGTGTTTACACGCCTTTGAAGACCATCACGCCGCTTTCGGTGTTTGTTGGGGCTTTTCCGGGCGCAATCCCTTTTATGTTAGGATGGGTGGCTGCTACTAATACTTTTGGAATAGAAGCGGGAACGTTGTTTTTGATTCAGTTTTTCTGGCAATTTCCACATTTTTGGGCCATCGGATGGTTTTTGTATAAAGATTATGAAAAGGCCGGGTTTTTTATGTTGCCGACAGGAAAACAAGATAAGAAAACGGCGCTGCAAACCATTTTGTATACTGTGTGGTTGATCATTGCCTCGTTGATTCCGGTGCTTGGTTTTACCGGAGCTTTGAAACTGAGTTATATTGCTGCCGGAGTTGTATTGCTATTAGGTTTGTGGATGTTATATTTTGCTGTGAAGCTTTATAAGGAAATGGATGAAAAAGCAGCAAAAAAACTCATGCTGGTGAGTGTGTCTTATATTTCACTGCTTCAGGTGGTTTATGTTGTTGATAAATTTTTACAGTAATTATGGAAATGTCAATTCAGGAAGAAAAAGAAAGAAGAGCAAGGTCGTATAAAATGCTGTTGTGGTTTGCCATGATCAGTATTGTAATGGTCTTTGCCGGATTAACAAGTGCGTATGTAATCAGTAAGTCAAGACCGGACTGGTTGAGCGACTTTACTTTGCCAAGTGCTTTTGCAATCAGTACGGTGCTTATGGTTTTAAGTAGTGTTACGTTTCATTTGGCAAAAAAAGCAATTCAAAAGGATAATCGACAAGGGACATCACTTTTTTTAGGAACAACATTGTTGTTAGGTTTGGCTTTTGTCTTCTTTCAGTTCAAAGGATTTGGACAGGTGATTGAGGCCGGCTATTTTTTTACCGGAAGTGAGAGCACTATTACGACTTCATTTTTGTATGTGGTGGTGATGGTGCATTTAGCGCACCTTTTTGGGGGTTTAATCTCCCTTTTGGTGATAATTTATAATCATTTTAAACAAAAGTACAATTCGGCTCAAACCCTTGGTATTGAGCTTGGTGCGATGTTTTGGCACTTTCTTGATTTTCTTTGGTTGTACTTGTTTTTATTTTTCTGTTTCTACAAATAGAAAAAAAATGTAAATTTGGGAACTTTTTAACAAATAACTTTACAATGGGAGCGACAGTTACTACAGCTACTAACGGAAAAACTTGGGACGGCGGTAATGAGCCGATGGGAGCAAGTTACGGCAAAATGATGATGTGGTTTTTCATCGTGTCAGATGCTTTAACATTCTCTGGTTTTATTGCGGCTTATGGTTTTTCAAGATTTAAATTTATTGAAACTTGGCCAATTGCCGACGAAGTGTTTACACACTTTCCATTCTTACACGGGGTAGATGCGCCGATGTATTATGTGGCCTTAATGACGTTTATATTAATCTTCTCTTCTGTAACAATGGTTTTGGCTGTTGATGCAGGGCATAAATTGCAAAAGCAGAAAGTTGCGGTCTATATGGCATTGACTATTTTGGGTGGTTTAATTTTCGTAGGTTCTCAGGCTTGGGAATGGAAAAACTTCATCCAAGGATCCCACGGGGCTATTGAAACTAAAGGTGGTTCTATGCTTCAGTTTGTAAACAGGCAAGGGGAAAGAGTTGCTATTGCTGATTTTGCAAAGCATCTGCCTAAAGACAGAGAACAATTGGACAGAAAAGACGGAGTTTGGTATATGAGCGAGCCAACCGTTTCTACGTATTCTGTAGAAGAGGTTGTGGAAGGTTTTAAAGCTAATCCGGATATCTTGGTAAGAACTGAGTTCATTACAAAAGATAAAAAGAAAACGGTTCTTTCCAGAGAACAATCTTTAGATCGTTTGAAAGATGCGAAATTGGTTGTGGAAGGTGCTAATATGTACCGTAATGAGTACGGGCACAAATTGTTTGCAAATTTCTTCTTCTTTATTACTGGTTTCCACGGTTTCCACGTATTCTCCGGAGTTATCATCAATATCATAATTTTCCTTAATGTAATTGTTGGTACTTACGAAAAGAGAAGAAGTTATGAAATGGTTGAAAAAGTTGGATTGTACTGGCACTTCGTAGATTTAGTATGGGTGTTCGTATTTACCTTCTTCTATTTAGTATAATTTACACAAAAGATTTTTTATCATGGGACATTCACACGAATCTAATACAAAGAGAATTTGGGGCGTATTTGCTTTCTTATCCTTGGTTACAATTGTAGAGGTATGGTTAGGTATTGAAAAACCTCATTCTCTATACATGACAAATCTTTTGTCAATGAGTTTGTTAAACTGGATTTTCATCATCCTTACGATAGTAAAAGCATACTATATTATGTGGGCTTTCATGCACTTAGAAGGTGAGAAAAGCAATTTAAGATGGTCTATTGTAGGGCCGTTGGTATTTTTGATTCTTTATTTAGTATTCATATTGTTGGTAGAAGCTGATTATGTATATGAGGTTTTCAATACATCTTTCTACAAATGGATATTTTAAGTCGATATTAACGAATAAAAAAGGTACGCTTTGCGTACCTTTTTTTATTTTTGTACCGGAAAAAAAACTGCAATGAAAAAATATATTGTTCTAACGATTCTCTTTGCGCTGCCGATTTGTGCGTATCTTTTTTTTGCGTCAGGAGTAAATAACTTTGCCAAACTTCCAACAGTTACGCAAAATGTTCCAGAACTGCCTCAGGTTACATCGTTAAGTGGAGAAAAAGTGTTGCTTGGGGAAAAGATTACCATTCTTGGGTTTCCGGGAAAAGAATTGAAAAAAGAAAAAGGGAATCTGTTCAATCTTCAGCAAAAAATTTACAATAAAAATCGGGGATTTGAAGATTTTCAAGTCGTGATGATACTTCCGAAAGGATTGGAAGCAGATGCGAAAGAAGTATTGGAAGAACTTAATCCGCTTTCCGATATGTCCCGTTGGCATTTTGTTTTTGCAGAGCCGCAAGCCATTTCTGAATTTTATGTTAAGTTAAACCTTGTGGGGCAATTGAATGCTAATTTGGCTACTTCCAATGTGTTTATTATCGACAAAGATCGTAACCTGAGAGGAAGGAAAGGTAAAAATAAAAAAGGTGAAGTAGAGTATAAGGAGGGGTATAATACCATATCAGCAGCCGATCTGCATAACGAAATGGCGGATGATGTGAAAATCATTCTGGCGGAATACCGTTTGGCCTTGAAAAAGAACAAAAGAAAAATTTAATGTCATGAAAAATACCTCCTATATCGGAATTTCCTTTATTGTTTTGCTTTTCGGCATATGGGCAGTTCCTAAGATTGTAGAAAAATTTCAAAAAACGGATTTGCATACGGTAGGGTCGGTTCCGAAATTTGAACTGACAGATCAGAATAACAAGAAAATATCCGACAAGGACTATTTAGGTAAGGTTTACGTGGTGGAGTTTTTCTTTTCTACCTGCCCGACTATTTGTCCGCGCATGAATCAGAACATGCTTCAGTTGCAAAAGGAATTTTATGGGAAGCCTGATTTCGGAATCGCTTCGATTACCATCGATCCTGCAACGGATACTTCTGAAAACCTGAAAAAGCACGCCGATCATTTAGGCGTTAAGCATTATAACTGGCATTTCCTTACCGGTGACAAAGACTATATTTTTAAGTTGGCACAAACGGGTTTCAATTTATATGCCGGACAGAATAAGAATGTTGCAGGTGGCTTTGAACATTCGGGCATGTTTGCCTTGGTAGATAAAGAAGGGAATATCCGTTGCCGTCGCGATGAATTTGAGAATCCTATTTTATATTACGATGGGTTGGAGCAAGCGGGAATTGATATGTTGAAAGAAGATATTAAAAAATTATTGGAAGAATAATGGAACAATCAGTAGAGAAAAAATATAATAAGTGGATTGTTGTACTATCGGTTGCCATTCCTTTGGTGGTGGCGTTGCTGTTTGGTGTTAATCTTAGAAAGTTGGGGTATGATGTTGAGCCGTTGTCCTTTTTGCCGCCGATTTATGCTACGATTAATGGGATTACAGCAATTCTTTTGGTAGTAGCAGTCCTGGCGATTAAAAACGGAAAAAGAGCGCTTCATGAGCGATTAATTAAATTAGCGATTGCTTGCTCGGTTGCCTTTTTGGGAATGTATGTGGCTTATCATATGACTTCAGACTCTACAAAATTCGGAGGAGAAGGATTGGTTAAATACCTCTACTATTTCATTCTGATCACCCATATTCTGTTGTCTATAGTGATCATTCCTTTTGTATTGGTCACCTACGTTAGAGCGATTTCCAAAAGTTTTGAACGTCATAAAAAGATTGCGAAGATCACCTTTCCTTTGTGGTTGTACGTGGCCGTTACAGGAGTAATTGTGTATTTAATGATTTCGCCGTATTATGCTCACTAATGATAAAAATCGAAATGATATGAAAAGGATCCAAATGCGGAAAATCGTTTTCTTTTTGACTGTTCTTTCTTTTTTTACAGTGAATGATGCTACTGCACAATGTGCTATGTGTCGTGCTGCCTTAGAAAGTGAAGAATCCGGTGTGCAAGCCGAAGCCGTAAATGATGGAATCGTCTATCTGATGGCAATCCCCTATATTTTAGTGGCGGGTATCGGTTATGCCGTTTACCGTTTGAAATACGGAAAGAAAAAAGTATAGAAATAACAAAAAAGCAGTTTCGAAAGAAACTGCTTTTTTGTTTTACCGCATGAAATTAATCCATACCGTCAATTCGAATGCTCATTTGTCCGGAAGTTTTGATAAAAGCGATGATGGCTTTGTCGGTTAATTCCACTTTGTCAAATTCAAAGTCGTTCAATGAACCGTTTACAAAAACGCCCTTCATCGGAGAATAATTGCTTAAATAAGGTTGCATGTTTTTCTTGCCGTCTTCCAAATTTCCTTTAATCGAGTAACGACAGCTTTCCTGAATTTTTCTTAGAATCATACCGCTCAACAACCAGTTTGCCGTTTTGGTTAAAGCTCCTTTGGTGTTTAGGACATAATCCATTTGGTCAAAGTAAATTTCTTTGGTTACGGTATTGTAATTCGGGAAACCTGAAAGGTAAATGGTGCCGTTTACACTGCCAATCATGTCTAATGCTATAATCATTTTACCGTCTTTGTGCCATAAATCCACTTTCTGAACGGTTATTTTTCGGCTGCCTGAAGCAAATGTCTGGCCTTGGAAATTTTTGGTCAAAATACGGGAAGCGCTTTCGTATGAGGAAACCGCAGCTACAGTTGCTTCAATTTTATTGGGCATTTTGGAGACAGCTTTCAAGGTAATGTTCTCCTTTTTGAATGTGTTTAAAGGTTGTTGCCCCACTATGGTTTGCATGCTGCATTTCAGTCCCATGTCCATGGTAATTTTGCTTTTGGACAATACGGCATCGGTAACATACAATTCATTCGGAATAAGCTTGAACCAGGTTTCGTATTGTTCGCTGGTCAGGAACGGTGTGCTCAGTTTTTCCAGAACCGATAAAACCTGAGGTTTGAAATCCGTTGATTTGTTAATGGCATCATCAATTTTTTTTGCAATTTTCGATTTGAAAGCACGAAGGGTGGGGTTTACCAGATACGTAATCGGGATATGTCTGCCTTTTACTTCAATTGAAGGGCTTTCACTCCACTGAAAATCTTCAATCACGGAAGTGGTGGTTAGTTTCCAATTGGACAGTTTGGCATCACTCTTTAGTTTTATAGTACCGTTCAGGGTAATGTCCTTCATGTCGTTCAGACCTAAATATTCTGTGCCATATTTTACCCGAATCCAGATTTTCATGGGTAATTCCGAATGGATTTTTCCGTCTTTCTCCGTGAGTTTGATTGGAGCCTGTTTCCAGATTTTCATTTCAGTATCGTCATCAGTGATAATACTGTCGTTGTATATCAATCCGGTCAGCGTTTTGTTTAATTGAGTTTCAATTTCTTTTAACGGCACCTCAAGAGGCATGTTGATGTAGGAAGTGGTGGTTTTATATACCGTTGGCGTATTGTCACTGGGTAGTGGTTTAAGTGCTTCGATCTTCTTTGTGGAGGAGCAGCTGAAAAAAAAACCGGCAAGGATAAAAAATATCGTAAAAGAAAAAGTAGTTTTCATGGGAATTGTCTATTCTGTAAAAAAATTGATGTAAATGTAAAATTTTTATTCATTGGATGCTGTAACTTTTTGTGAAGAATTGCGTCTTATTGGTTTTTAAGAATAAGAGATTACTCTCAAAATATTTTCTTTATAATGTTCTTTTCAATTTAAAGCCTATGAAAAGTTTATTCACAGCAAAATGGTTACTAACAGGTTTGCTGTTCGTTGTTTCCCAAGCCAATGCCCAATCCAAAAAATGGACCTTAGAGGAGTGTGTCGATTACGCACTTCAAAAAAACATATCCATAAAAAATACGGAGTTGGATCAGCAATTGTCGGCCATTTCCAAGAAAGATGCCTATGGGAATTTTCTTCCGTCGGTAAATGGGCAGGCTTCTCATTCCTGGAATGTTGGTTTGAACCAGAACATTACTACAGGATTACTCGAAAACCAAACAACTCAGTTTACTTCAGCCGGAGTTAATGTGGGAATTGATATTTACAAAGGACTGCAAAATCAGAATCAGTTGCGAAAAGCCAATTTGAGCATTATTTCGTCGCAATATCAGCTAACCAAAATGCAGGAAGATATTTCCCTGAATGTGGTGAATGCCTATTTGCAGATTATTTTCAATAAAGAAAATTTAAAAGTACAGCAGGAACAATTGGCCTATGACACCAAACAACAGCAACGAACACAGGAATTGGTAGATGCCGGCGTCGTGCCAAAAGGCGATTTGCTGGATGTAAAGGCTACAGTTGCAACAGACAATCAACGTTTGATTGCTGCGGAAAACGCTTTGTTGATTTCAAAGTTGAGTTTGGCACAGTTGCTACAATTGGAAAATTTTCAGGATTTTGATATAGCCGATACTGCTGTACCGGTTCAGGACAGTTCTGTGTTGTTAGAAGATCCTAAAAAAATAGTTGAAAAAGCTAAAGAAAGCCGTACCGAAATTAAATTGGCGGCCAATAATGTAAGTATAGCCGAAAGCGATTTGAAAATTGCAAGAGGTGCTTATCAACCGACTTTACAAGGTTTTTACAGTTTTAGTACTCGTGCTGCCTATGCCGATCGTGTAGTAGGTTTTGAGCAGGATGCTAATAATCCGAATTCCGTGATCGGTTTTGTTGACGGAACAAATCAATTGGTGATGCAGCCTAATTACACACCAATTTTAGGAAAACCGAAATCTGTTTCTGATCAATTCAGTGAGAACAAAGGTCAAAACTTCGGATTATCTTTAAATGTGCCAATTTTAAATGGGTTTGCAGCAAGAAACAATGTAGCCCGATCAAAAGTTGCCTTAGAGCGTTCGAAAATTACCTTGGAGCAAAGTGAGCTGGATTTGGAAAGAACAGTTTATACTGCTTATACCGATACCAAAGGAGCTTTGAAGTCCTACGAAGCGGCTGCATCTACTTTAGAATCCAGAGCATTAGCCTTTAATTATGCAAAAGAACGGTACGAAGTAGGTTTGATGAATGTTTTTGATTTTAATCAGGCCCAAACCCTTTATGTAAATGCCCAATCTGAGGTATTGCGTACCAAATATGACTATATTTTCAGAACCAAAATTTTAGAATTCTATTTCGGAATTCCCTTGTATAAAAAACAATAACCATGACAAAAAGAACTAAATATTTAGTAGTAGGCGCCGTTGGATTAATTATTTTGCTGTTAGTACTTAGTAAAGCAGGTGTTTTAGGAAAAAAAGACGAAGGAAAAGAAGTGGAAGTTGCCAAAACCGACGCTATTACTATTGTGGAAACCGTATCCGCTACCGGAAAAATACAACCGGAAGTAGAAGTTAAAATTTCATCGGAAGTATCAGGAGAGATAATCGATTTGCCAATTAAAGAAGGGCAGAATGTTAAAAAAGGCGATTTGCTGGTGAAGATCAACCCGGATATTTATGTGTCGGGGGTAAACAGAACCGTAGCTTCCTTATCCACTACCAAAGCAGGATTAAATCAGGCAGATGCACAATTAAAAGAAGCTAAAGCGAATTACGACCGTAACAAAAGATTGTTTGATAAAGGCGTGATTTCGAAAGCGGAGTGGGATAAAGCAGTTTCGGCATATGAAGTGGCGCAGGCTGGTAAACAATCGGCGTATTATAATGTGCAAAGTGCTTCGGCAACTGTTACGGAAGCGAAAGACAATTTAGGGAGAACCACCATTTATGCTCCGGCAGACGGAACCATTTCCAAATTAGATGTAGAATTGGGGGAACGCGTTTTAGGAACCCAGCAGATGGCCGGTACAGAATTACTTCGCGTAGCCAATCTGAACAACATGGAAGTGGAAGTTGATGTGAACGAAAATGATATCGTAAAAATCAGCATTGGTGATGAAGCTAAAATCGAAGTGGATGCCTATCTGAAGAAGGAGTTCAAAGGTGTAGTAACCAGTATTTCGAATTCATCTACTGCCACTACAACAGCGGATCAGGTGACTAATTTTAAAGTGAAAGTACGCATTCTAAAAGAATCATACCAGGATTTGATGGAAGGAAAGCCGGCTAATTTTTCGCCGTTCCGTCCGGGTATGACCGCAACCGTAGATATCATCACAACCAGAAAAGAGAATGTATTGGCGGTTCCGATCAGTGCGGTAGTAATGAAAACGGATACCACTTCTGCTAAAAAAGACATAGTGGAAGAATTAGAAAAAGAGCAGGAAGAAAAAATTAAAGGATCTACTGATAAGAAATTCGAATGTGTTTTTGTGAAGGTAGGGGATAAAGCTCAAATACGAGTTATCAAAACCGGTATTCAAGATGATACCAATATTGAGGTGGTAAGCGGCTTGAAAAAAGGCGATGTGGTAATTGTAGGGCCTTATACTACAGTAACCAAAGAACTGAATCCGGGCGATAAAGTAGCCATTAAGAAAAAAGACTCCGAAAACAAGGAGGTGGATAAAGAGAAAAAAGCATAATCAAGAGGTTAGTTATATGTTTAAAATCCAAACCGCTCATTAAGGGCAGTTTGGATTTTTTATTTTCTGAAGTTGGTGTATCGCGAAATTGAAATCAGAATTTAGAGCATAGAAAATACCGTTTCGAATTTAGTTTTTTGGAATTTGGAATTTCAAACCCGTATCTTTGTCCATAATTCGCAAACCTGATGGCTTATATTTTAAATATTGAAACGGCAACCAAAAACTGTTCGGTAAGTATTGCAAACGAAGGAAAAACCGTGATTTGCATTGAAGTGGCCGAAGAGGGGTATTCCCATGCGGAAAAACTTCATGTTTTTTTTGAAGAGGCCTTGCAAAAAGCCGGCATCACTTTTCAGGATTTAAAAGCGGTTGCGGTAAGTCAGGGGCCGGGCTCTTATACCGGTTTGCGCATTGGGGTTTCAGCGGCCAAAGGATTGAGTTATGCTTTAAGTATTCCATTGATTGCTACCGATACTTTAGAAGCCCTGTCCAGAAAAATTCAGATCGAAAATGGAATCATTGTTCCCATGATTGATGCGCGTCGCATGGAAGCTTTTACGGCACTTTTTGATGCCAACCATAACAGAATCCGCGAAACGCAGGCTGAGATAATTGATGAGAATACCTATTCGGATCTGAATACGGTTATTCATTTAATAGGGGATGGTGCTTCAAAATGCAAAACACTACTAAATTCGGATGTGTATGTGTATCATGACGAAGTGGTTTATCCTTCTTCCAAGGAAATGAGTGCCATGTCTTTTGAAAAATATCTGAAAAATGAGTTTGTCGATGTTGCCTATTTCGAACCTTTCTATCTGAAAGATTTTGTCATGACCACTAAGCCTAAAGCTTAACTACACCTTTACTTTCCTGTAAAATATCGGAGCTGGTTCTGGCAAAATCGGTGTTTTTAACCCAGATTTTTACGGCAAAATTCACCGTGCTGTCGGTCAGTTCGTGTACACTTACTTCCGGGGAGGGTGATTTCAGGACTTTTGGATGGTTTTTTACAATTTCTTCCAATTGTGATTTTACCACTTTGATATCGGAATCGTAATTCGTGCGTACAATTAAATCGCTTCGGCGCATGGTTTTCTGTGAGAAGTTTTTAATCTTTCCGTTGGATAAAACGCCGTTCGGTATATAGATAATCTGATTTTGTGCTGTTAAGATTTTTGTGGTGAAAATGTGAATTTCCAATACTTTTCCTGTTTCTCCTTGTGCTTCAATGTTATCCCCAACTTTGAAAGGCTTGAACATGATGATCAGCATTCCGCCTGCAAAATTGGAAAGGGAACCCTGCAGTGACATACCCACGGCCAACCCAATGGCTCCCAAAATTGCCACAAAGGAAGAGGTTTCAATACCCAGACGTGAAATTACAGTAACAAAAAGTAAAATGCGAACCCCCCAAATCAGGATATCAAGAGTAAACTGAATCAGTGTTGGTTCCAATTCTCTTTTGATCATAATGCGCTCAACTACTTTGCGCAGGATTTTTATTCCCCAAATACCAAATAACAGAATGAGAAGTGCCGAAACCACTCGAGGCGAATAATCAAGTAAGAAGTTGAAATAATGGTTGAAAATGTTGCTTATTTTAGCTACTTCCATGACTTTTGTTGGATTTTGAGTTCGGATAAAGTCTGCTCTGGTGATGAATTGGGCAGCAGGCAGCTTTTGTTACGGCAAATATAAAACAACTCCTTATTTTCGTCAAATCGGTTTTGAAGAAATGGCAATTGACTAGGTTCGGTACTTCCGGCCATAATGACATTCGGTAGGTATTGTGCATTAAATTTTCGGATGTTTTGAAGCGCGTCTTTTCCCGAAATGGCCAGTTCTTTATTGGCTTCGGAGAGGTTTAGCCAAAGGTTCAGCCAGTTGGAATATGCCGAAGCATAATCAATGTAGGGAATCATGTGGTGTAACATCTGTAAAGCGATTTTTTCATAATAACTGTTGTGGAACAGTATGCTCAAAGTGTATAAATTATTTGCCATTACCGAATTCGAGGCCGGAATCACGTTGTCTTCTGTTTCGAAATGTTCGGCAATGAGCTGTTGGTTGTCTTTAGCGTTGAAAGCGAAAAATTGTTTGGCTTCGTCGTAAAAATGCTCCAGACAATAATCGGTTAGCTGTTTCGCTTGAAGCAGGTGTTTTTCATTCAAGGTGGCTTGGTACAAAGCGATAAATGCATCAATCACAAAAGCGTAGTCTTCTAAAAATCCGGGAATGGTACTTTTTCCGTTTTTATAGGAATGCCACAAAAAGCCTTCTTCCGACCATTGCTTTTGAATCAGAAATTCCGCGTTTTTTTCGGCTACAGCCAAATACTGTTCTTTTTCTAAAGCTTTGTAGGCATCCACATATCCTTTTAACATAATGGCGTTCCAAGAAGTCAGGGATTTGTCGTCCAGTCTTGGTTTTGGGCGTTTTTCCCTTTCGTGGAAAAGCAATTGCTCCCAGTTTTTCTTTTTTTGAAGCAGTTCTGTTTCGGTCATGCCGAATTGCGAAGCGATGTTTAATGGCGTCTGACTTTGAATCAAAACGTAATTGTCGTGTTCCCAATACCCGAAATCGTTGATGTTGAAGAGTTCGGCAAAAATGTCATAATCTGCTTTCAGTACCTGTTGCAGTTCTTCTTTTTCCCAGACATAAAAAGCACCTTCTTCCAGTGTGCCGATTTTATTTATGCTGTCGGCGTCCAAAGCAGAATAAAAAGCAGCGTCAGCATTAAAAAGTTCCCGTTCTGTAAAGGCTAGTGTTTTTTCGATTACTTCTTTGTAAAGCGGATTTTGGGTTCTTTTATAAGCTTCTGAATATAAAGAAATCAATTGACCATTGTCGTACAACATCTTCTCGAAATGCGGAACATGCCAACGTATGTCCACGGAATAGCGGGCAAAACCACCGTCAATTGTGTCAAACAAACCGCCATAGGCCATTCGGGTAAGGGTGAGGTCTGTAAAATCGAGTAAATCTTTCGATTGGGTCTGATAGCCGTAGCGCTGTAAAAAAAGATAGTTGTTCGGCATCATAAATTTCGGAGCACGGGCATAACCGCCAAACTCCCAGTCGAAGCTTTTAGACCATTTTTCCACCAGTGGTTTAAGGTTGTCGGGATGCGCTATTTCTTCGGATTGGTTTTTGTCTACAACAGCCAATACTTCAATGCCTTGATGCAGTTTTTTAGCATATTCAATCATTTTTTCCGGATTGTCGCGGTAAAGATTTTGCAACTGCTGAAGAATATCCATCCAATTGTCTTTTTTGAAATAGGTTCCGCCCCAAACCGGACGGCCATCGGGTAAGCAAACCACATTTAAAGGCCAACCGCCCTGTTTGGTCATCAGCTGAACGGCTTTCATGTAAATGGCATCCACATCCGGACGTTCTTCACGGTCGACTTTGATGGAAATGAAATCGGAATTCATCACGTGAGCCACTTCATCACTTTCAAAACTTTCGTGTTCCATTACGTGGCACCAGTGACAGGCCGAATACCCAATGCTAACTATAATCAGTTTGTTTTCGGTTTTGGCAGTTTCCAAGGTAGGAGCATTCCAGGCTTTCCAATGAATAGGGTTGTTGGCGTGCTGAAGCAGGTAAGGGCTGGTTTCGTGTTGTAATTCGTTCATGATCTAAATAAAAAAGCGTCCCAATTAGAACGCTTAAAGATACGGTGATTTCCTAAAATTATTTGATTTCGAAAGTCAATTTCAGGTTGACTCTGTATTCGGTAACTTTTCCTTCTTCATTCACTACGGCACTTTGCTCCTGAACATAGGCAGAGCGAATGTGTTTTAAGGTTTTAGCGGCTTCTGCCACACCTTTGCGGGTGGCTTCTTCCCAGCTTACATCGGAACTGGAAAGAATTTCTATGACTTTCATTACTCCCATACTATAGTTGCTTTTATGATTAAGCTAATAAATTTAGAGCGTAAATTCCTTAAAAACAATTCTTTGTAGGATTTTTAGAGCAACTGCAAAATTATCCGTTTACTGCCTCCACTTTGATTTCCGGATCGTGTAGCATTTCTTTTAGCATGTTCTCGATACCGCTTTTTAGGGTAAAAGTTGATGACGGACACCCGCTGCAGGCACCCTGAAGGATCACTTTTACACGTTTTTCTTTTTCATCGTAGGACTGGAAGGCTATGTTTCCACCATCAGATTGTACTGCCGGTTTTACATATTCTTCTAAAATATTGATGATTTGTTGTGATGTGGCATCCAGTTTGTCGAAGTATTCTTCCTGTTGTTTTTCGTGTTGGGTTGTTTTGACAATTTGGGATTCGTCGATTACGGTTTTGCCTTCCTCGATATAGGTTTTGATGAACGAACGGATTTCCTGCGTAATTTCCATCCATTCGGCAATATCGTATTTGGAGATGGAAACGTAATTTTCATCGATGAAAACTTCCTTAACAAATGGAAATTTAAATAATTCTTTGGCAAGTGGTGATGCCGCTGTTTGATCGATGTTTTTGCATTCCACCATGGTTTTGGTTAGCATTTTACTGGCAACGAATTTCATGACGGCCGGATTGGGAGTGGTTTCGCTGTAAACGGTTACCGGGATTTTTTTGGTTGTCGATTCATCGATATTAAGAATTTTTCCGCCTTTGTCGATGAAGGTTTCGATTTCTTCGGCTACTATTTCTTTTACTTCGCTCCATTCCACAATTGAGAACTTCTCAATGGCAATGAAATTTCCGGAAATATAAACCGTTTTGACAAACGGTAAAAAGAATAGTTTTTTAGCCAAAGGGGATTGGGCGGTTTCGTCTATATTTTTAAATTCAAAGTTCTGACTTTTAGTGATGAATTCCGGGAATTCAAATTTCATAATCGTCGGATTTTGAGTCTCTTTTATTGTTACTTTTAACATGGTTTTTGTGATTTTTTGCAAATTTAATGAAGTTATATTCTTTGAATAAGTATATTTGGCCTTTTAAAGAAAAAATTAACACATCGGTAAGAATTTTTTAAAATTTATTTAGACATTATTTACTTGCAATTGTGTTACTTATTGAAAAATTTATATATTTGAGGGGTTTCAAAAAAATCATAATTTTTCAAAAACAAACATTGTTTCAACCAGCATACGTTATGAAAATATTAAAAAAGCCATTATTGGTATTAGCTTTAATTGTGTCGCAGTTTTCCTTCTCACAAGAGGGTGTTGCGGTCTATTCTGATTATCTTTCCGATAACTATTACTTGATTCACCCTTCGATGGCCGGTGCGGCAAATTGTGCTAAAGTACGTTTGACGGCACGTCAGCAGTGGTTTGGTCAGGATGATGCGCCTAAATTGCAAACGTTAAGTTTCAATACGTCTTTAGGTGAGGAAGGTAAATCGGGATTTGGAGCTATCGCTTTTAATGATAAAAATGGTTACCATTCACAAGTTGGTGCAAAAGTTACTTACGCGCACCATATTAATTTTGGAGGTGATTTGAATTTGCTTTCTTTTGGTGTGAATGTTGGTGCTATTCAGAGTGTGCTTGACGAAACCCGTTTTAATGTTTTGGAATATCCGGATCCGACTGTTCAGGGAATTGTTCGTGATAAGTATACTTATTTCAATGTGGATTTAGGAATGTCGTATCATTTGAGTGATTTTTATACACATATTACCGTTAAGAATGCTATTGCAAACAAGCGTCAGATTTATTCTGATGTGGAAAGTGATAACCTGAGAAAATTTATTTGGTCAGCCGGTTATACTTTTGGTAATGAGGATGGAATCCAAATTGAGCCATCTGCTATGTTTCAAATGGTTTCTGAAACTAAGGAGAAAGCTATTGACGCCAATGTTAAGGTATATAAAACCATGGAAGATTTTGGTAAAATCTGGGGAGGTTTGTCATACAGAAGAAGTTTTGAAGGAACACAATACCTGCAAGGTGGTTCTGTACAAGAACAGAAATTGCAATACATCACCCCAATCTTAGGGATAAATTATAAAAATCTGATGTTCGCCTATACGTATTCGTATTTGACAGGAGATGTTAAGTTTGATAACAGTGGCTTCCATCAAATTACGCTGGGGATTAACTTCAATTGTAAAAGAGAGCGTTACCACTGTAACTGTCCAGCAGTTAACTAATTATAAAGAATTATTAATTTGTCCCGATTTATCGGGACTTTTTTTTCATACTATGGCATTGATAAAAGAAGTAAGAGGGTTTTTGCCTCAAATACCCGAAGATTGTTATCTGGCAGAAAACGCCACGGTAGTCGGACAAGTAACTTTCGGGAAATTCTGCAGCGTTTGGTTTAATGCTGTGGTGCGTGGTGATGTGCATGCTATAACCATTGGCGATAAAGTGAATATACAGGATGGTGCGATAATTCACTGTACCTATCAAAAACATCCGACGGTTATAGGAAATAACGTTTCTATTGGGCACAATGCTATTGTACACGGCTGTACCGTACAGGATAATGTGTTGATAGGAATGGGGTCTATCGTTATGGATAATTGTGTAATTGAAAGCAATTCCATTGTAGCGGCCGGTTCTGTGGTAACGCAAAACACTGTGGTGGAATCCGGGACGATTTACGCGGGGATTCCTGCTAAAAAGGTAAAAGATATCAACGCCTCCGATTTTGCTGGGGAAATTGAGCGTATATCAAATAACTATGTAATGTATTCTTCCTGGTTTAAGGAAGAGTAGGTTAAAAATCTTTATAGGCGACATTTTCCGTAAAGCCCAGTATGTTTTTCAGAACGGTGCTGTCGCTGTTGGTGTAGAAAAATTGCCTGCTTTTTTCTTCGGAAAGGTTAAGCAGGTTATTTTTTTGTAATATACTTTTGGTTTGTTTCGCTACGGCTTTTCCCGAATCGATAATTTTGATATGGTCCGGAATTATTTTTTTTATCTGCGGAATCAGATAAGGGTAATGAGTACAGCCCAATACCAGATAATCCATATTGGCTTCTACCATTGGTTTTAGATATTCTTCAAGCAAGGTAGTCATCTCTTGAGATTCCATTTTGCCTTCTTCAATTAATTGGACCAAACCAAAGCCGATTTGTTCAATAATTTTCACATTGGAGAAGGACTCCACCGCACGATTGAATAATTCGCTGTTAATGGTGCCTTTTGTGGCTAAGATGCCTATGGTTTCTGTCTCGCTTAAGTTGGCTGCCGGTTTTATGGCTGGTTCTATTCCAATAAAGGGGATGTCGTAGTTGGAACGTAGTTCTTTGATCGCATTTGTTGTGGCAGTATTGCAGGCAACTACTACCATTTTGCAGCCTTGTCGGATTAGTTCTTCTGTGTTTTTTTTGCTTAGAGCAATAATTTCCTCTTTGGTTCTCTGTCCGTAAGGTGCGTTTTTACTGTCGGCAAGATATATGGTGTTTTCGTTGGGAAGAAGCGTGTGGATTTCTTTCCAGATAGAAGTTCCGCCAATGCCTGAATCGAATATGCCTATAGGTTTAGTACTACTCATAAAACAAATGTAAAAAAAAACTGCCCCAATAAAAGAGCAGTTTTTTATTTTATGAAAAAATTATAATATTAGAAACCAAGTTCTTTTTTAACATCAACCAATAAGTTTGGTCCGTCTGCTAAAATTACACCACTTCCGGTTGTAGAATCTAATACATATTGGTAACCCTTTGCTTTAGCAACTTTTTGGATAGCATTTTTAGCTTTGTCCATGATAGGTTTTACCAAATCCATTTCTTTTTGTTGTACTTCTTTTTGAGCTGTTTCTCTGAATTGTTGAATACGTTGTCCCATATCCTGCATTTCTTTTGCTCGGGTTTCGTTTACTGCTTCACCTACTGTAGTTGCTTCAGACTCGTATTTTTTCATTTTGTTTTGGTATTCGGTAACCAAAGTCTGGTATTCTTTTTCGTAAGTTTCACCGATTTTTTTCACCTGAGCTTGTGCTGTTTTCATTTCAGGCATAGTGGTCATCAATTCCTGTACGTCAATATGAGCTACTTTTGCTTGTGCGGAAACAGTTTGATTAGCACCTAGAAATAGTGCAGCAGCGATAAGTAAAGTTTTCAATTGTTTCATTTTCTAATACGAGTTAATTAATTTTAATTCTTGTTTTCTTCTGTTTTCTTTTGTTGTTCTTCTTCTTTGGCTTTTTTAGCCTTTTCTCTATCTTCGATTATTTTCTTTCTTTTTTCTTCTAAGGCTTTTTTACGCTCGTCAATTTGTTTTTTGCGCTCTTCAGCTGCCTGTTTTTTCTTTTCTTCCGCTGCTAATCTTTTCTTCTCGGCTTCGGAAATTACAGTGCTGTCTTTGGTGCTTTCTACAGCAGTTTTTAGCTCATTTTCTTTTGAGTTCGGGGATAAATCCTTAGCTTCTTTTCCTGACCCTTCTTCAGTTTTATTAGGGTTTTTAGCCTCATTTCGTTTAGCGGCTTTTTCGTCTAACAGTTTCTGACGTTTTTCAGCAAAAGCTTTTTTCTTTTCTTCTGCTGCCAGTTTGCGGTCTTCCAGCAATTTTTCACGAGCTGCTTTTTTCTCGTCTAATTTTTTCTGACGTTCGTTCTGAGTAGGATTTTCAGCAGCCATGTCTTCCAGAGCATCCTGTTTTTCCTGTTCTTTCAGCTGTTTTTTGGACATCTGTTCTTTCTTCTGTGCTCTTGAGAGGGTACGCAAGACACGATCGCTGATGTCAAAACGTTGTGCGGCAAAGACCATGCTCATGT
Organism: Flavobacterium enshiense; assembly: GCF_040750275.1. Taxonomy (GTDB): domain Bacteria; phylum Bacteroidota; class Bacteroidia; order Flavobacteriales; family Flavobacteriaceae; genus Flavobacterium; species Flavobacterium enshiense_B. Next base: position 174,211 of record NZ_JBDOCV010000001.1, read on the forward strand.
CTGACGACTTGTCGAATATAAAATCATATTTTCCTGATTCGGCAATGTCTTGAACGGCATTAAATACTTGGTCCTGAATTGGTTTTACCAATGTGGCTTTTTGAATCATCAAATCACCGTTTGGACCAAATCTTTTTTGCTGGTAGTCCAGCATTTCTTTTTCAAGGAACGCAATTTCTTCTTCTCTTTCTGAAATCAGTTCTTTGGTTAAAAGAACTTTTTCAGTATTTAAATTCTCGCGCAACTTCGCAATTTCAGTTTTCTTAACTTCAATTTCCTGTTTCCAGGTTTGTGCTTTCTGCTCCAGTTGGTTTTTTGCTTCGGCATAATCCGGTGCTTTCTCCAGAATATAGCCCATGTCAATATAACCTACTTTTACTCCTTTACCCTGAGCATTTACCAATGTTGCGGTAAGAGTTACAAGTGCAATCAAAAAATGTTTTCTCATAACTGAAAAAGTTTAGTTCAACTATCGTGCCAAATTTTAAAATTGCTGCCCAATAATGAAATGGGTTTGCCAGCCACTTTTTTGGGTTTGTCCTTCAGGAGCGTCGAAACCATGCCCAAAGTCAATTCCCAGTAATCCAAATGCAGGCATAAACACGCGCAGTCCAAAGCCTGCCGAACGCTTAAGTGAAAAAGGATTGTAATCGCTAAACGAACCATAAGAGGTTCCGGCTTCGACAAATGTTAGGGCGTAAATGGAAGCGGCTTGTTTTAGCGTAATCGGATAACGTAACTCTAAGGAGAATTTATTGTAAATGGTTCCTCCAATTTGTTCTTTAAATCCGTTTTTGTTCGTAATAACAGGTGAAAGCGATTGGTTTGGATATCCTCTTAACTGAATCATTTCTCTACCATCCATGGAGAAGTTGGCTAAGCCGTCACCTCCTAAGTAAAATCTTTCAAAAGGTACTAGCCCTCGATCATTATTGTAGGCTCCCATGAAACCGAATTCACCTAAAGAACGCAGTACTAATTTATCATAAATTTTTGTATACCAGTCTGCTTTGAACTTAATTTTATAGTATTCCAACCAATTAAATCGTTTTTGGTCCACTTTTCCCTGATCAACTGCAGCTAAAGAGTAATCAGAAACCGGATTACCGCTTGAGTCTAAATACGTTCCCGCAGGTACGGTAGTGCCGTCAGGAGTGGTTGTACTGGATGCAGTTGTGACAACTTTATATTCTTTAAGATTTCCTAAGTTAGCATAGTCAACACCATTAAATAAGGAATAAGGCAGCGTAAACTTACCGGTAAGTGAAAATTCAGAACCGTAAGTAGGATAAATCGGGTTGAATCCTTTACTGTTTCGTGTCAATCCTACAGTGTACGTAAGGTTACGGGAAGAACCGTTTCCGAAAGTAAACAAGCCGGTGTTGTAGTTGTTCAGGTCATAGTACTGGAAAGCTACAGCGTGCGATAGTACAAAATAATCGTCCGGTACTGAAAGTCTTTTCGCCATTCCAACCGATAAAGTGGTGATGTTAAAACTCTGATCTCGGGTTACATCTCGTGAAGAGTAGTTGTATAAGAATTGCTTACTGTGTGAAATGGAAGTGGAGAAACTTATCGGTTTCTTTCCACCTAACCATGGTTCTGAGAAAGACAAACTATAGGTTTGGAAATACGAACTTCCCTGTAAGCGTAATGCCATTCTCTGACCATCTCCCATAGGAAGCGGTTTGTAGGCCTCTTTATTAAAAAGATTTCGGATGGAGAAATTGTTGAAAGAAAGCCCAAGTGTTCCAATGAAACCGCCACCGCCATAACCTCCTTGAAGCTCTACCTGGCTGGATCCTTTCTCGACAACGTTATAGTTGATGTCTACCGTACCGTCGGCACCGTTTGGCTTAACATCCGGCTGTAACTGTTCTGCATCAAAAAATCCTAATTGTCCTAACTCACGAATGGTTCGTACTACGTTTTCCTTGCTCCATTTTTGTCCCGGTTTTGTACGCAATTCGCGATAAATCACGCGATCGTTGGTACGGTCATTCCCGGTTACCGAAACTTTGTTGAAATATGCAATTGGACCTTCCGTAATACGGATTTCGAAATCAATAGTGTCGTTTTCGGTTTTAACTTCAACAGCGTTTACATTAGAAAATAAGTATCCGTTGTTTTGATACAGATTGGTAATGTCTTCTGCTTCCGGATCTTTTTTGTTGGAAATGCGTTCGTCTAGTAATTTACCGTTGTATACATCTCCTTTTTTGATGCCGAGTTGGTTTTCAAGACGTTGATTGGTGTATATGGTGTTTCCTAAGAAACGGATGTCCCCAAAATAATGTTTGCGCCCTTCTTCTACAGTGATGTTAATATCGACCGTGTTTTTGTTTTTGTTGAAAGTTACAGTTTCCTCTGTTACACGGGCATCACGGAATCCTTTTTCCTTGTATTTGTCTGTTATGGCGGTTAAATCTTCGTTGTATTTTTCTTTAATGAATTTTGATGCTTTAAGGATACGCATCGGGTTAAACATTCCTTTTTTCTTAGTGTTGGCCATAGCCCTTTTTAATTGGCCTTTGGTTAGCTCTGTATTGCCTTTGAAATTGATGTTTTTGATGCGTACTTTTCGGCCTCTGTCTACAGAAATTACCATATTCAAACGGTTGTCTGTAGAGTCCGGTATGGTGTTGATTACCACTTTGGTGCTATAATACCCGTCTTTTTTATACTTGTTTTCGATGTAGTTTTTGGTGGTGGTCAAAAGGTTTTCGTTGACAACTTTATCTTTTTTAAGATCGTTGTCTTTGATGAGTTCGTCAATTTTACCTTTTTTTACGCCAATGAACTTGACGTCATTAAGTTTGGGTAATTCGTTGATGCTTAATTCCAGCCAGATGCTGTCGTTTTGAACACGATCTACATAAAAATTAATGTCGTTAAATAAGCCCAATTTCCACAATTTCTTAATAGCATTGCTGACTTCGTCTCCGGGTATGGTAATGGTTTGTCCTTTTTCCAATCCGGCAAATGTGGTAACGGTTTGTGCGTTGTAGTTTATTTTTCCGGTTACTTGAACATCGGCAAGAATATATTGTTTTCCGGCTTCAGGGGTGTTGGTTTCCTGTGCTTTTAAAGTGGCTATACTTCCTAAAAATAAAACAGCAAAAAACAGTTTTGTTGTCTTTTGAAACATTCGGGTATTATTTAATTTGTTCACTGGTTTTTCCAAATCTTCGTTCTCTTTTCTGATAACTGATAATCGCTTCATACAAATCGTTTTCTCTAAAGTCGGGCCACAGCACTTCGGTGAAATAGAATTCTGCATATGCAATCTGCCAAAGCAGGAAATTGCTGATTCTGTGCTCACCGCTGGTGCGGATAACCAAATCTACATCGGGTAAATTTTGCGTGTAAAGATGCTGATTAATAATTGATTCGTCAATATCAGTAGTTGAAATTATATTATTTTTAACTTTATCGCTTATTTTTCTCACGGCACTAACGATTTCTTCCCTCGAACCATAGCTTAAGGCAAGTGTCAATGTCATTTTTGTATTGTCTTTTGTTTTGTTGATGACATCCTGTAGTTCCTTGCGTACAGATTCCGGAAGATTTTCCAGATTTCCGATGGAATTCAGACGGATGTTGTTGTTTTGGAGGGTTTTTAATTCCCCTTTTAAGGAACTAATCAATAGTTTCATTAAGGTGTCCACTTCCAGTTTTGGACGGTTCCAGTTTTCTGTGGAAAAGGCATAAAGGGTTAGGTTTTCAATACCTAATTTAGCACAGGTTTCTACGGTTTGGCGTACGGCTTTGGTGCCATTTTCATGTCCGAAAGCGCGTAACATTCCTTTCTGTTTAGCCCAACGGCCGTTTCCATCCATGATGATGGCCAGGTGTTTGGGTAAATTATCTTTATTGATAGCGTCTATTAAATTCATATTATTCTGCACAAAAACAAGGGTTCTGCCCAAACGTATACGTTAAGGTGATTCCTGTAAAAACATACCAGTCATTGCTGTTCAGGTTACCGAACTGATTGGCGGTATAAGCACTATTTTTAGGATGGCTGCCGTCTAAATTATCGGTAAAACTGTATTTGAAGCTTGTTTCTAAGCCCAATACAAACTGATTCGCAATTCTACTTTTGATGCCTACTGTCATCGGAATAGCCAACGAGTAGCTGCTTTTATCGATTCGGGCGGTATTGCTGGTAAAATATAATTCTTCGTATCTAAAACCGGAAAGCCCGCTGTAAACATATGGTGTTACAATCCATCCGCTTTCATGAAGGTTGAAGTCAAAAAAATTGAATTCCAGGCCGGCTGAAAGTTCTTTGATTTCATTTTCAAAACTAAAACCTCTCTTTTTTCGGGATGGAGCATCCGAATCCAAATCATTCGAAGTGATTTTTCCCTGAACATATGAAATACGCCAGGAGTGTCTTTTACTTCGGTTCCATTTATACAAAAGGCCTAAACTCAATTCGTTAGGATTGATGTAGGTGGTAGGTCCAACATCACCAATATAGTTACTTCCGCCTACGAAAACACCGACTTCATGGATTTGAGCCTGTGCTTCTGAAAACAGCAAGAGAAAGAAAGCTACAAGTACGATTCTGTTCATTTTGTTAAAATAGTGTGCAAATATAACAATATTGATTTCTAAACCATCCGAATCGTTATATTTTCACACCGCTAAGGTTATAAATTATTGTATAATCAATATTTAACGGCAATTGTGTTCGGTTAGTATGAAAAAATCAATAAAAACTGTTAATTGCGTTTATCCTCGCCCCACAGCAATTTATTGCGTAATGTTTTTAGAAAGGTTTCGTTTGGAAATTCGACCATGTTAATGGAGAAAGGGGCTTTTTTTATATGAACTTCGTTTTCGTTGTCAATCGTTTTTGTGCCGGAATCCAGGGAAATTAAAAACTGAGGTTCTCTTCCCGAAACTTTAAGTTTGATTTCGGTTGTGTCGGAAATGATTAACGGCCGAACGTTAAGGTTGTGCGGGGCAATTGGTGTAATGACAAGACATTCGGAATCTGGTGTAATGACAGGTCCACCGCAACTAAGGTTGTATCCCGTTGAGCCTGTTGGCGTGGATATAATAAGTCCGTCGGCCCAAAAAGATGTTAGGTATTCTCCGTTCAGACACGTTTCGATGGTAATCATCGAAGTGGTGTTTTTTCGGGATACGGTGATTTCGTTTAAAGCAAAATTCAAATCAAAAATATCGCAGGGATCCGGAAAGCACTCCAAACTTAAAAGGGTTCTTTTTGAAAGCTTGTATTGTTTGTTAAACAGATGTGGTAGTAGTTTTTCGATGTCATCTTGTTGTACATTGGCTAAAAAGCCCAAGCGCCCTGCGTTGATTCCTACGATAGGGATGTTTTTGTTTTTTACGAAAGTGGCGGCACGCAGCATGGTTCCGTCCCCTCCGATACTGATGAAAAAATCAATACTGTTGTCCAGTTCAGTGTGGTTTGAAAAGACTTCGTAGGAACCGGTTATTGCGTTGTTTTCCAATAAAGTGTTGAAAAAATTGGCTTCAAAAACAGCTTTGGCGTTGTGTTTTTCAAAAACGGAAAATACTTTTTTCAGGATGTTCTGTGTTTTTTCCGGGTAATATTGTCCGTAAATGGCTAGTTTCATAGAAGCACTGTTAAATGTTTAAATACATATCCAAATAATCGGAACGGTCTCTGAGGTTGTTTAGATAAGCATCTTCTTGATGTTCACTGATAATCACGTAATTGTATCTTCTGAAGGTCTGGATGATTTCATTCATGCCGCCCAGGCTCATTTTTACGGTAATCTGTACTTTATTTATATCAGAATAGGAGATGAAGGCTCCTAAAAGTTTTGCATTGTTGCTCTCTATAATCTGGGCTATTTCTCCCATGCTGTAATCGCGGATGCCTTTTTCAACAACAAGAATACCGCCGTCTTCTTTTAGGAAAGGGGTGTCGTTGAAAATTTTTATGATGTCATCGAGTTCGTAATACCCTATATACTTGTTGCTCTCGTCCAATACCGGAATCAGGTTGGCTTCGTTTTTTGCGAAAACTTCCATTACATCCAGCCAGTTTAAGGTGTTGCGAACGAAAAAGCGTTCGAAATTATAGCGGAAATCGTTAATGGTTTTGTTCTCTTCAAGCAATTCGGCATCTTCGGCAATAATGCAGCCAATGTACACGCCGTCTTCCAAAACCGGAAAATGGCTGAAAGAATATTCCACAAAGATATCCTGTGCATTTTCAATTTTGTCGTTTATTGAAAGCGCATTAATTTCATTGTTAATATAATCGGTAATTTCAGTCATTGGAATAAAATCGAAATTGAATGCAAAATAATCAAAAAATAGGACATTTCAGCTTAAATATACTTTGTATTTTTGTGAGTAAATTTTTTTACCATGACAAAATTATCCGTTAATATAAATAAAATAGCCACTTTGCGTAATTCCAGAGGTGGGAATGTGCCTGATTTATTGAAAGTTGCAAAAGATATTCAGCGTTTTGGCGCGGAAGGAATTACCGTTCATCCGAGGCCGGACGAACGCCATATTCGTTACCAGGATGCGCGGGATTTGGTTTCTGTAGTGCATACCGAATATAATATTGAGGGAAATCCACAGCATAATTTTATCGATTTGGTGCTGGAGTGTAAGCCTACTCAGGTTACTTTGGTTCCGGATGCCATTGGAGCTCTTACTTCAAATGCAGGTTGGGATACGGTAAAACATCAGGCCTATCTGAAAGAAGTGATTGTAGAATTTAAAAAACACGGTATCCGAACTTCTATTTTTGTGGATCCGGTTTTGGCGATGATTGAAGGGGCTAAAGAAACCGGAACCGACAGAATCGAGCTGTATACCGAGGAATTTGCCCATCAGTATGGCTTGGGTAATAAAAAAGGAATCGAACCATATACGGCTGCGGCTGTTTTAGCGAACGAGCTTGACTTGGGGGTTAACGCCGGTCATGATTTGAGTCTTGACAACATTAAATTCTTTAAAGAGCATGTTCCAAATCTTATGGAGGTGTCCATTGGGCATGCCCTGATTTCGGAATCGTTGTATCTTGGTTTGGAAAATGTGGTTAATATGTATCTGCAACGTTTGAAATAATGGAACTGTATTCAAGAATAGAAGGAGAAGGAAAGCCGTTTTTAATTGTTCACGGTTTTTTGGGAATGTCCGACAATTGGAAAACCTTGGCCGGACAGTTTGCACAATTGGGTTTGCAGGTGCATACGCTGGATATGCGTAATCACGGAAAGAGCCCGCATTCTGAAGAATTTAGTTATGAAATTATGGTCCAGGATGTTTACGACTATTGTGAAAGGCATCAGCTGGACAAAATATATCTTTTAGGGCATTCGATGGGTGGAAAGATTGCCATGCTTTTTGCGACCACCTATCCGGAAAAAGTAGAAAAACTTATAGTGGCAGATATAGGGCCGAAATATTATCCGCCGCACCATCAGAAAATTTTAGCAGGTCTTAATGCTGTTGATTTTTCGCAACAACCCAGTAGAGCCGAAGTGGAAGCAATACTTGCGCAACACATCAATGATTTCGGAACGCGTCAGTTTTTGTTGAAAAATTTGTATTGGGCTGAGCCTGGACAATTGGCATTCCGTTTTAATCTTGATGTTTTTAATCGTAAGATTGAAGTGATTGGAAAGGCGCTTCCTTTTGAAAACACATTTGATAAAAGCACTTTATTATTAAGAGGAGATAAATCGGATTATATATTGGATGCTGATTTTGAAACCATTCGACATCATTTTCCTGATTCTGAAATAGTAACCATAAAAAATGCAGGGCATTGGCTTCATGCGGAAAACCCGGTTGATTTTTTTAAAGTTACTTCTGATTTTCTCGTGAGATAGCGTGTTAACTATCGATTTTAAGAAAGTATTATGAAAGCATAACATTTTTCTTAAAAAAATTGTAAAATCCATATTTTGTTATAAATTTGGATTATTCTTTAATGAAAATAAGAGAAAAACTAACACATTTTATCAACTATGAGAAAATTACTAACTGTAACTTTATTGGCTTTGGCAGGGACGTCGGCATTCGCGGGAGGATACCGAGTTAGCTTACAGGGTCAGAAACAATTAGCAATGGGACATACCGGAGTGGCGGTGGTGAACAGTGCTGAATCTGCGTTTTTTAATCCTGCGGGATTGTCTTTTTTGGAGGATAAGTTTAACTTGTCAGTAGGAGCAAGTGCGCTTTTCGCCAAAACTAAATTTCAAAATGAGAAATACAATTGGGCAAATTCTACGGATAACATGGGAACTCCGTTCAACGTTTACGCATCGTATAAGATCAATAAGTGGTTAACGGCTGGTTTGGCGGTTTATACTCCTTATGGTAGCGAAGTGGAATGGGATCAGGATTGGGAAGGTTCTCATTTGGTAAATAACATCAATCTGAAAGCAATTTACATACAGCCAACGTTGTCTGTTAAAGTAAGCGATGAGTTCAGTTTTGGTGGAGGTCCTATTTATGTAACCGGTTCGGTAGAATTCAACAGAAACCTAAACAGAAGTTTAACGGATGAAAACGGAAACAGATCGGATGTTACTTTAGATGGAAAAGGAATTTCAGCTTGGGGTTATACGGCTGGGTTTATGTTTAATCCTTGTGATAAAATGCGTATCGGTGTGAACTACCGTTCTGAGATTATTATGGAGGCTCGTGGCGGTGATGCTACGTTTAATAATGTTCCAGCTTTCGCTCAGGGAACGTATTCGAATACAACTTTTGATGCAGATCTTCCGTTACCGGCAGAGCTTACAGCGGGTATTTCGTATAATATTACCAAAAAATGGATGGTAGCTTTTGATTACAACAGAACCATGTGGAGTGCTTATCAGGCCTTAACGGTTGATTTCGCAAACAGTGTTCCTACATCTGTAAATGCTAGAAATTATCACGATACCAATACCTATAGAGTGGGTACGCAATATAAAGCGAATGATAAATTCACATTCAGAGCAGGGTGGTATAAAGATGAAAGCCCTATTTCTGCAGGGAATTTTGCGCCGGAAACACCGCGTAACGATTCTAATGGATTTACAGGAGGTTTGACATATCAGATCAACAAAAAGCTAGGGGTTGATGCTTCATTCTTGTATTTACATTTTGATGAGATTGATGCGTCTTATGATCATTATACTGAAACAACAGTGGTGAACGGGCAGCCGGTTACCAGTACTATTCCTTTCGGAGGAACTTACAAATCTGTTGTGTTTTCACCGGGTGTTGGTTTAACGTATAGCTTTTAATCATTAATGAGAATCAAGATGAAAAATAAATTTATATATTTTGCTGTATTGGCAGCAATGGGTTTTGCATCCTGTGAGCCCGAGTTTGATAACGAATTGTCGAATGCTAATTATTCTGCCGGTGAGGCTGACTTTTCCAGATATGTTGCGGTAGGGAATTCCCTTACGGCTGGATATATGGACGGAACAGTTTCAAGAGGAGGACAGGTGTATTCTTATCCAAATCTTTTGTCCCAGAAATTTGCACTTGTAGGGGGTGGAGAATTTACACAACCGTCTTATGCCGATGATATAAACAATCTTGGAGGTTTGACGCTGGGAGGAATGCAAATAGGAAACACCCGATTGGTAATCGATTTTTCAGCTGGCGGTCCTGAGCCAATTGCTGGTACTTCTACAATTGAGGTTTCTAATCTGCAAGCTAAGGCTTATAATAATATGGGGGTTCCGGGCGCTAAGTCGTTTCATTTACTGGCTTCGGGTTATGGAAATGTTGCCGGTGTAGCGGTTGGTATGGCCAATCCTTATTTTGTGAGACATGCGTCTACACCGACTGCAACTGTCCTGGAGGATGCCATGTCTAAAAATCCAACGTTCTTTACCAACTGGATTGGAGCGAACGATGTGTTGGCTTATTCAACCAGTGGGGGTGCAATTAATGATAATCCTGCTACAACAACTGTGGACGAAAGTTTAATTGCTGCGGCAGATCACAATGCAACCGGAAATATGAATCCTGCAACTTACGGTGGAAATGATATTACCAATGCAACGGTTTACGGCGGTGTTTATACGCAAATCATTAATGCATTAACTTCTGGTGGTGCAAAAGGGGTGGTGTGTACCATTCCGAATGTGACGTCAATTCCTTATTTTACAACGGTTCCGTATAAGCCATTAACGGCTCAGGGTATCGGTAAAGGATTGGTTCCTGCCGGTAGTACTACTGAGCAGCAAATTGCAGCGGGTACTGCTGCTATGAATCAGTTGAATTCTCAGTTGTACACGATGCTTGATGGTCTTTTTACGGCTTACGGTCAGCCTAACAGGGTGAATCCTTTAGATCCGACTAAAGCCAACCCAATTTTAATTCACGATGTTGATGCGATAGACCGATCAACTGAAATTACCGGGGCTTTAACACCTTTATACGGTGCTGCTATTGCGGGTCAGTTTGGAGCGGCTTTTGGAAAATGTCGTCAATCGGCTTCTACGGATTTAATTGTTTTGCCGGCCTCTTCGGTTATCGGAACATCAAATCCTTTTGCTACTGCGGCTATGCTTAGTGTGGGAGCTAATAAAAATGGAGTTTCTTATCCAATCAGTAATAAATACGTATTGACAGCAAATGAAGCATTGAAAGCTACAAATGCTACTTCTGCTTATAACAATGCTATCAGAAGTATTGCGGCTTCTAAAGGTTTGGCTGTAGCAGATATGAATGAAATCATGGGACGTCTGGTTTCCGGATTGCGTTTGGATGATGGTCAGATTTATACGGCGAACTATTTTGCAGGAGCGTCTAATCTTAGTACTGTTTTATTCTCGTTGGATGGGGTGCATCCTAATGCAAGGGGATATGCGGTAATTGCAAATGAAATTATTAAAGTGATTAATTCGCATTATAAAGCAAGGTTGCCTATTCATGAGATAGGAGGTTTTCCTGGTGTAACCGTTTTAGGTTCGAATTAATTTAGAAATATCTTTTAAAAGCGCTGAATTTTCAGCGCTTTTTTTATCTTTATGCCTTATTGTAATTGATATGAAAAATATGCTTATTCGCCTTTTAATCACAACGGTACTTATTGTGGTTTTGGCGCATTTTCTTCCGGGAATCCATGTGGATACCATTAAAGCAGCATTAATTGTTGCTGTTGTTTTAGGATTGTTGAATACTTTTCTTAAACCGGTATTGGTTTTCTTTACGCTTCCGATAACTGTTTTTACGCTGGGTTTGTTTCTTCTGGTGATCAATGTGGGTATGGTTTTGCTGGCCGATTACCTTATTGATGAGTTTCGAATCGATTCGATTGTAAATGCTTTTGTTTTCAGTGTGGTGCTGTCGTTAAGTCAGTGGTTTCTAAATCTTTTTGTCAAAGACTAAGCTAAAATCGAGGAAATTTAATAGTATTGAAATACAATGAGTTAAAAACTTGGTTGGGTTGTAAAAATTCTATAATTTTGCAACCCAATTTTAGTATATAAAAAAATTAAATAATGAATATTACAAGAAACAACGTAGATGCGTTAAATGCAGTGGTGACGGTTGAAGTTACCAAAGATGATTATGCAGGTCAAGTAGAAAAAGTATTGGCTGATTACCGTAAAAATGCTAGTATTCCGGGATTCCGTAAAGGGGCAGTACCGATGAGTTTGATTAAAAAACAATACGGGAAAGCGGTTTTGTTGGATGAGGTAAACAAGTTGTTGCAAAATTCATTAAACAATTATTTGGTTGAAGAGAAGTTGGATATCTTAGGAAACCCGCTTCCTAAAGTAACTGAAGATTTTAATTGGGATGCTGAGGATTATAAATTCGAGTTCGAATTAGGCTTGGCTCCGGAATTTAAAGTAGACTTAACCGCTAAAAATAAAATCACAAAATATACTATCGTTGCCGATGATAAAATGATCGACGAGCAAGTGGAGCGTATCCAGAAGCAATTCGGAAAACTAATCTCTAAAGAGAAAGTTGAAGAAGGTGATGATTTAAGAGGAACATTTGCAAACGAAGAAAAAGGAATCAATAATACGGTAAACATCAACTTGGATGCTTTCAAAAGAAAAACCGACATCAAAAAATTCATCGGAAAGAAAGTTGGAGATGTTGTTACAGTTGGAACAAAAGGTTTGTTTGACGACGATCATAAATTAATGGATTACCTTAAAGTGGATCATGATGATGTTCACGGTTTGGATATCGAGGTAAGCTTTACAATCGAAGAAATCAATACTTCTGAAAAAGCAGAATTGAATCAGGAATTGTTCGATAAATTGTTCGGAGCTGGAAATGTTACTTCTGTTGAAGCGTTGAAAGGAAAAATTAAAGAAGACGCTGAGCAGCAATTTGCAACGCAGGCGGATCAGAAGTTTTTAAACGATGTTACGGAATTCTTAATCGAAAGCACGACATTTGAATTGCCTTCTGAATTCTTGAAAAAATGGATTCAGACTGTTGGAGAAAACCCATTATCTGCAGAACAGGCTGAGGAAGAATATGCAAAATCTGAAAACGGATTGCGTTATCAGTTAATCGAAGGCAAAGTAATTACAGAGAATGGATTGCAAATTACTTTCGAGGATCTGAAAACGTATACTTCAGATTTAATTAAGAAACAAATGGCGCAGTTTGGACAAATGGATCCAACTGATGCTGATGTGGAAAACATCGTGGCAAGAGTGATGTCGAACCAAGAGGAGGTAAAACGTCTTTCTGAACAGGTAATGAGTGAGAAGATGTTAAACCTGTTTAAAGATAAGGTTTCTGTAAAAGCGAAAGAAGTTTCCTATGAAGACTTTATTAAAGAAATGTACGGGGAATAAATTTTCGTAAAAATTAAGTATATTTGAACGTCAGACTTGTTTGTCTGGCGTTTTTTTATAACTTACAAACATAAAATATCACGATAATGAACTACGGAAAAGAATTTAAAAAATATGCCACGAAGCATCACGGAGTGAACAGTATGTACTATGATAAAATCGTAGGAAGTATGACCCCGTATATTATTGAAGAGCGTCAACTAAATGTAGCGTCTATGGATGTTTTCTCCCGTTTAATGATGGATAGGATTATCTTTTTAGGTACAGGCGTTGATGATTATGTGGCGAACATTATTCAGGCGCAATTGTTGTTTTTAGAGAGTGTTGACGCGTCGAAAGACATCAGTATTTATATCAATTCGCCAGGTGGTAGCGTTTATGCCGGATTGGGAATTTATGATACCATGCAATTCGTCAAACCGGATGTAGCGACAATCTGTACCGGAATGGCGGCTTCTATGGGAGCAGTCCTATTGTGTGCAGGTGCGGATGGAAAACGTTCGGCTCTGCCGCATTCAAGAGTAATGATTCACCAGCCGTCTGGTGGTGCGCAAGGGGTAGCGACGGATATGGAAATCAATTTGAAAGAAATGTTGAAATTGAAAGAAGAGTTGTATCAGATCATTTCTAACCATTCCAAACAACCTTACGAGAAAGTGTACAAAGACAGTGAAAGAGATTACTGGATGATTGCTGCCGAAGCAAAAGAGTACGGTATGATCGATGAGGTGTTGACAAGAAAATAAATAAAATTAGGAATTCGGCACTAAGCCGATAATGAAATTGAAAATAATATTATGGCTAAAGAAGTTTTAGAGTGTTCTTTTTGCGGAAGGAAAAAGCCAGAAACCAACCTGTTGATTGCAGGGATTAATGCACACATCTGTGACAAATGCATCGAGCAGGCGCACGGCATAGTGCTGGAAGAATTGAAACAAAGCGGAAATTCAGGATTGCTGGCCGATTTAGTGTTGAGCAAACCGAAAGAAATCCGTGCTTTTTTGGATCAGTATGTTATTGGTCAGGATCAGACCAAGAAAGTGTTGTCGGTAGCTGTGTATAACCATTATAAGCGTTTGTTGCAGAAGCAAATGGACGATGAGGTGGAAATCGAGAAAAGTAACATCATTATGGTAGGACAAACGGGTACCGGAAAGACACTGGTGGCCAAAACCATTGCCAAAATGCTGAATGTACCTTTAGCAATTGTGGATGCAACGGTATTGACTGAAGCCGGTTATGTGGGGGAAGATGTAGAAAGTATCTTGACCCGTTTGCTTCAGGCAGCTGATTACGACGTAGCCAAAGCAGAGCGTGGTATCGTTTTCATCGACGAGATCGATAAAATTGCCCGTAAGAGTGATAATCCATCAATAACGCGCGATGTGTCCGGAGAAGGTGTGCAACAGGCGTTGTTGAAGTTGTTGGAAGGAACAGTGGTGAATGTGCCGCCAAAAGGAGGTCGTAAACACCCGGATCAGAAGTTTGTGGAAGTGAATACACAGAATATCCTTTTTATTGCCGGTGGTGCCTTTGACGGAATTGAACGTGTGATTTCCAAACGATTGAACCGTCAGGCGGTAGGGTATGGTTCTTCCAAGAGTTCCGATGCCATTGATAAAGACAATTTACTGCAATATATCATTCCGAAAGACATTAAAGACTTTGGATTAATCCCGGAAATTATTGGTCGTTTGCCGGTTTTAACGCACATGGATCCTTTGGACAGAGAAACCTTGCGTGCCATTTTGACGGAGCCGAAAAATGCTTTGGTGAAACAGTATAAAAAATTGTTTGCGATGGATGATGTTGAGTTCTCCATGACCGACGATGCCTTAGATTTTATTGTAGACAAGGCACTGGAATATAAATTGGGTGCCCGTGGTCTGCGTTCCTTGTGTGAAGCCATCTTAACCGATGCGATGTACGATTTGCCGAGTTCAGACGAATCGGAATTAATCATCGACAGGGAATATGCGGAACATTCTCTTAGTAAAAATTTGCTGCAGCGTTTACAGGCAGCATCTTAAAATAACAAATCCCGAGCAATCGGGATTTTTTTATGCCTTAATCGAAGAAAATATCTTGAGAGAAATCCAGTATTTCGGATTCGGTGAATTTGCTCTGTATTTCGTCCAGTCCTTTAAGTAAAAGCAATTCAGTGGTGAATTTTCGACTGATACCGTGAATGTGACCGTTGTGGATCATTTTGAAAAAAAATTTGCCGGCCGGTGTTTTGAATTTTAAAAAGGAAACGTTTTCTATTCTGTTTTTTAGAAAGTCGATGTCTTTTTCACATTCCTCTTTGGTTTTATAGCTCTGACTGGTAAGCAGCGTTTTTCCTTTTCGGGAATTGAACTCGAATTTGAACAGGCCGTTTTCTTTTTTACTGATTGCGAAGGTTCCCATTTGGATTTTTAAAGGCTGCAAAAATATAAAAGTCCCGAACAATTCGGGACTTTTTGTTAGGCAATTCTATGTGTTTCTTTCTTTTTCTGAACGTCTGATTTTACATAGCGTGCTTTACAGTTCCATCCACTTTTGCACGAGGCTAAGGTTAGGGCTAAAGCTCCAGCTGTGATAATTTTTTTCATGATTTCAGAATTATTTGATCAGGAATTCAATACGTCTGTTTTTGGCATCCTCATCGGCAGTGCAGTTGTTGCCGCAGTTAAATTTCAATTGCGATTCTCCAAAACCTTTGAACTCTAGGCGGTCTTTTGCAATTCCTTTCTTCACCAAGTAATCGTAGGCTGCTTTGGCACGTTTGTCGGACAAATTCATGTTGTAAGCGTCTGAACCTTTTGCATCGGTATGCGCGTTGATGGTGATTTTCATCTCCGGCTTATTGGTTAGTACTTCAATAATTTTGTTTAAGGATAATTCCGATTCTTTCTTAACCGTAGCTTTGTTGAAGTCAAAGTAAATGTTTTCAATCACGATTGCATTGTCGATGATTTCTGCTTTAGTTTGGTTTAGGGTGATTACTTCGTTGTAATTGTTGTTTCCGTTGCTCCAGGCTTTGAAAATAGATTCTTTTACATTATAGCCTTCTTTTTGCGTAACAATACTGTATTGGGTTAGTGGTTCAACGGCTAAGGTGATTCTTCCGTGTTCGTTAGATGTGGTTTGTTTAACTACTTCCCCGAATTCGTTTTTGATTACTACAGCAGCGTTTGGTAAAGCAGTTTTTGAATTCACTTCCACCACTGTTGCATTCAGGTTTTGAGCCAATTTGGTCAATTCGAATTTGTATACGTTGTAGTCTTCCTTATTGCTATTTTTGTTGGAAGAAAAATAGCCTTTTGTCGGACTGCTTAAGATGAATGCTACTTCGTCATTATGCGTGTTTAAAGTGTTTCCTATGTTGGCGCGGTTTGCGATTCCGTTTTCGGTCATTGAAGCTCTGAAGATATCGTATCCGCCATAATTTTCATGACCCTCTGAAGAAAAATAGAGGTACCTGCCTGATGCATACGGGAATTTTTCGTCTTTTGAACTGTTTACAGTTGCGCCTAAGTTTACTGGGGTTGATAGACTTCCGTCTGTCAATACATCAGACACATAAATATCAAAACCTCCAAAGCCTCCTGGCATATCCGATGCGAAATACATTTTGTTTCCTTCTGCGTTCATGGAAGGGGTTTCTACGGAATAGCCTTCTGCGATGGTTATTTTTTGTAAATCTTTCCAATAGCCTTTGATTTCTAAATCCAGTGTCGATTTGTAAAGTTCGAACTGATTTGGGTTTTCGGATTTTGCGCGTGTCAGATACATGGTTTTTTCATCAGGGGAGAACGTAACGCTTCCCTCGTTGGTTTCTGAATCCAATAATCTTGAGAAAATAATCGGATACGAAAGATTGCCGTGTTTGTCAATGTTGGCACAGAACAGGTTGTTGTTCGGATTGTTGAACTGATCCACAGTGACTTTGGCAAAACCTCTTTTTTTGTTAGAGAGAATTAAGTATTTCCCCATAAAAAAAGTTGATCCTACCTCGGAAAGTTCTGTGTTGATTCCTGAGTCATGGGTAATAAAATTTAACCCTGTAGTTTCAGTTTTATTTACTGCAAGAACTTTGTTTGTTCTTGTGTTTAATCCTCCTTGGGAAAAGGCGGTAAGGGAAAAAGTTAAAAATGTGATAAATAACAGAACGGTAGTTCTCATTTTTTTGTGATTTATTTTTTGTTTTTGAAAGAATTATTTGCTAAAAATTTAAAATCAGGTGCAAATTTACTCCTTATATTATGTAAACATTAAAAAATCGTCAAAAAGCAGAAAAAATCGTTTAAAAACAATTTAACAAAAATCAATGAATATTTTACAGATATAACAAAATAATTAAAAAATGTAGTAAAAACAAAAAAGCCTTAAACAAATTTGTTTAAGGCTTTTGTACTCAAGGCGGGACTTGAACCCGCACGGACATAATGTCCACTGGATTTTAAGTCCAGCGTGTCTACCAATTCCACCACTCGAGCATTTATATTGGTATGGAGCGAAAAACGGGGTTCGAACCCGCGACCTCAACCTTGGCAAGGTTGCGCTCTACCAACTGAGCTATTTTCGCGTAATCAATTTGTCAAATGAACTGCGTTACTTTCGTATTGCGAGTGCAAATGTAACACATAAATTTAATTTCGCAAGGCTTTCCAAAGAAAAAAACAAAACTTTTTTATAATTGTTTGATAACCTTGTTTTTACAAAATATTATTTTTTGCCAATCATGCGTTTGATTTCGTTCAGTTTCATCAAAGCTTCCACCGGAGTAAGGGTATTGATGTCTAAACTCATAATTTCTTCCTTAATTTCCTCTAATAACGGATCGTCCAGATTGAAAAAACTCAACTGCATTTCCTCTTTGTCGGATTTGATTCCGGTCATGGCTTCGCTGGAGTGGTCTTTTTCCAGTTTCTTCAGGATTTTTTGCGCTTTCTGAATTACTGTTTGTGGCATTCCGGCCATTTTAGCCACATGAATACCAAAACTGTGGGCACTGCCGCCTTTAACTAATTTTCGGATGAAGAGTACATTGTCTTTCAATTCTTTTACCGACACATTGAAGTTCTGGATACGCTCGAAAGTGGTTTCCATTTCATTGAGTTCGTGATAATGCGTCGCGAAAAGTGTTTTCGGTCTGTTTGGATGTTCGTGTAAATACTCAGCAATGGACCAAGCGATGGAAATTCCATCGTAGGTAGAAGTTCCACGGCCAATTTCATCTAAAAGAACTAAACTTCGGTTGGAAATGTTGTTCAAAATCGAAGCCGTTTCGTTCATCTCCACCATAAAAGTAGATTCCCCCATCGAAATGTTATCGCTCGCACCTACACGGGTAAAAATTTTGTCGACAATACCCATGCGAACGCTTTCTGCCGGAACAAAACTTCCCATCTGTGCCAATAAGACAATTAGCGCCGTCTGACGCAAAATGGCTGATTTACCCGACATATTCGGCCCGGTAATCATAATAATTTGTTGGTCAACGTTGTCTAGAAAAACATCGTTGGCAATATAGGGAACGTCAACCGGGAGTTGTTTTTCAATAACGGGATGGCGACCATTTTTAATGTCTAAGTCGAAACTGTCGTCAATTTCCGGTTTGATGTAGTTGTTTTCGATGGCCAATTGCGTGAACGAACACAAACAGTCTAATTGCGCTACCAAATTAGCGTTGAGCTGCACCGGTTTGATATACAAGGCAATCCAAAGCACCAATTCTTCGAAAAGTTGGGCTTCCAGTTTATGTATTTTTTCTTCAGCGCCTAAAATTTTGGATTCGTATTCTTTAAGTTCTTCGGTGATGTAACGTTCGGCATTCACTAAGGTTTGCTTACGGATCCATTCCGTCGGGACTTTGTCTTTATGGGTGTTTCGTACTTCGATATAATAACCGAAAACATTATTGAAGGACACTTTTAAAGAAGGAATGCCGGTTTTTTCACTTTCGCGGATTTCCAACGCTTCCAGATATTCTTTTCCGGAAAAGGCGATACTGCGTAATTCGTCTAATTCAGGATGAATACCTTTGGCAATCGCGTTTCCTTTGTTGATGGCAACCGGCGCATCCGGATTAAGTGTTTTTTTGATTTTTTCACGCAACAAATCGCAGGAATGCAAACTGTCGCCGATAGTTTTTAAAGCCTCGTTGGAACTTCCCAAAGCAGCAGTTTTCATCGGAATCACGGCATCCAGCGAATTGCATAAATACACAATTTCTCTAGGACTTACTTTTCCGGTGGCAATTTTCGAAATCAAACGCTCCAGATCGGAAATTTGTTTGATTTGGTATTGCATGGTTTGCAGAACTTCTGAATTGGCTTTCAGATAATCGACTACTTCGTGGCGGCCTTGAATTTTTTGTGTGTCTTTCAGCGGTAAGGCTAACCAGCGTTTTAATAAACGGCCTCCCATTGGGGAAAGGGTGCGGTCGATCACCTCTAATAAGGTTACAGCATTTGGGTTGTAACTGTGGTACAGCTCTAAGTTGCGGATCGTAAACTTGTCCATCCATACATAAGCATCTTCTGCAATACGATGGATGTTGGTGATGTGCTGTATTTTATTGTGCTGTGTTTCGGATAAATAATATAGAATCGCGCCGGAAGCAATAATGCCTTCCTGCAATTCTTCAATGCCGAAACCTTTTAAAGAGTTGGTCTGAAAGTGGTTCGTAAGGCTCTCAAAGGCGTAATCTTCTTTGTAGATCCAGTCTTCTAAATAAAAAGAATGGAAATCTTCTCCAAATTGTTCTTTAAACTGGTTTTTGAAATGCTTCTGTACCAAGACTTCGCTCGGGTTGAAGTTCTGCAATAGTTTATCGATGTATTCTCCATTGCCCTGTGCAGTCAGGAATTCTCCGGTTGAAACGTCTAAAAAGGAAACGCCGATAATTTTTTTGCCAAAATGTACCGATGCCAAAAAGTTGTTTGATTTGGAATGTAGTACCTCGTCATTTAAAGCCACACCCGGAGTCACCAATTCCGTTACACCGCGTTTCACGATGGTTTTGGTCATCTTCGGGTCTTCCAACTGATCGCAAATTGCCACACGCAGGCCTGCTTTTACCAATTTCGGCAAATACGTGTTCAAAGAATGGTGTGGAAATCCGGCCAAAGCTGTTTCTGATTCGGAACCGGCACCGCGTTTGGTTAAGGTGATGCCTAAAATTCCCGAAGCACGAACGGCATCGTCACCAAAAGTTTCGTAAAAATCACCTACGCGAAACAGTAAACAGGCATCGGGATATTTGTTTTTAATCTCGTTGTACTGCTTCATTAACGGAGTTTCTTTCGGCGCTTTTTCTTTTGCTGACATGCTATTGGGTTTATTTGCAAATATACAGGAAGACATTGTTTCAAATACCAAGTCTTAAAAATTAATTAAAAAAGCACCCTGTACTTATTTTGCATAGCTTTTTTTAATAGATTTGTCTTCTAAATGATTAAAAACAACTAGGTTATGAAAAAAATATTACTATTAGGTGCTTTCTTTATTTTGAACACAGTAGCGGTTGAAGCTCAGGAAATTGCAACTAAAGCAAAAACAGAAATTAAGGCCGCAAAAAAAGCTAAGAAGGCTAAAAAAGTTAAAATGCCTAAAGTAGAAGGGGTAGGAATGTTTTTCGAAAGCGAAACTATCGATTACGGAACTATCGATCAGGATGCTAACGGACAAAGAGAATTTGTGTTTACCAATAATGGAGACAAGCCCTTAATCATCATGAATGCTCAGGGATCATGCGGGTGTACCGTTCCAACTTTTCCTAAGGAACCGATTGCACCGGGAGCAAAAGGAGTTATTGGCGTGAAATACGATACGCACCGAACAGGTAATTTTAATAAACAAGTAACCTTAACAACCAATGCTTCTGAAACACCAAAAGTGTTAACTATTAAAGGGGAAGTGAAAGCAGCTCCTGTGAAGGCAGAACCGGCTAAACCACAAGAGATAAAAAGCTAATTTTTAATTCAAAACAATAATGAAGCCTTCAAAATGTGTATTTTTGAAGGCTTTTTAATGGAACAATGAGAAAACTGGCCAATAGCGAATTAGAGCGCAAAAATATAGAAGAATTCAGGAAGGCGGGTAAAACCCCTTTAATCATTATTTTAGATGATATCCGAAGTCTGCATAACATCGGTTCAGTATTCCGTACTTCGGATGCTTTTCTGGTGGAAAAAATTTACCTGTGTGGGATTACCGCAACACCGCCCAATAAGGAAATTCATAAAACTGCGCTTGGCGCTACTGAAACCGTTGCCTGGGAATATGCCAAAGATGTGCTGGAAGTTATCGAAAAACTTAAAGCCGATAACGTTGCAGTATATGCCATAGAGCAGGTAGAAAATTCCGTTATGCTGAATGAATTTCAGGTAAAACCGGAAGAAAAATATGCTTTGGTCTTTGGTAACGAAGTAAAAGGTGTGGCGCAGGAAGCAATCAATTTGTGTGATGGCGTAATTGAAATTCCACAGTTAGGAACAAAACATTCCCTTAATATTTCGGTAAGTGCCGGGATAGTGGTTTGGGATTTGTTTCAGAAGATGGCTCAAATTGAAGCGTAAAACCGGTTGGTTTTTGTTTAAAGCTTGAATCTTGAAATGGCGAAATTAAATCTTCGCTTGAATTCTTTCCAAGATAGTAAGGTAATCTTCCTGACGGTTTACAAAATCCATGTCGGATACATCAATAATGAGGACGTTTAGATCAAACTGGGTTTTAATGTAATCCAAATACCCCTGATTAATTTTTTCAAGATATTCCGCCGGGATCTCCTGTTCGTAGGAACGGCCGCGTTGTTTTATCTGATGTAGCAAACGCTCAGTATTCTGATAGAGGTAGATGTACAAATCCGGTTTCGGCATTTCTTTGTAAATAATATCGAACATGGTTTTGTATAAGCGGTATTCGTCTTCAGCTAATGTTACTTTGGCGAAAATCAACGATTTGAAAATGTGATAATCCGCTACAATGAAATCCTTGAACAAATCAAATTGTGCTAAATCATCAGAAAGTTGTTGGTAACGGTCAGCCAGAAAAGACATTTCCAACGGAAACGCATAACGGTTTTGGTCTTTGTAAAATTTTGGTAAAAACGGATTGTCGGCAAAACGTTCCAAAACCAGTTTAGCATTAAAATCCTCCGAAATTGTAGTCGATAAAGTGGTTTTTCCGGCACCAATATTTCCTTCGATGGCAATATAATTGTACTGTTGTAAAGTGATTTTTTCGAGTGGATGCTCCAGTTTTCCAACAATTTTACAGTCACTTTTATCGGTTGTGGAAGTAATTAGCTCGGTAATCGATTTTCCGGATTTCGGATGTACCCAGTTACTTTGCAAATCCCGAACCGGCAACAACACAAACAGGCGGTTTTCCATCTGCGGATGCGGAATATGCAGCACTTCGGTCTCCATGACTTTCTCATTAAAAGACACTATATCGACATCGATAATTCGCGCCTGATAGCCGTTGCCTTCGTTTCGGATACGGCCTAGTTTTTTTTCCACGACCAGAATTTCCTCCAGTACTTTTTGAGCGGACAAACGAGTGTGAAGCAACAAGGCACAGTTGTAAAAAGCATCGCTTTCAAAGCCCCAGGAAGGTGTTTCATACAAATGGGAAACCTGAATTACGGTTCCTGTTGTTTTGTGAATCAAAGCAATAGCCGCCTGAAGGTTTTCCAGACGATTTCCCTGATTGCTGCCTAACGATAAAACTACCTGATTCTGACTGTGCATGTGGCAAAGTAACTAAAAGAATTTCAGAATTAAAGTAAAATTACGGCAATGTTAATAAGTTCTGTTTACAGATGATTTGTCCGGCAAAGGTGTAACAATTTTAACATTTCTGCTACTCATTAAGAAAATAGATTACCATGAGATTTTTAGGAAATGTTTTGGCTACAATCGTAGGATTGTTTGTGTTTTGTATGATATTCTTCTTTGGGATATTGCTTGTCGGTGCCCTATTTGGAGGCGAAGGTGATAAGGTGCGTGTGAAAGATAATTCCGTGATTGAGCTGGATTTGAAGGATGTGACCCACGACTACGGTGGTCAGTTTAAATTTACCGATTTTGATTATTTTGAAACCCGTCACGATGGTGTGTCTGATGTTCTGAACGCCATTGAAGCGGCCAAAACCGATGATAAAATTAAAGGAATTTCCATTCTTAACAACGAATCGATGCTTGGTTTGGCGCAAAGTAAGGCCATCCGACGTAAATTAGAGGAGTTTAAGAAAACGGGCAAGTTCGTTGTGTCGTATTCCAACGTGCTTACTCAAAAAGAGTATTACCTGAATTCCGTAGCCGATACGATTTATCTAAATCCGGTTGGTGAATTGGATTTTAAAGGTTTGTCGGCAGAAATTTTGTTCTTTAAAGATTTTCAGGAAAAATCAGGGGTGAAAATGGAGGTAATCCGTCATGGAAAATACAAAAGTGCTGTGGAACCTTTTTTAGAAAATCAGATGAGTCCTGCCAATCGTGAGCAAATGACTGTTTTGTTAAATTCGATTTGGGGTTCGGTAGTGTCTGATATTTCCAAAAGCAGAAATATTTCGGTTGACAGTCTGAATGCCATCGCAAATTCTTTGGGAGCACGAACTCCGGAGTTGGCAAAGGAAAAACACCTTATTGATAAAATTGCTTACGAAGACGAATATCACAATGCCATCCGTAAAGCGTTAGCTGTCGAAAAAGACGAAAAATACAACAAAGTAAGTATACTGGATTATGCTAAAAACGTGGCCACAACCGGAAAAGATCATTCCGTGGATGATAAAATTGCCGTTATCTATGCGCAGGGAGAAATTAAATCGGGAGAAGGCGATGTGAGTTATATTGGAGAAGGTTCTATGCGCCGTTCCATTGAGGAAGCTCGTAAGGATAAAAAAGTGAAGGCAGTGGTATTGCGTGTGGATTCTCCGGGAGGAAGCGCTTTAACTTCGGAGCTGATCTGGAGGGAAATTGAACTGACCAAAAAAATAAAACCGGTTGTGGTTTCCATGGGGAACTTGGCAGCGTCGGGGGGATATTATATTTCGTGTAATGCAAATACGATTTTTGCCGAACCCAATACAATTACAGGGTCTATTGGAGTTTTTGGTGCCTTGCCGAATTTTAGTCCATTGGCTACTAAAATAGGAATTAATGCCGAACAGGTGAGAACCCATCAAAATGCTTCAGGTTACAGTGTTTTTGAACCGATTGATGAGAATTTTAAAGGTTTTGTAACGGAAAGTATTGAGCATATTTATTCGACTTTCTTGAAAAGAGTAGCGGATGGAAGAAAAATGACCACGGCGCAAGTAGATGCCATTGCACAGGGACGTGTCTGGACCGGAACTGATGCCCTGAAATTAGGGTTGGTGGATAAAATTGGCGGTATGGATGCGGCCATTAAGCATGCGGCAACCTTAGCAAAAATTAAAGAATACCGTACTGAAAATTATCCGGAATACGAAAAAACATTTGAAGAATTGTTAAGCGGTTTTATGGGAGTTTCCATGTTCCAGTCAAAAGAGTCGCTTATTAAAGAGCGAATTGGGGAAGAAAACTATCAGGTTTTGGAGCAAATCAGAACGGTAAACCAACGCCGCGGAAATCAGGTAGTTATGCCTTTCGCCTTGAGCATTCGATAAGATTTAACATATTATTTTTATTTGAAACCAACTTATTTACGTTTTGTTAAGTAAGTTGGTTTAATTTTTGTAGTAAATTCGTAAGATAAATATTCTAAAGTATGTTAAAGAAGATATTAAAGATAACCGGAATCTCATTGTTGGTTATCATCATCGTATTGGCAGCAGCACCTTTTTTATTTAAAGATAAAATTAAAGAGCTGGTAGCCAAAACGATAAACGAAAATGTTGATGCTAAAGTGGCTTTTGAGGACGTAGGTGTAAGTTTGTTCAAGAACTTCCCGAATGCCAGCGTAACTATCGACAAACTCAGTATTATCAACAAAGCACCTTTCGAGGGTGATACATTGTTGTATGCCGGTGAAGTCAATTTAAAAATGTCCGTTAAAGAACTTTTTAAAGGGGATGGCGAGGCTATGAATATTGAAGGTTTTTCTTCGAAAGACGGCGTGGTGAACATTGTTTTTAACAAAGACGGTATCGGGAATTTCGATATTGCTCTGAAAGATGATAAGCCGGAAGAAGCTTCAGCAAGTAAGCCTTTCGCGATGAACATTCAGAAGTATTCTGTGGAGAATTTGCGTTTCCGTTATATCGATGAAAAGTCAAAAATCAAAATGGTTATCGACAGTCTGAACCACGAAGGAAGTGGAAATTTTGCGGCTGAAAAACTGGATCTGGATACTAAAACTTCTGCAAAATTGTCGTTGGATATGGACAAGATGAACTACATGAAAAATGTGGTTTTGAATCTGGATGCGGTTTTAGGAATCGATTTGAAAAATCAGAAATACGAGTTTAAAGACAACAAAGCCTTAATCAATCAGTTGCCGTTGGAATTTACCGGATTTATTCAGATGGTGGAAAAAGGTCAGGTTTACGATTTGAAATTCAAGACTCCAACCTCCGATTTTAAAAATTTCTTAGGGTTGATTCCGGAAGCGTATGCCGGTAACATCAAAACCGTAAAAACTACGGGTGAGTTTAAAGTGGATGGAGTTGTGAACGGAGAATTGACCGATACGACCATTCCGAAATTTAAATTGACTTTGGCGTCCAATAATGCTTCGTTCCAATATCCGGATTTGCCGAAATCGGTACAAAATATTGTCATCGACACCAAAATTATCAACGAAACAGGCTTGATGAACGATACGTATGTGAATTTGGATAAATTGTCGTTCCGTATCGATCAGGATGTGTTCAATGCGAAAGCCAATATTCGAAATATTGCCGAAAACGCTTTGGTTAATGCTGAGTTGAAAGGAATTATCAATTTGGCGAATGTAACAAAAGCCTATCCGGTAAAATTGGATAAGCCGCTTTCGGGTATTTTAAAAGCCGATGTGGTGACGAAATTCGATATGAAATCGGTGGAAACCAGCCAGTATCAGAACATTCAGAATTCGGGAAATCTTTCGCTAACCGGATTTAATTATACGGGTCCTGAAATGGCAAAACCGGTACAGATTTCGCAGGCGGTGGTGGCATTTAATCCGAATCAGATCCGTTTGAATCAATTGGATATGAAAACCGGAAAATCAGATATTCATGCTTCGGGAACACTAGATAACTTTTATGGGTTTGTCTTTAAAAACCAAATTCTGAAAGCGAATTTCAACATGAGTTCCAATCAGTTTCTAGTGTCTGATTTTATGGCGCCAAGTACCACTACAACCAAAGAAGGAACAGCTAAGAAAGAAGCGGTTAAAATTCCTGCTTTCCTGGATTGTGCCGTAACTGCAAAAGCCAATACCGTTGTTTATGATAATTTGACCCTGAAAGATGTTTCCGGTAAAATGATTATCCGTGATCAGGCAGTAACGCTTCAGAATATCAAAACCAGCATTTTCGATGGAAGAATCGGTTTGGATGGTGTGGTTTCAACCAAAGGGAAAACGCCAACGTTTAAAATGAATTTAGGTTTGGATAAAGTGGATATTGCCAAATCTTTCACGCAATTGGATATGTTGAAATCCATTGCGCCTATTGCCGGTGTAATAGAAGGAAAATTGAATTCGACCATTAAGCTGTCCGGAAATCTGGATGCGATGGAGATGACGCCGGATTTGAAAACCATTTCAGGCGATTTATTGGGACAATTGTTAAGTACTAAAGTGAATGCGCAAAACTCACAAATGTTATCCTCATTGGCTTCCAATGTAAAATTTATCGATGTCAATAAATTGAATCTTAATGATTTGAAAGCTTCGTTGTCTTTTGATAAAGGGAGAGTAAATGTAAAACCGATTGATTTGAAATATCAGGACATGAAAGTAACCATTGGTGGGACACACGGTTTTGATCAATCCATGAATTACAATTTGAAATTCGATGTTCCGGCTAAATACTTAGGGTCTGATGTTGGGAAGTTGCTTGCGAAATTGACTCCAGCAGAACAAGGTAAATTGGAAAATGTTCCTGTAAATGCTACGATGACCGGAAATTTCAAAAGCCCGAAAGTGTCTACAGATATGAAGCAGGCAGTAACAAATGTAACGACACAGCTGGTTCAATATCAGAAAAATAAACTGTTGAATCAGGGAACATCGGCTTTAGGAGGTATTTTGGGAGGTACAAAAGGAAATACCACTACACCTAAGGATACCACTAAAACACAAACAACACAGCCAAAACAGGATATTAAAAACGCTGCAACAAATGCAATAAAAGATATCTTTGGTAAGAAGAAAAAAGAAGAACCGAAGCCAACTACAACACCATAAAAAAAGCCCCTGAATTCAGGGGCTTTTTTTATGATAGGTTTATTTTAACCACATAGCCTTCGAAAGTTCGTACGTTAAAAACGGTGCCGTCTTCAAAGATGAGGTATTGCCCTTTTACGCCGGAAAGTTTTCCGGTGAAATGAGGTGTTTTGTCCAGGTTTAAACTATTTACTTTTTTAGGGTATTCCAAAACCGGATAACTTAAATCGTAAAATTTCTCCGGTTGTGGAGCAAAATAAGGCTGTACTTCTTCCGGTAAAAGGTTGCCTAAATTGTTGCGCTCCGTTAGTAAATCCACGTTAGGAACTTCGTTCTTTAGCATTTTCTGCCAATTGGTTTTGTCGGCAAAATGATTTTTTAAAGCCACTTCCGTGATGCCTGCCAAATAGCGGTTCGGCACTTCCACAATCGGAACGGCTTGGATCGCGCCTTGGTCTATCCATCGTGTTGGTACTTGCGTTTTTCGTGTCACACCTACTTTTACTTCACTGGAAAGCGCTAAATAAACGATATGCGGTTGCAATTGGACTTTCTTTTCGTATTCCAAATCACGGTCCTCAATATCTAAATGGGCGGTGCTTAATTCGGGTTTCATGATCCAGTCTCCGGCGGAAGCACTGCTCATGAAGCAATCGTAGCAAAATCCCTGACGGAAAATCTTCTTTTTTTTGCCGCAATTCAAACACTGATACCCCTGAAATGTAATTTCAAGTTCTTTGTTAAGCAGTTGGTTGATGTTGAGAAAACTGTTTTCGAAAACCAGATAATATTGTATCGGGTCGGCAAATTCGGTTTCCATTTTGGTTAAGACACCTTCGTACGTCATTTCTTTAGGAATTAAGTGTGATTTTTGTTATTTTTGGTAACGTTGTAAAGTTATAATTCATAATTTACAATTCATAATTCATATTTGCGAAAATGCCGTTAACGATTATAAATTCGATTGCTTCCTGGATTCTGAAAAAACGCATCCATCAAATGGAATTGTTTTTGAAATACCCCAATGAGGTACAGGAAGAATTGCTGTTCAGTCTTTTGCGTACTGCCGAAAATACGGTAGTGGGCAGGAAGCATGAATTTTCATCCATTAAAAGTTATAAGACGTTTTCAGAGCGGGTTCCGATATCTACTTATGAAGAGTTGGAGCCGATGATTGAGCTTACCCGAAGAGGGGAGCAGAATGTTTTCTGGAGTACACCCATCAAGTGGTTTGCCAAATCCAGCGGAACCACCAATGCCAAAAGTAAATTTATCCCGGTTAGCAGCGAGGCTCTGGAAGATTGTCATTACAAAGCCAGTAAAGATTTGCTGTGTTTGTATTTGAATAATAATGAAGAATCGCAATTGTTTACGGGTAAAAGTCTGCGTTTGGGAGGAAGTAAGCAATTGTATGAAGATAACAATACTTTTTTTGGGGATTTATCGGCCATTCTGATAGGGAATATGCCTTTTTGGGCCGAGTTCAGCAGTACGCCGAGCAATAAGATTTCCCTGATGAGCGAGTGGGAAACCAAGATTAAAGCGATTATTCAGGAAACAAGAAATGAAAATGTAACGAGTTTTGCAGGGGTTCCTTCCTGGATGTTGGTATTGCTTAATAAAATGCTGGAAGAAACCGGTAAAGAAAATCTGTTGGAAATCTGGCCGAATCTGGAAGTGTATTTCCATGGAGGTGTAGCTTTTGAACCGTATCGTGAACAATATAAAAAATTGCTTCCTAAGACTGATTTTAAGTATTACGAGATTTACAATGCATCCGAAGGCTTTTTTGCGATTCAGGATTTGAATAATTCTAGTGATTTGCTGCTGATGTTGGATTACGGAATTTTCTATGAATTTATTCCGATGGATACTTTTGGGACGTTAAACCAAAGAGTGGTTCGTTTGGCAGAAGTGGAATTGGGAAAAAATTATGCAGTCGTGATTACCACAAATTCCGGTTTGTGGCGTTATTTGATAGGGGATACGATTCGTTTTACCTCTTTGAGCCCTTATCGTGTAAGAGTTACAGGACGAACCAAACACCATATTAATGTGTTTGGGGAAGAGTTAATGGTGGAAAATACGGATACGGCTATAGCGAAGGCTTGTCAATTGACCCATTCGGAAGTGGTTGATTATACGGTTGCCCCCATTTTTATGGACGGTAAGGAAAAAGGGGCCCACGAATGGATGATAGAATTTCGTAAAAAACCCGAAGATGTTGAAGATTTCAGAAAAATACTGGACGATAGTCTTCAGGCGCTAAATTCGGATTATGAGGCCAAGCGATATAATAACATGACATTAAATCCGTTGGTTTTGAATGTTGCCCGTGAGCATTTATTTTACGATTGGCTGAAAGATCAGGATAAATTAGGAGGGCAGCATAAAATTCCAAGATTGTCCAATCAGAGGGATTATTTGGAGCAACTGAAAGCGATGCAGCTTTCGGAAATAATTTAAAAAGGTAAATGATGAGAAAAGTGGTGATAGTGTTGGTGCTTTGCGGTTTTGTGATTTCTTGTGGTCCAAGACGTTTGGGTTGTGGTCCAGGCCGATGTGATGTGGCTAAACAGGTGAAAAATATCAGACAAAACTGTTAATTTATTTAAGTTTAGTGCAAAAAAAAGTCCCGATCTAATCGGGACTATTTTTTCTTACTTGTATTAAATACTAGTGAGCAGCTGGAGCTTCAGTAGCTGGAGCAGCTTCTGCAGGAGCAGTAGTAGCAGCAGCAGAATCAACAGTAGCAGCAGCAGAATCAACTACTTCAGTAGTAGCTTCAACAGCAGCCTCAGTAGTTTCAGTTACTGGCTCTTCAGTTTTGTTTTCTTTACAAGAAACAACTGCCATAGTAGCAACTAATGCTAAGCTTAAAACAACTTTTTTCATCTTACTAAATTATAAAGGTTAATTATTAATTCGGAGCAAAGATATAAATTTTTTGATACGATTAAATAAAAATAATAATTTTTTCAAAAAAAATATTCCTTCGTGTCCGGCAACAACAAAACAAATTACATGCCAAAATTTAAAAAGGCATTTTGTAAGTTTAAAATGCCTTAATTTTTTCTACATGATTGATTTACAGTTGGTTTATTTTTTCTTCTTTTTTGGTGTTGGTTTTACAAGCTTCATCTCTTCTATTAAATGTTTTGCACCTGCATATTTATCGACCACAAATAAAACGTAACGGATGTCAACCATAATATTCCTACAGATTGCAGGATCGTAATGGATGTCGCTCATTGTGCCTTCCCAAACGCGGTCAAAGTTTAGTCCGATTAAGTTTCCATTGGCATCCAAAGCCGGACTTCCAGAGTTACCTCCAGTAGTATGGTTCGTGGCAATGAAAGCGACCGGCATTTTTCCGTTTTTGTCGGCGTACTGCCCGTAATCTTTAGCATTGTACAAATCGATTAATTTCTTAGGGACATCAAATTCGTAATCACCCGGAACATATTTCTCCATAACGCCGTCTAAATAGGTCATTGGGGCATAAGTAACGGCATCGTTGGGTTGGTATCCTTTTACTTTTCCGTAAGTTACACGAAGTGTACTGTTGGCGTCCGGAAAAATACGTGCCGATTTAGGGCTCAATTCCATGATGGCTTTCATATACGTACGTTGTAAAGCGATGTTTTTTAAATTCATCTCATCGTATTTCGGTGCTACGTTTTTGTTGTAAGCTTCGGCAATCGATTTTACCAAAGCAAACGCTTTGTCCTGATTCATTTTTTCCAAAACCGTTTTCGCGTCACCGTTTAGTAATTCTTTCAAGCTATTGTAATTGGTCAGCTTTGAGTTTTTGAAAATATCAGCGGATAATTGTGATGGATTGATGTTGTTCAAAGTAGACGGTAAGAACTGTTTAGGTGATTTATTCGCGTACAAATCAATCAATTGTTCGAATACCTTTTCATCTACATTGGCGTTGAAATCTTTGTATAAAGCTTCGAAGCCGTTAATCAAATTTGTTTTTCTGTCGTTGAAAGCCTGTTCGCCTTTGGTGTTGTAAACTTGTTCCAACTGATACAAGCGGTACGCGAAACTTAAAATTTCAGTGTTTCTTAAAACTACCTCGGTGTAATATTCTCTCGCCAATGCGTAAGGCGCGATGGCTTCGTAATTGGTTTTGAAGTCGGATAATAAGTTGCCGTATTCTGTCTGTTTTCCAGCTTTGTTGATTTTGTCGGTTAAGTCTTTTTCGAATTTCTGTTTGATGCCGACCGCATTCGATTTTTTCAGACCTTTTACTTCTCCAATCCATTTTTTCCAGTAATTCGCCACTGACGCATATTTGGATGCGTATTGAATTTTGATAGCGTTGTCTTTACGCATAAAACCATCCTGCACTTTTAGCGCACGGTCACGTACTTCGATTCTTGCCGGGTCTAACGAATTCATGATTTGCTCTACCGCGTAAGAAGGCAAATATTCCTGCGTTCTTCCAGGGTATCCCATGACCATAGTGAAATCGTTTTCTTTGATTCCTTTAATGGAAACCGGAAAGAAATGTTTTGGTGTGTAAGGTACGTTGTCTTTGGAGTATTCTGCCGGACGGTTGTTTTTATCGGCATAAATTCTGAATAGAGAAAAATCTCCGGTATGACGTGGCCAAACCCAGTTATCTGTATCCGAACCGAATTTACCGATAGAACTTGGTGGTGCTCCCACTAAACGTACGTCACGGTAAGTTTCTGTTACAAACAGGATGTATTGGTTGCCATCATAAAAGGTACGGATGCTGTTTTCTTGAAACGATTCTTTCGGCAGGGTTTTGTTTAACATCGAAATGTTGTCCTGAATTTTTTTCTGTTTGTCCGCTTCCGTTGGTAAGTTGATAACGCCTTCCAAAACTTTGTTGGTTATGTCTTCAATGCGAACGATGAAGGTTACGAATAAATCTTTGTTGGGTAATTCGTCCTCCATTTTCATGGCCCAGAAACCGTCCGTCAAATAATCGTGTTCCACGGAAGAATGACTCTGGATGTTGTCGTAGCCGCAGTGGTGGTTCGTTAAAATCAAACCCTTAGGCGAGATGACTTCAGCGGTACATCCTCCGTCAAAATGAGGAACCGCATCTTTTAAGCTGGAATGATTTACAGAGTAAATATCATCCGCAGAGATTTTCATTCCCAGGTTTTTCATTTCGGTTTCGTTCATTCCTTTTAATAATGAAGGAATCCACATTCCGCCTTGTTGCGCGAATGTAGGGAGTACGAATAAAATAATAAGCAGTCTTAGAAATTTCATGATATATAGGTTATAAAATGTACTTGTGATTTAGTATAGGTTACTTTTTAAGTTTGATTGTTACAAATGTAGTTCATAATTGTAGAAGTGGCACCTTGATTCATTTGTACGAAAGTAGCACAGATGTGACCTTTTTCGTAACGTTCGTCTTCGTTTTGCAGCAAGAGGCCAAAAGCCTGGTTCAGTTCGTTTTGATTGGCAATGGAAAGGCAGCCTTCCATGTTGACTAGAGCTGTAGCTTCAGCAAAATGAGAATAATTCGGGCCAATTATAATCGGAACACCAAATGTAGCCGGCTCCAAAATGTTGTGAACGCCCGGATTGCCAAAACCGCCGCCTACATAAGCGATATCGGCATAACTGTAAATTTTGGTTAAGATGCCGATGGTGTCAATGATGAAAACGTCAAATTCGGCTAAATTCTTTCCTTCTTTTTCCGAAAACAAAATCGCCTTTTTAGTAATCTGTGATTTTAGATTTGCGATTTGTTCGGATTTAATATTATGAGGCGCAATGATAAATTTTACACCTGAAGTTTGGTTGATGTGCTGGATTAAAAGTTCTTCGTCTTTTGGCCACGAACTTCCAATAACAATGGTTAAGGTGCTGTTTTTGAATTGTTCGATGAAATCCAGATCGTTGTTGCGTTCCAAAATAGCGGCCACACGGTCAAAACGCGTATCGCCGGAAACTTTTACATGGTTGAGTCCGATGCTCAGCAATAGGTTTTTAGAGCTTTCATTCTGTACAAAAAAGTAGTTGAAGGTTTTTAAAGCGTTTCGGTAAAACCCGCCGTACCACTTAAAAAAGCTTTGTTTCTCTCTGAAAATCCCGGAAATCAGATACGTTTTGATGTTTTGCTTTTTCAATTCGCTCAGGTAATTCGGCCAGAATTCGTATTTGATAAAGAATACCAAGTCCGGATGTGCCAGTTTCAAGAATTTTTGTGCATTGCTTTTGGTGTCCAGCGGAAGGTAAATAGTGACGTCTGCAATCGTATTGTTTTTTCGCACTTCATAGCCCGAAGGGGAAAAGAACGTAATGATGATTTTATGCTGCGGGAATTTTTCTTTTATTTTTTCAATAACCGGAAGCCCTTGCTCGTATTCGCCCAGCGATGCCGCGTGAAACCAAATCGTTTTATCGGAAGTGGAAATTTTAGAAGAAAGTGTCGTGAAAACCGACTTGCGTCCTTCCACAAACAATTTAATCTTGGGGCTGAACAAAGCCACAATTTTCAATAGAAAACCGGCAACGTGAACCAATACATTATAGCAAAAAAACATAACTTTTCTTTTGTTGCGCTAAAATACGGTTTCTTTTCGTTATCCTTAAATCATTCTACTTTAATTCGTATTTTTGCTTGTTTTCAAATTTACTTTTCCGATGAAAAAACTACAAATGGTTGACCTAAAAAGTCAATACGACAAAATAAAAGACACCGTAAATGCTTCTGTTCAAGAAGTTTTAGATACCACAACCTATATCAACGGACCGCAGGTACATCAGTTTCAAAAATCTTTGGAAGAATACCTGGGTGTAAAACACGTAATTCCTTGTGCCAACGGAACCGATGCACTGCAAATCGCCATGATGGGATTAGGCTTGAAACCCGGTGACGAAGTAATTACCGCAGATTTTACTTTTGCAGCAACCGTTGAGGTAATCGCCTTATTGCAATTAACGCCTGTTTTAGTGGATGTGGATATGGATACTATGAATATTTCCATCGATGCCATTAAGAAAGCCATTACGCCAAATACCAAGGCGATTGTGCCGGTGCATTTGTTTGGACGTGCGGCCAATATGGAAGCCATCATGCAATTGGCTTTGGAGCACGATTTGTATGTAATCGAAGACAATGCACAAGCGATTGGAGCTAATTTTACGTTTAAAGATGGTACTAAGAAAAAAGTCGGAGCAATTGGTCATGTGGCTTCCACGTCGTTTTTCCCTTCTAAAAATTTAGGTTGCTATGGAGATGGTGGTGCGATTTTTACCAACGATGATGCTTTGGCTCACACGTTACGAGGTATTGTGAATCATGGGATGTATGTACGTTACCATCATGATGTGGTAGGGGTGAATTCCCGTCTGGACAGTATGCAGGCTGCGGTTTTAAATGCGAAGTTGCCACTTTTGAACGAGTATAATACCGCAAGAAGAGCAGCGGCAGCGAAATACAACGCGGCTTTTGCCAATCATAAGCATATTGTAACACCGGCTTTTGATTTGAACGGAGACGATCACGTTTTTCATCAATATACCATACGAATTGTAGATGCAGACCGCAATGCGTTGATGGAACATCTGCAAAGCAAAGGCGTACCGTGTGCCATTTATTATCCGATTCCGTTGCACAGTCAGAAAGCCTATGTGGATGTTCGTTACCGTGAAGAAGATTTTCCGGTGACCAACCAATTGGTGAACGAGGTAATTTCTTTGGCCATGCATACCGAATTGGACGCTGAACAAATCCAATACATTACCGATTCTGTTTTAGAATTCTTCAAATAATCATCCGATTTCAAGCACAATGTCTATGAAAATATTGGTTACCGGAGGACTTGGTTTTATTGGTTCTCATACCGTTGTGGAACTTCAAAGTAAAGGTTTTGATGTGGTCGTGGTGGACAATCTTTCCAATTCGTCTCCGGAAGTCTTGAAAGGGATTGAAAATATAACAGGGAAACAGCCTTTTTTTGAAAATATTGATTTACGTGATAAGTCAGCGGTTCAAAATCTTTTTAAAAAATATAGTGATATAAATAGCGTGATTCATTTTGCAGCGAGTAAAGCTGTGGGGGAAAGTGTGGAAAATCCGTTGTTGTATTACGAGAACAACATTTCTACGTTGGTTTATTTACTTCAGGAATTGCAGGCAAAGAAGGAAGCACATTTTATTT
Organism: Flavobacterium enshiense; assembly: GCF_040750275.1. Lineage (GTDB taxonomy): Bacteria > Bacteroidota > Bacteroidia > Flavobacteriales > Flavobacteriaceae > Flavobacterium > Flavobacterium enshiense_B. Next base: position 209,537 of record NZ_JBDOCV010000001.1, read on the forward strand.
TCAGCTCCTCCTGTACCGTTTACGGTCAAGCCGAAACAATGCCGATTACAGAAGATGCACCGGTGCAACTGGCCATGTCACCTTACGGGAATACCAAGCAAATAGGAGAGGAGATTATCTCGGATGTTGTCAAAGTAACCGGAATCCATTCAATTTTGCTTCGTTATTTTAATCCGATTGGTGCGCATCCTTCTGCGGAAATTGGAGAATTGCCAATAGGAGTGCCCCAGAATTTGGTGCCTTTCATTACTCAAACTGCTATGGGATTGCGTAAAGAATTGTCGGTTTTTGGTAATGATTATCCAACTCCGGACGGAACAGCCATTCGCGATTATATCCATGTAGTGGATTTGGCCAAAGCCCACGTGGTTGCTGTACAACGACTGATCGGAAAAAATAACTTATCCAAAGTGGAAACATTTAACGTGGGAACCGGAAAAGGAAGCTCTGTATTGGAGATGATTACCGCATTCGAAAAAGTGAGCGGCCAAAAATTACCGTATAGAATAGTAGATCGAAGAGGAGGCGATGTAATGGAGGCGTATGCCAACACAGCTAAAGCTAATTCCGTTTTAGGATGGAATGCAGAATCTTCTTTAGAAGAAGCCCTCGCCAGTGCATGGAAATGGGAACAAAAAATTAGAAATAAAGCATAAAAAAATCCCGAGTTTTCTCGGGATTCGTTTTTTAAAAGAATAGGCTTCTTAGTGTTTAGCTTCTTCTTTCATTTCTTTAGCAGCAGCTTCAACTTTAGCAGCACCAGCTTCTACAGCTTCTCCTGTTTTAGCAGCAGCTGAATCAACAGCAGCACCCATATCAGCAGCAGCTGAATCAACAGCCTGAGTCATTTCAGTTGCAGCAGCATCTGCCGCCTCATCCATTTTCTCTTCTGTTTTTTCTTTACAAGAAACCATTAATGCTCCTACGAATGCTAACGCTAAAAGTGTTTTTTTCATTTTCTAAGTTTTAAGAATTAATAATTATTTATAGGTAACACTAAAGTTAAACTATTTTTTTAATAAAAAACAATAGAACTTTGTAAAATTTATTTTAATAATTTATAACTTTTTGTTATTCTTTCACAAAACTAATTCTTGATATAGTTTTTCGAAGGTCTCATCCAGATTGTAGCTGAAGCCTGGATGTGGTCTTGAAATTTGAATGCTGGAGCTTCGAATTGCTGTCAGCCAGCGGAAACGTTCTGCGGTATCCAATTGGGCAATCGGCCCGCCATCTGGGTTTCCGGTACAAATTTTACTAAAAGAATGCATGTTTTCCGCTAACTGTTCTAAATCAAATTCGGTGCACAGCATACGTATTTTGTCTGATGGGATAGTGTACTCCATACGAAGGTATTTCTTTTGTTTGCAGAAAAGAATCAGTCCGATGTTCAGGAATTCTTCGCGCTCTACTCTCGGTACAACGCGAATTACGGCATATTCATATAAGTATCTTTCGTGCATTTTGTGCTTGTTTTAAAAATAAATCGGCATTTTGTAAACGGGTGGCTAAAAACTGAAAATAAACGTTTCGGATTTCTTCCGGAGTAATCGAATGGTCGTCCCAAAGTAACCAATCCTCCGGTATAAGTGCTACAATTTTTCGCAGAATATCGTCGTTTAATTTTGTTGTAAATTCATGATGGGCTTCTTCCAGTTTTGTTGCTTTGGGTAATAAAACATGATCTTTAATCAAAGCAAAAGGCGTCACCGCACTCGCTTCCCAATTGTTCCAGGCATGATGAAAGTAAAACGAAGCGCCGTGGTCAATCAACCATAATTCTTTATGCCAGATTAATAAGTTGGTGTTGCGAAAAGTTCGGTCTACATTGGTAATAAACGCATCCAGCCAGACGATTTTGGAAGCCAAAAGTTCGTCACAATCATTTACCGCGGCATCATATGTTATGGCTCCGGACAAATAATGTAATCCTAAATTCAATCCCTGACTGAATTTCAGTAAATCCTGAATTTCTTCATCCGCTTCTGTGCGCCCAAAGGCTTCATCTAAAGTCGCAAAAACCAGTTCCGGAACAGCTAAACCTAAATGTCGGGCGATTTCACCACCCAATAATTCAGCAATTAAAGCTTTTACGCCATGTCCGGCACCGCGAAATTTTAAAACGTATTTGAAATCATCATCCGCTTCTGCCAAAGCAGGCAATGAGCCGCCTTCCCGTAAAGGAGTAATGTAACGCATAACATTAACCGTGCGCAAACTAGTTGGAGTCATAATGAAAGTCTTCTGAAACAAAGATATTACTAAAAATAAAAAACTCCGACGTTTTAGCATCGGAGTTTCTATATGTGTCGGCGGTAAATTAAGCCGAAATCGTTTCTACTTCTTTATTGATTTTGTTTACCAAACCAACCAAAACTTTCCCCGGTCCAACTTCCGTAAAACTTGTTGCGCCATCAGCAATCATTTGCTGTACGGATTGTGTCCATTTTACAGGAGCTGTTAACTGGATGATTAAATTTTTCTTGATTTCTGCAGGATCAGAAACTGCGCTTGCCGTTACATTCTGATACACCGGACAGCTTGGTGTGTTGAATGTTGTCGCTTCAATCGCTGCAGCTAATTCTTCTCTTGCTGGCTCCATCATTGGTGAGTGAAAAGCACCACCAACTGGTAAGATTAAAGCGCGTTTCGCTCCGGCTTCTTTCATTTTTTCGCAAGCTTCTTCCACGGCTTTTAATTCGCCGGAAATTACTAATTGACCCGGGCAGTTGTAGTTCGCGGCAACCACCACGCCATCAATTGAAGCGCAAATATCTTCGACAATTTTATCGTCTAAATTTAAAACTGCAGCCATAGTGGAAGGTGTAATTTCGCAAGCTTTCTGCATCGCCATCGCGCGTTGGGAAACCAATCTCAAACCGTCTTCAAACGACAAGGTTCCGTTAGCCACCAAAGCTGAAAATTCGCCTAAGGAGTGACCGGCCACCATATCAGGCTTAATGTCTAACGTTTTAGCTAAAATTACCGAGTGCAAGAAAACCGCGGGCTGAGTTACTTTTGTTTCTTTCAATTCTTCAGCTGTTCCTTCAAACATGATATCGGTAATGCGGAAACCTAAAATATCGTTGGCTTTTTCGAACAATTCTTTGGCAACCGCTGAGGTTTCGTATAAATCTTTACCCATTCCGGTGAACTGAGCGCCTTGTCCGGGAAATACGTATGCTTTCATTTTTTTAATGTTTAGTTTGGAAAAACAAAAATAGCAATTTTTTTGGAGCGCCGACATTTTGGCTTTTTTGGAGGTGTCGTTCCCGCTGTCCGCTCTACAAGGTGCCGCTCCCATCGGGGCTAAATAGTAATGGTCTTTTGTGTTTGAAAAGAGAAACCCGCTGCTTCATTACAAAACAACGGGTTCATCATCAACCAAAAACTTAATTATTATGAAAAGCTATTATTGTTTTAAAAACTGTAACTCGATGTCTAGTTTTACATCTTCACTCACTAAAACGCCACCGGTTTCCAAAGCGGAGTTCCAGTTTAGGCCCCAGTCTTTACGGTTTACTTTTCCGGAAATGTTCAAGCCTGCTTTTGTGTTTCCCCAAGGATCGGTCATCAATCCGCTGAATTCTGCCGGAAGTTTTACGAACTTTGTTACGCCTCGCATGCTCAAATCGCCAGCTATTTCGTAATTTTCATCATCTACTTTAGTGAAAGAAGAGGCTTTGAACGTCATTTTTGGGTAGTTTTCCGCATCGAAGAAATCGGCACTTTTCAAGTGGTTGTCGCGGTCAGCATTTCTGGTGTCGATCGAATTGATATCTGCCGAAAATTCAATGATCGCTTTAGAAAAATCGTCACCATCAGTAGTGATAGTTGCATCGTAGTTTTCAAATTTTCCGGAAACATTAGTAAACATCATGTGTTTTACTTTAAAGCCGATTGTTGAGTGAGAAGGGTCAATAGCCCATTTTGTTGTTGCCATAATTGTATTTTTTTAAATTTTACTTGTTGTAATTTGATGAAACAAAGTTACGTTGGGTTTGTTGTTCAGGTACTTAACCTAGATTAAGAAATTTAGTTTGCAGTCTCATGCACAGTTTACAGAAGGTGTCATCTGAATGTTTTTGTTGTTAAATGCGACTGAATCCTGTGACTTATATAGTCATTGGAACTTCCATCAGCAAGAACTCTGCTTCCGAATCGGCTTTAATGGAAACGGTATTGGTATTCCAGATGCCAAAACCATCTCTTTTGTTTAACGATTGTCCGTTTACGGTTACATCGCCATTTAATACGAAAACATATAAGCCGTTGTCTTGTTTTTTTAAGTTGTATTCGGTTGTAAAATCTTTATCGAATTTTCCCAAATGAAACCAAGCGTCCTGATGTATCCAAACACCGGCATCGTTTGCATTGGGTGAAAGAATTTGTTGTAATTTGTTGTGGCGTTCTTCAGGGTTTAATGTAATCTGGTCGTAACGAGGGGTTACGCTTTGTTTATTCGGAATTACCCAGATCTGAAGAAATTTTACTGCCTTGTCCTGATTTTTATTGTATTCGCTGTGTTGTACTCCAGTTCCGGCGCTCATTACCTGAATATCCCCGTTTTTAATTACGGTCTTGTTGCCCATACTGTCTTGGTGTTCCAAATCACCTTCCAGTGGAATGCTAATGATTTCCATGTTTTGATGCGGATGTTTGCCGAAGCCCATTCCTGCCGCAACGGTATCGTCGTTTAACACGCGAAGTACACCGAAATTCATGCGTTCCGGGTTGTAATAATTCGCAAAACTAAAGGTGTGAAAACTTTGTAGCCAGCCATGATTTGCATTGCCACGCGTATCGGCTTTATGTAAAATAACATTTTCCATAATCTTTGAATTTGTGTTTTGAATGTGATTGAATCCGACGGCTTCTTCCGAGGATTCAGAAACTGTTTTGGCCAAAACCGAGCCGGTTAATACCGCACCGCTGCCTAAAATTGTTTTTCGGATAAAATCTTTTCGGTTCATAACTTTGATTTTGATAGGACAAAGTTACGTTGGGGCATAGGGAGAACTCCTTAACCTAGATTAAGAAATGATTTTCAGGTGCTGAGGTGCTAAGGTTCTATGTTTTTAACGTCGGGCTGTCGACTTAACACCTTAGTGCCTTAGTTTCTTATTTTTTCAAAAGCCTCGCTTTCATTTTGCTGAAAAATTCCGGAGTTACGCCAATGTAGGAAGCAATTTGTTTTTGAGGTAAACAATGAACGAGTTCTTTGTATTTTTTGGTGAATTTGTCGTAACGGGCTTCGGCGGTGAAACTGAGGTTGTCGATTAAACGCTGTTGGTTGGCAACCAGTGAATTTTCAATCAGGATGCGAAAAAAACGTTCCAGTTTAGGTACTTCGTTATATAATTTATCCTGATTTTCTTTGGAGAGTAAAATTACTTCCGCTTCTTCATTCACTTCGATGTACAATTGACCAGGGCGTTGTGATAAAAAACTGTACATATCGGCAATCCACCAACCGGGACAGGCAAAACTCACTACGTGTTCTACACCGTTTTCATCAATGTTGTAACTGCGTAGAATCCCTTTGGTTACAAAAAAGGAATGGGTACAGATTTCACCTTCTTTTAATAAGATAGTTTTAGCTTTGTAGTGTTGGATTTCGGTAAAAGCCAAAACACGTTGCTTCTCTTCGGATGTGAGTGAGACGTGTTTAGCTATATTTTCAAGAAGTAAATTCATGACTTTTTATTCGTTTGGTTCGATATGAATTAAAACGTGTCCCAATTCCATTAGTTCACTTCGTAGGGTGTCTTTTAGTTTGTGAGCTAAATCATGTCCTTCTTTTACGGTGATATTTGCATCAACAATGGCATGTAAATCAACGTGAAATTTCATTCCGGCTTTTCGGATAAAGCACTTTTCGGTTCCGACGATACCGTCCACTGTTATAGCAATTGCCCGGATTTTTTCAACTAAATCATCATAGCGGTGTTCGTCCATAATCTCACCCAGCGCCGGTCTGAAAATTAAGTAACTGTTGTATAAGATGAAAAAGGAAGCGAAAAGAGCCGCCCAATCATCGGCAGCTTCATAACCTTTTCCGAGGAACAAAGCGATAGATATGCCGAGAAAAGCGGCAACCGATGTGATAGCGTCCGTTCTGTGATGCCAGGCATCAGCCTTTAATGAAGAGCTGTTGGTTTGGATTCCCTTTTTCATGATTTTTTGAAACGAATATTCTTTCCAGAGAATAATTACGCCTAAAACATATAACGTCCATGACTTTGGAAGTTCGTGCGGGGTTCCGATATTCTGAATGCTCTCATAAGCAATTATGGTGGCCGAAGTGATTAAAAAGCCTACTACGATAAAGGTTATAAGTGGTTCTGCTCTTCCGTGGCCGTAGGGATGGTTGTCATCTGCCGGTTTGTTGGAATATTTTATACCGAACAAAACTAAAAAAGAAGAAAAAATATCAGCGGTAGATTCAATGGCATCCGCAACTAGCGCGTAAGAGTTTCCGAAAAAACCCGCAAGTCCTTTGATGATGGCTAAACAGGTATTGCCAATAATGCTGAAATAGGTTGCTTTTACCGCTTCTTGTTCGTTAGTCATGCTTTTTTAGATTGTCTTTTTTCGGATTTTCATTGATTACTTTGAAAGTGGTAACTTTAAAACGGTTGTCAATAATTTCACCAGAAACTTCGGCTTTGCGGATGGCGTTGCAAAAACCGTCCTGAGCATGAGCGTCACCGTGTTGATCAATAGAGGTGCCTTCTACAAAGTAGGGTTTCCCATCGATGCGAACGGCCAGGTCACAACCTTTTTTTTCGGTCATCCCGAATTGACATTGTCCGCAGGAAGCTTCTACGATTTGGGTTTTTGGTTTGTCTTTCTGCTCTTGGGCACTTAGGGTTAAAGTGCATGTCAAGAATATAAAAAAGATGTTTTTTTTCATAATCTTAAAAATCTGAATCTCTTATATTTCTGCTTCTGTCTGTAGTGCGATTGTATCGCGGTCTTAAATCCTCACTTTTGTAGAAGCCGTTCGAAGGATCATTGTTGTTGCCACTAATTGTAATTCTTATTGGTAGTGTGTAAACAATATCCTGATGTTTGCTGTTGTCAATGCTGAATTTAGGTAAATCCATCAAGAGTTGTGTCAGTTTTTTGTTGAATTGTGTAGGATAGTTATCAGGTCTCAGAATGTTGACATTGTGGATCTTTCCCAATTCATTAATTTTAAACTGAACCATTACATTTAAAAAGCTAACGTCTTTTGGAATGAAATTTACCAATCTTGACACTACAAGATCGTTTATTTTTCTATATGTACAATTGGTTTCCGCAGCTTTTGATTTTTGGTTATTGCAAGGCTCCAGGGGAGGTATGACATATTGAAATTTAGGTTGTGAGGTTTCTTTCGGGCGTAACTCTTCTGTGTAAAGTGATTTAAGTGTTTTTTTCTGAATAACAAAACCAGCTTCTAAACTTATAACATAATGAATAGCTTTTTCGGTTTCAATGTCTACCGCAGGTGAAAATTTTGGTAATGAATTGACCATTAGCTTCATGTAGTTGTCAAAGGTTTTAATACCTGTGTTAATCGCAACCGAATCTATGGGGGTGCTGCCATCTGGAAGAACACAGAACCGTATATTAAAGGCAATGGAATCATTTTCTTTAAGTCCGAGGCGTTTAAGGAAAATGCTGTCGGATTTTTGTTCAATATGCAGCAGCGTTTTGAATGCAATATCATCAAGTTTTTGTGCCTTGTTTGCATTTTGGTCACTCTCATTAAAAGTCGGCACAGATTTGCTTCCCATCTGATTGTAAAAATCCTGCGAAAAACTCAAGCAGCTTAGTATAAGTAATAGAAAGGTTAAAATCGTTTTCATTGACGGTTGGATGGTTTCGAAAATGCTAAATTACGAATTGATAGTTACTAAAGTAGCTGTTTTTTTAGCTTTCTCCACAACCTCTTCAATCGGAGTGTCGAGTGAATCGTTTACTAAAACCACACCCATTCTTCGATACGGTCGTGAAGTGGGTTTTCCAAAGATTCGGAAATCAGTTTTAGATAACGAAGCTACTTTTTCAATGCCGGAATACGTTGGGTTGTTTGAGTTTTCGGTTGCTAAAACTACAGCGCTCGCTCCAATTCGTTCCAAAGTGATTTCCGGAATCGGAATGTTTAAAATAGCGCGCAAATGCAATTCGAATTCGTTGAAATTTTGCGTTTTGGCTAACGTTACCATGCCAGTGTCGTGTGGTCTTGGGGATAATTCGGAGAAATATACACCTTCATCGGTTAAGAAAAATTCAACACCAAAAAGCCCTGCGCCACCTAAGGCTTCTGTTACTTTTCGCGCCATATCCTGAGCTTCTAAAATGGCTGCCTCGGAAACTCTTGCCGGTTGCCAGCTTTCCTGATAATCGCCGCGTTCTTGTCTGTGACCAATCGGTGCGCAGAATAATGTCGGATGATTGTTTTGAGTAACAGTTAACAACGTGATTTCGGAATGAAAGTTAACAAAAGCTTCCACAATCACTTCGATAATGTCACCGCGCGAACCATCTACCGCGTAGTTCCATGCTTTTTCAATATCTTCTTGGGTTTTAATGGTCGATTGTCCTTTACCGGAAGAACTCATCAGCGGTTTTACCACACACGGAATGCCTACTTCTGCTACTGCTTTTTCCAATTCCTCTTTAGTGGTAGCGTAACGATAATTTGCGGTTCGTAAACCTAAATCCTTTGCGGCCAAATCGCGAATGGCTTTACGGTTCATGGTGAAATTGGCAGCTTTCGCTGAGGGAACTACGGTAATGCCTTGTTTTTCGTAATCGTAAAAACGTTCGGTACGGATGGCTTCGATTTCGGGAACAATAAAATCCGGTTGGTGTTTGGCTACGATGCGATCTAATTCGGCACCGTCTAACATATTGATAACTTCGAAATCATGAGCGACTTGCATGGCTGGAGCATTTTCGTAACTGTCCACTGCGATTACTTTTTGCCCGATGCGTTGTGCGGCGATAACGAATTCTTTTCCTAATTCTCCAGAACCTAAAAGGAGTATTTTTTTCTGCATGATGTTGTGTTGTTTTGAAGTTTTAAAGGTAGTAAGATTATGACGTTTGGGCAAAAAATGTTTTGGGATGAATACTAATTGAACACTTTTGAAGTTATCCCATTAAGGATGCTTTTTTTGTAGTACATCATTTATGATTTTAATTTTGGATATGAAAAACAATTGTGTGAGATATCTGCTTTTGCTTGTATGCTGCCTGCTGAATATGGCTTTGGTAGCGCAGGAAAAATATTTTGTGGTTAAAGATTCCCTTACCAAAGAGACACTTCCGTATGCAACCATCGATTTTTTAAATGGTTATGGTGTGTTTTCGGATGAGAACGGTAAAGTGATTTTGGATAAGGAATTTCCGGAACAACTTAAGGTGTCGTTTATGGGGTATGAAGCGAAACGACTTGTAACGGCTTCAGTACTGCAATCGGAGGTTTTGCTTAAACCGGCTGCGAAAGTTTTGGAAGAACTCAAGATCGTAGTGGATAAAGAGGATGTCAAAAACCGAAAAACATTTGTAGTGAAACCGGTCCTGCATGACAATATCGATAAGATGTATTGGTCGTCGTTAGGACAGCAATACGCGTTTTATATTCCGAAGGAACGAAAAAGAGGTATCTTAAAAGCGGTTTCCATTCCTTTAATTGTCAAGGATTTGTATCAGGGTGCGGCAGAAGAAGTTTTTGAAGACAAACCTTACGGTACCATGATGAAAATTGAATTTATGAAAAATGAAACGAACATGCCTGGAGAAAAGCTTTACGATTACGATAAAGTATTTGTGGTGCAATCCGGAAAGGTTTCTCAAAAGATTGATGTGAGTTTTGAGGAAAACGTTCCAATTCCCGATGAAGGTCTTTTTTTGGTGATGACCGTGCTTGGGAAAACGGATGAATCAGGGGAATACAAGGCTGAATTACCTTTTGGAATCCGTGAGGTTCATGGGGTTAAAAAGAAATACATCAAAATTATATTACCGAATTATCCGTTGGCGGAAGCGCCGAAAGGTACGTTGACTTTATTCCGTCACACGTTTAATGAGAATCAGAAATGGAGCCGTATTAATCGCCCGATGGTGTATAAAAAGGATGTGAAATATCCAATGTACAATATCGGGATTGGGTATACGGTTACGGGATATAATTGAAAATAAATTACTTTTTGTTGAAATCATTTGTCATGAGTTCAATATTTTTAAAATACACCGAATTGCTATTTGTCGTTGCAGTCGTGATTTTTTTCCATTCCTCAAATTTTGTTTTGTTCTTTTTTAGAAAATAGGAGTATGTAATGTTATAAGCCATTTCTGTTTGGTGATTTTTTGAAGACACTTTTTTAAGATAGTTGTAGTATGTGTTTTCAGCTTTGTCCAACTGATTGGTATACATGTAGGCGTAAAGCAATTCTTTGTAAAAAAGTTCATTGGAACTGTGAATTTTGAGTGCGTTTTCTAATACAGGTATATGGCTTTGTCGTGCTGTTTTAATGCATTGTAGGCATAGCTGAGTTCGAAAAGTAGATATGGATCTTTTTTTTCCTTTTCATATGCTTTGGATAAAACGACTAAAGCTTTGTCTGAGGCTCCTACGCTGTTGTAAAATGAACCTAATTTGGTTTGGTAATGCAATTTTGTTGGATCGGATTTATAAATGGCTAGCCACTCAGGTTCTTTTTTGAGTGCTAAACTTTTGATCTGGTTGTCGTTTAAAATAGCAATATTGTTAGTGTTATGTCCCAAACGATGTTTTACAAATCCTCCCACATTAGATTTGTGAAGCACTAATTTGTTGGCTTTTACTTCAAGATTACCTTCATAATTAAAGGTGAAACCTGCCGCGACATCCAGATAAATGAATCCTATAGCATAGGAGGTGTCTTTTTCAGATTTTGGAAATACAACCCACTTGTCTAATCCGTCATAAAATTTAGTGTCGAATGTGAAAATTTCTTTTGATTGCGCTGTAACAGTTGAAGATGTAATGAAATACAGTATAATAGTGCAAAAACTCAGGATAGCTTTTTTCATGTTTGAATTTTTCATGATTGTAAAGAATAGTTCAAACCTAAACATTTTTTAGTAATAATCCTACGTTTTTTAATGTTTGTAAAGTGTTTTTGAAATGTTGAATTATAAAGTGCAGTTTTGATTTCCGAACGAGATTTTTGTATGGAAAGGTTTTGCGTTAGGGATGGGAGCGGCATCCTTTTTTTGTGTTTTTTTAGACACAAAAAAGATAGAGTGTACAGCCCGACCCCTGCGGTAACGCCCAAAGACTGAAAATAAAAAAAGCCTCAAGTTAATTTTGAGGCTTTTGAGAGTTATGCTAAAACTTCGGAAGTGGCTACGGCTTCTTTAATACGGCGTAGCGCTTCTTTCAGTACATCTTCGCTGGTGGCGTAAGAGAAGCGGATACAGTTCGGGTTTCCGAAAGCATCCCCGGTCACTGTGGCTACATTGGCGTGTTCCAATAAATACATCGAAAAATCATCAGCATTATTGATTTGTACACCGTTTAATGTTTTTCCGAAGAACGCGGAAACGTCCGGGAACACATAAAACGCACCTTCCGGTACATTGATTTTCATACCTGGGATTTCTTTGATTAGTCCTACCACTAAATCCCTGCGGCTGTGGAAAGCATCTACCATATATTTTAATACGCTAGGATCGGCATCTACCGCAGTAATGGTGGCTCTTTGTGCAATGGAATTGGCACCGCTGGTTACTTGTCCCTGAATTTTAGTACAGGCTTTGGCGATAAATTCCGGTGCGCCGATATAACCAATTCTCCATCCGGTCATTGCGAATGCTTTGGCTACTCCGTTTACGGTAATGGTACGGTCTAACATGCCCGGAATCGATCCGATACTGCAGAATGTGCCCGAAAAGTTAATGTGTTCGTAGATTTCATCGGAAACCACATAAATGTTCGGGTGTTTTTCCAAAACGGTTACTAAAGCCGTTAATTCTTCACGGCTGTATACAGAACCACTTGGGTTACAAGGTGAACTGAACCACATCATTTTTGTTTTTGGTGTGATGGCGGCTTCCAATTGTTCCGGAGTCATTTTGAAATCGCTTTCTACCGATGTGGGTACTTCCACCGGAATTCCACCGGATAATTTGATGATTTCAAAGTAACTTACCCAATATGGAGCGGGAAGAATTACTTCGTCGCCATCGTTTAGCATTACCTGAGCAATGTTGTATAAAGACTGTTTCGCACCGGTAGATACTACAATTTGCGAAGGTTTATAGTCAAGATTGTTGTCTCTTTTGAATTTACGGCAGATGGCTTCTTTTAGTTCTAAATAGCCTTCAACCGGTGTGTAAGTGCTGTAGTTTTCGTCGATCGCTTTTTTGGCCGCTTCTTTGATGAATTCCGGCGTATTGAAATCCGGTTCGCCTAAACTTAAGCTAATGATATCTTTTCCTTGTGCTTTTAATTCTCTGGCCTTAGCTGCCATAGCTAACGTTTGCGATACTGCCAGGTTGTTAATTCTGTCCGATAACGGGTTCATAATAGTTGAGTTATGTAGTTATGTGTTATGCTAATTGTGGTTTCTGTCCCATTTCTTTTAAATGCTTGAAATGTGAGTACATGGCCGAACGCATGGTTTTGAATTCGTAATACGGCAGGTTGCATTCCGCAGCCGTTTGTTTTACGATTTCTCCTATTTTACTGTAATGAATATGGCTAATGTTCGGAAAAATATGATGTTCAATCTGATGGTTTAAACCACCGGTGTACCAGTTTACCAACCAGTTTTTAGGCGCAAAATTTGCGGTTGTGAATAATTGGTGAGCTGCCCAAGTGTTTTCAATCTCATTGTTTTCGTCCGGTTGCGGATGATCGGTTTCTTCTACTACATGAGCCAACTGGAAGACGATACTTAAAATTAGCCCGGCAGTGTAGTGCATAATGAAGAATCCTAGTAAAACTTCCCACCAAACAATACCTAAAAGCATAGGGATTACCAACCAGATTGAGAAATAAATTACTTTTGTGATTACCAGTGTGCTCCATAATTTAAAAGGGCTTGGGAATTCACCATACGATAGTTTTCGTTTGATGTAGCTACGCATCTGCTTGAAATCGGTTGTAATTGCCCAGTTAAATGTCAGTAAACCGTATAAGAAAACAGAATAGTAGTGTTGAAATTTATGAATGGGTGACCAATCCGCATGTTTGGTAAAACGGATGATGCGTCCGGCTTCCAAATCTTCGTCGTGTCCGTGAATGTTGGTGTAGGTGTGGTGTAATACATTGTGCTGTACCTGCCAGTTGTACACATTTCCTGCCAAAATGTAAATGCTTCCTCCCATGATTTTGTTTAACCAGGGTTTAGAAGAATAAGAGCCGTGATTTCCGTCGTGCATTACGTTCATGCCCACGCCGGCCATTCCGATTCCGATTACGATGGTCATCAGTAAATGCGCCCAAAGCGGTAAAGCAAGGGTTAAAATTAGGAAGTACGGTGTCAGGAAAAGGGAAAACATAATGATGGTTTTCAGGTGTAATTTCCAGTTACCGGTTTTTTTGATGTTATTTTCTTTGAAATAGTCGTTGACACGTTTGTTTAGTGTTCTGAAAAACTTTAGACTATCTGTCTTTGAAAAAATAGGAGCGTTATTTTCCATATTTTAGTTGCATTAAATTCGCCCAAAGGTAATTATTAATCAATAGCTAATTCGTTAAAGTTGATAAAAATTTCATCCATAAAATGTGTATTTTTGCCTAAATTTTTGAATGATGCAGGATATTGTAAAACATTTCCCTAACCTTACTGATAATCAGCTAGAACAATTCCGAAAACTGGAAGAATTGTATAAGGACTGGAATGCTAAAATTAACGTGATTTCGCGCAAGGACATCGATGAATTGTACACCAAACACGTACTGCATTCGTTGGGTATTGCCAAAGTGATGGAATTCCAGCCGGGTGCTAAAGTGTTGGATGTTGGAACCGGTGGCGGATTCCCTGGGATTCCCTTAGCTATTTTGTATCCGGAAACCGATTTTTACCTGATCGATGTGATTGCCAAAAAAATCCGCGTAGTGAATGAAGTGGCGCAAGGGCTTGGTTTGCAAAACGTAAAAGCCGAACAGATGCGTGCCGAAAACGTAAAAGAAGATTTCGATTTTATCGTAAGCCGTGCGGTAACCAATATGCCGGATTTCTATAAATGGGTAAAAGATAAAATCAAAAAGAAAAGCAATCACGAGCTTAAAAATGGAATCCTCTATTTAAAAGGAGGAGATTTAAACGAAGAATTGCAGGATTTCCCGAAAGCGACATTGTATAATTTATCCGATTTCTTTGAAGATGAATTTTTCGAAACGAAAAAAGTGGTGCATTTGCCGCTGAAGTTTAAAGCATAAAAAAAGCCTCGAAATTTCGAGGCTTTTTCTTTTTATAGGGATTATCCTAAGAACGGATATCTATAATCCGTCGGCGTAACAAATGTTTCTTTGATTGTTCTAGGTGAAACCCAACGCAATAAGTTCAATACTGAACCCGCTTTGTCGTTCGTTCCTGAAGCTCTTGCGCCACCAAATGGCTGTTGTCCTACAACCGCACCCGTTGGTTTATCGTTGATGTAGAAGTTTCCGGCAGCATTTTCCAAAGCTTTCGTAGCTTCAACTATCGCGTAACGGTCTTGGCTGAAAATTGCTCCGGTTAAAGCGTAACCAGAAGTGCTGTCTACAACTGCTAACGTTTCCGTCCATTTCGCATCTTCGTATACATAGATGGTAAGCACAGGTCCGAACAACTCGGTTTCCATCGTTACATAATGAGGATTGGTTGTTAGAATAACTGTTGGCTGAATGAAATATCCAACAGATTTGTCATATGAACCTCCTGCGATGATTTCCGCATCCGCATCTTGTTTTGCTCTATCGATGAATCCTGCTAATTTGTCAAACGATTGTTCTGAAATTACAGAAGAAACGAAGTTGCTCATTTCTGCAGGAGATCCCATTTTCATGGAAGCTAAATCCGCTAATAATAATTCTTTAACTTTTGGCCAGATAGAAGCTGGGATATAAGCTCTTGAAGCTGCGGAACATTTTTGTCCTTGGTATTCGAAAGCGCCTCTTGATAAAGCGGTTGCTACTTGAGCAGGGATTGAAGAAGGGTGAGCGATAACGAAATCTTTACCACCAGTTTCTCCTACAATTCTCGGATACGTTTTGTATTTACTGATGTTTTGACCGATTTTTGCCCACATATCGTTGAAAACTCCAGTCGATCCAGTAAAGTGAATACCAGCGAAATCAGGGCTAGCCAACAACGTGTCGGAAATCATTCCAGAATTTCCAGTAATCATATTGATAACTCCAGCCGGTAAACCCGCTTGTTGGAATACTTCCATGATTACATTAGCGGAATAAACCTGAGTAGCAGCCGGTTTCCATATTACCACGTTCCCCATTAAAGCCGGAGATGCCGGTAAGTTGCCTGCAATCGCTGTAAAGTTGAATGGTGTAATGGCATAAACGAATCCTTCCAATGGTCTGTGTTCCATACGGTTCCAGATGCCTTCGGATGAGATTGGTTGTTCAGCATAAATCTTTGTCATGAACTCTACGTTGAAACGCAAGAAGTCGATCAATTCACAAGCGGAATCAATTTCTGCCTGGTGAACGGTTTTTGCCTGAGCAATCATCGTTGCGGCATTGATTTTAGCGCGGTAAGGTCCTGCTAATAATTCTGCAGCTTTTAGGAAAATCGAAGCTCTTTGCTCCCAAGGCATGTTGGCCCATTTTTTCTTTGCTTCCAATGCAGCAGTAATCGCTTTTTCGATGTGCTCTTTTTCAGCTTCATGGTATTGACCCACCACATGTTTGTGGTCGAAAGGAGGGGTCATGGTTTTAGTTTTTCCGGTGCGAATTTCTTCGGATCCGATATATAAAGGCACATCTACAGTGCTGTTGTACATTTGATTGAAAGCTGCAGCTACAGCTTCTCTTTCCGGTGTTCCGGGAGCGTATGATTTAACTGGCTCGTTAACCGCTTTGGGAACATTGTAAATTCCTTTTGGCATAATTTGTTGTATTTGTGTTTTGAAAAATTTCGCGTAGCGAAGATACAAATTATTACCCAATATGTTAATCGGCTAATTGTTAATGCTTTTGTAAAATTTCAGGCTTAGTTTAAGGCAAAAGGTGCGCTTAATTTAAAGGAAGGGATGATTACCCGGAAGCTCTTGGTTGAAGTGAAGTTCACCATATTGAAATAACCGCGCATCGCACCAAATGGGGATGAAAGCAAACAACCGGAACTGTATGTGTGTTTTTCGCCGGGTTTTAAAACTGGTTTTTTTCCGATAACGCCTTCGCCGTCAACAATTTCCAGATCATTTAAAGAATCTTGTATTTCCCAATGACGGGAATTTAACTGAACGGAATCTTTACTCTGATTTTCTATGGTCACTTCATACGAAAAGGCAAAATGAATCTTGTAGTTTTTGAAGTAGGTGCCTTCAAAACTAGTCAGAACCGAAATTTTAATACCACTTGTAATTTGTGAAACCATAATTTGTGAAATTAATGGACTTAATACCTCCAAAAATAGTAAATATTTGTTTTAGTAGCAGCAATTTAGAAAAAAAATTAATTGGTAATGTTTTCCGAATTGGCAATTCCACGGCCAATCACTCTGTCGTATCGTTCATTGTTGCCTTTGTAGTACACTAAAATGAAATAATTATTTTCGGTTTGGTAGAAGTTGCCATCCACTGCATTTTCATAATCAATTTTGCCTTTTTTGTCAGCAATAACATACTGGTAGTTTACAAAACCTTGTTTCATGAGAATTGCTTTTTCAAACAATCCGCTTTCGGCATTATAATCCATTTTGAATTCCGGGGAAAGACTGTAATTGTTGAACATGCCCGCTACGTAGATGTCTTTGCCTTCCATAAAAGTGTTGGCGCTTAAAGTAAAATAGACCCAGGAATAATCGGCTTCCAGAGCATTGTTTTCTGCGTTGATTTTATGGATCAGAAAGCCGCCGTTAATATCCGGAAAATAGGTGTAAGGTTTATTTGCCCGTGAACTGTTCATATACAGATGTGTGTTGTAGATTTCACCGGCCGTAATTTTTAAGATATTGTTACCTAAGCCACGAATGTCTTTGTTTTCGAAAAAAAGAAATTCATTGCCGCCCCAGAACTGCGTTTCTTTATTGTACTTGTAAATTAAATCGTTTCCTAAGGTGTATTGGGGTTTGATGTTGTAAATGGCATTGTCAAATCGTCCGTTCTGAAAAAGTGCCACTTTAATGTTTTGAAGCGGATTTTGTAATATGTTATCGCCCATTTTTATCGTAAAATCAAGATTTTGCATGCCATGAATGGTGCTTAAGTCTCTTGAACGCTTTATTTGTAAAGGGACGGAAACTTGTTCTTCATATAAGATGAATTTTCTGGAAAAAACTAAATTTCTGTCAGAATCAAAAATTTTAACCATGTAATTTCCGCTTAGGAGAATTCGGTTAAACCGGTTGGGAAAAGTCAGCTTGTAATGCGAGAAAATCTGAAGGGTGTTAAATGAATTTTCATACGTCATGATTCGCTGATCATCCATGCCCTGAAGATACTCGGCTTTGGCTAATTGTGTAGGGGTCCAATCGTAATTGTATTGTGTTATGGTGTAATAGTAGTCCTGTTCATTGCCGTACAGATCATCAAATTGCAGTTCGAAACTGTCACCCAATCGGAACATCGGAATCATTACATTTCCGTTTTGTACAAAAGTAACCGTTTTGATGTTGAAAGGTGGTGTGACTTCTCTTTCGACCTGTGCAAAAAGATTGATCGAGAGGAATGCAATGAATAGAAAAAAATTTTTACTGAAAACCATAAAGTAAAATTGTTGGTTTATAAAAGTAATGATTTTCTTTAAAACAATTTTCGTTCCAAAAAAATACAGTATTTATTTGTAGCAAACCGGAAGGATTTCTCCTTTGGCCAAACAATATTTTTCTACCAATTCAGGTGCTATTTTATTGGTGTAATCTTCCTCTGTTACTTTGAATCCAATGTTGCGTAATTTATCGAAGTAATCTCTTCCGTATACGCGAACATGATCGTACTGTCCGAAAATTTTAGCACGTTCTTTCGGATCGGTTATCGAATCATCGGAAAAAGTAACAGCTCTTGACAAATCCTGTGGAATCTGAAAAATCCCCATGCCACCCGGTTTCAACACGCGGTACAACTCCTGCATCGCTTTGGTGTCATCCGGAATATGTTCCAAAACGTGATTGCAGAAAATAAGATCGTACGAGTTATCTTCGAAAGGTAAATTACAGATATCAGCTTTTACATCGGCTAACGGAGAAAACAAATCGGTAGTGGTGTAATCGATGTTGTTTTGTTTTTTGAAACGTTTATAAAATTCCTGTTCTGGAGCGAAGTGTAGTACTTTTTTCTTATCCGTCGCGGTAAAAAAATCGGTTTCGTTTTTCAGGTACAACCAAAGTAAGCGATGTCTTTCCAAAGACAAAGTACTCGGTGATAATACGTTGTTGCGCTGTGTTCCGTAGCCGTAAGGCAAAAACATTCGGAAGCTTTTTCCGTCAATAGGATCGGTAAAACGATTTCCTTTCAGAAGAAAAGCCAAAATGGGGCGCACGACAATACTTAAACGGATAAGAATCGGACGCGGAATCGTATTTAAGATGAATTTAAAAATCTTTTTCATTACAGCACCAAAGCTTGTTGTCTGAACTCGTTTTCTTCATCGGAGGCAATACCCAGTGCTTTGTAAATATAAGCGAAAGTTGATAATAGTTCCGGTTTTCCGTCGATTATGGCTACGTCGTGCTCAAAATGTGCAGAAGGTTTTCCGTCTGCTGTGGTAATTGTCCAGCCGTCTTTATGTTGTTTAATGTTTTTGGTTCCTTGGTTAATCATGGGTTCGATGGCAACAACCATACCTTCTTGTAATAGTTTACCACGCCCTTTTTTTCCGTAATTCGGCATTTCCGGCGCTTCGTGCATGGTACGACCGATGCCGTGGCCTACCAATTCGCGTACTACTCCATAACCGTGGCTTTCACAATACTTTTGAATAGCATTACCCACATCTTCCGTACGGTTTCCGGTTTTCAATTCGCGGATGCCTACGTAAAGCGATTCTTTGGTGACTTTTAATAGTTTTTTAGTAGCGTCACTAACTTCGCCTACTTCAAAAGTATAGGCATGATCGCCGTAAAATCCGTTTTTTAAAGCTCCGCAATCTACGGAAATGATATCACCGCTTTCCAAAGGTTTGTCACTAGGAATCCCGTGGACTACCTGGGAATTAGGACTCATGCACAACGAATTCGGGAAGCCGTACATGCCTAAAAAAGCTGGTGTGGCACCGTGGTCGCGAATGAAGGTTTCGGCCAGCTTGTCTAAATATAAAGTACTAACGCCGGGTTTTACTTCCGAAGCAATCATTCCTAAGGTTTTTGAAACAATCAATGCGCTTTCACGCATCAATTCGATTTCTTCACGAGTTTTAATGATAATCATAACTGCAAATTAAATGGACTGCAAAAGTACAATATTCTAAGAATAAATAATTATTTTAAAACGGTATATAGGTTTAGGAGCATTTTGAAACAAAAAAATGTTAGCAAAAGCCAACCTTCTTACGTTATCTTTTTAAAGCGAAATGCCCTTTGAATTCCTTAGTGATGTTGTTTTTGGTATAGGTCAGTTTAAACCAATAATCATCCGAGGGTAACAGCTTGCCGTTATAAGTACCATCCCAACCCTCTCCATTTGGGCTTATCTGTTTAATAAGTTTTCCATAGCGGTCAAAGATTAGTATTTCAATACTATCCAAAATTTCAGTGCCATAGACATTCCAGGTATCATTGTAATTGTCGTTGTTAGGAGTGAAAAAAAACGGGAAATCAACAACAAAAAATGAGTTTTCGTGATCTCCGCACCCATAAATATTTTTCACATAAATGGTGTGCTCTCCCGGAGGAATGTTATGAAAAACAGGGCTTTCCTGCCAATTCATTTCGTCGATGGAGTAAACATAGTCGCCAGATTGAGGAAAAGCAACAGCGGTAACGGTGTTATTCACTCCAAAAGCAATAAGTTCAGATGGATTTGAACTAATGCTGTGGGGAACAAATGAATTTTGTGTCGTAAAATTGAATACAGAGGAACAGTTTGCGGCATTTGAAGTGTTTGTTACTCTGACCGAATATTCTCCTGCAACTGATAGTGAACAAGTATTGTTGTTCTGACCCGGAATTTCATTTCCGGCTATTGCATTGAATCCGTTATACCAAGTAAAACTATAAGTTCCCATTGGGAGTTCTGTGTCAATAATCGTGGGGTTTGTGATAATATTATCTTTGGTAATGCAAATAATGTATGGCGTTTCCTGCAGATGATTTTCCGGATAAGGTCTTACATATAAATCTAATTGCAGTATGCTGAAACATGCTTCATTTGTTTCACTGTCAAAATTGGTTTTACTGTTTAAACGGACATAAAGGCTCTGTTGGTCAATGGATGTATTTCTGAATCCAAGAGGGTTGGTAATGGCATTTCCATTATTTGTAAAAGCATCATTACTGTCCGTATAATATTTGAACTCAATGTTGTTTGTGCCTGTAGCAGCAGCCATTTCCGTTTCCCGGATTCTCAAATTAAAAGTGGCATAGCCAGAATCGTTACATTGTTCTATAGGTGTGGGATTTGTGTTGCTCCCAGGTGCCGAAAGTACAATCAGATTTAAAATGGTTGTGCTATAACAGCCAAAATTGCCCGGATCAGCTACTTTAACATAAATGTTCTTTGTGATTGATTGGTAGTTGTTCGGTGTAGGAATCGGATTGTTACTGGCTAAATCTGTAACGGTTTCATAGAAAGTAACTTGTAACGAGTTGTTGTTGTTTGTTATCTGGTTTATTCGACTGGTTAAGTCAAAGACAGCTGTTGTATTTCCGCAATGTTTTATGGGTGTCGGATTGAAAATTATCGGATTTGCATAAACTCGGATATCAAAATTTATAATGGAAATGCATTGCGAAGCTGTATCATAAAGGCGCACGAAAATAGTACGGATGCCTATAGAAAGAGGAAGTGTTATGTTTGGGTTTAGTGGGGTCACGTTATCTCGTGCATTATCAAATGTGCTAAAATAACTTGTTTGAACTGTGGGGTTTTGTCCGGAAAGTGCTTCAGTGTTTTTTGATGATAGTAAAAACAGATCCGTTTCACAAAGATTAACGTTTGACATCGTATTGCGAATCGGAGGTGTTTTTACAATTACGTTAAATGTTCCAATGCCTTCACATTTATTGGTGCTGTTCGAGAAAACCCTTGTGTGAATTAACGTAGTCCCGATTGGCATTTGGCTTGCATTTGTCAACGGGTTCAGTCCGGTAGAAGCATCCGAAGTGTTTAAGTGAAACGAAATGGTTACGTCTGAGCTTGGAAAATAATTGTTTTTGATTAGTATTTTATGCAAGTCAAAATCGGCATGTCCGTAATTTTGATTGATTTGAGGGCAAACAGCCAAAATATCCGGGTAAGTAGCTACGCTGGTTGGATTTACTTGTAATTGAATAATACCAACTCCCAATCCGGTACAGTTTGGGGTAACAGTCTCATTGACCACTTTTACGTATATGTTCTGGGTGAATGGCGAGTTGTTGTTGATGAAGTTTTGAAAATTCAATATCGGATTAGTCAGTCCTGCATCACTATAATAGTATAAAGTGTTGGAAGGGTTGTTGTTGGTGATATGATTAATGATTTGCGATTGCGCCAGATTGGTTTCAGCAATGCCATCTAGTGTTAAGTTCAAGTAGTCGCATTGTTCCAGTATAAAAGGAGTTGTGTTAACCGTTGGTAATGCATTTATAGTGATGATTGCATTGTTTGACTGTCCTAAGCAAATTCCCTGTTCGGTTACCTGAAGGTGATATGTTGCTGAGGTGTTTAAAGTTTGAGTTGCATTCGAAACGGTTAAAGTAGGATTAGTCGCTCCGGATATGGCGTTTCCGTCCTTATACCATTGGTAAGAAGGCGTGGTTAGATCGTTGTTGTTGGTCAACGACGAAGTTAAAGTAAAAGTGTCATTTTCGCATAGTTCGGTATCGGCATTGATTTGTACAACAGGATTCGATAGTGTTCGTATGCTGTTTGAAGCAGCTTCTAAACAAGGAGTGTTGCTCACTTTTACAGTATAATTTCCAGGTAAAGTAGGAGTGTAGCTACTTGTGTTTGCACCGTTAATTAAGATATTGTTCAGGTACCACTGATATGATAAAGCATCTACACTATTGTTTAGAGCCGTGGCATTTGTTATTGTAGCATTTAAAACAGGCGAAGTATTTAGACAAACTGTATTTGTATTGCTGATGGAAACTGTGGGCAGGGTGTGAAATTTTAAAGTAATATCGGCCTCACTAACCCTTAAATTAGTAGTGTCTCCTGATGGATTTGTGGTGATGTCGTATGCTGTTGTTGTAACTTGGTAGGTTCCTGTTTCTGAAACAGTTATGGTATTTGTCGGGTTGACGGTATTGCTGGTCGTACTAATGGTTGTCCCGTTTTTTTTCCAGGTGTAATTAAATCTGAGATTAATGGGTGTTCCGCTAAAATCCGTGATGTCAATTACAGCTTTAAGGTCTTTGGTTTCGGGTTTGCAATAATCCAGTTGAGAGATATCATTGTTGTTAATGTCCTGAATTTTTACCGAAGATAAAAAATCGCAATTGGTAGTTCCGGTTCCGCCGGTTTGTGCTACCGAAATAAAGCCAGGTACACCGGAATAATTATCGATCAGTAAAACATACAGGTCTCCGGTATTGCTGTTGGGTATCTGTACCTGTTCAATTGGGTCGGGAAGCCAACTGCAATCGACTTCCGTGAGTGGAGTGAGTTGGCTGCATATGTTGTTTAAATTATTGAAAGGTCCCCAAATAACAAAATCTACATCGGTTCCGAATCCGTTAACATCTACTTGGCTGATTTGTAGGTTAATGGTTCCAGGGTCATTTATTTCAATAAAAAACCAAGTTGGCCCAACAAATTGTTCTTCAATACAAGATGTCTGAAAAGTTTCGTTATTGCCTCCTGTCGAATTTGTAAAGGGAATATTAGTAGCACAGGACTGATACAATTGATAATTGGCCTGCAGTTCTGAGCATGAAGGAGCTCCTTGTTGTGCAAAGGCGTCGTTTATCAGTGTAATAAGCAAAGCCAATGAATACTTTAAAACGGTTTTCATTGTTTTTTAGTTAGGCGCCCCAAAAATAAAAAAAAACTGCCAGTACAGCAGTTTTATGCAAGATTTTCTTATTCTTTGTGTTATTCGTAAGCGTGTTTGTATGGTTGTCCGCTAAGGATTTTCAGCATGTCTTTTTCGGCGCTTTCCATGTAAGATTCTACAATGCGGTGGATTTCTTTTCCGTCTTTGTGGAAGATGAAGGTTGGTACATTGGCAATGTTCAGCCCGTTTTCCAGTTTTTCCGGTGTAGTTTTGGATTTGTCAACCATAATCAGGGTAACTTTTTCTGTGTCGAAGTCAATGGCATCCAGAACTTTATAAAATTCTGGTACTTTCTGCTGGCTGTCTTCACACCAGGTGCCCAGAAAAACGGTAATCGTTACGTCATCCGTATGTTTTTTTAATTCGGAGAGTGTTGCAATACTCGGTTTGTAATTATCGTAATTAGGATTGAACCATAAACTGTAAGGAGTTTTTAAGAGTTCCTCTTTAACATGTTTCCCGATTAGCATGTCATTGGTTTGTATTGTTGTGGTTTCTGAGGTCATAATCGGTTTTTTCTGTGCACAACAGTTTGCAAAGGCAACTGTCAGTGCTACAATGGAAAGTATTTTTTTCATAATTATAACAGTGAATGTCTTGTCATTACTTCGGGTTTTTCAATGCCCATTAACGCTAAAATGGTCGGAGCAATGTCGCCTAAAACACCATCTTTAATATGTTTTAAATCCTTGTCAACCAATATGATTGGCACCGGATTTGTGGTGTGTGCCGTATTAGGCGTTCCGTCTGGGTTTATCATGGTTTCGCAGTTACCGTGATCGGCAATTACGATAGTGGTGTAGTTGTTTTCCAAAGCCGTTTCGATAACTTCTTTTACACAAACATCGACAGCTTCACAAGCTTTGATAGCCGCTTCCATCACACCGGTATGGCCAACCATGTCGCCGTTGGCAAAATTTAAGCAAACAAAATCCACCTCGCCTTTTTTCAGTTCGGGAATTAATTTGTCTTTTATGTCGAAGGCACTCATTTCGGGTTGTAAATCGTAAGTGGCCACTTTTGGTGATGGACAAAGTAAACGTCTTTCGCCAATAAAAGGTGTTTCACGACCGCCGGAAAAGAAAAAGGTTACATGCGGGTATTTTTCCGTTTCGGCAATTCGGATTTGTAGTTTATTGTTGTATTCCAGGACTTCACCCAACGTTTCCGTAATGTTGTCTTTGTCGTAGATCACATGAACGTTTTCATACGTGTCATCATAATTGGTCATCGTAACATAATACAATGGCATTTTGTGCATGTTCTGTTCGTGAAAATCCTGTTGGGAAAGGGCTTCGGTTAATTGTCGTCCGCGATCGGTTCGGAAGTTGAAGAAAATAACCACATCGTCTTCTTTAATAGTTGCAATCGGCGTATTGTGCTCGTCAACCATCAAAATCGGTTCGATAAATTCATCGGTTATATGATTGTGATAACTCGCTAAGATGCTCATTACCGGATTGATGGAATGGGTGCCGATGCCATTTACAATTAAATCATATGCTTTCTTAACCCGTTCCCAGCGTTTGTCACGATCCATCGCGTAATATCTTCCCACAATCGATGCTAATTTAGCCGAAGAGTTGTTTAGATAATTATTCAGATCTTCGATGTATTTCGCTCCGGATTTCGGATCGACATCACGACCATCTGTAAATGCGTGTACGAAAATGTTTTGCAGACCAAAATCGTTCGCGGCATCCAGCAATCCTCGTAAATGGGAAGTGTGAGAATGTACACCGCCATCGGAAACCAAGCCTAAAAAGTGAACGTTTTTATTGTTTTGCTTTGCATAAGCAAAAGCATCGTTTAGTACTTTTTCGTTGTTCAGGCTTTTGTGTTGTACCGCTAAATTAATTTTGGCCAAATCCTGATACACAATACGTCCGGCTCCTAAATTCATGTGGCCTACTTCGGAATTGCCCATTTGACCTTCCGGTAAACCAACGTTTAAGCCGTCCGTACGAAGGGAAGCATTTGGATATTTAGTGTATAAGCTGTCAATAAAAGGAGTGTTGGCGTTATCTATGGCAGAAACTTTCGGATCGGGAGATTTTCCCCAACCGTCCAGAATCATCAATATTACTTTTTTGTTCATTGTGTCGATAATTTGAAACAAAGATAACGAAACCCCAACGTAGCTGAAAATCAGTTTACACTTTTTTAAGCCATCCTTTAGCTTGGTTGTAATCGATAAAATAACGCACGCTTACAGACAATGTGTTTGTAAGGTTGTCGCTTAACGTGTGATCCAGATTGTTGTAGAATTTTTTATTCACCTCCCGGTCAAAATAGGTGGCATTGTTGCGATAAAGAAGCGAAATCTGACTGCCTGGCGCAAACCACCACGAATACGATAAATCGAAATTCCAGATATTGAAGTTGTTGTTTTGGTTTTGATTATAAGTTGTGTTGGCAGTAAAATAGCCGTCATCAGTCAAAGTTATAAAGTT
The DNA here is from genome assembly GCF_040750275.1 of Flavobacterium enshiense. Classification (GTDB taxonomy): domain Bacteria; phylum Bacteroidota; class Bacteroidia; order Flavobacteriales; family Flavobacteriaceae; genus Flavobacterium; species Flavobacterium enshiense_B. The sequence continues at coordinate 235,337 of NZ_JBDOCV010000001.1, forward strand.
TAGATTCTCGGTGAACGAACAATAATAGCGAAGCTTTAAATTGAATGTCATTTTGTGGTTCAGGGAATATTTGCCGGTAATGGAATTCTCTAAAGTGTTTCGGTTTCTGTTGGCGAAGATAATTTCATCAGTAGTACCGTCATAATCCACCCAGCCTTTGTCGGAGTTTTGTCGGTGATGCTGGAAGTAGTAAACCAACAGGAACTTATCACTGAAACGGTAGCGAGGGCTGAAATAAATACCGATATTCTCACGAGCATCCTGATCGTAGCGATCGTACCACATTCCTGTATCAATTGCTAAAGGATTGTTGTAATTGGTGGAGATGTCAAACCATCCGCTGGCGGCTTTCGGGTTGTATGCGAAGCGGCCTTCTTCCCTCGGCTGATAAAAATCGTAAGTTTCAAAAGGATAAAATCGCAAACCACCACCAATGTAATGATTCTTTTTGGTGGAGGTGTTTACATTAAAGCCAACGTAGGCGTCCTGTGCTCTTCCGGTCTGATTGTGAAATTCGGCATACCAATTCGTGTTAATGTTGAACGAGTTAAATGTCTTGTTCGGATTCAGAATACGGTAATTGGCATTGGCATAAATGTTATGGTAATTAGTAATGAAATTAATCCCCATATCGTTAATGTCGTATTTTTTGGAAACATATTTGCTGTTTACCGTAAAACGATATTTACCGCTGGTTTTTGAAAAGTTAAGAAATGCCGAATACCCGTTTCTGTTTTCCGTAAGATCATTAACATGGCTGAATTTAGCATCTCCGGAAAGTTTATAGGTATTGGCTTTGGTATTCAGGTCGAACAGTAATCCGGAAACATTGGCATCGCGGAATTCTCCGTTTCGCATGACATTGGTATTCACAAAAGTTACCGAAGAATTTTTGCGAAAACGCTGATCAAGTACCAGAAGGTTGTAATTCGCCAGTGGTTCAACGGTTTTGTTTCGGTATTCGTATTTAATTATGGGCGGTTGTGACGGATCCGGATTGGCGGTTAAAGTTTGCTTTTCGATGGTGACGTCTGTTTTCTCGGTAACAGCATTCAGTACGCCAATTCCAAGACCGCTTGAAGTTCTTCCGGAAACCTTTAAAGCATTCAGTAAATTAACGTTTTTCGGATAGTTCAGTACCGTTTCTTCTTGTGTTGCTTCCGGATAGGTAGAAGGTTCTCCTCCGATTCTTCTTGAATAAAACAAACCACCTTTGCTGAATAAATCGGTTCCTTCGGTAAAGAAGGGTCGGTTTTCATTAAACTGCTGTTCGAAAGGGCCAAGATTTAACACGACATTGTCAAATGCGGTCTGACCGAAATCGGGAACTAAGATGGCGTCTAATGTAAACGAATCGTTTATGCCGTATTTTATGTCCATTCCGGCTTTAAATTTATTTTCCGAACCGTCTTTGTTGGTGGTTACGTAATAGGAAGCGTAGGGGATAAGGAAAAGTCGGGTAGGCGTTTTGATGTTTTCAATGCCATCAAGAATTCCGGCCTGCTGAATAATCGCCCCTATTTTATTGTCGATGTGGTTCCAAGTAAATTTTTGGCGGTCACGGCGAATTTCACGAAAGAAATTAACACCCCAAATTTGTTGCTCTTTTTCGGAAAAACGTAAAGCAGCATAAGGGATTTTCATTTCGGCAACCCAGCCATAGTCAGTAAGCGTAACGTTGCTGTTCCAGATGCCGTCCCAGGAATAATCTTCGTTGCCCTCTGTAGCCAAAGCATCCATTTGTGTCCCGGCAGCACTTACAAAAAAGCGGAAATCCTGTTGGCCGTCGTTATAACCGTTGATAAAGATTCCGAAGAAATCTGCGGTTCCGAAATTGTCCCGTTCCGTGATTTCTTTTAAGATTTTTGTAGGATCGTCAAACATAACGGCTCCAATGTAAATACCTTCGTTGTCATAGAGTACTTTTACTTCGGTTCTTTTTTCATGTGCGAGCGGTTTACCGTTATCGGGTTCAAACATGATAAAGTCTGTGGCGGTTTGTGCGGTATACCATTCTGCTTCAATCAGTTTTCCATCGATTGTAATCGGATTTGTTTTTTTATAAGCACTAATCTTCTTTTTTTCTTTTGTTAGATTTTTGGGATCTTCCGGTGTTGTTTGTGAAAAAGCTGAAGATGAACAGGTTAGGAGTATGATCGTCCACAAATAATTGCGCATTTTTTTTGATTTGATGATTGATATGTCAAATTTACTGAAATATGCCATGTTTGTTGAGATTTAAGAAATGTTTAACTTCTTTTACTGTGTAAAAAAATCGATGAAATGTTAAAGTTTACCGATAAAATGTAAAAAAAATTTGGACAGTATTATTTTTTATTTCATATTTGCTCCAACCTAACACCAACTTAATTAATAGATTATCAATGATTTACAAAATTTTGCCTGTTTTGTTTGTTTTTCTTTTATCGTTTAAACCCACCGATATAAAAAAAGAAAATGATCCTAAACTTGTTGCTGCTACTACCAAAGTTTCGTTAGAAGCAAAAGTGAAAAACCTATATGCTACGTTAAATGTTAAAACATTTGACATGCCTGCAATGGAATGTTTTTCCAAAGCTGTAGAAGGGTATTTTCAGTTGAGAGAGCAGGGAGTAGTTCAAAAAGAAATTTTAACCATTATTGATTTCAGTCTTTCATCCACTCAAAAAAGACTTTGGGTGATTGATATGGTTACTAATTCTGTAGTACTGCAATCGGTTGTATCACATGGTAGAAACAGCGGAATGGAGTATGCAACTTCATTTTCCAATGAAAATAACTCCAACAAAAGCAGCTTAGGTTTTTATACTACCGGAGAAACCTATAACGGCAAACACGGACTGTCTTTGAAATTAGACGGTTTGGAATATGGCATCAACGACAATGCAAGAAGCAGAGCGGTGGTAATGCATGGAGCGGATTATGCGGCAGAAAGCGTTATCAGACAGCAAGGCAGATTAGGAAGAAGCCAAGGTTGTCCGGCAATTCCTTATGCAATTCATAAAGAAATTATCGAGTTGGTAAAAAACAAATCGTGTTTGTTTATTTACCATCCGTCAAGAACATACGAAAAGCAGTCGAGACTAATTTCGTAACTGCTGGTACAAGTCGAAATCGAGATTGTAAATATCGTTTCGGAATTGAAATCCATCTTCGTTCATAAAAGCTGTCCAGTACAGTAAGTGAATGTAGATGGGTTTTTTTATAGGGATTCCTGATGTTTTTTTACTTTCAATGATTTTTTCTACCCGTTTTTGATTCATGTAATTCTCATCGGTTTCCAGAATATAGTATGCTAATTCCAAAGGATTTTCCACACGTACACAACCGGAACTTAAAGCTCTTCCGCTAAGACCGAAGAAATCCCGGTGATTGGTATCGTGTAAATATACCAAATGACTGTTAGGAAAATTAAATTTCACCAATCCAAGCGAATTGTTGTAACCCGGTTTCTGTACATACCTGTAATTGTTAGGTTTGGCAGCATTCCAGCTGTAAGGGTTTACCTCCTGACCTTTCATGTTGTAGATGGTAATGCCGGTTGCTGCAAAATATCCGCGATTTTTGGCTGCTGTTGGGCCTAAATCTTCTTTAATGATGGTTGGTGGAACGGTCCAGGTAGGATTGATGACCAGATTGCTGAATTTGGATGACAGTATCGGTGTTTTTCGTTTATCCCTTCCCACGACAACTTTATGGGTTCTTACGGTGTCATTATTTTTGACGACATTGAGTTTGAACTCAGGAATATTTACAATAATGTAATCGTCGCCCAAATGTCTTGGGAACCATCGCCATCTTTCCAGATTGGCAACAATTTGTTGTTTGCGCTGGTTTTTGGTGTAATTGAGTGCAGCAGCAGTGCCTTTTCCAATGATTCCGTCGGCTAAAAGCCCATGTCTTTCCTGAAAGCGTTTTACGGCACGTACTGTTTTTTCATCGTAAATAGCTGTTAACGTATCCGGTTTTCTGTAATCGCCCCAGTAGGCCAGTCTGTTTTTTACGGTTTTGATGGTTTCGATGGTGTCGTTGGGTTTGATTTTATCTTCTACAACGATAGCATCAATATTGTCGCCCGGCATATCGTTAATTTTAGCCAGACTTTTTTTAAGAAGGTGGTAAACCAAGTGATTTGGTTTTAAAGTATCGAGTGTCTTTTCAATGGTGTGGTGACGAATAGCTTCCTGAAGCAGATCAATGGCTTTAAGATTCTTTTCATACATATCCCAGTCTTTGTATAGTTGTGTGGGGTTTACTTTTCCATTGTAGAGATGGTTGGCCAGCCGTTGAAACGATTCGGTTAAAAGAATATCCTGCAGCGCAATTTGTTTGTGCGTAAGTTTTTCTCGTGATTTTTCGGTTTTTTCAATTTGCCGAATGTTGTAATCTTCAGAATTCAGTCCTTCTGCATCTGCTTCTTTGATCAGTGCAATGAGTTGGTTTCGATCATTGGTTTCGGTCCAGACGGTTTTAAACAGGTTGTTGCGGTAAAATTCTTTGATTCTTTCGGATTTGTTACTCAATAAAAGGGTGTCGATGGCAACGGATTTCGGCGATACAATAGGAATTACCTTTTTGATGGTGTCCTGTTCTTTATTGTTAGCCAATGCGGTCTCTTTTTTACAGCTGATGAGAAGTATCGGAAGAAGAAAAAAGAGGTATTTGTACGACATAATATTCCTGATTTTACACTACGTAAGTTACAAAAATTGCAACCGTGGTTTTACTATTTTAACATTTAGATGCTTTTATGCATAACAAAATGCGTGCCGATTTCCTTTATCTCAAAAGAATCGCCTTTAATTTTGTAGTCTAATTTTTGATAAAACGGAACCGCTTTTTCTCTGGCATTGAACCAGATAAGTTCTCCTTTTTGTTCTTTTATATAGTGTTCGACTTTTTTTACTAATTGTTCGCCAATGCCTTTTCGCTGGAATTCTGGCAAAACTGCCATGCCGCGAATCTGATACTGTTCTTTTTTGGAGAAAAGAGGATGGCAGGCCTTGTAAACAGAGACTACACCAATCAAGTCGTCGTGTTCGTACAATCCGAAATGTGCCGTAGTGCCTAGGTTGTCGCCGTCAAAATGACAGCTGTCCACTGGTTTTCCTGGGCGAAGAACCGGTTGGCGTACCGAAAATGTCTCTTCTGCTTCTATTTGATGAATAAAAATCATAATGAGGGGAATTTTTAAAACGGTTAAGAAATTTGTAACGGATTAATACTAAATTAATTATTGGTATAGATGCTAAAATAATGATAAAGTTGCTTTAAAAAGTTGAATATTTTTTCATTTAAAATTTGTTTGTAACAAAAATATTTTTCTATATTTGCACCCACAAATAATGAAGATCACATTTTTTCTGATCAGAAGTTTGTGAAAAATGCGGAAGTAGCTCAGTTGGTAGAGCGTCAGCCTTCCAAGCTGAATGTCGCGAGTTCGACCCTCGTCTTCCGCTCTTGGAAAAACCCGATGAAGTTTTAAAAAGCATCAAAATGCGGAAGTAGCTCAGTTGGTAGAGCGTCAGCCTTCCAAGCTGAATGTCGCGAGTTCGACCCTCGTCTTCCGCTCCAAAAGGGAGTAAGCCACACGAAAGTGTGGCTTTTTTATTTTAATTTAGTGAAACGCAAGTGCAATAACAATATCTACGGCAATCAGGATGATGATAATCCATTCCAGTCGCGCACTTTCCCTTACGTTCAGTACATCAGTAAACAATGTTAAATTGTCTTCCACGATTTGCAAACGGTAATCCAAATCTCTGAAGCGAGGATTGATGTCGAAATTAGCTTTCAGATTTTTGTTTAGCAGGTTCAAATCTTCATTATCCCAAACCAGATTTGGATCGTCCAGAATGTATAAATTATCAATGATGCTGTTCTTAACATTAAGAACTTTGCCTATATATTTCAGTAAATCTGTTTTCGAAATCTTCAGTTTCCCGTGTTGTTCCAGTTGCAGTATGTATTCCTTGGAGGAGGAAATGAGTTCGTCGGATAGTAATTCGTAAAATTCTAATGCGACAGATTGAGCGGTATTGAGCATAACCGTTCGTAAAACATCTGCGTCTATTTTTGGGACGGATACATGATCGTTGCGAACTATAAATTTGTTTTGAGAATTGTCAGTCCGAATAAGGTATTCTTCTGATAGATCTATATCGATTGGTACATTGGTGTAATTTTTAACGAAATTTAGGAATTCGCTTTTTGCAACTGCATCGTAATTAGAAAAAACCACCACCCCATAATCAAACAGATACAGATAACGGTTGTTGTCGGCTAAAGCATAAAAAACTTCTGAAGTTGATCCGGAGAAGGCTTCCGTACGAAATTCTGCCCGAAACTTTTTAATGTTGATGGCTTCGGCTAATTGTATCGCTTCAATTCTCATTTCCATAACCCACTGCTTTTCACAAATTTAAGAAAATTTTCTTACTAATTTTAAGAAGCGGGTTATGAAATTGATCAATCTAATTTAAGTTTGACAAGTCCGAACCGGTTTCCAGTTCCACGGGTGTTTCGTTTTTTTGGAACAAACGGGCTGTCAAATCGCCTTTTAGGGTTATTTTCTGTCCGATAACTTCCAGCCAGCTGCCTTCACGTAATCCCAAAACGGGCTGTGAATTGAAGTGATGGAACTCATTAATTCGGGTTTCGCGTGTTTCACCCATATGGGTAGAACCCTCAATAGGATCCAGATAATGTGGGTTGATGTTAAACGGTACGAATCCTAATGTGTTGAAACTTGGCGGATAAACAATAGGCATATCGTTGGTAGTTCCCATAGTCAAACCGCAAATATTACTTCCTGCAGATGTTCCTAAGTAAGGGGTTCCGTTTTTTACCACTTTTTCAAGCGTTTCAATAATTTCTGTTTTGTACAATTGGGTTACCAGTAAAAAAGTGTTACCACCACCGGTAAATATGGCCTCTGCGTTTTGCAGCGCTTCCTTTGGGTTTTCAAATTCATGAATGCCTTTTACCGTAATATTAATTTGTGCAAAAGCTTCACTAACTTTACGGGTGTAATCGTCGTGGGAAATTCCGCTGGGACGGGCATAAGGAATGAAAAGCAAGGTCTTTACTTTTTCAAAATGATTTTTGAGTGTAGGCAATAAATAATCCAGATAGTTTCCATTGTGTAAAGTGGAGGTGCTGGCGATAATTACTTTTTTCATACGTTGTAATTTGTGTCAAAGGTACGTGAATTTCATTTTCGGATTTAACAAAATATTACAAACTTGTTGGCAAAAAATTGTGAGAGTAATCAGATATTTTTACAGCCACTTACCACTATTAAATGAAACAAAAATTACTTTTACTGTTCTGTTTTCTGACTACTGTGTGTAATGCACAACAAATCAAAGTGTTGCAAGGTAGGGTGTTGGCTGATACCAAAGAGTTGGGCGGCATTACAATCCGAAATCTTTCGCTTGGAAGAGATGCCAGCACTAAAGGTGACGGAACATTTTCTATTGCTGCTAAAGTAGGTGATACACTGTTTTTCACGGCCATACAGCTCAAACCGAAAACCATTGTGGTGGAAAAAGAAGATTTCGATTACCTGCCGTTCCCGGTTCGTATGGAGCTTAAGGTAACCGAACTGAAAGAAGTGGTGGTCGAGAAGAGTAATATCGATGCTGTAAGCCTTGGTATTGTACCTTATAAAGTGAAAAAGTTTACACCTGCAGAAAGAAGGTACTATACGGCAACAACCGGTTCCGGAATCGTGCCTATAGATCCGATAATCAACGCGATAACAGGAAGAACCGCTATGCTCAAGAAGGAAATTCAGATAGAAAAATATAAGATGGTGCAGGCCAAGTTGGGCAATATGTTCGAGGCCGAATACCTAATCCGTGAATTTGATATTCCTGAAGATTACATAGAAGGATTTGTGTTTTTTGTGGCAGAAAAGCCAAAAGTTATGGATGCGGTAAAAGCCAAAAATAAAACCCTGACATTATTTCTTTTAGGAGAATTGGCTGTCGAATATAAAACAATGCTCCAAGATGCGAAGTAGTATTTTTGTTTTGTTGCTATTCTTGGTTTCCACAGTGGTTGTGGCTCAGGATATAAGCCGGACGATGTTAAGTGGCAGGGTGGTTTCGGATTCGATTCCTGTGGAGAATATCACTATTGAAAACATTACGGCTAAAAAGTTGGCCACCACAGATGATAAAGGGAATTTTCGGTTGCTGGCAAGAGAAAAAGACACGCTTGTTTTTAGCGGTATTGCTTTTAAATCGTCTGTTTTGCTTGTGAGTCATACGCATATGAATGATGATGATCTGAAAATACGACTGCACGTAAGAGTTAATGAACTGGAAGAACTAATCGTCAGGCCTTATACGTTAACCGGAAATCTTGAAACTGACACTAAGAATCTGAAGGTGAAGGCCATAAACCTCAATTTGGGTGCTATGGACTTATCGGCCCCCGAAGTGAAATATAATCCAGTCGAGCAAGGGTTGAAAAGTGTGCTGCCACAAACCGAAAGTCAACTTACAGGGGTTAATCTTATGGGGATTGGTAAAATGATAGCTAAATCTGTTTTTAAATCCAAACCTAAAGAGAAGAAAATCGAATTTATTACCCAAAAGATTTTTTCTGATGCAGTGAAAGAAAAATTTAACAGTCGTTTTTTTACGGAAACACTAAAGCTAAAGCCGGATGAGGTGGATTTGTTTTTAGCGTATTGCGATGATAACAATCTGGAAAATAGAAAGTTGTTAAATCCAAAAAAAGAATTTGAACTGATCGATTTTTTACTAAAAAAAAGTGAAGAATATCTTAAAAAAAATCGATAAATAGTTTCTTTTATTACATTTGGCGCATGAATAAATTTTTTCAGCGCTTTTTGCCTGTCATTCTACTGGTTATGCTTTGCTCATTTACGGCTTTGCATAAGTTCTACGTGGGTATTTATCAGGTAAATTATATTCCTAAAAAGAAAGAAATCCAGATAACCGCTCGAATCTTTATCGACGATTTGGAAAAAGCTTTGGAAAAGAAGCATAAAAAGAAGCTATACCTCGCGACACCCAAGGAAATTGTGGAAACAGATGGCTTTATCAAAAGTTATTTGTCTGAGAAGCTTCAGGTTGAAGTGAACAAATCACAAAAAACACTCAAATTTTTAGGAAAAGAAGTCGAGGATAATGTGTTGATTTGCTATCTTACAGCCCCTGTTCAGGAGAGGATAGTTACCATGACAATTACCAATTCTGTGTTAACCGAAATTTACCCCGATCAGCAAAATATCGTGCATGCAAACGTAAGTGGTATCAAAAAAACTTTGTTGCTTACAGACGATGAGCCGGAAGGCGATTTAGAATTTTAGACAAACAAAACACCAAATATAGTATGAAAAAGACAACCTCAGTTTTTTCGCTTATAGCACTGGCCGTTCCTTTTATGGCATTGGCTCAGGAGCCCAAGCCTGCCGAGAAAAAACGTGAACCGGGTCATTACGACACGAATAAGTTCAGCCAGATGTATCATGAAATGGCTACACCTAATTCGTACCGTACTGCTTCAGGTGCGCCCGGACCGGCGTATTATCAACAACAGGCCGATTATAAAATCGACATCGAACTGGACGATAAAAACACCAAGCTTTACGGAAAGGAAACCGTAACGTATCACAATAATTCGCCTGAAACCTTAACTTATCTATGGGTGCAGTTGGATCAGAATGAGAAGAAGCGCGATGGGAAAAATCCATTAGTACAGAGCCAGCGTATCAGCAGTGCGATGGGTACGGGGGATTTTGCCAAGCAATTTATGCAACCTCGTTTTGACGGCGGTTTCAATATCGAATACGTGAAAGATGCAAAAGGAAACCCGATGCCTTACACGATCAACCAAACCATGATGCGTATTGATTTGGACAAGCCCTTAAAGAAAGGGGAGAAAGTGTCCTTTTCAATAAAATGGTGGTACAACATCAATAATTATATGGTAGACGGAGGTCGTTCCGGATACGAACACTTCGATAAAGACGGCAATAATTTATATGTCATTGCGCAGTTTTATCCGCGTATGGCCGTTTATAATGATGTGGAAGGATGGCAAAACATGCAATTCTGGGGGTCCGGAGAATTCGCGTTACCCTTTGGTGACTTTGATGTAAGTATTACTACTCCTGCCGATCACGTACTGGAAGGAACCGGTGTGTTGCAAAACCGAAGTGATGTTTATACGGCTGAGCAGGTAAAACGCTATGAATTAGCGGAGAAGAGCTATGATAAGCCGGTAGTTATTGTTACCCAGGCTGAAGCAGAAGCGGCATCCAAAGGATTTTCAGCGGCAAAAAAAACATGGAAATTCAAGGCGACAAATGTTAGGGATTTTGCCTTTTCCTCTTCGCGAAAATTCATCTATGACGGTATGGCGGTGAAATTGGCAAACGGCAAATCGGTAATGGCGATTTCGTGTTACCCGCCGGAAGCTAACCCGCTTTGGGGAGACTATTCAACAAGAGTTGTAGCACATACTTTAAAAAGCTATTCCAGTTATACATTCGATTATCCTTACCCGAAAGCCATATCCATTTCTGCCGAAGATCAGGGAATGGAGTACCCGATGATTTGTTGGAATTACGGTCGTCCGGATGAAAAAGGCTATGTAAGCGACCGCATCAAATATGGTATGATGGGTGTAATCATTCACGAAGTAGGACATAATTTCTTCCCGATGATTGTCAACTCGGATGAACGCCAATGGACTTGGATGGACGAAGGCTTAAATACCTTTCTTGAATATTTAACAGAACAAAGCTGGGATAAAAATTTCCCCTCCAGTCGTGGGCCAGCAGCTAAAATTGTTCCTTATATGAGTGGTGATCAAAGATATTTAGAACCCATCATGTCGAATTCGGAAACGATTTACAATTTCGGTGCCAACGGATATTCTAAACCAGCAACCGGATTGAATATATTGCGTGAAACCATTATGGGGCACGATTTGTTCGACCATGCCTTCAGAACCTATGCGCAGCGTTGGAAATTCAAGCATCCAACCCCGGAAGATTTCTTCAGAACAATGGAAGACGCTTCAGCCGTAGATTTGGATTGGTTCTGGAGAGGTTGGTTCTATTCAACCGATTACGTGGATATTGGTATCAAAGAGGTGAAACAATATTTTGTAACGGAAGATCCTTCCAAAGCAGTTCAGGAGCAATTCAACCGCAGAGGTAGACGTGTTAATAACGGAGAGCCCATGGTGTACATGACAACCGATACGGCTGAAGATTTTAAACCGGAGATGAAAAAACCGCTTACAGTATCCGATGTGAAAACATTGAGTGAGTATGTGAACAAGTTGCCGTCCGAACAAAGAAATACGTTAAAGCAGCCAAAATATTTTTACGAGGTGGAATTCGATAAGCCGGGCGGAATGATGATGCCGATAATTGTAGAATTGCAGTTTGAAGACGGAACCAAAGAAAATCACCATTTTCCGGTTCAGATCTGGAGAAAAGGTAATGAAACGGCAAAACGCGTTTTCGCTACGGAAAAACCAGTGAAAAAAATCCAATTGGATCCTAAACTGGAAACAGCAGATGTTGATGTAACCAATAACGTATGGCCGAAAGAAGAAGTGAAATCCAAGTTTGACGAACTTTCTCAGGGCAAATAAAATTTAAGACCGTCTGTTTCAGGCGGTCTTTTTGGTTTTTAATAACACAAACCAAATGAAAACTTTGTAACTTTGTCCCACTACAATTAGTAACTGAATCATTATGTTTGGAATAGGAGGAGGAGAAATTTTCCTGATTATAGTAATTGCCCTGATGTTGTTCGGATCGGATAAGATTCCGGATATCGCCCGTACTTTGGGTAAAGGGATGGCGCAGCTGAAGAACGCGACCAACGATATTAAAAGCGAAATTCAGAAAAGTGCCGAAATCAATGAATTGAAAGACCTCAATCCGATGAATCAGATCGATTTCACCGCCGATATCAATAAAGAAATTGACAAGGCCAAAGAAGACATCGAGGACATGACCGGTCCTATTAAACGCCAAATGTAACTGTGGAGAAAATCATTCAACTGGACAAACAACTTTTAGTTTTCCTTAACGGACTGGGTTCCGAGCAATACGACGGCTTGTGGCTTTTGATCACAAAACAATTGCACTGGACGCCTTTTTTTCTTTTCATTTTTTACCTTTTATACAAAAAAGTAGGATGGAAACATTTGTTACTTATTGCGGTTTCCATAGCAGTGATGATCACGTTTACCGATCAATTTACCAATCTTGTAAAAAACAGTGTGCAGCGTTTGCGTCCGTGTAACGATATAGAAATTAAAGACATAATTCGCATTGTGCAATCCAGAAGTAGCTTCAGTTATTTTTCAGGGCATGCGGCCAATTCCACGGCAGCTACGACTTTTGTGTTTTTGATTATGCGAAAATATTATAAGTACGCTTTTTTATTGTTTCTGTTTCCGTTGATTTTTGCGTACAGCCGTATTTATTTAGGGTTGCATTTTCCTGGTGATATTTTGTCGGGTTATCTTTTTGGGGCAGTTGCCGGTTTTGGATTTTCCAAACTGTACAATATTTTCAGAAAGAAACATTTTCCGGAAAGCTTATAAAAACAAAATCCCGATTTTATTCGGGATTTTTTATTTTTAAAGAACACGGCTCATGGTTAAACCGTCGCGAATTGGTAGTAGAACCGTTTCCACACGCGGATCGTTTTTCAGGATTTCGTTGTATTCCAGTAGTACTTTGGTACTTTTGTCATTGGCTTTTACTTCTTCCAGTACTTTGCCGCTCCACAAGACATTGTCGGACAAAATCAGTCCGCCTTGGTTCATCATCGGAACAATCATTTCGAAATAGTTGATGTAATTTTCTTTATCGGCATCAATAAATACCAAATCGAATTTTTTGTTTAGGGTTGGGATAATTTCTAAAGCATTTCCCAAATGTTGCTGAATTTGCGTGCCCCAAGCCGATTCATCAAAATATTTACGCTGGAAATCGAACAGTTCCTCGTTGTTGTCGATGGTGTCCAATGTTCCTTTTTCAGTTAAACCTTCCGCCAGGCACAACGCTGCATAACCGGTATAGGTTCCGATTTCTAAAATGTTAGTTGGGCGAATCAATTTCGACATCATGCTTAAAAAGCGTCCCTGGAAATGACCACTCAGCATTCTCGGCTGTAGTATTTTCTGATGGGTTTCCTTGTTTAAACGGGCTAACAATTCCGGTTCGTTTTCGGAATGCAACGCGACATAGTCTTCTAAAGCTTCGGATATAAAGTGCATAAACTGATTTTTTACAAATTTACAAATAACCCAACAATCAAATTCACAAAATGTAAGTAACTTTGCGCCATGCAAACGGAGAAAAAAGACATACGCGCATTAACCAAAGACCAATTACGTGATTTTTTTGTAGCCAACGGCGATAAAGCCTTTCGCGGCAATCAGGTGTACGAATGGTTGTGGCACAAACGCGCGCATAAGTTTGAGGACATGACTAACATTTCCAAACACACACGGGACATGCTGGAGGCGAATTTCGTGATCAATCATATTAAGGTCGATACGATGCAGCGCAGTTCGGATGGTACCGTAAAAAATGCCGTTCGTTTGCACGACGATTTGATTGTGGAATCCGTTTTAATTCCAACGGAAACCCGAACCACGGCTTGTGTGTCCAGTCAGGTCGGTTGTAGTCTGGATTGTAATTTCTGTGCCACTGCCCGATTGAAAAGAATGCGCAACCTGAATCCGGATGAAATTTACGATCAGGTGGCGGCTATTGACAGCGAAAGCCGTTTGTATTACAATCGTCCCTTGTCCAACATCGTTTTCATGGGTATGGGCGAACCGTTGATGAACTATCCCAACGTGATGAAAGCGATTGATAAAATTACATCTCCGGAAGGATTGGGAATGTCGCCTAAACGCATTACGGTTTCCACTTCGGGAGTTTCCAAGATGATTAAGAAAATGGCGGACGATGAGGTGAAATTCAAATTAGCGGTTTCCTTGCACTCTGCTGTGGAAGAAATCCGAAATGATATCATGCCGTTTACCAAAGATTTTCCGTTAACCGGACTTCGGGAGGCACTGGAATACTGGTACAAGAAAACCAAAAGTAAAGTAACATACGAATATGTGGTTTGGAAAGGGATCAACGACGATAAAAAGTCAATTGATGCCTTGGTGAAATTCTGTAAATATGTGCCGTGTAAAGTCAATTTAATCGAATACAACCCGATTGATGACGGTGAATTCCAGCAGGCTTCCCAAAAAGCCATCGAAGACTACATCATTGCCCTGGAGCGAAACGACATTGTGGTGAAAGTTCGCCGAAGCCGTGGAAAAGATATCGATGCGGCTTGTGGACAGTTGGCAAACAAAGAAGCGTAATCATATTATTTTTCTACAAAGAATTAGCTATATTTGAAGCCAGTGAAGATTGTAGAACAAATAAAGCAGCCCATTATTGATGAAATGGAACTTTTTGAAAAGAAGTTTCGTGATTCAATGTCTTCTAAAGTGGCGCTTTTAAACCGAATCACGCATTATATTGTAAACCGAAAAGGGAAACAAATGCGTCCGATGTTTGTTTTCCTGACCGCCAAAATGGTTTCCGGAGGTACGGTAAACGAACGCACCTATCGCGGGGCCGCCGTAATCGAATTAATTCACACCGCAACCTTAGTTCATGACGATGTGGTGGACGATAGCAACAAACGCCGCGGCTTTTTCTCCATCAACGCCTTATGGAAAAACAAAATTGCTGTTTTGGTGGGAGATTTTCTGCTTTCCAAAGGGTTACTGCTTTCCATTGACAACAACGATTTTGATTTGCTGAAAATCATATCCGTAGCCGTGCGTGAGATGAGCGAAGGCGAACTGCTTCAAATCGAAAAAGCCCGTCGACTGGATATTACCGAAGACGTTTATTATGAGATCATCCGTCAGAAAACCGCAACTTTAATTGCTGCCTGCTGTTCTTTAGGAGCTTGTGCTGTAAAACCGGAAGATGCTGAAGTGGTGGAACGCATGCGCAAATTCGGGGAATTGATTGGAATGGCTTTCCAGATTAAAGATGATTTGTTTGATTATACGGATGATGCCATCGGAAAACCAACCGGTATCGACATTAAAGAACAAAAAATGACCCTGCCGCTTATTTATGCGCTGAACAATTGTTCGGCTAAAGAAAAAAGCTGGGTTATCAATTCAGTGAAAAACCACAACAAAGACAAAAAACGTGTTCGCGAAGTCATTCAATTCGTAAAAGACAAAAACGGATTGGGTTATGCCGAACAAAAAATGGTGCAATTCCAGCAGGAAGCACTGCAACTTATTCAAAACTTCCCCGATTCTCCTTATAAACAATCCCTTATTTTAATGGTGAATTACGTGATTGAACGCAAGAAATAGTGGTCTGTTATAGCCGCAGTTTTCAGGCTGGGCTTAGAGTTTTTGATTTTTTTAAACTTTTTTTTCACCTTTCATGCAACTATTTTACCCCTTCAATCGTCTATGCTAATAGAAGTCGGTCAATAATGGTATTTTCTGATTTCGGAACTTAAAAAAAGGAATGAAAGTAATCCACTTACATCAGGACGAAAAAGCGATTATACAGTTGGCTGTCGAAAACAATCGGCATGCGCAACACAAGATTTATTCGCAATTCGCTCCCAAGATGTTGAGTGTGTGCCGACAGTATATAAAAGATGTGCATCAGGCAGAAGATGTCATGATTACCGCTTTTATGAAAGTATTTTCGAATCTAAAAAATTTCGAGCATAAAGGTAGTTTTGAAGGCTGGATACGGAGAATAATGGTAAACGAAAGTATTTCTTTTTTGAGAGCCCAAAAGCAGGTGAAATTTACGGAAGATGAAAATTTCTTTGAAGAACGTTTCAACAATATCGAAAGCCAGTTTTCGGTGGAAGACATTCAGTTTTTAATTGACAACCTTCCGGACGGCTATCGCATGGTATTCAACCTGTATGCGATTGAAGGATATAAACATCAGGAAATTGCAGAAATGTTGGGTATCAGTGAAGGGACGTCAAAATCACAACTGTCGCACGCCCGAAAAATGCTTCAGAACCAAATTGAAAAACAAAAAAACTATGAAATGAGCCAATTGCAATAGTTCTTTATTGAGCAAATGTTTGTAGGCGAATTCAATCAGACCAATATAAAACAATAAAAAAGACTGATTAATATGGAACCGAATAAAATGGAAGACGAGTTCAGAAAAATGCTGAATGCAAGGGAAATTCAGCCTTCTGAAGCTGCTTGGGACAGGTTGGATGCGATGCTTTCGGTGGTCGAGGACAAAAAGCCAAAACGCAATTACCGTTGGTTATACGTGGCGGCCAGTGTAGTTGTTTTTTTAGGTGTGGGGTTTTTCCTCGTGAATCAGGAAAAAAACAATAAGGCATTCCCGATGGATACAAATGAAAGCGTTGTCGTTAATGATACTGAATCGGAACTTAATAACGTATCGGAAACTATAAAAGAAACCGTTACAGAAAATGAAGGCCGTTTTGATATTACAGAAGAAAACCATCCGGAAACCGTTGCAGTATATCAGCAGAATAATTTTAATAAGGTAAAGATTCAGAATTCAGGAGCTGTAAGGCAAAAGATTAAGAATAAGGTGATTGTGAAGGAAGAGGGTGTTGTTTCTAAATCGGATGAGCAACCTGAAATTCAAAAAAACATTGTAGAAGCATCTCAAATGTTGGCCGTAAACGAGGCTCCAAAAGAAAAACCGAAAGTAAAGGTAAGCGCCAATTCATTGTTGTCCTCTGTGGAAGGGGAATTGAATCAGGAATTCAGGGAATCTACTTTTGATAAAATCAAGAAGAACTTTAAAACAGTCAAAACGGCTGTAGTCAATAGGAATTACGAGTAACAATCAAAAAATCGAACAGTTAAATTTTTAAATCATGCAGAAAATTATTTTTTATGTAGCGGTAGCCTTGTGTCTTTTTGTGAGCAAATTGACCGCACAGGAAACTTTTGAGCAACGCGCCAAAGTGATTGCTCAGAATATTGAAAACATTACGACGGAGGAAAAACAGGCCTTGAAAGATCAGCTAAATGATATCAATGTCCGTGTGAGCGAAGGCAAATTGACGCAGCAGGAAGCCGATGCCATGAAAATCGACCTGGCCAACATTCATGCAAAAAAAATTGAACAACGCGTGGCTCTAGAGCAGGAAAAAATGAACACCTTAATTCAGGACAAAGTAGATGGTAAAATAAAACTAAACGATTCCATACGAAAACGAAGTGGAACGTCAATTGTTTTGGGTGGTGATACTGATAAAATTGGGGAGAACCAAACACAAATTGATTTACTGGCTATGAAAGTATACGAAGGCGATGAAGACTATCAGAAAAAAAAATCAAAAAGAACAACATCACAATTTGTTTTTGCAGTGGGCTTAAGTAATGTAGTTACGGAAAATGAAGATTTGGAAAAATCGGATTTCAGGGTTTGGGGTTCACATTACTACGAATGGGGAGTGACTTACAATACCCGAATCTTCAAAAATCACAACCTGTTGCATGCCAAATATGGGGTTTCCTTAATGTATAATAATTTAAGACCAACCGATAACCGTTATTTTGTGCGAAATGGCAATCAGACGGAATTGGCGACTTCCGGAATCGAGCTGAAAGATTCGCGTTTCCGAATGGTCAACCTAGTTTTTCCGGTGCATTTAGAGTTCGATCTTTCGCCTAAAAAAGTTAAAGACGACGGAACGACTTATTTCAGAACCCATAAAAGTTTGCGTGTTGGGTTGGGAGGTTATGCCGGGGTTAATGTCAAGTCGAAGCAAATTACTAAATTCGAACAGGATGGTAATGATTTTAAAGTGAAAGAAAAAGGTGATTTCAATACCAGTGATTTTGTTTACGGCGTAAGTACTTACATTGGATGGAAAGAAACCAGTTTGTATCTGAAATACGATTTAAATGACGTTTTTAAAGACAATCCGGTAAAACAAAACAACGTTGCTCTAGGAGTTCGTTTCGACTTCAATTAAGCGCGGGGTTAGTTAGCAATACGTTTTAAGAAAGCGCTTCAGAAGAGGCGCTTTTTTATTGTTTGTTAACGGTTTGATTGACAAACGCATTCACTATTTTAGAACTTTTTACGGCGCCTTCCGTGTTTAAATGATCGCTGTCGTAGAAATCGTGTTTGCCAAACCGAGAGTCAGTAAACAAATTGAGGTAGTTTACGTTAGGATTTGACGCTTTTAAAATGTGGCACGTTTTGATCATTTTGGCCACTTTTTTCGGATTGACATTTTGAGAAAAATAGTCGGTAACCGGTAAGGTCAGTAAAATAACCTGTATGCCTTTTGACTTGCATTTGTCGATTATGGCCTGTACTCGTTTGGTATTGTCGGTGAAATCTATCCGATGGTCTTCAACAGCTGTTGCTCTTTTTAAGGCTTCCCGTTCAAAAATCGGCCTGCTTTTTTCTTTGGTATAATTCGTGCCAAACCCGTTTTCATCACAATGTGTCCAGCTCCCTTCCTGAAAATAGCGCCAGACAAATTTTGCATTGGTATTGACATTTCGGGTTGCAGATAAAAAATACCGGTTGAAATCGTATTTGCCAATGGAAGGAACGTCCAAATCCATATAACTTTCGTAATAGTATTTGCGCCAGTTGTTTTCATCGGTATTGACGATTTCACTCAGGGTGGTATATTCAATGTGAAGAATTACGCATTCGAGGTTTTTAAACTGATCGATGTGTTTGTCGAACAAAAGTTTGTCAAAATAAAGCGTTTGGCTAATGTGTGATAAGTTGAATGTTGGCTTGTCAAAATAATGCGGGTTCAAGCCGTAAAAAGGATGGGAATTGCCAAAAATAAGGACTTTTGTGCTGTCTGTTTTTTTTTCAATCAGGCGATGTTTCAGGCTGTAGTCATTTTCCGCAAACCGATAAAAAGCCTCAAAAAACAAAAAGACGACGGCAATCGGCAGCAGGTATAAAAACAGTTTGATAAATAGCTTGTTCATCTAAAATTGAAAATATAAAAATTGAAAATCCTTTCCGTAAAAATAAAGTACAATCAGGGTTAAAAGATAATAAAAACTGATGCGATAACGTCTTCTCCACGTCAATCCGAATTTTTCAATGGCATACGTATCGTTTCGGCCGTACCATTCCACCATTATAAAAAGGAAGATATAGCCCAAAACGGTTTTGGGGAATATTTCCGGAAAGCTGAAAAAGGAAGCAGAAGCCATTGACTTTATATAGTCCAAAGCAAAAGTCAAAGAATCCGCTCTGAAAAAAATCCAGGCAAAAGTAACCAGTGTGAAGGTAAATCCTATTTGACAAAAGGTTTGTATGCCAGCTTTTATGTCGGTTGGAGCCGCGATGTCCAGGTTGCTTCGGTTGTTCCCGGTCAGTAGCAGTGGAATGAAGAACAGAGCGTGCAATAAGCCCCAAAAAATAAAAGTCCAATTAGCACCATGCCAAAAACCGCTCAACAGGAAAATGATGAAAACGTTTCGGATGCTTTCATATTTTGAACCTCGGGAACCTCCTAACGGGATGTAAACATAATCCCGGAACCAGCTCGACAACGAGATGTGCCATCGGCGCCAAAATTCGGCAATATCCCTTGAAAAATAAGGAAAGGAGAAGTTTTTCAGAAGTTCGAACCCAAGCATTCTGGCTGTTCCCGAAGCAATATCGGAATATCCTGAAAAATCCCCATAAATCTGAAAGGAGAACAAAACTGCGGCAATGGCCAACGAACTCCCGGAATACTCAGAAGGGCCTTCAAAAACCTGATTGACATACACGGCACAATTATCAGCGATAATAATTTTCTTGACCAAACCCCACAGAATTTGCCTTAAACCGCTAACGGCATTCGAATATTTAAAATCCCGGTTTTTTTGAATTTGCGGCAACAAATGTGTGGCTCTTTCGATGGGGCCGGCCACCAGTAACGGGAAGAAACTTACGAACAGCGAATAATCGATCAGGCTTTTTACGGGTTTGATTTTTCCGTTGTACACATCAATCACATAGGAAAGACCGTGAAAAGTATAAAAGGAAATTCCGACCGGCAATATGATTTTCAGCGACCAATTGTTGCTTTGCAATCCGAAAAAGGAAAGGAGGGCCGAAAAATTATCAATAAAAAAATTAAAGTATTTGAAAAAACCGAGGAAACATAAATTAACGATTATCGAAAACCAGAGCCACGCTTTTTTATGCTCACGTGACTTGTGAATTTTGTGAGCAACAATGAAATCCAATCCGATGGAAAAGACCAATAAAATTAAAAAAAGCCAGTCAAAACAACCAAAGAAAAACAAGCTTGCCGCCAGTAAAAAAATATTTTGCTGTTTGAGATTTTTACGGAAAACATACCAATACAAAATCAGGACAATCGGAAAAAAAAGGGCGAATTCTATTTTGTTGAATAGCATTGGGCTGACTGGTCTTTTTAATTCAGTGGTAAATTTAGGGGTAAATCGGATAAATGACTTTTTTAGATGCGATTTTTTGTAAAAACTTCTGTAACGGAAAGTGCTTCGTTATTTGTTTGAGGAAAAAGCATAGAAATTCTATTTAAACTTTGGAACTTTGTATCTTTGGAACTTTGCTGCCGAAAATGATTTCACAAAACACTATAGAAACTGTATTTGAAACCGCCCGGGTTGAGGAGGTTATTGGTGATTTTGTGCAATTAAAACGCGCAGGGTCCAATCTGAAAGGTCTGAGTCCGTTCTCCAATGAGAAGTCGCCATCTTTTATGGTGTCGCCTGTCAAGCAGATTTGGAAAGATTTCAGTTCCGGGAAAGGCGGAAATGCAGTGACTTTCCTAATGGAGCACGAACATTTTTCGTATCCGGAAGCCATTCGTTATCTGGCCAAAAAATACAACATTGAAATTGAGGAGACCGAAATAACGGATGATGCCAAAGCGGAAGCCAATGAAAAGGAAAGCATGTACCTTGTTTCGGAATTTGCGCAAAAATATTTCCATTCTACGTTGTTAAATACCGATGAAGGAAAAGCAATTGGCTATTCGTACTTCAAAGAAAGAGGTTTTACCAAAGATACCATAGAGAAATTTGGTTTGGGTTATTCTCCGGAAGCCTGGGATGCTTTCACTATGGAGGCGCTTGGGAAAGGTTATAAATTGGAATATCTGGACAAAACCGGACTGACTATCGTTAAAGAAGACAAGCAGTTCGACCGTTTCAAAGGGCGTGTGATGTTTCCGATTCAGAGTATGTCCGGACGTATTTTGGGTTTTGGAGGTCGTATTCTGACCAACGATAAAAAAGCGGCGAAATACGTCAATTCACCGGAAAGTGAAATTTACCATAAAAGTAAAGTTTTATACGGAATCTATCATGCCAAGCAATCCATTGCCAAACTCGACAATTGTTTTTTGGTGGAAGGTTATACCGATGTGATTCAGTTGCATCAGGCTGGGATTGAAAATGTGGTCGCGTCTTCGGGAACCGCGTTAACACCGGATCAGATTCGGTTGGTGAATCGTCTGACCCGAAATATAACGGTGCTTTTCGATGGAGATGCTGCAGGATTGCGGGCGTCCATCCGCGGAATCGATTTGATTTTGGAAGAAGGGATGAATGTAAAAGTCTGTACTTTTCCTGATGGTGAAGACCCGGATAGTTTTGCCAAGAAAACACCATATGATGAATTGGTTGTCTATCTGAATGATAATGCTATGGACTTTATCCAGTTCAAAGCCTCATTGTTGATGAAGGAAGCTAAAAATGATCCTATCAAAAAAGCAGAGCTGATTCGCGATATGGTGACCAGCGTGTCTAAAATCCCGGATAAGATCAAGCGCGAAATTTACATCCAGGAATGTTCCCGCATCATGGATATTTCCGAAGATGTGTTGTTCAATACCTTGGCGCAACTGCTTCATAAAGATATACAGGAAGCGGGCAAGAAGCTAAGAACAGAACAAAAAGCTTTTGAGGTTGTCAAAACAGAGCATGAACAGGTAAATGCCAAGATTGATGTACTGTATGAGTTGGAGCGTAAAATCATAGAGATTTTATTGTTGTACGGAATTGTTGAAGAGGAGTTTGAAGATGTGCTTTTAAAAGCTAATGAAGACGGAGAAGCTGTTGAGGTAAAAGAACTGAATACCTATAAAGTATACCAACGTATTTATCTGAGTTTGCAAGAAGATGAGGTGGAGTTGGCCAATCCTTTGTTTCGTGCTATTTATAATGATTTGGTGAATTACTTTCATCAGCATGAAACTTTTGAGTTGGAGCAATATTTAATGCGTTTAGAGCCTGAACTGGCTCAGGAGGTAACGCATATATTGATGGAAGAAGAACGCGATTTGCTTCACAATTGGGAGGGACAGCAAATCATCGTAAAACAAAAAAACCAAACGGTAAGCCAATATGTTTCTGAAACAATATTGACTTTACGCTGGTTTTTAGTGGATAAGATTATCAGCGAACTAAAGAACAGTTTGTCTGCCGAACCTGAAGCAGATAACTCCGAAACCCTAACAATGGCGATGGAGTACTACAAACTGATTAATTCGTTTTCGTCCAAATTAGGTAGAGTAATGTCCCGCTATAGTTAAACGATTTCTAAAGCTTTGGCTTTGTTTACTAAGTCTACCAAATTCGTTACATGTAATTTTGTTAACAAACGTAATTTATACGTGCTGATGGTTTTTTCGTTAAGCGTCAGTAATTTGGCAATTTCTTTGTTTTTCTTACCGTCACTTAAATAACG
The DNA here is from genome assembly GCF_040750275.1 of Flavobacterium enshiense. Classification (GTDB taxonomy): domain Bacteria; phylum Bacteroidota; class Bacteroidia; order Flavobacteriales; family Flavobacteriaceae; genus Flavobacterium; species Flavobacterium enshiense_B. The sequence goes on from NZ_JBDOCV010000001.1 coordinate 258,129, forward strand.
CAACACTTCGATTTCTCTCGAAGATAATTTGCGGTATAAACGATCTGATTTTTTGCCTTTGTTTAATAAAGCCAGGTTTTTCTTAACAGCTTCGCTGAAAACTACATGGCCTTCGTTTACTTTTTTAATGGCATTTTCTAAATCTTCCAGTTTGGAATTTTTATGGATATAAGCCGAAATACCGGCTTTCAAGGCATTTGGAGCATAAATTTGCTCACCTAAATTGGTAAAAACCACAAATTTGCTGTCGGAATACTCTCTGATTAGTGATTTTACCAGATTAATACTGGTTAATCCTTCCAATTCTAAATCCAAGACAACAATATCCACGGCTTTTTTCTTTAGTAATTCATCCAGGTCATCTAAATTACTAACCACTCCCACAAAGTTCACAGTAGAACTGTCCTTAAAGTAGGATTTCACCCCATGATGAACCACAGGATGGTTGTCTGCTAAACACACTCTAATCATTTCTCGTAGATTTTTAATAGTAATAGTCTGTAAAATTACTAAAAAAATACAATATACTGATAATCAATGATAAGAAATTTATTTCAATTCGTCTGGAATAGTGCAAACGGGGATAGGGGTCATCTTGTGTTGGTTGTTGGTATTCAGTCTCTTATAAATATTAAAGACCTCTTTTTCCCTGCCCGAAAAGTTGTTTTCGGTCATGCCTTCCTCCATCGCTTTCATTGCTTTTTCCAATTCGTCATAGCTTGCTCCTAACTGATCTTCGTCGCTGCGGTCATCACCAAAGAGTCCATCCGTGGGCTTGGCTGCTATAATGCTTTCGGGAACTCCAAGATATTTGGCAAGAAAGCGTACTTCGCTTTTCACCAAATCGGCAATTGGGCTTATGTCTACACCGCCATCGCCATATTTTGTAAAGAAACCTACGCCGAAATCTTCCACTTTGTTTCCGGTACCTGCCACAAGTGCGTAGTTTAATCCGGCAAAATAATAAAGTGTTGTCATGCGTAAGCGGGCGCGGGTGTTGGCTAATGTTAAATTTAAGGTGGCTTCGTTTTCCGAATCGGGAACCTCGGTTTTAAAGGCTTCAAAGACAGGTGTCAAATCGGCAATTACATTCGATACATTATCAAAACGGTTTTTTAATTGTGTAATATGTTCCTGGCCACGGGATACTTGTGAATGGTGTTGGTGAATCGGCATTTCCACACATAAGGTGGGTAATCCAGTTTGTGCACAAAGGGTAGAGGTTACAGCAGAGTCAATTCCTCCGGAAATCCCCACAACAAAACCTTTTACTTTTGCGTTTGCTGCATATTCGCGAAGCCAGTTAACAATAAGGGCGTTTATTTTATCTGCTTGAAAAGTCTTTGCTTGTGTCATGATTATTTATGAAGATTTTATAAAACTGTACCGTATATTTGTGACAAATTTTTTAGCCATAAAAGTATAAATTTTTGATTAAAGAACTATGAAGAAGTGTTTGATGCTTTTTGCTTTTGCTGCTTTTGCCGTTTCTTGTAAAAAAGAAGATAAGGTAACGGAGGCTGTTGAAGCTATTCCTGTAGAAACAACTATCGAGCGTTTTGATAAACTGTTTTACGAGTCCAGTCCTGAAGATTTAGCCCAACTTAAAAGTAAATATCCGTTTTTCTTCCCTCAGGGAAATCCGGATACGGTTTGGACGAATAAGCTGAATAATCCGCTGTTGCAGGAATTGTACGGAGAAGTAAAGAAAAAATATCCGAATAATGACGCTTTTGAGAATGATCTGGAGGATTTGTTTAAACGTATTCAATATTATTATCCGGAATACAAGACGCCTAAAGTGATTACCTTGATTTCTGAAGTGGATACCGATGCTAAAGCTATTTACGCCGATACTTTGGTGTTGCTTTCTCTGGATACGTACCTTGGTAAAAATCACCGTTTTTATGAGGGTTTTCCGCAATACCAACGTCAAGGGTTTGAACCTTCGCAAATGATGCCGGATTTGGTTGCTAACTTTTCACAAGGTAAAATTGCGCCACCTACAGATCGTACTTTGTTAGCGCAAATGGTTTATTTCGGAAAGGAATTGTATATGAAGGATATGCTGCTGCCGGAAACGACCGATGGAGCTAAAATGGAATATACAGACGATCAGATTAAATGGTGTAAAGAAAATGAAGAGGAGATCTGGCGTTATTTTATCGAAAATAAATTGCTTTTTGATACCGATACTAAATTGATGCAGCGTTTTATTGCGGTTGGGCCGTATTCCAAATTTTATCTTGAAATTGATAACGAATCACCGGGGCGTATCGGACAATGGATCGGCTGGCAGATTGTCCGTTCTTACATGAAAAACAACGACGTGACCATGCAGAAAATGTTGGCTACCGATGCAAAACAAATCTTTGATAATTCTAAATACAAACCTAAAAAATAATGTCAAAAACAATTAAATCCGAAATAAAGCTTACTGTCGAACTGGATGAAAACCGTGTGCCGGAAAAATTAACCTGGACAGCCAAAGACGGAGGTGTTAATGCAGAAGAAGCTAAAGCGATGTTGTTGTCCATTTGGGACAGTAAAACACAAGAAACGTTGCGTATTGATTTATGGACAAAAGATATGCCGGTGGATGAGATGAAAGTGTTTTTTCATCAGACTTTAGTAGCTATGGCAGATACCTTTCACCGTGCAACAGAAGACGAGAAAATGACGGCAACCATGCGTGATTTCTGTGATTATTTTGCTGAAAAACTGGAATTGAAGAAGTAAATATTTTTTGTGGAATACTTTTGCCGCGAATTCACGAATTTATTATGTGAATGATTTGTGAATTCGTGGCTTTGTGTTTGTTATAAAGGACTGTCTTTAAATAAATCCTGATTGATCTGATCAATAAATTCCAATAACGACTCTCTTCCGGTTTCTTCTGTGGAAGAAGTAACAAAGTGTTGCGGCATTTCTTCCCAGTTGTTGGCGAGTAAAGCTTTTCGGTACGCTGCTACATGCTGATCGATTTTTCCGCGACTGATTTTGTCGGCTTTGGTGAAAACGATGCAAAACGGAATGCCGGTTTCTCCTAAATACGTGATGAATTCCAAGTCTATTTTCTGGGCTTCGTGGCGGATGTCAACCAAAACGAAAGCACATACCAGTTGTTCGCGTTTTTCAAAATAATCCGTGATGAATTTTTGAAAAGTTTCTTTGGTTTTTTTGGAAACTCTGGCATAACCATATCCCGGTAAATCCACTAAAAACCAGTTGGAATTAATTTTAAAGTGGTTGATTAATTGCGTTTTTCCCGGCTTTCCTGAAGTTTTAGCTAAACTTTTATGATTGGTGAGCATGTTAATCAGGGAAGATTTTCCTACGTTGGAACGTCCAATGAAAGCATACTCCGGAAGTGGTTCTTTCGGGCATTTACTCACTTCGGAATTACTGATAACGAACTCTGCAGTATTGATTTTCATATGACGTTGTTATTTTTTAAATTGGACATATGGTATCGCTTTTTTATTATTGTTTTTGCAAATGCAAAGTTTTTTTGTTGCGATTTCACAGGTACATGAAATTTAAAAAGTTACAGTTGCCTGTAACTTCTTAGTTTATAAATTCGATTTTTTAAGCCATTCCAGCATCAGTTGGTTGAATTCGTCCGGGCGCTCCATCATGGCAGCATGACCGCATTTTTCAATCCAGTATAAATCGGAATTCGGTAACAATCGTTTGAATTCTTCTGCTACATCAGGAGGTGTTACAATGTCGTTTCTTCCCCAGATAATACAGGTTGGTGTTTGCATTTTTGGTAAATCCTTTGCCATATTGTGGCGAATTGCGCTTTTGGCTATGGTAAGGGTTTTTAGTAGTTTGATGCGATCGTTAACGGTAGCATATACATCGTCTACAATTTCTTTGGTAGCCACTTTCGGATCGTAAAAAACATCTTCGGCCTTCTTTTTAATGTATTCGTAATCCCCTCTTTTTGGATAGCTTTCTCCCATGGCACTTTCGTACAATCCGGAACTTCCGGTAATTACTAATCCGGCCATTTTTTCCGGATACATTTTAGTATGGTATAAAGCAATGTGTCCTCCAAGCGAGTTTCCAAGTAAAATAACTTTGTCGAAATCTTTGAATGTGATGAAGTCTTTTACAAACTTTGAAAATGCTTTTACATTCGTTTTTAAAATATTATTGGTGTATAACGGCAATTCCGGAATGACAACTTTATAACCGTGTTTTGGGAAGAAATCTGCAACACCGTCAAAGTTGCTCAGGCCTCCCATCAGACCGTGTAAAATAATGATAGGCGTGCCTTCTCCAGCTTCAAAATATCTGTATTTGCCTTCTTTTTTTAACATGTGTTTTTGGTGTATAATTTTCCAATATCAAAATCAGACAAATATATGACTTTATCCATAAATAGGAAGCTTTCAAAATGAAAATCGAAAATAGTTTCTTATTAAAACTGATTTTTTGCCAGAGGTTAATTTAAAGGTCTAATTATCAACATTTTTCATATTAAAATCTTTTGAATGCCGTATTTCTGGGGATTTTTAAAATTGCTAAAAAATGCAACCGATTTTGGAATTTCGTTACACAATTTTCGATGATTCTTTTAAAATACTTAAGATTTCCTAAATATTAAGAATGAGTGGATTAGCAGATTTTCTTACGAATGAAGCGATTGGTGTAAAAACTTATCAACAAAGTGGGAATTTGTGGTAAAATGTGGTAAAAAAAACTGTACTTTTGTTCTAAATCAATTCAAAAACCGTTTCGTTTGACGAATATTATCGGGACATACGAGTGTAAAATCGACGCAAAAGGAAGGCTGATGGTGCCGGCTCCGCTGAAGAAGCAATTGCCTTCTTTGGAGGATGGTTTTGTGTTGAAGCGTTCTGTTTTTGATAAGTGTGTAGAGCTTTGGCCAAAATCGGAATGGGATCTTATGATGAAGAAAATCAATGGTTTGAATCGCTTCAATAAGAAAAACAACGACTTCATTCGCAAGTTTATGGCGGGTGTGAAGATGGTGGATATTGATGATGCTGGTCGTTTGTTGCTTTCGAAAGATTTGATTGATTTTGCGCAAATTTCAAAAGATTTGGTGTTGACTTCTAAAGTGAACATCGTGGAAATTTGGGACAAAGATTTATATGAGCAGGCTATTTCTGGAGATGATATGGACTTTGCAGATTTGGCGGAACAAGTAATGGGTGATTTAAACGACAATACGAATGGAATATCATAATCCTGTTTTACTGAAAGAAACGGTGGATGGTTTGGATATCAAGCCGGATGGAGTGTATGTGGATGTGACTTTCGGAGGCGGGGGGCATTCGAGAGAAATTATGCGTCGTTTGGGGCCGAACGGAAAGCTGTTTGCCTTCGATCAGGATGAGGATGCTTTGGCGAATGCGATTGATGATGAGCGTTTTGCCTTAATTCATGAAAATTTCCGATTTATTAAACGTTTTCTTCGCTTTCATGGTGTAAGAGAAGTGGATGGGATTTTGGGGGATTTCGGGGTTTCTTCCCATCAGTTCGACGTGGCAGAACGCGGTTTTTCAACACGATTTGATGCCGAGCTGGACATGCGCATGAACCAAAAAAGTGAAGTAAGTGCCTATCATGTGGTGAATGAATATGAGGAGGCGGATTTGCGAAGAATTTTTGCAGAATACGGTGAATTGACCACGGCGAAAGGTTTGGCAAATGCTATTGTGACTGCGAGAAAAGAACAGCCTATCCGAAATTCAGACCAATTAAAAAAAGTGCTTTCGAAATTTTTACCGGCACACAAAAGCAATAAAATTTTAGCACAGATTTATCAGGCAATCCGTATTGAGGTAAATCAGGAAATGGATGTTTTGAAAGAATTTTTGGAACAGTCCTTAGAGATATTGAAACCGGGTGGAAGACTTAGTGTGATTTCGTATCATTCTTTGGAAGACCGATTGGTAAAACGCTTTATGAAAAACGGCATGTTTGATGGAGAGCCTGAGCGTGATTTTTTCGGACGTTATGAAGTGCCGTTCAAGTTGATTGGAAAAATGATTGTGCCGTCAGAAGAGGAGATCAAAGAAAACAACCGTGCCCGCAGTGCTAAATTGCGTATCGCAGAAAAAAGATAGGCTATGAAAGGTGGTGTGTACAGTTTATTAAAAGCAAAATTTCTGATTGACGACGATGCGTTGAAAAATTGGAAATTCATTGTGTTTTTGATATTGCTGGCTATGGTGATGATCGGGAATTCCCATCGTTACGAACAGAAAACCTATCGGATTACAGAGCTGACCAATGAAGTGAAAGAATTGCGATCTGAGTTTGTAGACCGTCGTTCCCAATTGATGGAGCTAAAAATGGAATCCACAATTTCAAAAGAAATGGAACCCAAAGGGATTTTGCCTTCCTCGGTTCCGCCCAAAAAAATAAGAGTAATAAAAGAAGATAAAGGAATCCTGCAGAATTTATGGCAGTAGACGGAAAAAATACATCTTATAGAATTTATCTGGTAGCCTTCGTGATCTTTGCGGTTTCGGTGGCTGTTGCCGTTAAATTGACTAACATCCAATGGGTGGAAGGTGATTATTACCGTAAACTGGCTAAAGAGCGAACTGTTAGAAATTTCGTGATTCCGGCTAATAAAGGAAACGTGTATTCAGCAGACGGCAGTTTGTTGGCAACATCAATTCCGAATTATACCATCCGTTTTGATGCTTTAGCGCCTTCAGCGGAAAATTTTGAGAAGAACATCAAACCGCTTTCAGATTCATTGGCGTTAGTTTTAGGAAAATCTTCTGGGTATTTTCAATCGGAATTACGAAAAGCAAGAGCTAATAAAAACAGGTATTATCTGTTGGCCAGAAAGCAGAGTTATACGGAATACATGCGTATTAAAAGTTTTCCATTGTTCAATTTAGGTGCTTACAAAGGTGGTATGATTACCGAACAGAAAACGGTACGCGAACATCCCATCGGCAGAATTGCAGCCAGAACCATTGGCTATGAAAGAACATACGATGATAAACGCAGTGACGGTAAAGGAATTGAATGGGCTTTTAAAGATTATTTAAATGGGAAAGACGGCCGTCGTCTGATGCAGAAAATTGCAAAAAATCAATGGAAACCTATTAGTGATAATAATGAAATCGAGCCAAGAGATGGTTACGATATTATCTCCACTATTGATGTTTACATTCAGGATATCGCTCACCATGCGTTGCTAAAACAATTAGAGCATTATCAGGCCGATCACGGTTGTGTAGTAGTAATGGAAACCAAAACCGGCGAGGTGAAAGCGATCTCCAATTTAGGAAGGGATAATGTGGACGGTAATTATTATGAAACGGATAATTATGCTATCAGGGAATCGCACGAACCGGGTTCAACCTTCAAATTAGTTGATTTGATTGCGCTTTTGGATGACGAAAAAGTAGATACCAGTAAAGTGTATGATTCCAAAGGCGGTACGATCACTTATAGAGGTAGACCTGTTCGTGATTCAAACGGAAAAGGATACGGGAAGATATCCTTAGCGCGTGGTTTTGAATTGTCGTCCAATACGATTTTGGTTCAGGCGGTTTATGAAAACTACAAAGATAACCCGGAGCAATTTATCAACAGACTTAACGGATTGGGGTTAAACAAACCGTTGGGGCTGCCATTTAAAGGAGAAGGAGTGCCTTATATTCCGCAGCCGAGTGATAAAAGATGGTCGGCCATTTCACTTCCCTGGATGGCTTTTGGATATGGTGTTTCCATGACACCACTGCAAACGTTAACCTTGTACAATGCTGTGGCTAATAACGGTGAAATGGTGAAACCACAATTTGTTCGTGAGATCAAAGAGTGGAATAAGACCATTAAAAAATTCGACAAAGAGGTAATCAACCCAAAAATATGTTCGGATGATGCTTTGGCTAAAATTAAAGCAGTTTTAGGAAACGTGGTGAAAAAAGGAACCGGTTCGAAATTGTATTCTAAAGATTTTTCGATGGCGGGTAAAACCGGAACGGTTCAGATGAATTATCATAAAGGGGATGAAAAAATGTACTATGCCTCTTCTTTTGTAGGCTTCTTTCCTGCCGACGAACCGAAATATTCCTGTGTTGTTGTAGTGCACAAACCGAACGTGGCAGCAGGGTATTACGGTGCCGACGTTGCCGGGCCGGTTTTCAAAAGAATCGCTCAGAAGATTTTTACGGATGTTCCTTCGACTAACGAAATCAAAAAACTGAATGTTCGCTATAAAACACAAGAGAAAAATTATGCGACTTATTACGATAAAGTTCAGAAAAAAGAAAGCGTAGTGCCTAATGTAAAAGGAATGACAGGGATGGATGCGGTAGCGATGCTTGAAAATTTCGGAATGAAAGTTAAGGTAGTAGGAGTAGGAAGAGTGAAGCAGCAATCCATTCAACCGGGACAGGTTTTTAGAAAAAATCAAATCATAACACTGGAATTATCGTGAAGATTTTAAAAGACATATTATATAAGGTAGCCCTCGAAGCTGTAAAAGGTTCGACCGATATCGAGGTGAATAAAATCGAATTCGATTCCCGAAAAATTGTTTCGAACGACATTTTTGTAGCCATCAAAGGAACGGTTTCGGATGGTCATGATTTTATTGAAAAAGCGATTAATCTCGGTGCAACGGTTGTCGTTTGTGAAGACATGCCAAGCTTAATTATCGAAGGTGTTACGTATGTGAAAGTTGTGAATACTAACAGTGCATTAGCATTTATGGCCGCTAATTTCTACGGAAATCCATCTACCGATTTAAAACTTGTGGGGGTAACCGGTACAAATGGGAAAACAACGATCGCAACTTTGTTATACCAATTGTTTAAAAATGCGGGTTACAAAGTGGGATTGCTTTCCACGGTGAAAATATTGGTGGATGAAACCGAATACAAAGCCACACACACCACACCGGATTCACTTACGATAAATTATTATCTGAGTGAAATGGTTGCAACCGGATGTGATTTCTGTTTCATGGAAGTGAGTTCACACGGCATTCATCAAAAAAGAACGGAAGGTTTGCATTTTACAGGCGGAATTTTTACGAATCTGTCGCATGATCATTTGGATTACCACGCAACTTTCGCCGAATACCGCGATGTGAAGAAATCCTATTTCGACAATTTGCCGAAAACCGCTTTTGCCATCACCAACAACGACGATAAAAACGGAGCCGTTATGCTTCAGAATACCAAAGCCAAAAAGTTAACATACGCTTTAAAATCCTATGCTGATTACAGAGCGCAGGTTTTGGAAAACCAATTATCCGGCTTACTGATGAAAATCAACGATCAGGAAGTTTGGGTACGTTTGATTGGTTCGTTCAATGCCTATAATTTATTGGCGATTTTCGGTGCTGCAGTGCAATTGGGCATGGAAGAACAGGAGGCTTTACGGCTGCTAAGTGAGTTGGAAAGTGTTTCAGGACGATTCCAATTCATTGTGTCCGAATCGAAAATTACGGCAATAGTAGATTATGCACACACGCCGGATGCTTTGGAAAATGTGTTAAAGACCATTGAAGACATCCGTACTAAAAACGAACAGTTGATTACTGTAGTTGGATGCGGAGGAGATCGTGATACAACCAAGCGCCCAATTATGGCTAAAATTGCTTCCGAGATGAGTGATAAAGCCATTTTTACTTCCGATAATCCGAGAAGCGAACAGCCGGAAGCTATTATTGAGGATATGGAAAAAGGTGTGGAAGGGCAGAACTTCAAGAAAATACTTTCCATTGTTGATAGAAAACAAGCCATTAAAACCGCTTGTCAATTGGCACAGAGTGGTGATATTGTCTTAATCGCCGGAAAAGGACATGAAACGTATCAGGAAATTAAGGGCGTACGTTACGATTTCGACGATATGAAAATTGTAAAAGAGTTATTAGAACAATTAAATAAGTAGGTAGTACTAAGTATTCCGTAGGCAGTTGATGAATTTTTATCCGCCAGTCAGAATCTAACAATAACCAAAAACCAAAGATTATGCTGTATTATTTCTTCGAATATTTACATCAAACACTAGATGTTCCCGGAGCTGGGGTTTTCCAGTACATTACCTTTCGTTCCGGATTGGCCATTATTTTGTCGTTGATGATTTCCACCATTTACGGGAAACGCATCATTAATTATTTAAGGAAACAGCAAATTGGAGAAACCGTTCGTGAATTAGGTTTGGAAGGGCAAACGCAAAAAGCGGGAACACCAACTATGGGAGGTTTGATTATTATCTTCTCCACCTTAATCCCGGTACTGCTATTGGCAAAACTCGATAATATTTATGTGGTTTTACTGATTGTGACTACGCTTTGGATGGGAACTATCGGTTTTATCGACGACTATATCAAAATTTTCAAAAAAGATAAAGAAGGTTTAAAAGGCAGGTTTAAAGTAATTGGTCAGGTTGGATTAGGACTTATCGTGGGTTCGGTTTTGTATTTTCATCCGGGTGTTACGGTTAGAACCGATACTTCTACAACGGATATTTTTAAAGAAGGAACTGTGATCACAGCGGTTGCGAAGGAGGAAAAATCAACGGCTACTACCATTCCTTTCTTTAAAAACAACGAATTTGATTATGCTGAAATTCTGGCTTGGGCAGGAGATGATTACAAAGATTACGCTTGGTTGATTTTTATTCCGGTAGTGATTTTTATCATCACAGCGGTTTCCAATGGAGCAAATTTAACCGACGGTATTGACGGTTTGGCAGCTGGAACATCTGCGATTTCGGTGCTCACCCTCGGGATATTTGCTTTCGTTTCGGGTAATATCATTTTTTCAAATTACCTGAACATTATGTACATCCCGAATTCCGGAGAAATGACGGTCTACATAGCGGCCTTTGTGGGGTCGCTCATCGGATTTCTTTGGTATAATGCGTATCCGGCGACTGTGTTTATGGGAGATACGGGAAGTTTAACCATTGGTGGGATCATTGCAGTTTTGGCTATCGCCGTTCGTAAAGAGTTGTTGATCCCGGTATTGTGCGGAATCTTTTTAGCCGAAAATTTATCAGTAGTACTTCAGGTAGCATACTTCAAGTACACCAAAAATAAATATGGAGAAGGCCGACGCATTTTTCTGATGTCGCCTTTGCATCATCATTACCAGAAAAAAGGCTACCACGAAAGTAAAATCGTAACCCGATTCTGGATTGTAGCCATACTGTTAGCCATATTCTCACTAGTATCACTAAAACTGAGATAAGATGCGATTAGTAGTTTTAGGCGGAGGGGAAAGCGGTGTAGGTACTGCCATTCTCGGAAAGAAAAAAGGATACGAAGTTTTTGTGTCCGATTACGGAGAGATTAAGAACAACTATAAAGAAGTGTTGATTTTAAATCAGATTCCGTGGGAAGAAAAACAGCATACGGAAGATTTAATCCTGAATGCGGATGTGGTGATGAAGAGCCCGGGAATTCCGGATAAATCAAACATCGTAAAGCATCTTAAAAAGAACAACGTTCCTATCATTTCTGAAATTGAATTTGCAAGTCAGTTTACTGATGTGGTTACTATCGGAATCACGGGTAGTAACGGGAAAACGACTACGACGATGCTCACCCATCATTTGCTGAAACAAGGCGGAATGAATGTAGGTATTGCAGGGAACATTGGGAAAAGTTACGCCTGGCAAATCGCTGAAAACAAGTACGAAGCCTATGTGCTGGAATTGAGCAGTTTTCAGTTGGATGGCATCGTGAATTATCGTCCGCATATTGCTGTGATGACGAACATTAGCCCGGATCATTTGGATCGATACAATTACGATTACGATTTGTACATCGCTGCCAAATTCCGAATCACGAAAAACCAAACCGAAGACGATTATTTTGTATACGATGATGAAGATGAAGCGATCGTGAAATGGCTTTCTGAAAACAAAATACGAGCCAAAAAAATTCCTTTTTCACTGTTGAAAAAATACGAAGAAGGCGCTTACGCAGACGACAACAACATAACAACTAACATTAACAACGAAGAATTTACCATGCCAATCAACGAACTAGCTTTAGAAGGAAAACACAATGTGAAAAACGCAATGGCGGCTACTACGGTGGCACAATTAATGCGTATTCGAAAAGATACGATTCGCGAGAGTTTGTCCAACTTTCAGGGTGTGGAGCACCGTTTGGAGAAAGTGTTGAAAATCCAGAATGTGCAATACATTAACGATTCTAAAGCAACTAATGTTAATGCTACATTCTTTGCTTTGGATAGCATGAATACACCAACCGTTTGGATTGTTGGTGGTGTTGACAAAGGAAATGATTACAGTGAGTTGATGCCGTTGGTGCGTGAAAAAGTAAAAGGAATCGTTTGTTTAGGCGTGGACAATTCCAAAATTATGCAGGCTTTTGGTGAAGTGGTAGATGTTATGGTCGAAACAGCTAGTATGGTTGAAGCGGTGAAAATAGCGCAACGCATGGCTGAAAAAGGCGATACGGTTTTATTGTCGCCAGCTTGTGCAAGTTTCGATTTATTTGAAAATTATGAAGACAGAGGGAAACAGTTTAAAAACGCTGTTCAGAATTTGTAGATAGAATCAGAATATAGACGAGGTTGACTGGCAAACTCAGAAGCCCAGCAACTCAGTAACTCAAAAGAAATGAAAGAGCTGATAGGAAAATTAAAAGGAGACAAAGGTATATGGGCATTCGTGGCCCTGTTGTCGCTATTTTCCTTTATGCCGGTTTTTAGTGCCAGTACGAATTTGGTGTATGTAGTAGGGAATGGGTCTATCGTTGGACACTTAATTAAGCATTTGGTGCATGTATTTATCGGGTTCTGTTTTATTTATTTCGTACATCGTACACCTTATCATTATTTCAAGGCATTTTCCTGGTGGTTGTTGCCCTTGGTGATTGCCTTGCTTGGTTTTACCATGCTGCAGGGAACTACCATTGGTGGCGCAAATGCCAGTCGTTGGTTGAAAATTCCGTTTGTAGGTGTGTCATTTCAACCTTCTGCTTTTGCCTTTATTGTAATGATGGTGTATGTGGCACGTTATCTCTCAAAGATTGAGGATAAGGAGTATACGTTTAAATCGTCATTTATTGAATTATGGATGCCGGTTTTTGCAATAATTGGTTTAATTTTGCCGGCCAATTTTTCCACGGCAGCCTTAATGTTTTCCATGGTTTGTATGTTGGTTTTTGTGGGAAAATACCGTTTGCAGTATTTGTTTACGATTATCGGTTTGGGAATTGCCGCTTTGCTAATGTTTGTATTAGTGGCGAAGGCTTTTCCGGATAACAAATTAACCAGTCGTGTAAATACCTGGATGTCCCGTATCGAACGATTCAGTTCCGATGTGCCGAATGAGGATGATTATCAGATAGAAAAGGCGAAAATAGCCATTGCCTCAGGTAAAGTATACGGATTAGGCCCTGGAAAAAGTGTTCAGAAAAACTTTTTACCACAGTCGTCTTCCGATTTTATTTTTGCCATTATTGTTGAAGAATACGGTTTACTTGGAGGATTTGCCATAATGGGATTGTATTTGTTGTTGTTTTTCCGGTTTTTGGTTGCCTCACATAAAGCACCAACACTCTTTGGAAAACTACTGATTGTCGGGCTCGGGTTTCCAATCGTGTTTCAGGCGTTTACGAACATGGGTGTTGCGGTTGAATTGTTGCCCACAACAGGTCAAACCTTGCCGTTAATCAGTAGCGGGGGAACCTCGATTTGGATGACGTGTATTGCCATCGGAATCATTTTAAGTGTGACGAAAAAAGAAGAAGAAATTGCTCAAATAGAGGCCGAAACAAAACAAAGAGATGAGGCTTTACAGCGAATCATCGATAGGGAAGTAGCCTTGGAGGAAGAGAAGAAAAATGAAATTGATGAAATCATCGAAAGAGCGAAAAAAGAAGATAATTATTCTATTGAAGACCAATCCAATAATCCAATGAATGCAGTGTTGGGAAAGGAGTAATAAAACAAAGAACAAAGAATAAAGAAGGTTTTCAGAAACTTTAAACAGATGAAAGATAATCCAAAATTCATAATCAGCGGAGGAGGAACCGGAGGGCATATTTACCCGGCGGTGGCGATTGCGAACGAATTGAAAAACCGTTTCCCGAAAGCCGACATCCTTTTTGTAGGAGCCAGCGATAAGATGGAAATGCAGAAAGTGCCACAAGCAGGGTACCCGATTAAAGGATTGTGGATTGCGGGAATTCAACGAAAGCTGACGTTGCAAAACGCGATGTTTCCGTTAAAGCTGGTTTCGAGTTTAGCAAAATCTTTTGGGATCTTGAGAGGGTTTAAACCGGATGTGGTAATCGGAACCGGAGGTTTTGCAAGTGGTGCGGTTTTAAAAGTGGCTTCCATGATGGGAACACCAACCGTAATTCAGGAACAGAATTCCTATCCGGGCATCACCAATAAATTGTTGAGTAAGAAAGCGAATAAAATTTGTGTGGCTTACGAAAATCTGGAACGCTTTTTCCCAAAAGAGAGTATGATTTTGACCGGAAATCCGGTGCGCCAGGATTTGATTTCCGTTGCAGATAAAAGAAGCGAAGCACTTGAGTATTTTAAGCTCGATGGTTCCAAAAAAACACTTTTGGTTTTAGGCGGAAGTTTAGGCGCGAGAAGAATCAATCAACTTATCGCCAAAGAACTTGATTTTCTGTTGTCACAAAACATTCAGATTATCTGGCAATGCGGGAAATTGTATTTCGAGGAGTACAAGCATTTTAACGATAAAGAAAATGTCCAGGTGCTGTCGTTCATCGATAGAATGGATTTGGTGTACGCTGCCGCCGATGTGGTAATCTCCCGTTCCGGAGCCTCTTCCGTTTCGGAATTGTGCATCGTAGGGAAACCGGTGATTTTTATCCCGTCGCCCAATGTAGCCGAAGACCATCAAACCAAAAACGCTAAAGCTATAGTCGATAAAAACGGTGCGCTTTTGCTGAAAGAATCAGAATTAGACACGCAGTTTGAAACGGTTTTTCAGGATTTGATTTCCAACAATGAAAAGCAAAATCAACTGAGTGCAAATATAAAACAGTTGGCTTTACCCAATGCAACCAAAGACATCGTCGACGAAATTGTAAAGTTGATAAAATAAAACCTTAGTAACTCAGTGCCTTAGCGCCTAAGAACCTAAAAAAAATGAACCTAAACCAAATACAAAACGTCTATTTCATCGGAATCGGAGGCATCGGAATGAGTGCCATTGCGCGCTATTTCAAGTTCATCGGGAAAAATGTAGCCGGTTATGATAAAACCCCAACGCATTTAACTGAAGAGTTGGAGCGAGAAGGAATTCAGATTCATTTTGAAGACAGCATTGCGTTAATTGGTCAGGAGTATTTGAATAAAGATAATACGCTGGTAGTTATCACGCCGGCCGTTCCGAAGAGTCATGCCGAGTGGAATTACTTTTTGGATAACGGTTTCGTCGTGAAAAAACGTGCGGAAGTTTTAGGGATCATCACTAAAGATACGTTTTGTTTCGCGGTAGCCGGAACGCACGGAAAAACTACAACATCCAGTATTTTAGGACATGTTTTGTATGAAAGTGGCGCCGATGTAACCTCGTTTTTAGGTGGAATCGTCGAGAATTATAACTCCAATTTAATCGGAAACGGGAAAACGGTTACGGTGGTGGAAGCCGACGAATTCGACCGCTCGTTCTTGCACCTGCATCCGAACATCGCTTGCGTAACGTCCATGGATGCCGATCATTTGGATATTTATGGGGATAAAGCGTCCATTGAAGCATCGTTTATCGAATTCGCGAATAAAGTAGAAGATAAAGCTAAACTTTTTGTCACAAACGGATTGCCGATTGAGGCCATTACAGTGGGTGTCAACGACGATTCAAAGTTCGTTGCAAAAAACATAAGAATAGAAGACGGCTGGTATGTTTTCGATGTGGAAACACCAACCGAGACAATAACAAATTTAAAATTTGGTCTGCCAGGCAGGCATAACCTTACTAATGCGCTTTTAGCTTTGGCGATGGCAAAAACATTTGGTACCCCAACAGACGCGATTGCCAAGGCTTTTTTAACATTCAAAGGCGTGCGTCGTCGTTTTTCGTTCCAGATTCGCAAGCCGGATTTTGTATACATTGACGATTATGCGCATCATCCAACGGAAATTAATGCCGTGCATCAGGCGGTTCGGGAATTGTATCCGGGGAAGAAAGTGTTGGCGGTTTTTCAACCACATTTGTTTAGCAGAACGCGCGATTTTGTCGATGATTTTGCCAAAAGTTTATCGCAATTCGATGAAGTGTTTTTGATGGAGATTTATCCGGCGAGAGAATTGCCAATGGAAGGCGTTACTTCAAGTTGGTTGTTGGGTAAAATTGAAAATGACAATAAGCGATTGGTTCAAAAAGAGGAATTGATTGCGTTAATGCAAGCTTCTGATGCTCCGATAGTTGTAACTATCGGTGCGGGGGACGTAGGAGAAATGGTTCCGGAAATTAAAAAAGCGTTGGAAAAATGAAGAAAATAAAGTGGGCAGATGTGCGTTTGGTGCTCATGATTGGTGTCATGATTTTTTTGTATTCGTTTTCCACCATGCGAAACGAAGCACGAAAAATAGTGAAAACCGATGTTGAATTTACGGGAGAAAACAACCCTTTTGTGACACATGAAACGGTTAATAACTTGTTAATACAAAATTTTAACGGCTCTTCCAGTATACGAAAAGATAAATTAGATTTGAATAGTTTAGAGCATACTCTCGATAAGAACAAGATGATTGAAAAAGTCGAGGTGTATGCCACAATAGACGGAACCCTTAAAGCGCTCGTTACACAGAAGACCCCAATCGCAAGAGTTAGCAATGAAAAAGGTTCGTATTACATTGACTATCAAGGAGAAGAAATGCCGTTGTCGGATACATATACCGCGCGCGTGCCTCTTCTGTCCGGTGAAGTGAATGAGGAAAACAGAGCGGGATTGGTAGATGTTTTTAAGAAAATTCATGATGATGATTTCTTGAAAAAAAACATCACAGGTGTGCAGATTTTGCCGACAGGGAGCATGATGATGACGAACAGGAATTATGACTATCGTATTCTTTTCGGGAAAAGTATTAATGTGGATAAGAAGTTTAATAATTACAAAGCCTTTTATCAACATTCATTGAGAGATACCTTGGTTGGACAATATAAGATGATTAATTTGAAGTTTACACAGCAGGTTGTGTGCACCAAATAGAAGAAAAATGGAAAAAGAAAGTATTGCAGTAGGATTAGACATTGGAACCACAAAGATTGTGGCAATGATCGGCAAGAAAAATGAGTACGGGAAATTAGAAATTTTAGGCGTTGGGAAATCCAAAAGCCTTGGTGTGGCGCGTGGTGTGGTAAATAATATTACACAAACCATTCAATCCATTCAGCAGGCGATTATCGAAGCAGAAGCGGATTCGGGTTATAAAATTAACGATGTGGTGGTAGGTATAGCCGGTCAGCACATTCGCAGTATTCAGCACAGCGATTACATCAGTCGTCCAAATCCGGAAGAAGTGATTGGCGATGCCGATATTGATATGCTGATCAATCAGGTGCACAAACTGGCGATGTTGCCGGGTGAAGAAATTATTCACGTGTTGCCGCAGGAATTTAAAATCGACGGACAATCCGAAATCAAAGAGCCAATCGGAATGTACGGCGGGCGTTTAGAAGCAAGCTTTCACGTAGTAGTGGGGCAGGCGTCTTCTATCCGAAACGTAGGCCGTTGCATTAAAAGTGCCGGTTTGGATTTGTCGGGATTAACCTTGGAGCCGTTAGCTTCAGCCGATGCGGTTTTAAGTCAGGAGGAAAAAGAAGCTGGTGTGGCTTTGATTGATATCGGAGGCGGAACTACGGATTTGGCTATTTTTAAAGATGGCATCATCCGTCATACCGCAGTAGTGCCTTTCGGTGGAAACGTAATCACGGAAGACATCAAAGAAGGTTGTTCGATTATTGAAAAGCAGGCGGAACTGTTAAAAGTGAAATTTGGTTCGGCTTGGCCGGGTGAAAATAAAGACAACGAAATCGTTTCGATTCCGGGATTAAGAGGGCGTGAGCCTAAAGAGATCTCGTTAAAGAACCTTTCGAAAATTATTCACGCAAGAGTAGTGGAAATCATCGAGCAGGTTTTTGCAGAGATTAAAAATTACGGTCACGAAGATCCGCGTAAAAAGTTAATTGCCGGCATTGTATTGACTGGTGGTGGTTCGCAATTGAAACACATTAAACAATTGGTGGAATACATCACGGGAATGGACACCAGAATTGGTTATCCGAACGAACATTTGGCTGGAAATTCTGATGAGGAGATTTCAAGTCCGATGTATGCGACAGCCGTTGGTTTGGTGATGAACAGCACTCGAAACAATACCAAAAGCGCCACGCCATTAGTGGAAATGAAGCAGCCGGAGCCTAAAATTGAAATCAAACAGCCAGTTATTCAGAATATCGCAGAAGAGCCAATTGAGGAAGAGCTTGTTTTTGAACAGCCTAAAGCAGAAATAAAAAGGCCTCCGGTAGAAATGGAATCCACGGGAGATAAGATAAAACGAGGCTTTTTTGATAAGTATATAGACAAGATTAAAGAATTTTTAGATAACGCAGAATAAAACCGATACAGTATGGAAAGCAACAACGAATTTGGAAGTATTTCATTTGATTTGCCGAAAAACCAATCAAATGTAATTAAAGTTATTGGTGTAGGTGGCGGTGGTAGTAATGCTATCAACCACATGTTTAGACAAGGAATCGTAGGTGTGGATTTTGTAATCTGTAATACCGATTCTCAAGCGTTGCAAAACAGTCCGGTGCCTAACAAAATTCAGTTAGGAATTGGTTTGACCGAAGGTCTTGGAGCAGGGGCGAATCCTGAAGTAGGCCAACAATCCGCTTTGGAAAGTATCGAAGAAATCGAAAAAATGTTGGACAGCAATACCAAAATGATCTTCATCACCGCAGGTATGGGTGGAGGAACAGGAACGGGTGCTGCTCCAGTAATTGCACAATTGGCAAAGGAACGCGATATCTTAACGGTAGGTATTGTAACCATTCCGTTTCAGTTTGAAGGAAAAGTGCGTTCCGAGCAAGCCTTGCAGGGTGTTGACAAGTTGCGTAAACATGTCGATTCTTTAATCGTTATCAATAATAATAAGTTAAGAGAAGTATACGGAAACTTAGGATTCAAATCTGGGTTCTCTAAAGCAGACGAAGTATTGGCAACCGCTTCAAGAGGTATCGCGGAAGTAATTACCAACCACTACGCCTTAAACATCGACTTACGTGATGCGAAAACCGTATTGTCCAACAGTGGAACCGCTATCATGGGATCAGCAACAGCATCCGGTGAAAGCCGTGCGAAAGATGCTATCGTAGCCGCTTTGGATTCTCCGTTATTAAACGACAATAAAATTACGGGTGCTAAAAACGTATTGTTGCTAATCGTTTTTGGAACCAACGAAATCACGATGGACGAAATGGGTGAAATCAACGATTACATCCAAACCGAAGCAGGATACAGTGCTAATATTATTATGGGTGCTGGAGAAGATGAAAGTTTAGGGGATGCAATTTCGGTAACGATTATTGCTACAGGTTTTAATGTGGAGCAACAGGCTGAAATAGTAAATTCTGAGCCTAAAAAAATCATCCACACGTTAGAAGGGGAGCAGAAATTAGTACAGGATTTAACCCAAAAACCAATGGTGCCGTCGTTTGATTTTTCAAACATTGCACAAGAAGTTAAATCGGAACCGGTTGTGGCGGAAGTTACTCCTGTAGTAGAAGAAAAAATCGTTTTTGCTTTAGAGGAGGAAGTAGCAGCCGTAGAAGAAAAAAAGCCGGTAGCGGAAGTGGATTTAATTCCAACTTCTGAATTTATCAATAATTTAGACGTTTTCTTTGAAATCGTTTCTCCGGTAAAAGAAGAGCCGAAATTTGAAATTAAAGACGTTCGCGAAATTGAAGTTTTCGGTGCCGAAATCGTAAAACCGGAAGTGCAAGAAGTGCAAGAGCAAATATCTTTTTCTTTTGACCTTACCAATGGAGGTGTTTCCACTAACGACGATCGTTTAGTATTCGATTTAACCGAAGAAACCCGTGAAATGAAAGTGACTGAACCGGTGCAGGTAGTTCCGGTAACCGAAGTAAGTGAGTCTGGAGTAGTGCGTTATTCGCTAGACGATTACATGGAAAAAGAAAACGAATTGGCAGCTTCAAAGCCGGTAGCGGAAATAAAAGAAGAGCCGATTGCTCCGGAATTGGATATCACCATGAGGAAGACGGAGGAAGCACCTGCTGTACAGTCGTATTTTGATGATGTTTCGCCGGTAGAAATGACTATTGAAGAAACGCTTCGTATGCGTGCGGAAGAGCGTAAAAGAAAAATGAAAGAGTTCAACTATAAATTCAATAACAGCACTTCGCGTGTTAACGAATTAGAGAAAGAACCTGCTTATAAACGCATGGGAGTAGATTTGAATTCGGCTCCTGTAGACAATAGTAAATCGCGTATGTCCTTAGGGTTTGACAGTAATGACGACGTTCAGTTGCGTTCGAACAACTCTTTCCTTCATGACAACGTGGATTAACTAATCCCCCTATTTGAGAAACCTTAACCCGAAGCAGTGATGTTTCGGGTTATTTTTTTATCTTCGCAAAGCAAAAATAGTAATGGTTTTTGGAGCGAAAGGTTAGTGAGGATCTGGATGCCATTTTCCCGCCATCCGCTCTACGCGATGTCGCTCCTGTCGGGGCTAAGCAGGAAACCATTTGAGTTTTTGGAATCAAAGGAATAGAATAATCGTATAAACAACTACAGATATGAGTTTAGGAGCGAAAATCATGGATGAAATGAAAACCGCCATGAAAGCAAAAGATACCGTAGCTTTAGAAGCGTTACGTGCTATTAAATCGGAAATATTATTAGCACAAACATCTGCGGCTGGAGGTGATTTGACTTCGGAAGACGAAATTAAATTGCTTCAGAAATTGGTAAAGCAAAGAAAAGACAGCGCAGCCATTTTCAACGAACAAAACCGTGCTGACCTGGCAGAACCGGAATTGGCGCAAGTAGCTGTAATCGAGAAGTTTTTGCCGGCACAATTGTCGGAAGCGGAAGTAGAAGCAATTATCACAAAAATCATAGCCGAAACCGGGGCAACAGGTATGGCAGCAATGGGTCAGGTAATGGGTCAGGCTTCCAAAGAATTGGCAGGTCAGGCAGATGGGAAAACCATTTCCACTATCGTTAAAAAGTTATTAGTTTAAAGGATTTGGAATTTAGAATTTGAGAAGCCTATTCGTTTTTCTAAATTCTAGCTTCAAACCGGCCTCGTAGTTCAACTGGATAGAATATCAGATTTCGGCTCTGAGGGTTGGGGGTTCGAACCCCTCCGAGGTCACGAATAAACAAAAAGCATAAGTAAAAATGTCCAAGCTTGCTTGAGCATTTTTACTTATGCTTTTTGTTTTCAAAGCGGAGCTTTGTAGGGTAAGACGTAGTCAACCCCTTGTCGTTATTAGCGAATGTCCAAGCTTGCTTGAGCATTTTACCTGTGTTTTTTATTTTCAAAACGGAGCTTTGTAGGGTAAGACGTAGTCAACCCCCTGTCGTTATTAGCGAATATCCAAGCTTGCTTGAGCATTTTACTGTGTTTTTTATTTTCAAAACGGAACTTTGAGGATGTGAGAACGTTAGGAGTTCATGGTTTTTATTCAAATAAATTTGTAAACTTCTGTTATAATATTTGTATATTACCTGAAATATTAAACCCAAATCCTAACGCATGCCTTTAGAAGACATTTTGTTAGCCGTGATAGTGCTTGTGTTTGTCGGGCTTCTTGTATTTAGAGTCTTCGAGCAAGGGTATATTGCTTTTTACAACCGTCCGCTTTACATTCATTTTTATCCTTTCTCAAAGCGTTTAACACGACGTCAGCGCTCTTTTTTAAAGAAAGGTTTTGTTTTCTATCAGAGGCTGCCAATAAAGGAGAAAAAATACTTCGAATACCGTGTTGCAGATTTTATTGCCGAGTATGAGTTTGTTGGGAAAGACGGTTTGATGGTAACAGATGAAATGAAGGTTTTAATCGGCGCAACATCTACGATGCTTACTTTTGGAATGAAGCATTACCTGTACGACGTTTTCGAGCGCATTATCATTTATCCGGAAGAATATTATTCCACCATGAACGACGAATATCACAAAGGAGAATTTAATCCTTTGGTGAAGGCGATTGCGTTCTCATGGAAAGATTTTATTGAAGGCTACAGCATCGATAACGACAATCATAATTTAGGACTTCATGAATTTGCTCATGCGCTTAATTTTCAGGCCATGAAGAGCAATAATACCAGTATGACTATTTTTTCGGATATGTTTAAGGAAATTCTGGAGGAAATCCATCATCCGCCTAACGCCAAAAAACTTGTGGAATCTGATTATTTCAGGATTTATGCCTATACTAATAAATTTGAATTTTTAGCGGTTGTTCTGGAGCATTTTTTTGAAACCCCCAGACAATTTAAACAAGAATTTCCAGAGTTGTTTCACAAAGTGGAACTCATGATAAACTTCAAGGGAAGTCGCTAAATTTTTGTTAAAAACACTTCTAAATTAACGGTGTAGGAGGGATAAGAAGTAGCTTTGTTTAAACCAAATCAACAAATTGCAGTCATAAAGCTACTATTCTAAATCCATATGAAACTTAAATACATAATTTACGCCTTGATCTCCGTTATTTTAGGAGGCATGATTTTTTACAGAATTTCCGAGAATAAAGCCAAAGACGAAGGCGGAAAAGGTAAAAACGGGGGTGAGAAAAAGCCAGCAAAAGTTACCGGTATCGTCTTAAGACCTCAGGTTTTCTCCGATAATCTTTCTCTTTCCGGATCTATCGATGCCAACGAACAGGTGGAAGTTCGCAGTGAGGTATCCGGTGTGGTGGAGAGCATCAATTTTGAAGAAGGCAGTTACGTTGCCAAAGGACAACAGTTACTAAAAATCAACGATCTGGAACTTCGTGCACAATTGTCGCAAGCCAAAACCAAACAAACCTTAGCTTCCGAAAACGAACGTCGCGCCCGATTGCTCTTGCAAAAAGAAGCCATCAGTCAGGAAGAATATGACATTGCCAGCGCTGATTTTCGTTCTGCGAAAGCACAAACCCAACTTATACAGGCGCAAATTGCCAAAACTTCGGTGCGAGCCCCTTTTTCAGGGAAAATCGGATTGCGTTCCATTTCCAAAGGCGCTTATGTCACACCAACTACAGTTGTCGCAAATCTTGTCAATACCAGTCAGGTGAAAATTACGTTTTCCATACCTGAAAAATACGCGGGTCAGATGAAAGAAGGAACGACTATTTCCTTTACCATAGCCGGTTCCAACGAAAAATTCAGTGCTAAAATTTATGCGATTGAGCCAGGCATCGAAGTAACAACCCGAACCTTAAAAATGAGAGCTTTAGCCGAAAATAAACAAGGAAAATTAATTCCGGGAACCTTTGCCAATATCGCTTTACCGCTGGATAAAATTAACGACGCTATCTTAGTGCCTACCGAAGCTTTGATTCCGGTGCAAAACGGTAAAAAAGTATTCGTTTCCTTAAACGGAAAAGCCAAAGAGGTCATGGTGGAAACCGGAACCCGAACCGACAAAGAAATTTTAGTGTTATCTGGGTTAAAAGCAGGGGATACTTTGTTGACCAGTGGCGTAATGACACTAAAAGACGATGCCCCAGTTAAAGTAAGTTTAAAGTAAGATAAGATTTTAGGTATGAGTTTATCCACTTTAAGTATCAAAAGACCGGTTTTAACCATTGTACTCAACTTGATGCTGATCCTTTTCGGCGTGATTGGGTATACCTTTTTGGGTGTGCGGGAATTTCCGTCCATTGATCCAGCGCAGATTTCCGTGCAAACTAATTATTCCGGTGCCAATGCTGATATTATAGAATCGCAGATCACGGAACCTTTAGAAAAAGCCATTAATTCCATTGATGGGATTCGAAATATTTCCTCTTCCAGCAGTCAGGGTAGAAGTAACATCACCATTGAATTCAACCTCGATAAAAATTTAGAAGAAGCGGCTAACGATGTACGCGATAAGGTTTCACAAGCCGTTCGCAGTTTGCCTCAGGATATCGATGCCCCGCCGGTAGTTTCCAAAGCCGATGCGGATTCGGAACCGATTATTACGATGACCGTTCAGAGTGACAACAAAAATGTGCTCGAACTTTCCGATTATGCCGATAACGTATTGGCCCAACGCCTTCAAAGCATACCCGGAGTTAGTAGTGTCCAAATTTGGGGCTTGCGAAAATATGCCATGCGTTTGTGGATTGATCCCAATAAATTGGCTTCCTACGGTTGCACGGTTGCCGATGTCCGAACGGCTTTAAACAAACAAAATGTCGAATTGCCTTCCGGAAAATTAACGGGTGCCAACACGGAATTGACCGTAAAAACCATAGGGAATTTATCCACAGAAGAAGAATTCAACAATATCATCATCAAAGCAGAAGGCGATAAAATTGTCCGCTTAAGCGATATCGGAAAAGCCTCTTTAGAAGCTGAAAATTTAGAAACCAAACTTTCCGATTCCGGTCAGCCGATGGTGGGTATGGCAATCATTCCCCAGCCGGGAACGAATTATCTCGACATCGCCGAAAAATTCTACGAGCAATACGACCAATTGCAGAAAGATTTACCAAAAGACTTCAAATTAAACATCGCGATCGATAATACGGTGTTCGTAAAAAAAGCGGTAACCGAAGTAGCGGAAACCTTGTTGATTTCGATTATTTTGGTAGTCTTGATTATTTATGCTTTTTTCAGGGATTGGGCAATTGCTTTCCGACCGTTAATCGATATTCCGGTTTCCCTGATTGCTACGTTCTTCATTATGTATTTATGCGGATTTTCCGTAAACGTACTGACTTTATTGGCCATCGTATTGGCGACAGGCTTGGTGGTGGATGACGGAATTGTGGTAACCGAAAACATCTTCAAAAAAGTAGAAGAAGGTATGACGCCGATTGAGGCCGCGATAAAAGGTTCCAATGAGATTTTCTTTGCCGTTATTTCAATTTCCATTACGTTGGCCGCGGTATTCTTGCCGGTTATTTTCTTAGAAGGATTTGTAGGGCGTTTGTTCCGTGAATTCGGGGTGGTAATTGGTGCGGCAGTGTTGATTTCGGCCTTTGTGTCATTAACGCTTACGCCGATGCTAAATGCATACCTGATGAAAGGCGGGGAGCAGAAAAAATCAAAATTCTATAAACTGACGGAACCTTATTTCGAAAAAATGAATTCCGGATATGCGGAAGCCCTAACCGGATTTATGAAGAAAAAATGGTTGAGTTTTCCAATATTAATCGCCTGTTTCGGATTGATCTATTTATTCTTTACTGTGCTTCAGAAAGAAACCGCACCCTATGACGACCGAAGTTTTATCGGGGTAAATGTAACCGCTCCCGAAGGTGCTTCGTATGATTATATGGACCGATTCATGAGCGAATTGACTGAACTTATCAACGATTCCATTCCGGAGAAAAAAGTGAGTTTGATTATTACGTCACCAGGTTTCGGGTCGTCTTCCGTGAACAGTGGCCGTGCGCGAATTGCATTAGTGCAGCCGGGAGAAAGAGAGAAAAGCCAAAAAGAAATTGCAGAGAATTTAACGAAATGGACCAAACAATATTCGGAAGCCAAACTAAACGTTTCTGAATCGCCGACTATTGCGGTGAACCGTCGTGGCGGAATGCCAGTGCAGTTTGTAATTCAGGCGCCGAACTTTAAAAAGCTACAGGAGAAAATCCCACAGTTCATGGACGAAGTGGCGGATGATCCAACATTTTCGAATTCGGATGTAAACCTGAAATTCAACAAACCTGAAATTTACGTAACGATTGATAGAGAAAAAGCACAAAGTTTGGGCGTTTCCATTATCGATGTGGCGCAAACGTTGCAGCTTTCCTTAAGTGGTCAGCGTTTTGGATATTTCATGATGAACGGAAAGCAGTATCAGGTGATGGGACAATTCGATAAAAAAGACCGCGATACCCCAATGGATCTGACTTCCATCTTTGTAAAAAGCGATAAGGGCGAACTGATTCAATTGGATAATTTAGTTACGGTGGAAGAACAGAGCAGCCCGCCGCAATTGTACCATAACAACCGTTACATGTCGGCCACGGTTTCAGCAGGATTGGCACCAGGGAAAAGTATCGGCGATGGAATTGACGCTATGGAACGCATCAAAGAAAAAGTCTTAGACGATACCTTCACGACGGATTTAAGTGGTGAATCGCGAGATTTTGTGGAAAGTAGTTCGAATACATCGTTTGCTTTCGGCTTGGCGTTGTTGCTGATTTTTTTGATTTTAGCGGCGCAGTTTGAGAGTTTTATCGATCCGTTCATCATCATTTTAACTGTGCCGATGGCGGTTGCAGGAGCGTTGTTTTCGCTTTGGCTGTTTGGTCAGACCTGGAATATTTTCAGTCAGATTGGAACAGTAATGTTGATTGGTCTGGTAACGAAGAACGGAATTCTAATCGTCGAATTTGCGAATCAGTTGCGGGAACAAGGGAAATCGAAATACGAAGCCATTATAGAGGCATCGGAATCTCGTTTGCGACCAATCCTAATGACCAGTTTAGCCATTGCATTAGGAGCGTTACCGATTGCAATGTCATTAGGCGCTGCTTCCACCAGTAGAATTGGAATGGGTGTGGTAATTGTGGGAGGAACCTTGTTTTCCCTGATGTTAACGTTGTTTGTCATTCCGGCCATTTACCTGATGTGGTCACGGGAGAAAAAGCATCGTCCGGAATTTGATAATCTTGAAAAATATGAAAAGGAATAACGGCATGATAAAGTATTTGTTGCAATGGATATTCATAATAGTAGCCTTTCAATTTGGAAATGCGCAGGAGGTTTTAACCTTGGAAGATGCGGTTCAAATTGCCTTAAAAAATAATTACGACATTCGATTAGCTTCCAATAATTTGAAAATTGACGAAACTGGCGTAGGAGTTGCCAATGCCGGAATGTTACCAAGATTGGATGCTACTTTTACGCAAAACAACAGCATACAGAATACAAAACAAACGCAGTCCACCGGAGCCGTTCGGGAACTGGATAATGCTAAAAATAACAGCATGACTTACGGCGTAAATTTGGGTTGGACGGTTTTTGACGGTTTAGGAATGTTTGCTCGTTACGATCAGTTGAAAGAATTACAAAAGCAAGGTGAAACCGAGTTGAAATTGGCCATCATGACGCGTGTAAGCGATGTAATGTCCGGATATTATGATTTGGTGCAACAGCAGCAATTGTTAAGTGCTCTAGATACGACCATTGTAATTTCTAAGCAACGCTTGAAAACGGCTGAAAATCGTTTTACCATCGGGAAAGCAGCGAAGTTGGAAGTATTGAACGCACAGGTGGATTTGAACACCGATAAATCCAATTTGTTAAAGCAGCAAGAATTGCTTCATAATGCCAAAATTCGTTTCAACGAACTGCTGGCGAGAGAAACGGATGCCGATTTTAAAGTAGTTGAAACCGGCACAACGGATGATAAATTGCAATTAGCTGAATTGCGTGAATTGACAAAAAAACAAAACCCTCAGCTGCAGTTGGCTTTGATTAACAAGAGAGTGGCAGAATTGAATCTGAAACAAGTAAAAGCCAATCGTTATCCCACCGTTAATCTGAATGCAGGGTATGCTTTTACCGAGAGTGAATCGAGTTTGGGATTTGTGTCGCAATCATCAGGCAGGGGATTGAATTATGGGGTTTCGGCTGCGATTCCTGTATTCAATGGTTTTTTACAGCATCGCAACGAGAAGATTGCCAAGTTGCAGGTGGAAAATACCGCTATGGCTATCGAACAACAAAATAAATCGATTGACACCCAATTGGCAAGCGCATTTCAAACCTATAAGACTAATATCGAATTAGCCAAGCTGGAGCAGGATAACGAAACTATAGCGAAACGCAATCTTGAAATCACGATGGATAAATTCAAAATAGGAACCGTTCCTACTATCGAATTTAGAACCGCTCAGGAAAATTATATCAATGCAGTAGCCCGACACAGCAGTGCGAAATTCCAAGCCAAAATTTCCGAAATCGCATTACAGGAAATCGCCGGAAATATTAAGTTTTGATAAACGCCTGATTTTTATCAGCTATTTTGTAACTTTATAGGGGTAATTTTATTGATAATCAATATTTTACAATTATGAAGCAACAAGTTCCTGTGTCAACCATTATGACGCAAAATATTATTAAGCTCAATCTTGCCGATGATTTAACTAAGGCCGAAAGTCTGTTTAAAGCACATAAAATAAGACACATTCCGGTGGTGAACGGCAGTAAGATAATCGGAATGTTAAGTTATACGGATTTGTTGCGTATTTCTTTTGCCGATGCTGTAGATGATGATGAGGAAGTAGTGGATACCACCGTTTACAATATGTTTACACTCGAGCAGGTAATGACCAAAAAAGTAGTTTGTGTGTCGCCTGATACCACCATTAAGGAAACGGCGAAAATATTAGCATCCAACGAATTTCATGCCCTTCCGGTTTGTACCGGAGATTTGTTGGTAGGAATCGTAACCACTACCGATCTGATAAAGTACCTCTTAGAGCAATATAAATAAAAAAAAGCGCTGGTTTTCAGCGCTTTTTGGTTTTATAATGTGGTGATTTTTTTTAAATCAGCGACAGTTGCAATTGGGTCTTCCGCATTGAAAACATAGCTTCCGGCAACCAAAACATCAGCACCGGCTTCAACCAGTTGTTTTGCATTTTTATTGGTTACTCCGCCATCGATTTCAATTAAAGTATCCAGGCCTTGTTCCGTAATCATTTTTCGCAGTTTGCGAACCTTGTTATAGGTTATCTCTTCAAATTTCTGTCCGCCGAATCCAGGGTTTATGGACATAATCAAAACCATATAGCATTCTGGCAGTATGTCTTCCAAAACGGAAACGGGTGTTGTTAAATTTAAAACCACTCCGGCTTTGCAACCGGCTGCTTTTATTTGGGCAAGCGTGCGGTGTAAATGTACGGTAGCTTCATAATGAACCGTAATGATATCGGCACCAATTTTGGCAAAAGTGTCAATATAGCGTTCTGGTTTTTCAATCATCAAATGTACGTCCAAAGGTTTGGTGGCGTGTTTTTTGATGGCTTCAATTACCGGCATACCATAAGAAATATTGGGTACAAAGTGTCCGTCCATTACATCGATGTGGAACCAATCGGCATCGCTTTGATTGATCATTTCGATGTCGCGTTGTAAATTGGCGAAATCAGCAGCAAGTACTGACGGTGCTATAAGAGCTTGTTTGTTCATTGTGTGTGTTGTTGTATTGAAGTTGCAAAGATAGTATAAAAAGCAAAACTCCGAACCCGAGACTGAAAGTCGAATTGAGCGAAGCTATACCCGAGCGATTTTCGCGAACTGACTGGAGTTTTGATTGCTTAAAAAGCAAAACTCCGGTAATCAGCCGGAGTTTCAATCATCAATCAAAAAACGAACAGTTATTGAAACTGTTGTTATTTTCAATATTTTAAGGAATAACTATCAAATTTTGAGCCGTAAAGTTAAAATAAACAATTCAATTTACAACTTTTTTGACACTTTTCCAATTATCCTAAGTAAGTTTTAAGGATTTTGCTTCTGGATGTATGTTTTAACCTACGAATTGCTTTTTCTTTAATCTGGCGCACACGCTCTCGGGTCAAATCAAAGGTTTCGCCGATTTCTTCCAAAGTCATTGGATGTTGATCGCCCAATCCGAAATACAAACGCACTACGTCTGCTTCTCTTGGGGTTAAGGTTTCCAAAGCTCTTTCGATTTCGGTGCGAAGCGATTCGTGAATCAGTTCTCTGTCTGGATTTGGAGATTCTCCTGAACGTAAAACGTCGTATAAGTTTGAATCTTCTCCTTCCACAAGCGGAGCATCCATGGATAAGTGACGTCCGGAGTTTTTCATGCTCTCTTTTACGTCATTTACAGTCATGTCTAATTCCGCTGCAATTTCTTCGGCTGAAGGGGCACGCTCTTGTGATTGCTCCAACAACGCGTACATTTTGTTAATCTTGTTGATCGATCCGATTTTATTCAACGGTAAACGAACAATACGTGACTGTTCGGCTAATGCCTGTAGAATCGACTGACGAATCCACCATACGGCATACGAAATAAATTTAAAACCACGGGTCTCATCGAAACGTTGCGCGGCTTTAATCAAACCTAAATTACCTTCGTTAATTAAATCGGGTAAGGTTAAACCTTGGTTTTGATATTGTTTCGCTACGGAAACTACGAAACGTAAATTAGCTTTTGTTAATTTTTCTAAGGCTCTTTGATCTCCGGCTTTAATTCGCTGTGCTAATTCTACCTCTTCATCTGCCGTAATCAGGTCTACTTTACCAATTTCCTGAAGGTATTTGTCTAAGGAAGCAGTTTCACGATTGGTTACCTGCTTTGTAATTTTGAGCTGTCTCATTAATTGTTTCTCCTTATCTTTTTAAGTGTTCAGGTTGTTATACGTAAGAAAGGAAAAAAAAGTTACAAGAGTTTTGTTTTTTTATTTTTTACTCAACGGAAAATGTGGATTTTATCGATATAGGTTCGCCTTTTTTTGTAAAGCCTTCTAGAGAGATTTCGAAATTACCTTTAACATCTGACGTGAAAAAGTCGATGCTACTTTCTTGATTTTGAAAGTTTATCTCGGGAATCCAGGCTAATTGATATCGGAAATCCGGAATTCTTTGGTTGGGATTAACACTGTAATCGGGAGCAAAATATTTTTTTTCAATAAGTGGCCGTTGCAAGGTTACTTTTTTAATGAAATCACCGGAAGCGTTGGTTGTGTATGCGAAATTTTTTGTGGTAAAATTAATCAAACCATCAAAAGTTTTGGGTCCGTAAATATAGGTTTTGTTGATTAAACTTACTTTGTAAATATGTTGCATGTCAAGGGTGAATAATTCATCGGTATCTTGGATTAATAAGCCGTCTACCATAACCATGGGCTCGCCAAACGTTTCTCCTTTGGAATTGAAATCTCGCACATGTACAGAATATTTCTCTCCAGTTTTTTTATAATACATTTCGAAAAAAACTTCAACTATGCTTTCCTTCAAGGTTGGAAACCTGCTGTAGTCGTCTAAAATGTATTCAATTTGCAATGGGTGAAAAAACGGATATGTTTTGGACTGTTTTTTCAGGCTATCATTTTTTAATTGGTAATAATTGTTTTCTATTTGACTGGCAATTGAACGTTCTTCGATGTCTTTTTTCATTGAAGAATCAAGGTGTAATTCTGGTGATTCATGCAGTGATTTAAAAGTATTGGCCTCTTTTTTGTCCAACGAAATGATATAATTGTCTCTATTGTTTTCGACTACTTGAAGTACAGCATCCGATGAAGCCGGATCGCGATCTAGAATAAAATTGAATTTCCCCTCATGGTTGGTTTTTGCGATTTTTAAATCGAAATTTTTTCCGGGAAGTGAGAGTGCAACTGTTTTGTCTTTTACGTTTTCGTTGTTTGATTTAGAGCTGATGCTTCCGGAGATAATTTCACCTCTCAGTTCAGGAAGGAAAGTGCTTTTTTTGTCATTTTCAGCTGTTTTCCCATACGCTGAGTTTTGAAACGCTACCGCATTGATTGGCTGTATTACTGGTAAATTGTCAATTTTTCGGACGGAAACAGAGAAATTACCGTTTCTTACATCATCTGTTTTTGCGTTGAGGCGCAGATGAACTTTTTCACGATTCCCAAATTGTTTTTTTTCTGTAATCAGTTCGATTTTATCGTTTTCAGACGGTGTTGCTTCCTGGTTCTTTTTTACGATAGGTATGTCTTTGGTGATTGTGCTTGTTGGAGGAGTTTCATACGGATTGATAATAAAGAGATCCAGTCGCGTTACATTGGCAGCTGTTTTGTTGAGTGTCCAGTTGGTGTATGCGATTAATTTGTAACTTCCTGTTTTATAATTTCCGGAAATGAAAAAATCACCAACTCCGGAGCCGTTGTTGAATCCGATTTTTTGTTTTAAAAGGCTTTGATTGTCTTTGTCTAAAAGTTCGATATAGCCTATTTTACTGATGTTGCTGAAATTTTTGGAAACAGTATTAAGACAATATAATTTGTAATAAAGTGTTTCACCGGTTACTAAGGTGCTGGTGTTGCTGTGTATATAAACTGTTTCCTCAATGAATGGAATCGAGTTAAGTGGTTTTTCTGTATGAGTATTCTGTGCCCATACGGAAGTAACAAACAATAGGGTCGGAATCAAAAATAAGATTAACTTTTTCACTGCCAGAATGGGGGGATTACGTTAGACGAAAATGTAGTACAGTCACCGCAAGGAGGGGGAACAAATACATAGGTCATGCCTCCGATATACTGGTAAAAAAGCATTCTTTGTGTTCTAGCATAACTGATAATATTCCATCCGTCGCATACGTCGTTTCTAGGGTCAAAACAGAATACTAATGATTCTGATCCTCCTTCACAATCAACGAAATAGGGTGGTAAGTGTTCGTTGGGAAATAAATCGGTATAGTTAAAAAAGATCCTTTTTTTAGAAACAGAAGATACCTCGAAAAATCCGACAACTTTTTCTTTAACATTGTTTACGGATTTAATATTTCCGTTAAAAAAGCCGGGCTGAATAGGAGATAATAGTCCGCCATTGCCTGTACTTGATATGTTTTTTAAGTTTTTGTAAAAATTGTACGATTCCTGATTTTGGACATATTGTGTAACCAAAATGCTGTATCGGTGCATTATAATCGGATTCTGCTGGCTGATGAAACGAACAGGATGGTCTACCTGATCCTGCGTTTGACCTACTGTAGTGGTTAGTATAATGTCTTTAGATTTTTCGGTAGTATAGCAAACTCGTGCTTCATAATCACGTGGAACAAAGGCAATGGATTCCTCTCCGGTAGCAATCATTTTAACATAAACCCAATAGGGCGCAATAATTTTGTATGTTTCTTCATATTCGTAGCGGTAAAACTTGGATGAATTGGTAGGGTCATAACTGTGCGCTTTAAGGGAAACACCTCGAACACCTTCAAGCATATCAACAGTGGCGCTAACATCGTTAATCGGATTTGCCGTTGTGAGTTGTTGTTCGTTGGAAGTGTATTCTTTTCCGTCACGAGTAAAAATAAAAAGTTGGTAGCGTCTTTCCGGAACGGCTTGAAACTCCGCTTCGGATTCATATATGCTGTCTTGTTCAATAAAATCGTATCGGGTTCCTGTGTCGTCGAGAACATAAACTGTAGCACCTTCTTCAATAATCGGTCCTTCCTCCTCTAAACGATAGGTTCTGCTGAGTTTGATTTGTTGTTTTTTCAGTTCGTTGGTAAGTGTGGCTTCCACGACCAAGATGTTCTCAAAGGTATTTGTGGTCATCTGATAAGGTTCCGTGCAGCCTGGGGCAATACCGATACAGAAAAGCAAAAAGATTGCTATAGTGGTGAAGTATGATGTGTTTGCCTTTTTCATTTTTAATGTTTTAAAATTTGAAATTATACGTTACCGTAGGTATCGGGATGGAAAATATAGTGGTTTTATAGGCCTTTACTTCTCCATTTTTAGTTACGAAGAAAACGGAATACGGATTGTTTCTGCCTAGTACATTATACACAGAGATGTTCCAGAAACTATGAGCCAGTTTTTTGATTTTATGATTTCCTTCGATGTTAAATCCTAAGTCCAGACGGTAATAGTCGGGAATTCGCAATTGATTACGGTCGCTGTATAAAGTGTATTCGGCATTTCCGTAGGTGTATTTTCCGATGGGATAGGTAATGGGTCTTCCGGTCTGATAAGTAAAATTAGTGGAAAGGCTGTATCGTTTGGTGAATTTGTAGTTCAGAACAGCACTGATATCGTGGGGTTTGTCATAGTTGGCCGGAAAGTATTCGTTATTGTTTACTTTTTCAGATTCGAATTTACTGTCAAGCTTTATGAATGTTCTGGAATAAGTGTATCCAAGCCATCCGTTAAGTTTTCCGGCTTGTTTTTTTATTAGAAATTCAACACCGTAAGCTTTGCCTTTACCTTTGAGAAGTTCCGTTTCAATGTTTTGATTTAAAAGCAGATTGGCGCCTACTTTGTAGTCCAGGATGTCGTTTATTCGTTTGGTATAGCCTTCAAGGCTTACTTCGAAATCTCTTTGCGAGAAGTTTTTATACAGCCCAATCGAAAACTGATCTGCGTTTTGTGGCTTGATGTTTAAATCCGAAAGTTTCCATGCGTCTGTTGGGGACTGTGTGGTATTACTTGAGAGTAAATGAAGATATTGGTATGTTTTGTCGTATCCTGCTTTTATCGATAATTCATCGTTTATAAAATAGCGTACGGAAAGACGCGGTTCAAATCCTCCGTAAGTTTTAATAATTTCGTTGTTGCCGTATTGTCTGGTTTCCACTACTGATTCATCTGCTATTGGTGCGTCTTCCTGATAGATTCGCTGGGAAGTGTTTCCTAAAGCACCGTAGAACGAATATCGAATACCGGCATTAATCAGTAATTTGTCTGATACTTTATAGGAATCGGCAAGATAGATCCCGGTTTCAAAAGCCTTTTCTGTTTCCAGATAAACCGGATTTAAAACACTTTGGTCATCTGTTGGGGAAAGATAGCCGGGATTAATTTTATAGTGTTTTCCGGAAACGCCGTAGGTTAGTTTATGTTTGTCAGTCAAAGCGTAATTGAATTTGAACTGCACTTGTTTCTCATCAATTTTATAACCGAATTCAAAGGATTTCGGCCTGTCTTTCTCTTTGTCATACTCAATGTTAAAGTTGTATACGCTGTTGGAGAGTAGTAGGGCTCCCTGATGTTTCGGGCTGAAGTTATGGCTCCATTTTAGAGAGATGAGCTGGTTGCTGTATTTGTATAGGGAATCTGAGGATACACTGAAGACATCCTTGCTGTAATAGCCCGTTGCATCAATAGTGTTATTGTCGTTTATTTTGTGATTGTATTTTAAGATTGCATCATAAAAAGAGGCTTCACTGTTTTTTAGCGATTTCTCATTCAATGAGCGTAAAATCCAACCCGAATAGGTGCCCCTTGCGCCAACCAATACACTGGCTTTGTCTTTAACTACCGGAATGCTTGCGGTTAAATTGCTGGTAACGGCACCGATGCCTCCTTCTCCGGAGATTTTTGTAGTGTTGCCGTTTTTAGTAGTAATGTCAAAAACCGATGAAAGCCTGCCTCCGTGTTCTGCAGGGATGCTTCCCTTGTAAATATCAACGCTTCCTGTGGTAAATGGGTTTATCGCAGAGAAAAAACCAAAAAAGTGTGCCGGATTATAAATTACTGCGTTGTCGAGTAGTATTAAATTTTGGTCTGTTTTTCCACCCCGTACGTTAAATCCGGCAGAACCTTCACCAGCGGTTTTGACACCGGGAATAGTAGTGGCAATTTTTAAAATATCACGTTCTCCTAAGACCATAGGTATGTTTTTCAGCGCTTCAACGTTTAGTGAGGTTAAGCCCATAGTGGCACTTTTTAAGGTTTCCGTTTTTTTGGCTTTTACAATCACTTCGTTAAGCTGATTGATGTTTTCTGCAACAGAGAAATCCATTTTACCATTGCTGTACAAGATGACTTTTCGCGTTTTTTTCTGAAACAGGAAGCTTTCCGTTTCAAGTATGTTTAACCCTATAGGGAGTTTAATGGAGTAAAAGCCTTCAGCATCTGTGACGGTGGAATGTTCGGAGTTCTTGACTCTTATGATTACATCCGATGCAGGTTTTCCGGTTTTCTGATTTCGGACATAACCACTTAATTCAAAGGTTTTCTGATCGGATGCTTTATTTTCGCGACCGATCATTGCCGGAGTATTATCATTGGCGTCTTTATCATCATGTTCTTTCTGGAAAACAGGAGTGGTTCGAAAAACTGTTGCGCTTTCGGAATCCGATTTGGTTTTTTCAGGAGTGAAATAGTTTTCCGGCAGTTCGTTATAGATAATGCTGTTTTTAGTTAGAATGATTTTGTTATTTGTGATGAAATAATTAAGATTGGTTTTCTCAAACAGTTGTGAAAGAATTTGTTCCAGCGATGCGTTTGTGAAATTTAAAGTGAATGATTGCGGGTTTTCTTTTAGCCAATTTGTGTCTAAGTAGAAAGTGTAAGCTGTGTTTTTTTCTATCGTTTCAATAGCTTTTTCAAGATTTGTCTGATTGAAATCAAAAGAAAAAGTGTTCTTTTCTTCTTGTGCAAAACTGTTTTGAAGGAAGAAAATAAGTATAAGGGTAACGAGGTACTTGTTCATTTGGCTATTGAAGATTGTGGTCTATAACAGTATTGAGGTAGCTGAAGAGTTTTTCATAGAACAAAGGCAGGTTTTCTTTTTCCAATTGGCGGGATGCTAAGTAGAAATCGTTAATCTTTCTTTTGTGTTGGGGAAAGATTTTGATAACATCCTTTCGGGAGCTGATTTTGTGAAAAGCACCTTCTTTTTTTAAGAAATATTCGTAATTGTCGTCAAATTCAATAAGGATTTTAACGTCTTTAATCACCTCTCTTTTGTCACGATGATGGCGGATGTAAAAAGTAAAATTTGAATTGCAGATATTCTCTTCATAATAACCAGTTTTAATGGTGCTCATAGGGAAATCCAGATTATTAAGGTAAATGAATTTTCGCCCGTTTATTTTAAAACAACCGGTTTTTTGTGGTGTTAAATTGAAACTTACTACTTCAGATTCAATGGGTTGCAGGATAAGATTGTCCAGGTATATGTCGTATTTTACGGAGCGATTGAAGTAGTCTTGTCCTTCGTAATTAATCGTTCCTTTGCTGAATTTTTCAGAAGGATAATATTGGTGCTTATTGTTTGAAATCCTGAAAATATTCGTATGATAAACACCATTATTGATGTTGAGGTTTTCTTTTTCAATTGTCTGGTCAAAAGCTTCACTTAAGGTCTCAATTGAAGTTTGAGCTTTTGCAGTGTAAAAACTTAGTAACACCAGTAAGGGTAATGCCAATTGTTTTAATTTCATTTTTGCGGGGCTGGTTGAGTTTTATTTTAGATAAAATAATTCTTACGCAAATTAAGATAAAAACATTTTGAAAAGTGTTAATTTGTTAAAAAAATATAAAAAAAACTTATGTATAAAAAAACCCCACTTCGAAAAGCGGGGTTCAACCTATGAATTAATTAATTGCAATTAACCTTGAGGATTTTCTTTTTTATCGTCTTTCTTGTCTTCTCTTGGAGGACGAGGCAATAAAGCCTTTTTAGAAACTTTTTCTTTTCTTGTTTTAGGATCTACGCCAAGGTATTTTACCATGAAAACATCGCCCATTTTAACTACATCGGCAACATTTTCTGTACGTTCCCAAGCCAATTCTGAAACGTGAAGTAATACTTCGTTTCCTGGAGCTGCGGTGTATTCTACTACGGCCCCGAAATCAAGCATTTTAATTACTTTCACTTCGTATGCTTCACCCATAACTGGTTTGAAGATGATTGAATCGATTTTTGCTAATACAGCTGCAATTCCATCCGGGTTTGTACCTAAAATTTCAACCACACCTTGCTCGTCCACTTCGTTGATAACGATAGTAGTTCC
Source organism: Flavobacterium enshiense (assembly GCF_040750275.1). Classification (GTDB taxonomy): domain Bacteria; phylum Bacteroidota; class Bacteroidia; order Flavobacteriales; family Flavobacteriaceae; genus Flavobacterium; species Flavobacterium enshiense_B. The sequence continues at coordinate 295,763 of NZ_JBDOCV010000001.1, forward strand.
TGTAGCTTTCTGCAATTCCTGAATTACTTTTCCTCCAGGTCCGATTAAAGCACCAATGAAGTTTCCTGGAATAGTTCTGGTAATGATTTTCGGAGCGTGATCTTTAACGTTTGCTCTTGGTGTAGCGATTGTTTCGGTTAATTTACCTAAAATGTGTAAACGTCCGTCGCGTGCCTGTCCTAAAGCCTGTTCCATGATGTCGTAACGCAATCCTTCGATTTTGATGTCCATCTGGCAAGCGGTAATACCATCAGTAGTACCAGTTACCTTGAAGTCCATGTCTCCCAAGTGGTCTTCGTCACCTAAAATATCGGATAAAACAGCGAACTTCTCACCATCTGTAATTAATCCCATGGCAATACCTGAAACCGGTTTCGTCATCTGAACACCAGCATCCATTAAAGCCATCGTTCCGGCACAAACCGTTGCCATAGAAGAAGAACCGTTAGATTCTAATACTTCCGATACAATACGGATCGTGTAAGGACAATCGGCAGGGATCATATTTTTTAAAGCGCGCTGCGCTAAGTTTCCGTGACCAACCTCTCTTCTTGAAGTTCCTCTTAAAGGTTTTGCTTCTCCGGTTGAGAATGGAGGGAAATTGTAATGCAAGTAGAAACGCTCTTCACCTTGTTCTGATGGAGAATCGATTACGTTAGCTTCTCTTGAAGTTCCTAAAGTAACAGTAGCCAAAGCCTGAGTTTCTCCACGTGTAAATAACGAGGAACCGTGTACAGAAGGTAAATAATCCGTTTCACACCAGATTGGTCTGATTTCGGTAGTTTTTCTTCCGTCCAAACGGATTCCTTTCTCAAGGATTACGTTACGAACGGCTTCTTTGTTGGTTTTGTAGAAATATTTTCCAACCAATCCTGCTAAATCAGCATTAGCAGCATATTCTTCTTCGGTAAATAAAGCTTTCGCTTCTTCTTTTACTGCGGCAAATTTCTCGCCTCTTTCACTTTTTCCTGAAGCTTCCTGAGCAATTGCATAGCATTTATCGTATGCCGCTGCTTTTACTTTTTTGTACACTTCTTCATCTTCCACTTCACCTTCATACGTACGGATTTCTTTTTTACCAAAAGCTTCCTGTAATCTTAATTGTGCGTGAATCTGAACTTTAATCGCTTCGTGAGCAAATTTGATAGCTTCTACCATTTCGGCTTCTGAAATCTCTTTCATTTCGCCTTCTACCATCGCAACAGAGTCCAAAGAAGCACCAATCATCATGTCGATGTCGGATAATTCTAATTGCTCACGGCTTGGGTTGATTACAAATTTACCGTCGATACGCGCTACACGTACTTCGGAAATTAAGTTGTAGAAAGGAATGTCTGAAACTGCTAAGGCAGCTGAAGCGGCTAAACCTGCTAAAGCATCCGGCATAACATTATCGTCATGTGACATTAACTGGATCATAATTTGCGTTTCCGCGTGGTAATCATCCGGAAATAGCGGACGCAATACACGGTCTACTAAACGCATGGTGAGCACTTCGCTGTCGCTAGGACGTGCTTCTCTTTTGAAAAAACCACCCGGGAAACGTCCCGCAGCAGCAAATTTTTCACGATAGTCTACTGTTAAGGGTAGAAAATCAATACCTGGATTGGCAGTACGGGCAGATACCGCCGTTGCTAATAACATTGCATCGCCCATACGAACCACGACAGAACCGTCGGCTTGTTTGGCTAGTTTTCCTGTTTCGATTGAGATGGTTCTACCGTCTCCCAAATCGATAATTTCTTGGGTAACCTTAGGAATCATAAAATTTAATTCTTAATTAAACAAAGGGTTTCAGTTGTGTGTTGTTGTGTTGTTGTTGTAGTTGTCTAATACCCAATGAAAAACCAAACTTTTTTCTGTCAAAATATACAAAACAAAAAGAGGCGCGCAGGCACCTCTTCTTCATGATTATTTTCTGATGTTTAATTCTTTGATAATCGCACGATATCTGTTGATATCTTTTTTCTTTAAGTAGTCAAGAAGGCTTCTTCTTTTACCTACTAATAAAACTAGTGAGCGCTCAGTGTTGAAATCGTGACGATTTTTTTTCAAGTGCTCAGTCAAGTGAGAAATTCTGAATGTGAATAACGCGATTTGACCTTCTGCAGAACCAGTGTTGGCTGCTGCGCCTCCGTGTTTAGCGAAGATTTCTGATTTAACTTCTTTAGTTAAGTACATGCTAATATTTTTAAAATGATTATTATGTAAATTGAGACAGTCTCAATACGGGTGCAAAGGTAACTTTATTTTTCAGAATCACAAATAATTTACCGAAACTTACTTAAAATAATTTGGCAACTTCCTGATTTACAAATTCTAAAAATCTTTCGTCGGCTTCAGTGAACGGATCAATGACATGGCTGTCGATATCGATTTGTCCAATGTTTACTCCATCAACAAAAAGAGGTACGACAATTTCCGATTTCACCGTAAAACTGCAGGCAATATAGTTGTCCTGTGCTTTTACATCCGGAACTACAAAGTTAGCATTGGATTCGGCAACTTGTCCGCAAATTCCTTTTCCGAAGGGGATTACGGTATGGTCAGTTTCCGCACCAACGTATGGGCCTAAATGGAGTGTTCTGGTGTTATGATCGGCAAAATAAAATCCAACCCAATTGTAATAATCGACGTTGTCCGTAAGTAATTGACATAAATGTTTAAGTTTTTCATCGCGTGAAATCCTTTCCTGTGAAAGTATTTCGATAACTTTTGGTTGTAACTCCTGAAAGCTCATGTTTTTTTGTTTTCTGCAAAAGTATTGAATCGCCGTCTTTTAATTTTTATATTTTTGTTAAAATCAAATTTGTGAAACAACTCCTGCTACAATACAAACCTTTTTTTATTTTCCTGCTCAAGTTTTTTGTACTTTATGCAGTGTTGTCGGTTGGTTATAGGGTGTATTTAAATCAGTTTGATGCTTCAAAGAATGAGTTAGACGGTTTTACCCAAACGGTTGCCTGGCAATCCAAAGAAGTTATTGTGTTTTTCGGCAAAGAAGCCAATATAGAGCCGAACTTGTTTGAACCTTGTATGAATCTAATATATCAGGGGAAATATGTGGCCCGAATTGTTGAAGGATGTAATGCGATAAGTGTTATGATTTTATTTGCGGCCTTTGTTTTTGCCTTTTCAACACGATGGGTAAAAACGGTAAGTTATATTCTTGCCGGATGCTTAATTATTCATATTTTAAACGTAATACGTATTGCACTTCTGGCTATGGCACTTTACGGTTATCCGGACTACGAACATATTTTACATGGTGTTCTTTTTCCGCTGTTTATCTATGCGGTAGTGTTTGTGTTATGGGTGTTGTGGTTATGGAAATTTTCGGGTTATGAGAAAGAAACTGCTGGAAAATAAAGCGAAGATTGCTGCCGTAATCGCTTTGATAGGAATGTTGGCGTGCGTTCGTTTGTTTGAGCAATCCCTTTTTTACGACCCTTTTCTTGAATTTTTCAAGGGAGATTTTAAGGATAAGCCTTTGCCGGAGTATAATGTCCTAAAGTTATTTTTAGGATTGGTTATGCGTTATGTCGTTAATATGGTGCTTTCTTTAGGGGTTATATACGTGGTTTTTAAAGACAGGCAATTGGTTAAGTTGACTTCATTTCTGTATGCGATATTTTTTGTATTGCTGATGCTTGCTTTTTTCGGTATGCTCTCGTTTTTTCAAAATCCGGATTATATGTTACTCTTTTATATTCGCCGGTTTTTGATTCAGCCGTTGTTTCTGGTGCTTTTTTTGCCGGCTTTCTATTATCAGAAAAAAGTTTCCTGAAAATAATTTCGTACCTTTAAACAAAGGACGCAAACATGAAAGTTGTCAAACAATCTGGGGATATTGTTTATTTCGACCGGGAAAAACTCCGTAATTCCCTTCAGCTTTCCGGTGCTACAAAAGAAAAAATCGAAGATATTTTAGGAGTCATCGAAAGGGAGATTTATGATGGGATGCCAACCCGTAAAATTTATAAAATGGCGTTTCAGTTGCTCAAAAAAACCTCGAAAGTACATGCAGCACGGTATAATCTGAAAGCAGCGGTTCAGGCACTTGGTCCGGCAGGATTCTTCTTTGAAAAGTACATCGCCTTGTTGTTTCAAAACGAAGGATTTACAGCAAAAACCAATCTTATACTCAATGGAAAATGTGTTTCGCACGAAGTGGATGTGGTGGTGAAAAAGGAAGGTTTTGTTTCGATGGTGGAATGTAAGTTTCACAGTAGTAATGAAATCAAATCCGATGTTAAGATTCCGATGTACATACTCTCACGTTTTAACGATTTGAAAGGGAAAGCGCATTCGGTGTTCAGTCAGAGTGATACCATCAGTAAATGTTGGGTGATTACCAATAATCGATTTACTTCTGAAGCGATACAGTTTGGAACTTGCTCTAATTTAAAAATGGTCAGCTGGGATTATCCCGCTAAGCAATGTCTGAAGTATAAAATTGAAGAAAACGGCCTGTATCCGGTAACCTGTTTGACCACTTTAACACAATACGAAAAAGAAAAACTACTAATACGGGATGTTCTTTTGGCTTCCGATTTGATTGGAAACAGTGAATTGCTTTCCGACATCGGAATCAATCGCAACCGCATCAAAAATGTTATTAAGGAAGCTTCGGATTTGTGTGACTACATCGGAAATAATTGTTCTATTTTTAAAGATTAGGAGATGAAAATACAATTTTTAGGAGCTGCCGGAACCGTAACGGGTTCAAAAACTTTAATCGAATCAAACGGTATTCGTATTTTAATCGATTGTGGCTTGTTTCAGGGTGGTCACGAATTACGGCAACAAAATTGGGAACCGTTGCCGGTTTTGCCTTCGAGCATCGATTTTGTATTGCTTACCCATGGGCATCTCGATCATTGTGGTTGGTTGCCACGATTGGTTAACCAGGGATTTGAAGGAAAAATTTATTGCACAAGTCCGTCCAAAGCGATTACCCAATTGATTTTGATGGATAGTGCGAAAATTCAGGAAGAAGAAGCCGAAAAAGCCAACCAAGAAAAATATTCCAAGCACAATCCCGCCGAGCCCTTGTACACCGTGGAAGAAGCCGAAAAAGTGCTTCCTTTTTTCAGGGTAATTCAATTGGAAAAAGAATTTAACCTCGATGCTGAAATTTCAGCCCGTTATTTTTACGCAGCTCATATTTTAGGTGCTTGCTCTATTGAACTCAATATTGAGGGAAGGAAGTTGGTTTTTTCAGGAGATATTGGTCGCGATAATGACGATTTGCTTTTTCCGTCGGTAAAACCCAAAAAAGCGGATTATGTTTTTCTGGAAAGTACGTACGGCAATAAACTGCATCCGGGCAATGATCCTAAAGATGAATTAGCGGAATACATTAATGAAGCCTTTGAAAATGGGGGTAATATTGTCATTCCAAGTTTTGCCGTGGAACGGGCACAAGCCATTATGTATCTCATCTGGCAACTCAAAAAAGAAGACCGAATTCCCGATATGCCTTATATTATCGATACGCCCATGGGAATTCAGATGATTGAACTTTTTACTGAAAATCGCGACTGGCATAAACTCCGAATCGATCAGTGTACTGAAATGTGCAAAATGTTTACCATGATTACGGATTATGAGGATACGATTGCTACCATTTATGACGATCAGCCGAAAGTAGTAATAGCAGCCAGTGGGATGTTAACCGGAGGAAGAGTGCTCAGTTATCTGGAGCGGTATATTGTACGTCCGGAAACTACGGTGGTAATAGTAGGTTTCCAATCAGAAGGGACACGCGGCAGAAAATTGTTGGACGGGGAAAAGGAAATCAAAATCTACGGAAAATATTATCCGGTGGAAGCAAAAGTTGTTGAAATTGAAGGCTTATCTGCACATGGCGATCAAGACGATTTGCTAAATTGGCTCTCACAACTTGAAAACAAGCCAGAGACGATTTTTCTGGTTCACGGTGAAGTGGAAGCGCTACAAACCCTGAAAAGCAAAATTGAAGAAAAGTATCAAATCCGCTGTGAAATTCCTTATCAGGGGCAAATGGTTGAGATCAATTAACGTGTTTTTTTGATTTTGTTTCAGAAAAAGATGTATTTTTGGTTCGATTTTTTAAAACAGATGAAAATAAATAAGCACATAAGTTTTGTTCTGGCAATGCTGATATTGGTTTCCAATGTTGGATTGGCGTTCAATGTGCATTATTGTGGCGGCGAGATGGCCGGTATTTCATTGGATTATAAAAAATACGAGCCTTGTGTCGAACAGAAGGTAGAGCAGGAAGATACTTGTTGTGCTTCATCCGACGAACACAGCAGTTGTTGTTCCAATGATAAAATCGACTTCAAAAAATCTATTTCTGAAGACGTCATTGTAAAAAGTTTCCAGCTTGATTTGGCTGCTTTTACAGTGGTTGACACGTGGAAACCGATAGCCCTTGAAGCGGTTGAAACAGTAATTGCAAAGAGTGATGCACCGTCCTTTTATTGCGACAGTAACGCGCCTCCGCTCTACAAACTCTATTGCCAATACATTTTCTACGACCAATTTTAATGCTTTTGAAACTCTGAATGCTTCGGAGTGAACTTTTATTCAAAACGTTAAAATTAAAATCATGTATAAATATTTTATGATTTTTCTGATGCTGACAGCCCAGGTTGTAGTTGCTCAGGAAAAAGTGTCGGGTACCGTAACCGACGAAAAAAATCAGCCAATGCTGGGAGCAACCGTAGCATGGAAGGACTCCACTGTAGGAACCATTACAGACGATAAAGGACAGTTTGAACTACCCATGAATCCCGGTAGTCATGAAGTTTCTGTGAGTTATGTAGGCTATGAAGCTGTGACTTTAATGGTGCACGAACCAAAAGTAATCAGTGTTCAGTTGAAACCGGTTAAGGCTTTGGATGGTGTAGTAGTGCAGACTAAGCGTAATTCGCTTCAGAAATCTTACACTAAAACGGCTAATGTTGTAACAATGAGCAGTAAGGAATTGTTGAAAGCCGCGTGTTGTAACCTTTCCGAAAGTTTTGAAACCAATCCCTCCATCGATGTGAATTTTTCCGATGCCATTTCTGGGAGTAAACAAATTAAAATGTTAGGGTTAACCAGTCCGTACATTCTAATTGCAGAAGAAAATATACCGTCGGTTCGTGGAGCTTCACAAGCTTACGGTCTGTCTTTTATCCCGGGAACTTGGGTGGAAAGTATCCAGATTACCAAAGGAGCAGGAAGCGTGGTAAACGGGTACGAAAGCATCTCCGGACAAATTAATACCGAATTGATCAAACCGGCAAACGACATTCCGTTTTATCTGAATGCTTACGGTTCTACCGACAGCCGTTTCGAGCTGAATACCCATTTCAACAAAAAAATTAATGATAAGGTAAGCACCAGTTTGTTTGTACACGGCAACACCCGTCTTTCTAAAAACGATATGAATGATGATATGTTTTTGGATAATCCGTTGGGAAAACAAATTAATGTAATGAATCGTTGGCAGTATAACAATCTGGAAAAAGGCTGGGTGAGTTTTCTGAATATTCGTTATATGAAAGACGAAAAGCAAACCGGACAGAAAATGTTCGATCCCGATCGCGATAAACTGACGACGAATCACTGGGGGTCAGAAATCAATACCGATAAATTCGAAATGTCTTCCAAAATCGGGTATGTGTTTCCGGAAACACCATGGAAAAGTATTGGTTTTCAGAACTCGTTTAATTACCACAGTCAGGAATCGTATTTCGGCTTGAACCAATATAACATTCAACAGAACAGTTTTTATTCGAATCTGATTTACAATTCCATCATTAGTAACACCATGCATAAATTCGCCACCGGGTTAAATTTTACGTCCGATGATTATAACGAATTTGTTACTGTCGGTTTACCGATGGATGTAAGCAGACGCGACAACTCTTTAGGCGCTTTCTTCGAGTACACCTATGACAATGCCGATAATTTCAGTTTGGTTGCCGGAGGGCGTTTCGATCTGCACAACCGATTGGGCGCTTTCTTTACACCAAGAATTCATGCGCGTTACAATCCTTGGGAAAAAGCGGTGTTGCGAACTTCGGTGGGCAGAGGAAAACGCAGTGCGAACATCTTTGCGGAAAACCAGAATCTTTTTGCCACCTCCAGAGATTTTACCGTTTTAAATACCAACGGAAAAATTTACGGACTGGATCCTGAAATTGCCTGGAATTATGGTGTGAGTTTTATGCAGGGCTTTCAGTTGTTCGGAAAAAAAGCAGAAGTAACGGTGGACTATTATCGTACCGATTTTCAAAATCAGGCCGTAGTGGATTTGGATTACAGTCCGCAGCAAGTTGTTTTTCATAATCTGGATGGGAAATCGTATGCGAACAGTTTACAGGTCGACTTCAATCTGGACCTGATGACGCATTTTACAGTACGTACGGCTTATAAATTCTACGATATTCAAACGGATTATCTTACTGGTACTTTCGAACGTCCGTTACAGGCGAAACACCGCTTTTTTGCCAATTTGGCGTATGAAACCCATATCAAAGAAAAGGGAAAACAATGGAAATTCGACTTTACGTACAACTGGATGGGGAAACAGCGTTTGCCTAATACAAGTTCTAATCCGGAACCGTACCGTCTGAAAGATTTTTCAAATCCGTTTTCGGTAATGAACACGCAAATAACCAGAACTTTCTCAAGTGTTTTTGAAGCCTATGTTGGCGGAGAAAACATCGGGAATTACAAACAAAAAAATGCTATTTTAGGAGCTGATAATCCGTTTGGTTCGTATTTTGATAGTTCTATGATATATGCACCGGTTTTTGGGCAAATGTATTATGCCGGTATTCGTTTTAAAATTAAATAATCAACACAAAAACAATATACAATGAAAAAATTAGTAATAGTACTTTTGGTTTCCTTATTCGGATTCGCAGTACAGGCACAACAAAAAAAGAACAAAAATGCTAAAGCCGATGTAGAAGTAAACGGCAACTGCGAGATGTGTAAAAAACGCATTGAAAAAGCGGCTTATTCAGTGGTTGGTGTAAAATCGGCAGTATGGCATTCCGATGATCAAATGTTGCATCTGGTGTATAATGAACAGAAATGTTCCACAACAGATGTTGAAAAAGCTATCGCTAAGGCAGGACATGATACCAAGGGTGTAAAAGCAGCGGAGGCAGATTATAACAGTTTGCACGGTTGTTGCCAATACGAGCGCAAATAGAATGTTAAATCCGTCTTAAAGGCGGATTTTTTTTATGGCATTTCTTTTTTACAACGATATTTTTGCAAAGAAAATGATTTTAAATATACTGTTGAAATGTTTTATAAGCCTACTTGCTTTATTTTTCTGATGAGTCTTTTTTTTGGAGTTTCCTTGTCGGCTCAAACCGTAAAAAGTCAAAATAATAATATTTGGTTTCATTATGTCGGGAAGAATATGTTAACCGAAAAACTGTCGTTCACCTTTGAAGGGACGATGCGTTATACTAACGGCTTTTCCGAAAAACAACAATGGTTTGTAAGGCCTTCCGTTGATTATCAATTTACTAAAGGTTTTATGGGAAGTTTGGGATACAGTCATTACAATACGTATGCTTACGGTGATCCGGCGATGAATAAAACCAGTATTCCAGAAGACCATGTTTGGATTCAGGGGACATATATACATAATTCCGGGGATTTTAAATTTATACACCGTTTGCGCAACGAGCATCGCTTTGTGGGCATTGCTAAATATGATGTTGCTTCCGCAGATTACGACATTGATCACTACGAATACAGAAACCGTCTTCGTTATATGTTTATTGTAAATTATCCGTTTACAAAGAAAGAGGGTAAAACCGAGTTGTTCGGAATCTTAGGGGATGAAGCTTTTATTAATATCGGTTCTAATGCCGGTAAAACCTTTTTTAATCAGAACAGACTTATCGGCGGTTTGGGCTATAATTTTAATGCTCAACATCAATTGCAATTGTTATACATTCATCAGAATATTTGGAATTACGGCAATACCATGCAGGAAAGCAATCCAACGGTCAGGATTTCGTACCTGACAAATTTTAAATGGTAATTATTGGTAATTCATTATGATATAAAAGCCGTCGGATATTTTCTGACGGCTTTTTTTGTAGAAAAAATAGTATGTTTGTGGTTCTTAAAATTTTACTTTCAGATTCATAAATTGTAGTGAAAAGCATGAAATATAGTATCCAGACCGATAATCTGAATTTCCGGTATTCAAAATCCAAAAAAATACTGGAGAACCTTTCTATAAATGTTCCTAAAGGGAGTATTTACGGTTTTTTAGGCCCAAACGGAGCAGGGAAATCCACCACAATGCGACTTTTAACAGGGATTATTCCCGACGATACAAATGCCGTAAAAGTATTTGGTACACCGTTAAACGAGCAGATGCCGGATGTGTTTAATAATTTGGGCGCTTTGGTGGAAAGCCCGGCACTTTACCTGCACTTATCGGGTGAAGATAATTTAAAATATATTGCCAAAATAAGAGGTGTAGCCGACGATAAAATCGATGAAGTACTGAACTTAGTCGATCTGGAATTTGCCCGTAAACAAAAGGCAAAACAGTATTCATTAGGTATGAAACAGCGCTTAGCCATAGCCATTGCCTTACTTGGCGACCCTGAGCTATTGTTGTTGGATGAACCTGTTAACGGGTTGGATCCTAATGGGATTGTTGAAATTAGAAAGTTGTTGGTGAAAATCAGCAAGGAAAGAGGGACTACTATTTTTATTTCCAGCCATTTGCTTAGTGAAATTGAGAAAATGTGCACCCATGTTGGGATTATTGCCAACGGAAAACTCAAATTTGAAGGGACCATGCAGGAATTAGCCGTAAAATTTGATGTTTGTAAAGTTACGTTCGTCATAAATAACGCAGCGGAATGGGTGAGAAATTTGGAGCAGGTCTATCCGGAAATTCGTCAGGAAGAGGAAAATGCTTTTTCCATAGAATTGCAATCGAAAAATGATATTCCGGCGCTAACCAAAAGGATTGTCCTCGGAGGCGGGGAAATCTTCGAAATAAAAATTCAGGAAGGATTGGAAGAATGGTTTATGAACTTAACAGAATCAAATTAAATGAACACGATGTTATCGAATTTTAAATCGGCTTTTGTGGCTGAACATATCAAGAAAAAAGGTGTGGGGATTTATTACACTTCGTTTGCTTTGGGAATTATAGCGCCCATTTTGTTCTTTATTGTGATCCTGTTTCAGGAAACGAATATCCCCAAAAAAATGCCGTATTTATACTATATGGAATTTTTGTATGATGTATCCGTACCGTTCATTTCCTTCTTTTTGCCGATTTTGATTATTATCAACGCCAGTAAAATAGCCCAAATCGATCATAAAAACGGCGGTTGGCAATTAATGGAAACCCTGCCGTTGCAGAAAACGTCTATTTATTTTTCTAAGTTTTGCATTTTATTGGTTTCCAATATTATTGCCATAGTATCGTTTATGCTTCCGGCACTTTTTTTTGCATGGCTGATTACCTTTTTTAAAGAAATTTCAGAGGTTGCTCTTTTCGATTTTCCTGCTATGGAGATGCTTAATTTAGCAGCCAGGATTTTTATGGCAACCTTGTTTTTGACAGCCTTTCAATACTTTCTTTCGGTTTTGATTTCGGGTTTTATATGGCCGTTGCTTATTGGTTTTTTAGGGTTGATTATGGCGCCAATACTGAAAAGTTTTGGATTAGCCATAGATTGGTTTCCTTTTGAAATCCTTATCAGGGTTTCAGATTTCAGCGATGGAAGTAATATCGGAAACTGGTTTTTGTATACGGAAAAAATCAGTTTTGTTGGCAGTGTGTTCTTTCTGTTGCTGGGGTATTTCTGGTACACGGGTAAAACCTTTGTGCGGGCTTTTTTGTTTTCAGGAAAAAAAATTGCGGTAAGTGTCTTTGTCTTGGGTAGTTTCGGACTTTTAATGTTTTTATTTTTGAAACCCAATACCTATGCGACGGTTGAAAAAACAGTGGTAGCCGGGCATGTTAAAACTGATTCAAAATTCAGAAAGGCTTTTTTAATTCATCCGTTTATTGGTGATACTCTAGCGCAAATTGCCATTCAGAACGGAACCTTTAATCAGTCAATAGCCGGTAAGCTACCTTTGGATACCTATAAAATGGTTTTTGACGGAGGTTTTTCTCTCGACCTTGTTCTTTCGGCAAAAGACAGTGTTTTTATAGACGTAGCCTTTTATAATAACAACTCTGAAGTGACAATTTCCGGCACACGATTAGCGGAAAATCAATACAAAAGCGATGGATTAGACGATTGGAGTATGGTTAATTATGATTTGGAAAGCAACCGAAATCTCGATCGTCCGGATTATATTATGAATGCGTTGTATAAGGAATGGAAAAAGAAATACGATCGCGCCAATGCGTTCAAAACCCGAGATAATTTTATTCCCCGTGAGGATTTTAGCGATAGAAAAAGAAAGGATATAACGGTGGCTTATCTGGGGTACCTGAATAAATTTCTTGACAAAAGGAAAGCATTGTATCCTAACGAAAAAACAGAACTCACGGAAGATATCCGCACTATGAAAGCTGCAATACGTTTGAATGATGAGTCTATGATTGGCAACAAGCCGTATGTGGATTATGTGTTGCATGAACTATCGCATTCAGGCAATGACGATACAGATTCCAGAACGAAGCAAATTGAGGCGATTGCAAAACTTCAGTCAGGAAATTTTAAAAGCCGATTGTTATTCAGTTGCCTTAAAGGTTATCTGGAAGAGGCGACTAGTGTCATAGAAAGGAAAAACCTGGTGGATAATTATGCTAACCAAATTGAAGACGAACATTTAAGAGCTAATATTCAGAATTATTATAATATTTATGAACGTTTGGGGAGAGGGAATGTTGCGAGAGACTTCGCGGCAACTTCTTTGTCTGGTCAACGGCTTTCTCTGGAAAATCTGAAAGGTAAATTTGTAGTAATTGATGTATGGGCTACCTGGTGTGGACCTTGTCAATATCAATCCCCTTTCTTTGAAAAAATGGCGCTTAAATACCAAAAGGAGAATGTGCGGTTTGTTGGGCTAAGTGTTGATAAAGATGCCAAGAAATGGTTTGTGGATGCTAAAAATAAGCCGAAATCTATTCTGCAGCTGCATGCTGATAATGCTGATAAACTCGCTGCAGATTACAATTTAGGATCCATACCGCGCTTTATATTGATTGATCCATTAGGGAAAATTTACAATTCCAGTTTGCCTTTTCCAGGAGAGGCTTCTTTTGAAATGATATTGCGTAAGGCATTGAAATTGGAAGAATTGGAGTAGTATAAAAAAAAGAGCCGTTCTTTGAACGGCTCTTTTTTTTATGGAATGGTAATCGTTTTTATTTCAGAAATGGTCTGTCCGTCACTTGAAATTCCTTCGATGATAACTTTAACCGAAGTCTGGTATAAATTTGGAAAAGCAAAAGTAAAATCGCCATTTTCATTCGTCTGGACTTTTGGTATCCAGTTTATGGTGCCGTAATGGTTGAATCCGGAATTTCTGAAGCTCGTGTATTTTGGTGTTTTAAAATTTGTGGCTTGTTGGAAACCACCGTCAATAAGTAAGGAGCCGGATTTGATTTTTATACCGGAACGTGCTCCATTAACCCCAGTTTTAGAATAAATGCGGATGATTCCGTTTGCCGCATCCATACCGCCTCCAAAACCTCTTTTATTGATGTAGATTTCGTCAATATATTCCAGGCTGTAATTCATAAGCAGATTAAAATCATGAACCGGTGCATCGTCTAAAAAAACTTGAGGACTTTTGCTGCCCAATACTGTGGTAAAAGATTGGCTTACAATTGTAACAGTGCCGGCTTGAGTACTTACATTATAGCCATGACTGGCAATAAATTGTAAAACATCACGGTAGGAGGTTTGTTCCTTATCTGTAATCTTATACCCTTTGGCCATTGCGTTGCTGAACTTTAACTTTTTAGTTAATTCATTTTTCCTTTTTTGGGTATTGATGGTTATACTGTCCAGCATAGTTGCGTCTACACTGATTGGAAAAGCGGTTTCCGAAGTTGTTTTTTCAAAGGTGTCGCTGCAAAGTATAAGTTGCGGCTTGAAAGGTTTGTTGAATTTTCTCTTGCCATTACTAACTGCGCTGTACATTTTAAGTTCTTTGGTTTTTGCGTTCTTATTGAGCAGGTTGAAATGGATTGTAGCAGAATCGGTTACGTAAAGATTTTTAAAATAAAATTCGTTTTTATCGTTTAAGGAAGTGAATTCATTAAAACCCAATACGATAGAATTCATATTTATTTTATAGGAAGCACGGTCACTTAAATCGGAATTTACGGTACCTCTTATGGTCAGGCCGACATCAAATTCATGCTTTTCCTGTGGTGTGTTGTTTAGGATGTTTCTCCATTCGTATTTTGATTGGGAAGTCATAAGAATGTTGTCGAGTTCATAATGTTTCTTTTTGGAGAAATCGTTAATGAAATGTCGTTCGTTGGGAAGGCTTTCTTTCAGGTCATTAAAAATTTTATTTCCGTAAAAGGAAGTCGTGTTGTTGTCGAATAAGGTTTTTTCCGGTAAAACAGAAATACTGATTTCGGCTAATTTTAATGACGTGTTTCCTTTAATATGTATGGAGTCCGAAGCTTGTTTCAGTATGGACAGACTTGTCTGCCTGTTGAAATATGGAGCCCGGTAAACTACTCTTTCGCCAATCTGAAGTAAATCTTTGTCCAAAAGTCTAATCGTATTGATGCCAAAAGAAAGCGAATTGGAGGGGAGTGTAATTGTTTTTTCGGTTTTCTCATCGAATGAAAAATCCAGAGACGTGGCGGAATTGTCCTTTTGAATGATAATCGTGTAAGGTAATTTTCCAATTGTTTCCAAAGAACGGCTGTTTGTTTTTAGCTTAAGGATTACCTTGTCTTGGAAAGTGTAACTGTTTGCCGAGAATGTAATGCCTGTCAACGAGGGCTGCGGCAGCGTTTTTTCGATTGTTTTTTTATCTGTATTGATGATGATTTTGTAGGTCTCGGAGTGATTAGGTGTAATGTCGAACTTTCCGTAGCCAAATTCATTGGTGGAGAAGTCAGTGATACTGTTGCCTTTTGAATCAACAACTTTGGCATTTTGAACCATCATACCGTTGTTGTGGCAATCACTCAGTTTAACGGCAATGGTATTGAAGGTGTTTTCCAGGAAGGATCCGCTTTCGGGAAACAAGGTTATGGTCAAGGAAGCGTAATCGATTTTTCTTTCAGTTGCAATTTTTTCTTCCGCCGGATTGATAATGACGATTTTGTATTTGGATGATTCATCTTCAGAAAAATTGTTCATGTAATTGGTATAGGTCTGAAGATAATAGACACCGGTTTTAAAGTTTTTTTTCAATTTGAAGCTGCCTTCAAACGTGCTGTTTTCCGCATAAAAAAGTTGCGATTGTAGTATAAGACCATTTTCATCCAATAAATTTACGTAGGTATTAGAGGTTAAGTCGTAGGGTAAGCCGCTTTTTTTCTCAGTGATGTAACCTTTAAACCAAATGTCGTCTGTAGTTATAAACTGGTTTTTGTTAAGATGAAGATGGATTTTTTCGCGATCGAGCTTGTAATAGCTTTCAAGAGCGTCGTTAATCCTTATTTTATTTGTGTTTGTGTTGTTTTGTGAAATACTCTGTAATGAAAAAAACAATGTAAAAAGAGGAAATAGATGCGAAAAGCGTAACATGAGTAATTATTTGTATGATTTGTAATACAAAGAAAGCCTAAATAATAAATATTTAGGCTTTCTTATAGTTGTTTTTTTAAGAAATCTTACATCATTCCTGGCATTCCACCGCCCATTGGCATTCCGCCAGCAGCGTTTTCTTCTTTGATGTCCACTAAAGCACATTCCGTTGTTAAAATCATTCCGGAAACCGAAGCTGCGTTTTCTAACGCTACACGGGTTACTTTTTTCGGGTCGATTACACCGGCTTTTAGCATGTCTACATATTCGTCGGTTTTGGCATTGTATCCGAAGTTGTCTTTTCCTTCTGAAACTTTTGCTACTACTACAGAACCTTCTAAACCAGCATTCTCAACGATTGTTCTTAAAGGAGCTTCTACAGCGCGGGCTACAATTTGAATTCCGGTTGCTTCGTCAGCGTTGTCTGCTTTTACTTTGTCAAGCACTTTTTTGGCTCTCAATAAAGCTACACCACCTCCGGCAACGATTCCTTCTTCTACGGCAGCTCTTGTGGCATGTAAGGCATCATCAACGCGGTCTTTTTTCTCCTTCATTTCTACTTCAGAAGCAGCGCCCACGTAAAGAACAGCAACACCTCCGGCTAATTTAGCCAAACGCTCTTGTAATTTTTCACGATCGTAATCGGATGTGGTAGATTCCATCTGCGCTTTGATCTGGTTGACACGGTTTTTGATTAAATCCGCTTCTCCGGCACCGTTTACGATGGTTGTATTGTCTTTGTCAATGGTAACTTTTTCGGAAGTTCCAAGCATTTCCAAAGTCGCGTTTTCTAGGTTATAACCGCTTTCTTCTGAAATAACGATTCCACCGGTTAAGATTGCGATGTCTTCCAACATGGCTTTTCTTCGGTCTCCGAAACCTGGCGCTTTTACGGCTGCGATTTTTAAGGCACCGCGTAATTTGTTTACCACTAAAGTGGATAAAGCTTCACCGTCAACATCTTCGGCAATAATCAATAACGGTTTCCCGGATTGTGCTACCGGTTCTAAAATCGGTAATAATTCTTTTAAGGAAGATACTTTTTTGTCGTACAATAAAATGTAAGGGCGCTCTAATTCCACTTCCATTTTTTCCGTGTTAGTAACGAAATAAGGTGATAAATAACCTCTGTCGAACTGCATTCCTTCCACCACATCTACGTAAGTGTCGGTTCCTTTTGCTTCTTCTACAGTGATTACCCCTTCTTTTCCAACTTTTCCGAAAGCGGTTGCAATCAAATCACCGATTACATCGTCGTTGTTGGCAGAAATTGAAGCAACTTGTTTGATTTTGTCGGTTGAAGAGCCTACTTCTTTGGCTTGTTTTCCTAAATCGGAAACAATAGCTTCAACGGCTTTGTCGATTCCGCGTTTTAAATCCATTGGGTTAGCTCCGGCTGCTACGTTTTTCAAGCCTTCTTTTACGATGGCTTGTGCTAAAACGGTTGCCGTTGTAGTTCCGTCACCCGCTAAATCGTTGGTTTTGGAAGCTACTTCTTTTACCATTTGTGCACCCATGTTTTCCAAAGCATCTTTCAGTTCTACTTCTTTCGCTACAGAAACTCCGTCTTTAGTAACGGTTGGCGCTCCAAAAGATTTAGAGATGATTACGTTACGACCTTTTGGTCCTAAAGTTACTTTTACTGCATTGGCTAATGCGTCTACTCCGCGTTTTAAACCGTCGCGCGCTTCAATGTCGAATTTAATATCTTTTGCCATTTTTGTATGTTTTAGATAATCGCAAGAATATCGTCCTCGCGCATGATTAAATAATCTTTTCCTTCAAATTTCAAATCAGTTCCGGCATATTTTCCGTAAAGAACCGTGTCGCCAACTTTTACTGTCATCGCATGGTCTTTAGTTCCATTACCAACAGCAACAACAGTTCCTTTTTGCGGTTTTTCCTTAGCAGTGTCCGGAATGATGATTCCTGAAGCGGTTTGGGTTTCTGCAGCGGCAGGCTCCACAAGAACGCGGTCTGAAAGAGGTTTGATTTTTAATGCCATAATTATATGCTTTATGTTATTATTAATTTGATGCTATGGCTCATTTCAGAAATTGTGCCAAGGCTTATAAACTGACAAAATTACTAAATAAAAATGCCAGCACTGACAGGCTGGCATTTTAAAGCAAATTTGCTTGAGATTATTTTTTAGCTTCTTCTGTAGCAGCCGGTTGAGCAGCATCAGTTGTGGCTGGAGTTTCAGTTTTTGCATCGGTAGCTGCTGGAGCGGCCGGAGCTGTTGTAGCTGCTGGTGCAGGAGCGCTTCCGTCAATTATTTTAGAACCGTTGTCACTTAAATTTCCTGTAAAACTTAAACTTGATAATAAGATTAAAACGATTAACAAACCGGCTAATGTCCAAGTACTTTTGTCAAGAAAATCATTGGTTTTCTGTACACCGCCCATCATTTGTGAACCACCGATAGAGGAAGATAAGCCGCCACCTTTAGGATTCTGAACCATGATAACTACTACAAGTAGGAAACAAACGATTGTGATTAACACTAAAAAAATTGAAAACATATTGTAAATCTTTAATTGTTATTTTGTTGTAAAAGTCTAATATCCGAAATTCGGTCTGCAAAGAAACTACTTTTTTCCGGATATTTCAAAATTAAAATTTCATAAGCTTGTATGGCTTTCTGATATTTTTTTTGTTCCAGGTATACTTTGGCCAAAGTTTCGGTCATGAAATAGGAGCTTTCCTGAGTGGATTTCTCAATATTTACTGGGATTACCGGCGCATTTTTAACTGGAACTATTTTTGGATTCGATTCGATAAATTTATCAATTAAATCGATTTTTTTCTTTTTTTCTTCGTCAATTTCAGGCTCTTCTGGAGTGGTTTCTCTGTCAATCGGTGCGAATCGGGTCAATTGCAACCATTCCTGAAACGAATGTTTTTCATTATTTGAAAATTCCAGCGGTTTTCCGATTTCCAGTTTTTCTTCTAAAGTAGGTGTTGTTTCTTCTTCTTTCGAGGTTTCAACAGGAGTGATTTCCGGAGCAGTGGTTATGGTTTGTTTTTCAAAGGCTTCAGGTTCTGCAATCTGTATCGAATGTAAGATAGATTGTTCTAGAGGATTTATTTTTGGCTGTACTTCGATTTTGTCTGATACTACAATTTTGTATTGGTTGACGATAATTTCGTTGATAGCAGCTTCTTTTTCCTCTAAAAAAGCCTTCTGTATAGAAGTAAAGCCTTCTGAAGTGATGAATTCGAAAAGAACACTTCGGTCAGTTGTGTAAGCGGCTGTTTTTTTTAATTCCTGATTATAACGAAAACTATTCTGATTGTATAACCCTTTAAGATGTAACGCACGAACGGACTGGAAATAGGGGAATTGGTCGAGTACCGTTTCCAGTTCCAATGTTTGTTTTGCATTTATTGCCTCGGGTTTGGCGATTAGATATGTTAAATCGTGTATGTTCAAGTTTTAGTGTTTTGTTGGCAATTTTACTTTTAAAGATACTTAAATCTGTGGACTAATTGTGGAATACTTACAACTTTGTATTACCATTTTGCTAATGAAGCATTGAAAATATCCTGAGTAATTCTTTCAAAAATTTCGTCTAAGGCTGTAGAGAGGCGTGCCCCTACTAATTGGTCGTTGCCTGGGAAGTCATGGTAAAAAGAAAAACTTTTTTCAAAATCATCATCCGGTTTTTTCTTATTGGTAAAACGCACTTTTACCGTAATGGTTAAGCGGTTTTGTGCAGCTAACTGATCGGCAGTAGCGGTCATCGGTGTAATCCGGTAGTCGGTGATCTCACCTTCGTAAACCAAATCGCCATTGTTGTTGGTAAGGTTTAGGTTGGTTTGATTTTGCAGAATTTCCTGAAGTTCTAAAGTAAAAGTTCTTTCAATACCCGGTTCGATTAAAGGAGCCGTATTTTGAAAATAGTTTACCTGAAACGTTTTAGCATCAATTTTTCCGGTTCCAGTAAAATTGTAGTAGGAGCAGGAACTGATGCTGAAAAATGTTAAAAAGATAAGTATGAAGTGTAATTTTTTCATCAGATTGTAAAACTCAAATATACTATAAATCAAATTGTTTTATCTTGCGGTAAAGCGTCCTTTCGGAAATTCCCAATTCATCGGCGGCGGCTTTTCGCTTTCCTTTGTTACGTTCCAACGCTTTTTTAATGAGTTCGATTTCCTTTTCGTCTAATCGCAGTGAATCTTCTTCTTCCACAGTTTCGGCAAAAAGATAATTTTGATCATCATCATCATCGAATTCTTCCTGAAGTTGTTCTTCTTGTACCGGAATTGCTCTAAGGGAAGGTTCTTCAAACGGTATTTCAGTTTCTTCTTTTTGGCCGTAAATGCGCTGAATCAGATTTTTATTGCTTTCCTGAACATTTTTTACGTTACCGCTCTGCATTAAATCTAAAGTCAATTTCTTTAAATCGTTCAAATCGCTTTTCATGTCAAAAAGGATTTTGTACAAAATTTCACGTTCTGAGCTAAAGTCACTTTCCGACTTTTTACCGATTACTGAAGGGAGATTGCTTCCTTCAACAGGTAAATATCCGGATAAAGTAGCTGCTGTAATGTCGCGGTTGGTCTCCAAAACCGAAATCTGTTCGGCTACGTTGCGCAACTGACGGATGTTTCCGCTCCAGCGGTATTTTATAAGGTACTGAACCGCATTATCGTCCAGTTTGATAGGTGGCATTTTGTATTTGTGTGCGAAATCCGAAGCGAATTTTCGGAACAACAAATGAATGTCGTCTTTTCGATCACGTAATGGGGGTAAGCCGATTTCAACGGTACTCAAACGATAGTATAAATCTTCACGGAATTTTCCTTTTTCAATGGCTTCCTGCATCTGAACGTTGGTTGCAGCAACAATACGTACATTGGTTTTCTGAACTTGAGAAGAACCAACTTTGATGAACTCGCCATTTTCCAAAACGCGTAACAAACGCACTTGAGTGGTTAGTGGTAATTCGCCCACTTCGTCTAAGAAAATGGTTCCGCCATCGGCTACTTCAAAATACCCTTCACGAGTGGAAGTAGCTCCGGTAAACGATCCTTTTTCGTGTCCGAAGAGTTCGCTGTCAATGGTTCCTTCCGGAATGGCACCGCAGTTTACGGCTATGTATTTTCCGTGTTTTCTGTGGGAAAGCGAATGGATGATTTTCGGAATACTTTCTTTACCAACACCACTTTCTCCCGTTACCAATACGGAAATATCGGTCGGGGCCACCTGGATGGCTTTTTCTATGGCGCGGTTGAGTTTCGGGTCGTTCCCGATGATCTCAAAGCGTTGTTTTATGGCTTGAACAGATTCCATTTTAATTACTAATGAATAAGTGTTAATTCATTTCCGGAGAATACCCAACAGCTTCACCAATAAGGGTTGCCGAAGTACAATCGCTGATTTTTACCAGTACAAAATCACCTGGTTTGTAATTTTCTTTCGGGAAAACGGCAACGGTGTTTTGGGAATTTCTTCCGCTCCAGTGTGCATCGGAACGTTTGGATTCTTTTTCGATCAAAACTTCAACGGTTTGACCAATGAAACGTTGTGAACGCTCTAAAGACGTTTTTTGCTGTAAGTCGATAATCTCGTTCAAACGACGTTTTTTAACATCTTCCGGAACATCGTCTTCCATTTTTCTTGCGGCTAACGTTCCTGGTCTTTCCGAGTAAGCGAACATGAAACCGAAATCGTAGCGCACGTGTTTCATCAAGCTTAAAGTGTCTTGGTGGTCTTCTTCGGTTTCGGTTGGGAATCCGGAGATCATATCCTGAGACAAGGAAATATCTGGGATGATCTGGTAAATTTTATCAACTAACGTCATGTACTCTTCACGAGTGTGCTGACGGTTCATTTCTTTTAAGATTCTTGTGCTTCCCGATTGAACCGGTAAGTGGATGTATTTACAAATGTTATGGTGTTTGGCCATTACTTCGATTACTTCCACGTGCATATCCTGAGGGTTGGAAGTCGAGAAGCGAAAACGCATTTTAGGGAACTGTGTGGCACAAGTGTCTAACAACTGGGCGAAATCTACAGCGGTTGCTTTTTGCATTTCGGTCGCTTTGTCAAAATCTTTCTTTAGACCACCTCCATACCAAAGGTAACTGTCGACGTTTTGTCCTAAAAGCGTGATTTCTTTAAAACCTCTATTCCATAAATCCTGAATTTCCTCTATGATGGATTGTGGTTCACGGCTGCGTTCGCGTCCGCGGGTAAACGGAACCACGCAAAACGTGCACATGTTGTCGCATCCACGGGTGATGGAAACAAAAGCGGTTACACCATTACTTTGTAAACGAACCGGTGAAATATCACCATAGGTTTCGTCTTTGGATAAGATTACGTTGATGGCATCGCGACCTTCATCGACATCTTTTAAAAGATTAGGAATGTCTTTGTATGCATCAGGGCCTACAACCATGTCTACGATTTTCTCTTCCTCAAGGAATTTGCTTTTCAAGCGTTCGGCCATACAGCCCAAAACGCCCACTTTCATTCCTGGGTTGATTTTTTTAATCGCGTTATATTCTTGCAAACGTTTGCGTACCGTCTGTTCTGCTTTATCACGAATGGAGCAAGTGTTTACCAGTACCAAGTCAGCTTCTTCTAAATTCTGAGTGGTATTGTATCCTTCGTTTGCCAAAATGGAAGCTACGATTTCACTGTCGGAGAAATTCATCTGACAGCCGTAACTTTCAATGAAAAGCTTCTTTTGGTTTTCCGTTTTTTGATCCATCACAAGGCTGGTTCCTTGCTTGTTTTCTTCGATAATCTTTTCCATAAATCACTTCAAAGTGTAAAAATCAGTCCGCAAAGATAATACTAAATTTGACTTTATGACAAGATGGCAGATTTGTTTAACATTTTCATTGCAAAATCATACCTATATATATAGGTGTAGTTTTCCGCTTGTCGGGAAAATTGACTTTTAAAATTGTCAAAACTGCAATATTTAAAAAATTCCTATACTTTTGCGGTTCAAATAAAAGAGTAAATGGCAAAGAATTTAGTAATCGTTGAGTCGCCGGCTAAGGCAAAAACCATCGAGAAATTCCTGGGGAAAGATTATCAGGTAGAGTCCAGTTATGGGCATATTGCGGATCTTCCGTCTAAGGAAATAGGAGTGGATGTAAACAATAATTTCAAACCGAAATACGAAGTTTCTTCCGATAAGAAAGCGTTGGTGAAAAAACTCAAAGATTTATCTAAATCGGCTGAAACCGTTTGGTTGGCTTCCGATGAAGACCGCGAGGGAGAGGCTATTGCATGGCACTTGGCGGAAGAGTTGAAACTGGATCAGAGCAAGACGAAACGAATCGTTTTTCACGAGATTACCAAAACGGCCATTCAAAAGGCGATCGAAAATCCGCGTGGCATCGATTATAATCTGGTGAATGCACAACAGGCGCGAAGAGTTCTTGACCGTTTGGTGGGATATGAATTGTCGCCGGTACTTTGGAAAAAAGTAAAAGGAGGCTTATCAGCAGGACGTGTGCAATCGGTATCCGTTCGTTTGATCGTGGAGCGCGAAAGAGAAATCCAGAATTTCAAACCGGAAGCTTCGTATAGCGTAACGGCGGAATTTACCAATGAAGCGGGAAAAACCTTCAAAGCCAAATTGCCTAAAAACTTTGCGACCAAACAAGAAGCGGAAAACTTCTTAAAACAAAATATAGGTTCTCTATATAAGGTGTCGGATTTAGAAACCAAACCGACCAAAAAATCTCCGGCAGCTCCGTTTACCACGTCAACCTTGCAGCAGGAAGCGGCTCGTAAGCTGTACTTTCCGGTTGGAGTTACGATGATGATGGCCCAGCGTTTGTACGAAGCCGGATTGATTACTTATATGAGAACGGATAGCGTGAACCTTTCCAACGAAGCGATGGCAGCGGCAGAAGCGGAAATCATCAAGTCGTATGGTAAGGAATTCAGCAAGCCAAGAAATTTTGCAACGAAATCTAAAGGAGCACAGGAAGCGCACGAGGCCATTCGTCCGACGGATATGTCGCTTCATTCGGTAAATATTGACCGCGATCAGGCACGTTTGTATGATTTAATCTGGAAAAGAACATTGGCGTCTCAAATGAGTGATGCGCAATTGGAGCGTACCAATGTAAAAATTGAAGCGAACAACCATAAAGAACTTTTTGCGGCAACCGGAGAAGTTATCAAATTTGAAGGATTCCTGAAAGTGTATCTTGAAGGTCATGACGATGAGGAGGAAGAACAAGAAGGTATGCTGCCCGCTTTAAAAGTAAATGAGAAGCTTGCGAATAACTATATTACGGCTACCGAGCGTTTTACAAGACCGGCTGCCCGTTACACGGAAGCAGCTTTGGTGAAGAAGTTGGAGGAATTAGGAATCGGACGTCCGTCTACTTATGCGCCGACGATTTCTACCATCATCAATAGAAATTATGTAGAAAAAGGAAATTTTGAAGGGCAGGAGCGTAAATACCAAATGCTTACTTTGAAAGGTTCTGAAATAAAAGCACAAGAATTAAAAGAAAATGTTGGTTCCGATAAAGGGAAACTGGTTCCGACCGACATTGGTATTATTGTGAACGATTTCCTTGTGAAAAACTTCGAAACGATTTTAGATTATAACTTCACGGCGAAAGTAGAGCAGGACTTTGACGAAATCGCTGAAGGAAATATCGAATGGGCAAAAATGATGAATGATTTTTATAATCATTTCCACCCGATCGTATCCAAAGTGGAGACTACTGCGGAGAGAGAAACCGGAGAGCGTATTTTGGGAGTAGATCCGAAGTCCGGGAAACAGGTTTCGGTTCGTTTGGGTAAATTCGGGCCGATGGCACAGATTGGCGACATCGACGAAGAAAACAAACAATTTGCCAGTTTGCGCCCGGAACAAAACATTGGAAGTATCACTTTAGAAGAAGCTTTGAACTTATTCTTACTTCCTAAAATATTAGGTACTTATAAAGGTGAAGAGGTAGAGGTGAACAATGGGCGTTTCGGCCCTTATGTTCGTTTCGGGAAAACCTTCATCTCGCTGCCAAAAGGAGAGGAGCCTTTGGATGTAACTTTTGAACGTGCTTCGGTACTGATTCAGGAGAAAGAACAAGCCGATGCGCCGATTGCTATCTATAAAGGTATGGAAGTGCAAAAAGGAGTGGGGCGTTTCGGGCCTTTCATTAAATGGAACAGTATTTTTATCAACGTAAGTAAAAAATATAATTTTGATAATTTGTCGCAATCGGATATTGCCGAATTGATCGAAGATAAATTACAAAAAGATATCGATAAGGTAATCCATAATTGGGAAGACGAAGGGATCCGTGTGGAAAAAGCGCGTTGGGGACGTTCGGTAATCCTGAAAGGAAAAGTTAAAATCGAATTGAGTAAGGATATTGATGCGTCTAAAATGACTTTGGAGCAAGTAAAGGAACTTATTGAGAAAAAAGCCCCTGCTAAAAAAACTGCGGCAAAGAAAGCAACTCCTAAAAAGAAATAAGCTATGGTATTTGATTTTTTTCAGCCTTTGGAAGACGATTTTCTGGAATTCGTTCAGGGTTTGAGTAATCAGGCTTTGGGGAGGAAAGTGGTTTTTCACAGTGCAACAGATTTTCCTAATATTGAAGTAGCTTCGATTGCTATAATAGGTGTATTGGAAAATAGAGGTATTGCACAGGATGATGATGTGATCGAATTGTCGCATATCCGCAAAGAATTTTACAGTCTTTTTCCTGGAAATTGGGACGCACAGATTGTGGATTTAGGGAATATTGTTGCTGGAAGTTCGATTGAGGATACGTATTATGTGTTGAAAACAGCGGTCGCAGAACTGATAAAAAATAAAGTAATACCGATTGTGATAGGTGGTTCGCAGGATTTGACCTATGCTATGTATCGTGCTTACGACCAATTGGATCAGATGGTGAATGTGGTTGCGATTGACAGTCGTTTTGATTTTGCCAAAGAAGAAGGTTTGCCGGCGCATTCGTATCTCTCCAAAATGATAGTGGAAGAGCCGAACAACTTGTTTAACTATAGTAATTTAGGGTATCAGACGTATTATAATTCTCAGGAAGAAATCGATTTGATAGAAAAATTGTATTTTGATGCTTACCGATTGGGTGAGGTTTGTAATAATTCAGCGATTGCCGAGCCTGTTTTCAGGGATGCGGATTTGGTTACTTTGGACTTGAATTCAATAAAATCATCAGATTCGGGTAATTTTGTGAATTTTATCCCTAATGGCTTTAATGGTAAAGAAATTTGTGTACTTTCGCGCTATTCCGGAATTAGTGATAAAGTGAGTTCTTTTGGGATTTTTAATCATAATGGTTCTAAGGCAGAGTCAGTGTTGATTTCGCAAATTTTATGGTATTTTATTGAAGGGTATCATTATCGTTCTAAAGAATATCCATACGGAAGCAAAGAAGAGTATTTGAGATATATCGTTCCGCTTGAAGATGAAGAGTTGATTTTCTATAAGAGTGATAAAACGGAAAGATGGTGGATTGAAGTGCCTTTTTTAACAAATATTAACAATAAAATTAAAAGAAGCGCGTTATTACCGTGTACCTATGATGATTATATAGGGGCAACCAATCAGGAAATTCCTGAGCGGTGGTGGAAGGCACAGAAAAAAAACCTCCTATAAAAGGGATAAAGTATTGATTTTACTTGAAAAAAGAGTGATTGATACTTTTTTAAGTTTTTTTTAGGAAAAAAATTGTTTTTTTAAAAATAAATAAATAGGTTTACGCCCTTAAAAATGTGTATATAATTAACCCAAATTTATATGAAGAAGTTCATTGCGTTAACAGCACTTTTATCATTATTCTTTAGCAGCTGTCACAAGAACGACAGAGGAGAGCTAGTAGGAGTTAAAGGAAGAAAATGGCATCCGGAAAAACCTTTCGGAATGACGTTGGTTCCTGGTGGTGCATTTATTATGGGTAAATCAGATGATGATTTGGCCAATGTGGGAGATGCTCCAACTAAAACTGTTACAGTTCGTTCGTTTTACATGGATGAGACAGAGATCACTAATAGTGAGTACCGTCAGTTTGTGGAGTGGGTAAAAGATTCAACAATCAGAACAAGATTAGCTATTCTTGCTGACGAGCAAGGCCAGAAGCCTGGTGCCGGAGGTAAAGGTGGTAAAGGCGGAAGCATCGGAGATTTTGCGTTTAAGGATCAGGATCCAGCGAAAATGTCTGCTTACGACAAATATATGTATGAGAATTACTATAGTGTTGGAACAGATGAAGATCCGTATGCCGGAAGACGTTTGAATAGAAAAATCAAATTGCATACAGATGTGCAGAAATATCCGGATGAGTATTACGTAGAAGTAATGGATTCTTTGTATTTGCCTGCGACTGAATCATATAACGGGTTAAGAACTTTTGATGTTTCGAAATTGAAATTCAGATATACTTGGATGGATATTCAGGCTGCAGCTAAAGATAAAACAGTTGGAAACAGCAGAAAGAAAAGAAGTAAGTATATGAAGACTGAAAATGTTGAAATCTATCCGGATACAACAGTTTGGATTAAGGACTTCGCGTATTCTTATAATGAGCCAATGCATAATGATTACTTGTGGCACCAAGCTTATGGGGATTATCCGGTAGTGGGTGTGTCTTGGAAACAAGCTAAAGCATTTTGTGCATGGAGAACTTCAAACAAAAATGCTTACATTAAGAAGAAAAAAGGTAGAGATCAAGTGAACTCTTTCCGTTTGCCTACAGAGGCAGAGTGGGAATATGCTGCTAGAGGTGGTCTTGAGTCTGGTACTTATCCTTGGGGAGGTCCTTATGCTAAAAATGACAGAGGTTGTTTCTTGGCAAACTTTAAACCGAATCGTGGGGATTATGCCGCAGACGGAGCTTTATATACAGTAGAGGCGAAATCATACGAGCCAAATGAATATCATTTGTATAATATGGCTGGTAACGTAGCGGAGTGGACGGATTCTTCTTATGATCCAGCAGCTTATGAGTACGTTTCGACAATGAATCCAAATGTTCCGGATTTATCTAACCAAAGAAAAGTAACTCGTGGAGGTTCTTGGAAAGATGTTGCATACTTCTTGCAAGTGAGTACGCGTGATTACGAATATGCAGATTCTGCAAGATCTTATATCGGATTCAGAACTGTTCAGGATTACATGGGTACTCAGAATACGGGTACTGAACCAAAATAACAATTTGAAAAATTAACCAATTTTTATATTAACTTAACTATCTAAAATTTTATTATTATGGCATTACCTAAAAAAGTTATGAATTTTGCCTACGGTATGGGGGCAGCGGTTGTAATCATCGGAGCTTTATTCAAATTAATGCACTGGCCAGGGGCAAGTTTGATGTTGATCGTTGGTTTGACTACAGAGGCGTTAATCTTCGGTTTATCTGCGTTTGATCCAGTTGAAAAAGAATTAGATTGGACTTTAGTTTACCCGGAATTAGCTGGTGGTGAAGTGAAAAAGAGAGATGCTAAAAAAGCTGAAAACCCAACTGAGGCTCAAGGTTTATTATCTCAGAAATTAGACAACATGTTGAAAGAGGCTAAAATTGACGGAGAGTTAATGGCTAGCTTAGGTAACAGTATTAAAAACTTTGAAGGTGCTGCTAAAAACATGGCTCCTACAGTTGATGCTATTGCTTCTCAGAAAAAATATGCTGAAGAAATGGGTACTGCTGCAACACAGTTAGAGACTTTGAACAGTATGTATAAAGTACAGTTAGAAAGTGCTCAACGTAACGCAGAAATCAACAAAGAGGTTGCTGAAAACAACTTGAAATTGAAAGATCAAATGCAATCGTTGACTGCAAACTTATCTTCATTAAACAATGTGTATGGCGGAATGCTTTCTGCAATGAGTAATAGAGGCTAATTAGTTTCATTATTATTAATTAATTCTTAAAACTAATTAGAAGAAATGGCAGGAGGAAAATTAACCCCTAGACAGAAGATGATTAACCTAATGTACTTGGTTTTCATCGCGATGTTAGCATTGAATATGTCAAAAGAAGTATTATCGGCTTTTGGTTTGATGAATGAAAAATTTGACACTTCAAATGTTACTACATCAGAATACAATAAAAAATTATTAACATTCTTAGAGGCTAAAGCTGGTGAGGATCCGTTGAAGTTTAAAACTCCTAATGATCAGGCACAGCAAGTTTCTAAGTTATCCGAAGATTTTTATAGCTATTTAGGTAGTTTGAAAAAAGATATCTCGGCTGATTTTCCAGCAGACGAAAAAACAGGTAAATTGCCTTATGAGTCTATGGATAAAGGAGATAAAATTGACGAATTATGGTTTGAAGGTGATGGATATTCTCCAAAAGGGAAAGAAGTTGTTGGAAAATTTGACAAATTCGTTGCTGACATGAAAGCAGTATTTGGAAATGATGTGAAATTCCAACCAGTAATTAAAGAATTGGAGCAAAAATTTAATACTGCTGACATTAAAGACGGAGAAGGTGTAAATAAAAAATACTTGGATTACCACTATAAAGGTTTCCCTGCTATCGCATCTTTGACAAAATTGTCTGCATTACAGAATGATATCAAAATGATGGAGTCTGGTATTTATAACGTTTTGATGGGTAATACCTTTAAAGAAGCTGCTTCGATGAAAAATTTCCAAGCGATCGTAGCTCTTGACAAAAACGTATATTTCCAAGGAGAGCAAGTAACTGGTAAAGTTGTATTAGGTAAATACGATGCTAATACTAAACCGACTTCATTCCAAGGTCCTGGTAAAATTGAAAACGGACAAGCTGTTATTGCGATGACTGCTGGTGGAATTGGTGAGCAATCGTTTGGTGGTACTTTTACATTCTTAGAAGATGGTAAAAACATTCCATTGAAATTCGAAGGAAAATATGTTGTTGTACCGCGTCCAAATTCAGCTAACATTTCTGCTGATAAAATGAACGTAGTGTATAGAGGTTTACCAAACCCAATGACTATTTCATTTGCTGGTATCTCTGAGGATAAAGTATCAGCTTCTGGTACTGGTTTAACTTCAGCTGGAGGTAAAGGTAAGTATAACTTAAATCCAGGTTCTGGAACTGAAGTTACAATTACTGCTACAGGTAAAATGGCTGATGGGAAAACGGTTTCTGATAAAAAAGTATTCCGTATTAAAAACATTCCTGGCCCTGTAGGTGCAATTGGAGGTACTGACGGTGTTGTTAAAGGAACCAAATCTCGTTTAGAAGTTTCGCAGGTATCTGCTGTTTTGAAAGATTTCTTATATGATTTGAACTTCCAGGTTACACAGTTTACTTTTAAAGTGCCTGGACAGGCTGCAGTTATCGTGAATGGAGATAGAGTAAATGCTCAGTGTAAAGCTGCTTTAGCTAGAGCTGGACGTGGAGATCAGGTTACAATTTCTGACATCAAGACTAAAATTGTTGGAGTTCAATCTACTGTTGTTCCACCTAAAACTGCTCCGGTTATTTACGAAATTCAATAATTTTAGGTTACAAGTAGCCTCAAATAACTTTAATTTTATAACATGAAATTGAGAAAATTTTTAGTAGTATTTTTTGCAGTGGCAGGAAGCTATGCGTCTTTTGCGCAATCGAATCTGTTAAATGCCAAAACTCCTGATGAGATTGGTAAAAAAACAGCTGCTCAGATGAATGCGGATAATGATAAGCCATTACCTTATGGATACGTTCATGACCGTGATGTATTGATGGGTAAAACTACTTGGGAAATCATCGATTTGGATGAGCGTGTAAACTTCCCTTTATATTATCCAATTGATACTGCTAATATTGGTAAAGATCGTCGTTCTTTGTTCGATGTTCTTTTGAAAGGAATCAAAGCAGGTGAAATCACTGAAGTGTACACCGATGATTATTTCAATACGAAGAAAACGTTTAAAGATATGGCTTCTTCTTTTACTTATGTAGATACGACTCAGGCAGGTAGAGACGAGATCAATACTTACTATGATGACTATATGGTGAAGAAAACAAGAACGCTAGATCCTCAGTTTATCGATAGAAGAGAATTGGCTGCCATTGATATTTCAGGTTACAAAGTAAAAGGGTACTGGTATTTTGATAAACGTCAAGGTGAATTAAAATACAGAATGTTAGGTTTATGTCCTGTATCGCCTGAGGCAAGAGATATCGGAAATGATAATGCCGATGTAATCGAATTGTTCTGGATTTATTTCCCTGCAATCCGAAATGAATTGCATGGTTCAAAAGCCTTTAACGACAAAAACTCTGCTATGCCTCTTACGTTCGACCACTTGTTAAATGCACGTCGTTTCAGCGGTGTGATATACAAAGAAGAGAATGTTTACGGAGACAGAACAATTGAGCAATACATGAAAGAAAATGCTCAGATGCAGTTGTTGGAATCGGAAAGAGTAAAAGAGAAAATCCGCAACTTCGAAATGGATATGTGGAATTACTAATATTCTCAAATTATATAAAAACTCCTGTCATTTGGCAGGAGTTTTTTATTTTTGTACCATGATAGATTACCTTATAGTCGGTTCTGGTTTGGCTGGCATTTCTTTTGCTGAGACAGCTGTTCTCAACCAAAAAACATTTCGGATTGTTGATGATTTTAGTTTTTCTTCTTCCCGAGTAGCGGCCGGGTTGTACAATCCGGTTATTTTAAAACGCTTCAGTCAGGTATGGAAAGCGACGGAGCAATTAGAGTATGCTTTGCAGTTTTACAAGGCCATTGAAGAACGCTTAAATGTAAAATTCGATTTTGTAATGCCGGTTTACCGAAAATTTGCTTCGGTTGAAGAACAAAACAATTGGTTTCATGCAGCAGACCAACCCAAATTGTCGCACTTTCTTTCCGCTAAAATCATCACAAAACAATTTTCAGGTATTGTTTCCGAATATGGTTATGGTGAAGTTTTGCATACCGGTTATGTTGATACCGATGTGCTTTTAACGGCTTACAATAATTATCTTGAACAAAGCGGGTGCCTGATTAAGGAAAAATTTGCTTATTCGGATTTAGTTTTTCACGCAGATAGTGTAGAGTATCAATCGGAACATTATAAGAAAGTGATTTTTGCTGATGGGTTTGGCTTAAAAAGCAATCCCTACTTCAATGATTTACCACTTGACGGGACTAAAGGGGAACTCATAGTTATTAAATCTCGGGAATTAGATTTAGACGTGGTTCTGAAATCCAGTGTATTTATACTGCCGATGGGGAATGACTTGTTTAAAGTTGGTGCTACGTATAATTGGGACGATAAAACGGATATCCCGACTGAGGATGGGAAACAGGAATTGATAGCAAATCTCAAAGAAATTATCTCTTGTGATTATGAAATTGTCGAACATTTGGC
The DNA here is from genome assembly GCF_040750275.1 of Flavobacterium enshiense. Lineage (GTDB taxonomy): Bacteria > Bacteroidota > Bacteroidia > Flavobacteriales > Flavobacteriaceae > Flavobacterium > Flavobacterium enshiense_B. Next base: position 327,807 of record NZ_JBDOCV010000001.1, read on the forward strand.
CGGAGTACGTCCAACAGTTAATGACAGAAGGCCTCTGGTTGGAACGCATCCGGAATTTGAAAATCTTCATATTTTAAACGGTTTGGGAACCCGAGGTGTAATGCTTGGGCCTTGGTTGGCGAAGGAACTATTTGAGCATCTTGAGTTAGGAACAGAGTTGGATCATCAAATTGATGTGAAACGTTTTTATAAAAAAAAGAGGAGCTAAATAGCTCCTTTTATCTTTGGGGATTTTTCCAGTCTTTATCGTAATTGATAAAGATGTTGATCCAAATGTTTCGCGACAATCGCATGATAACCGGCATGAAAACAATCAGTGTGGCAATAATTGCAATGAAGGCTGTCTTTAAATTAGTGCCAATAAACAAATAACTAATTATAAAAGCTGCTACACCAAAAGCAATTCCAACGCCGTAACTTACATACATGGCGCCGTAAAAAAACGACGGTTCTATTTTGTATCGGGTTCCGCAATGGCTACAGGTTTCGTGCATTTTGAAAATAGAGCCCATATTGTAAGGGTTGTTGTCTAAATACATACTTTCTTCCTGACATTTAGGACAACTTCCTGTTAAAATGCTGTTTAGTTTCGATCCTTTTTTTAACATTTGCAAATAATTTTAGTAAAGGTACTTCATTTTGAAATCTGCCTGGTAACATTAGTCACAAAATATGCTTAATATACATAATTTATCGGTTTCCTTTGGAGGGACGTATTTGTTTGAAGAAGTAACATTTCGTTTGGGAGCTGGAGACCGCGTAGGTCTTGTTGGAAAGAACGGTGCGGGAAAATCGACTATGTTGAAGATTCTTTCGCGAGACATGCAACCCGACACCGGAAGTATTGCCACCGAGAAGGAAGTGCGTATCGGATTCTTACGTCAGGATATTGACTTTGTTCAGGGAAGAACTGTTTTGGAAGAGGCCTATCAGGCTTTCGAAGAAATAAAGCAAGCGGAGTTCAAAATTGAGGAAATCAACCATCAGTTAGCTACCCGTACCGATTATGAAAGTGAGAGCTATTCCGAATTGATTGAGCAGTTAAGCGATGTAACACACCATTATGAAATTTTGGGCGGATACAATTACGTAGGCAATACCGAACGTGTTCTATTAGGTTTAGGTTTCAAACGCGATGATTTCGACAACCAAACCGACACCTTTTCCGGAGGATGGCGTATGCGTATTGAATTGGCAAAACTATTGCTTCAAAGTAACGATATATTGCTTCTGGATGAGCCTACGAACCACTTGGATATCGAAAGTATCATCTGGTTGGAAAGTTTCTTAAAAACCTTTCCGGGCGTGGTGTTGATTATTTCCCATGATAAAATGTTTTTGGATAACGTAACCAACCGTACCATTGAAATTTCTTTAGGGAAGATATACGATTATAACAAACCGTATTCTCAATATTTAGTTTTGCGTCAGGAGATTCGCGAAAAGCAGTTGGCTACCCAAAAAAATCAGGCAAAGAAAATTGAGGAAACTGAAAAACTAATCGAAAAATTCCGTGCGAAAGCTTCCAAAGCTTCCATGGCGCAATCTTTAATCAAGAAGCTGGACAAAGTCGAACGGATTGAAGTCGATGAAGATGACAATTCCGTCATGAGTATTTCCTTTCCTGTTTCCGTGACGCCGGGTAGGGTAGTGATAGAGGCGGAGCATGTAACCAAAAGTTACGGCGAGAAAACTATCCTGAAAGATATTTCGTTATTGGTGGAACGTGGTAGTAAAATTGCCTTCGTGGGTCAAAACGGTCAAGGTAAATCCACATTCGTAAAAGCCATTCTGAACGAATTTGAATACGAAGGCGTGATCAAGTTGGGTCATAATGTGCAAGTTGGGTATTTTGCTCAAAATCAAGCCGATTATCTGGACGGTGAAAAAACACTATTGGATACCATGACCGATGCGGCAACTGACACCAACCGTTCCAAAGTGCGCGATATGTTAGGAGCCTTTTTGTTCCGAGGAGATGATGTGGAGAAAAAAGTGAAAGTGCTTTCCGGTGGGGAACGCAACCGTTTGGCGCTTTGTAAACTGCTTTTGCAGCCGTTTAACGTGCTGATTATGGATGAGCCGACGAATCACTTGGATATTAAGTCGAAAAACGTTTTAAAGGCCGCTTTGCAGCAATTTGAAGGAACGCTGTTGTTGGTGTCCCACGACCGTGATTTTCTTCAAGGTATGGCGAACATCGTTTATGAATTCAAAGATCAGAAAATAAGGGAATATTTGGGCGATATCAATTTCTTCCTGGAGCAGCGTAACGTGCAAAACATGCGCGAAGTAGAAAAAAAAGATGTAGTAGCCAAAGAAGCACCGAAAGAAAACAAGTCGCTTTCTTACGAAGAGCAGAAGAAAAACAAAGCGCTTCAAAACAAACTAAGTAAAATCGAAAGCCAGATCCAGCAATTGGAAAAAGACATTCAGGCTGACGATAAAGCTTTGGCAACCAATTACGATAAACACATCGAAGATGCGAAGTTTTTCGCGGCTTACGAGAAAAAGAAAAAAGACCTGGATCAGTTGCTCGAAGATTGGGAAACCGTTCAGATGGAATTAGAGGCGTAATACAATTTGGAGCGACCTGAGCGATAGCGAATTGGCGAAGCAAACGTCTGGGAAAAGAATATGTCATTTTCCCGCTGTCCGCTCTACGCGGTGCCGCTCCCATCGGGGCTATAGGAAAACTTTTGAGTGTTTTTTTAACTTCGGTTCTATTTAAAAGGGTGACGTTGTTGCCACTGTACTTCCGGTTCTAGATTTTTAAAAATTTTACCGATATACTTGTTGATGAATTTGTTGCGGTGGTAAATAAAACCGGACATCATAATCGGTTCGGCACCAATCGAACTTTTAATTTCCAAAGCCGTTCTTCCGAAAATGATTCTTTTGTACTGTTTTTGAATGCCGAATTCTGTCATGTTGTACAGCATGTTCAGGTACAGCATTTTTTCTTTCTGCACATCCGAATCGTATCCTAAAAAATACGTTTCCAAAACCGTACCGTTAAGTAACAGCGTGTGAAATCCTACTAATTTGTCGTCCAGAAAATAACCCATCAGTACAAATTGGTTTTTCAATTGTTTTTTGAAACTCGAAAAATGATTTTTAGCTAAGAAAAAAGTATTGAAAGGTGCGTTTTTGGCCACATGATGGTACAAGTCGTAAATGCGCGTTTCTTGAGTGATAATTTCTTCCAGACTTAATTCCCGAATACGGATGTCGTCACATTTTTTACGCGCTCGTTTGTATTGGTCACGGTATTTTTTTGAAAATGCGGCAACATAATCTAAATCGGATTTCCATTCTTCGGAAAGTTCGAAGATCATATTCGGTTGTGCGTTGAACTCGTAAATATCTTTAAAATCAAAGGCCTTCAGTTCGTCGGCACAATGCGGATAGAAATCTTTAAAGGAAACCAAATGAATGTTGATTTTCTGCTTTTTGAAATAAGCTGTAATTGCTGCAGCACATTGCACCAAAACTTCGCTAATGTGCTTAAATTCGATTTCTTTGTTAAAAGTGTAGCCGTTTTGTCCGGTAATCATGTTGTTGCCTAAAAACAAAACATGGGAGGCAAAGTTTTTAAATACGAAATTCCGAACAGCGGTTTTTAAACACTTGTCCCGTTCACCAAACGATTCCAGTTTGTTAAGGTTCAGGTATTGTGCCAAAGCCACTCCAATTAATTCCGAATGTTCGTAAATGCCAATGTAAAAACACTGCATGTTTGACGGTGCCGAAGCTTCCAGAACCGTAAGGTAAGGCTTTTGCAGAAAGGCATTGTGTGCCGCTACTTCGTCCCAGTTGGCAGGAAGTTCTGAAATTTTAGAATAAATGGTGAAAGTTGTTGTGTTCAAAGTCAAAAAAATCGCCCTACAAATGTAGAGCGATTGTGCTATAATAAAATGTTAATTTTTCACTTTATGTGGCGTCTTTATTGTTTGTTTAGCGGTCACATAGAATTCGCAAAACCCTATTTTTATTACCATAGAAGTTTTGAATTAGGCTCATTTCCATCCGCAGATGATGGCACCCATAATGGTTAGGGAAACCATCCAGTATCCGGCATTCACCAGAATATATTTCCATGATTTTTGTTCAAAAAGCCCGTTGATGGCGGTAATTGGCAGTGCCAAAAACAGTCCTGTCATAAAACCGTGAAGCGCTCCGTGCTGAAAGGTGCGGAAAGCGTCGCCGTAATCGGCCATGAAAGCGGCATAAGATGGTTTTGCGGTTTCAATAAATTCAGGCCCTCCAATCATTCCTAAAGCACCCATTTGGTGGATGGTCAGAGCAGGCATTATGAAGGCCAGCATTAAGGAATAGAAAATTGTTAAGCCGAAAATTTTTGCCATATTACTTTGCTTGGCTTTTTCTTCGGTCATGCCGGTTTCGTTCATCCAGATTGTTCCGAAAACTTTAGGATTGTACCAGACAAATCCCACCAATAAGGTAGTTAAAGCGGCTACCAATACTGCTAAAAAGTTAAAATCCATACTGTTTTTTGTTTTTGGTTATTCTCAAATTTAACAAATAAAAACACATCCAACAAAAAACCACCAACGAAAGTTGGTGGTTTTGTTATTAAAAAAAAATGGATTTATTCCGCGGCAACCAGTTTACTGGAGCTTCTGTAAGTAAACTCGTTGTAGATATGGCGTTTGGCAAAACGATTCGGTGATTCGGCATTAATCATTTTGATGTACGTGTTTTTCGGAACACCGAAATATTCAAACTGGTTCCCGTCCAAAAAGTTGATGAACAATACACCATTGTCCATATAGAACTCTAAAATGGTAGAAGTGGTTGTGGTTTTGATGTATTCTTCTTTGTCTTTTTCCAGTGTTTCCGGAGCGATACTTACTAAAAAATGGTACGCTTCGATAACCAGTTTGCTTCGTTCTTCTGCTGCAAGACGTTCTACAGGGTCGGCAATGGTGTCCGGATGGTCTTCCTTCATGCTTTTTCTGTAAATCGTTTTTAATTCTTTTAAGGTTGCGGTTTTAGTGACATCAAGCAGTTTTCGGTACTCGGCTATTTTCTTCGTGTTCATGTTTTGTCCAATAAAAAGTGATTCTTTTCTTTAAAAATCTGATTAACAATTTTATAGCTGTTAAAATCAGGAAAATCATCAGCTAATGTTTATTTAAAAAAAAAGAGAACCAAAATGATTCTCTTCTTAGTAGCGGGAACAGGACTCGAACCTGTGACCTTCGGGTTATGAGCCCGACGAGCTGCCTACTGCTCTATCCCGCGCTGTACGGTTTGTATTCTCAATATTTTCTTAGTAGCGGGAACAGGACTCGAACCTGTGACCTTCGGGTTATGAGCCCGACGAGCTGCCTACTGCTCTATCCCGCGATGTTTCGAGTGCAAAAGTACAACGTTTATTTGAATAAACAAGTTTTATTTAGAATAATATTGATTTATTTCGTCTATTCGCTTGATATGACTACCTTTGTAGGCTAATTTTTTTACCATGTCGCACAAAGCAGGTTTTGTAAACATCATTGGAAATCCTAATGTTGGGAAGTCCACCTTAATGAATGCGTTTGTTGGGGAACGTCTTTCTATTATTACGTCGAAAGCGCAAACCACCCGTCACAGGATTTTGGGGATTGTCAACGGAGACGATTTTCAAATCATGTTTTCCGATACTCCGGGAATTATTAAACCGGCGTATGAAATGCAGGAATCGATGATGAATTTCGTGAAATCCGCGTTTGAAGATGCCGATGTTTTGGTATATATGGTGGAAGTTGGCGAGAAGGAACTTAAAGATGAAGACTTTTTCAATAAGATCATCCATTCTAAAATTCCGGTGTTGTTGTTGTTGAACAAGATTGATAAATCGAATCAGGAGCAGCTGGAAGAACAGGTGAATTTATGGAAAGAAAAAGTACCGAATGCCGAAATCTTCCCAATTTCCGCGTTAGAAAACTTCAATGTGACTGCCGTGTTTGACCGAATTTTAGAGTTATTGCCGGAATCACCACCGTATTATCCGAAAGATGCGTTAACCGACAAACCGGAACGATTCTTTGTAAACGAAACCATCCGCGAAAAAATCTTGTTGAATTACGACAAAGAAATCCCATACGCCGTAGAAATTGAAACGGAAGAATTTAAGGAAGACGACGACATCATCCGAATCCGAGCGATCATCATGGTGGAACGGGATACCCAAAAAGGAATCATTATCGGACACAAAGGTTCGGCAATCAAGAAAGTTGGGATTCAGGCGCGTGAGGATCTGGAAAAATTCTTCGGAAAGCAAATTCACATCGAGATGTTCGTGAAAGTGAACAAAGACTGGAGAAGCAACGCGTTCCAATTGCGCCGTTTCGGGTACAACCAAAAATAATCCTGAACGGATAAACCGGATCTAGCCCCGATAGCAGCGGCATCCTTTTTGCTTTTTCCGAATTCGTTTTAGAAGAAGAACGTGTGGCAAAAAGATACAGCGGATAGCGGGAACAAGCTTCATGTCAAATAAATAATCTAACTTTGCAGCAAAATAGCAGAAAATGAACAATATCGTAGCCATAGTAGGACGACCAAATGTTGGAAAATCGACATTTTTTAACCGATTAATTCAAAGAAGAGAAGCCATCGTAGACTCGGTGAGTGGTGTGACGCGTGATAGAAATTACGGAAAAAGTGAGTGGAACGGAAAAGAGTTTTCTGTGATCGATACCGGAGGATACATCAAAGGTTCCGATGATATTTTTGAAGGTGAAATCCGTCGTCAGGTGGAATTGGCCATCGATGAAGCGGATGCTATTATTTTTGTGGTAGACGTAGAAGAGGGAATTACCCCAATGGACGAGGAAGTAGCTAAACTGCTTCGCAAAGTGACTAAGCCGATTTTGTTGGCCGTGAATAAAGTTGATAATGCGATGCGTGAAAAAGACGCTATCGAGTTTTATAATTTAGGTTTAGGCGAATATTTTACCATTGCCGGAATGAATGGAAGCGGAACTGGGGAATTGTTGGATGCGCTTGTAGAAGTATTACCAGAATTGCCGGATGCCGTGGAAGAGGAAAATCCATTACCGCGTTTTTGTGTGGTAGGACGTCCTAATGCCGGAAAATCATCGTTCATCAATGCGTTAATAGGGGAAGATCGTTTTGTGGTTACTGATATTGCCGGAACAACCCGTGATGCGATCGATACCAAATACAACCGTTTCGGATTTGAGTTCAACTTGGTGGATACGGCGGGAATCCGTAGAAAAGCTAAAGTTAAGGAAGATTTGGAATTCTATTCGGTAATGCGTTCGGTGCGTGCCATTGAACATTCCGATGTTTGTATCTTAATGATTGATGCAACCCGTGGTTTCGAAGGCCAGGATCAGAGTATCTTCTGGTTAGCAGAGAAAAACCGTAAAGGCATCGTGATTTTGGTAAATAAATGGGATTTGGTGGAAAAAGATACGATGTCGGCCCGTGATTATGAGGCGAAAATCCGTAAAGAGATTGAGCCGTTTACCGATGTGCCAATTTTGTTTGTGTCTGCCTTAACCAAGCAACGTTTGTTGAAAGCTTTGGAAACTGCAGTGGAAGTGTTTGAAAACCGAAAGCAACGTGTTTCTACTTCGAAATTCAACGAGCTGATGTTGCCGATTATTGAGCGCACACCGCCACCGGCCTTGAAAGGAAAATATGTGAAGATCAAATATTGCATGCAGTTGCCAACGCCAACGCCACAGTTTGTGTTTTTTGCGAATTTACCACAGTATGTGAAGGATCCGTACAAGCGTTTTATTGAGAATCAGTTACGTCAGCACTACAATTTTACTGGGGTTCCGATCGATATTTACTTCAGACAGAAATAATTTGTTAAAAAAATCAAAACAATTATTTTTCTTACATAATAAAATCTTTAATTCGCGGTTAATATGAGAAATCATTTTTAACCGCTTTTTTTTATATCATTTATGTTCAAAAAACTTCTGTTGCTGGTTCTGGCAATGTATGCAACGTGTTCGTTCGCACAAAATTCTGTTACTTTTAAAGGGAAAATCATAGACGACAAAGTGAAGCTCCCGTTGGAAGCCGTGACGGTTTATATTTCCAAAGTCAAAGATTCTTCGCTGGTAGACTATACCATTACAGATAAAAACGGAAGCTTTTCCATTCCTCTAAAAAAAATGGAAGAACCAATAGCGCTTAAGTTTTCAATGACGGGTTTTCAAAATCATAAAATCGATATGAAAAGTGTGTCGGAAAGCAAAGATTTTGGTGTAATTACATTGCAGGAAGAGGCGCAAATGCTTGGAGAAGTAATTGTGAAAACCGAAGCACCTCCGGTTCGTATAAAAAAAGATACACTGGAATTTAACGCAGCTTCTTTCAAGGTAAGACCGGATTCCAATGTGGAAACGTTGTTGAAACAATTGCCGGGTGTGGAAATCGATTCGGAAGGGAAAATTACGGTAAACGGTAAAGAAGTAAATCAAATTCTTGTGAACGGGAAGCCTTTTTTCGATAAAGATGGAAAAATCGCTTTGCAGAACTTACCTTCTGATATTGTCAATAAAGTTCAGATAAGCGATACCAAGACCAAGAAAGAAGAGTTGTCCGGTCAGGCTGCTACGGGGAATAATACCAGCATCAATTTAACTATTGATGAAGATAAAAACAAAGGCCTCTTTGGGAGATTTATGGGGGGGTACGGTACTGACGAGCGTTATGAAGGCAGTGCTTTGGTCAATTACTTTAAGAACAAGCGAAAATTCAGTGTGTTGGCATCGTCTAACAATATCAACTCGGTTGGTTTTTCCATGGATGAAATTTTTGACAATATGGGCGGTGGCCGCAGCCGATCGGTGTATTATAACGACAACGGTTCTTTCGGGATTAACGGAATGCGTTTTGGTGGGGGTGCCGGAATCACGCAATCCGACATGGTAGGGATGAATTATTCTGATGAATGGTTTAAGAATTTTGAATCGACTGCGAGTTATTTTTTCTCCGATCAGCATACAAAGAATTCAAGAAGAACCAAACAGATTGAATTTTTGGAAGATCGTGTTTTTACAAGCCAATCCAATTCGGAAACAAAATCGGATCGTTTCGGACATCAGGCGAATATGGAGTTTGAGTATAAAATTGATTCCACAACCTCAATTGTTTACATTCCGAAATTTGCTATTTCATCGGGTAAGGACAGGGATAAATCGTATCAGTTTTCGGTAGATGAAACCAATACGCTGCAGAATGAGAGTACTTCGGAATCGTTTGATGAGAGTCAGGCCAATCAATTTAAAAACGAGCTTTATTTTAATAAATCGTTTAAGCGAAAAGGACGTTTTTTAAGCGCTATGGTTGAAAATTCGTCGAATAAGGATGAGATTACTTCAGCGAATAAATCGGCTACTGTATTTTATCAGGGAACCGATCCGGATGATTTTCGGGATCAGATTCGGAAGAGCAGAAACACCAAAGATAGCTATCGTGTCGATTTGACGTATTCAGAGCCTGTAACGGATTCTCTTAAAGTTAATGTTGGGATTGATTACCAGTGGAATAAAACGTCTGATGACCGTAAATCGTTCGATTATGATGGAGTAACCGATTCGTATAGTATCGTTAATGTTAATCAGACCAATAACATTTCGTCGATAGCCCGAATTGCTAAACCCGGAACAGGAATTTCTCTAAATAAGAAAAAATTTAATTTTGATTTAAGAGGAGGGACGACTATAATAGGTTTTGAAGGGAATTCTTTTTATCAGGGCAACAAGACCAAGCTGGATAAAAATTATGCGTTACCATTTGTTGATTTGAATTTAAGTTATGAATTGGGTAAATCAAAACATATTTGGATGAATTATTCTTATGAATTCGATTTGCCTTCTGCGAGCCAGTTGATGCCGGTTAACGATTATGCGAATCCCTTGAATACGGTTGTCGGAAATTCTGATCTGGACTTGAATAAAAGACATTATCTGTATTTCAGTTTCAATAATTACGATTATGTGCAAAAGTCAGGTTGGAGTTTTTATTTGGGTGGAAATTACTATGACAGTCAATATGTTTCTGCAACAAGAATCGGAAGTAACGGAAAACGCGAAACAACGTACAGCAATGTGCACGATACGTATTATACCTGGTCGGGTTTTAACATCAATAAAACGATTAAAAGAGAGTCACATACATTTAAATTTGGAGCGGGTAGTAGTGTGAATTTTTCTATGAATAAAGGATTTATCAACAACGAATTGTATGATGCATTCGGTATCCGTTGGAGAGCTAGAGCAAATTTTACTTATTCATACGGCGAATTGCTAACCATTAATCCAACCTACAGTTATATCCTGAGTAAAACGGATTATACAAATTATTCAATCAGTTCGGCATCAAACTTTCAACATCAGGTAGGTTTGCAAACTACGAATTACTGGCCTAAAAACTGGGTTTTCGGAAATGATTTCAGTTACAATTACAATTCGGATATTGCGGATGGTTTTAAAAAGAATTTCTATTTATGGAACACTAGTTTATCCTATAGTTTTTATAATAAGAAATTCACGGCGAAAGTTAAAGTGTATGACTTGTTGAATCAGAATCAGAGTGCTACGCGAACCATTTCGGCGACCACGATTCGCGATGAAGAAAATACGGTGTTAAAACGCTATGCTATGTTTTCTTTAACCTATAAAATTGAAAAATTTGCAGGTAAGGAAAAACCATCTCGAGGGATGTTTATGCATTAAGAAAAACAAAAAAGAGATTGCTATTCGCAATCTCTTTTTTGTTTTAGTATTTATCTAATAAGCGAAGAAAAGCAATTCATACAGTATGATCTTCATACCAATCCCGAAAAGTTTTTGTTGTAGTGTAGTCATCGATCAGGACATAATAAACCATTAAAGGAATTAATATGAACCCCAGTAGCAGCAAACCAATCAGAACTTTATACAGTATTGCGGTCTGACACAAAACGGCAAAAGTAAATACATAAAGTGTTGTTGCCCATACCCATTTCATTGCAACATTTTTCATGATTTCTTTTCTTTTAAAGTTACGATTTTAAAGAAAACATGTGCGTTAAGGAAGTGGTAATAAACAAAAAGAGATTGCGAAAGCAATCTCTTTTTGTTTATACTGTCTACTGAAAACCGTTTTACCAACTGCCGCCAGCGCCGCCACCAGAGAAACCTCCGCCGCCAAAACCACCACCGAATCCACCACCGCCAAAGCCGCCGCCAGAAGAACTTCCGCCGCCGAAACCGCCACGACCCAAACTGCTTAGGATGATGATGTCGCCTAAATCCGGTCCGGACATGCGACCGCCACTGCCTCCGCCGCCTTTGCTTTTGGATAGAATAATAATGATGATGATAAAGATGACAATAAAGAAAATGATTTTTCCAATGCTGGTGCCTTCCTGTTTGTCGGCGATGCGACTGCCTTTGTATTTGCCTTTCAGTACTTCGAAAATGGCATCGGAACCCTTGTCTAAACCGTTGTAATAGCTTCCGGCTTTGAATTCGGGAATAATGATGTTACGAATCAATTCTCCGTTAATTCCGGCGGTCAGTCGGTCCTCTACGCCATATCCGGGAGCAATCCATATTTTGCGATCGTTTTTAGAAAGTAAGATCAGAATACCATTGTCTTCCTTAGCCTGCCCGATACCCCATTGATGTGCCCATTTCGGAGTTAGGATACCGATGTCTTCCCCTTTTAAATCCTCTATGGTAATCACTACAATTTGCGTGGTTGTCGAATCGGAATAGCGAACCAGTTTCTCTTCCAGTTGTTTCTTTTCGGTTGTGCTTAGTAAATTAGCATAGTCGTAAACACTGGTTTGAAAACTAGGTTTCTCAGGAATGGTAAATTGTGCAAACCCCAATTGATGCAACAGTAAAAAGGTTACCGCAATCAGGATTTTTATCATTTTTAAAAGGAAGTTTGTCATTTATCCTTTGGATATTTCGTTAGATAATTCGTTGGTGTCGTCGCTTTCAAAAGGGAAATGTTTTTTCAGACGCTCACCTGCTCTTAAAATGCCTTCAACCATACCTTGTTTGAAGCGTTTGTTTTTGAAATGTTCGATGACGATGTCTTTGGTGCAATCCCAAAAATCAGCTTCTACGACTTTGTCAATACCTTGATCGCCAATAATCGCAAACGTGTGATCTTGAACACCTACGTAAAACAAAACACCGTTTCTTGCTTCCGTATTGTCCATGCCTAAAGCATGAAAAACCTCCTGAGCCCTTTCGAGCGGAGGTTTTTCAGTATGGGCTTCAATGTGGACTCTAATCTCGCCGGACGTATTTTTTTCGGCTACCGAAATTGCGTGCACAATTTCTTTTTCCTCTTCCGGGGTTAGAAAATCTTCAGTTAAAGACATTATTTTTTCTCTTCAGTTTTGTTGAAATCAAATTGTACATCAACCGGTTTTTCAGCACCAGCCACTGCATCGAAATACGCTTTTTCCGTAAATCCGAACATGCCTGCTAACAAGCTGTTAGGAAACGTTTTGATGTGCGTGTTGTATGGTTTTACCTGCTCGTTAAAACGGGTACGTGCTGTTAAGATCTGATTCTCCGTACTGGCCAATTCATCCTGTAATTTAAGGAAGTTTTCATTGGCTTTTAAATTCGGATATTGCTCCACAGTAACCAATAATCTTGATAAGGCAGAAGATACGCCGCCTTGCGCCTGATTGAACTGTGCCAATTGTTCCGGTGTAATATTGGTAGGATCAATTGTTACCTGAGTTGCTTTCGCGCGCGCCTCGATTACTGCGGTTAATGTTCCTTTTTCGAAATCGGCAGCCCCTTGAACGGTTTTAACCAAATTTCCGATAAGGTCATTTCTTCTTTGGTACGAAGTTTCTACATTACCCCAGGCTTCTTTGATACCTTCGCTCATTGTAACTGCGGTGTTGTTTACGCCTTTTGCCCAGCTGTATAACGCAAAAATTACTACTACAATTATACCTACGGGAATTAACCATTTTCTCATGTGTGTTTAGTTTTAAAGGTTATTTTATGTTTGTTATTAGTCGTTTATTTTGTGAATTGTTACTTACAACTCGTTTTTCATATTTGTCAATTGCACTTTGATAGCTTCTAATTTACGAATGATTTCGAATTTATCCAGCGTTTTTTTCTGGCCTTCTTTCAGATGTACTTTCGCACCGTCCAATGTAAAGCCGCGCTCTTTTACCAAATGGTAAATCAGTTGCAGGTTTTTTACATCTTCGGGTGTAAACATTCGGTTTCCTTTCGCGTTTTTCTTTGGTTTTAGAATGTCAAATTCCTTGTCCCAAAAACGAATTAAGGAAGTGTTTACGTCAAAAGCCTTGGCTAATTCGCCAATACTGTAATATCTTTTTTCAGGTAAGTCTAAATGCATTTCTGAATTATAAATTATAAATTATGAATGATGAGTGAGAAGCCAGCATCTATCTTCTTTCCTCTAATCCAGCGACTGATTCTCCTGGTTGGCAATTTGTGAAATTAAAACATATTCTTTGGCTGAAATCGAGCCGTAATAAAAATTCAACGGGTTCACCACTTTTCCGTTTTGGTACACTTCATAATGCAGGTGAGGTGCTTCACTACGTCCGGTACTGCCCACATAACCGATTATATCACCGCGTTTTACTCTTTGTCCCGGTCGTGCTTTGTATTTGCTCAAATGTGCATACAGGGTTTTGTAGCCATAGCCGTGACGAATTTCAATATGATTCCCATATCCGGAAAGTGAGGCATCCGCTCTTTCCACCACGCCGTCACCTGTCGCATAAATCGGTGTTCCGGTTCTGGCGGTAAAATCCATGCCTTTGTGAAACTTTCGTACTTTCGTAAACGGGTCACTGCGATATCCAAACCCGGAAGCCATCTGACGCAATTCCTCATTCTTAACCGGTTGAATCGCCGGAATCGCCGCCAACAACTTTTCTTTTCCTTTTGCCAATTTTACAATCTCGTCCAACGATTTCGACTGAAATGCCATCTGATTGGAAATCACATCCAAGCGTTTCGAGGTATTAATCACCAAATCCGAATTGTTAAATCCTTCCAATTGCTTGTAACGGTTTTTGGCTGGTTTTTCACCTTTTCGCAATTCTTCATCAGCAGGCGAGCTGTTGAAATACGCGCGGTAAACGTTGTTGTCCCTATCTTCCAAATCGCCCATCGTTTCGTTCAATACTTCAATCCGCTTGTTCAGAATGGCGTAATTGATTTTCATGTTGTCGATTTCCCGTGCCATCATCCGGTCTTTCGGCGTTTCAAAATACGAGGTGTTCAAAAGCACCACAAAACACAAAAAGCCAAACAGTGCCGAAGCCACCAAAAAAAGTGCAAAATAGCCGAACTTACGCCCTTTTTTCGGTTTAATTTTCCGATAGGCTAATTTTTCAGGATCGTAAATATATTTTACCTTCGACATGTTCTAAAATATACTATTTTTGCAGCTTGTAAAATGGTGTTGGTTAACCGGTTGTAGGGGTTATACGAACAAATTTAAAAAATGTTTCAAAGTAAAGTGCTTTTTGAAGCGAAACATTTGGCCTGTTTGGATACCTTTTTCCTGCCATCACTACTAGTCCCAATGAAAAATTGGGAGCTAACCGCTCTGTCAGGGCTAGGAGAGCAACCATTTTACTTTTTGGAATCAAATAAAAATACTGCGAATTAGACGTCGCAGCAAATAAATAAAAAATGAAATCACAAGACATTCGTAAGGCTTACCTTGATTTTTTTGAAAGCAAAGGACACTTAATCGTTCCTTCGGCGCCGATCGTTTTAAAAGACGATCCGACTTTGATGTTTAACAATTCCGGAATGGCTCAATTCAAAGAGTTTTTCTTAGGAAACGGAACACCAAAAAGCGCCCGTATTGCCGATACGCAAAAATGTCTTCGTGTATCCGGAAAACACAACGATTTGGAAGATGTAGGTTTTGATACCTACCACCACACCATGTTCGAAATGTTAGGAAACTGGTCGTTTGGTGATTACTTCAAAAAAGAAGCTCTGGCTTGGGCTTGGGAATTCTTAACAGAAGTGTTGAAGTTAGACAAAGACCGCTTGTACGTTTCCGTGTTTGAAGGCAATCCGGCAGAAAATGTACCGTTCGACCAAGAAGCATTCGACATTTGGAAACAATACGTTTCAGAAGACCGCATTATCTTAGGAAATAAAAAAGACAACTTCTGGGAAATGGGCGACCAAGGACCGTGTGGACCTTGTTCGGAAATCCATATCGATTTAAGAACCGATGCAGAAAGAGCAGCTGTTTCCGGCCGTGAGTTGGTAAACGCCGATCATCCGCAGGTAGTAGAAATCTGGAACAACGTATTTATGGAGTTCAACCGTAAAGCCGATGGTTCTTTAGAAAAATTACCGGCACAACACGTAGATACCGGAATGGGCTTCGAGCGTTTGTGTATGGCGATGCAAGGCGTAACCTCCAACTACGATAC
Source organism: Flavobacterium enshiense (assembly GCF_040750275.1). Lineage (GTDB taxonomy): Bacteria > Bacteroidota > Bacteroidia > Flavobacteriales > Flavobacteriaceae > Flavobacterium > Flavobacterium enshiense_B. The sequence goes on from NZ_JBDOCV010000001.1 coordinate 343,273, forward strand.
GGATGTGTTCACGCCACTTATCGAAAAAGTAGAACAAATCACAGGGAAAAAATATACCAACAACGAAATCAAAGAGATCAGCGACGAGCAAAACAAGACCAATATTGCGATTCGCGTAATTGTAGACCACGTTCGTGCGGTAGCGTTTGCTATTGCCGATGGTCAATTGCCGTCTAATGGTGGGGCAGGTTATGTAATCCGTAGAATTTTACGTCGTGCGATCCGTTACGGATTTACATTTTTAGGAACCAAAGAACCGTTCATCTATCAGTTGGTGGAGGTATTGAGCAATCAAATGGGGGCTTTCTTCCCGGAGATTACAGCACAGAAAAATCTGGTATCTAACGTGATCAAGGAAGAGGAAGCTTCTTTCTTAAGAACTTTGGATCAAGGATTACAGTTGTTGGAGAATGTGGTTGTTGAGACTAAAGGCGCTGAGGTATCTGGTGAAAAAGCATTCGAATTGTACGATACCTTCGGATTTCCAAAAGACTTGACGGCTTTGATCCTGAAAGAAAAAGGCATGTCGTTCAGCGAAAGCGAATTCGATAAATCTATGGCGGAGCAAAAAGCGCGTTCCCGTGCGGCTTCCGAAGTGTCAACCGAAGACTGGACTGTGTTGGTTCCTGGAAATGTGGAAACTTTCGTAGGCTATGACCAAACCGAGAATGAAGTAAAAATCACCCGTTTCCGTAAAGTGGATTCTAAAAAAGACGGAAAATTATACCAAATCGTTTTAGACAATACGCCGTTCTATCCGGAAGGTGGAGGTCAGGTAGGTGATAAAGGAACTTTGGTTTCGGCCAACGAGACAATCGAAATCATCGATACTAAAAAAGAAAACAACTTAATTCTGCATTTCGCAAAAAGCTTACCGGAAAATGTAAACGGAACTTTTCAGGCAAAAGTAAATACGGATTTAAGAAACCATACGGCGAGCAACCACTCGGCGACACACTTATTGCACCAAGCGTTGCGTTCGGTTTTAGGAACCCACGTGGAGCAAAAAGGATCGTTGGTGGCACCAAATTACCTGCGTTTCGACTTTTCGCATTTTGCAAAAGTGACGGAAGAGGAATTGAAACAGGTGGAAGATTTTGTAAACGCAAGAATCCAAGAGCAATTACCGCTTATCGAAAGAAGAAGTATTCCGTTTGCTCAGGCAATCGAAGAAGGCGCTATGGCGTTGTTCGGAGAAAAATACGGCGATAATGTGCGTGCAATTAAATTCGGAGAAAGCATGGAATTGTGTGGAGGCATCCACGTGAAAAATACAGGAGAGATCTGGCATTTCAAAATTACGAGTGAAGGTGCTGTTGCGGCGGGAATCCGTCGTATTGAGGCGATTACCAATGATGCCGTGAAACAATTCTTCGCGGCTCAGGAAAGCACACTGAAAGAGGTTAAAGAAACGTTGAAAAATCCACAAGATGTAATCAAATCGGTAGTTTCTTTACAGGATGAAAATGCCAAGTTGAAAAAACAGATCGAGCAGTTGTTAAAGGAAAAAGCGAAAAACCTAAAAGGCGAATTAGCTTCACAACTGCAAAACATCAACGGCATTGATTTCTTGGCGGTGCAAGTAGATTTAGACGCTAACGGTGCTAAAGATTTAGCGTATGAATTAGGTCAGAATAAAGATAACTTATTCTTATTATTAGCTACAGCAGCCGATGATAAACCAATGTTAACGTCCTATATTTCAAAAGAATTAGTGGAAAGCAAAGGTTTAAATGCCGGACAAGTCGTTCGTGAACTTGGAAAATACATCCAAGGTGGCGGAGGCGGACAGCCTTTCTTTGCAACAGCCGGAGGTAAAAATGTTGGTGGAATCAAAGAAGCACTTGAGAAAGCCGTTGAATTTGTAAAATAAATGTTTTTTAAAAACAGTTGTTTGAAGCTCAAATTATTGTCGATTTGAGCTTTTTTTTAACAAATAGTTATTATAAATATTTTTTTATAACAGTAGAATATTCTTTTTTTGTAAAAAATATTTTAAAAATATAGTTCCAATGAGAAAACTTATTTATGCTTTTAGTGCTCTGGCACTTTTGTTTGCTTCGTGTTCCAGTGATAGTGATAGTGGCAGTTCTTCTGATAATTCTTCCGGTAATTTACTGAAGAAAACAGTTACAGGTGCTTATGTAATGAATTTTAATTATAATGGAACTAAATTGGTTTCTGCAATAGATAATGATTCGGAAGAAGTAGATCTTTATTTTACGTATACAGGAGATAACATCACAAAGATTGAATATAAAACTAATGACGGAACTGTTGATCAAATAGATAATTATAACTATAATTCGGAAGGGAAATTAATATCTTATGTGAGATTGGATCCGGGAATGGATTGGGGAAATAAAGAAGTTTATACCTATAATGCAGACGGAACAGTATCTGTTGAACATTATATTGGAGACACTGTTGAGCAAACTCAACTGAACAATACGGGGAAAATTTTCTTTACAAATGGTGAAGTTACCAAAATAGAAGAATATGAAGGTGGTGTTACAACTTCAACAATTGTTTATACTCATGACTCAGCTAATGGAGCAATGAAAAATATTACCGGAATGGGTAAAATTGCTTTTGCTGGCGGTTATGCTGATTCCATTGCTCACAATATCCTTACTGAGGTTTCATCTGTGGAAGGTACAATTACAAATGTTTATACCTACAATTCAGCTAACTATCCAGTAATTTGTGTGACTACAGATATTGATGGAGAAGAAACGACACAATTTTTCTACGAATAATTTTTTTATACAAATATGTAAAACCCAAAATCACTCCGATTTTGGGTTTCTTTTTTTATGCGTATTTTTGAGAAAAAGTTACCGATGAAACTGCAAACAACCGTTCCGATTCCCAAAAGCAATTTTTCAATAGATTATAATTCTCAAATTTTGTCAATGGGGTCTTGTTTTGCAGAAAATATGGCGGAAAAATTCGAGTACTTCCGATTTCAAAACCTTGTAAATCCGTTTGGGATTATCTTCAATTCGGTTTCTCTTGAAAAACTTATCCGAAGAGCCGTTCATAAGGACTATTTTACCGAAACCGATGTTTTTTATCATAACGAGCGCTGGAACTGTTTTGAAGTGCATTCCGAATTAAGTAATTCTGATAAAGATGTTTTTCTTCATAATCTAAATCAAATCGTCAATACCACAAATCGTTGGATAAGTGAATCCAGTCATATTATTATCACCTTAGGAACGGCTTGGGTGTATCGAAATACTGAAAGTGGTGAAATTGTAGCCAATTGTCATAAAGTGTCCCAAAAACAGTTTTCAAAAGAATTGCTTTCTGCAGAAATAATGCAACAAAATCTGGAAGATATTATCGCGTTGGTCTTGGCTGTAAATCCTGCAGCCAAATTCATTCTGACGGTTTCTCCGGTACGTCACATCAAAGATGGTTTTTCGGAGAATAATGTAAGTAAAGCGCATCTTCTGTCGGCGGTTTATCATGTTGTTATGGCGCAGTGGGCAACAGTGGATTATTTCCCAAGTTATGAAATCATGATGGACGAATTACGCGATTATCGTTTTTATGCCGACGATATGCTGCATCCCAATTCTTTGGCAGTGACCTACATTTGGGAACGATTTTCTCAATCGCTTATTTCGGAAGATACCCTGGCTGTGATGGAGGAGGTAGATGCAGTACAAAAAGGTTTGTTGCATCGGCCGTTTAATCCAAATTCGGAGAGTTATCAGCTTTTTTTGCAAAATCTGAAAGAGAAAATGAACCGAATCATTTTGCACAATCCTTCAATTTCTTTTTAAAAATAAGGCAATTGCCGTATTGTTTTTCTAGATTGAAAAAATCTAGATTTGACGCAAATATTTAAGGCTAATGTTGTTTATTAAGAGGTTGAAAGCCAAAGTGTCAAAAAACAGAAGAATGAATATTGTGATAGCATTTATCATAGCTTTGGTTTTGTTCTGTCTGGTTTTGAATGTTTTTCACCTCTGCAACCGATAAAATCTACAAGAATCCCTATCGGACAAGTTGTTAATTTGGTAGGGATTTTTAGGTTTTCCCATTTCCTTATGCAGGAATTGTATTAACTTTAGCGAAATATCCTCTCATGGTTTTACGAATCCGGTTGTTATTTACATTCTTGTTTCTTGCAGTAGTGCAGTTTTCCGATGCCAAAAATCCTTCCCGGAAAGAGATCGATTCTATTAATAATCTACCGTTTGATTACAAAATTGCCAATACTTCAAAAGTAATACGGCTCACCTTGTCTAATGTTGAAAATGCAGCCCGGATAAAGTATAAAAAAGGGATGGCAGAAGCATATTCCAGTCTCGGTTTACTGTACTATTATCAGGGGAAATACGATAGAAACACATTTTGCATGTTAAAAGCCATGCGCCTTTTTGAAAAAGAAAATGACATGCCGGCTTTAATCAGAATATATGGGGAATATGGCTATCAGTTGAAACGAAGAAATATGGAACAAGCTTCGTTTTATATGAATAAGGCGATGAAGTTAGGAAAGTTGCATCTGAAGGAGGCGAAACTTAATGCGATTTACGACAATTATGGTGTGTTAAAAGAAATGCAGCATGATTTGGATAGTGCCTTGTTTTTCTATAATAAAGCTCTTAAACTGAAAGAAGTTGCTAAAGATTCTTTCGCCATTCCGTACAGTCTTAACAAAATTGCGATGGTACGCATCATGCAGAAAAAGTTTTCGGAGGCCAAAATGCTTTTGGATAAATCATATGCGATGCGGGTAAGGCTTAACGATAAAGTAGGTATTGCGGAAAACCTTAATTTTTATGGTCATTATTTTAAAAGTTTAGGGGATAAGCAGCAAGCTATAAAATGTTTTACCGAAGCACTTGAATTAAGTGAAAAACATCAATACAACCATCTTACGCAGGAAAACTATCAGATGCTCTCTGAAATCTACGAGGAAAACAAAGCGTTTGAAAACGCATTGCAATTTTTCAAAAACGGCACACGCTATAAAGACAGTATTCAGGATATAGCAATGCAAACCCGTCAGGCGGAATTGGATATCGAATACGATACTGAAAGGAAAGAAAAAGAAATCCTGATCCAGAAGGCAGGGCTGGCTGAAAAAAACCTTTGGCTTTTGGGAATTGGTTCCTTATTAGTTTTTTCAATTTTATTAGGTTCCCTGGTGTATAGCAGACAGAGAGGTAAGAATAAGCAATTACTTCGGGAAAAAGAATTAAAAGAAGCACTTCAACAAATCGAAATACAGCATAAGCTACAAGAACAGCGACTTGCAATTTCAAGAGATTTGCATGACAATATCGGGGCTCAGCTTACATTTGTGATATCTTCGGTGGATAATCTTAAATATGGTTTTTCGATTGAAAATGAAAAGCTGAAAGACAGGCTTTCCGATATTAGCGGTTTTACCAAAAACACAATTGGAGAGTTGCGGGATACCATCTGGGCGATGAATAAAAATGAAATTTCCTTTTCGGATTTGAAAACCAGAATTGCTAACTTTATAGGGAATGCGAAAATATCGGCTCACGGTGCTGAATTTGAATTCCGGACTGATACATCGGTTTCAGATACCGTGACGTTTTCATCTCTTAAAGGGATTAATCTGTATAGGGTTATTCAGGAAGCGGTTAATAACAGTATAAAATATGCTGAAGCAACGCGAATTGATGTGTGTCTTACAGAAGAATATAGCCGGTTTGCCATAATCATTTCAGATAACGGTAACGGTTTCGATGTTAAAAATGCTGCACCGGGTAACGGACTTGAAAATATGAGAAAGCGGATTGAAGAGATTGGAGGTCAAATTTTCATAACATCAGAAATCAACAAAGGAACTATAGTTAAAGTACAGTTTTCGTAAAGTATGGGAGCAAAAATCAGAATTGCTATTGCAGATGACAATGCGTTTTTAATCAAAACCGTTTTTGAAAAACTGTCTTTTTTTGAAGATATGGATCCTCGTTTTTTTGTCTATGACGGTAAAGCGTTACTGGAAAAAATGATGGAAAATAACAGGGTAGATGTGGTGCTTATGGATATCGAAATGCCGGTTATGAACGGAATCGAAGCTACGGAAATACTCAAGAAAAAATACCCTCATGTGAAAGTAATCATGCTGACGGTCTTTGATAACGACGAAAATATATTCAGAGCTATAAAAGCAGGTGCAGACGGTTATCTGCTGAAAGAAATTGATGCAAAGGAACTTCATGACGGAATTCTCGAAACCGTTAACGGAGGTGCGGCAATGACCCCTTCCATTGCTGTAAAGACTTTGCGTTTGCTTCGTAATCCCATTGAAATTAAAGATGCAAATGAGCAGGAAAATGTGAAGCTGTCCGAGAGGGAAATTGAGGTGCTTGAACAGTTGAGCAAAGGATTGAGTTATACTTTTATAGCTGAAAATCTGATTTTATCGCCGAGCACGGTTCGAAAACACATAGAGAATATTTACCGGAAATTGCAGGTACATTCCAAAATAGAAGCTATTCAAAAAGCAAAAGACAACAATTGGATTTAAGTTTTCCCTATCTTCGTAAGTAAATTCATTGGTATGGCTACACGCAGAAATTCAACCACCGAAACCGCAATTAAAAATATGCTGATTCCCTTGGTTCAGGCTATTGGACGTTCCGGGAAGTTACTTTATTTGATTCTTTTCATAATCATTGGAGTTGTGGCGTATAAATATTTTACTTCCGATAAAGCGACAACTACAACGGAGTACAATTCGGATTTGATTCAGGAGAAAATCAAGAATGTGGGGAAACTGGTGGTAACCGAAGGACATTTTGCTCAGGTGATGACCTATAAAGACCAACAGAGATACTTAATGGATTTGCTTTCTTTTGAGAAAAAAGCGTTAATCATTATCAATGCCGATGTGACGGTTGCCTACGATTTGCGGCAAGTGAAATACGATATCGATGAGAAAAACAAAACGATAACGATTGTCAGTATTCCTAAAGAAGAAATTAAAATCAGTCCCGATATTCAGTTTTACGATGTGGAACAGAGTAGGATGAACCCTTTTACCGGTGATGATTACAATAAAATCAATAAAAAAGTAAAAGCCGATTTGGCTGCCAAAATCGAAAAATCATCTCTAAAATCGAATGCTCAAAACCGATTACTGAGTGAGTTAGCGAAAATCCTGATTCTGACCAATTCGATGGGTTGGAAGCTTGAATACAAAAGTCAAGTGATTGAAAATGAAAAACAAATGGTTGAAACCATTAAGCTGTAAAAAAAATCCCAAGAGAATTCTTGGGATTTTTTGTTTTTGTAAAATGGAAAATTATAGTTTGTTTTGAAGGCTTTCCCAGCCACCGCCATTAATCACATCGATGCCGTTTTGTTTCAGGATAGTGGCTGCTTGACCGCTGCGCATTCCGGAACGGCAACATACAATAACCGGTTTGTTCAATTTTTTAATTTCAGAAACCTTTGTCGCGATAGTATCCAATGGTATGTTTTTAGCGCCTTTAATGTGTCCGGCAGCAAATTCTCCTGTTGTCCGAACATCAATTATAACCGCTTCTTTAGCAACGTATTCAGAAATGTTTTCCGATTTGCTGCTCAATCCTAATATTTCTAATAATCCCATGATTTGTTTTTTTTTGACAAAGGTAATCCGCTGCGAACGAACGAACTGTAACCTATGTTACGCTGTTGTTTTGTCAAAAATCAAATCCAAGCCGTTAGCGATCAAATGAGCTACTTCCGGGCGGGAAATTTTTACGTTTTCCAGATGGTTTAAAACTTTATCGATTAAATCGGTATTGTTTTCTTTTTGTGCTAGCTCCGCGATTTCTACGGAAAGTAACCAATCATTATGATGGTTGGCAGAAACAGCTGCAAAGGCTTCTTTCAGTGTGATTTCAGCATGTATTCCTTCGCGTATATTACGAACGTTTTTATACAGGTTTTCCAACTCTTCGCGTTCTGTTGATTTTTTCTGTTTGATCGTTTTGGATGAAGGAACGTGGCTAATCATGTCAAAGCTGTTTACATCGGCAGGTCCTGAAAAAGCAGAAATTACTTTTTTGCCAACAGCCATATCGTAAGTACCCCATTCCGGTTGGAAAAGAACTGTGTCTTTGTGTTTTACCGTACAGTTTTTGAAACTGATGATGATAATTTCCCCTCGAAGGTTTCTTGATCCGGTGATGATTTCTCCCGTAACCGTGATATCGCCTTCAAATTCTAATGTAACCTGTTCGCCTTCGTAAATGTCGTACGCGCGCAAGTCACGCGGGCTCATGTCTTCAATGGCTAGGTTGATGCCTTTCAGTTTTCCGATTGGCGAACCAAAGCCCTCTGCGTGGTAATTTGTGCCATGACCTACGAGCTCTTTTTCTCTGTAGGACAATGCTGTTTTTCCTGTGGTCTGAATATAAACCGGTTTCCCTTCATGGTCAATTACATTGGTAAAAACTCCTGAAATCTGAACGCCGGTACTTAATTCGATGGTACCAAGTGCTTTCGATTTGATTAATTTTTGAACACCGCTTAAACCACCCGTTCTTAACGCCATTTTATTGGCAAACTCTTCCAGTACTTGGTTTAAATGTGCGAAATCAGGTGTTACGAATAATTGCGGTTGCGGTTTTGTAATATCAAAACTCTGATTGGCCGCGGAAATGTCGTAAGGTGATTTTTTGACATTTTCTGTCATGCACCAAGCGCTTTCTCCGATGGAGGAAAGTAAGCCAGCGCCGTAAATTTTAGGGTTTTGTATGGTGCCGATTAAGCCATATTCCACAGTCCACCAATGTAAATTACGGATTTGTGCCATTTCGGAAAGTTCTCCTAAATTGTTTTGCAAGTCGTCTACATGTTTTTCTGCGGCTTCAATTTCGGCTTCTGGTGTGCCTTCAGCCTCTTTTAAAATCGATAACAAACGAATGGCTTCATACATTTCATAATCGTGAGCCGATGAAATCGCTTTACAGCCTATTTCTCCGAAACGACGAAGGTATTCCGCATATTCCGGGTTGGCAATAATTGGGGCGTGACCGGCTCCTTCATGAATGATGTCCGGTGCAGGGGTGTATTCAATATGTTCCAACTGACGAATGTCTGATGCAATCACCAACACATTATACGCCTGGAATTCCATAAAAGCATTTGGTGGAATAAAACCGTCTACCGCTACTGCCGCCCAACCTATTTCTTTCAGGATGCGGTTCATGCCATACATGTTTGGGATGCTTTCGATGTCAATTCCAGTCTGACGTAAACCGTCTAAATAGGAGCTATGGGCAACTTTTCCGAGATAGTCTACATTTTTACGCATTACATAACGCCAAACTGCTTGGTTGATAGGCGTGTATTCCTCGTAATCCTGCGGTTTGATGAATTGTTTCAGATGCTTTGGTAATCTTTCGATTAATGGGTTGGTCTCGTAAGTTGTATTCATAATGTGGTGTGTTGTATTTGGGCGTAAAGTTATGAAATGTTTAAGGAGATTACAACGATTTTAGCATTGCCGCAACAAGTCTATCGTACCCAAATTAAAACATTTCTTCCCTTACTGTAGCTGTGATTCCAGCTGTTGTTTTTTATATTGCCTGTTTTTTAATACGTTTAAATAGCGCAAAGCCAGTTTGTCGCCATAATCACTATAGGATTTGGAAGCCCAGTTTACGGCTGCTTCTAAATTTCCGTTAATTTCATTGATAATCGCCATATTGTAGCAGGCTCTACCCGCAATTTCAGGATCGGAATTGTTGATTTCTTTTTCCCAAAGTTCTGCGGCACCATCCCAATTCCCGGTTTGAGCCCTGCGTTTTCCAATTTCAAAATTCGAAGTGCCTTTTACATAATAATCTCTGGAAACGCGTATTTTATAAGGTAAGGTCTTTAAAGCATAATCAGAGCCGAGATGGTTGCTGAGTTGAAGCACGTTTTGTTTTCTGCCTAAGACCGCTTCGACCGCCGTAACAGGGTTGATGCCTTTTCCTACTGATGTTGTTACGTTGTTGTTGGCTTGCTCGTCTACTATATTTCGGTTACGGACATCGTAAATACGCCATCCGTTTTTAATTAGTGTGGAAACCGTTGCCTGATGTTCAATAACCGGTATTTTGATGCCTAAAACGTTTGCTTTTTCCACCGTTGCAGTTTTATAGGCCACTTTGGTGTCGGTGTCATAAAAAGACAGTTCGAACAAATAATCCACTTGGTTTTGTCGGGATACTTTTTCGACAGTTTCCCAAGACAAAGGAGCAGGGAATACACTTAAACCAACTGATTTAAGGTCGCTCTCGTCGATGAGTTTAACGGCATTGAATCCGTTGTTTTTGGTTAATTCGTTTTGTAATCCGAGAACCGATTCGTTCGCGCCGTCTTTGTCGAAGTCTTTTCCTTCCGCAGATAAGATTTTGTCGATAGCGTCGAAGACTTCGTTTTGTTTGGCGGGCAACGAGCGATTAAGTATTCCCACAGATTTTCCTTTTGATTCCAGATGAATAGGGGCCGGTTCCGTAACACTCATTGTTAACGAATTGGTGGAGCTGCACGAAAAAAGCAGTCCGGAGGCTAAAAGTGATGCGAATATCTTACAGTAGTTTTTTATCATGATTATCAGCATTTTGATTATTTTTCAAATGTAAACTTTTTGCGAAATAATCAAAACAAAAAATCAATTCGTTATGTTAAAGGTTTCTGGTTGGCGTTTCGGAAATACTCAATTTTGTAGTTAAACATCTCGGCCATTTTTCCGGCCCGCCATTTGGCTTCGTCTGCAATTGGTCCTGAAAATTGATCGTCTATGTTTTGATTGAAAATTTCAATCCAGCGGTCAAAATGTTCTTTGTTAATGGGTAGTTGGGCATGCGGTGGAAACGGACTGCCGGAGTAGGCATGAACATCTAGTAAAACCGTCTGCCAAAAACCGTACATTTTTTCAAGATGTTCCGGCCAACGATCCTGAATTTTTTCGTTGAAGATAGACCCGATAAATGCGTCGTCTCTTACCTTATCGTAAAAGGAATTAACCATTTGTTTGATATCGTTCAGATTTTGAATGTCTGTCATTGGGAATTTGTTTGAGGTAAAAGTATATTAATTTTACCGTTGAAAATATGATAAATGTTATGTTTTCTTCTGAAAAAGCATTGCTTGTCAAGGTCGTCAGGAACTCGCATTTTGATTCTATCGGAAGAAAATTGTTTTTGAAGTGGACTTCAATTAAAAAAGACTGTCAAAACCGACAGTCTTTTGTGTTTATTTTTTATCCGGAGGGAATTGTGCTAAAATTTTAGAAACAAACTCTTGAATGCGTTCTTCTTTTTTAGTGCGTTCTTCAGTGAGGTAGCCGCTGCCTTTTCCCTGCCAGATGAGCTCTTTTTTCTTAGCATCGATTAAATCGATATACAGTGTGCCTTCTGTTGAGGTGGAAACATAGGTTCGTCCTCCCCACATATAAGGATTCCAACCCCAGCCCCAACCGTATCCCCAACCGGCATTGTATTGGTCTACATCCACACGTTCTCTTTCTTTGGTGAAAATGTTAACCAATAAATCGGGAGTGTCGCTTTTGGTGTAGCCTTTTTTGTTCATTTCTGCATCGATGGCACGCAAAATGCGTTTTTTGTCCAGATCAGAAATTTCGACTTTATCGACACCGCTTTTTTGAAAAGCATAGGTTTTATAATGACTGAAGTCGACAGTGTTGTCAAAATCAGAATAAACTCTTACCGTGCTGCAAGCACTTAAAAGGAAGAGCAATGTCAACGAAAGCAGTTTTAGTGTCTTCATATACTTTAGTTTTTAAGTTTAAAGTCCAGAAGTTTAAAGTTGTTCCGTCTACCTGAGTATAAAACCTAAACTTCTAACTATAATAACGAATCATCCACTAAATTAGGGATGGTTACTTTTAATAACGGTTGTGCTTCCATAGCACGTTTTATGGCGAACATGGCCCCTTCGTTTCTGGCCCAGCTTCTTCTGGAAATTCCGTTGTTTACATCCCAGAAAAGCATTGATTCTAAGCGTCTTGAGGCTTCTTTACTACCATCAAGAACCATACCAAAGCCACCGTTGATTACTTCGCCCCAGCCAACGCCGCCTCCGTTGTGAATGGACACCCAAGTTGCGCCTCGGAAACTGTCTCCGATTACGTTGTGGATGGCCATATCAGCAGTAAAACGAGAGCCGTCGTATATGTTGGATGTTTCGCGGTAAGGGGAGTCGGTACCGGATACATCGTGATGGTCACGTCCTAAAACTACGTAGCCGATTTCGCCTTTTGCAATGGCTTGGTTGAATGCTTCGGCGATTTTGGTTCTTCCTTCTGCATCGGCATATAAGATTCGGGCTTGAGAGCCTACTACCAATTTATTTTCCTGTGCGCCTTTGATCCATTGGATGTTGTCGGCCATTTGCTGCTGGATTTCAGAAGGCGAATTTTTCATCATTTCTTCTAAAACATCACAAGCAATTTTGTCAGTTTTTACCAAATCTTCCGGTTTTCCGGAGCAGCATACCCAACGGAACGGCCCAAAACCATAGTCGAAACACATAGGGCCCATAATATCCTGAACGTAAGAAGGGTATTTGAATTCTCTTCCTAAAGTTGGATTTTCGGCCATTACATCGGCTCCGGCACGGGAAGCTTCCAATAGAAATGCATTTCCGTAATCGAAAAAGTAAGTGCCTTTGGCAGTATGTTTGTTGATGGCTGCGGCATGACGACGCAATGTTCTTTGTACTTCAATTTTGAATTGTTCCGGGTTGTTGGCCATCATCTCGTTAGCATCTTCAAAAGAGATGTCAACCGGATAATAACCGCCGGCCCAAGGATTATGTAACGAAGTTTGGTCGGAACCTAAATCGATGTGAAGGTTTTCCTGATCGAATTTTTCCCAAACCTCTACGATATTTCCTAAGTAAGCAATGGAAACGATTTCTTTAGCAGCCTGAGCTTTGCGCACGCGAGCTACCAATTCGTCCAAATCTTCAATAACTTCATGGATCCAGCCTTGTTCGTGACGGATTCTGGTAATTTTTGGATTCACTTCGGCACAAACCGTAACGCAACCCGCAATGGTTCCTGCTTTGGGTTGTGCGCCACTCATTCCTCCAAGTCCTGATGTTACGAACAAGTTTCCGCTTGGGTTCTTTTCGATTTTTCTAAAACCGTTCAATACTGTGATGGTTGTTCCGTGTACGATTCCTTGTGGGCCGATGTACATATAACTTCCTGCAGTCATTTGTCCGTACTGGGTTACGCCTAAAGCGTTGAATTTTTCCCAATCGTCTGGTTTGGAATAGTTCGGGATCATCATTCCGTTGGTTACGACTACTCTTGGCGCGTCTTTGTGCGAAGGGAACAGTCCCATTGGATGGCCGGAATACATGACAAGGGTTTGTTCCTCGGTCATTTCGGCCAAGTATTTCATGGTTAAGCGGTATTGTGCCCAGTTGCTGAAAACGCCTCCGTTTCCACCATAGGTAATTAATTCATGCGGATGTTGTGCCACGGCATAATCCAAGTTGTTTTGGATCATCAGCATGATGGCTTTTGCCTGTTCTGATTTTCCGGGATATTCGGAAATTGGGCGGGCTTTCATTTCATAATCCGGACGTAAGCGGTACATGTAAATACGGCCGTATTTTTCTAATTCTTCTTTGAATTCAGGGATTAACTCGGCATGGTGTTTTGGTTCGAAATAACGTAAGGCGTTGGTAATGGCCAGTTTTTTCTCTTCGTCGGTTAATATTTCTTTACGCTTTGGTGCGTGGTTGATGCTTGCTTCGTAAGCTTTTGGTTGTGGTAAAACGGATGGAATCCCTTCCAGTATTTGTTCTTGAAAAGTCATTTTTTTTGAGTTACTGAGTTGCGGAGTTGCAAAAGCGTTGATTTTTTTTAGACACTGAAGCATTCCGAACTACGGTTTGTATATAGGTTTACTGATGATTTTTTCAGTGAAACCTAGGGATAACGAATGTCCGACCGATGGTAGGACTTGTGGATTTTGACTCTGTATTTTTGAAAATGGATGTCCATTTTTTAGCTGTGTTTTTTTTTAAAAAGTCAGGGCCGCGTTAGGGATAGCAGCAAAGTACCATGTACTTGCGAATAGCCCGACCCGCAGGGGAACGCCCAACTATTTTTTAGTAATTTCTCCTGTTTTTTTGTCAAAGCCATACGGGCAATGACGGCAGCCGCTTTTGCAGCAATACCCGCGTTTTAAATGGTACGTTTCGGTAAAACATTTGTAACCTTCGGGTGTATAATAAAAATCTTCCCCTTCTTTTAAATTATTAGGGTCTAATGTGTTATTCATAGCCACAAATTTAGGAACTTTACACGTAATGATTGTACTTGTATTAAAATTTTTAACGCCAAGAGGCTTTCGGGGAATAACGCTCTTTCCTTTTATCGTCTTAACCCATGAGGAGGATAGGAGGAATGTAGTTGTGATGAATCACGAAAGGATACATATTCGGCAACAGTTGGAGCTTTTGGTAGTACCCTTTTTTGTTTGGTATGGGCTTGAGTTTTTACTGCGATGGGCCCAGTTTAAGAACCGTTACACAGCGTATCGGAATATCAGTTTTGAGCGAGAAGCCTACGCTAACGAAAAAGACCCCGGCTATTTAAGGCAGAGGTCTTTTTGGAAGTTTTTGAGTTTTTTATAGCTATTTTTTTTCTAAAGCTGAAAGTCTTTTTTCTAGGGCTTCTATTGTAGCTTGTTGTTCCTGTACTGCTTTGATAAGTACCGGTACTAAGTTTACATAAGAAACGCGTATTTTTTCTAATTGTACTTTTTCGAATTCACCTTTTTCGTTTTTCTTCATGTCCTCTGTTTTAGAGGCTTCCGGAACGAATTGGTTTACTTCCTGAGCGATTAAACCAATTTTTTTGTCTTGGAATGGATCATCTTTAAGTTTGTATGAAATTGTGCTTAGTTTCATGATTTCTTTAAGACCGTATTTCATCGGAGTAATGTCTTTCTTTGCTCTGATGTCTGATACGTTCCAAAAATCATCAGCATAAACGTCATCCCAGCTAATTGCAAAACCTAAATCGTACGTTACATTTACATTTGGTGAAAAGCTGTCGCTTACAAATAATTCCGCTTCTCCGTCTACTAAATATTCAATAGACCCTAATCCCATAGTGGTTCCTCTTGATAAACCGTTGTCAAAGTCTGCAACGTAATCAATCGTAGTGCTGTAATTGGATGGATTTGGTGATAAGTTTGTGGTATTGAATGAAAGGCCGTTTTGTGATAATGTCCCTGTCGATCCAAAGATTACGGCATCACTGCTCGCGTCTGAAAAAAGTGCATATTGTGTGTTGTCACCTTCAATTCTGAAGTCAAAGTTACCTTGTGAATCGTTAACAACGGCTTCTGTAGTATTCATTTTCATTTTTTCACTACCTCCTGTTGTAAAAGCTAGGACGTCTGTACCGCCTTGGTATACACCAGTGTTGTCGTCTCCAAACCATGAAAAGGCTGGAGCTGTTGCAGTTCCTGCAGTATACGATTGAATTTGACCGGTTGTATTGGAAATGTTTAAGCGATTGTTTCCGTTTGTTTTAAATCGTAAATCCTGTGCGTCTGTGGTTCCTATGAAATTAGTTCCCGCAGCTGTTCCGGCGTTACCCGTCGTTGTCCAATCGGTGTTGCCGCCAGTTGCTAGTCTAACCCATAAAGTGCCATTCCAGTAGTAGAAACCTGGCGTTACTTGGTTTGGTCCTACAGCAGAAGTATTTGTGTTGTATACAATTTCCGATGTTGTAGGCGTAATTACAGTGGCCACATTTGTAGCGGACAGAGAAATACGCGGAATTAACAAACCGTCATTTGTAGAGGTAATATCCAGTGATGCTTGTGGCGTAGTGGTACTGATTCCGACTTGTGCATTAGCCGATAAGCTAAAAGCAATTAGGGAAATAAATAATACATTTAGGGTAGAAAGTTTCATTTCAGTTAGTTTTATAGCGCGCGAAAGTATAGTTTAACTTTCGGGCTCACTAAAAATATCGATAAAAGTGCATAAAATATCGATAAAATACACAAATGTAAGTTTATTCTTTGTTTTTTAATAACAGTTGAGTCTGTTAAAGTTAAATTATTTTAATTAAGTAATGTTTTGTTAAAAAAAATGGGTTCTGAAAAATCCAGAACCCATTTAAAAATATGAAAGACTAACGAAGTTTAGTAAATGATCTTTTTACTTATTTCAATATTGTTTTCCAAAGTTACTTTGATGATTAATGCATTGTTGGTAGAAACCAATCGGTATAATTCCAGTTGATTAGTGTTAACATTTTTGTACTCATCAATTTTTCTTCCTAGAACATCAAAAACGGTTACGGTTTTGATGTTTTCCAATGAAGAGGTTACGTTAATACCGTGGTTATTGTACACGTTTACAGAAGCTTCAATGTTTGCAACTTCTTCATTACCTAGAGTGCTTTCTGCATATCGTAATACAAAGCGGTTGTCAAATGTTCCTGCTGCTGAAGTGTAGCTATAAGGAGCAAGCTTCAGGTTGTGTATCACATTTAGCATTTTGTCTTCAAGGTAAATGTTGTTGTTGTTGAAATCGGTATCCATATGGTCAATGCCGATTGTATAGCTTCCTTGTACAGTTGCTTTAAAACCTAACGGTACTACATCTTCCTGAATGAAAGGCCAAGGACGTCCCTGGATGGTAAGTTTTTTGTTTCCGGTGAAAGAGTAGAATTTAACAGCATTTCCTGCTAAAGCTTCACCATCAAAACCTCTGTCCCAACCTAAAGTGGCATTTTCAGCATATCCTACTAAAATTTGACTAAAGCCACCATTGTTGTTGGAAAGATTCAACCATAAACGTTGTTTGTTAAACCCGTTTGTATCACTTGTTTCTGAAGAATCTCTATAGAAATTGTTATTACTGTTGGTAACACGCATACTATTGTTGAAGGTCACGTTGCCTGTAGTGCCATTCGTCATTGCGTCATCAGCACTGATAAAGAACGATTGTCCTGAAGCAATAAAATGTGTTGGCATTGTACCTCCTGTTGAGGCTGTACTGGTTGCGCCTAATGAGTTTACTGTAGCATAATCGTTTACGGTGTAATTGTAAACGTAATTTCCGTAGAAAGGATCTTGTGTAGCAGTCGTCGGTAAAGTGTTGTGAGTCCACAAATAAACTGTTCCGTCTACTACAGGTACATTCGCAGGGTTGTTTAAGAAGCTTACAATGTTGATGGCTGAAGGGTATGGGTTACCAATTAAGTTCCACTCGTCATCAGCATCCGTAACTACTGTAGAACCGCCACTAGGTGTTGTACTTCCAATATTGGCGTTTGTTCCTTTAGAAATAGGCATGGTGATGATTCCGTTGTTAGGAGTTCCTGTGAAATTTGCTGTGAAACTTTGTTTTGTTCCTGTAGATGGGAAAGTTCCCGGTGCTCTTGCTATTACTCCATAAGTAGGATTCATTACAGCTCCAGTACCTAAAGCAGACCATATTCCGTTTGCTCCCGATACTGTTGGTAAGTATCTGTATATGTGAGATGTTCCTGAGGTTAAATTGCCTACTGTAAAACCGGAAGCTGCTGTTACCGGAGAATTCCAATAGGTGTAATCTAAACGGTACATTGGTTGTGATGTGCGTTTAATGTGTGCGATACCGGAATTGACAGAATTGTTAATCTGTACCAAGCTTCCGGAATTTTCAAGTACCATGTCTCCACCTGCCGCAATAGTCACAGCATTTGTAACTGTTATAGTGTTGTTAGGATCTACTGTTAAAACCCCTCCGTTTTGAATGCTAACACTACAAGCAACTGCATTTGCACCACCAGTTACTATTGGTTTGTTAACGGTGTTAGGAATTGATACACCTTCAGTTGCAAGTGGAACACCAGCCGGTGTCCAGTTTGCAGCAGTATTCCAGTTGGTTCCTGCAGAACCATTCCATATTTTGTTAGCGTTAACAGTAACTGTTGTCTGGTCATTTTCTTTAACTGTAGTGCCATTACAAAGTGTGTAAGTGATCTCTGCAGTATAAACTGTTGTTGCACTTGGACAAACAGTAATTGTTGGAGTAGTTCCGATAACCGGACCGGTAGCTGTTGGTCCTTCATACCAGTTTATTGTTGTGATTGAAGACCCAGATGGTACAAATCGCCAAGCTTCACCTGTTGCAGGTAAAACGGTCCAGTCTGGATCAAGGGAGTTTCTTCCCGGAGCTACAGTTGCTGCAGTTCCCGTTGCGTTTTGAATACCTACAATTGCATTTCCACCATTCCAGGTACCATCAACTCTTTTTTCTTTAATGTATACTTCAATCACATTTGTGTTTTCATATAGAACCATCATACCGGTGTAAAGAATGCTGTTGTCGTCAAACATTGGTACATCGCTCCAAGAAGCAACCAAGGCTCTACAACCCGTATTTAATGTGATAAGTTCCCAGCCAACCTGGCCACCGTATCTAGGATCGATATCATGATATACTCCAAAGATAGAATTGGCGAATAAGGCGCCTGTTGTACTAGGTAGATTATTGCTAAATGAGAATCCTGATGATGTGTTCGCTTTTGATGCATCAAATGTTAAAACACCATTAGAGCCAATTACACATTGATTGTAGCTGTTTCCGTAAAAACAGAAGTTGAAAGGTAAGTTTACTATAGGTGACCATACATCGTCATCGTCCACACTTACAGGATTTCTAAGACAGCTGAATTGATACGGTGGGCTGAAAGGGATAGATTCTACGGTATATGCCGTAGTATTTCCTAATTGTAAATAATCTGCTTCAAGATCAACACAGTTACCAGTTGCACAAGTAATAGGGGATGGGTCAGCACCGTTTAAGTTCAATCCTCCCGATATTACATTAGGACAACCTAATGTTGAAGTTCCGGTTCCTGGTCCAAATGCAGGACATAAAGGCATGGTTACAACAGTTACAGCTGACCACATTGAAGCGCCGTCAGTACCGCCGCAATCCGAACGTACCCAGATATAATAAGTTTCGCCACTTGTTAATCCTGTAAGATTGGCTGTAGTTACCCCTGCAGCTGTGCTTCCTGTTGGAGTAGTTCCGCTGGTAGGTGCTGTGTTTGTTGTTGAAATGTAATAATCGTATCCACTTGCAGGTGCAGGTGCCGATGCAGTCCAAGCTAATGTAGCTGTTGTGTCTGATGTAGGAGTTGCGACTATACCAGTAGGTGCAGGGCTACCACATAAAGGAGAGGAAACGCAAATTCCAAAAGTTCCGTTATTGTCATTAGCATACTCCCAAAAACGAATATAAATAGTAGAACCCGGTGTTAAACCAGTTCTTGTGATACTTGGCATTAATCCATTCGCACTGTCATCATCGTCACATTCTAACAAGGTTAAACTTCCACAAGTACCTGTATAGAGTGCCATTCCACCGTCTGTGATTACCCCTGTTTGTGTGTCTACTGTAATTTGTCCATTAGCCGGTACCGTTACAGAAAACCAAATGTCACCACCGGAATATGTTGAACAGCCTGGAGCGGGAACTCCTGCGCTTGCGGTTGCACCGGCATTAGTGTATGTTGCGTAGGAGCAGTTGCCGCTTACTGTTAAGGCAATTGCACCGGCGCACTCATCATTAGTAACCGGAGGTGGTCCTGCAGTACAGCTTCTGGAAATTGTGAAAGTTCCCGTTGTTGTACTTCCGGATGAATAATGTGCAATATATACATAATAGGTTGTTCCGTTTACTGCTGTAAAGGTATAGGATTCAGTGCCACCAGATAATGCGCTGTCCTGACATGTGATGCTGGTTAAAGTTCCGCAGCTTCCTGAAGAAATTGACATTTCGTGATCAAAACCTGAACCTGCCGTTGATGAAATTGTGGTTTGTTGTCCGTCTCCAACGAAAGTATACCATTTTCCGTAATCACTCATGGAGCATCCTGATCCGTGCGTAAATAAAGTACTGCCAACGGTTGTTCCTGCTAAATTAGTAGTTCCACAGGCTAAGGTAGTTGCGCTTACACAAGGAGTACTTGTGTAGGTGATGCGGATTTCTCCTCTTGCACCATTACCTCCGGCTACACTGGCACCGTTATGTTCTCCACCGCCGCCGGCACCGCCTGGCGCGTTACCTGGATTTCCTGGATTGTCAGATACGTTACCTGCTCCACCGGTTCCGCCGGTTGCGGCACCATTACCGCCAGCGTTGCCTTTGGTGTTTCCAATGGATCCGTTACCGCCAGAAGTGTTGGTTCCGCCAGTTGCGGTTCCGCCCGCACCGGGAGTCGATTTGTCGGCACCACCACCAACACCTCCATTTGCTGTTAATGTTAAAATGGTTGTGTTTCCACCGCTTGTTCCTGCTCCACCTACCGTGTTTGTTCCTCCCGCACCTATAGTGTAGGGGATGACTTGTCCAGGGGTCACTGTAAAAGTGTTTGTAGTGTGGCCACCACCACCACCACCAGAGCCTCCTTTGTTATCTGTAGTGGAGCCCCCTCCGGCGCCACCGCCTCCCCATGCCCTAATGGTAATGGAGGTAACTCCAGCAGGTACTGTCCAAGTTCCCGAGCCTACGGTAGTAATATTGTCTGTGGTTTGCGCATTAATTAGGCATGACCATAGTAATAAGAATAAGTAGTGTAATTTGAACTTGGTTTTAAATAAATTGTTTTTTTTGGCGTAATAATCTTTCATTTTGGTAAAACTTTACATTTGTTTTTTTAGTAGTTAGTAAAATATTATGAAATAATTAAAATATCGTTAAAAATATAAATTTAATCGACAAAAAAAACAAAGTTGGTGCTAAAACTCTTAAAATTATCGATGAAATACATTTTTTCGTATTTAAATAACAAAACGAATTGAAAATGTTGTAATAAAATGTCTGTGTACAAAAAAAAAGAGGCTCACAATGATGAGCCTCTTTTTTGTAAGAATGATTTGTAAAATTAATCCACTTAGAAGATTACTTTTTTGGTTAGCGTTATCCCGTTAGTTAAGGTAATTTTAACCAATAAAGCAGCAGTTTTTGGATTCAGCTGACTAATAGACAAAATATTGCTTTGTATGTTTTTGTTATCATATAACAATTTTCCCTGAATATCATATACTGCAACCTCTTTCAAGAGTTCGGAATTTGACTTAACATTAAGCATGTCGTTTGTATAAACAAAAACTGAATTCTCAAGGTTTGTGATATCGTCAGTGCTTAATGTGCTTTCTGTATAACGTATTACAAAGCGGTTATCGAAAATCCCCATTTCGGCTGTAAAAGTATAAGGAGCAGCTTTTAAATTATGAATAATATTAAGCAGTCTGTCTTCCAAATAAATATTGAGATTAGTATTGTCTGTAAATAACCCGTCAGTTTTTGCTATAGCTATTGTATAGTTGCCGGCTTGAGGTGTTTTGAAGCCTAAAGGGATAATATCATTACTGTCAAACGGTACTGCTTTTCCTTGGATATTGAATTTCTCCGTTCCAATTAAGGAGTAGATTTCAAAATTAGCTTTTACATCCAGAGCTGGTGCATCGTACAAGCGATCAAAGCCATTTGTGGCTCCGCTTGCATAACCTAATAATGTTCTGCTTGCACTGTTGTTTGGTGCAATTAAATCCAGCCAGATTCTGTTTTTTTCCACACCGGCCTCTTCAGTTTCGTTTCTGAAGAATTGATCATTTCGGTACGTATTGCTTCGTAATGTATTAGCAAAAGTTACATTTTCTGTAGCGGCAGCAGAAGTATGGTTCATCAAGACAAAGAAACCCTGGCCTGCGGCAATTCTTCCGTCAAACACTGGGCTCAGTGAGCCTAAATAATTGTATGTGATATAATCTGCAACCGTATAATTTAATACGAAATTCTGATAAAAAGGATCGGCAATTGCATTTGATGGTAATGTTCCATGTGTCCATAATTTGATGAATCCGGCAATATTGGTGTTGTTGGCCAGGAAGTTATCGGCATGAATGGCAGATGGGTATGGATTACCAATCAGATTCCAGTTGTCGTCATCTTTAGTCGCCGGGGTTGGTGAAACACCTGTTGCATAGTTGGCGCCGTCATACGTGCCTCTGCTTATTGGGATTGTGATAGTTCCGTTATTCGGTACACCGGTAAAAGTTGCGGTATAGTTTTGGAAAGCGGTAGTGTAGGCATCAGGCCCTCTTACAATATAACCTTTTCCAAGTGTCATGCTTTCCGTAGTGTATGCCCAGTTTCCAAAACCATTAAGATTTGTCGGTATGGTTGGTGTCCATTTCCATTTATAGCCTGTTGTTGCCGGTGAAACATTTGGTAATGCGAAATTGGCAACAGGTGAAGACCAATAAACATAATCTAATCTGCGAATATTTACATTTCGCTTCATGTTGATGTTTCCGCTGTTGGCTACGTTGTTAATCTGAATCAAGCTCGAAGCATTTTCAAGATTGAAAAGACCATTGTTGTCAACTGTTACGGCGTCAGTTACTGTTAAAGTGTTGTTTGGTAAAATCTGAAGATCACCATTTGGTCTAACAGTTAGTGTTTTTGCATAAGCATTATTGGATGTGTTGTTGATTCTTGAATCGAATGGACCATCATAAACGAAAACACAGGTGTTGGCATCCGGAACACCAACCGGTTCCCAGTTGTTAGGGTTGTACCAGTTGTTATCAACTGTGCCTTTCCATAGTTTTGTTTTGTTGTTGATGGTAACCAATTGTGAAACCGGACATCCGTTACCTAAAGTTGCGTTGGCTGTAAAGGACCAAGAAGGAGCTGCTAGCTGCACAGCTGTAGGTACTACATAAACCGTTGTGACGCTTTGCGCAACATAAGGTATAGTTAATGCAGGATCAATAAACGCGTTAACGCTTCCTCCTGTCCATGTAAATGTCGTGTTTAAAGGTTTTACTCCTTCCAGTTTGATGTTGTCGATAGCCCAACCATCATCCCACTGTGCGATGTATCGGAACCTGAATCTCAAGTCGGTAACACCGGCATAAGGCGTGAAATTTACCGTTTGTGATGCGAATGCTGATGGTGTGCCAGTATCTGTAGTGTAAGTAATTACGGGAGCTGACCAGGCACCACCGTTAACAGAAACCTCAAGTCTTCCGCTGTCTCCAGAGAAAGCACCATAAATATGATTGTATGTTAATGTTAATGATGTGTATAAAGAAGCATCAATCGACGGTGAAGTCATGATAGTTTCGATGTTCGAATTGTTGTAATCCGAAGTGGTAAAAGCAAAGCGATTACCTGTTGTGCCTACGGCTCCAGAGTTCACGGCAGGACGCCATACAGAAGTTGAGTTTGGTACATAAGGACTTGTTTTTACACTCCAAGGGGTATCTGCTCCTGCGTTTGTAGAAACCGGTGTAGTTACTGTGAAAGGAGACATGCCTGCTTCAAAATCCTGTAATAACAGCGTTTCTGTAACAAAGTCACCTGTTGCAGAAATCTGAACCACATTGCCTTCTCCGCAAACTTCAGGAACCGATGGGGTTACTGTGATGTTGGAAGTAGGTAAAATTGTTGCGATAACAGGTGTTCTGTGAATGGTTTCGCAAACACCGTCATAAGCGGTTACGTAATAGGTTGTAGTGGTGCTTATTGATGGAGTAGTCCAAGAGCCACTGGCAGTAGTAGCGATTGGTGCACCACCAGAAGCGGTTGTGTACCATCTGAAACCGGTTGCGGTAGCAGTTTTTGTAGCATTTAAAGTCACTGTATTAGTGGGTCCGCAAGCAGAGCCATTGGTAACTGATGTTATCTTTGACGGACAATCTTCAACTATTCGTATGGTGTAATCTTCCGTTTCTCCGGTAGTGTAAGCTGTACCACAAGGCAATAAAGTGGCAGAGTCGCAATAAGCTCTTGTTCTTACGCGCATTCTGTAATTGCCCGGGAATGTACCGGCTGGTACAACGAAACCGTAAATGTTGTCAAGTGCTGTAGCTACAGGTGCTGCATCTGTTCCGGAAATATATACTTGTTCTCCCGAATCGTCAAAATCACCGTCTTTGTTCCAATCTACCCAGGTTTTAATAAATTGAGAAGTTGACGAACATGGTGGATTGGTGTAGGTTCCGGAAACAATGATTTCCAAGTTGATTCCGCTACCCGCTACTTGTGTTGCAATTGTGGTTCCTGAATAATTTCCGTAACCGCCGGCTGAATATGTTGTAGGCCCGTTAGTTACATCACTAATGGTTCCAACAGAACGTATGCTGGAAATGTATGCGGATGAATTCGTTGATGATGGAGTACAGTAACTAGGTAAAACAGCAGTGGTTGTAGCATTTCCTGTTAATGGACTCGTTGTTAGGTATAAAGGTCCTCCTGTGCAAATTCCGTTGAACGAATAGATGTAAAAATAATAGGTTGTATTATTGTTTAATCCTGTTGCAGTAAAGGTTGTGTTAGTATCGTTATCTACTACAATATAGCCTGAACTTAAAGAGCTTCCTATGGCATATGAAGTCCCGTTTACAGGAGCTGACGGTGCGGTGTTGAACGTACTGATTACAACTAAATAACTATCAGGAGCAGGTGAGGCTGCTGTGAAACTGCCTGTAATTGAGGTTCCTCCGGCAATAGGGCTGAATACTGTTGGTTGAGCTGTCGGTGCAGCACAGACAGGAGCATTGATTATGTTGATGGTGTAATCCTCGGCCTGACCAAATCCGGCTCCTGTTCTACAAGGATCCGTTGGAGCTGAGGCAAAATTCTTAATTATTCGCATTCTTGTTGAGCCTAAAGATGCTCCAGCCGGAATTGTGATGGATTGGGTCAGTACTCCTGCAGTTGTATTATTGATGGTTCCCAGGTTGTACGATTCACCGGCATCAACAAAATCGCCGTCTCTATTCCAGTCGAAATACGCATAAATGTAATCGGTCCAATTGCCACAAGTATTGGCTGTGACAGAAAGCGTGTAGCTAAAACCTCTAAAGGCATTAGTGCTTACCGCAGTGAAGTTTTCATAGCTTGTACCGGCACCACATACGTTCGCGGAACTGTTGTTAATGGTGTTGAAAGTTACATTGCTTATTGGTTCAACAGCCGAAGTAAATGAAGGTGTACAGTAGGAAAGAGTAACGCTTAAGATTGCTACTGTAGAATTAGCGGAAGAACCACAGGAGTTTGTAGCTCTTGCTCTATATCTGTAACTATCCATGCTTGCTGGAACCGCAGTTAATGATAATGTTGCCGTGGTAGCACCACTGTAAACGCCTCCATTGGTTACGGTTGACCAAGTGCTGCCTCCGTCAATGCTAACTTCCCAAACATAACTTGTTGGGGTGTTAGAAGCTACAACAGAGAAAGAAGTGTTTGTTCCTGCAGTGATACTTGCATTGGAAGGATTTGTTGTTATTGCTGGGACATTATTTATAGTTATAGGGGTAGATGAGCTACAGGTGCCAATTGTATATACTACAGTGGCGTTACCCGCACTGATTCCAGTTACTACACCTCCTACAGTTATTGATGCAGAACCTGAGCCGTTGGTAATTGACCAAGTACCTCCGCCTACAGCATTTGTGAAAGCGGGAGTGTTTGCGCCAACACATACCGTTGCTGCTCCACCACCTATTGCTGCGGGAGTTGGAGTGATAGTGAAGCTTCCGGCAGATGTTCCGGTTCCTCCTGGAGTGGTTACTGCAATTGTGCCTGTTGTTGCTCCAGCTGGTACGGTTGCGGTAATTTGTGTTATTGTGTTTATTGTGAATATTGCATTAGTGCCGTTAAAGGATACTATGCTTGCTCCTGAAAAATTTGTTCCAGTAATTGTAACGGATGTTCCAATGCAACCAGATGTAGGTGTGAAGGATGTAACGGTTGGAGTTCCATAGATTGGTGTTATTCTGATAACTCCTTGAGCACCTGCTACGCCGTTATTACCTGATCCACCACTTCTTACACTTGCTCCAGCTCCTCCGCCATAATTAAATCCGGCCGTTCCGCTACCTGCGGTGTTTCGGCTGTTTCCTCCGTATCCTGTATTTGGTGCTATAAAAGGATAACCTGTGCCGGGAGCACCACCAGTATTGTTAAGACCTGCGCCGCCATTTGTTGAGATTCCGCCAGCGCCACCGCCACCACCGCCTGATCCTGTGTTAACTCTTGCTGCACCAGCTCCTCCAGATGTTCTAATGTCTCCTGTGCCTGAAGCAGAAGCACCACCTGCAACAGCAGCGATTCCTGTATTACCGGTTCCTCCTTTTGCCAAAGCAACTGCGCCTGTTGGGTTGCCCGCTGCGGTGTTTCCAAAATAGGTGTCACCACCACTAGAGCCAGATGTGTCGCCACCGCTTCCTATGGTGAAATTATAAATATTGCCGGGCGTTACATTCATGGTGGTTCGCTGTGAGTAGGCACCGCCGCCGCCGCCGCCACGAGAGTCATTGCTGGCTGGAGCAGATACGCCGCCGCCGCCGCCAATGACTTCTACTTTTATGGTGAAAATGCCGGCAGGGCAAGTCCATGTACCGTCACCGGTTGTAGTTAAATCCGTTTGCCCGAAAGCATTAGAAAAACCAAAAAACATAAACAAAATCAATATCAGATTATTGGTTTTTGTTTTGTCCTTTTTGGTAAAATTGCTCTGGTTGTTAATGCGGCCAGAACAGGTTAATAAATCGTAAATCTGTTTCATAAAGAATTGTAGTTTATTTTGAGCAATTGGAATTTTAAATTAATAAAAAGTCGCATTTTTTTGTCGGTCTTTATTCTGGATTTTAAAAACACAGCCACTTTGTAAAATAAAGGTTTGTATTTTAAGATTTTGAGAATAAAATATTAATTGTATGGGTGATTTGTTATTTAACAAACAAAAAATTGAACTATTTGCTAAAGTTACAATTTTAATTAAAATCTGCTATGTATTTAAGGAGGGTTGCGTCAATTATTTTAAATAAAATCGATAAGCAACATTTTTTTTGGTTATAATTTATTTGTTGAAGTAATGTCGGGTCTTTTTGTGTTTGATTTTTCCTTGGAATAGCTATGCGTGAATAGTTATTTTGATTTTTGGAAGATCCTTTCTTTTTGTTTTAAATACAACAAAAAAGTATTTTATGACAAATATTTTAACAAAATAAGTAGGTTTTTACACCTCTTAAATATTTTTTTTGGTAGGTTTTGACTTACTTTTGTCTTGATTTTTTTGGATGCTGCATCTTAATTTTAAAATAGAGTATTTTGTGCGTTGAAGTCAAAAAAAGCTTTTCATCTGTTTTTTTAAACATTTTGAATAAAAAAAGTTGAAATACTTTGCATTAAATGAAAAAATAAAATATTTTTGTTTGAAAGTGTCGAATCTTACTAAAAACCAAGTGCTTATGAAGTCAAAAATACTAAAAGGTTCATTGTTGTTGGTAGCAGCAATGTTTAATCAGGAGCAGTTATTTGCTCAAATGTATGTAAGTCCAAACAGTTATGTGTTTGTGAATAACGAACAGTTGTATGTTAAAGGCGATTTAGAGCTTAATGCAACAACAAGTAATATGTATTTAAGAAGTGATGCGCAATTGCTTCAGGGGACTACAGGTGCTGGTGCTAATAAAGGTGTGGGTTCGCTTTCGGTTTATCAGGAAGGAACAGCTGATGGGTTTGATTATAACTATTGGTGTTCACCAGTAGGGAATGTCTTGTCAGCCACTTCGGTAAACAATCCGTTTGGAATCTCTCAGTTAAAAGATATCACAGGGTTAACTACTTCAAATAATCCGGGAATCACAGCAGGATTGAATGGTGTGGCTTCTCCTTTGACAATTTCCACGAGATGGATTTATAAATTTGTAACTTCAAATGCCTATGCTAACTGGGTTTATGTTGGAGCTGCCAATACTTTAAATGCAGGAGAAGGTTTTACTATGAAAGGGACAGATGGTACCAGTGCAAACAATCCGGGAGCAAATCAGCGTTATGATTTTAGAGGTAAACCAAATGACGGAACGATAAACATTGCTGTAGCACCTGGAATGAGAACCTTAACAGGAAACCCTTATCCGTCTGCAATTAACTTGAATTTATTTTTAAGAGATCCGGCAAATTTAGCGGCAATCAATGGAACGGCATATTTTTGGGAACATAATGATGCTACAAATTCACATTATTTGGCTGCTTACCAAGGAGGTTATGGAACATATATAGCGAACAACGGTGATTTTTCACCAGGAACCTATACTGCTGCAACATGGAATACTTATAATCCCGATGGAACCCTAAATACAACAGGTGTGTCAACCGGTAGTACTTACAAGAGAATGTTTACGCCGATTGGTCAAGGATTCAAAGTTGAGGGAATTGCTCTAGGGAATGCTGTGATGAAAAACTCATACAGGGTTTTCGTAAAAGAAGGCGCAGCTAATAATTCTGAGTTTGAAAGAACAGCTTCTGCTAATACGGATCGTAATACTTGGGATGAAATCCAAAATGTAATGGGAACGGATTATACACGATATTCAAGTAAAGAATTACCTCAGATTAAAATTCATACCGTATTAAATGATCAGTTTTCAAGAGAAGTAGCATTAGCGTTCAATTCACATGCAAATGACGGTTTTGATGCTGGGTTGGATGCAAAGTGCCCAGAGTATAGCTTACCTAGAGACGCCTATTTTCCTTTAGATGATACTAATCAGTATGTGATTTCTACATTGGCTTTTGATATCGATAAAAGAATTCCGTTTGCTTTCAAGGCTGATGCCCAAACAACTTTCAAAGTTACGGTTGGGAAATTAACCAACTTCGATTTGGCTGAACATATCTTCATGCATGACAAACAAACAGATGTGTATTATGATATTAAAAACAATTTCTTTGAGATTACTTTGCCTGCAGGAGTTGTTAAAGATCGTTTTGAAATTACTTTCAGAGATGCAGCGCTTTCAAACAATGATGCTGATATTTCGCAAAACTTTGCTGTGTTCCAGGATAACGGATCTAAAAATCTAACAATAAAGAATCCTGAATTAATGAACTTGGAGTCTTGTTCAGTTTATGATATTGCCGGTAAACTTGTGATTTCTAAAACAGATTTAGGAAACAACAGCGAGTATACTTTCCCGACAGCAAGTTTAACTACAGGGGTCTATATCGTAAGACTTAATACAGTTGATAATAAAGAAGTAGGTAAAAAAGTTATCATAAATAACTAAAAACCTTTTTAAATAATTGAAAAGTGCAGCCTTAGGGTTGCACTTTTTTTATAATGTGAAATGGAATCAAGAAACGAGTGTGTAAACTTGGAGTTGTTGATTAATGATGTGCAGCTCTTTATGAAGCGTGAAGATTTACTTCATCCGTTAGTGTCCGGCAATAAGTTCAGGAAGCTGAAATATAACCTAATTGAAGCTAAGGAAAAAGGGTTGGATACGCTTTTAACGTTTGGAGGAGCTTTTTCTAATCATATTGCGGCTACTGCTGCTGCAGGTAAGCTGAGTGGTTTTAAAACCATTGGCGTGATACGAGGCGAGGAGCTTGCGTTGAAGGTTTTAGATAATCCAACTTTGTCATTTGCGGTATCGCAGGGAATGCAGCTTCATTTTGTTTCAAGAAGTGCTTATGGCGCTAAAGAATCGGAAGTTTTTCTGGAAGAATTGGAAAGATTATTTGGTGCTTTCTATCTGTTGCCGGAAGGAGGGTCTAATGAATTAGCTGTGAAAGGTTGTGAAGAAATTTTGACGGAACAGGATAGGGAATTTGATTTCGTTTGCTGTGCCGCCGGGACAGGGGCTACGGCTTCGGGTATTATTAATGCTTCAGGTTCTAAACAGAAAGTGTTGGTTTTTCCAGCGTTAAAAGGTTCGTTTTTGTCTGATGATATTTGTAAATTTGCAAAAAAGGATAATTGGGAGTTAATTGAGGCTTATCATTTTGGAGGCTATGGAAAGATAAATGATGAATTGGTTCGGTTTTTGAATGCTTTTTATCGTGAAACCTCGATTCCGTTGGATCCTGTTTATACTGGAAAAATGATGTGTGGAATTGTTGATCTTGCTGAAAAGGGATATTTTCCGTCGGGTTCAAGGATTTTGGCCATACATACAGGAGGGTTACAAGGAATCGCCGGAATGAATAAGTTGCTAATGAAAAAAAACAGACCCATAATAAATTATTAGATGTTGATGAAAAGAATTATTGTTTTGCTGACTGCTATTGTGTTGTATAGTTGTGGTTCTTCTAATAAAGTAAGGACAACAACAAAAATTACAAAACCTGCAGTAACAGTTAAGAAGCCAGTAGTACACAAGCCTAAGCCTCATGGTGAAGGGAAGACCGAAGTTCTTGAAGCTACCTCTAAAGTTGGAGTAACCACAGCGTTGGTCAAGGAATATATTGAGCAGTATAAGGAAATTGCTAATGATAATATGCGTAAGCATGGTATTCCGTCCAGCATTACTTTAGCACAGGGAATTTTGGAATCGGGTGCAGGAACCGGCGTATTGGCACAAAAAGCAAATAATCATTTTGGTATAAAATGTCATACAGGTTGGAATGGCGATAGTGTGCGCCATGATGATGATGCCGAGCAGGAGTGTTTCAGAAAGTATGAACATTCTTCAGAATCGTATCGCGACCATTCTTTGTTTTTAACTTCGCGAAGTCGCTATGCAGCTTTGTTTAAACTCGATAGAGGAGATTATGCTGCATGGGCTAAAGGTTTGCGGGCAGCAGGTTATGCTACAGATCCCAAATATCCGGATAAACTGATAGGGCTTATTGAACGATACGAACTGTATAAATTGGATGAAGAGGTTATCGGAAGTGGTTATAAACCGATTGCAAAAACGTCTGAAATAGCGTTGGATGATAAATCATACCGGGTGTCGCAGGGCGATACGTTGTATTCCATATCAAAAAAATTCAATTTGTCAGTCGATCAGTTGATCGAATTAAATAATCTTACGTCCAATGCTATTTCCATTGGGCAAATTCTTAAAGTGAAATCATAATGTTATACCAAAGAAGCAGTGCACTTTTTATTGAAGCTGCAAAAGTAATTCCCGGAGGAGTGAACTCGCCGGTTCGTGCCTTTAAGGCAGTAGGAGGTACTCCGATATTTGTTAAGGAAGCCAAAGGTGCTTATTTGTATGACGAAGATGGGAATCGACTAATTGATTATATAAACTCTTGGGGGCCGATGCTATTAGGGCATGCCTATGAGCCAGTAGTTAGCGCGGTTATTGACAAAGCTAAAAAGGGAACATCTTTCGGGATGCCGACAGAATTGGAAACCAAAATTGCGGAACTTGCCGTTTCGATGGTTCCTAATATTGACAAGATTCGTTTTGTGAATTCCGGGACAGAAGCATGTATGAGTGCGATACGTTTGGCGAGAGGTTTTACCAAACGCGATAAGATTGTTAAATTTTCAGGTTGTTACCATGGTCATTCTGATTCTTTTCTAATTGCGGCGGGTAGTGGGTTAAGTACTTTCGGAATTCCGAACAGTCCGGGTGTTACTGAGGGAACGGCTAAGGATACGCTTTTGGCGCGTTTTAATGATATTGAGAATGTAAAAGCGTTGTTTGAAGCCAATATAAACGAAATTGCAGCAATTATTATTGAGCCTGTAGCCGGAAATATGGGGTGTATTCCTCCAAAAGAAGGGTTTTTAAGTGATTTAAGACGATTGTGTGATGAAAAGGGGGCTTTGCTTATTTTTGATGAAGTTATGACTGGATTTCGTTTGGCAAAAGGTGGTGCTCAGGAATTGTTCAGTATCAAAGCTGATATTGCCTGCTTCGGAAAAGTAATTGGTGGGGGATTACCGGTTGGTGCTTTTGCGGCACGAAATGAGATTATGAATTATTTGGCTCCAGTAGGGCCGGTTTATCAGGCGGGAACGTTGTCAGGTAATCCTCTTGCAATGGCGGCAGGTTATGCAATGTTGCAAGAAATCAATCAAGATGTGGAACTTTTTAAACGATTGGATGAAAAAACAGCCTATCTTGAAAAAGGAATCCGTGAGACGTTAACGGAAAATAATGTTGTTTTTACCATAAACAGAGTCGGTTCGATGATTTCGGTACATTTTGATGCGAATCCGGTTTATGATTTTCAAACGGCAGCTAGCGGAGACAATGATACCTTTAAAAAATTCTTTCACGGTCTTTTGAAGGAAGGGGTTTATATTGCGCCGTCTGCATACGAAACCTGGTTTATAACCGATGCTTTAAGTTATGATGATTTGGATTTTACCATTGCAGCCGTAGATAAAGTTGCAAAAGAATTATAAAAAAAACCACCTTTACGGTGGTTTTTTTATAACGTATCTATAGTAATTACAAAGAAGTATCAGAAATAAGTTGTTTGTACACTGATTTATGATTGTTAAGTTCTTTAAGGGCATCAGGCCCTAGAGCTTTTTGTAATTTTTTCTCAATAGTTGCTTTAATCTGCTCTTTGTTTTCGTCTGTAAGGTTAGGTTGTGCCAATGCTTCGTATTTTTTTCGAAGTACCGCAACTACAGCGTCCTGAGTTTCTGGAGTAAGTTTTACTACTTGAGCTAATGCTTCATAGTCTCTTTTTGCATTTACCTCATGGGCAGAGCTTTTGTCTTGTGTCTGTGCCGTTGCGTTGGTTGTAAAGGCTAAAAACAAAACGAAAAGTGCGATTATTTTTTTCATAATTTTTTAGTGGTTAATAGTTATAAATGTCAAATCTAAACTAAAATTGTAATAATTCCAAAATTACGTTAAAATAATAACATTATCTCATTGATTTGTGATGCTTTATTTGGCGTTTGTTTTGCATTTGCTCCCTTTGGTGTTCCATGCGGTTTTCTTTATGCTCTTCCCATTTTGCCATTTGCTTCTCGTTCAGGATTTTTTTCATTTCTCCTTTAAAGGCAATTTGTTCGTCCAGTCTTTTGCTTTTCAACGCGTAACGCTCTTCGGCAGTTGGTTTTTTATCCTCCGCAGAAACAGCCTGTCGTTTGGTTTTTGCCTCCTCCATTTTCTTGTGCTGAGCTGTTAAAAGCGTTTTTACGTCCTTTTGCTGTTTGTCATTCAGGTCTAAATCTAATGTCATTCTTTTTACCTGAAGTTCTACACGTTGTTCCGGGGTTAATTCCTGACGTTCCATTTTTCTTTCCTGCGCCTGAACGGTTAATCCGATAAAGGCAATTGCTACTGCTGCTAATTTTTTCATGTCTTTATTGTTTTGTGTTACAGCTATAGGACATGTCAAACGTGAAATGGTTTAATCTAAAGTTGCAGAAATAAAAAAAGCTGTCAAAAGACAGCTTCTTATATGTTATTGTGAATTGTAATTACAGGGTTAATTCCACCACTTTGCTTTCCCCGTTCAAGGCTACTTTGGTCAATCCGTGTTGGGCTAAAGTTTTCATGGCTTTGTCCCATTTTTTGCCGCTTAACGCTGCTTGGGTTTTTAATTCGGTCAATTCCATGGTGTTTTCGTTTTTCTGAAGCAATTCCACAATCATTTTTTCTTCCGCTTCCAATTCTACCTGTGGTGCTTTTTTCTCCGGACGCATTTGCGGGAAAAACAACACTTCCTGAATCGATGGGTTGTTCGTTAAGAACATAATCAAACGGTCCATTCCAATTCCTAAACCGGAAGTTGGCGGCATACCGTATTCTAAAGCTCTTAGGAAATCTTCGTCAATAATACCATTGGCTTCATCGTCTCCTTTGGCTGCTAATGCCATTTGCGCTTCAAAACGCTCCCTTTGGTCAATCGGGTCATTCAATTCAGAATAGGCATTCGCGATTTCTTTTCCGCAAACCATCAATTCAAAACGCTCGGTCAACTCTGGGTTGTCACGGTGCGATTTACATAACGGAGACATTTCTTTCGGATAATCGGTAATGAATGTTGGTTGGATAAAGTTACCTTCACATTTTTCACCAAAAATCTCATCGATTAACTTTCCTTTCCCCATGGTTTCGTTTACTTCAATTCCCATGCCTTTTGCCGCTTCGAATAATTCCGCTTCCGTTTTGCCTGTAATGTCAAAACCGGTGAATTGTTTGATGGCATCCGTCATGGTGACGCGTGCATAGGGCGCTTTGAAACTTACTTTGTGTTCTCCGAAAGTAGTTTCAGGAGTTCCGTTAACCTGAGTAGCACAGTATTCCAAAAGATTTTCGGTCATGTTCATCATCCAGTTGTAGTCTTTGTAGGCTACATAAATTTCCATTGCGGTAAATTCCGGATTGTGGGTACGGTCCATCCCTTCGTTACGGAAGTTTTTTGAAAACTCATACACGCCGTCAAAACCACCAACTATTAATCTTTTCAGATACAATTCGTTTGCAATTCGCATGTATAAGGGGATGTCTAAACTATTATGGTGTGTAATAAACGGACGCGCGGCCGCTCCACCCGGAATCGATTGTAAAACCGGAGTTTCCACTTCCATATAACCAGCTTCGTTAAAGAAAGTTCTCATGGCGGTGAACAATTTGGTTCTTTTCATGAAAACATCTTTCACCTGCGGGTTGACCACCAAATCTACATAACGCATACGGTAACGCAATTCCGGATCGGTAAACGCATCGAATACATTTCCTTCCTCATCCATTTTTGGTAACGGCAACGGTCGTAATGTTTTGCTCAAGAAAGTGAAATTGGAAACACGAATACATTTCGCACCTACTTGCGTGGTAAACAATTCGCCTTCAATTCCTATAAAGTCACCTAAATCGGTTAATTTTTTAAAAACGGTGTTGTAAAGGGTTTTGTCTTCACCTTCGCAAATCACATCGCGGTTAAAATAGGCCTGGATTCTGCCTTCGCTGTCTTGTAGTTCGGCAAACGATGCTTTTCCCTGATCGCGTACACTCATTAAGCGTCCCGCTACTACAACCTTCTTTCCTTCTTCAAAAGCGTCCTTTATCTGCTTCGACGTATGGTTTACGGGAAACAAATTTGCCGGATACGGATTGATGCCAAGTTCTCTCAACTTGCCCAATTTCTCTCTTCTGATGATTTCTTGTTCTGAAAGTTGCATATTGTATTGATTTTTAAGCGTGCAAAGATACAGTTTTAGTTGTAAAGTTGCAATCGCTGAAAAGTTGGAGTGTTTATGCAGTGTAGTGTCTTAACCACTGTCAATTGTCTACGGATCACTGACCATTGTTTTTTTTTCTTGGAGCGGAAGAGTTCGGGCTTTTTTGGAATCCCTGTTCCTGCTGTCCGCGCTACACGCTAGCTTGCTCCCATCAGGGCTATTAGGAAACTATTTTGTACTTTTGTGTTCTGAAAAAAATAATTTTTTCAATTGCAAGATGAACAAAAAAGTAAGCCTTCAGGATTTAGGGCGAAAAGATTATAAAGCGACCTGGGATTATCAGGAAGAATTGTTTGCCAATATCGTTGCGCAAAAAGTGGCTAAAAGAGAAAATCCGGAAATAGAAACGGATAACCATTTTCTTTATGTAGAACATCCGCATGTGTATACTTTGGGGAAAAGCGGCGATTTGTCCAATCTTCTTTTAAGTGAAAAACAACTGGAAGAAAAAGGAGCGACTTTTTATAAGATAAACAGAGGAGGGGATATTACCTATCACGGCCCGGGTCAAATTGTAGGTTACCCGATTGTGGATTTGGAGAATTTCTTTACCGATATTCATAAATATTTGCGTTTGTTAGAAGAAGCAATAATTCTAACGCTAGCGGAATATGGTTTACAGTCTGAAAGAAGTCAGGGCGAAACAGGAGTGTGGCTTGGTGTAGGAACGCCATTTGCCCGAAAAATATGTGCGATGGGGGTAAGAGCTTCCCGCTGGGTAACCATGCATGGCTTTGCTTTAAATGTTAATGCGGATTTGGGTTACTTTGATAATATCATTCCTTGCGGGATAAGAGGAAAAGCTGTTACGTCCTTAAATGTAGAGTTAGGTGTTGAAAAGGTAGGCGAGGCGGAAGTCAAACAAAAAATTCTAAAGCATTTTTCTGATTTGTTCGAGGCGGAAATCATATAATAAAAAGGAAGTCAGTCGACTTCCTTTTTTTATAACTCTAATGTAAGTTGTTCGGGTAATAAGCGAAACGACATGCGGTGGTATTTTGTTACACCATACTTTTTGATAGCTTCCCTGTGTTCCGCTGTTGGGTAGCCTTTGTTTTTTTTCCAGTTGTACATGGGGAATTCTTCGTGAATTCTGTTCATGTATTCGTCGCGATAGGTTTTTGCCAAAACGGAAGCGGCTGCGATGCTTAGATATTTACTATCTCCTTTTACAATGCAGCTGTATGGAATGTCATTGATGGGTTTGAAACGGTTGCCGTCTACTATTATGTATTGAGGTGTGGGGTTTAATTGTGTGATGCACTCTTGCATTGCTTTAATAGAGGCGTTGAGAATATTGATTTTATCTATAATGGCCGGTTCTAAGTGGATCACTTTGAAAGTAAGTGCGCTTTCTTCAATTAAGGGTTTTAGTTTTTCTCTTGTTTTTTCAGACAGTTGTTTGGAGTCGTTTAAAAGTGAAAGTTTGTAGTTTTCAGGGAGAATTACGGCTGCGGCGGTTACGGGGCCGGCAAGACAGCCACGACCGGCTTCGTCGGTTCCGGCTTCTAATATTAAATTTGAGTAATTATTGAATAGCATGGTTGATTTTTGCAAAATTAAAAAAAAATATACGTAACTTTTAAAACATTAGTATCTTAAATATGAGTTTGATGCAAAATGCATTTGGTTTCGGTGAAATATTTAACACATATAAAATACTATAAATCTGTAGTATTATTTGGTTATTTAAGAAATTATTAAGAAGTTTGCGAAATAACTAACTCAAATAAATTTAATATGAGATCGAAGTTTAAATGGATTTTTGCGCTGCTATTGGCGTTTTCAATGCAGTTTTCCTTCGCGCAAGAGAAAACTATTACTGGTACAGTTACCGAGGGAGGTTTACCGTTACCAGGTGTTAGCGTTGTTGTAAAAGGTACAACACGTGGTACACAAACTGACATGGATGGAAATTATTCCATCAAGGCTGCAACAGGTGAATCGTTAGTGTTTTCATTCATTGGGATGAAAGATCAGACGATGGTTGTTGGGGCTGCAAACAAAATGAATGTAGCTATGGCTGCGGAATCAACAACATTAGAGAATGTTGTGGTAACAGCTTTAGGTATTAAAAGAAAAGTTGACGCGTTGACATCATCAAATCAGGTGGTGAAAGCACAGGAGTTGACACAAGCTGCTAACCCGAACGTTGTTCAGTCTTTGGCTGGTAAGGTTTCTGGTTTGCAAATTAATACAACAAG
The DNA here is from genome assembly GCF_040750275.1 of Flavobacterium enshiense. Taxonomy (GTDB): domain Bacteria; phylum Bacteroidota; class Bacteroidia; order Flavobacteriales; family Flavobacteriaceae; genus Flavobacterium; species Flavobacterium enshiense_B. The sequence continues at coordinate 380,485 of NZ_JBDOCV010000001.1, forward strand.
TAACGGTGTTAACGGTTCAACACGTATTGTATTAAGAGGTAACCGTTCGATTTCTGGTAATAACCAGGCTTTGGTTGTTATTGACAACGTTATTTCTTCTGCTACTGTTTTACAACAGTTACCGCCAGAGATCATTGAGTCTACAAACATCTTGAAAGGTGCTCAAGGGGCGGCTCTTTACGGGCAGGATGGTGTTAATGGTGTAATTATTGTTAATACTAAAAGAGGTGCTAAAAGTGGTAAGTTGAATGTGAGTGTTAACTCGGCTATTGACTTTGAAACTGTTAACTATTTCCCGCAAAGACAGCAAAGATACGGTCAGGGATGGAATGGTGAGCACATTACTTATGAGAATGGTGGTTGGGGACCAGAGTTTGATGGTTCTATGCAGCCGGTAGGTTTACCACAGGCTGATGGTTCTTTCGTTATGGCTCCTTATTCTCCAATTGAGGATAATATTAAAGAATTCTTCCAAACGGGTACAGTATTCCAAAATGGTGTAAGTATCTCTGGAGGTGATTTAGAGTCTGGTTATGCATTGTTGTCTGCAAACAAAGTGGATACTGAGTTTGTGGTTCAGGATGATAAAATGAACAGAACTAACTTCTTGTTTAAAGGGGGTAAGAAATTTGGAAGATTTACAGTTGAAGGTAATGCTAACTACATTACTCAGAAGACTTCTGCAACTTCAGCTGGTCTTTATGAGGATTTGTTGCAAACGGCTACTAATATTCCAGTAGATCAGTTTTCTAACCCTAATAATGCTACACACTGGACGTATTACTACTTAAGTCCTTTCTGGATCAGAGAGAATGTAAGAAGTGAGAACAGAAGTGATTACTTCAATGGTATTGCTACTTTAGGATTTGAAATTAACAAACATATCAATGTTAGTTATGTGGCAAATATTCAGACTAGACAAACATCTGGTATGTCATACAACAATGGTTATGTTGACGTAATCCAGCCTGATGGGCCTAATACAAGTCAGTCTCAAGTGTCTAACTATTATTCAAATAATTCTTCAACTAGAAACTATTATGGTGACTTGTTGATCAACTTTGATTACGATTTAGCTAAAGATTTAAACTTAAAAGTTAACTTAGGTAACAACTTACAGGATAACTTGTTTAAAGTGACTTCTGTAGGTGGTGAAAATTTAGATATTCCTGGTTTTTATCACATTACAAACGTGTTGAATCCTGATAATTTCTCTACTTTAGATAACAGAACGGTGCGTTCAAGAAAATTCTCTTTCTTCGGACAGGCTGATTTGAACTATAAAGATTATTTGTTCTTGAACGTAACAGGAAGAAATGACTGGACTTCAGTGCTTGATGCTTCAGGTAATAACTTCTTCTACCCGTCAGCAGGTATCTCTTTTGTTCCTACAAAAGCATTTGAAGGGCTTAAAGGTAAAGTGTTAAACTATGCTAAGGCTTCTGCGAGTTATGTGAAAGTTGGTAATACTTCAGTAATCGCTCCTTATGGTATTAATGAGATTGGTGTTTCTCCAGTTGGATATCCATTTGGTGACTTGAACTCTTTCGTAAATAACCAAGCTCAAACTTACAAAAACATTAAGCCTGAGTTTATGACTACATTGGAGGCTACTGTTAATTTAGGTTTCTTCAATGACCGTTTAACGTTAGATGCTTCTTACTCTAATACAGATACTAAAGATTTGATTACAAGAGTTACTGCTTCTTCTGCTTCAGGACTTGCTTCAAACTTACTTAACATTGGTAAGATGAACACTAAAGCATATGAAGTTGATTTAGGATTTACTCCTATTAAAACTGAAGACTTCAAATGGGAAGGTCGTGTAAGTTACACAAGTTCAAAAGCTATTGTTGAGAAAGTGTCTGATGATGCTAAAGAAATCAACTTACAGTCTAATACTTTCGTGGGTATCTTTGCTGCTGAAGGAGAAGAATTCCCTTTAATTAAAGGTACTGCTTATGTAAGAGATGAGCAAGGAAGAGTTATGATTGATGCTGAAACGGGTAACCCAATGAGAACATCAACATTCCAAAAATTAGGGTCTGCTAATCCTGATTATATCTTAGGATTCAACAATGCATTTGAATACAAAGGTATTCGTTTGTCTGCAGTTATGGATTTCAGAACAGGTCACAAATTCTATTCTGAAGTTAAGAGAGAATTATCTTGGTCTGGTCACTTAGTAGAGTCTGCTGAAAACGGAAGAACTGGATTTATTTTCCCTAATTCATCTTCAGATCCTGATGGTGATGGTGTTTATACTGCTAACAACACAGTTATGACTGGAGGTACTACTTACCAGGATTATTTGAACTACTTCTCTAATGAGTATTCTAGAACAGGTGAGAACTTTGTGTTAGATGGTACAGCATTTAAAGTAAGAGAGTTAGCATTAAGCTATTCTTTACCTTCAAAAATGATTGAAAGAGCAGGTTTGTCAACATTACGTTTCGGTGTTAATGCCAGAAATCCATTTGTTGTTTTACCTAAAGAAAACAGAGGTTACAGTGACCCTGAAACTTCTAATACTACAGGAAATGCTACTGGTATCGCTAACATCGGACAGTATCCTGCAACAAGAACTTTAGGATTTAGTATGAACTTAACCTTTTAATAAGATTAAAAATGAAAAGAATTAAAATATTATTGCCGTTAGTAGCGCTTTCGCTATTCTCGTGTAGTGATTATTTGGATGTTAATACTTCTCCAAATAATCCGCAAATGGAAAACGTGCCACCACGTTTGGTTTTGCCGGGTGCTCAAAGTAGTACTTTCAGAACACAGGCTATCACAATGAACCAGTTAGGAAACGTATTTATGAACAACTGGGCTGCGAATGTTAACTCATTTACAGGTGGTTATTCAAGAGAGTTTGCTTTAACTATTGATAATGCTTTCTATAATGGTATATGGGATGGTTTGTACAGAGGTACGGCTAACTTTGATGCTATTATAAAATCGGATTTACCAAATCAAGAAAACTACAAAGCTATCGCTATGATTATGAAATCATACTATATGCAGTATATTGTTGATTTGTATGGGGATTCTCCGTATTCTGAGGCTTTCATGGGACAAGCTAATCTTACACCTTCTTACGATAATGATCAGGATACTTATGTAGCTTTGGTAGATCAATTAGATGAGGCGGTTGCAATGATTGACAGCGCTCCAGCTGAAGCTGAAGTTGTAGGCACTGAAGATGTTATGTTAGGTGGTAACATGGCTAATTGGAAAAAGTTTGCCAATACAATCAAAATGAGATTGTTGTTGCGTCAGTCTGAGTTAGCTGCAACAGATGCTACTGTTGATGCTTATGTTGATGCTGAGTTTGCTGAATTAGCGGCTAGTACTGATGGATTTATTACAGCTTCTGTAACGATCAACCCAGGCTATTCAAAATCAACAAATGACAACCAAAACCCTTTCTATGGTGCATTTGGATATAGTGCTGCTGGTGTTGCTACGCAAAACTTCAGTTTTATCCGTGCTTCTAAGTATGCAGGTGATTTCCTTAACGGTAATTTAGCAAACACTGTTCCTGATGGAAGACGTGGGCGTATTTACGCTTTAGTTGCTGGAAGTGTTGTAGGTGTTGAGCAAGGTGCAGATTCTGCTCCTGAAGCATTGTCAACGCTTGGAGCTTCTTTAATTCCTGCATTAGGATCAGGTAATGATGCTACTGTTGGATCGTCTATGAATGGTTATGTAATGACTTTGTCTGAGGCTAAATTCTTAGAGGCTGAGGCAATTTTAAGAGGTTATTTAGGAGGATCAGCTAAAACTGTTTTTGAGGCTGGAATTTCTGCTTCATTTGCTCTTCATGGTGTTGCCGCTTCTGCACCAGCTTATCTTACTGCTGCTAATTTGCAGAGTGGTTTAGGTTGGGATGCTTCTGCAACGGATGATGACAAGTTGAAAGCTATTATGACTCAGAAATGGATTGCTTTAAATGGTATTCATGCTATTGAAAGCTACATTGACATGACAAGAACTGGATATCCAGCGGTTCCGTTAGCTTTAACGGCAGCTTATACAACAAAACCAAAAAGATTAATCTACCCTGTGTCAGAATACGTTGGTAACTCGGCAAATGTGCCAAGTATTACTCAGCAACAAGCTTTTACTCAAGGGCCTTTCTGGTATGTACCTTAATAGTGTAACAAAAATTATTTAATTATGAAAAAGATATTAGCTTTATTTGTCGCTTCAGCATTTGCATTTTCATGTGCTGACGATGACCCACTAGCAACTGATCAGTTGGCAGGTGGGCCAAAATTGGTAGGTTTTCAAGAGTCTTTTACCTCAGTTTCTTACTTTGAGGATTTAGGAACTATTGAACATGAATTTCCTGTTACTTTATTAGGTTTAGGAAATGGACAGTTGTCTTCAGAAGACATTGTTATTACGTATGATGCAGCTCCGGAAAGCGATGCTGTTGAAGGTTACGAATACGATTTCGCTGAGGCATCAAAGCAAGTGGTAATTCCTGCTGGAAGTACATTTGCGATGATTCCAATTAGTGTACATACTGGAAATTTTGACCCGGTTGTTAAAACTACTCTGAAATTAAAGATTACTGCTGTTACAACTTCAGGAGTTTCTTATGCTGAGCAGAATAGAATTTTAGATATTTACTTTATCGGATGTCAGTCTACTTTAGCTGGTGATTACAATGTTAAGACAACCAGAAAAGATACTGGAGCAATTTATAACTTCCCTGGTGAAACTGTTACCATGACTGCTATCAACACGTTTAGAACTGAAACTGTTGGGCCTTACAGAGTTACTGATTTCGCTGCAGGAGCAAACGCAGGTTATACGTTCATCGATATTTGTGGTGTAATTAAAGTGCCATTGCAGAATTTGGGTGATATTTATGGTAACGAAGTTAAAGGGATGACAGAAGATGGTACCGACGGTGCTGTAGTTTCATCTAGCTACTTCTCAGTAAATTACCAAATCGGTTTTGGTACTCCTGTTAATTCGGTTTGGAGACCATTTACAAGTGAGTACACAAGAATCTAATTTTAAATATCAAGATTTCTATGAAAAAATTATCAAATTATAAATATTTAGCATTAGCGGTGCTTGCATTGTCTCTTGGTTCTTGTAATGACGACGACGACAAGACATTAGAGAGAACAAAAAAGGCTGTTGTTACTGCTGATCAGACAACCTTCACTGTTAAAGAAGGTGCTACAGCTCATATCGTTTTAAATGTAGATAACCCATTGGCTTACAAGATGGACTTCAAATTGGAGTTACAGTCTGTGTCTACGGGTGTTGAAGATGAGGATTATACTGTTCCAGGTACAGATCATTCTGATATTACTTGGGGTGCTGAGCCAGGATACAAAATTGAGTTCCCTGCGTTTGCATCGACTCACACTATTGATGTTAAAACTTTAGTTGACTATCCTTTAGTTGATGGAAATAAGACTTTAGTATTTAAATTAATCAGTGCTGGTAACGGTTTAGGTTTAGTGCAGCCTACATCTGAGTTAATCACTATCAACATTGAAGACGATTCAAGATCATCTGTTTTAGGATTAGATTTTGATTTCGATGCTCCATTTGACTTTGGTGGTAGTACGTATACTACTTGTCAGATTGGTTATGATATCGATATCATTGTTTATGATGAGGCGGGTAATGATTTAGGAATTTTCGACGGTCAAACAGGAGCTTGTCCAGAGCATATTTCTGTTGACATGGCAACATGGGAAGACGGAACTTATATCTTCAAAGCTTATGTTTATGACAACTTAGGTTTGCCAGGTCTTATTACTCCTGCGTATAACATTCCTGTTAATGTAACATATGACAGACCAGATTCTACGCTTAGCGGAGTTTTCAATCAGAATGCATCGAACTATTTAACTACTAGTTCTGCTAATGGTGATGAGGCTTATGTTATGAGTGTAAAAATCGAAAATGCTAACTTTACAATTATCGATGGATCAACGGAAGTTGCTACTGGTAAGTTGGCTAACTTTAAACATACAAAAAAATCTAACAAAGTTAGAACGAACAAGAAATTCAATTTCTAATCGTATGTAATGCAAATTAAAAACCCCGCTTTAGCGGGGTTTTTTTATTTTAAAAAATTACCGAATTCTCTTTACCTTTGTCGTCTAATTAAAAATTATGAGGCAAGGTTTTATTTGTTTACTGCTTATCTTTTTTTCGATACCTGCACTTTCGCAAACCGATAATGAATTACAACTTGGTAAAGTTTCAGCCAAAGCTGCAAATGACAAAAAAGCCCCAGTTGACTTGTACAAAATCATCACATTGGATAAGGATACTACTTATGTAGATACCACCTTGACCATTCAAAGGGAATACAAATTTAATTATCTGCGTAAAGATACCTTTGGACTGTTGCAGTTTTTGAATGAAGGTCAAACCTATAATACCCTTGACTTTGGATTAAAGCAGTTTAATCCCTATCCGGAATTTGGATTTTCAGCCAAACATTTTGCGTATTTGGAAGTTAAGGATATTAATTATTACAATGTCCCGACGCCGTATTCCGATTTATATTTTAAGTCTGTAATGGAGCAAGGTCAAAACCTGGATGCTTTTATCTCAGCAAATACATCTAAAAATCTAAACTTTTCTGTTGGCTACAAAGGGCTTCGATCCTTAGGGAAATATCAGAATCAGTTGTCGAGTACCGGGAATTTTCGTTTTATTAGCAGTTACCATACAACCGATAAGCGTTACATTCTCAGAGCACATATCACAGCACAGGATTTTCTAAATAACGAAAACGGTGGGATTTCAACATTGTCACAATTTGAAGAAGGAGCGGATATCTATAAAGAACGACCTCGTTTAGATGTGTATTTCAGCGATGCAAAATCCTTGTTAAAAGGAAATCGTTTTTTTGTGGATCATAGTTTTCGATTGAGCAAATCGAATCCTAACGGTATTGTGGTACAGCATCAGTTTAATTTTGAGAATAAATTTTTTGAGTTTAACATGACTGCGAATGATAGGTTTGGAGAGAGTTACGCTTCTTATATCAATACCAAAACACGCCACAACCGCCTGTATAATAAAGTAGGGGTTGCTTACTCCAATTCACTTTTGGGAGACTTTCAGTTTTTTGTAGACGATTATAAATACAATTACTTTTATTACCGTACGCTTACCCTAGCAGACCAATCCCTTGTGCCAAATAAGAATAATGACCGAATCAATACTTGGGGCGCGCAATACAACTATCAGAAGAACAAATGGAAAGGAAGTTTCCTCTTGTCAAATTCCCTTACTAAGCAATCGTTGGCTAATATAGAAGCCAACGTGCGTTACACCTTAAGCGAGAAAAACAGTATAAGTCTGAAATATCAAAATATGAACAAATTGCCCGATTTGAATTATGTTTTGTATCAAAGTGATTACACGGCTTATAATTGGTATAACAGTTTTAAAAACGAAAAGATCAATAATTTCGAGGTAGAGGCTAAGATACAATGGTTGGACGCTTCTTTTCAGTACACCGTTTTAAATGATCATTTGTTTTTTGCCAATACTAACCCGGTTTACAATGCGGAAGGAATTGCTGAGCAATTGCTTGTGAAACCTTTTCAATATGATAAAACCATCAACTATATGTCAGTGCGCGCTGCCAAGGATATAAAATTCTGGCGAATGGGCTTTGATATTACCCTACTTTATCAAAAGGTAGACCAGTCCGAAGCGATTTTGAACGTTCCGGATTTTACCACGCGCAGCAGTTTATACTATTCCGATTATTATTTTAAGAAAGCCTTGTTTTTGCAAACAGGAGTTACGCTTAATTATTTTACTAAGTATAAAGCAAACGATTATAACCCTTTGTTAGGGGAATTTTACATTCAAAATCAAAAAGAAATCGGCGATTTTCCGATGCTCGACTTCTTTATTAATGCCAAAGTCAGAACCTTTAGAATCTTCCTGAAAGCCGAGCATTTTAACTCAAGTTTTACGGGTTACAATTACTATACTGCGCCAAACTACCCGTACCGTGATTTTATGGTGCGTTTCGGAGTAGTCTGGAATTTCTTTAGTTAATTTTGGAGCAACACTTCGGGCCTTATCGGTGATCCGTTTTCCCGCTGTGCGCTGTATCTTTTCCCGTTGGCTGATGGAGCCAACGGGAAAAGGATGCCGCTGCCATCGGGGCTGAAGAGGAAACTATTTTCCTTTTTGGAAACAAGGTAATAATCAATACATTTGCAGTTCGCAAAACAATAAAAATGAAATACGTAGAAAACATATTGGGGACTATTGGTAATACACCAATGGTGAAATTAAACAAGATCACTGCAGAAATTCCTGCGTTGGTTTTAGCCAAAGTGGAATACTTCAATCCTGGTCATTCCTGTAAAGACCGTATGGCGTTGAAAATGATCGAAGATGCCGAAGCAGACGGGCGTTTAAAGCCGGGCGGTACCATCATCGAAGGGACCTCTGGAAATACTGGTATGGGGTTAGCTTTGGCAGCCATCATCAAAGGTTATAAATTGGTTTGTGTAATCACCGATAAACAATCCAAAGAGAAAATGGATATTTTGCGTGCGGTAGGTGCTAAAGTAATCGTATGTCCAACTGATGTAGAGCCGACTGATCCACGTTCGTACTATTCCGTATCCAGAAAACTGGCGGAAGAAACACCTAATGGCTGGTATGTAAACCAATACGACAACTTATCCAATACTAAAGCCAATTACGAACAGACTGGTCCGGAAATCTGGGATCAGACCGACGGAAAAGTAACCCATTTCGTGGTGGGAGTAGGGACCGGAGGAACCATCTCGGGCGTTGCCAAATATCTGAAAGAACAAAATCCAAATGTAAAAGTGTGGGGTATCGATACCTATGGTTCGGTATTTAAGAAATATAAAGAAACCGGAATTTTCGATGAAAACGAAATCTATTCCTATGTAACGGAAGGAATTGGTGAAGACATTTTGCCGGAAAACGTTAACTTCGATCTAATTGACGGTTTTACTAAAGTTACCGATAAAGATGCGGCGGTATACACTCGTAAATTAGCTTTAGAAGAAGGAATCTTTGTCGGGAACTCATCAGGAGCAGCCATCAAAGGTTTGTTGCAGTTAAAAGATAATTTTGGTCCGGACGATGTAGTGGTAGTGTTGTTCCACGATTCAGGCTCCCGTTACGTAGGGAAAATGTTTAACGACGACTGGATGCGTGAAAGAGGTTATCTGGATGATGAAATAACCAAAGCTGAGGATTTAATTCAAGACCATATAGACAAACCGTTAGTGGTGGTCCGTACCGAAGAGTTAGTATCTCATGCCATCGACCGTATGCGCAAGCACAAAATCTCGCAAATCCCGGTAATCGATGTGAACGGATTTGTAGGTTCTGTAGACGAAACCGATTTGTTCCAAAGCTATGTAGCTGATAAAAACGTGTCGGAAAAACCTATCCGTGAAGTGATGGGCGCTCCTTTTCCAATTGTGAAATTAGGAACTCCGGTGGATGAAGTTTCAAAACTAATCAATAAAGACAATCAAGCCGTTCTGGTAGATTTAGGAAACGGAAAGCATCATATCATTACCAAACACGATGTGATTAACTCGATAAAGTAATATGTAAAAAGCCGTTCAATTTTGAACGGCTTTTTTTATTGTTATTCTCCAATTAAAACACCAGAAACATTCCACGCGCTGAAACTGTTACCTTCCGGAGCACCTTGCGGTATTTTGATGCGTATGCTGTGGTTGCCGGCTTTTAAATCGCCTAGATCAATGCTGTTTGGGTTGGTTACCGTTCCGGGACACCAGTTTGAACGACTGTAATCCGAAGAGGAAAGTCCGTTGTTGAAATTTCCTGAAGCGGGGTTGAATAGTCTGTAACTTCCGCAATCCTGTCGCCAAGGAATAAAAGAATTAATTTCTTTTTCATTCAGCAGAATCGTATTTTTTTTCGGAACGAATTCATCACCGTTTTCCCATCCGCCATGACCAGTGGTGATGTAACGAAGTTTGGCATTCTTAATGTCTTTCTCTAATGTAAATTCCACTAAAAGACCTTTTTCACTGTTAAACATGGAACCATATTCCTGTCCGGCCATTTCCATTACATTAACGGTGTTGAAAAGCGGTAAGAGAAAGTTGTTTTTTGAAGTGCTGTTTTCTTCGTTATGAATCGTAATGTTCATCGAAATTTTATGTCCGCCTTTATCGTAGTTGCCAATGGTAGCGCCAATCCAAACTTCCTGATTGCTCAAAGCAGCATGTAATTCTGAAATATCCTGACGGTACGGTACAACTTCGTGCCATGTTTTGTCTTTTAATTGAATGTGGTTGTATTGTTTAATTCCAAAAGGAGTAAAAAAGCGCATCAGTTCTAATAAAGGAGAATAGTCGTTCGTTTTGACTACGCCCTGATATTGTTTTCCGTTACCGTTTTCGTATATAGGAAGCGCTTTTACACCATTTTTTAATCCGTCCAGGAATGAAATTTTTGTGTTGGCAGGGATCATAAATACAGAACCGGTTCGGTCGTATGCATCACCGTTGGATTGTTCTGCTAAGTCGATGAAAATCTGATTTCCGCTTTTAATCTCCGGGAATTTTACTTTTTTCAGAATTATGGTTCCGTTAGCGAAACGTAAAATACTGTCATTGGATTTTGCAGCGTCTGAAAAATTAATGATTTCATTTTCGAAAATCTTCAGGGTAGTGAAGCGGCTCTTCCAAAGTAAATCGCGATAACTTAGTAAATCAACACTGTTCTCAATTTTAACGGTTGGGAATTTTTCGGTTTTTTTAAGTTTTTCGATTTTAGTGGCAGATACGACAAAGTTGTTGTTGCGGTTCATTTCCAGAACCAACCCTAAATTTTGTCCTAAAAGGGTAGGGGCGCCTTTTATCTTTAAATCGCTGGTAAACCATAAATCAATATGATTGGAATTGATTATGGTTTTAGCTTTTTGACATTTGTATCCTAAAATAATTTTAGTTTCATTGGTTATTTCGAAAGATTGTTTCGGGAGGGAAATACTGTCAAGGGTAGATACGGTTTTTCTTTTATCAAGTTGTCCAATCTGAAAATATTTGTTTTGTAGGTGATCTACAAGGCTTTGCTCGTAAGGAAATGCGTTTTTCCCGGCAATGGTGTTTTGGGAAGTAAGTAACGTTTCGGTGGCATTTGTAAAGATTATAATCGGATCTTGGTTTTCAGTCACTTTTCCGTTGGAACTTTTTAAATAGGTTATTTTGTATGCGTCTCCGGTTTGTTGCTTTTTTTGAGCATGCGTTATTCCGATCAGGGTAACGAAAAATAAAGTAAGAATTTTTTTCATTTTTTAGTTATGAAGTTTAGGCAAAGATAAAAGTTTCCCTATATTAGCACTTTATTTATTAGCCATAATTAACATTTACTTTTTACGCCATGAAAGAAGATTTTCTGCGCCACATCTGGCAGTATCGAAAATTTGATTTTTCCGAGCTCCAAACAGTTCAGGGAGAAAAACTGCAAATTCTTCATACGGGTTATTGTCTTCAAATAACCGATTCCGTTTTTTTTAATGCTCAATTAATAATTGGTAATCTGCGTTGGGCGGGAAGTATTTCCGTTTGTATGAAATCGTCAGACTGGAATCTGATACATTGCTCCGACGTTTTAGAATCAGATAACCTTATTCTACTTGCTGTATATGACCATGATACCGCAGTGTATCGAAAGGATAAAACAGAAATTCCGGTTTTGGAATTAAAGCACTATGTGACTCAGGAACTTGTTGAGAGTTCCCTGGATGTTCGTGTCGAAAAAATAATTAAATTTGTGACCGTACTATGGGACTAATTACAAACATCCGTCATTTTTTTGAAAAACACGGCTTCGAAGTTTCTTCGCGTCTGGCCGATAAGTTGGGTATGCGCACCACCAGCGTACGTTTGTTTTTCATTTATATTTCCTTTTTCACGGTAGGATTGTGGTTTGGAGTTTATCTTACATTGGCGTTTCTGCTTCGCCTGAAAGATATGGTGTATACCAAACGCAGTTCAGTTTTCGATTTGTAATTCTATTTTTATATATGAATGATGTTCTACTCAGTGTGAAATTCACACGGGAGCAGCGTGCAGGTATTGTTGCGTTGCTATTACTTATGGTGTTAATCCAGATACTCTTTTTTTTGTTTTTAAGTTTTCCTGAAACATATGATAAGCCTTCTAAGGAGGCTCGGGAATGGTTGGTTGTACAATCTGAAATTGATAGTCTTAAAAATGAAAAAGCATTAGCGGTAAATAAGGTTTATCCGTTTAATCCGAATTTTATTTCGGATTACAAAGGTTATACGTTGAAGATGACTGTGGCGGAGATCGATCGGCTTCATGCGTATCGGAAAGAAAATAAATTTGTGAATTCTGTTGAGGAATTTCAGCAAATTACCAAAGTTTCTGATGTCTGGCTTGCAGAATATGCGCCATATTTCAAGTTTCCGGACTGGGTTAAAAACAAGAGGAAGTCATATAAAAGTGGTAAGACGAGCTGGTCTGCAGAGAAGAAAGAAAAGCTTATCGTGGTCGACATCAACAAAGCTACCCAGGAAGATTTGATGAAAGTATATGGTATCGGTCCGGGTTTGTCAGAGCGCATTTTGAAAGAGCGAGAAAAATTTAGTGCTTTTGTCAGTATGGAGCAGATGAAGGATGTTTGGGGTTTGTCTCCCGAAGTCATAGAGAGCCTGAACAGGTGTTTTAAGGTAATTGCTACTCCTGTTGTTAAAAAGATTGCGATTAATGAGGCTTCGGTTAGGGAGTTGCAGGTGTTTCCTTATTTTAGATATCCTTTAGCCAAAGAGATTGTTACTTTTCGAAGTATGAATGGTGAAATCAAATCGAAGGAAGATTTAATAAAAATTAAGAATTTTCCAGTTGAAAAAGTCGATATAATTGCCTTATATTTGGACTTTTAAAACAAACAAACTAAAACAATACGAACCAAAATGAATTCAGTTTATTTTACAGAAGAGCATCAATTATTTAGAGAGAGTTTTCGGGATTTTTTGCAAAAAGAGGTAGTTCCACATATTGAAAAATGGGAAAAAACAGGGACTATTGAGCGATTTATATGGAAGAAATTCGGTGAAATGGGCTTCTTTGGTCTACGCTATCCTGAGGCTTATGGTGGAATGAATCTGGATTTGTTTTATACGGTTGTCTTTTTGGAAGAACTTCAAAAAATCAAATCTTCCGGTTTTGCTGCTGCGATGTGGGCGCATTCTTATTTAGCAATGACCCATTTGAATGCGGAAGGCGATGAAAGAATCAAAAGAGACTATTTGGCGCCAAGTATTTCCGGAGATAAAATTGGGGCTTTATGTATTACAGAGCCATTTGGTGGAAGTGATGTTGCAGGGATGCGTACAACGGCTGTGAAAAACGGAGATAAATACATTATTAATGGTTCTAAAACATTCATTACTAATGGTGTTTACGGTGATTATTATGTGGTCGCTGCCAAAACAAGTCCGGAGTTAGGGAACAAAGGGATCAGTATGTTTTTGGTAGACAGTAATCTTCCGGGTGTATCGGCTACAAAGCTTGATAAACTAGGATGGAGAGCATCAGATACGGCGGAAATTGCTTTTGATAATGTGGAAATTCCTGTTGAGAATTTAATGGGGGAAGAAGGGAAAGGATTTCCGTACATCATGCAGCATTTTGCCTTAGAACGTTTAATTATGGCTATCAATGCACATGCAAGAGCCGAATATGCGATTGAGTATACTATTGGATATATGTCCGAGCGTGAGGCTTTTGGAAAAACGATTGATAAATTTCAGGCATTACGACATACTATAGTAGAGCATGCTACGGATGTGGAGCACTGTAAGTTGTTTAATTACGCGGCAGTTGCCCGATTGAATCAAGGTGAATATGTAGTGAAAGAGGCTACTATGGCTAAATTAAAGTCGACAAAAGTAGCCGATGATACGATTTACGATTGTTTACAGATGTTAGGGGGGTACGGTTATATGGAAGAATATCCGTTAGCGCGTTTGTTTAGAGACAGTCGTTTAGGGCCAATCGGAGGTGGAACTTCGGAAATTTTGAAGGAGATCTTGTCGAAAATGATCATCGATAAGCAAAATTACAAGCCAGCCGTAGAGCATTAAGAAGGCAGAGTGTAGGAAATAGATTAAAGAGCCAAGAAGCAAGAAATTGTGACTTGGCTTTTTTTATTAAACTTTAGGTTCTTTAAGGGTTGAAAAATAATTCATAATTCATAATTCATAATTCAAAATAAAGTCATAAGTTTGCAGCCTAAATGAGAGGAGGTGTCTAGATTATGTTAATTATACCAATTAAAGACGGAGAAAATATCGATAGAGCATTAAAGCGCTATAAAAGAAAATTTGACAAAACCGGAACTGTTCGTCAGTTAAGAGCACGTCAAGCTTTCACTAAGCCATCTGTAACAAGAAGAGCTCAGATTCAAAAAGCACAATACATTCAGGGATTAAGAGACTCATTGGAGAACTAGTAATTTTTTGAATAAATAAATTTACCGTTAGTAAATGAAGTTTTTTAACTTTGTTGCTAACGGTTTTTTTTTATGCGTACTTCACAACAGGCTTATCATGATTATCTTTTGAAAGAGAAAAATTATTCTCTTCATACACTTAAGGCTTATCTGAGTGATATTTCTGAATTCGAATCTTTTTTAAAATTGCAGGACGAGTCTGCGGTTTTGGAAGAGGTGAGCTATGGTCAGATCAGAAGTTGGATTGTGGATTTGGTGGAAAAGGGAATTTCTAATCTGTCAGTCAATCGCAAAATGTCCTCGCTGAAATCCTTTTATAAGTTTCTTTTGAAATCGAAACAGATTCAGGTTAATCCGCTTCAGAAGCATAAATCGCTTAAAACGCCTAAAAAAGTGCAAATTCCTTTTTCTGAAAGAGAACTTGAAATGGTTTTTGATGAAAATGATTATCCTGATGATTTTGAGGGTATTCGCAATCGGTTGATTATTGAGCTTTTTTATACCACCGGTATGCGTCGAGCGGAATTGATTTCGCTTGAATTGTCTAATTTTAGTCCTTATGCTAAAACGTTAAAAGTGTTGGGGAAGCGTAACAAGGAGCGTGTTCTGCCGCTTTTGGACTGTACGATTGAGTTGTTGAATAGTTATTTGCAGGTTAGGAAATTGTTAGTGAGCGGTTCATCCGGCAATTTGTTAATTTTAAATAAAAATGGTCATAAAGTTAGCGAAACGTTTGTGTATCGTTTAATAAATAATTACTTTAGTAATGTCTCTGAAAAAGTAAAAAAGAGTCCGCACGTTCTTAGGCACACCTTTGCGACGCACTTGCTGAACAATGGAGCCGATTTAAATTCAGTAAAGGAATTATTGGGTCACGCCAGTTTGTCTTCCACTCAAATCTACACACACAGCAGTCTGGCTGAACTGAAGCGAGTTTATCAAGATGCTCATCCGCGCAACCAAAAATGATTCTAAACGTTTAACCCAAATAAAATTTTAATTATGAAAGTAAATGTTCATGCTGTCAATTTTAATATTGATAAAAAATTAGTAGATTTTGTACAAGAGCGATTAGATAAACTGGAAAAATATTATGACAGGGTGGTTTCGTCCGATATTTTCTTAAAAGTTGAGAATACGAGTGATAAAGAGAATAAGATAGTTGAAGTGAAGATTAACGTGCCGGGTGATGAATTTATGGTGAAAAAGCAAAGCAAATCTTTTGAAGAAGCAGTTGATTTATCGGTAGATTCTTTGGAGCGACTTTTGTTGAAAAGAAAAGATAAAGTAAGGGCACACAGCTAAAAATAAAAAAAAGATAAAAATTATTTTGATTAAAAAATAAAATCCCTACATTTGCAGTCCGTTAGAAATAGCGGACTTTTTTGTTTTCAATGCCGGTGTAGCTCAGCTGGCTAGAGCAGCTGATTTGTAATCAGCAGGTCGTGGGTTCGAGTCCCTCCATCGGCTCTAATGGTTAAAGCATTGAAAATAAATAAGTTGGGGAGATACTCAAGCGGCCAACGAGGGCAGACTGTAAATCTGCTGACTAAGTCTTCGCAGGTTCGAATCCTGCTCTCCCCACAAGATTTTGAATAAGAATTTTCATAAAGCTTGCTTTGATGAAAATTTGTTTCAAAATTTTGAGTAAGGGTTCACCCTTACGGATCACAAGTTTGCTTGTAATCCTGAAAGGCTGAAACTTGCAATCCTTGCCGGTGTAGCTCAGGGGTAGAGTGCTTCCTTGGTAAGGAAGAGGTCACGGGTTCAAATCCCGTCATTGGCTCAATATTGAATATTTGAACACTAATTATATAACTAAGATTAAATTATTAAATCATGGCAAAAGAAACCTTTGATCGTTCGAAGCCCCATTTAAATATCGGAACTATCGGACACGTAGATCACGGAAAAACAACTTTGACTGCTGCTATTACTAAAGTATTAGCTGATGCTGGTTTATCAGAAGCTAAATCATTCGACCAGATTGATAACGCTCCTGAAGAAAAAGAAAGAGGTATTACTATTAACACTTCTCACGTTGAGTACTCTACTGCTAACCGTCACTACGCTCACGTTGACTGTCCAGGTCACGCGGATTACGTTAAGAACATGGTTACTGGTGCTGCTCAGATGGACGGTGCTATTCTTGTGGTTGCTGCTACAGATGGTCCAATGCCGCAAACTCGTGAGCACATCCTTTTAGGACGTCAGGTTGGTGTGCCTAGAATGGTTGTTTTCATGAACAAAGTAGACATGGTTGATGACGAAGAGTTATTAGAGCTTGTTGAAATGGAAATCAGAGATTTATTGTCTTTCTATCAGTATGATGGTGATAATGGTCCTGTTGTTAAAGGTTCTGCATTAGGTGCATTAAACGGTGAGCCAAAATGGGTTGCTACAGTAATGGAGTTAATGGATGCTGTTGATAACTGGATTGAATTACCAGCTCGTGATGTTGATAAGCCTTTCTTGATGCCAGTTGAGGATGTATTTACAATTACAGGTCGTGGAACTGTTGCTACAGGTCGTATCGAAACTGGAGTTGCTAATACTGGAGATGCTGTTGAAATCATCGGTATGGGTGCTGAGAAATTGACTTCTACAATTACAGGGGTTGAGATGTTCCGTAAAATCCTTGACAGAGGTGAGGCTGGAGATAACGTAGGTTTATTGTTACGTGGTATCGATAAAGCTGATATCAAACGTGGTATGGTTATCATCAAACCAGGTTCTGTAAAACCACACGCTCACTTCAAAGCTGAGGTGTATATCTTGAAAAAAGAAGAAGGTGGACGTCACACTCCATTCCACAACAACTACCGTCCACAGTTCTACGTACGTACAACTGACGTAACAGGTACTATTTCTTTACCTGCAGGAGTTGAGATGGTTATGCCAGGTGATAACTTAACTATTGATGTTCAATTGTTAAGCCCAATCGCTTTGTCAGTAGGTTTACGTTTTGCTGTTCGTGAGGGTGGTAGAACTGTAGGTGCTGGTCAGGTAACTGAAATTTTAGACTAATTATTAGTTGAATATAAAGCTGGCAGTTCTGCTGCCGGCTTTTTAACAAACGGGCGTAGTACAAGGGCTAGTATAGTGGTCTCCAAAACCATTGATGGGGGTTCGAATCCCTCCGCCCGTGCAAAATAAAGATACAATGGCAAAAGTTGTTAATTACATAACAGAAGCATTTGAAGAGTTGAAAATGAATGTAAGCTGGCCAGCATGGTCGGAAGTTCAGCGTTTGACAATCGTTGTTGCTGTGTTCTCAGTTCTATTTGCTTTAGCTACATGGGGTGTTGATACTGTGTTTGCTAGAGTATTAGGGGTTTTCTTTAATTGGTTAAAAGCTTAATTTTTTTGATATGACGGATAACAATGTCAAAAAATGGTATGTAGTTAGAGCTGTAAGCGGACAGGAAAACAAAGTAAAAAACTATATCGAAACGGAGATTAACCGTTTGGGTATGGCGGACTATATCTCTCAGGTGTTAGTGCCGACTGAAAAAGTGGTGCAAGTGCGTGACGGGAAAAAAATTAGCAAAGACCGTGTTTATTTTCCAGGTTACGTGATGATTGAAGCTAACTTAACCGGAGAAATTCCACATATTATTAAATCGATTACTGGGGTTATCGGCTTCTTGGGTGAAACTAAAGGAGGAGATGCGGTGCCTTTGCGTCAGGCAGAGGTAAACAGAATGTTAGGTAAAGTGGATGAACTTTCAGTGAAAGTGGATCAAGGTGCAATACCATATTCAGTAGGTGAGACGGTTAAAGTAATTGACGGTCCATTCAACGGATTTAACGGAACTGTTGAGAAAGTAAATGAAGAGAAGCGTAAACTTGAAGTGATGGTGAAAATTTTCGGAAGAAAAACGCCATTGGAGTTGAGTTTTATGCAAGTTGAAAAAGTATAATATCGTTACATATAAACCCACATCAATCGCTTCCAATTGATAGATGTGCTAAATTTTTTTAAAAAATGGCTAAAGAAATTAGTAAAGTAGTTAAACTACAAGTTAAGGGAGGTGCCGCGAATCCTTCGCCACCGGTTGGACCTGCTTTGGGGGCTGCAGGGGTTAATATCATGGAGTTCTGTAAGCAGTTCAATGCTAGAACACAAGATAAGCCCGGCAAAGTGTTACCAGTACAGATTACTGTGTATAAAGACAAGTCTTTTGACTTTGTTGTTAAGACGCCACCGGCTGCTATCCAGTTAATGGATGCTGCTAAATTAAAGTCTGGTTCAGGGCAACCTAACCGTAAAAAAGTAGCTAGCGTTACTTGGGATCAAATTAGAGCTATCGCTGAAGACAAAATGGCTGACTTAAATGCTTTCGAAATCGAAAAAGCAATGAGTATGATTGCCGGAACAGCTAGATCTATGGGTATAACCGTATCAGGAACAGCTCCTTTTTAATTGTAAAGAGAAAAAGACATGGCAAAATTGACAAAAAAGCAAAAAGACGCTGCAGCAAAAATTGAGAAGAATAAATTGTACTCTTTGAAAGATGCTTCTGCATTAATCAAAGAAGTTGCTTCTGCAAAATTTGATGAGTCTGTTGATATCGCAGTAAAATTAGGGGTAGATCCTAGAAAAGCGAATCAAATGGTAAGAGGTGTGGTTTCGTTACCACACGGTACAGGTAAAGACGTGAGAGTATTAGCATTAGTTACGCCGGATAAAGAGGCTGAAGCTAAAGCTGCTGGAGCTGATCACGTAGGTCTTGATGACTATTTACAAAAAATTAAAGACGGTTGGACAGATGTTGATGTAATCATCACAATGCCTGCAGTTATGGGTAAATTAGGTCCATTAGGTCGTATTTTAGGACCTCGTGGTTTAATGCCAAACCCTAAAACTGGTACTGTAACTATGGAAGTAGGTAAAGCAGTAGAAGAGGTAAAATCTGGTAAAATCGACTTCAAAGTTGATAAAACAGGTATCGTTCACGCTGGAATTGGAAGAGTTTCTTTCGACGCTCAGAAGATCCAGGAGAATGCTCACGAGATTATTCAAACATTAATTAAATTAAAACCAACTGCAGCAAAAGGAACTTATATTAAGTCTATCCACATCTCAGCTACAATGAGTCCTGCAATTGCTTTAGATCCTAAAGCAGTATAATTGGTAGTTAAAAGTTTTTAGTATGACTAGAGAAGAAAAATCAATCGCTATTGAAGATTTAACTGCACAGTTAGCTGGTGTGAATGTTGTGTACTTAGCCGACATTTCCGGACTTGATGCAGATACTACTTCAAACTTAAGAAGAGCTTGTTTTAAAGCAGGAATCAAATTAGAAGTTGTTAAGAACACTTTGCTTGCAAAAGCTATGGAGTCTTCTGATAGTAACTTCGGTGAGCTTCCAACGGTTTTAAAAGGAAATACTTCTATTATGATTGCAGACATCGCTAATGCACCTGCAAAAATCATCAAAGAATTCCGTAAAAAATCTGACAAGCCCTTGTTAAAAGGTGCTTATATCAACGAAGAAATCTACATTGGAGATAACTTACTTGATTCGTTAGCATCGCTTAAATCGAAAGAAGAAGTTATCGGAGAAATCATCGGATTACTTCAATCCCCAGCTCAGAGAGTTATTTCTGCTCTTCAAAACCAATTCAAGGACGAAGAGGGAGCTGAATAAATTGCGCACTAATTAATTATTATATTTTACAAATCATTTTAAAAGATAGAAAAAATGGCAGATTTGAAACAATTCGCAGAACAATTAGTTAACTTAACAGTTAAAGAAGTTAACGAATTAGCAACAATATTAAAAGACGAGTATGGTATCGAACCAGCTGCTGCTGCTGTAGTAGTTGCTGCAGGTGGTGGTGAAGCTGCTGCTGAAGAGCAAACAGAATTCACTGTAGTATTGAAAGATGCTGGTGCTTCTAAATTAGGAGTTGTTAAAGCGGTTAAAGAATTAACTGGTTTAGGTCTTAAAGAAGCTAAAGATTTAGTTGATGCTGCTCCAGCTAACGTAAAAGAAGGAGTTTCTAAAGATGAGGCTGAAGGTCTTAAGAAAGCTTTAGAAGAAGCAGGAGCTGTTGTTGAGTTAAAATAATCTTAACATAGTTTTTGAAACAGGTTTAGGTCCTGAGAGCAATCTCAGTGACCTAAACCATTTTTCGTATAATAAATTTTTAATTACGAAATAATTTTTTAATCCGCACGAAGAAAGAAAATACAGTTTATCAATACACTTATTTTCAAAGATGTGTCGATTTTATAAAAAAGTATTGATTGTTTTATAAGTTCATGTGTTAAACACAAAAATTACTTTTTTTAATCAAAATTTTGTCCATTGATGTTAACAAATCAGACTGAAAGATTAAATTTCGCCTCGACGAAAAACATCCCTGACTATCCGGACTTTTTGGATATTCAGGTAAAATCTTTTAAGGACTTTTTCCAACTGGAAACCAAGTCCGACGAAAGAGGAAACGAAGGTCTCTATAATACCTTCATGGAAAACTTTCCAATCACTGATACACGTAATCAGTTTGTGTTGGAGTTCCTTGATTACTTTATTGATCCACCAAGATATACAATTGAAGAGTGTATTGACAGAGGGTTAACCTACAGTGTGCCGTTAAAAGCACGTTTGAAACTGTACTGTACCGACCCGGAGCATGAGGATTTTGAAACAATTGTACAGGATGTATATTTAGGTACGATCCCATACATGACACCTAGTGGTACGTTTGTTATCAATGGTGCGGAGCGTGTGGTAGTATCTCAGTTGCACCGTTCTCCTGGTGTCTTCTTTGGACAGTCTTTCCATGCTAATGGAACCAAATTGTATTCAGCTAGGGTAATTCCTTTTAAAGGTTCTTGGATTGAATTCGCTACCGATATCAACAGCGTAATGTACGCGTATATCGACAGAAAGAAAAAATTACCTGTAACGACTTTGTTCCGTGCTATCGGATTCGAGCGTGATAAGGATATTCTTGAAATCTTTGACCTTGCTGAGGAAATCAAAGTTTCAAAAACCGGTCTTAAAAAGTATATCGGACGTCGTCTTGCTGCACGTGTTTTGAACACCTGGCATGAGGATTTCGTAGACGAGGATACTGGAGAAGTAGTATCAATCGAGCGTAACGAAATCATCTTAGACCGTGATACGCTTTTAGATAAAGATAACGTAGAGGAAATCGTAGATGCTAACGTGAAGTCAATCTTGTTACACAAGGAAGATAACAACCAAGCGGATTATGCGATCATCCACAATACGTTACAGAAAGACCCAACCAACTCTGAAAAAGAAGCTGTTGAGCACATTTACCGTCAGTTGCGTAACGCAGAACCGCCTGATGAGGAAACCGCTCGCGGTATTATCGATAAATTGTTCTTCTCGGATCAACGTTACAACTTAGGTGATGTAGGTCGTTACCGTATGAACAAAAAATTAGGTTTGGATATTCCTATGGACAAGCAAGTACTTACCAAAGAGGATATCATCACTATCGTGAAATATTTGATTGAATTGATCAACTCTAAAGCAGAGATTGATGATATCGATCACTTATCAAACCGTCGTGTTAGAACAGTTGGTGAGCAATTGTCTGCACAGTTTGGTGTAGGTCTTGCGCGTATGGCAAGAACCATTCGTGAAAGAATGAACGTTCGTGACAATGAGGTGTTTACGCCAATCGATTTGATCAACGCGAAAACATTATCATCGGTAATCAACTCATTCTTCGGAACCAACCAGTTATCTCAGTTCATGGACCAAACGAATCCATTAGCGGAGATTACACACAAGAGAAGATTGTCTGCCCTTGGACCAGGAGGTCTTTCCAGAGAGAGAGCCGGTTTCGAGGTTCGTGACGTTCACTATACACACTACGGACGTTTATGTCCGATTGAAACTCCGGAGGGACCAAACATTGGACTTATCTCTTCATTAGGAGTATATGCGAAAGTAAATGGAATGGGATTCATTGAAACACCTTACCGCAAAGTGGAAAATGGTGTAGTAGATTTGAAATCGGAACCAATTTACTTAAGCGCAGAAGAAGAAGAAGGTAAATTGATCGCACAGGCAAACATCGACATGGATGCTAATGGTAAAATTACTGCGGAAAGAGTTATTGCTCGTGAAGAGGGTGACTTCCCGGTATTGGAACCAACTGCAGTTCACTATACCGACGTAGCGCCAAACCAGATTGCATCGATTTCCGCATCACTTATTCCATTCTTGGAGCATGATGATGCGAACCGTGCGTTGATGGGATCGAACATGATGCGTCAGGCCGTACCATTGTTACGTCCTGAGTCACCAATTGTTGGAACCGGTTTAGAGCGTCAGGTAGCTTCTGATTCAAGAGTGTTGATCAATGCTGAAGGAAACGGTGTTGTGGAGTATGTTGATGCTAACGAAATTACCATCAAATACGACAGAACGGAGAAAGAAAGAGCAGTAAGCTTCGATCCGGACGAGAAAACCTATCAGTTGATCAAATTCAGAAAAACTAACCAGAGTACGTCTATCAACTTGAAACCAATCGTAAGAAAAGGGGATAGAGTGGTAAAAGGACAAGTACTTTGTGAAGGATATGCAACGCAAAACGGAGAGTTAGCACTTGGAAGAAACTTACAAGTTGCGTTTATGCCTTGGAAAGGGTACAACTTCGAGGATGCGATCGTAATTTCTGAAAAAGTTGTTCGTGACGATATCTTTACCTCCATCCACGTAGACGATTACTCTTTAGAGGTTCGTGATACAAAATTGGGTAACGAAGAGTTAACGAATGATATTCCAAACGTTTCAGAAGAGGCTACTAAAGACTTGGATGAAAACGGTATGATCAGAATCGGAGCCGAGGTAAAACCTGGTGACATTCTAATCGGAAAAATTACACCAAAAGGAGAATCAGATCCTACTCCGGAAGAGAAACTATTAAGAGCGATCTTCGGTGATAAAGCTGGTGATGTGAAAGATGCTTCATTAAAAGCGTCTCCATCGTTACACGGTGTGGTTTTAGACAAAAAATTATTCGCGAGAGCGGTAAAAGATAAACGTAAGCGTTCTAAAGACAAAGACGATTTGGCGGTTCTTGAGTCTGAATTCGAAGTGAAATTCGTTCAGTTGAAAGATAAGTTAGTTGAGAAATTGTTTGAAATCGTTAACGGAAAAACGTCTCAAGGTGTAATGAACGATTTGGGTGAGGAAGTATTGCCAAAAGGTAAGAAATACACGCAAAAAATGCTTTACGCTGTGGAAGATTTCGCACACTTAACAAAAGGTCAGTGGACTACAGATGACGAGTCAAATGCTATGGTAAATGACTTGATCCACAACTATAAAATTAAGTTGAACGATTTACAGGGAGCGTTACGTAGAGAGAAATTTACCATCACGGTTGGAGACGAGTTACCATCAGGTATCTTAAAACTGGCTAAAGTTTACATCGCTAAGAAACGTAAGCTGAAAGTGGGTGATAAGATGGCGGGTCGTCACGGTAACAAAGGTATCGTTGCGAAAATCGTTCGTCAGGAAGATATGCCGTTCTTAGAAGACGGAACACCGGTAGATATCGTATTGAATCCACTAGGGGTACCATCTCGTATGAACATCGGTCAGATCTATGAAACTGTATTAGGATGGGCAGGTAAGAAATTAGGAAGAAAGTATGCAACGCCAATTTTCGACGGAGCGTCTTTAGACCAAATCAATGCCTTAACAGACGAAGCAGGAGTGCCAAGATTCGGTCATACGTATTTGTATGATGGAGGAACTGGAGAGCGTTTCCACCAGCCAGCAACCGTAGGGGTAATCTATATGTTGAAATTAGGACACATGGTTGACGATAAGATGCACGCACGTTCTATCGGTCCATATTCATTGATCACGCAGCAGCCTTTAGGAGGTAAAGCACAGTTCGGAGGTCAGCGTTTTGGAGAGATGGAGGTTTGGGCTCTTGAGGCATACGGTGCTTCTAGTACACTAAGAGAAATCTTGACAGTGAAATCGGATGACGTAATTGGTAGAGCAAAAACTTACGAGGCCATCGTTAAGGGAGAAACTATGCCGGAGCCTGGCTTACCAGAATCTTTCAACGTATTGATGCACGAATTGAAAGGTCTAGGTCTTGACATCAGATTAGAAGAATAATAAAAAAAGGCAGTATTCAGTTCCGGTCTACCGGAGCTGAATGCTTATTTATAATAAGTTTTTAAGGATTTATACCCGTAACCCGTTCCGATTTTTTATAGTAATGCAGGGCATTTTATAATTAGCGCTTCAAACCAGTATTTGAAGTTTAGAGAAGTAATTCGAGGTAGTAGCGTAATGAATTGACTCTTTTTGAGGGTGAATCATAAGTCTAAAATCAATTTTTAATTGCAAATAAATCAATAGTAAAAACTATGATGAATAATAGAAACAAAGATAAAAGTACGATCAAAAGATTTAATAGAATTTCCATTGGTCTTGCCTCTCCTGAATCCATTTTGGCTGAGTCAAGAGGTGAGGTGTTAAAACCGGAAACCATCAATTATCGTACCCACAAACCAGAACGTGACGGTCTTTTCTGTGAAAGAATTTTCGGTCCGGTAAAAGATTACGAATGTGCTTGTGGAAAATACAAAAGAATCCGTTACAAAGGAATCGTTTGTGACCGTTGTGGAGTTGAAGTTACGGAGAAAAAAGTACGTCGTGACCGTGTTGGACACATCAATTTGGTAGTGCCTATCGCGCACATTTGGTATTTCCGTTCCCTTCCGAACAAAATCGGTTATATCTTAGGATTGCCGTCTAAGAAATTAGACATGATCATTTACTACGAAAGATACGTAGTAATCCAGCCGGGTATCGCAAACGGTCCTGATGGAGAGTCACTTAAAAAATTAGATTTCCTAACTGAAGAAGAGTTCTTGAACATTCAGGATTCCCTTCCGATGGAAAACCAATATTTAGATGATAACGATCCGAACAAATTCATCGCTAAGATGGGTGCGGAATGTATCATGGATTTATTAGCACGTACTGACCTTGATGAGTTGTCTTATCAATTGCGTCACGCGGCTAATAATGAAACTTCTAAACAAAGAAAAACAGAAGCGTTAAAACGTCTTCAGGTAGTAGAATCTTTCCGTGAGGCTAACAACAACAGAGAGAACCTTCCTGAATGGATGATTTTAAAAGTAATTCCGGTGATCCCGCCAGAATTACGTCCGTTAGTGCCACTAGATGGTGGTCGTTTCGCGACTTCGGATTTGAACGACTTATACCGTCGTGTAATCATCCGTAACAACCGTTTGAAGCGATTAATGGAAATCAAAGCGCCGGAAGTGATCTTACGTAACGAAAAACGTATGTTACAGGAATCTGTAGACTCGTTATTCGACAATACAAGAAAAGCTTCTGCTGTTAAAACTGAATCAAACAGACCATTAAAATCGTTATCGGATTCCTTAAAAGGTAAGCAAGGACGTTTCCGTCAGAACTTATTAGGTAAACGTGTGGATTATTCAGCACGTTCGGTAATTGTCGTTGGACCGGAAATGAAAATGTTCGAGTGTGGTCTTCCGAAAGATATGGCGGCTGAGCTGTACAAACCATTCGTTATTCGTAAGTTAATCGAAAGAGGAATCGTTAAGACGGTTAAATCGGCGAAGAAAATCATCGACAAAAAAGAGCCGGTGGTATGGGATATCCTTGAAAATGTAATCAAAGGACACCCGGTACTACTAAACCGTGCTCCTACTTTGCACCGTTTGGGTATTCAGGCATTCCAGCCAAAACTTATTGAAGGTAAAGCGATTCAGTTGCACCCTTTAACGTGTACGGCGTTTAACGCGGATTTCGACGGTGACCAGATGGCGGTTCACTTACCGTTAGGACCAGAGGCTATTTTAGAGGCACAATTGTTAATGTTGGCTTCGCACAATATCCTTAACCCGGCGAATGGCGCACCAATCACGGTACCTTCTCAGGACATGGTTTTGGGTCTATACTATATGACCAAAGAGCGTTTGTCTACCGAGACTCACAAGATTTTAGGTGAAGGTTTAACGTTCTATTCTGCAGAAGAGTGTAATATCGCACTTAACGAAGGAAGAGTGGAATTGAATGCTCGTGTTAAAATCAGAGCAAAAGATTTCAACGAGAATGGTGAATTGGTATACAAAATTATCCAGACTACTGCAGGAAGAATCTTGTTTAACGAGGTAGTTCCGGAAGCAGCAGGGTATATCAATGACGTATTGACTAAGAAAAATTTAAGAGACATTATCGGTCATATTTTAAGTACTACCGATGTGCCTACAACAGCAGCTTTCTTGGATAATATGAAAGATATGGGGTACAAATTCGCTTTCAAAGGAGGATTGTCCTTCTCTTTAGGTGATATTCGTATTCCAGAACAAAAAGAGCAGTTAATTGCAGATGCCAGAGAGCAAGTTGAAGGTATCTCCATGAACTATAACATGGGTCTTATTACCAATAACGAGCGTTACAACCAGGTTATTGATATTTGGACTTCAGCCAATGCTCAGCTTACTGAGTTGGCAATGAAAAACATTAGAGAAGATCAGCAAGGTTTCAACTCAGTATATATGATGCTTGATTCTGGAGCGAGGGGATCTAAAGAACAGATTCGTCAGTTAACCGGTATGCGTGGTTTGATGGCTAAGCCGAAAAAATCAACTGCAGGTGGTGGTGAAATTATTGAAAACCCGATCTTATCGAACTTTAAAGAAGGTCTTTCGATCTTAGAATACTTCATTTCTACGCACGGTGCTCGTAAGGGTCTTGCGGATACGGCGCTTAAAACGGCGGATGCGGGTTACTTGACTCGTCGTTTGCATGACGTTTCTCAGGATGTTATTGTGAATTCTGTAGATTGTGGTACTTTAAGAGGAGTTGAAGTTTCGGCTTTAAAGAAAAACGAAGAAATCGTAGAATCTTTAGGAGAAAGAATCTTAGGACGTGTTGCGCTTCAGGATGTGGTAAATCCATTGAGTGGAGAAGTGATGGTTCACGCTGGTGAGCAAATTACAGAAGCAATCGTTAAAGAAATTGATGCATCTCCGGTAGAAAAAGTAGAGGTTCGTTCGCCGCTTACTTGTGAGGCTGAAAAAGGAATTTGTGCTAAATGTTACGGAAGAAACTTAGCGACAGGTAAGATGACGCAGAAAGGTGAAGCCGTTGGTGTTATTGCAGCACAATCCATTGGTGAGCCGGGTACCCAGTTAACACTTCGTACGTTCCACGTTGGAGGGGTTGCAGGAGGTATTTCTGAGGAGTCAAGTATCGTTGCTCGTTTCGGAGGTAAATTAGAGATTGAAGATCTTAAAACGGTTAAAGGTGAAGATAACGAAGGAAATGTAGTTGATATCGTAATTTCACGTTCTACGGAATTGAAATTAGTGGATACAAAAACAGGAATCTTGTTAAGTACACATAATATCCCATACGGATCCAGCATTTTTGTTGCCGACGGTCAAACGGTTGGAAAAGGAGATGTAATCTGTAAATGGGATCCATATAATGGTGTAATTATTTCTGAGTTTACCGGTAAAGTAGCTTATGAAGATATCGAGCAAGGACAATCGTTCATGGTTGAAATCGATGAGCAGACCGGATTCCAGGAGAAGGTTATTACCGAAGGAAGAAATAAAAAATTAATCCCTACTTTATTAATCTACGGAAAAGACGGTGAACTAATCCGTTCGTACAACTTACCGGTAGGAGCTCACTTAATGGTTAACGACGGTGAGAAAATTAAAGCAGGTAAAATTTTAGTAAAAATCCCTCGTCGTTCTTCGAAAGCGGGCGATATCACGGGAGGTTTACCAAGAATTACCGAGTTGTTAGAGGCTCGTAATCCTTCGAATCCGGCTGTAGTATCAGAAATTGACGGTGTAGTATCGTTTGGTAAAATCAAACGTGGTAACCGTGAAATCGTTATCGAATCTAAATTTGGTGAAATCAAGAAATACTTGGTTAAATTATCAAACCAGATTTTAGTTCAGGAGAATGACTTCGTTAAAGCAGGTATGCCGTTGTCTGATGGAGCAATCACTCCGGAAGATATTTTAAGAATTCAAGGACCATCCGCTGTTCAACAGTACTTGGTTAATGAAATTCAAGAGGTTTACCGTTTACAAGGGGTAAAAATCAACGACAAGCACTTTGAGGTGGTAATTCGTCAGATGATGCGTAAAGTACAAATTCAGGATCCGGGTGATACCTTGTTCTTAGAAGATCAATTAGCACATACTTCAGACTTTATCGTTGAAAACGACAAGTTATACGGAATGAAAGTTGTGGAAGATGCGGGTGATTCTCAAAACTTAAAAGCAGGGCAGATTATTTCGCCTAGAGAGTTAAGAGATGAGAATTCGTTGTTGAAACGTAATGATCAGAATCTAGTGGTAGCTAGAGACGTTGTTCCAGCAACAGCGACTCCGGTACTTCAGGGTATTACAAGAGCGTCGTTACAAACGAAATCGTTCATTTCTGCGGCATCGTTCCAGGAAACAACGAAAGTATTGAACGAAGCGGCAGTAGCTGGTAAAGTTGATGATTTAGAAGGATTGAAAGAGAATGTTATCGTAGGACACAGAATCCCTGCCGGAACCGGTATGAGAGATTACGATAATACGATCGTAGGTTCTAAAGAAGAGTTCAACGAATTGTTGGCTGCCAAAGAAGAATTTAATTACTAAGATTTAAAATTCTTATTATATTTACAAATCCCAGTGGTAATTTACCGCTGGGATTTTATATTTTAGCAAAAACTAACATTAAATAGTATGAGTGATAAAAATCAGCAAGGGCAAATAAATATTGAATTAGATGAGCAAACGGCAGAGGGAACCTATTCGAATCTGGCCATCATCAATCATTCGAATACTGAGTTTGTTTTGGACTTTGTGTGCATTATGCCGGGGGTTCCAAAAGCAAAAGTAAAATCAAGAATTGTGTTGACACCGCAACATGCTAAAAGATTATTGCGTGCTTTGGGTGAAAATATTCACCGTTTTGAAAGTGCTCACGGAGAGATTAAAGAGGCGGAGCAGCCACCAATTCCTTTGAATTTCGGTCCAACCGGACAAGCCTAAATAAAAAAAGCCTCTCATTTCGAGAGGCTTTTTTTATTTAGGCTTTTTTAGTGCGAAATCGAATGAAATACCATCCGGCTAAAGCTAATCCAGCTACGGCTAATAACTCCAGTTTATTATTTATTGGTGCGTGTGGTCCACCACAAGGTGGGTTGTCGCAAGGGCCTCCGTTACCGCCACCTGGTCCACCACCACCAGGACCACCACCTTGAGCAGTGGCAGTTAAAGAGAGTAATAGGCCAATTATCAGTATGGTTAAAATCTTTTTCATTTTTTGGGATTTATATGTAAAAGTATATAAATATGCTTGTAAAATATGTTTTAAACGTGTTAAATTATTCAAATTCAGAGGTGAACAGTAATTTTACACTCGGATATTTGCTTTGTGTCATTTGGATTGAGAAGTCGGAATCCGCAAGGAAAACCATTTGCCCGTATTTGTCTGTAGCCAAAAACTTTTGTTTAATTCTTTTGAATTCGGCAAATTCTTCATTTTTAGGATCTTCCGGTTTTACCCAACATGCCTTAAACGCCGGGAAATTTTCGTAAGAACATTTTGCGCCGTACTCGTGTTCCAAACGGTACTGAATCACTTCGTATTGTAGCGCTCCCACAGTTCCGATTACTTTTCGGTTGTTCATTTCCAAAGTGAATAACTGTGCAACTCCTTCATCCATTAATTGGTCAATTCCTTTTTCAAGCTGTTTGGCTTTCATAGGATCCGCATTATTGATGTAACGGAAATGCTCGGGGGAGAAGCTTGGAATTCCTTTAAAATTCATGATTTCACCTTCGGTTAAAGTGTCTCCGATTTTAAAATTTCCGGTATCGTGCAATCCTACAATATCACCGGGATACGAGATGTCAACGATTTCTTTTTTCTCGGCAAAGAAGGCGTTGGGACTGGAGAATTTTAGATTTTTTCCTTGACGTACGTGTAAGTACGGCTTGTTTCTTTCAAAAGTACCGGACACAATTTTTACGAAGGCCAAACGGTCGCGGTGTTTCGGATCCATATTGGCGTGTATTTTAAATACAAATCCCGCAAATTTGTTTTCGTCTGGTTTGACTTCACGCGTATCTGAATCTTTGGGTCTTGGGGTCGGAGCGATTTCAATGAAGCAATCTAATAACTCACGAACTCCGAAATTATTTAAGGCAGATCCGAAGAATACCGGTTGTAAATGGCCGTTCAGATACTCATCACGATCAAATTTTGGATACACTTCCTCTACCAATTCCAGTTCTTCACGTAGTTTGTGGGCTGGTTTCTCTCCGATTATTTTTTCAAGTTCTGGAGTATTTACATCGTCGAAAGCAATTGTTTCTTCAATGTTTTTACGGCTGTCTCCTTCAAAAAGATTAATGTTTCTCTCCCAGATGTTGTAAATCCCCTGAAAATCATATCCCATCCCGATAGGAAAGCTTAAAGGTGTAACGTGAAGTTTTAATTTTTTCTCCACTTCGTCCATCAAATCAAAGGCATCTTTACCTTCACGATCTAATTTGTTGATGAAAACAATCATCGGAATGTTACGCATACGACACACTTCCACCAATTTCTCGGTCTGTTCCTCAACTCCTTTAGCTACGTCAATCACAACGATTACACTGTCTACTGCGGTCAGTGTGCGGAACGTGTCTTCTGCAAAATCCTTGTGACCCGGAGTATCAAGGATGTTGATTTTTTTGTCTTTATAGTTAAAAGCCAATACGGAAGTAGCCACGGAGATTCCTCTCTGTCGCTCGATTTCCATAAAATCGGAAGTGGCTCCTTTTTTAATTTTGTTACTCTTTACAGCACCTGCTTCCTGAATTGCACCACCAAATAAAAGCAGTTTTTCGGTTAAAGTTGTTTTACCGGCATCCGGGTGGGAAATAATACCGAAAGTTCTTCTTCTCTGTATTTCTTTTTGAAAACTCATCAGACAAAATTTAATGGGTGCAAAAGTAGTTATAATTTACGAGAAGTCATTTTATTATCAAAAAAATAGAATTTACACGGCTTTTGCAATTTTGCGCATAATTTTTTGTTAATAGTATATGGGATGATTGTATAATAGGTTTGAATTGTTATTTTTGTTGGTCGCAAAACGGAAATAGTGT
Source organism: Flavobacterium enshiense (assembly GCF_040750275.1). Lineage (GTDB taxonomy): Bacteria > Bacteroidota > Bacteroidia > Flavobacteriales > Flavobacteriaceae > Flavobacterium > Flavobacterium enshiense_B. The sequence continues at coordinate 412,199 of NZ_JBDOCV010000001.1, forward strand.
TTTTGTGTATTGGTATAACTATAAAAGTGTATAAAAGCTCATATAAAATGAAATTAAAACAAATTCTGTTAGGTCTTTTTGTAGCCGTACATGCGGTTTCATTTGCACAAGAGAACAAAAAAGAAGTCCTTTTTACTATAGATGATAAACCTTTTTACACCGAAGAGTTCGCCAGAGTTTACAAAAAAAACCTTGATTTGGTAAAAGATGACTCTCAAAAAGATTTAGACCAGTATCTGGATTTGTTTGTGGGCTATAAGTTGAAAGTCAGCAAAGCCAATAAAATGGGGCTGCAAAATAATGTGGCGTATCAGAATGAATTGCGTTCCTACAGAGCGCAGCTTTCGAGAAATTATACTACGGATACTAAAGTAACCAAAGAATTAATCAATGAAGCTTATCAGCGTTCTTTAAAAGAAATAAAAGCTTCTCATATTTTGTTTACGGTTGATGAAAATGCGGTTCCGGCCGATACTTTAAAAGTGTACAGCCAGGCCATGGATGTCCGTAAAAAGATTTTAAGCGGAGAAAGCTTTGATGAAGCCGCAGTGAAGTATTCTCAGGATCCGTCCGCTAAAGAGAATAAAGGGAACTTAGGGTGGTTTTCGGTTTTCAGAATGGTGTATCCGTTTGAAACGGCAGCCTACAAAACCAATAAAGGCGAGATTTCTATGCCTGTAAGAACCCGTTTTGGCTATCATTTGGTAAAAGTAAACGATATTCGTGATAACAGAGGGCATGTAACTGTAGCTCATATCATGACATTAAAAGGAGAAAATCCGGTTGAAGCGGAAACAGCAAAAACTACAATTGAAGAAGTGTATAAAAAACTGAAACAAGGGGAGAGTTTTGAAAGTTTGGCCCAACAGTTTTCACAAGACAAATCATCATCGAGCAAAGGAGGGCAATTACAGCGTTTTGGTTCTGGTGAATTGAGTTCGGAGGAGTTTGAAAATGTGGCTTTTTCACTAAAAGAAAACGGTCAGATTTCCGAGCCTTTTAAATCTGAATTTGGATGGCATATCGTTAAATTGATTGAAAGACATCCTGTTAAGTCTTTGGAGGAAGTGGATGCGGAATACGATAATAAAATCAGAAAAGACGATCGTTCTAAGCTAATCAATAAATCGTTGAACGAGAAGTTGAGTAAAAAATATCCGGTTAAGCGTGAAGAGAAAGTTTATGCTTCCATCAAGACTTTGGTTACCGATAAAATCTATTCGCAGGAATGGGATGTTCCCGCTAATATGAAAGATTTTAACGTGAAGTTCTTAACGATTAATAATGATAAAGTTGTTAATGCTACAGCCTTTATCAGTTACATTAATTCCCAGCAAAAGAATAAGATCAATATTAAACCAGTTTCTAAATTGGTAGATCATTTATACAATAAATATCTAGAAGAGTCTTTGTCGGGTTACTATAATGATAATCTGGAGAAAGAGTTTTCTGATTTTGCAAACGTTATGGATGAATACCGTGACGGTTTGTTGTTGTTCGATTTAATGGAAAGAGAAATTTGGCAAAAAGCAAAGACGGATTCTTTAGGGCTTAAGAATTTCTACGAAGCGAACAAAGTAAATTATCAGTGGAAAGACCGTGTTCAGGTGAATATTTTTTCGTCTACAAAAGAAAGTGTTGTTAAAAAAGCACAAGGTTATCTGAAAAATAAAAAATCAATCGACTTTATCAAGGGAAAATTAAATACTAAGGATGCGATTGAAATTATGGTGAAATCAGGAACTTACGAAGTTGGCGGAGAAGGTATGCCGAAGCATGAAAAAGTGACTAAAGGAGTTACGGAAATTGTTAAAGAAGGTGATTATTATTTTGTAACACAGGTAAATCAGGAACTTCCAAAAGCGATTAAAACACTTGACGAAGCCAGAGGACGTGTAATTAATGATTATCAGCAATACCTTGAGCAAAACTGGGTGTCGGAACTGAAAAAAGAATTTAAGGTAAAAATAAACGAGCAAACGTTTGCAAAGGTTAAAAGCGAATTACAACAAACAAAATAATAAGATTTCTAGAAAACGGCTTAGGCTTTAAAAAAATGATGATGAAATTAATGAATACTAAAATTGCCCTGATTTTTACACTTTCAATTGTTTTTCTAACGAATATACAGGCACAACACAATGCAAAAAAGAAGATTGACGGCGTAATAGGTGTTGTTGGGGATTACGTAGTATTGGATTCGGATATTGATAAGACTTTTTTGGAGCTTCAGGCACAGGGAATGACCACAACCGGTATTACAAGATGTGAAATGTTAGGGAAACTTCTGGAAGATCGTTTGTATGCGCATCAGGCAATTCAGGATAGTATTGTGGTGTCAGATTCCGAAGTGAATGAATATATGAACGGCCAAATCGATCAGATGGTTGAGCAGGTTGGCGATATTGATAAAGTGGTTAAATACTACAACAAAAAGAATCTTGAAGAATTTAAGACGTACTTTTTCGATGTTGTAAAAATGAATAAATTAACGCAGCAAATGCAACGTAAAATTTTTGATGACGTTACGATTACTCCGGAAGAAGTGCGAACGTTTTTCAAGAGTATCCCAAAAGAAGAGTTGCCTGTTTTCGGTGCCGAAATGGAAGTGGCACAAATTGTTGTAAAGCCGGTAATTCCACAAGCAGAAAAACAAAAAGTAATAGATAAGCTGAGAGAAATTAAGAAAGAGGTTCAAGAAGGAGCCAGTTTTTTCAGTAGAGCCATAATTTACACGGAAGATAAAGCATCGGTTCCCAGCGGAGGATATTACAAATTGACTAAGAAAACGCAATTCGTGAAAGAGTTTAAGGATGTGGCATTCAGTTTACAGGAAGGTGAAATTTCGGAGCCTTTCGAAACAGAATTTGGTTACCACATTATTTATTTGGAGAAAATCCGTGGACAGGAATTGGATGTCCGACATATTTTGATGTCACCTAAAGTAACTCCGGAATCTTTGGCGGAGGCTAAAACTAAAATTGAAACGATCCGTAAGCGTATTGTAGACGGGGATATTTCTTTTGCCGATGCAGCAAAACAATACTCGGACGAAAAAGAGACTAGAAACAGTGGAGGTTTGTTAATGAATCCGAGAACTATGGAAACCCGTTTCGAGCTTACTAAAATGGATCCGTCGCTTTACAGTCAGGTTGCAGATTTGAAAGATAAAGAAGTTTCTTTACCTTTGGTAGATCAGGAGCAAAACGGTAATAAAAAATATAAGTTGATTACAGTTACCAATCGTTACGAAGAGCATACCGCTGATTTTTCAACGGATTATATGAAAATCAAAGAATTGGCTTTGAAAGAAAAACAGATAAAAGCGGTTGCCAAATGGACGGAAGAAAAAATTAAAGAAACGTACATTAAAATCAACGGCGAGTATAAAGAATGTACTTTTACCAGTAACTGGCTTAAGAAATAATTATAAATTATTGGTTTGTAAGAGGTTAATGTGTTTTTTTGATCTCATTATAACCCAAAACTCATAACTTTTAAAGATGTCGGACGTAGCAGCGATTCAAAATCTGGTAGAAAAACAAAAAGCGCTTAAGGCAGAAATAGCCAAAGTGATTGTGGGGCAGGAGGAAGTAGTTAATCAGATTGTATTAAGTATTTTTTCCGGAGGACACGCTTTGTTGGTCGGTGTGCCCGGATTGGCAAAAACCTTGATGGTGAATACCATTTCACAGGCTTTAGGTTTGGATTTTAAAAGAATTCAGTTTACACCGGATTTGATGCCATCCGATATTTTAGGAAGTGAAATTTTAGACGAAAGCCGTAATTTCAAATTCATTAAAGGGCCGATTTTTTCCAATATAATTTTGGCAGACGAGATCAATCGTACACCGCCTAAAACCCAGGCGGCACTTTTAGAGGCCATGCAGGAAAAAGCAGTTACTATTGCCGGACAGCATTATAAATTGGATTTGCCTTTCTTTGTATTGGCTACCCAAAACCCGATTGAGCAAGAAGGTACTTATCCGTTGCCGGAAGCGCAGTTAGACCGTTTTATGTTTGCGGTAAAGTTGGATTATCCGAGTTTTGCTGAAGAAGTTCAGGTGGTGAAATCGACAACTACGGATAATGACGTGAACGTAAATGCTCTTTTTGCAGCACAGGAAATTATCGATTTTCAGCATCTGATACGAAGAATTCCCGTAGCTGATAACGTAATTGAGTATGCCGTGACCTTAGTTTCCAAAACACGTCCGGATAATGCACTGAGTACAGATTTTATCAAGAATTATTTGGATTGGGGTGCAGGGCCGCGTGCTTCGCAAAATCTTATTCTGGCCGCTAAAACCAATGCTGCTCTTAATGGGAAATATTCTCCGGATATTGAAGATGTTCAGGCTGTGGCAACAGGGATCCTTCGCCATCGTATCATTAAAAACTACAAGGCTGATGCGGAAGGTATTTCGGAAGAAATGATTATTAAGAAATTATTCTAAATAAAAAAGACTCGATGATATCGGGTCTTTTATTTTATAACTTGTTCTGAATTTTCTCATCCAACTCCTTGTCGTAGAAAAATAAAAACATACTACCCATCATATCCTGTTCTGTTTTTGAAGTATTGTTGCAGGTCATGACCAGTTCGTATTCGTGATTTCCGTATAGCCAGATTCCTTTTTCGGAGCTGAAGGTTTCAATTTTTTCCAGACCGATTCGGTTTTTGTAATTCTTCACGTTACAAGTGAAAATCGTTTTATCGGTAGTCTTATCATAGATACTTATAGAAGTAGCAAACGGATGTACGTGTGGTGCCGAAAAGTGCAAACGCAGGCTGTCTTTTATTTGCAATTGCTCTTGAATGGAACTTCTGTAGGTTCTGGTGCCCTTTGGAATGACCCAATGTCCGGAAAGCATGTTGCCGGCTTTATCGCAATAGGTGTGATTTTTTGTTTCCACCGGAATACATTGATTGCTTGCCGTGTCCAGTGGCCCTTTAAACGGATCGTTTTTGTCAAACGGAAGTTGAATGTAAACCGTACGCGTCATTAGTGGTTTTTGTGATTTATTGTAGGCTTCGTATTTCACCCCGACTTCGTGCTTTACTTTCTTGAAAATTTTAGGCTGATTATGGTTAAGGGTTTGTGTGGTAATAAACAGAAAATCTTTCCCGATAATCGGAACGCCATATCCTTTTGGAAAATCGAAATGTTCCAGTCCGTGGGAAAGGGATGTCATTCTCGGATATTGCATGCCAATGCGGTCGTTCAGCTGCCAATAGGAATAGTATTGTGCATCATTGAGGTCTACATTCATGTGGCAAATGTAGTCGTTTGGCAATGCGTCATTTGTTGTGGCGTCTAGGGCTTTAACGTCAAAACCGGTAATCCATAGTAGTTTTTCAGAATTTTCTAATTGGATGTAACGCGAGGCTTTCGGACCTTCCATCGATTTGTAAATCCCGTCGATCACAAAAGTTGGCGAGAGCATTTTGTATTGCTGCCGGGTGTTGGTAATGGCCCAGTTGTTGTCGGCTAGGCCCGTTTTATGAAAAAGAAAGGTTTTGATTATCGCCTGATGTCGGTTCGATAAATTGCAATAGACCGTTATTCCAAAAACAGAGGAAAGTATAAAAGTAAAAAGTAAATATTTGTATATATTTGACCGATTGCGCATAGCCGATTGTATTCCAAACAAATGTACTATAAATGAAAGTAGAAAACCAAAAAACAGCCCGGATATTCGGACTGGATTTCGTTAGAGCAACGGCTATTTCTTTTGTGTTGTTTTCACATCTGTATTATGTAGCCGGGATTCAGAATCCCTTACTGATTTCGTTTAGTGGTTTATTCGGGTATGCCGGGGTGGAACTTTTTTTTGTGTTGAGCGGTTTTCTGATTGGTGGTATATTGTTGCGGATGTTTCAGAAAGATACAGTAACAGTTTCAGATGTTTTTATCTTTTTCAAACGCAGATGGTTCAGAACTTTGCCGTTGTATTATTTGGCTTTGCTGCTCAATGTTTTTCTTGCTGTTTGGTTAGGGTATTCGAAGGAGGGATTGTGGCGCTATTTTCTTTTTATTCAGAATTTCAATAAAAATGCCATCACTATCTTTCCGGAATCCTGGAGTTTGTCTGTGGAAGAATGGACGTATTTACTGATGCCGTCTTTGTTGTTTTTGGGTTGGAAGATTTTCAGAAGGAATATAAAACTGGGTTTTTTGTTGGTTTGTCTGCTGGTAGTTGTGTTGTCACATCTCTTGCGGTATGGTTATCTTTTGAGCGGTCGAACTTCAGATATGCTTGTTTGGAATACTGATTTTAAAGCGATTGTGGTGCTCCGGTTCGATGCCATTGTGATGGGTTTTTTGGTGGCTTGGATGCATTTTTATTACAAAGAAATTTTGAAGAAAATAGCGGTTTATTTGTTCATCGTTTCGGCCCATCTATTCGTCTTACAGTTTGTGGTGTTGAATCTCATGGGCGTGGATATTCTTTCGAGTGCTGTTTATTTTCATGTGTTCTATTTTACACTGTCTTCTTTAACGTTTGCGTTTGCGCTTCCTTTTTTTGCTTTTTGGACGGCTTCGGATAATTTTTTTGGACGTTTTATTACTTTTCTCAGTAAGATTTCCTATGCGGTCTATTTGGTGCATTATTCTATTATGAGTGTGGTCTTTAAGTTTTTTACGGATACTTTTGCACTTAAATTACCAACTGCAGTATTGGTCGTTGTTTATCTTTTTGTTACGCTTTCGGTTTCATTTTTGCTTTACAGGTTTTATGAAAAACCGATGATGGCTTTACGTGACAAATTTTAAAAACTGCCAAATTGTTAGTTTTGACTTCTGTTTTTTTCGAAATCGATAAAATATTTTTCAAAAATTAGGAATTCGTAAAATAATTAATCTTTTTATTGGTTTTGGTGAAATATATTCATTAAAATAGAATCTTTATAAATAATATTCTTTTGAAATTAATGAAATGCTAAATATTTTTTAATTTCGTTGGGATTGGTTAAATTTGTGCAACTTTTTAAAACAAACTAGTAATAGCATAGCCTTTCAAGGTTATGGTTAATAATATTGAAAATGAGTATTTATAAAGATTATCTTAAAGAGATTGAAGAGCGCAAAGAGCAGGGCCTTCATCCAAAACCAATCGATGGTGCAGAACTATTAAGTGAAATCATTGCGCAAATCAAAGATGTTAATAATGAATATAGAGCAGATTCTCTGAATTTCTTTATTTATAATGCGTTGCCGGGAACTACTCCTGCGGCTGGTGTTAAAGCTGAATTTTTAAAAGAAATTATTCTTGGAGAATCCCTAGTTAACGAAATTACTCCTGCTTTTGCATTTGAATTGTTGTCGCATATGAAAGGTGGTCCTTCCATCGAAGTATTGCTTGATTTAGCTTTAGGGAATGATGCTGCGATTGCAAAAGAAGCTGCCGATGTGCTTAAAACACAAGTTTTTCTTTACGATGCAGACACCGCTCGTTTGAAAGAAGCGTTCCAAGCGGGTAACGCTATTGCAAAAGAAATCCTTGAAAGTTACGCCAAAGCGGAATTCTTTACAAAACTTCCGGAAGTTGCTGAAGAAATTAAAGTGGTTACCTATATCGCAGGTGAAGGTGACATTTCAACCGATTTGCTTTCTCCAGGTAACCAAGCACACTCGCGTTCTGATCGTGAATTGCACGGAAAATGTATGATCACGCCTCAGGCACAAGAAGAAATTAAAGCCTTGCAAGCGCAACATCCCGATGCAAGTGTGATGTTAATTGCCGAAAAAGGTACGATGGGTGTAGGTTCTTCTCGTATGTCAGGTGTAAACAATGTGGCACTTTGGACAGGAAAGCAAGCCAGTCCATATGTTCCGTTTGTAAATATCGCTCCGATTGTTGGAGGAACAAATGGTATTTCACCAATTTTCTTAACAACTGTGGATGTTACCGGAGGTATTGGTCTTGACCTTAAAAACTGGGTGAAGAAAACAGATGCAAATGGAGAATTGGTTCGTAACGAAAATGGTGAACCTGTTTTGGAACAAGCGTATTCTGTAGCTACAGGAACGGTTCTTACCATTAATACAAAAACAAAAAAATTATACAACGGAGATAAAGAATTGATCGACATTGCTAAGGCATTTACGCCTCAGAAAATGGAATTTATCAAAGCGGGTGGATCCTATGCAATTGTGTTCGGTAAAAAAATCCAAACTTTTGCAGCAGAAACTCTTGGGGTTCAAGCCCCGGTTGTATTTGCGCCTTCAAAAGAGGTTTCTCATGAAGGTCAAGGCTTAACGGCTGTGGAGAAGATTTTCAACAGAAATGCCGTTGGGAATACACCGGGAAAAGTATTGCACGCCGGATCTGATGTTCGTGTAGAAGTTAACATTGTAGGTTCACAAGATACTACTGGACTAATGACGGCTCAGGAATTGGAATCTATGGCGGCTACCGTAATTTCGCCAATCGTTGACGGGGCATACCAATCGGGTTGTCACACGGCTTCGGTTTGGGATAAAAAAGCACAAACGAATATTCCGAAATTAATGAAATTCATGAACGATTTCGGCCTTATCACAGCGCGTGACCCGAAAGGTGTTTACCATTCCATGACCGATGTAATCCATAAAGTACTTAACGATATCACTATCGACGAGTGGGCAATCATCATCGGTGGAGACTCGCATACCAGAATGTCAAAAGGGGTAGCTTTCGGTGCCGATTCAGGAACCGTTGCTCTTGCTTTAGCTACTGGAGAAGCTTCTATGCCAATTCCAGAGTCAGTAAAAGTAACTTTCAAAGGCGATATGAAAGGTTATATGGATTTCCGTGATGTAGTTCACGCTACGCAATCTCAAATGCTTAAGCAATTTGGCGGTGAAAACGTATTCCAGGGTAGAATTATCGAGGTGCATATCGGTACCCTTACTGCCGACCAGGCCTTTACTTTTACAGATTGGACTGCGGAAATGAAAGCCAAAGCTTCGATCTGTATTTCTGAAGATGCTACCTTGATCGAATCCTTAGAGATTGCAAAAGGAAGAATCCAGATCATGATCGACAAAGGCATGGATAACGCGAAACAAGTGTTGAAAGGCTTAATCGACAAAGCAAACAAGCGTATTGCTGAAATTAAATCCGGTGAAAAACCAGCCTTGACTCCAGATGCTAATGCTAAATATTATGCAGAAGTTGTGGTGGATTTAGATCAAATCGCCGAGCCGATGATCGCCGATCCGGATGTAAACAATGCCGATGTTTCTAAACGATATACTCACGATACAATCCGACCGCTTTCGTTCTACGGTGGCGTGAAAAAAGTAGATCTTGGATTTATCGGATCTTGTATGGTTCACAAAGGCGACATGAAAATTTTGGCGCAAATGCTTAAGAACGTGGAAGCGCAAAAAGGAGAAGTTAAATTTAACGCGCCATTGGTTGTTGCTCCACCAACATACAACATCGTAGACGAATTGAAAGCTGAGGGCGACTGGGAAGTTTTGCAAAGATACTCCGGTTTCGAATTTAACGACGATGCACCAAAAGGAGCTGCGCGTACTGAATACGAAAACATGTTGTACTTAGAGCGTCCGGGTTGTAACCTTTGTATGGGTAACCAGGAAAAAGCAGCAAAAGGAGATACAGTTATGGCAACTTCTACGCGTCTTTTCCAAGGTCGTGTAGTGGAAGATTCTGCAGAGAAAAAAGGAGAATCGTTGCTTTCATCTACTCCGGTTGTAGTATTGTCTACAATTCTTGGTAGAACACCAACAATGGAAGAATATACTGCTGCCGTAGAAGGGATCAACTTGACTAAGTTCGCGCCTTCTCACAAACTGTTAGCAAAATAATCATACGATTAGTTGATTGAAATTCAAAAGTCTAAGTTTATTACTTAGGCTTTTTTTATTCTAGCTAATCTATTTTTTCGTAAATTGTATGATTAAAATAACAACAACATAATTATTTAAATAGTATGGCTTTTGATATAGAAATGATCGAAAAAGTTTACGCGACTATGGCTTCTCGTGTAGACAAAGCACGTGAATTGGTGGGACGTCCGCTTACTTTGTCGGAAAAGATTTTGTATTCTCACTTATGGGAAGGAACTCCTTCTCAAGCATTTACAAGAGGTAAAGATTATGTAGATTTTGCTCCGGACAGAGTAGCTTGTCAGGATGCCACGGCACAGATGGCGTTATTGCAGTTCATGCATGCAGGTAAAAGCAAAGTGGCTGTTCCAACAACGGTACACTGTGACCACTTGATTCAGGCGAAAGTTGGGGCAGCTACAGATTTGCAAGTAGCCAATACACAGTCGAAAGAAGTTTTCGATTTTCTGTCTTCGGTATCGAATAAATACGGAATCGGATTCTGGAAACCAGGTTCAGGGATTATTCACCAAATTGTATTGGAGAATTATGCCTTCCCCGGAGGAATGATGATTGGAACAGACTCACACACGGTGAATGCCGGCGGGTTAGGAATGTTGGCTATCGGAGTTGGTGGTGCCGATGCCGTAGATGTAATGTCCGGTATGTCTTGGGAACTAAAATTTCCGAAACTGATCGGGGTTAAATTGACTGGAAAATTAAACGGATGGACGGCTCCAAAAGACGTTATCCTTAAAGTGGCCGATATCCTTACAGTAAAAGGAGGAACGGGCGCTATTGTGGAATATTTCGGTGAAGGTGCCGAGTCAATGTCGTGTACGGGAAAAGGAACCATCTGTAATATGGGTGCGGAAATCGGAGCAACGACTTCCACTTTCGGTTACGATGATTCCATGAGACGCTATTTAGCGGCTACCGGTCGTCAGGATGTGGTAAACGCAGCCGATAGAGTAGCATCTTATTTAACTGCCGATGCTGAGGTTTATGCTAATCCAGAACAATATTTTGATCAATTAATCGAAATCAATTTATCCGAATTAGAGCCACACATCAATGGACCTTTTACACCAGACAGAGGAACTCCTGTTTCTAAAATGAAAGCGGAGGCAGCAGCTAACGGGTGGCCCATAAAAATAGAGTGGGGCTTGATAGGGTCGTGTACGAACTCTTCCTATGAAGATATGTCCAGAGCGGCATCGATTGTTGAACAAGCAGTTGCGCACGGCATCACTCCCAAAGCGGAATTCGGGATCAACCCGGGTTCGGAACAAATCCGTTATACGATTGAGCGAGATGGTATCATTGCGACGTTCGAGAAAATGGGAACCAAAGTGTTTACGAATGCTTGTGGGCCTTGTATCGGACAATGGGACAGAGCAGGAGCCGATAAACAGGAAAAAAACACGATCGTTCATTCCTTCAACCGTAATTTCTCCAAAAGAGCGGACGGTAATCCGAACACCCACGCTTTTGTAACCTCTCCGGAAATGGTAGCGGCTTTAGCAATTTCCGGTCGTTTGGATTTCAACCCTATTACTGATACGTTGTTAAATGATAAAGGAGAAGAAGTGCGATTACAGGCGCCGGTAGGGGATGAATTACCAACCAAAGGATTTGATGTGGAAGATGCCGGTTTCCAGGCACCTGCTGCTGATGGTTCTTCCGTTCAGGTCGTGGTTTCTCCAACTTCGGATCGTTTACAATTGTTAGCGCCTTTCCCTGCATGGGACGGTCAAAATATAACAGGCGCAAAATTGTTGATCAAAGCTTTCGGAAAATGCACTACTGATCACATTTCTATGGCAGGTCCTTGGTTGCGTTTTCGCGGTCACTTGGATAATATTTCCAACAACATGCTTATTGGTGCCGAAAATGCTTTCAACGCAAAAGCGAATTCTGTGAAAAACCAGTTAACAGGTGCTTACGACGAGGTGCCCAAAGTACAAAGAGCTTATAAAGCGGCTGGGATTTCATCGATCGTGGTGGGTGATCATAACTATGGAGAAGGTTCTTCCCGTGAGCATGCGGCGATGGAACCTCGTTTTTTAGGAGTGAAAGCGGTATTGGTGAAATCGTTCGCGCGTATCCATGAAACCAACCTGAAAAAGCAAGGAATGTTAGCGTTAACCTTTGCTAACGAAGCTGATTATGATAAAATCCAGGAAAACGATACGATCAACTTTTTGGACTTGACTGAATTTGCACCTGGAAAACCATTAACGTTAGAATTTATCCATGCGGATGGTTCTAAAGATGTAATCATAGCAAATCACACGTACAACGAAGGTCAGATTGGTTGGTTTATTGCTGGCTCGGCTTTGAACTTGATTGCGGCTGGTAAAGCGTAATTTTGTAAAAATAGTCACAAAAAAACGTCCCTTGCAAGGGACGTTTTTTGTTGAAACAAATGAGAAGTTTTATATTTACAGTCTTAATAAAAAAATAATGAAAAGAGTCCTACTTATAAGTGTTATTGCCATTGCTGTTATTACATTTTTTATGCGTGAAAAAATTCAGGATGCGTTTTTCGGTTCCGATTTGCCTGAGCCAACTTCAATTGCTTTTGAAAAACAAGTTCCTATATTTTCGTATAACTGGAGGCTGATAGGGTCAAAAGGAACCGTCATGTCTTTTGTTGAATATATGAACAGAAATGTGATTGTTAATTACTGGTCACCAAATTCTAAGGAATCTGTGGAGGAGCTTAAACAGTGGGCAAAACTGTATGACGATTATAAAAATGATATTTATTTCATCTTTGTTACTAAAGATTCGCAACAGGATGTCAATAAATTTTTGAAGGAAAAGGGTTATGTGTTTCCGGTTTTTTATTCGGGAAGCACGCCTTTAAAAACTATTGTACTTGAGAAAGCACCAAGAACGTACCTTATTACAAAAAGTGGTCGGGTAACGGTTGATCATTCCGGAGTAGCCAATTGGAATTCGGAGAACTTCAGAAAATTGCTGGATGATATCATAAAACAAAATAAATAGTTAAAAAACTCCCGCTTCTGTCGGGAGTTTTTTATCTTGCCCAACGTTACGCAAATTGCCATCCAAATTCTTTTACAATTTATAAGCAGATGAAATTTTTCAGATTATTTACAGTGTTTTTTTTGTTTCTTTCAACCGCTGCCTTGTCACAGGAGAAAATTAAGCATTCCGTGGTAAGTGGTGAATCGGTTTACAGTATTGCAAAAAAATACAATGTCACTGAAGCTGAAATTTTCGAAATGAACCCCAAAGCAAAAGGATTGTTGCAATTGGATATGGTGCTTTTCATTCCTAAAACTTCCAAGAAAAAAACAGAAGAGAAGAAATCGAAGGTTGTGCCTAAAGGACCTTCTCATAAGGTAGAGCCTGGCGAATCACTGTATACCATTGCCAAAAAGTACGACACTTCTATTGATAAAATCCGCGAAGCCAATCCGCAATTAGATTCGGATAATCTACAGTTGGGTGAGTTGTTAGCATTGCCAAAAGGTGTGAAAAAACAAGCTGAGGAAAAATTATCAAAAGCTGAAAATACTAAAATCATCAAGCAGCAAGGTAAGTTGCAGAAACACGTTGTGGCTTCAGGAGAATCATTTTATGTAATTGCTAAAAAATACAATGTATCCGTAGACGATTTGAAAAAAGCCAATCCACAAGTGGAAAATAACAAATTAGATGTTAAAGATGTAGTATTTATTCCGGGTACTGAAGAGGTTGTGTCTAACGAGAAAAAAGCAAAAACAGAACGTAAGAAGGATATTGAAAACAGTAAAAAAGAGGAAATCATCCCGGTAGCAGATGATCAAACAGCAATGTCAGTGATGCATGAAGTGTTGTCTAAAGAAACGAAATATGGTATTTCAAAACGTTACGGAATAACCATCGCAGAGCTGGAAAGATTAAATCCGCAGATTGTAAACGGTTTAGACGTTGGGCAGCATCTCACGATTAGAGGCGTTTCCAAAAATGAAGAAGTAAAAACTATTGTTAAGGAGGTTGTTGCTTCCGATGATACTAAAGATATGGCTTCAACGTCCGATGAAACTGTTGCGGAAACTAAAGTTGACGTATTGCCATTATCCGCAGATGCTGCCATGAAAGCCGACTTTTTAATTGCTAAAGCTTCGGAGAATCTGGGAGTGCGTTACCGTGGTGGGGGTACTGACAGAAACGGTTTTGACTGCTCTGGATTAATGTTTACAACTTTCAGGAATATTGAAATGACTTTGCCAAGATCTTCTTCAGATATGGCAGCTAATTCCGGTGTTAAAATAGATCGTAGTCAGGCACAAAAAGGGGACTTGATTTTCTTTGCTACTCGTGGAAGGTGGGTAGGCCATGTAGGCATGGTTACAGAAGTATTGGAAGATGAAATTAAATTTATTCATTCCTCCACCAGTTCAGGAGTAATTATTTCCTCTACTAAAGAGCCGTATTATGCAAAACGTTTTGTGCAGATAAACAGAGTACTCAACTAGTCCAGTTTTGTTTTTCTATTACATATTCAAAATTCAACCGATCCGGCTCTCCGTGATACGCAACGACTACTTCACGCACTTTTTCAGCGCCAATTTTTTCAATGGCCTTTTGGGAACGGATGTTTTGCGCCCCGATGTGAAAGTACACTTTATCCACAAACTGAAAAATGTAGTCCAGCATCATTTTTTTTACGACAGCATTGCATTGTGATCCCCAATAACTTCTGCTGTAAAAGGTGTAACCGATAAATATGCTTTTGTTGTCTTCGTCATAATTATAAAAGCGGGTACTGCCAATTGCTGTATTGTTTCTTTTGTCCAAAATTAAAAAAGCACCTTTAGAGACAATCGCTCCTTCGAAAAAAGTTTGGAAAACTGCACTTTTGTAGCGGTCTTTGTTGGGATGTTGTTCCCAAATAAGCGGATCGGAAGCTACCTTGAAAAGTGTTTCAAAGTCGTTTTCTTCCAGGGGGAGCAATTTTAAAATGTCATTTTCTATAATAAGTTGCAGTTTCATTTTTTTATATGGTTTCTGATGTAAAAATACACATATGCATTCAGAAGTTATCATTTTTCTCTTTTGATTGACACGAATTGGAATGGTTTTTATGTTAAAATTTGTAAAAAAAATATTAAATTTAATGTTTCAAAAAGACGTGTAGCTTTGTGATGTAGACGTTGTATTGTAGCAACGATAAATAAGAATTGGGGTCTAACTAAACGAATTAGAATGAAACAATTTTTCGATTTTCTAATGATTTCAGGAGTTATACTCGGCATTGTATTTATCATTGCGACACAATGCTCGAAGAACGGAAGAGAGAAAACCATCATCTTCCTGAATCTCGTTGTGACGTTCTTAATGCTTAATAATTTTCAGGCTTTTTTACTGGAGACGGTTTTTGAACATGCCCCCTTTTTTATACAACGGTTGCAAATTCCATGGTATGTACTCATTCTGCCGTCGTTCTATGCTTTTTTGATTTATTATTTGAGGATTGAGGGAAAATTACAATCCTTTACCAAAATTTCCGTAAGTCTTTTTGTTTTGCAACTCCTGATACGTCTTGCTCTTTTGCCTTATTTTAATGATGACGAAAAAAAACTGCTCATCGGTAGGTATGTTCAAATTGAGGAAATCGTCAATGCGTCCTATTCTGTTTTTCTTTTTGTAAAATCGATAGTACTGTTGTTTAAATGTTCCGAATTGTATCAGGCTGTACTGACTTTTGACAGCTTGCGATGGCTTAAAAATTTCATATTCCTGGGTGGTTTGGTGATGCTGATGTGGATTTGTGCCATTTTGTTAAATCTGGATAAGGCAATGCATCCGGAACTGTATATTTATTATCCGTTGCGTTTGAGCAGTACTGTTTTGTTGTATTGGATCTGTTATCAGGGATTTTATAGCTATTCGTTAATGTCCGAAAGGATAAAACTCAGAGAGGCCATCGCAATTGAGGAGAAGGATAAAAACATGGTTGAGAGCCACGTGTATTCAGAAGACAATAAATTTGAAAGGGTAAAAAATCACATCGAGAAAAACAAACGGTATCTGGATCCTTCTTTCAGTCTGGAAAAATTATCGTCAGAAGTAGATATGAGTGTCAGTACTTTATCGCATTTGATTAATCAAGAAAGTGGTTATAATTTTTCGGATTATATCAACTTTATGCGGGTAAAAAAAGTCAAAAAATATCTAACAAAACCCGATTACGCTTCCTATACTATTGTAGCCATCGGTCTGGAATGTGGCTTTAATTCCAAATCGGCTTTTTATACGGCCTTTAAAAAATTTACTTCTGTAACGCCTTCTGCCTTCAAAGAACAGCAATTCACACAGGTGTCTTGATTTTTGCAATTTGTCCTGATTTCTGCAAAGCCTATAATCACGGATATTCCTCCTGTTTTAGCGACCTAATTTTGGGGTATAATTTAAAATCCCAAAGTCATGTTGTTTCTAATTTGTTACACACTGCTCAAGAGGTATTCGAAAGGCAGAAAGCATGCAGGCATAAAAGCCGCCGAATTTTTTAATGCATGCGCCACCCGGTTGTCGGCAAATTTTTTCACAAGATTTGTAGTATTCCTAATGCCTTTAATGGTATTCTCGCAAGCGTCCTTATACAATTATAAAATTGTGTATAAAGGCGATAATATTGGTTGGATGAAACTGGAAAAATCTACCGAAGGCCATAAATCAGATTTGTCTTTGTTGTCTGAAATTAAAACAAGATTGGTCGTGCCGGTTAACATCTATTTAAAAGAACAATCCACTTTTGAAAACGGAAAACTGATTTTTTCTTCCCAGTTAAGAAAAACCAATGGGAAAGTGAAAACAGACAAGCAAACCAAATTGGTAAACAATAAATATGAAATGGTTGAAAACGGTATTCGGAACACTCTTTCGCATCCTGCCATCAATACCAATTTGCTGTCCCTGTTTTTTGAAGAACCTGTAGCTGCAAATCTGGTCTACAGTGAAAAACAACAGCGGTTTCTGAGAATTGTCAAAACTAACGACGGCGGTTATCAGTTGAAATTTCCTAACGGCAATAAAAATTGTTTTTATTACTCCAAGGGGATTTGTACCAAAATCAAAGTAGAGCATAATTTATATGCCGTGGAAGTCATTCTAACCCCTTAAGTCAGGAATCATGAAAACTGAAATCTTACTTTGTCTTTTTACCTACTCTGCATTTTTTGCATTGAGCTGGAAAAGCCATAAAGGCGGCTACCTCAAATTGTTTAATGAGTTTGGCGGTTTTACTACACGGCCATTTCAATTAATCGGAAACCATCTTGCAGGTGTAATCGTGTTGGGCGTTCTTCCTTTAGTGTTGTTTAAAAAGGATGTTGCAGCATTATTGGAATCCGACGCTTCTGGAAATGCAAACACTATTTTGATGGGGATGATTTTCTTCTCACTGTTGATTTTCACTGCAATTTGGCAAGGTAAAAAGGTTGGTGAACGTATAAAAAACATCGAGACTCATGAAATAACATTAACAGTGAAGCCGTTGGTCGCCTATTTTGTAGCCCGATTTCTTTTTCTGATTGCGTACGAATTTTGGTTCCGCGGGTTATTGTTGTTTTACTGTGTCAATTGGTTAGGCGTTGTACCGGCTCTGGTTGTTAATTTGGTTTTGTATGTTTTAGTGCATGTTTTTAGTGGAACGAAAGAAATGCTTGCCTGCGTTCCTTTTGGTTTACTGGTTTGCTTTTTCAGTTTGGCATTTCACTCTTTCTGGCCGGCTGTATTGTTTCATGTTGGGTTTTCATTTGCTTATGAAGGCGCATTGCTACGAAGTCTTTTGCGAAATTTTAAAATTCAATTGTCATGAAAGTTTTTGTTACCGGAGCCACCGGTTATTTAGGAAATACGTTAGCTCATGCTTTAGCCGATGAAGGAAATGAAGTTCATGCCTTGGTGCGTTCAGAAGCGGCAAAAAGTATTTTACAGCATCCTAATATCCGTCTTTTTAGAGGTGATTTATCGGATAAAGAAGTTTTAATAATGGCTATGAAAGGATGCGAGCAGGTGTATCATACGGCGGCCAAAGTAGGTGTGTGTATTGATAACTATAAAGAATTCTATCAAGTCAATGTGGAAGGAACCCGTAATGTACTTTATACGGCTTTAAGGACTGGTGTTGAAAAAGCGGTGTTTACCAGTACCTGCGGTGTGATTGGTCCATCAGAAAAAGAACCTTTGAATGAGGCGAGTGTCCGAATGATTGCAATAGACAATGCGTACGATGCCACTAAAAAAGCCAGTGAGGATTTGATTTTTGAGCATGCAGCCAAAGGTTTTGACGCCATTGTGGTCAGTCCTTGTAAAATATACGGTCCCGGAACTATTTCACATGCATTGACTGCTAATTCCGTGATAACGATGTTTTTGAAAAAAGGATTTACAATTGTTCCAGGCTCAGGTGATTATAAAGTGTGCTTCGCATTTGTTGCTGATATCGTAAACGGACATTTATTAGCGATGAGAAAAGGAAGAAGCGGAGAGAAATATATTTTGGGCGGTTGCAATGTTTCTTATCAGCAGTTTTTCTCAACACTTAGGGAAATTGCTGCAACACAAAGTCAGATCATATCGCTTTCAAAGAACACTTTTAAAGCACTCGCCTTTTTACAATGGGCTGTTTATAAAACTTTTGGGAATCGGCCTTTTTTTACGTCACAATCGGTTGATTACCTTTTTCATAATTATGTGTTTTCAAGTGATAAGGCTATTCGGGAATTAGGCTATCAGATTACCCCTTTGCGAGAAGGGCTTGAGCAGACCGTTTCTTATTTGCACTCTGCCCATTTGCAAGAGGTTGTAAAATAAATTGGCTGTATCAGGTTAATAGGTTTAAAATAAAATTGTAGTCATGTTGAGTTTTGATAGTATAGGAGTAATTGTGGTCTTTGTTATTTTTAGTATCGAATTCGGATTAGCCATTTTGCATAAGTCGGAAGATTATGTATTAAAGGACATGAAATCTAATTTGATGATAGGTGTGTTGCTTATTTTGGCTGGTTTTTTGGAGAAAGGATTTGCCTTTGGTGTTTTTGCCTTTGCTTACAATTATGCATTTTTTAAACCTGAAATTTCATGGGGCGTTTGGGTGGCTTGTTTTTTATGTTGTGATTTTATCCATTACATTTATCATTGGTTGGGGCATAAAACAGCCTTCTTTTGGGCCTCCCATGTCACGCATCATTCTTCCAAAGTGTTTAATTTAACGGTTGGTTTCCGGATTAATTGTTTGCATTTGTTCTATCGTTTTTTGTTTTGGGTGCCGTTGTGTTTTATCGGATTCCCACCGGAAATGATATTGTTTTTTGAATCCCTTACGGCGGTCCTGAATTTTATGGTACACACTGAAAAGGTTGGTAAATTAGGTGTTTTGGACTGGATTTTCAACACACCTTCCAATCACAGGGTGCATCATGCCACCAATCCTCAATATATCGACAAGAATTATGGTGGTGTCCTGATGCTTTACGATCACCTTTTCGGAACCTATGTGAAGGAAACCGAAAAACCAATTTACGGGATTACCAACGAGGTTAATCTGAGTAATCCCATCCGGATTCTGCTGCACGAATACATCAATCTGTTAAAACAATTCCTTAGTAAAAACGGGATTGTTAATAAAATACAATACTTGTTCTCTTTACCCAATTAATTATATATCGGTTTAGAATAAAAAGTCCTGCAACTATTGAACTTTTGGCTTGTTGGGTTGCATGATGAAGATACTATTGCTTAAAAAATAAAATATAAAAATCATGAAAACGAATGTGTATACTTTAATAACCGGAGCCAGTGAAGGTTTCGGAAAAGCATTGGCGGTAGAATGCGCTTCCAGAAAAATGAATTTGATTCTGGTAGCGTTACCCGGAACGCAGCTTAAATGTTTTGCGAATATGCTAAAAGAAAATTATGCAATTGATGCTGTTGCCATTGAAAAAGATCTTTCCGTTGAAGAGAACTGCCTTGCGGTTTATACAGAAGTGGTAGAACGAAATTTCAACGTTAACATCCTGATTAATAATGTAGGTTTGGGAAGTACCATGCTTTTCAAAGAAGGCAGTTTGGATTTTTACCAAAAGCAGGTGAAACTAAACGTAATGACGGCTACTGTGATGACGTATCTGTTTTTGGATATGTTGCGAAGCAATTCACCGTCTTACATTCTTAACGTAGGAAGTCTTTGTTGCTTTTTCTATCTGATGAAAAAACAGGTTTACGGCGCGACCAAATCCTATATTTATTTCTTTTCAAAAAGTTTAAGAAGGGAATTAAGCCCCGAATACATTAACGTTAGTGTTATTTGTCCCGGACCTATGAACACCAATAAATCGGTAACGTCGCTAAATGAAACCAACAACTGGCTTACCCGGATGTCAACCATGAATCCGGAAGAAGTGGCGCCCATTGCCATTGAAGGTTTGCTTAATAAAAAAGAAGTCATTATCCCCGGTTTTTTAAATCAGTTCTTCCTGTTTTTGGATTTGATGATACCTTCTTTTTTAAAAAGAATGATTACCGATGCACAAATGCGAAATCTGGCTTCGGTTTCGGCGGTTCAGCGAAATTAGACATTATCAGGTTTAACCATAATCCGCTAAAAAAGCGGATTTTTTTTTGACTAGGTCTAGTGGGAGATCAGTTTTCTTTCTTTGGATACAGCAGCCTGAAGGCGTTGAATACGGCAGGATTTGTAACCGTGGCATGATCTTCTTCCGGCAGATAATCAAAATGTGTCTTTACCGATTTACTTTTTCCGTATTTGATTTTATCGTATAAAATATTAGCATCGATTTCCATTACATGATTATCGAAAACCGGACTTAAGCCTTCCTTTCCCACGCCGATATAAATATCTGTTTTTAAAGTGAAATCTTCATTTAAAAGCGATGGGTTTAGTTTTAACAGTTCGCCGTCGTTCCACCATAAACTAGGGCTAACGATGATGTATTTGTTGAAAAGCTGCGGTTTTTTAAAGAGTATCTCCGTTGCTAAAAGCCCGCCTAAAGATTGGCCTATAATTGTTTTATTTCCCGAGTCAGTTCTGTAATTTTCATTGATAAAAGGCTGGAGTTCTTTTTCGATAAAAGAAATGAATTTTTCCGAACCGCCAGCCGTGGGAAGGTGTTGTTTCAGAAGTTCGGAAGTTGCTGGTGAAGTGAAATCCCTTTTGCGGTCCACATTGGCAATTCCGACTACGATGGATTGTGGCATTCGGTCAATCCAAGGGAATGTGTTGTAATGAACCAATCCGACAATATTTATGAAGTCTTCGTCAGCCGAACCATCAAGCAAATAAATCACCGGAAATTTCTGGGTGTTGTTTTCTTTGTAGCCTGGAGGCAAATAAATGTTTAGGGATCTTTTTTCCAAAAGAATTTTAGAGTTGATTTCCCTGATTTCCCCTAAAACGAATGGTCGGGTTTCCAGAGTGCTTTTGGTGTTTTTCTTTTGAGCGGTAAGTAGGGTTGTGCTGCAAAGCAGTATAAAAAAAAGGAGTGCTTTTTTCATTGCAAGAGGATTGATGATAGCGTCAAATGTAACAAAAAAAATCCGCCTCAATTTTTCGAAGCGGATTTTTTAATATGCTGAATAGTTGAATGCTAGTAGTACATGTAACGTCTTACTTTAGCAATATATTTCGCCAAACGAATTACTTGGTGGCTGTACCCGTACTCGTTGTCGTACCATACATACATTACCACGTTTTTACCGTCTGCGGAAACAATCGTAGCATTACTGTCGAAAATAGCAGGAGCAGAAGTTCCTACGATATCCGAAGATACCAATTCGTTATTTAAAGAATATTTGATTTGCTCTACCAAATCGCCTTCCAAAGCATAACGCTTCATGATTGCGTTTAGGTCTTCTCTTGTAACAGCTTTACCAACTTCTAAGTTCAATACTACTAAGGAACCGTTTGGAACCGGTACGCGAATCGCATTCGAAGTTAGTTTTCCAGCCAAGCTAGGTAACGCTTTCGCAACAGCACTTCCTGCACCTGTTTCGGTAATTACCATGTTTAAAGCTGCGGCTCTACCACGGCGGTATTTTTTGTGCATGTTGTCCACCAAATTCTGGTCGTTAGTATATGCGTGGATAGTTTCCAAATGTCCTTTTACTACGCCTAAAGTTTCTTCAACAGCAGCTAAAACCGGGGTAATTGCATTGGTTGTACAAGAAGCTGCAGAATAGATTTTTACTTCGTCCGGATTGTAGTCTTCGTGGTTTACACCGTAAACGATGTTTGGAACACCTTTTCCAGGAGCAGTTAGTAAAACTTTATCCACACCTTTTGAAGTTAGGTGACGGCTTAATGCCTCTTCTGTAGTGAAAGCACCCGTGTTGTCAATTACCAAGGCATCGTTGATACCGTATGCTGTATAGTCAATTTCTTCCGGAGAATTTGCTGTAATAATGTGAACGGTTGCTCCGTTGATTGTTAAAGCGTTGTTTTCAACGTCAGCAGTTACTGAACCTTCGAAATCACCGTGTACGGAGTCATAACGCAATAAAGAAGCGCGTTTTTCCAATAAAACCGCATCACTTTTGTCACGTGTTACAATCGCTCTTAAACGCAATTGTTGTCCTTTACCAACTTTAGCCATCATTTCACGGGCTAACAAACGTCCGATACGTCCGAATCCGTAAAGTACAACATCTTTAGGTTTAATTTCAGATGTGTCTTTTGCGTCTTTTAATTTGTCGATAACGAAAGCCGTAGCATCGTTGTATTTGTCGTCTTCTAAATGATATTCGTACGTTAATTTACCGATATCGATTCTGGAAGGTGGTAAATCCAAAGCTTCGATTGCACGTGCAATTTCCACTGAATCGAAAACGTTGATTGGTTTCTGAACGAATTCTCCTGCATACTCGTGCAAGTTGATAATATCACTTACGTTTCTGTCAATCAACTGGTTACGGAAAAGCACCAATTCGATTGATTTATCGTACCATAAATCGCTGATAATTTTGATGAATTCTACACCGGCTCTTCTTCTGTCTGCCTGAAAAGCCAATTCTTTTTCGTATAAAGCGGAATTGTTCATGTGTTATTTTGTGTTGTTTAAATTTGGTGCAAAATTATTGATTTTTAATCAGATTACGGAAAAATATTTTGTGAAAAATAAATAAAAAACCCGATCGTTAGACCGGGCTTGAGTATTTGGTTATGAATCCGTTACAGAAACATTTGTAAGTGTTCCCCTCTTGGTGTAATCAACTCTACTCTAAATTTCTGATTGTTTGCTTTTGAGTTTAATAATCTGGAGGCCTGATCCATAGAGTTTATTTTTGCACCGTCAATTCTTAGGATGACACTTCCTTTCAGTACTTCGGCATATTCCTTGTATTCTTCATTGGAAATGTCTTTGATTTTTACGCCTTCGTTCAATCGGAAGCGTTTTTTGTCGGCAGCGTCCAAATCTTCAAATTCAAAACCGTTGTAATCTACATTTACTA
Source organism: Flavobacterium enshiense (assembly GCF_040750275.1). GTDB lineage: Bacteria > Bacteroidota > Bacteroidia > Flavobacteriales > Flavobacteriaceae > Flavobacterium > Flavobacterium enshiense_B. The sequence continues at coordinate 435,529 of NZ_JBDOCV010000001.1, forward strand.
ATTCTTTTTTGGTGAGGCGTACCGGTACTACTTTTTCATTTCCGTTTCTAATAATACCAACTTGTACCACGTCGTTTGGTCGTTTGGAGTTGATGTAGGATGTTAAATCAGTATAGCCGTTAACCTGCTGGTTGTCCAGTCTCACAATAATGTCCCCTTGTTTTAGTCCTGCTTTTTCAGCCCCTGAGTTTTTGGAAACCGAATTTACATAGAAACCTTGGGTTTGCTTCACGCCGAATTCCTTTGAAACGGCACTGTTCAATTCGTTTCCTTCCACACCTAGGACACCGCGTTGTACGTTACCGAATTCCATCAAATCTTCAATGATTTTTCGGGTAATATTAGAAGGTACTGCAAACGAATATCCGGTATAACTTCCTGTTGGTGAGGAGATCATAGTGTTGATTCCTACTAATTCGCCGCGGGTGTTTACCAATGCACCGCCACTGTTACCAGGATTCACGGCTGCATCGGTCTGAATGAAGGACTGAATGCCGTCTTTACTCAAATTACGTGCTTTTGCCGATACGATACCTGCGGTTACTGTTGAGTTTAAATTATAGGGGTTTCCTACTGCTAAAACCCATTCTCCAACACGCATATTGTCGGAATTTCCGAAAGTAGCATAAGGTAATTTTTCTTCAGCATCTACTTTTAATAGGGCGACATCCATTTTACTGTCTGTGCCTACCAATTTTGCCTTGTAGGATTTGTTGTTGTTTAAGGTAACTTCAAGTTCCGTGGCATTTTGTATCACGTGGTTGTTGGTTACAATGTAGCCGTCTTCTGAAATAATCACTCCCGAACCAGTCCCGATTTGGGTTTGCTGCTGTCCGCCCCGGTATCCGTAAAAATATTCCATGATAGGATTGGAAGGAACTTCGGAAACCGTAACATTTTTAACGTGTACCACATAATGTATCGCGTTCTCTGCGGCCGTGGTGAAATCAACATTTTCAGCACCAAGGCTTACATTTCTTGCATAAGAATCGGAAGCTACCGAAAGTTTACTTTTTGAACTGTTGTTGTCTAAAAATAATTTGTATGCGCCAAGCGTTATAGTTCCGCTTAACAGAGATACGACTAATAAGCTTGAAAATTTATTCATAACGTGAAATAAGTTTAATGATTTAACAGTAAAATTAAAAACTTCATGAATTCGAAAAAATGGTTTAACGCCTGTTTAACACACTTTAACGTGTCATTAATATTTGTATTTTTGTTATTTATTTGAAATTCAGATGCAACACCAATTTTACAAATATCAGGGAACGGGAAACGATTTTGTTATGATCGATAACCGTGATTTATATTTCCCCAAAAATGATACCAAACTCGTTGAACGACTGTGTGACAGGCGATTTGGCATAGGAGCCGATGGATTGATTTTGTTGGAAAATGACGAAACTACAGATTTCCGCATGGTGTATTACAACTCAGACGGGAACGAAAGTTCCATGTGTGGGAACGGAGGACGATGCCTAGTGGCTTTTGCCAAGCGATTGGGAATTATCGATACGGAAACTACATTCATTGCTACAGACGGTTTGCATTATGCAACCATAAACGATGAAGGAATTGTTTCACTTCAAATGAAAGATGTGGATGAGGTACAGGAGCATGAAAGCCACGTTTTTTTAAACACCGGCTCGCCACACCATGTGCAACTGGTAGAAGATTTGCATATTTTCGATGTAAGAAACCAAGGAGCAAAAATCCGTTACAGTGATTTGTACGGACAAGCCGGAAGTAATGTCAATTTTGTTTCCCAAACGGATGAAAATAAATTTGCATTGCGTACTTATGAAAGAGGCGTGGAGGATGAAACACTTTCCTGTGGAACCGGAGCAACTGCTGTGGCCATTGCCATGAAAGCTACTGGAAAAACCAACAGTTCTGTCATAGAATTGAAAGTGGAAGGCGGAACTCTGGAAGTTTCCTTTACGGAGAAAAACGGTTTTTATACACATGTTTTTTTAAAAGGCCCGGCTGCTTTTGTGTATTCCGGAGAAATAAACGTATAATCAGAAGATAAATTGATTACTCTAAAAGGAAATACAATCTATTTGCGCGCGCTTGAACCGGAAGACTTGGAGTTTGTCTATGCTATAGAAAATGACGAATCCATCTGGGAAATGAGCAATACCCAAACCCCCTACAGTCGTTTTCTGATTCGTCAGTATCTTGAAAATGCTCAACAGGATATTTATGAGGCAAAGCAATTGCGTTTGGCGATCTGTAAAAATGAAAGCAATGAGGTGGTAGGTTTGATTGATTTGTTCGATTTCGATCCGAGAAACCAACGGGCAGGCGTGGGAGTAGTTATTCAAAATACAGAAAACAGAAATCTGGGAATCGGAAAGGAAGCACTTGGTTTGCTGATCAATTTTTCTTTCTCACAGTTGCAATTGCGTCAGCTGTATGCAAATATCGGAACTGAAAATGCGCCAAGTATCAACCTTTTTACTACTTTTGGCTTCCGATGTGTCGGGGTAAAAAAAGATTGGATCCGATTCCAAAACCGCTACACCGACGAAGGTTTATATCAATTAATTAACCCAACTAACTAATATTATTTTGAACCCAAAAAGACTTATTTCGATTGTTTCCGTACTGGTATTGCTGGTTGCTACTGCTGTTGGTGTGGTAGTATATTTAAAGGCGTTTACGGAAAATACCAAATTTACTGAGGACGAAGTTTTTGTTTATGTGCCTACTAATTCCACGTATGACGATGTGAAAAAAATCATGGAACCATATGTGGCAGATATGGCCAAATTCAGTTTTGTTGCCGAAAGACGAGGCTATGGCGCAAATGTAAATCCGGGTAAATTTTTGTTAACCAAAGGGATGAGTAGTTTTAGCATCGTGTCTTCCTTGCGTCATAATGTTCCTGTGAAATTAGCTTTTAATAATCAGGAATCGCTTGCGAAATTGGTGCAGCGTATTTCTTCTCAGGTAGAACCGGATAGTCTTACCTTGACAGAAGTTTTTACAGATTCGACATTTATGGCTGAAAACGGTTTTAATAAAGACAATGTTTTGGCCATGTTTATCCCGAACACCTATGAGTTTTATTGGAATGTATCGCCAACTAAATTGCGTGACAAGTTGGCTAAGGAATACAGAAAGTTCTGGAATGAAGAGCGTCAGGCCAAAGCAAAAGCATTGAATATGACTCCGGTAGAAGTGGCGACATTGGCGGCAATTGTACATGAAGAAACCGCTAAAAATGATGAACGTCCCAAAGTGGCAGGTGTTTACCTAAACCGTTTGAAGCAGGATATGTTGTTGCAGGCCGATCCAACGGTAATTTATGCAGTAAAAGAAAGATCAGGAGATTTTGACACGGTGATTAAGCGCGTAATGTTTAATGATTTAAAAATCAATTCACCTTATAACACCTATATCAATAAAGGTTTGCCTCCTGGGCCAATCGCTATGCCGGATATTTCAGCGGTTGATGCTGTTTTGAACGCCGAGAAACACGATTATGTGTATTTCTGTGCCAGTGTGGAGCGTTTCGGGTATCATGATTTTGCAAAAACCTATGAAGAACATCAGGTGATTGCAAAAAAATATGCCGAATGGGTGGCTAAACAAGGATATCAGCGTTAATTGTTGAAATTGTATAGTAATATATATAAGATGGGATCGCAAGTGTTTTTCAGAAGAAAGGTACTTGCGATTCTTTTTTTGTGGGTATCGCTTTCTGTACATGCTCAAAGTAAAATTGAATCTTTTTTGTCGCCTTCCGATTCTCTTAATCTGAAAAGAAGCAATACGGTTTACATTTCGGAATCCGTTCTTTTGGGAGGGACATTAGTGGGGTTAAATCAGATTTGGTATAAAGATTATCCGAAATCTTCTTTCCATTTCTTAAATGATAATGACGATTGGCTGCAAATGGACAAGGCCGGACATTTGTTCTCCACCTATCACATAGGAAGATTCGGTGCCGAAGCTTTAGCTTGGAGTGGCGCCAAAAAAAAGCAGCAACTGGTTTATGGTGCAACCTTAGGGTTTGCGTTTCTTACTGTTGTTGAGGTTTTTGATGGTTTTTCACAAGAATGGGGTGCGTCTTGGGGAGATGTGGTGGCCAATGCAACCGGTACTGGTTTGTATGTTTCTCAAGAAATGCTTTGGAAAGAACAGCGCATTATTCCGAAATTTTCTTTTCACACGACTAAATATGCTGCGCTTCGTCCGAATACATTGGGGAGTAGCTGGAACGAGCAAATACTTAAAGATTATAACGGACAGACGTATTGGCTTTCTGCTAATGTTTATGCTTTTGCCAAGGCAAAATTTGTTCCGAAATGGTTTAATTTTGCGTTAGGTTACGGAGCAGATGGGATGGTGTATGGAAGTTCCGAAATTCCATCAGGTGAAATTGTGGTGGAAACTCGAAGAATAAGACAGTTTTATCTGAGTTTTGATGTTGATCTTACTAAAATACCTACAAAGTCTCACACGTTAAAAACACTTTTCTCGGTTTTTAATACAATTAAAGTGCCGGCTCCCGCTTTGGAAATCAATCAGTTTGGCGGGGTTAAAGGCCATTTTGTCTATTTTTAACAAAGTTTAACTTATTGATTTTCAGATTTCTATTTTCTGGCTTATCTTTGTAGCCGGATAATTCATCACGGTGACAGCGTATGAGAAACAGAAATTTATGACGAAAAAATGGACTTACTTTACAGGATTAACACTTTTAATTACGTTGATAAGCTCGGGTTTCAAAGCCTTTGAACCTGAAAAATTAGAAGGCTTTCACGTAGAAGATGATGAAGTAATTAATTACCTGGTTCCTACCAAAGAAGAAACTGAAAAAGTTTATTATGATTTACCTTTTACCGGGAAATCATATGTAGGGTTTAAGCAAGCCATAGCGGTTAAAGAATCTTTAGGAATGTACAGATTGGTAAACACCTTCGGTTATATGGGGAAATACCAGTTTGGAAAAAGTACTTTGAGAACAATTGGGATTTATGATACTTCAGACTTTTTGCGAAATCCCAGACTGCAGGAAAAGGCATTCAAAGCACTTTTAGCTCGAAACAAATGGGAATTGAGAAAAGAAATTAATCGTTATGATGGGCGAATTGTAAACGGAGTTCGTATTACAGAATCGGGGTTGTTGGCAGCTGCTCATTTGGGTGGTGCCGCTTCGGTGAAAAGTTTTTTACGTTCAAACGGCAGAAATGGTTTTACAGACGGTTTCGGAACTTCACTGAGAAGTTATATCAAAAGATTTGGAGGATATGATACCTCAAACATTTTGGCTAATCCGAAAGCAAAAGTAAAATTGGATTAAGACATTTTGTGGATAATGAAAATACAAGGTCGGTTATGCAAATCGACCTTGTTTTTTTTCCATTGGTTAACGGTTAAAGTCTTGATGTATTCTGTTGGGAGTGTAAGGTCACAAGCTACGCATAAATGGGTGTTGGGTTGTAAAATCTGTACCAAATCTTCCATTAATTTGTTGTTGCGATAAGGGGTCTCGATGAATAATTGAGATTGATTTTTATCGTAAGATAATTTTTCAAAATTCTTTAGTGCCGATTTTTTGTCCGATTTGTCAATAGGAAGATAGCCGTTAAAAGCAAAACTCTGTCCGTTCATTCCGGAAGCCATAATGGCCAATAAAATTGAAGAAGGGCCAACTAACGGTACGACCTGAATTCCTTTTTCGTGAGCCAGCTTTACAATAACGGCTCCGGGGTCTGCTACGCCAGGACAACCTGCTTCGCTCATCAGTCCCATATTTTTTCCTTCCAATAGCGGTTTTATGAAGTCGTGATGTTCGGATTCTTCAGTGTGCTTGTTTAAGGCAAACAATTTTAGCTCTGGCTGTTTCTTTTCCGGATGAACACTTTTTATAAAACGACGCGCAGTTTTCTCATTTTCAACAATATAATAATCGATTAAGTCAATGGATCGTTTTATGGTAAACGGCAAAACTTCATCAGGGTTCATTTCGCCTAAAGTGGTGGGGATCAGATAAAGTTTGCCAAGCGTATTCATGATTTATGTGTGTTTTGATAATAGTTTTTCTGCGATTAGGTTACAGGCATCGTCCAGCATGTCATACACATTTTCGAAACCGTTTTGTCCGCCGTAGTAAGGATCCGGAACGTCCATATTTTGATCAGGAAATAGTTCGTTTAGAATCATTTTGACTTTGCTTTTTGCTGTTGCATCGGAGGTCAGTGCGATTACATTTTTATAATTAGACTGATCCATTACATAAATATAGTCAAAATTGTCGAAATCTTTTTTGCTGAATTGCCTTCCGCGTTGTTGCGTAATGTCGACACCTCGGTTTTTAGCAGTAAGGATAGAGCGTCTGTCGGGTTCCTGACCCACGTGCCAGCCTCCTGTTCCGGCAGAATCTACAAGAAATAAATCGTTAGGTAGTTTGGATTGTAATATGCCTTCTGCTAAAGGGGAACGGCAAATGTTCCCCAAGCAGACCATTAATATTTTTACGGGCATTTTATAGGGAAAGCTTTTTGTGAATATCCTCCACGTATTTTTTAAACTGCTTGTCCGTTGATACTAAGTTGTCTACTGTTTTACAGGCGTGTAAAACCGTAGCGTGATCACGGTCACCAATTTGAGAACCAATGGTGGCTAACGACGATTTTGTAAATTTCTTCGCAAAGAACATCGCTAATTGTCTTGCCTGAACCACATCGCGTTTTCTGGTTTTAGACTGTAATGTTTCTACATCTAACTGGAAGTAATCGGAAACCACTTTTTGAATATAGTCGATGGAAACTTCACGCTTAATATTTTTTACGAATTTCTCAACCACCTGTTTAGCAAGTTCTAAGGTTACTTCTCTATGGTTGAAAGAAGACTGAGCAATCAAGGAGATGATAGCGCCTTCCAGTTCGCGGATATTCGATTTGATGTTTTTGGCAACGTATTCTACAATTTCTTCCGGCATTTCCACTCCGTCACGGAAAAGAATGCTTTTTAAAATAGCGACTCTTGTTTCGTAATCCGGTTGGTGAATTTCGGCAGAAAGTCCCCATTTGAAACGGGATAACAAGCGCTGCTCGATATCCTGCATGTCTACGGGAGCTTTGTCGGAAGTCAGTATAACCTGTTTTCCATTTTGATGTAAGTAGTTGAAAATGTGGAAGAATACATCCTGTGTTCCTGCCTTTCCGGAAAGGAACTGAACATCATCAATAATTAAGACATCTATTAATTGATAGAAATGAATAAAATCATTTCGGGTGTTTTTCTTTACGGAATCCGTGTATTGTTGGGTGAACACTTCGGCTGAAATGTATAAAACTGTTTTCTCCGGATGTTTTTCTTTGATTTCTACACCAATGGCGTGTGCTAAATGCGTTTTTCCTAATCCGACACCGCCAAAGAACATCAGTGGGTTGAAAGAAGTGCCTCCCGGTTTGTTGGCAACGGCCAAACCTGCGGAACGCGCCAAACGGTTGGATTCGCCTTCCAAAAAGTTGTCGAAATTGTAATTGGAATTTAATTGGGATTCGATCTTTACATTTCGGATACCCGGAATTACAAAAGGATTTTTAAGCTCCGGGTTTTTATTCTGAATCGGAGCGTCTACTTCCTGTGGTTTTACAGCAGGACGGTTGTTACTTGGAAGCTGTTCCGTGAACGGAAGTTTGTTTCCAAGTTTGTTCTCCATTTTAATTTTATAAAGTAACTTAGCGCCCGGTCCAAGTTCTTTGGTTAGGGCAACCTTTAACAATTTTACATAATGCTCTTCAAGCCATTCGTAAAAGAATTTACTGGGTACCTGAATATAGAGAGCGTTATCGGTAAGCTCAACTGCTTTGATAGGTTCGAACCAGGTTTTGTAAGCCTGCTCCTGGATATTGTCCTTTATGAATAGAAGACAGTTATTCCATACCGATTGCGCAGTTTTGTTCATATATTCAAGCATAAAATTGATTATTTATTGTCTTACAAAAAGTTAATCGAAGGTTACCTTTTTAAGATTTGGGAAGACAAATATGTGGACAAAATTTTTTAAAAAAAAATCATTTTGATATTGATTTTGTAAAAAAAAAATTGTACGCAAATTTTAAAAATAATTTAGAATTAATTAACATAAAATTAAGATGAAAAATTTCGATATTCAGGTTAGGGTGCGTTATGCTGAAACGGATCAAATGGGGGTGGTTTATCATGGTAATTATGCGCAGTATTTCGAGATGGGACGTGTGGAATGGCTAAGAAACATGGGGATTTCCTATCGTTGGATGGAAGAAAGCGGAATTATGCTTCCTGTGGTTTCCCTGTCTTTCAATTTTAAAAAACCAGCCCGTTATGATGATCTCCTGACGGTGAAAACCATCTTCAAAAATCAGGCTTCTGTTAAGATAGAATTTGACTATGAAATTTATAATGAAATGGGGGAGTTATTAACAACCGGACATTCTATGTTGGTATTCGTAGATGCTAAAACTGGACGACCTGTTTTGCCACCGGAATATCTTACAGAAAAGTTTAACGAGTTGGTGTAATCGAATTTATTCTTTTTCGGAAATTTCCACTTCAAATAAATTGGAAAAAATGTCGAATACTATTTCGGCATTTTTTTTTCGGGTGGCGATTTCGATTTCGCAATCCATTTCCATTTTTTGGGAAACAATGTCCAGATTTTTTTCTTTGATAATCCGCATGACTTTATTCATGTTTTTGTAGTCGAATCGGATCAGGTAATGAATGTCTATGGTTTTTTCAACAATGTCGGCTATATCAAGAGCCATTTGTGCAGCAGTTTTGTATGCGGAAATCAAACCGCCTACTCCCAGTTTCACACCTCCGAAATAACGCACAACCACAACTAAAACATTGGTAACGTCAAAGGATTGTATTTGGCCATAGATAGGCATACCGGCTGAGTTGTTGGGCTCTCCGTCATCATTGGCTCTGTAGTGTATTTTTGAGGTGCCTAATTGGAAGGCATAACACCAGTGTCTTGCCGAGTAATGCTGTTTTCGTAAATTGTCAAGAATTGATTTAATTTCTTCTTCTGAAGTTACCGGATAGGCGTAGCCGAAAAACTTACTGTTTTTCTCTTTGTAGAGCACTTCTTCCGAAGGAGATGCTAAAGTTTTGAAAGTATCTTTTTCCAATACTAATTACCAGCTTTTTTCAAACAAATCCACCACATCTTCTTTGCCGACTTCTAAGTTCCATACATGCATGCCTAAATTGGCGGCAACATCTGTATTATGCTTGTTGTCGTCTATAAAAAGTGTTTTTTTTGGGTCAAGATCGTGACGTTTAATGATGTAGTTAAATACTTCAGGGTCAGGTTTTCGCAATCCGGTTTCAAAAGAAAAATAAATTTTTTCGAAGCATTGGTAGAATTCTCGGCAAAAGGTCATTCCGACTTTATGTTCAAATTTATCGATATGGGTTTTGTCGGTATTACTTAAAAGGAATAAGCGATATTTGCCCGAAAGACGTTGCAGGAATTCCAAGCGATATAAAGGGAAGTCTAGTAGAATGGCATTCCAAGCCTCACGGATTTCGTCCAGTTCTTTGTCGGGAATGTAGCGTTGAAAACCGGTAAAAAACTGTAATTCGTCAATTTTACCTTTTTCGTAACGTTTGTTCAGGCTGTCTAAATCTTCATTCCAGCACACGAGGCCTATTTTTCGCATATGATCAAAAGGAGCCTCCTGACTCAAATTGATAAACACATTTCCAAAATCAAAAATAATTGTATCAATCATACATTTCTGAAAATTAAAAGTTCGTCATCCAAAATCACTTGCTTTTTAATCTGTTTTCCTGAAAGATTTGGTGCCGAAATTCCGTTTGTAAAACCTGTTGATCCTCTGAAAATCCATGCCTCATCCCAAAGGTTTGCATCGATAAAGGTCTGCAGGGTTTTTCTTCCGCCTTCTACGATAACCGATTGGATTTCATGTTTGAAAAGAATGTCGGAAATGTTGTGAGCTAAAGAAGTATCAAAGGTACAATTTTCATAAAAAAGATTGTCCGAATTCTTGAAATTTTGATTCTCGGAAATGAAAATTGTTTTGGTCTTAGTGTCTTTTACAAAGTAATCGGGGGTTATTTTTTCAGTTCTGTCCAGTACTATACGAACGGGATTCTCGCCTTCCCAGTCCCGAACATCCAGTTTCGGGTTGTCATCCAGCACCGTTTGCGTGCCTACTAAAATAGCTTGTTCTTCACTGCGCAATTTGTGAACCAATTGTCTGGAAAAAGGATTGGAAATCCAAATAGGTTTTTGCTCAGTTTTAGAAGTCGGGGCAATAAAACCATCGACACTTTCTGCCCATTTTAAAATAATATACGGACGTTGTTTCTGATGAAAAGTGAAGAAACGCTTGTTAAGCTCGTTGCATTCGTCCTCCAAAACACCAATGGTTACATTAATTCCGGCTTCCATCAGTTTTTTGATGCCATTTCCGGCTACTTTTGCAAAAGGATCAATTGTTCCGATAACCACATTGGGAATTTTATGGGTAATAATTAAATCGGAGCAAGGTGGTGTTTTTCCAAAATGACTGCAAGGTTCAAGGCTCACATAAATAGTCGATTGGGAAAGTAAGGATTTGTCTTTTACGGAATTAATGGCATTCACCTCGGCATGAGGTTCGCCTGCTTTTCGGTGCCAGCCTTCACCAATGATTTTGTCTTCATGTACAATTACGCTGCCCACCATAGGATTAGGATAGGTTGAACCCAGGCCGTTTTGGGCGAGTTCAATGCAGCGTTTCATATATTTTTCTGTTGAAGTCATGATTTTTGCGGAAAGTTGTCTGGAACGCTTTTCATAATTTGAAATATCCTTTTTTTTCAGGAGCGTTTGACGTATCTTCACACTGCAAAAATAAGTTATTTCCTGACAATGAGTGAAGTGATTATTCGAGAAATACAAAAGACTGATAATGCAGCGGTTGCTAAGGTAATCCGCAGCGTTTTGGAAGAATTCAATGTGCCGAAAGTAGGCACGGCATATGCCGATCCGCAATTGGATTGTATGTTTGAAACGTATTCCGAACCCCGATCGTCCTATTTTGTGATTGAAAAAGCTGGCCGCTTAATTGGTTGTGCCGGAATTGCGCCTTTGGCTAATGGTTCGCCGGAGGTATGTGAACTTCAGAAAATGTATTTTTTACCTGAAACCAGAGGGTTAGGGTTAGGTGCCCAGATGATGGAAATATGCCTGCAAAAAGCCCGATCATTTGATTTTAAACAATGTTATCTGGAAACCATGCCCTATATGGAAGCCGCTCAGAAATTGTACGTGAAATCAGGGTTTACATATTTAGAATCACCCATGGGATGCACAGGGCATTCTTCTTGTCCGGTTTGGATGATAAAGACATTATAATATGCTGTTAAAAGACTATCGCACTAACTTTAGAGATGCGCTTTCAATGCTTTACGATGAACAGGAAATCGACAGTTTTTTCTATATTTTGTTGGAAGCTTTTCATGAAATGAAGCGTGTGGATTTGGCCTTGAATCCTAATTTTGAATTGAGTGGAATGCAGCTGTTGCAATGGGAAACTGTGTTGGCGGAATTGAAAAAACAAAAACCGATTCAATACATTTTAGGGGAAACCGAATTTTACGGCTTGCCTTTTTATGTCAATGAAAATACTTTGATTCCACGTCCTGAAACCGAAGAATTGGTGGATTGGATAATTATGAACAATTTAAAAAATCATGACTTAAAAATTTTGGATATCGGAACCGGAACGGGTTGCATTGCCATTTCTTTAGCTAAAAATCTTCCGAATGCCAAAGTATATGCGATGGATGTTTCGGAGAAAGCTTTGGAAGTAGCACGAAAAAATGCCAAGCGCAATGGGGTGGAAGTGGAATTTCTGCATCAGAGTATTCTGGAAACGGATGATTTGATAGTATCATTTGATAGTATCGTTTCCAATCCGCCGTATGTTCGTAATTTGGAAAAAGAGGAAATAAAAGAGAATGTGTTAGCATTTGAGCCACACCTGGCTTTGTTTGTGGAAGACCATGACGCTTTGCTGTTTTACAGAAAAATTACCGAATTGGCCACTGAAAACCTTTCTGAAAACGGACAGTTGTATTTTGAAATCAATCAGTATTTAGGAAAAGAAATGATTCAGTTACTCCAAAAGTATAATTTTCAGGATATCGAACTGAGACGTGATATTTACGGAAACGACCGCATGATTTTCGGAGTTTGGAACCCCAATAAATAGTGAATCTTGGCTTTTTGTCAAACTGTGACTGAAAACTGCGCACGGTTTTACTCGTAACGCAACGCTTCCACAGGATCCAGTTTCGAAGCCTTAATTGCCGGATACAATCCCGAAAAAAGAGCCACAACCAAAGAAGTAATCACTGCGGCAAAAATCGCCATCCAAGGGATTGAGAAACTGAAGCTCAAGGCTGCCGATAATCCAAATCCAATCAGTACACCAAGTATAATTCCAACCAAGCCTCCTAATTGACCGATTACCAATGTTTCGGTAAAAAACTGCCAGGCAATTGTACTCTTTTTAGCTCCAAGTGATTTTCGAACTCCAATTTCACGGGTTCGTTCCGTAACGGAAACCAACATAATATTCATTAGTGCAATCGACGAGCCAAAAACGGTAATAATCCCGATTACCCAGGCGCTGATGCCTAAAACTTCGGTATTGGAAAGTAAGGTGTTGATTAGCTCATCACTGCGTTCAATACCAAAATTATTTTCTTCAACCGGATTGAGTTTGCGCACGCGTCGCATGGTAATGGTTGCATTATCTACAGCCTGATCCATCAGATCTTTATTGGCAATCATTACACTTACATCGTAATTGATGTTAGGTGCGGAAAATAGTGAACGGGCGATTTGTATCGGAATCAAAACCCTGAAATCCTGATTGTTGCCAAATGTTGAACCTTTTTCTTTCAGTACGCCGATTACTTTAAATTTTGCACCTCTTATCGAAATGGTTTTGTCCAACGGATTCACATCTTTAAACAAGTCTTTGTCAATATCCGATCCGACGATGCAAACGAAATTGTTGTTCTCAATATCAAAACCAGTAAAATTTCTTCCTTTAGTGGCTTCCAGTCCTTTGTTGGGTAAGAAAACATCATCAACGCCCATAACCGTAACTTTCGGGTCGGTTTTTTCAGATTCGTATTTGATTTCTGCTGTAGTAGTAGCCGTGAAGGATAGAGAAGTGGAGGTAAACGGATAATCGTATTTGTCTTTAAATTCTTTTACCTGCGGATAACTGATAATCGGATTGATTTTTTCCTCATCACTGTTCTGTCGTGTGCGTTCTGAAAAATCATACTGGCTTATGGAAAAGGTATTGGCACCCATCGAAGCGAAATCCTTCATAATGGTGTTTTCCAAAGCAGAAACTAACGTAAGAATTCCAACCAAAGCGGTAATACCAATAGCAATAATTAAAACCGTTAAAACCGTTCTAAGCAGATGGGTTCTAATAGAATCGAGTGCGATTTTGGTGTTTTCTCTAAATAATCCGATTTTCGACATAGTAGCAATTTGTCACCAAATTATGGCTTTTGTTACACTTAAAGGTAAGAATTTAGAATTTAGAATTTAGAAAGTACAGAAATTGATTTTAATAAAGCGCAATATATTCGATATTTGCAAAAAATAACAATACAAAAGTTTTTAGTTTTCTCTTTTCAGAAGTCTAAAATCTAAATTCAAAAGTAAAAATGGCTCAAAAACCAAGCATACCCAAAGGGACACGTGATTTTTCACCGTTGGAAGTAGCGAAACGCAACTATATTTTTTCCATCATCAAAACGAATTTCGAAAAGTTCGGATATCAGCCTATTGAAACCCCGACTTTTGAAAATTCCGAAACCTTAATGGGGAAATACGGCGAAGAAGGGGATCGCCTGATTTTTAAAATCCTAAATTCGGGTAATTTTTTCTACAATAAAAGTAAAATCGAATTGCCGAAGGCTATTGAGGCATTGCAGGCAAATTCCGCCGAAACCATCAGCCTGGAACAGCGTGTTGAACTGAACAAGTTTACAGGAAGAATTTCCGAAAAAGCGTTGCGTTACGATTTGACTGTTCCGTTTGCGCGTTATGTGGTACAGCATCAGAATGAAATCGAATTTCCTTTTAAAAGGTATCAGATCCAACCGGTTTGGCGCGCTGACAATCCGCAGAAAGGGCGTTTCAGAGAGTTTTACCAATGTGATGCCGATGTGGTAGGTTCCAATTCGTTATGGCAGGAAGTGGAGTTGGTACAATTGTACGACGGTGTTTTCTCTGCTTTAGGTTTAGAAGGCGTTACTATTAAAATCAACAACCGAAAAATATTATCCGGAATTGCTGAAGTAATCGGTGCATCAGATAAGTTAATCGACTTTACCGTGGCTTTAGATAAGTTGGATAAAATCGGTGAAGACGGCGTGAAAAAGGAAATGCTGGCGAAAGGAATTGCAGAATCAGCCTTGGAAAAAGTACAGCCGTTGTTCAACTTCACCGGAACAATTTCGGAGAAAATTGAGAAACTTTCTGGTTTACTGGCTTCTTCAGCAGAAGGAATGAAAGGGGTGGAAGAACTGAAATTTATCTGCGGAAATGTTATCGCTTTAGGTTTGGATAAATCCATTCTAGATTTGGATGTGACCTTGGCGCGCGGCTTAAATTATTATACCGGAGCTATTTTTGAAGTGGCGGCACCTAAAACAGTTGCCATGGGTTCTATAGGCGGCGGTGGTCGTTACGACGATTTGACCGGAATCTTCGGTTTGAAAAACATGAGTGGCGTTGGAATTTCCTTCGGTTTGGACAGAATCTATCTGGTATTGGATGAATTGAATCTTTTCCCGGAAACGGTAACGTCTACTTCCAAGGCGTTGTTCTTAAATCTGGGGCAAGAAGAAGCCTTGTATTCGATGAAAGCGATCATGCAACTGCGCAAAGCCGGCATCAAAGTGGAAATGTATCCGGACAATGCTAAAATGGGAAAACAATTCCAATACGCCGACAAACGCGGTATTCCGTATGCAGTGATTGTGGGTGGTGATGAAATGGCCAACAGCCAATTCGCCTTGAAAGATTTAGTTTCCGGAGAACAAAAGAAAGTAAGTTTAGACGAACTGAGAGAAATACTTAAATAACATAAAGGCTGTCAATTTTGACAGCCTTTGTTTTTAAAATTTATAACCTATTCTTGCTTGAAAATTATAGGCTACATCTTCATTGTTGTTGTTAACCTTATTGTTTGTTTCAAATACTTTTCTGTATCCCAAGCCTAAGGAACATTCGTAGTTAAAATGTTTGCCTAAATTTCTTCGAATTCCCCAACTTGGTACAAGGTGTAATTCAGGAATGAAATCAACATCAGAAGGACCTCCTACTTTGAATGCATCCGAAGCATAGGCATTACGTAGTGAAATAAAGTTTCCACTATTGTTAAGGATATTTTTACCTTTCTCATTTCTTTTGTTCAGATTGTAATACCATCGCGGTTCTATAGCTACTTCCGGAACAAGAAAATAATACGAATCATCTGTTGCTAAATCAGAATAGACAAAGGTTTGCATGCCAATTTCGGATCGCAAGGCTATTTTGTCGGAAAGTTTTAGTTCATTATAAACCCAACCGCCTAACACTCCAACCTGAACTCCAAAAATAGATTTGGCTACACTTGGTTTTGCTTCATTGACTGTTGTGGTTTGTTCTTGTGCGAAAAGATTAGGGGAAATAGTTAATAGGAATAAAAAAAATGTAATGCGTTTCATTAAAATGAATATTTGAGTAGAAAATAATTTATTCAATCTGATTTTTTGGCTGATGAATGATTTTGAAACCTTATTTTTCCGATCTGAAAATCTCCCGAACCGCTTCCTCATAATGTTTGCTGTTTCCGGCTTTCTTAATCTTTTTATACGTTTTCTGTGGGTTGGAAAACGATTCCGAAAAGTATTCCCAAAAGCCTAGCATCTTCATTTTTATGGGTGTTGGGCCTTGCAAATACGCATCGTAATCACGGTAAATCGTGTCGTGGAATTCCTCGAAAATTTCAAAGCGGTTTTTGGGGTATTCGGTGGTATTGTTTTTAATCATGCTCGGCAAAAACGGATCGGCAATCAAGCCTCTGCCAATCATGAAATGATCAATCGAAGGGAAACGCTCTTTCAGCATGCGAAATTTTTCTACCGATGTAATATCACCATTGTAATACAATTTGTGCTTGGAAACATCCAGACATTTCTGAAAAGACTCCAGATCCACACCACCTTTGTACAATTGTTTTCCAATGCGGGCGTGAATGGCTATGTTTTTTATCGGATATTTTTCCAGTATTGGGAATACGTCTAAAATTTCGGTAGGATTTTCATAACCCATGCGCATTTTCATCGAAACAATGATGTCGGTTTCATTGTGCGCACGGTCTAAAATTTCATCAATTCGCCCGGTGTTACAGATTAAACCGGAACCCATTCCGCTTTTGGCCACCATGGGATACGGACAGCCTAAATTCCAGTTGAGTTCGTTATATCCTAATTCTTTTACATACTTCGTCACAAATAAAAATTCTTCAGCATCATTGGTAATGATTTGCGGAATGACTTGTAAAGTGCTGTTGTTCTCCGGAAGAATATCTCGTTCGTAAGAGCCTTTAACCACGAGTTTCCCGTTCAGTTTTATATAGGGCGAGTAAAAGGTGTCAATACCGCCAAAATACTTGTGAAAAGCATTTCTGAAACGAAAATCCGTAAAGCCTTGCAGGGGAGAAGAAAGTAAAGTAGTATCCATTGCTTGCAAAAGTACTTAAATCGTTTTACAATTGTTCTTTCTTTTGTTTGAAAAGCCAATCGTATAAGGCGTCTTCATGAAACAATCGCTCCACATTGCTGTGATTGCCTCCCGGAATTATGGTAAACGTAACATCGGCATCGGGGTTACATTTTTTAATAGCATTGACTACTTTTTCAGATTCCGACATCCGAACAATATAATCCTTGTTGCCATGTTGAATCCATAGCGGAATGGTCGCCAATTTGCAACCGTCGGATACATTTCCACCGCCACAAATGGCTACGGCTGCGGTTATTTTATCAGCGTGTTTTCCAGCGAAATGCAAGGTACCGTAAGAGCCTAAACTCATGCCGCATACATATACCCGTGACAAATCGGTATTAAAATTTTTTTGCACATATTCCAAGAGCTGAAGTACTTTGTCTGGATTCCAGGACCCGGAAGCCAGCTGAGGGGCTACAACAATTCCAGGTATTTTTCTGCCTTTTTCCATTGCCCGCAAAACACCGTAGCGTTTTACACGATTTAAATCTTTGCCGGAGAGGCTTTTACCGTGAAGAAATAGTAAAATGGGTTGCTTTTCATTTTTTTCATTCTCTGGAACATCAATCCAAAAGGGGTAATCCGTTTGCCCGATTATGGTTTTGAGTTGTCCGAAAGCGGATGCGGAAAGCAGTAGTAAAAATAAAAAACGAAACCTCATGCGATTAAAATTAATGAACGCAAAGGTATTTCTTTTGATTAAAAAAAGCGGTAAGAAAAAAGCCCTTGTAAAAAGGGCTTTTGTTGTTTATTTGATTATAACTTTTTTACTGATAACGCCTTCCGAAGTTTTTAAATTGACAATATAAGCACCGGAACGCACATGTTGTACCGGAAGTGTAATGTTGGATTGCGGCTCGTTTTTTACATCCCATTTTTTAACGGATTGCCCTAGAATATTGAAGAGTTCTACGGTTTGTACAATCAGATCACTTCGGCTATTTTTAATGGTCAGGATGTTGTCCGGATTTACAAAAACCAATAAACCATTCAGCAGTTCCGAATCTTCATTACTTAAAGTAGTATTGTTGAAACGTATTGAAAAACGCCCGTTTAATTCCCCGATTGGGAGGGTGGCTTCAAAATTAGCGCCTCTTAAATCGTGATACAGCCCTGTTTCATTGTCGAATAAATAAATTTGCATATTCGAAGGGATGTTCTCCAGGGCCTCAATTTTTACTTTGCTGATGCCATTGCTGGCCGTTTTAATGCCTAAAGGAATAATCTGATCCGGATTAAAGTGTTGTAGCGCCTGAATCACTAGTTTGCCGTTCGGGAAGTTCCAGTACATGTCTTCGTTGTTTACATCAATCATTGGTGCATCATAACCAATATCATAACCATCAGAAGCCTGTGCATCTGCTCCTACTAAAAGATGCCGTTTTATACCGGAAGGCGATTCAAAACTAAGTCTTATTTTTTGGCGTGTATCGATTTCAGCTTCTTCTTCAAGGTTTTGATTTCGGAAAAATACGGAATTGGCCGGAGATTCTGTTCGGAAAGTTCGCTGTGTATTTCTGAAAATAATCGGGCCACCCGTAATTGGGTTAGTCATGTTGGATGTTGCTCCAGCCATATCGGTTCGAATGAAAAAACCTTGGCCAACAGGAATATACTGTCGGGGTGTCTTAATTCCATTGGAATTATTGTTGTTAATCATAGGGTCGTTCGATACAGCGATAGTTGCTCCCATCAGGGTGTATGTTGCATAGCCACCAACATATTGGTTAAGGTAGTGGGAATATCCTCCAAAGTGATCCCAGAAATACAAAGCTCCGGTGAAAACATTGGAAGCTGCAGAACCACCATCCATAATATTATCTCTGATGAAGGTGTTCGCGTCAAGTGCCGAAGGATAAGGGTTTCCGATAAGATACAACTGGTTTAAAGCCACATTTAGGTTGACATCGCCACTATTTGGTTTTCCTTTGAAAACATAGTTTTGATAATCCGTATTGGGAGCGGTACCGGTAACTCCTTTCATAATATAACCTTCCCCAACGTTAACAGAGCCGTTACTTCCAATCAGTTGCCAGGAGAAATAACTTGTACTGACGGCTGTGTATTTGTAAATCCAGCGGTTGGCTATTTTTATTGGGCTGGTTAAAGGTCCGTCTGCATAATAAAAACCGTCGCCAAAACTTATGGTTCCCGGGTTAAAAGGGTTTGTTGCTGCATTGGTACCGTCTTTTAAAACGCCACCAACGGTATAAGTAGTGTTGTTTGGGCTAACTGGTGATGACCAATAATTGTAATGGAAACTGCTTTTGGTTCCCTGTTGGTCTCTCAATAAATTTCCTGTTCCTCCGAGAGGATTGGCTGAATTTCCGTTTTGTACCAGTTGCGCTTCTCCGGTAAGACGTAAATCGCCACTGGTTAAGATAAGATTGTTGGCAACCGTTAATCGGAAGAAATTTACTGTATTAACGCCAATCGCGCCATTAGTACAATTTAAAGTAAGATTGTAATAATTTTCGAAGAAATTATTTTCCGGAGCAGCATTCATATATTGTATCATACCGTTGACAGTACTGTTAAAGGTTACTGTTCCTGTTCCCGGTATAAAGGTTCCTCCGTTTTTCCAGTCCCGTTTGATATGTAAATCGGAATTGGCTGTCATGGTAACGGAAGCGCCCAAATTGATAGTAATGTCTCGGGCAACAGCTATGAAGCTATAAGCAGCTGCGTAAGGGCTTGTCGGGTCTATAACCGGCATTCTTGGCATTCCGCTTGGAATTAGAGCGTCAATTGTTGCTGACGGCAAGCCTCTTTGCCAGTTTCGACAGTCAAACCAATCGGTACTGATTAAACCGGTCCAGACGCCTGGGGTTCCGTCTAATACTGTTACTGTAACAGAGCTGTCATCATAATCATCCAAAATGGCGGTACATCTCGAATCGTTTAAGGCAGTAATTGTATACGTTCGGGTTATGGTCATATTAGGAATACTGAAGGTATAATCACCACTGGCATTCGGTGTTATATTGTTGTAAACGGTTGATGTAGTTCCGTTAAATAAGGTAAAACGATAAGGGCCGTTACCGGTAAAGTGAACTGTAAAAGTAGCGGAATTGCCATAACAAACATATTGGTCTAAACTTATTATGGCAGTAGGTCTTGGATTAACGGTTACTGTAACATAAGCAGTCCCGTCGGTACCGAAGCTGTTGCATCCGTTCAGAAAAGAAGTTACAGCATATGTTGTAGTTGTGGAAGGTGTAACAGTTATGGTTGAATTGTTGCTTATCACGGTGCCGTCCGTTGCATCAACCCATTGGGTGCTAAGGTTCAGCGGGACGTCAGGAATAGCAATGTTGTCTACTGCCCAGGAGCTTCCGGTATTTCCAATGTAGCCAAAACGGATTCTTAAATTAGGTTGTCCCAGATAGGCACTCAAATCTATAGAGCGCGTATTGGTATGAAAATCAGTGTAAGGGGTTCTGGTGGAAGGGCCTGTTGTAGACCACAATGTTGTATATGCGCCACTGTTTACGGATATCTGAATTAATATTGTAGCACCAGCCTGCAGGTTGTAGGCGTCTGCAAAAGTTAAGTTGGCTGTTGTTAATCCGAAAGTGTTGAATATCGGTGTGTATAAATATGAGGTTGAGCCGGGGGAAAAGGCGCCGTTTACGATGGCGAATTTACCGTCTGCAGTGTAATTGATGCCGGAGTAGGTTCCTCCATTGGTGGCACTCAGTTGCCAAGGATTGGGGTTGGTGTTGCTGGAACCGGCATTTAAGCAGTTTCCACAACCTCCCACAGCCCAACCTGTCGGGTTTGAGTTACTGAAAGCTCCTCCGGATGCTACCGAACCACTAGTAGCATATCCGCTTTGTGCTGTTAAAACCGATGAGCCGCCATTACAGATAGTAGGAGGAGATGCACTTACAGGATTAGGTTTTATATTAGGAATCACATTGATCATGCTCGATGCTGAAAAAGCCAGGGCACAAACAGAGGTGTTCTGAACTACTGCTCTGAAAACGGTTGTTTGTGTTATGTTGGTGTAATTGTATATGTCTGTGGTGTTGTTTATCGTTGTCCAGGATACTCCGGCGTTGGTCGAAAATTCCCAGCGTACAACATTGCCTCTGTGACCACTTAAATATAAGGTTCCGTTTGCAACGTGGCATTCAGTCAAAAGATTAACTATGGGCGATACGTTGGGCTGTGTTATTGTTACAGCACCACCCAATGATGTTGCCTCGACAATAACTTCCGCGACAATTGGCGTGCCATTACAGCCATTTAAGGTGGGTGTTATAGTGAATTGAACCGTTTGCTGTATTGCGGTGGTATTGGTTAAAAATCCGCCAATGTTTCCGCTTCCGTTTGTTGCAATGCCAGTAACATTTACGGTGTTGTTTCTGGTCCAGTTGTAGGTGGTTCCCGTAATTCCTGTAAAAGGAATTATAGTTATGGGATTACCGGAGCAAATGGTTTGTGAGCCGATAGTTGTTGAAGCTGTAGGGGTCGGATATACGAGTACGGTGGCGGTGATGTTACTTCCATTACAACCGCTATAGCTAGGAGTTATAGTAAATGTAACGGTTTGAGTAGAAGTAGTGATGTTAGTAAGGCTGCCTATAATGTCACCAGATCCACTATTATTAATTCCCGTTACGTTTATGGTATTGTTTCTTACCCAAGTAAATGTTGTACCGCTAACATTGCTCGAAAGAAGAATATCAGCAATTGACGAACCGGAGCATATATTTTGTGTTTGAGGAGTGGCAATAGCGACAGGTCTTGGGTTAATTAGTGCTGAAACAACAATCGGATTACCGACACAACCGTTTGCGGTCGGTGTAACCGTGAAATTTACGGTTTGCGGAGTAGCTGTAGTGTTCGTTAAAACACCGGTTATATTGCCGGTACCATTATCTGCAATACCGGTTACATCAATTGTGTTGTCTCTCACCCATGAATAGGTGGTCCCAGTTACATTGCTTGTAATTCCAAAACTAATTAAAGCAACACCGGAGCATCTTGTTTGATTTGGTGCTGATGAGCTGGCAACTGGTATCGGATATACTACGACTGTAGCTGTAATGTTACTTCCATTACAACTACTATAAGTTGGTGTTATAGTAAATGTGACGGTTTGTGTAGAAGAAGTGATGTTAGTCAGACTGCCGATAATATCACCGGCTCCGCTATTGTTAATTCCTGTTACGTTTGCGGTGTTGTTTCTTGTCCATGTGTATGTGGTGCCAAGTACATTACTCGAAAGAAGAATATCAGCAATTGATGATCCGGTGCAAATATTTTGTGTTTGAGGAGTAGCTGTAGCCACGGGTCTTGGGTTGATTAATGCTGAAACAATAATCGGATCACCAGCACAGCCGTTAGCAGTTGGTATAACGGTGAAATTTACAGTCTGCGGGGTAGCTGTGGTATTGGTTAAAATGCCGGTTATATTGCCGGTGCCATTGTCTGCAATGCCGGTTACATCGGTTGTGTTGTCTCTTACCCATGTGTAGGTCGTACCAACGACATTGCTGGTAATTCCAAAGCTGCCTAAAGCAATGCCGGAGCATCTGGTTTGGGTTGGAGCGGAAGCACTGGCTACAGGTGTTGGGTTTACTGTAACTGTAACGGTTATAGGGCTACCGTTGCAACTATTGGCTGTTGGAGTAATGGTAAAGATTACCGTTCTTGCTGTTGTTGTTGTGTTTGTTAATGTGCCGCTAATGTCTCCGCTTCCGGAATCTGCGATACCAGTAACAATTACACCGTTGTTTCTGATCCAGTTGAACGTTGTTCCTGTTACATTACCTGTTAAAACAATATTTGATATCGAATTGCCGGAGCAAATGGTTTGTGAATTAATAGAAGCAAAAACGTCCGTAATCGGATTTACCAATACAGTGGTATAAATCGGATTACCACTACAACCATTTGCGGTTGGCGTGATAGTAAAGGTAACCGTTTGGGGGATAGCTGTTAAATTAGTGAGTGTTCCGGAAATATTACCACTCCCGTTACTTCCAATTCCGGTTACATTAGTATCATTATCTCTGGTCCAGTTAAATGTTGTGCCTGATACGCTACCTGTTAAAACAATATTTGATATCGAATTGCCGGAGCAAATGGTTTGTGAACTAATAGAAGCAAAAACATCCGGAATCGGATTTACCAATACAGTGGTATAAATCGGATTACCACTGCAACCATTTGCGGTTGGCGTGATAGTAAAGGTAACCGTTTGGGGGATAGCTGTTAAATTGGTGAGTGTCCCGGAAATATTACCACTTCCGTTACTTCCAATTCCTGTTACATTAGTGTCGTTGTCTCTGGTCCAGTTAAATGTTGTGCCAGCGACTGCTCCTGAAAAAATCATGGTTGCCATCCCGGTATCCGAACATATTTGCTGATTGGGATTTGTAGCCACGGCATCGGGGATAGGATCAACTGTAACTATTCCTAAATCGGTGTAATAACATCCTGCATTTACATTGTATACGGTGTAACTTGTATTAGTAGTAGGTCCCGGATTTATGATAAAAGATAAATCGCCATTTGAAGTAGCAGTTTGTGAAGAAATCGCGATAGCTCCAGACAGTAATTCATAAGTAACGCCAGCTTCTGCATCTGTGAGCACAACAGTAGCAGTCTGACCGTTGCAAATCGAATCATCTGATACACTTTTTTGAACCGGACAATTTTGCCCGAAGCTAATCATTGCGAAAAATATAAGTGGAATTCCAAAAAAGTATTGTTTTTTCATAATCACACAGTTTATCGTTAAACAATTTTGATTG
The DNA here is from genome assembly GCF_040750275.1 of Flavobacterium enshiense. GTDB lineage: Bacteria > Bacteroidota > Bacteroidia > Flavobacteriales > Flavobacteriaceae > Flavobacterium > Flavobacterium enshiense_B. Next base: position 459,127 of record NZ_JBDOCV010000001.1, read on the forward strand.
TTGTGTAAACTAGTGGGAACCGTTTGTTGAGAAAGAAATTAGACCCGCATAAACCAATTGTATAGGAATTGGGAATAGGGGTAAAGTCCTCGAAAGGCTTTGTTTTTAGAAATCTATATAAAACTAACTAAATATGTCGAGAAACTGACAGTATCTGTATGGCTTTTCGATAAACGGAATTGTACTTCCGATAAAAGTTAAAGTATTGATTTTTAGTAGAATAAAAAAAACCCGAAACTCTGTTTCGGGTTTTTGTAGCGAAGACGGGAGTTGAACCCGTGACCTCAGGGTTATGAATCCTGCGCTCTAACCAACTGAGCTACCTCGCCATTTTGTTGGTCTCACATCCTTGTCGGATGCGGGTGCAAATATAGAACTAAATTTATAGCTTCCAAACATATTTTTAGAAAAAAAATATTTTTTTATTTTTCTTTTTTTTCTTTTTTTATTACTGTAAATACTATATATTTCGAGAAATTTATTATAAACATGGAAGGTAAAGTTAGATACGAATTAGAGTTCCCCATTATGTCATCGCCTCAACTACTATATCAATACATATCTACACCTTCGGGACTACAGGAATGGTTTGCTGATAATGTGAATTCTCGCGGAGAGTTTTTCACATTTGTCTGGAATGATTCTGAAGAAAAAGCCCGTTTAGCTTCTAAGAAAACCGGTGAGAAAGTTAAGTTTCGCTGGGTAGACGAGGAAAATAAAGATGCCGAGTATTATTTTGAATTGCGAATACTGGAAGATGAAATTACCAAAGACGTTTCGTTGATGGTTGTAGATTTTGCAGAGGAAAACGATTTGGCTGAAGCAAAACAGCTTTGGGAAAATCAGATTTCCGATTTAAAACATGTCATTGGATCCGTTTAATTTCAATTTATAAAGGTTATATTTGCCCTGGATTTATTCAGGGCTTTTTTATGATTAATTACAACGGTTCGCTAACCAAAGATTTGACAATAGCAGTTCAGGAGAACAGAGGTTTTTTATTCGGAGACGCTGTTTTTGAAACGTTAAAGGTATTAGATAATAAGATTCTTTTTTTAGAAGATCACTATTTCAGGCTAATGGCTTCGATGCGAATCGTCCGAATGGAAATTCCAATGAATTTTACAATGGAATATTTCGAGAATCAGATCCTAAGTCTTATAGCTTTACTTGAGCCTTCTGCTTCTTACAGAGTGCGTTTTTCTGTATACCGTCAATCTGGAGGATTTTATTTGCCGAAAACCAATCATGTGGATTTTATTGTAACGGCACTTCCTTTGTCAAACGCTCTTTATTTTTTTTCATCGGAGTCTTATGAAGTGGAATTGTTTAAAGATTCCTATGTAACCAAGCAGTTGTTGTCTACGATAAAAAGCAATAATAAGATGGTGCAGATTACCGGAAGTATATTTGCTGATGAAAACGGTTACCAGAACTGTTTGTTGCTGAATGATGAAAAAAACGTTGTGGAAGCCCTGCAAAGTAATATATTCATGCGAACGGGTAATACGTTAGTTACGCCACCAATCTCAGATGGTTGTCTAAACGGAATCATGCGTAAACAGATTTTGGCAATTGCAAAAAAAATAGAAAATCTGGAAGTGGTTGAAGCGTCTGTTTCCCCTTTCGATTTACAGAAAGCAGATGAGTTGTTTTTAACCAATGTAATTCAGGGCATTCAGCCAATAACCAAGTATCGTAAAAAAGAATTCCAATCCGAATTGGCTCAGGAATTGCTTATGAAATTAAACGCTCAGGTTCGATTGGGTTAATTTAAGATTGGGTTTTCAGGAGCATTGGACCAGATGAGGTATTCGCCACCTTGTTCCATGATTTTTTCTTTCCAGAAATGCGTTGCTGATTTTCCAATGATTTTGTTAGCGTAGCTGTTTTTGGAGACAATCCATGAATTTTCCTCTAATTCATCTTCCAGTTGATGGGAGTCCCATCCGGTATATCCCAAGAAAAAACGAATGTTATTTTTTTTTATTTTTCCCTGATTGATTAAACTTTTGGTGTATTCAAAATCGCCACCCCAATAAATGCCGCTTGATATTTCGATACTGTCCGGGATAAGTTCCGGGATGTTGTGAATGAAATACAAATTGTCCTGTTCTACCGGTCCTCCATTGTAAATTTTAAAGTTGGCATTGATTTCCGGTATTAAGTCGTGTATCGTGTAACGAAGGGGTTTGTTTAAAATAAAACCTACCGATCCATCGTTATTATGGTCGGCTAACAAAACTACTGATCTGTTAAATGACAGATCACCTATAATTGAAGGTTCTGCAATGAGCAAATTTCCTTTTTTTGGTTTTGCTGATATCATCTTTTTGTAGGTTTTTGGTTAACGATTAAAATCCCTCCATTAGATTAGAATTAAATTTAACAAAAAAAACACATCAGCCCAAAATAAAATCGTTGAAATGTAAAAAAAAGCCCCGCTGTTGCGGGGCTTGATATTGTTTGTCTAAAACTATTTTTTGTTTACAGAACCTTCTAACTCAGCTCCTGCTTTGAATTTCACTACGTTTTTAGCAGCAATTTTGATAGTTTTTCCAGTTTGAGGGTTTCTACCTTCTCTTGCAGCTCTTTTAGAAACTGACCAAGATCCGAAACCTACTAAAGATACTCTTCCACCTTTTTTCAAAGTTCCTTCTACATTTTTCAAGAAAGACTCTAAAGCTAATTTAGCAGCTGCTTTGGTAATACCTGCGTCTGCAGCGATTGCATCGATTAATTCTGATTTGTTCATAATAAATAGTTATTAATAGATTGATTAATTAATTAATGTCCTACAAATTTATATGAATTTCCCGATTACACAAGTGTTTTTCAGTTTTTTACGGAAAAAACGCTTAAATTGTTGATAACTCAGTATCTTTGTTAATAAACTTACTTGTTTTTTTCGATTTTTCGTCACTCTCAGTGTTTATAAGGCTTACAAAGCCACGGCCTTTTCGCTGAACGAAATTCCGTTTAAAAGTTCTGGGGTACTCATTCTTTTTTTACCTGGAAACTGTAAGTTGAAAATTTTGATGAAACCGTCTTTTACTGCAATTTTTAGTTCCTTCTTTGTGGAGAGGATAGAGCCGGTTGTATAATCATGGTCGGCTTTTTCAAAAAGCGTTTCGTAAATTTTGATATTCCATTCCTGATCATTGTCCTGGAAAAAACACCATGAAGCGGGATATGGACTCAAGCCACGTACCAAATTATGAATTTCTGCTCCTGGCTTGTTCCAGTCGATTTTACAATTGTCACGATTCAGTTTGTAGGCCGTTTTAATTTCTGGGCTTTCTGATTGAATTTTGGTCTTCACATCGCCTTTTTCAATTAAAGCTAATGTTTTTACAACCGTTTCACTTCCTAATACCATCAAGCGGTCATGGAGGGCTCCGGCAGTTTCGTTTTCACCAATTGAAATTTCATCATTTAAAATCATGGCTCCGGTATCAATTTTATCATCGATGAAAAATGTGGTTACGCCGGTTTTGGATTCTCCGTTAATAATAGCCCAATTGATAGGAGCGGCTCCGCGGTATTCCGGAAGTAACGAAGCGTGTAAATTAAATGTTCCGAATTTAGGCATACGCCAAACCACTTCGGGCAGCATTCGGAAAGCCACCACTACTTGAAGATTGGCATTAAGAATTCTCAATTCTTCCAAAAATGTTTCGTCTTTTAAATTAGTAGGCTGTAATAGGCGCAGATTTTTTTCCAGCGCATATTCTTTCACGGCGGAGTATTTGATTTTTTGTCCGCGTCCGGCGGGTTTGTCCGCAGCGGTAATAACCCCGACGATTTCGTAATTGTTCCTATATATAGTATCAAGGATTCCCACGGCGAACTCTGGAGTTCCCATGAAAACGATGCGTAACTTTTCCATTATAGTATTGAATATTGATTTAAATTGTTGATCCTGATTTTGTTGTTTTCCAGCAGGATTCTCAGTGCAAAGATAGTTTCCTCTGAAGTTAATTCCAGTGAATTTTCAATTTCTCTTGATGTTAAAGACGAATCTTGAAGCATGCTTAGGATGCTTTGTGCAATTTCAATAGGGCTTTTGGATTCTTTTTTCTTCTGGATGCATACTGAGCAGATGCCACAATCGTTAGTTGCTGTTTCTCCGAAATAGTCTAGTAATAATGTGCTTTTGCAGGTTTGATTGTTTGAAACAAAGTGTATTACTGATTCGAATTGTTTGGCTTTTAGCTCATTTTGTTGTTGCAGAAACTTGGCTACACGATTAATAGTGTGTTCGTCTTCCCGAACTTCGTTGAAGGTGAGTGTGCTGTCGTTTGATTTGGCAGTAAGATTACAGGCTTCTTTTTGCTGCATTCGCTTTAGAATACTGATTACCTCCTCTTCGGAAGTTGCTGCTTTTTTAGCTATCAGATTGAGATTTAAAGCGGTTGGCATATCGTAAACTCCGGCGTAATTTCTTAAAATGGCAGTCAAAACGGGTTCATCGGCAGGATTGAGGCTTAGATAACGCAACATTTCGCGGCTGTCCAATAAGAATTGAATCGTAATTTTTTCCGAAAACTCTTTGGAAAGGGAAAGGATGCCCTGATTGTCTAAAAACTGTAATGCATTAAATGTTTTGAGCATCGGAAACTTATAATGACCGCAAAACTGGTTCAGGTTAAATGAAAAACTCTCGTTAATTCCTTCGCCATACCCAATCTGAAAATAATTATTGAGTTTGAGGTACACTTCTTTTAAAAAAACTTTATCGGGCAAAACATCTAAAAACTGCGATTTTGTAGTTTGAATGTCGGAAGGCGATAATAGTAAAACTGCGAAAGCTTTTTCCCCGTTTCTTCCGGCACGGCCAGCTTCTTGATAATAGTTTTCAAGGTTTTCCGGCAGTTGAATATGAATTACGGTTTTTACATTCGGTTTGTCAATGCCCATTCCAAAGGCGTTGGTGGCAATGATAACCTGTGCTTTGTCTTCCAGCCACAATTGCATGTTTTTCTCTTTCTCCTTGGAGGACAATCCGCCGTGGTAAAAGGTGCTTTTAAAACCTAAAGCGTTTATTTGTGCCGAAACATCATGGCAGGCTTTTCGGTTGCGAACATAAATAATAGAGGATTCCGGGTTTTTGGATAAAATCTGTTGGATGCGAAACAGTTTGTCTTCTGCTTCAAATACCATGTAAGCGATGTTTTCTCTGGCAAATGATTTTTTGAAAATCTGAGGCTGCTGTAAGCCGAGCTGTGTGCAGATATCGTCCTGAACGCGTTCGGTGGCCGATGCTGTTAAGGCTAAAAACGGAACTTTCGGAAAAAACTCCTTTAATTTTGAAATTTTAAGATAGGCCGGACGGAAATCGTGTCCCCATTGGGAAACGCAGTGTGCTTCGTCTATAGCGATTAGGTTAATTGGTAAGCTTTTGATGCGCTCCAAAACCCAATCCGACTGTAATCGTTCCGGGGAAAGGTACAGTAATTTGTAATTCCCAAACTGACAATTGTCTAACAGGTTGATGGTTTCGTCTGCGGAAATGCCTCCTGTTAGCGCAATGGCTTTGATGTCGCGTTGCTGCAAATTGGCAATCTGATCTTTCATTAAGGCGACTAATGGAGAAATGACCAGACAAATTCCGGGTTTCATCAAGGCGGGAATCTGAAAACAAATTGATTTTCCACCGCCGGTTGGCAATAAAGCAAAGGTGTCTTTTCCGTCCAAAACCGATTGGATAATTAAATCCTGAGGACTTCGGAATGAATCGTGATGCCAGTATTTTTTAAGAAGGGTTAATGCGTCCAAGAGATAAACCTAAAAATCGTTTACGAATATAGTTTATTTCGTTAGATTTTCTACTATAAAACTGATGCGGTTTTCCAACGTGTCTTTTGGAACTTCGATTAAAGAATACCCATATTTTTCATAGGTCTCGATAAGATGCTGCTGAATCAATACTGCCTGTTCGTAGGTTTCATACCGAGCCTCGTCACTGGTGTAGATTTCTTCCCAGGGCGGAAGGATGAAAATTTGGGAATATTTATGCTCGCGGCAGGCTTGGTCAAAAAATGCAGGATAAGCATCGCCGATATAATGCATGTAAGCCAAAACATCCGGTATGCCTCTGTCGATAAAAACAATTTCATTTGCTTCTTTTTGAGCGTTGTTGAATTGTTTTTTTCGGCCTTCCAGTAATAATTCGCTGAATAAAAGCGGTTTTTCCAGAAACAATTGCTCGATTCCCTGCTTGCGGGCTTCGTGAATAACTTCGCGCGACACCTCGGGATAGCATACGTATCCTTGTTCGGTTAAACCATTTATAACTGTGGTTTTACCGGAGCCTGGTCCGCCAATAATTAAAACAATTTCTTTAGCCACTTTTTTGAAATAAGGGGCAAATTTACATTTTTTTGACAAATCGATAAAGTAGTTTTTGATTTTCTGCCTTTTAATGCTTTAAAAACTGGTCAATCATCATTCATAATTCATAACTCTAATGTATATTTGCTTTTATTTTTGATTGAAATGGATAAGAAAACTGAAGAATTTTATCAGCGGCTGAAAGAAGAATTAATCAATTCGACCATTTGGCCCTCTGAATATTTGTATAAATTTATAGTTCCGACTGATCCCGGAAAAATTACAGCCATAGAGAATTCGTTTAATGGGATGGGGGCTGTTATTAATACAAATAAATCTAAAGCAGGGAATTATACCAGTGTTTCCATTAACGTCAGAATGAACAGCGCTCAGGCGGTAATCGATAAGTACATCGAGTTGTCTGCCATTGAGGGGATTATTTCTTTATAAAATCAGAACATGCAATTTACACCAGAAGAAGCCATTCATCACCTTGAATATAATGCCGAGCGTTCCCATCTGATTATTCCGGAATACGGGCGTCATTTGCAGAAGCTTATCGATCAGGCCACTAAACTTGAAGACAGAGAAGAACGTAACAAAGCAGCAAAGTATATCATTTCCGTAATGGGAACTTTGAATCCGCATTTGCGTGATGTGCCGGATTTTCAGCATAAACTTTGGGATCAGATTTTTATCATGTCCGATTTTAAACTGGATGTCGATTCACCGTACCCGATTCCGAGCAAAGAAATTCTGCATCAGAAACCGGAACGTTTGAATTATCCGCAAAATTTTCCGAAGTACCGTTTTTATGGGAACAATATCAAGTACATGATTGATGTGGCCAATAAATGGGAAGACGGCGATTTGAAAAATGCTTTGATTATGGTGATTGCCAATCATATGAAGAAATCCTATCTGAGCTGGAATAAAGATACCGTGAAAGATGAAGTGATTTTCGAACATTTATATGAACTTTCGGGCGGTACCATGAATTTGCTGAAAACAGACGAAGAGCTTTCCAATTCCACGGATTTGATGCGTGTTAACAAAAAGCAATCCAACAAAATGCAATTTAGCAGCAACAAGCCGAAGAAGCACAACAATCAGAATCAGAATCAGAATCAGAAAAACAAAAAGCCGAGTACAAACAATAATAATAACAACAACAGAAAATAATACAAGCCGATGGGAACATTTAAAATTGAAGGTGGTATCCGATTAAAAGGAGATGTTATGCCACAAGGTGCAAAGAATGAGGCTTTACAGGTTTTGTGTCCGGTGTTGTTAACCTCAGAAAAAGTAAGGGTTACCAATATTCCGGATATTATTGATGTCAATAAGCTGATTACCCTTTTAGGGAATCTGGGCGTGAAAATACAGAAAAACGGCCCTGGGGATTATACTTTTCAGGCCGATGAAGTAAACGTAGAATATTTAAAAACAGAAGCCTTTAAGAAAGAGGGTGGAAGTTTACGCGGTTCCATTATGATCGTTGGGCCACTTTTGGCACGTTTCGGTTGCGGCTATATTCCGAAGCCGGGTGGTGATAAAATCGGCCGTCGTCGTTTGGATACGCACTTTGAAGGATTTATCAATTTGGGAGCAAAATTCCGTTACGAAAGAGCCGATCATTTCTATGGCGTGGAAATCGACGGAAGATTACAAGGTGCTTATATGCTTTTGGATGAGGCATCCGTTACCGGAACAGCGAATATCGTAATGGCGGCAGTTTTGGCTGAAGGAACCACTACGGTTTATAATGCGGCTTGTGAGCCGTATTTACAGCAATTGTGCAAAATGTTGAATTCCATGGGAGCTAAAATCACCGGAATCGGTTCGAACCTGTTAACGATTGAAGGAGTGGAAAGTTTAGGCGGTTGCGAGCACAGAATTTTGCCGGATATGGTTGAAATCGGTTCATGGATAGGATTGGCAGCTATGACTAAAAGTGAAATCACTATCAAAAACGTAAGCTGGGAAAATCTGGGAGTTATTCCTAATGTTTTCCGAAAATTAGGCATTACAGTAGAACGAAGAGGCGATGATATTTACATTCCGTCTCATGAAAACGGTTATGAAGTGAAAACCGATATCGACGGCTCTATTTTAACGGTAGCTGATGCACCTTGGCCTGGTTTTACCCCTGATTTGTTGAGTATTGTTTTAGTAGTGGCTACGCAAGCAAAAGGCGATGTGTTAATCCATCAGAAGATGTTTGAAAGCCGTTTGTTCTTTGTAGATAAGTTAATTGACATGGGGGCAAAAATCATGTTGTGTGATCCGCACCGTGCTGTGGTGATGGGACACGATTTTAAATCACAGTTGAAAGCTACTACCATGAGTTCACCGGATATTCGTGCGGGAATTTCCCTGCTGATTGCGGCGTTAACAGCAAAAGGAACGAGTACCATTCAGAATATCGAACAAATCGACCGAGGGTACGAAAGAATAGACGAGCGTTTAAGAGCTTTAGGTGCTAATATAGTTCGTGCTTAATTATGATAATTTGTAAATAATAAAGAGCTGAATTCTAAGGAATTTGGCTCTTTTCTTTTTGAAAGTAATGGAACTGAATATTTTAATTTTTCTTTGTTTGGCTTCGTTTTTTGCGGGCTTTGTAGATGCTGTTGTAGGAGGAGGCGGTTTAATTCAAACGCCTGTCGCCTTGATTTTGTTACCGAATTATTCAGTTGCTTCTATCATTGGGTCACTAAAAATTCCGGCATTCAGTGGGACAAGTTTTGCTGCGTTTCAATATATCAAAACAGTGACCATGAATTGGAAACTCTTGATAATCATGTCGGTTGTGGCTTTTGTGTCGGCTTTTTTAGGTTCGACCTTGCTTACCCAGGTTAGTAATGATTTTATGAAACCCTTGTTGTTGGTAGTTTTGACTTTGTTGGCGGTTTATACGTTCATGAAGAAAAATTTCGGACAGCATCAGGAAAAAATGTTGTCTTTTAAACAGCAATTGCTTTACGCGATAATTATTAGTGTGACAGTAGGTTTCTATGACGGTTTTATTGGCCCCGGAACCGGAAGTTTTTTTGTAGTGGCTTTCGTTTCTGTTTTGGGATTGGATTTTTTGCATGCTTCAGCGAATGCCAAGATGGTCAACCTGGCTACAAATTTCGGATCGATTTGTCTTTTCCTGCTCAAAGGAAAAATTATCTGGGCGATGGCTTTACCAATGGCAGTTTGTAATGCATTGGGCGGTTTTTTGGGTGCGAAGCTTGCAATCAGCAAAGGGAATTCTTTTATTCGGGTTTTCTTTCTGATTGTGGTGATCGGCACATTAATTCGTTTTGCCTACGATGTTTTTGTTAAATAGTGCAACTATGAAGTATTTGATGTTTCTAATAACTCTTGGTTTTATAACCAGTTGTGAATTGCGTAAACCGGAACAACGGTTTTATAAGGCTACTGCTAAAAACAATGTCGCATTACTTTCTTTGTCGATAGATGATAATCAGTTCTATGGTCAATACAAAGTCCGGTATTCAGAGAATATTATAGATTCTGGTGAGGTTAGAGGTGTTCTGGACGGTGATACGCTACGTGGGCGCTTTAAATATCTTTCGTACGGCGGCGTTAAGGAGGTTAAGCCTTTTTTACTTTTAAGAAGAGGCGATACTTTAAAATTAGGAAATGGTGTGGCTTATACGTATATGAAAATTCCATATTATATTCCGAAAAGCATTGAATTCAGGGATTCAAATTTTCAGTTTCTTCCAATATCTGAGGCGGCCTTTAAACAATCCGATTTTAAAATGAGTAGGTAATACAAAGAAAAAAAGCGCTGAATAATTCAGCGCTTTTTCTGTATTGGAAGCCTACGGCAGTTAATCAATAATGTTTAGGAATTTAAGTCCGAAAACAATGCCGTCCGTCTGGAATCCATTTTGATAGGAACGAACATAGTCAATGCGAAGCAGTCGGAATTTACCAAAACCTACATTGTCAAATCCAACAGTATATTCCTGATACGGTTTGAAATCCGGTCGGTTTAACTGATGGAAACCTAAAACCAGATTCCATTGCAATTTGTTCAAAAGTGGAATCTTGTTCATGATAAAACCTTTGTCGTTGTGCTCGATATGCGTCTCAATGAAAGCATCGTTGGTACTGCTGCTGTAATATGGCAACATATTGAATACATTAAGATATTTGTCGGAGGTACCGATATGGGTTTGGTTGCCGTTAAAATGTTTGTAATCCACAAAGGAAATGTTCTCCGCATTAAAGAACTTTCCGGTTTTTAAACGAATGGCAAAATCTCCTTTATTGCCTAAGGTTTTGTCGTAATCCAACTGTCCGGAAATAAAATCGTAGTGGTAGCGGTTTTGGTTGGCGGCAAATCCTTTTTCATAAGCAAGTGCTATTGTTGGGTAATCGTCGTTGGAAATATTTATTCTTCCGTCGGGTCTGGTAATGTATTTGTTTCCGAAACGGATTCGTGTCAAGATGTTGGCCTTCATCAGATTGTGTTTTTCAATTGCCGGAATTGTGTTGTTGAAAGGCAACCAAGGGTTGTTCGACGTATACTCTTTATCGTTTTTAAGCAAAACATAATCCGTATTGTTGAAGAGCGGTTTACGGGTAGCATATTCCAAGCGGCCGCCTAACGTGATTCCGTTCAGGATATTCTGATTGTAACCAACGCTCACAAACTCTTTATTGTAATATTTTGCATAATTGTCCTTAAAGAAAAGCGTGCTTGCCGAATTGATCAGATTAGAAATTGGGTTTGATGGGTTGAATTGATTGATACTGCTTCCCCCGGAGGCCGTGATGGCAGCATAATTTATATTGTTGAAACGATGAAAAAAGCTTCCGTTAACACGCAGACGCTCTTCGGCAAAACCGTAATTGAACGTTGAATTTATCGAAGTGAATTTTCCCTTTTCTTCGTCTCTTTTGTTGAAAGAAAATCCGGAGTCAAAATTCCAGCCTTGTACGGTGTTGTAGCCTAACGAAGTAATGTTCAGCAAGCCTTTGTAATTGAAAGACCATTTATTATACGTGTCTTTATAGGTGTAGCCGGTTAAAAGTTTCTGTATTTTGAATTTATTTCCTTTAGCGTCCAATGAGTCCAGATATACCTGAGATTTTCTAATAGTTTGTATGCTGTCTTTTCGTTGATAGTCGCCAATCTCTTCATCAGTCAAAGGAACAGGACGATTTGTGTTCCAGAAAACGGTGTCTTTTTTATTGGCATCTTTTACTATTTTGGCAATTTCATTCGTGAAGGTTTTCTTTTCGAATTGCTCACGGAAAACATAATTGCTGAATACATGCGTAAACTTTCCGGTAAAGCCCATGCCGAAGATCGAAGCCTTAAAATCAATGGTTTGTTGGTTTTTGGCCCATAGTCTCGTTGCGGGATTGTAGTTGAAATTTTGTGTAAAGGCAATATTTTCCAGAATAGGTTGCTGCATTCTGTAGCCTTTACTGTTTAAATCGACAGCATAAATTGCCCAGCTGTCTTCTACTATATATAGGTAACCTTCGAAAACAGGTTCTTTGTCTCTTCGCGGAGTTACTTTTATTTTATTGATAAGCTGGTTGTGATCGTCGATAAAAGTGCTTTCCAACTTGTAGCGGTAGTAGCTTAAAGCGTTGTCGGCAATCGGGGAAACCATGTTGATGTTCATTTCCACATAATTGGCATAGAAATCATAATTAGTGCCTCTTGCAGTGTTGAAACTGAATCCGTTATCGTCGCCACTTACTTTGGATGCAATAATTTCTTCTTTAATTTTATTGGGTTTTTCGAAGGCGATTTTTGAAACCGTTTCAGATAAATAAAGAATTCCGGTTCCTGTCGAATCCAATGCTCCGTCAAAATCACCAATTTCCATACCCATGAATTTTTTAGGAACGTTTTTAGCGCGGAAAATTCCTCTTGAGTAGAAATCCGCTTCGTATTTATCGGTTTTGTAGGAGTTTGTTTTTCGGTTTTTTATAGCGCTCCTTATAATGGCGTAGGCAGGATCTTCTTTGTTCGGGGTAATTACCATTTCGGCCAAAGTGTAATTTTCGTCTTCTAAAGTTACATTTACGGTGTGTGGGAATGCAACTACTTCAGCAATCATCTTTTTGGTTTTATAACCCAATGACTGAAATATCAGCGTGTGTTTCCCTTTTTCTTTAACGATTAATTCATAAGTGCCGTTGTCATTGGCCGAGGTTCCGTTATAGGTACCTTCGATAATTACGGTTGTGTAGGGGATCGGTGCGCCGTTTTTGTCGGTAACGACTCCTTTGATTTGGGCAGATACGCTGATGGATGCAATAATGGCAAGTAAAAATAATAGTTTCTTCATGTTAGTGTTTAGCAGATAGACGCGTGTAAAATTAAAAAGGTTGTATGCTTATAAAAAAGATTTGATGGCCAGTTCATAACTGTTTAGGCCAAAACCTATTATTACGCCTTTAGCATTTGGAGAAATATAGGATACGTGGCGGTATGATTCTCTTGAAAATGTATTGGAAATGTGAACTTCCACTACCGGAGTTGTAACGGCTTTAACAGCATCGGCAATTCCTATGGATGTATGTGTGTAGGCAGCTGCATTCAGTATAATACCGTCATAGTTAAAACCTGTTTCCTGAATTTTACTGATGATTTCCCCTTCGATATTACTCTGGAAATAGGATAGGTTTAGGGAACTGTATTTTTTTTTCAGCAGAAAGAAGAAATCTTCAAAAGTTTCATTTCCGTAGATTTCAGGTTCTCTTTTTCCGAGAAGATTTAAGTTTGGCCCATTGATGATAATGATATTCATGTTCTGTTGTTTTATGTAAATGTAGTAAAATAGGTATGAAATGACGTTTTTTTTATCCTTAAAATTGCTTCTTTTTTATGTAGGAATAAGTTGTTTTTTTTTGTCTGCGCATTGAATTAGGCTGAAAATATTATAAAATGTAAGAATAAACTGTGTTAAAAATATCATTTTTGTAACGTGATTTGAGAAAATTAATCATTTTTTAACAAAATTTAAATTACTTTAAATCAAAAGGTTAGGTTTTTGTTTGTTGATTTTACAAGGAGTTGTTGATACATTTTTTTAGCTAAAATTTTTTTGGATTGGATTTTTTATAGATTTGCTCAGTAAATTTTTAAAATTTAAACTAAACATGAAAAAAGTTATTTTATCTGTAGCAGCAGTATTCGCATTCGGATTTGCTAACGCTCAAGAACAAGAAAAAGAAGTATCTGGTTACAAACCAGTTAAAGGTACAATCACTACTGAAGTAGGTTTAACAGGTGGTTTAAACAATGCTGACTTCGATTTGAACACTGGAGTGTTGAAATTCAGATATTTCTTAAAAGATGATATGGCAGTTAGAGCTGGTTTAGGTGTTTACTCTAATAAAAATGAAGAGTTAGACCATTCAAATCCTAGCAATGTTGCGACTTTGACAAACAAAAGTTCTGACATTACTCTTAACTTAGGGGTTGAGAAACATTTTGCAGGTTCTGACAGATTATCAACTTACGCTGGAGCTGATTTATTGATCGGTTTCAAAAATGCTAATGCTGAGTATTCTGATAACACAACTTCTGCAGAAGTTGAAGGTGCTAACGCTGATATGGCTGGAAACTTATCTAACAACGGAAGAAACTATTTCGGTTTAAGATTAGTTACTGGAGCTGATTACTACATCGCTAAAAAAGTTTTCTTAGGTGTTGAGGCTGGTTTGAACTTAACAACTGGTAAAAACAAAGATATCGAAGTATCTTCTGCAGGTACTACAACTACAGTTGGTGGTGGTGGTAAATTCAGTGGAATTGATACTGCTGTAATTGGTGGAATCAGAATTGGTTACCAATTCTAATCACTTCTTAAATAAAGAAATGAAAAATCCCGCAATAGCGGGATTTTTTGTTGATAAAGTTGTTGATATCTAGCACTTTGTACTTGGGTGGGTAGATTGTTTTTATGGATAAATTTAAGTAGTAAACTTTTAAACAAATTATCTATGAAAAAAACGTTAATGATTTTATCGGCAGTATTTGCTTTTGGTATTGCTGCTAATGCTCAGGAAGGAGAAAAAACATCATCTTCTTCAGAAAGCATAAAGTTTGGTGTTAAAGCGGGTTTAAATATGACCAATTTCACAGGAGATAATGTAAATACGGATGCTAAAGCAGGTATTTATCTTGGTGGTTTGGTTGACTTTGCTGTTACAGACAAATTTCACGTACAGCCGGAGTTAATGTATTCAATGGAAGGAGCTGATAACGATTTAGGGATCAGTTATGTAAGAGTGCCGATTATGGCTAAATATTACATCGTTGAAGGTTTTAACGTACAGGCTGGTCCTGAAGTGGCTTTCAAAGTTGCAACAGAAGAAGACGTTTTTGATGAAATGACTAAATCTGTCGATTTTGGAATTGGTGCCGGTGCAGGATATGAAATGTCAAACGGTTTAATGTTTGACGCAAGATTTAACTTGGGATTGTCTAATATTTATGATGGACCTGGAAACGGTGAAATCTTCAATACTGGTTTTCAAGTTGGACTTGGATATCGATTCTAAGATGTCAGTAAATAAATTATGCCTCTCAATTTGAGAGGCTTTTTTTTTAAAACTTAAAACCTAATCCAGCCTGAAAAACCTGATTCTTTGAACCGCTGTCTTTTACTACTTCATTTAAACTTTGTGTATACCTTCCCGTAAGGAAAAGCCCGCTGTTAAAGTTAAAAGATAAGCCCGCTGCTATCGCTGTATCGAGATTATTAACGTCGTTGGTTTCGGTTACAGAATTGTCACTTTCGTATTTTTCACCTATTTTAAGGCCAAATTGCGGCCCGGCTTCTATACTGAAGGCCTTGCCTAAATATATTTTGGCTAAAACAGGCATGTTAATGTAATCTAATTTGTATTGGGTTTCATAGTTTGTTCCCAAAATGTTTTGGTTGATTTCAAAGCCCTGACGGGAGTAAAGCACTTCCGGCTGAATGGCAAGAACGTTATTTATTAAAGGGATTTCCCCTACAAAACCGATATGAAAGCTTGTTCTGGGGTCTGGTCCTTCATCAAAATCCCCTTTGGTAATGGTTGAGTAGTTTAAGCCTCCTTTGATTCCGAAAGAGGAACCGTTCTTTTCCTGTGCAGATACCGTGGTAGTTACTGTTGATAAAACTAAACCTGCGAATAAAAATCTTGCTGTTCTCATATTAAATAAATTTTAGTTTCTATATTTAAACCACAAATCATGCCGAATAGTATTCGTGCCTATTAATTTTAGATTTTATTTAACGTAGATGCGCTCGTGGATTTCGTACATAAAAGAGTATAAGAATTATCTTCAATTGGAACGAGGACTTTCTCAAAACACCATAGATAGTTATATTTTTGATGTGGAGAAGTTAACGGGGTTTCTGTCTGAAAACCAGATTGAAGAAACGCCACTGACTATTTCTGAAGACACCGTACAGCAATTCATTTATGCTGTTTCCGGAAAAGTGAACACACGATCGCAGGCAAGAATAATTTCCGGTTTAAGAAGTTTTTTTAATTACCTGATTTTTGAAGATTACCGGAATACTACACCGCTCGAATTAATTGAAGTTCCTAAGACAGGCAGGAAATTGCCGGATACGTTATCGTTGGAAGAAATCGATCAACTGATTGCTGCTGTCGATCTGTCTAAAGAGGAAGGTGAACGGAACAGGGCCATGTTGGAAGCTTTATATAGTTGTGGACTTCGTGTATCGGAGTTGATTACTCTTAAGATTTCTGATTTGTTTTTTGATGAAGGTTTTGTGAAAATCACCGGGAAAGGGAATAAGCAGCGATTTGTGCCAATCAGTCCATCAACGCAGAAATATATCACATTGTATAGGGATCAGATCAGAAATCACCTTGTAATACAAAAAAGGTTTGAGGATACGCTTTTTCTTAATCGTAGAGGCAAGCAGTTAACCCGAGCCATGGTTTTTACCATTATTAAGAATTTGGCGATTAAAATCGGTTTAAATAAGACTATCAGCCCGCATACGTTCCGTCATTCTTTTGCCACGCATTTGTTGGAGAACGGAGCAGATCTGCGTTCCATCCAAATGATGCTGGGTCATGAATCAATCACCACAACGGAAGTATATATGCATTTGGATCGTAAGCATCTTTCGGAAATTTTAAATTCCTATCACCCAAGAAAATAAAAAAAGACCTCATTTAGAGGTCTTTTTGTTGTGAATCGATTTGTTATTTTGCAATATTTACTGCTCTTGTTTCACGGATAACGGTAATTTTTACCTGACCCGGATAGGTCATCTCGGTTTGGATTTTCTGTGAAATGTCAAACGATAGGCTTCCTGCCATTTCATCACTTACTTTTTCACTTTCCACGATTACGCGCAATTCACGACCTGCCTGAATAGCATAGGCATTTTTAACGCCGTTGAATCCGTATGCAATATCTTCAAGGTCTTTCAAACGCTGGATGTATGAATCCAATACCTGGCGACGCGCTCCCGGACGTGCTCCTGAAATAGCATCACAAACCTGAATAATCGGAGAAATCAGGGATTTCATTTCGATTTCGTCGTGGTGGGCTCCAATCGCGTTGCATACTTCTTCTTTTTCACCGTATTTTTCAGCCCACTGCATACCTAAGATAGCATGTGGTAATTCACTTTCGGTTTCCGGTACTTTACCGATATCGTGTAATAATCCGGCTCTTTTTGCTAATTTTACGTTTAAGCCTAATTCAGCAGCCATGATACCGCAAAGTTTGGCTACTTCGCGAGAGTGTTGTAATAAGTTTTGACCGTAAGAAGAACGGTATTTCATTCGTCCGACAGTTTTAATTAACTCTGGATGTAAACCGTGAATTCCTAAGTCGATAACCGTACGTTTACCTACTTCGATGATTTCTTCCTCAATTTGTTTTTGGGTTTTTCCTACCACTTCCTCAATACGGGCAGGGTGGATACGGCCATCAGTTACCAATTTGTGTAAAGCCAAACGAGCTACTTCACGACGAACAGGGTCGAAACAGGAAAGGATGATAGCTTCCGGAGTGTCATCTACAATGATTTCTACTCCTGTTGCTGCTTCCAAAGCACGGATGTTACGACCTTCACGGCCAATAATTCTACCTTTTACATCATCCGATTCGATATTGAAAACGGAAACACAGTTTTCCACCGCTTCTTCCGTTCCAACACGTTGAATGGTATTGATGATTACTTTTTTAGCTTCCTGTTGAGCGGTTAATTTAGCTTCTTCAAGGGTTTCCTGAATGTAAGCCATTGCGTTGGTTTTGGCCTCAGCTTTTAAGCTTTCCACCAATTGGTTTTTAGCATCTTCTGCAGACAAGCCGGAAATGGTTTCCAATTGTTCTACTTGACTTTTGTGAAGACGCTCAACTTCCTGCTGTTTTTTTTCTACGTGCTCGACACGATTGGTGTAATCGGTAATTTTGTGTTCGATTTCATCGTTTAGCTTTTTCGATTTTGCTAATTCGTTAGATACCTGAGATTCTTTGTCTCTTGTGCGTTTTTCAGCTTCAGCAATTTTCTTGTCTTTGGCTAAAATCTCTTTTTCATGCTCAGATTTTAGTTCCAGGAACTTTTCTTTTGCCTGAAGTAATTTATCCTTTTTAATGGATTCTGCCTCGACTTTCGCGTCTTTCAAAATCGAAGCTGCCTCTTTTTTGGCATTTTTAATAAGATTGGAAACGTTTGCCTTTTCCAGGTATTTTGCGATTCCGAATCCTACTCCGATTCCGGCCAGACAGCCAATAATTATAATAAGTGTGTTCATAAGTTGTTTGAAAATTATATATAAAAAAGCCTACATTAGGGGTATTGCATAAACTCGTATGGACAAGTTTTGAGTTAACTCGCTGTTCAAGGACCTGCTCAGGGCAGTTTGCTTTAGAAACGATGATTCACTCATTTGAATTTGTTAGTGTTGAGTTTATCAAATAGGTACTAATGTAGGCAGTATCTTAATCTATGTAAAGAACGTATTTATCTGGAGAGTATTGCACTCAAGGTTTCATCCATTTTTTGTAAACGTTCTAAAGCACTTTGGTAATCGGCTGATTTGTCAAGTTGCTTTTGCTCCAATTGCGATGCAAACTGCAGGGCAGACATGGCCAGAACATCCTGTTTGTCGCGAACAGCATAGCTTTCTTCGAATTGCTTAATCATGGCATCAATTTTTTTAGAAGCACTTCTAAGCCCTTCTTCCTGTGAGTAATCCACGGTTAACGGATAAACACGGTCAGCAATTGATATTTTGATTTTCAGCTTTTCACTCATTTTCTTAATCAGAAAGTTGGGCTATACAATAATCGATTTCGCGTATTAATGAATTTATTTTGAGTTTTGTTTCTCGTTTATTTTCGTCACTGCCTAGTAAAGAATTGGTCATTTTCAGTGTTTCATACTGTTTTTTCAGCATCTGAATTTCTTCCGACTGACTGGAAATTGTATCAGAGGATTTTGATAATTCATTGCGTAGCTCCCGATTCTGCTGCTCTAAACCTTCCATTCTTTGGACAAGTTTGGCTATTTTAACTTCAAGAGAATCAACGATTTCAGATAATCCACCCATTGCAGACCTTTTTCATTACATGATTTACAAAGTTAATATTCCATTTGAAATATAACAATACTTTTGCTTAATTTTTCGAAAATCTTATAAACCAAATCTTAATATTTTGGGAGGTAGGGAGTTATAAAAATTGGTGAAGCCCTTTATTTTATAGGTATTTTTTTATACATTAGCCTAAATGTTCGATTTATGAAATTGTTTAAGATTATTATTTTTTTATCCGCCGTATGTTTTGGTCAAAGCCAGCCTTATCCAAAAGATTATTTTCGTTCCCCTTTAGACATTCCGCTTTTTGCTTCCGGTTCCTTCGGAGAGTTGCGCGGGAATCACTTCCATTCAGGTCTCGATTTTAAAACCCAACAAAGAGAAGGACTAAACGTATTTGCAGCCGCCGACGGTTTTGTTTCCAGAATTAAAATATCAGAAGGAGGTTACGGGAAAGCTATTTATATAACGCATCCCAACGGCTATACAACTGTTTACGGTCATTTGAAAAAGTTTAACGGCGCCATAGCCGATTTTATCCGAAAAAGGCAGTATGCTCAAAAATCGTATGAAATCGAAATTTTCCCAATGGCCAACGAACTTGTTGTGAATAAAGGTGAAATTATAGCCTTTTCCGGAAATTCTGGTAGTTCTGGTGGCCCGCATCTTCATTTTGAGATCCGAGATACTAAAACGGAACAGATTATCAATCCGCTTTATTTTGGTTTTGATATCCTGATGCCTGACAGGCAAAAACCTGTTGTTAATGATTTGGTAGTGTATGCAATTGGAGACAGTTCGGTAGTGAATGGTTCACAGCGTCCTTTGCCGGTTCAATTGTCCTTGCAGCCCGATGGAAATTTTCTGGCGAATAAAGTGCTGGCAAAGGGAAATATCGGTTTTGCCGTAAATACCTACGATCAGGCCGATAACAATTACAATTGGAATGGAATATATAAAGCCGAAACTTTTCTGAACGGAAGCAGTTTTTTTACTTATAATTTCGAAAAATTCGCTTTCGATGAGACCCGTTATGTTAATAATTTCATCGATTATTACCGTTATAAGACGTTGAAGCAATCCGTTCAGAAATTGTTTTACAAAAAGAAATATCCCTTTTCTTTAGTAAGCGGGAACCAGAAAAACGGTCAGATTGCAGTCCTGCCAAATTCGATATTTAATTACAGAATCGAAATTTCCGATTTTCACGGGAACAAGCGCATTATAAATATTCCGATTCAATATTCGGAGGCTTCATCCACTATAAAAAAAGAAGAAAAAATAACGCCATACTTCGTGAAATCTAAAAACGACAACAGTTATACCAAAGATAACGTGTCGGTTTTTATACCCGAAAATGCTTTTTACGATGATTTTTATCTGAATTTTGATGTGAAAGACAATGTGCTTTATCTTCATGACGAAACGGTGCCAGTACATCACAACATTACGGTTACTTTTGACGTTTCCAGTGTTCCGGATATTATAAAAGCGAAAACTTTTATTTCCAGAATGGATGGTAATAAAAAAGAATATTTTACGACCTACAAAAAAGGAAATCTGTTTTCCGCTCGCACTAAAGATTTGGGGAAATTCTTTTTGGCAACGGATACGATTGCACCAAGAATTTACAAGCCAAATTTTAAAGAAGGAGCTAGCTTGGATAAGTCAGACACACTAAGTGTTCGCATCGATGATGATTTGTCCGGTATTAAGGAATACAATGCTTATCTGAACGGAAAATGGATTTTGATGGAGTACGATTACAAAACAAATTTGTTGGTACATCATTTCAGTGATGTGCTTTATGAGGAAGGTAAAAACGAATTAAAAGTAGTGGTTTCGGATAAAATGGGAAATTCCATTACCTTTGAATCACATTTTTTTAAAACTAAAAATTTAGACCCTGTTGAAAAAGACAATTAAATTTCTAAATATCTGTATTTTACTGATAGGATTTTCGGCTTTTGCACAAACCGCAAGAATAAAAGGAATCCTTCTTGATGAAAATAATAAGCCTATAGCAAAAGCTACTATCAAAGCTGATGGTAAGACCACCGATTCCAACGAAAACGGTTTTTATCTGTTAGCGGTGCCGTCCGGTGTGAAGATAACGGTCGAGATTACACATATTTCGTTTAAGAAATCCACTTTTACTATCGAATTAAAACCAAATGAAGATTACGAGCTGAACGTGGTTTTAAATCAGAAAGCAGAACAATTAGGAGAGGTTATTGTAGCGGCTGGCGGAAGAAAAAGAATTGAAGGACTTACAGTTATTGAGCCTAAAGTGATTCGAATGATTCCCGGTGCCAATGCAGGGGTGGAGAATATTTTAAAAACGCTTCCGGGTGTTTATTCCAACAACGAATTGAGTACACAATATGCGGTACGAGGTGGGAACTATGATGAGAATCTGGTTTATGTTAATGAAATTGAAGTGTACCGTCCGTTTTTAATCCGTTCGGGACAGCAGGAAGGATTAAGCTTTACCAATACAGAAATGGTTTCCAATGTGGATTTCTCGGCAGGTGGATTTCAGGCAAAATATGGCGATAAATTATCATCGGTTTTGGATATTACGTACCGAAGACCAACCAAATTTCAAGCGGCTTTGGATGCCAGTTTGCTGGGCGGAAGTGCCACGGTGGATGTGGTTTCCAAAAATCAGAAATGGAGTAATATGACCGGAATTCGGTATCGCAACAACAGTTTGCTGGTGAATAGCCAAGAAACAGAATCGAATTTCAAACCGTCTTTTGCCGACATTCAAACCCAGATTAATTTTGACGCTTCCACTAAATGGCAATGGAGTTTTTTAGGAAATGTGTCGCAGAATAAATACCATTATGAGCCGTTAAGCCGTCAGACAAATTTCGGAACCATAGACGACCCGATAGCGCTTTTAGTGCTTTATGAAGGTCAGGAAAAAGACGAATATCTTACTTATTTTGGTGCAATTAAATCAGTTTATGCGCCTAATGAGAATTTCAAATTAAAATTTATCGGATCGGCATATCATACACAGGAGCAGGAATATTTCGATATTTTGGCACAGTACCGTTTGGGGGAAGTTGATACCAATATCGGTTCGGATACTTTCGGAGATGTAGTGTATTCTCGCGGTGTAGGTTCTCAGTTAACGCATGCTCGAAATAATTTAGATGCTTTGATTTTTAATGCCGAAGTAAAAGGTTTTCATGAAATCAAGAAGAAAAGCAGTCAGGTAGAGTGGGGCTTCAAATATACAAGAGAAGATATTCGCGATCGATTGGTAGAATGGGAAGTGGTGGATTCAGCCGGTTTTTCGTTGCCTAATCCGAATATTGACATTCCGAATGATCAGCCTTATAATCCGTATTACGGACCATTATCACCATATAAGAATGTGAGAGCTACTAATTTTGTGCAAATCAATCGTTTTTCAGGGTATGCTCAATGGAATTACAGAGGCACTTTGGGTTCCAATCAGATTTGGATCAATGGAGGTGTAAGAGCACACCAGTGGCAGGTAAGCGGCGATAATATTAATGGAAACAGCCAGTTGGTTTTCAGTCCGAGAGCTCAATTTGCGATAAAACCACAATGGGAAAAAGATATGGTTTTCCGTCTTTCAGGAGGTTTGTACCATCAGCCACCATTTTACAGAGAATTACGGGATTATGATGGTGTAGTACAGCCTGATGTAAAAGCTCAGCAATCGTTTCATGTGGTCTTGAGTAATGACTACAGTTTTAAAATGTGGGATCGTCCTTTTAAAATGGTTTCGGAGGCGTATTATAAAAGTTTGTCCGATGTGAATACGTATACGATTGATAATGTCCGTATCCGTTATCGTGCTAACAATGATGCTACTGCGTATGTGTACGGTGTTGATTTTAGGTTGAACGGTGAGTTTGTGCCGGGAACGGAATCTTGGTTCAGTTTTGGGTATCTGAAAACGGAAGAGAATCAAAATGGAAAAGGAAATATTGCCCGTCCGACAGATCAACGTTTAAAATTCGGATTGTTGTTTCAGGATTATATGCCAACGATTCCAAACGTGAAAATGTATTTGAATCTGGTTTACAATACAGGACTTCCGGGAGGCTCTCCTTCATATGCCGATCCTTACCAGTACCAACTTCGTTTAAACGATTACCGTCGTGCAGATGCCGGATTTTCGTATGTGTTTAAAGATGCGAGTATCCAATCCAACCGCAACTGGTTAAAACCCTTTAAAGAACTTTCCGTTGGATTGGAAATTTTTAACCTGTTTAACAATCAGAACGCCATTACGAATACTTGGGTGCGTGATGTGTATACCAAAAGCCAGTATGGGATTCCAAACTACATGACAACTCGAACTTTCAATGTGAAGTTAAATGTTCGATTGTAGTTACGAATGAAATGTTTTATATTTGATAGACCAATCCGTTAACTATGAAAAATTTTTCAAAATATATTTTAATCGGTGCTTTGGGGCTTTTAGCAAGTTGTAAACAAGAAGCTGAAAAACCAAAAGTAATTTATGAAGATCAGAAAGCCGATAAAGTCAATGCGGTGAAAAGGGATTCTTCTCAGATTAAAATTGCCGATCTGCCAGTACATATGGAAGGAACAAAATACCTGATTCATGCTATTGGTGACGTAAGGGTTTCAGCAGAAAGAGGAAGTTACGGGTCGAGTAAAACGAATTCGGTAAGTTATGCTATTTCAAATTACAACCGCTTTGAATTAACCGGTTATTTTGAGAATTTAAAATTCCAGCATGTTGATTCGGCCGCCATTCGTCCGTTAACGGATAAAGTGATACAGATTCAAACCGCAACGTATCTGAATACCATTGCTGAAAGAACCAAAAAACAGATTTTAGTGTATTCCTTAGTGGATTCAGACACCAACAGAGATAATAAGATTGATTCTAACGACATCAAATCGCTTTATATTAGCAATTTTAACGGGACGCATTTTGTAAAGTTATCGGCTGAATTACAGGAATTGATTGACTGGAACATTGTAGAGGTTCAGAATCGTTTGTACTTCAGAACTATAGAAGATAATAATAAAAACGGAGCTTTCGATAAAAGTGACAATGTACACTATTTCTTTGTAAACTTATTGGATAAAGACTGGAAAGCGGAAGAATATAAACCGATTTAGAAGTCAGAATTTAGAATTTGTGATTTTTGAAATTTATATCAGAATATCACTTTCCAGATCCGACTTTTCAATTGTAAAATCAAATCCCAATTTGGAAACCACTTCAATGACAAGCTTCTTATACCAGTTTTCGCTTTTGGGATGAATATAAATGGTTTCAATCAATTTGTTGATGTCCACACTAATTTTTAATCCGTCGTTGATGGTTAAGTTTTGTGCAGTTACATCGGAAATCACCCGAACTTCATTTTCGTATTGAAAGCTTTTTCGCTTGAAAAGGAAAGGGAAGAAAACATCATCAAAAGGAATGAGTTCTTTTTTATAGTCGATGTAATTTACCTCGCCTATGTATTGTTCAAAATTACGCTCTAATGCCAGAGCTTCTTTCAAACGCCCAACGGTAGATTGAATTGCTAAACCTTCATTGTTCTTGGTGAATACCTGCCACATGGCAAAACTTTCGTATTCGTTAGTATGCCAACTGCTAATCACCACATTTTCCCGATGCGATTTGTAATAATCCAGAAACTTTGGGTTGTTTTCGGAAATTTTCTTAATCTCCTCAAACGTGGGTTCGCTGAAAGTCCCTTCGTATTGGTCTTCAAATTTATCCGAACGCGACATGAACATTTTTCCGGAAATCAGAATATCCAGGAATTTAGACAAATCCATGTATTTCCAAATAACAGTATCCGGATTTTCAGGGAGTTTGATATTTGGATTACTGGCGTACATGTTTGATTGAAAAATTAAAGGATTGAATAATTTAAAGATTTGCTAGCATTTACCATCTTACTCAAGAATGTTTAATATTTCAATATTTTGAAATTCAATGGTTATTCAAACGATTGCATCATCACTAATTTGGAGTAAGCTCCGTTAAGTGCTAACAATTCGTCGTGTGTGCCTTCTTCTACAATTTTACCTTTTTTCATGACCACAATTTTATCCGCTTTTTGAATAGTAGACAAACGGTGTGCAATCACTACCGAAGTACGGTTTTGCATCATGTTTTCTAAGGCTTGTTGCACCAGTCTTTCGCTTTCCGTGTCTAAGGCAGATGTGGCCTCGTCCAAGATCATAATAGGCGGGTTTTTCAATACCGCACGGGCAATGGAAAGACGTTGTTTCTGTCCGCCAGATAATTTATTTCCGGCATCACCGATGTTGGTTTCGATGCCGTTCGGTAAATCTTTTACGAATTCGTAGGCATTAGCGATTTTAAGGGCGTCGATGATTTGTTCATCCGTTGCTTCTTCGTTACCGATAAGCAGGTTGTTTTTGATTGTATCGTTAAAAAGAATACTGTCCTGAGTAACCAAACCAATCAGCTTGCGCAGCGAAAACATATTCATATCCTTGATATCGACATCATCTACCTTAATACTTCCTTCCTGAACGTCATAAAATCGGGTAAGCAGGTTGGCAATGGTGCTTTTTCCGCTTCCGGATTGTCCTACCAAAGCGACAGTTTTTCCTTTTGGTACTTCCAATGAAAAATTCTTCAACACATTTTCCTCTTCGTAACGGAAATTGATGTTTTCAAGCGTAATACGGTCTTCAAAAGAATTTTTTTCAACCGCATCAGGTTTGTTCACGATTTCATTGTCTACTTCCAAAACTTCGAAAACACGCTCGGCCGCGGCTAATCCCTGTTTTACGGCATAAGATGCTTTTGAAATAGCTTTGGCTGGGGTTAAGATGTTATAGGCTAATCCCATATATGCTAAGAAAGCAGCGCCATCTAATAGCGGTTTTCCGTTAGCTGCTTTTTCCACTAAAACCATGTTACCGCCATACCATAATAAAATGGCAATAACGATGATTCCCATGAATTCACTTAACGGCGAAGCCAAGTTGTTCTTATTTCCGATACTGTTGCTAAGACGTTGAAGGGTGTTGATAGAAGTGTCAAATCGGTTGTTAAACAGTTTTTCGGCTGTATAACTTTTGATGATTTTTAAACCGGATAAACTCTCTTCTACAATGGATATGTAACGCCCGTTTTCCTGTTGTGCTTTTTCGGATTTCGATTTTAAATTCTTTCCGATTTTGGAAATGATTAAACCGGATATCGGAATGAAAATGAATACGAATAATGTCAGCTGTGGGCTGATTTTGAACATGGCAATAATCGTAAATAGAATGGTCAACGGTTCTTTTACAATTAATTCAAGAATGGTGAAAAAAGTGTTTTGAAAATCTCCGACGTCTCCTAAAATACGTGTGATGATATCACCTTTTCTTTTCTCGGAATAATACGAAACCGGTAAGTCAATGATTTTAACATACATGGCTTTTCGCATGTCTTTCAGAACGCCCGTTCTCAAGTGTAAAATGTGATAGGAAGCCAGGTAATTGAATAGATTCTTAAATAAAAAAGTACTTATTACCAAACATATTACCAGAACCAATGCATATTGAGGACCTTCTTCTTTGGTTAGCATGGTAATGTAGTAATAAAGCATGTCATTTCCGTAATCCGCAATGTATTCTATGCCTTTGTATACGGGTTTGGTTTCGATCTTTTTCGCATTGTCAAAAAGCACCTGCATCATCGGGATTAACGTGATGAAGGAAAGGGTGCTAAACAAAGCATACAGTACATTGTAGATAATATTCCAAGTAATATGGGATTTATACTTGGCTACAAAAGGGAGTATTTTTTTATAAGTCAGATCCATTAATTCAGCTGCATTCCTGCAATAATGTTTTTAATTTTAGTGTCCAGAAAAGCCTCAGCCTCCGGGATATCATTCGTGTTTTCAACAGCGCAGTTAACGCTGAAATAAAATTTGATTTTCGGTTCGGTTCCGCTTGGGCGGGCGCAAATTTTACTGCCGTCTTCCAAATAGTAAATCAATACATTTGATTTTGGGATGGAAATAGCAAACTCTTCATTGTTCATGAAATCCCTTCCTTTGGAAGTCTGGTAATCTTCAATGCAAACCACGCGTTCTCCGTTAATTTCCTTCAAAGGGTTTTCACGTAAATCCACCATCATCTGTTTGATTTCGTTGGCGCCTTCGATTCCTTTTTTGGTGATGGAAATCAGGTGTTCTTTGTAAAATCCAAAATCTACGTACAATTCCAGCAATTCTTGATATAGAGAACTCCCTTTTTCTTTGGCTTGTGCTGCAATCTCACAGACCAAAAGGGTAGAGGCGATTGCATCTTTATCGCGTACCGCATCTCCTACCATGAAACCGAAACTTTCTTCACCTCCTCCGATAAACTGCTGATTCGGGAAATCCTTAATCATTTTGGCAATCCATTTAAAACCGGTCAAACCTACTTTGCATTCCACATCAAATCCGGAAGCCAGTTCCAACATCATTGGTGTGGATACAATAGTCGATCCAACAAATTCTGTTCCAGTCAGTTTGTGGTTCTTTTTCCATTGCTGAAGCAGAAAATGTGTCATGACAACCATCGTTTGGTTTCCGTTTAGCAAAATCATTTTTCCTTCGGTATCGCGAACAGCAACTCCTAAGCGGTCAGAATCAGGATCGGTACCAATTACGATATCGGCATTTACTTTATCTGCCAGTTCCATAGCCATGGCCAGCGCTTCCGGTTCTTCCGGGTTGGGCGATTTTACGGTTGGGAAATTACCATCCGGTTCAGCCTGTTCTTTTACAATTTCCACATTCGAATACCCTGCTTTTGCCAAAACATCAGGAACCAATTTGATGGAAGTTCCGTGTAGGGAAGTGAAAACGATTTTTAAATTTTCCTTAGCCGAAGCTGATGTATTGAATGTGGCATTTTCAATAGCAGAATCGATAAAAGCCTCATCAATTTTGGTGTCAATGTATTCAATCAAAGTCGGGTTGGATTCGAATTTGATTTCGCTGTAATCCAAAGCTTCAATGACCTGAATGATTTCGTTATCCTGAGGTGGTACCAATTGTCCTCCGTCCTGCCAATATACTTTGTAACCGTTGTATTCCGGTGGATTGTGAGAAGCGGTCAGTACAATTCCCGCATGACATTCTAAGTGTTTTACAGCGAATGACAATTCCGGTGTCGGACGCATTTCCGAGAAAAGAAACACTTTAATTCCGTTGGCCGAAAAAACATCCGCAACCACTTTTGCCAGAGTATCACTGTTGTGACGGCAATCGTAAGCAATGGCCACTTTTAAATTTTCCCCGGGAAATGATTTTTTTAAATAGTCGGAAAGCCCCTGGGTGTTTCGTCCTAAAGTATATTTATTGATTCGGTTAGTGCCCACTCCCATAACGCCGCGCATACCGCCCGTGCCAAATTCCAAATTTTTGTAGAAACAGTCTTCCAGTTCTTTTGGGGCAGAAGTCATTATTTCGCGAATCGCTTCCTGAGTTTCGTTATCAAAAGTCGGGGTTAACCAAATATTTACCTTGTCTAAAATTGCTTTTTCAATGTGCATTTTCTTCAATAATTAAATTTACGTAGGTTTTTACAAGTTGATTTCTTTAGCAATCTTGTAACGTTCTTCATTGTTTTTTGTTCGTAAAATAATCTCACCCAGAAAACCGGCAAGAAAAAGTTGTGTTCCGATAATCATTGTAGTTAACGCAATATAAAACCAAGGATTGTTGGTTACTAAAATAGCCGTTTCGTGGCTGTAAATTTTGTACAATTTCATGATGCCGATGTATCCGGCCGATAAAAAACCAATCAGGAACATCACCACGCCTAATGCTCCAAACAAGTGCATCGGTCGTTTTCCGAATTTTGATAAAAACCAGATGGTGATCAAATCCAGAAAACCGTTGATAAAACGACTCATCCCGAATTTGGAAGAACCGTATTTTCTTGCCTGATGGATTACGACTTTTTCGCCAATATTCCCAAAGCCGGCATTTTTTGCCAAAACCGGAATGTAGCGATGCATTTCTCCGGAGACTTCCACGTTTTTTACCACGATGTTTTTGTAGGCTTTCAGCCCACAGTTGAAATCGTTTAACTGAACGCCGGATGTTTTTCGGGCCGCCCAGTTGAATAATTTTGAAGGAAGGTTTTTGGCCACCACTGAATCGTAGCGTTTCTTTTTCCATCCGGATACCAAATCGTAATTGTCTTTGGTGATCATGTTGTAAAGCCCCGGAATTTCATCAGGACTGTCTTGTAAATCAGCATCCATAGTGATGATGACATCGCCCAAAGCTTTGGCAAATCCAGCATGAAGGGCCTGCGATTTTCCGTAATTTCTTAAAAAACGAATTCCTTTAACGTTAGGATCCTGAACGGAAAGCTGTTCGACGGTTTTCCAGGAATCATCGGTACTGCCGTCATCAATGAATATAACTTCGTACGAGAAATTGTTTTCGCGCATGATCCGGGCAATCCAAGAATGCAGTTCGGGTAACGACTCCTGTTCGTTGAGTAAAGGAATTATGATGGATAAATTCATCCTTAAGGTTTAAAATTTGTGTTTTATTTGCAGAGAAATTAATCGATGCAATTTGCAATTATTCAAAAATAGGTTTGTCTTTTTTAAGAATCACGCCTACAATTAGCGAATGGATAAGTCCTATTACAGCATACATAACAACGGTGAATGGTGCTGCGATGTATGGGTTCATGAATATTTTTACGAATTTCATCGACATTTTCAATTGTTCCGCCGTCATGGCAGGATTTTGTTTTATAGTGACTTGTTGAATTTTTTCAAACAATTCTTCTTTGAATTCCGGGAAGATGAAATCAAAAAGGATATAGAAAACACCATAAATCAAGGCAGCTAAAACGGTTATGGAAACTCCTGCTTTTAGAGTTTCTGAAATGGATAAGAAGCCATCGTTAATTTCTTTTTTGAATTTATTGGCGGCAATATAAGTAAGTGCAAAAGGCAGAACCAAATAATTAAGAAGGTTCATAACAACTCCTGCCCAGGCGTTTTCACTGGGATCAATGTTTAAAACATACATTAATACGAATTCCAAAACCAAAATGATTCCAAAAGTTACGCCATAGGATAAAGCGTGTTTGGCAGGGGTAATGTTCTTTTCCATAGTTTTAATTAAATTAATTTACAAATATAACAATTCTCAAGTATCACAAGTTAGTTGTTGCAGTATAAAAAAAAGTTACATGGCTATTTGAAATTAAAAATATAGTTGTAAATTTGCAGCCTGAAATAAAAAGTTTATAAACAAAAAGTTACAGTTCGTTTATACCTTTTAGAGAATAAAAGCATCAGAACGGCTGTGGCCATTAATAAAAAGATTTTACCATGAAAAAAGGAATTCACCCGGAAAATTACAGATTAGTAGCTTTTAAAGATATGTCAAACGAAGACGTATTCATTACTAAATCTACAGTAGAAACTAAAGAAACCATCACTGTTGACGGTGTAGAGTATCCAGTATACAAAATGGAGATTTCAAGAACATCTCACCCTTTCTATACAGGTAAATCTAAACTTATCGATACTGCAGGACGTATTGATAAATTCAAAAACAAATACGCGAAATTCAGCAAATAATTGTTGTTTTTACACGATACAGAAGCCTTCCAAACTTGGGAGGCTTTTTTATTTTATCTGAGAGAAAACTTTGTAACTTAGCAACTCACAAACTCAGAAACTAAAAAAATGAACTACATACTTTTTGACGGAACCGTTCGCAATGCTTTGCTTCCGTTCACCTTTACACGACCCGTGGCCGACATTCGCGTTGGAATTTTAACCATCCGTGAGAAATGGGAAAAATATTTAGGTTATACTACTACTACACTAACCGAAGAATACCTGATGGAAAAGTTTCCAATGGTGGAAATGGAAGAAAACGTAATGATTAATGCGTCTTTTTTGCCTAATGAAATTCTAGCTGAAATGGTAACTTCTCTTGAAGCCAATCAGGCCATTTTTTGTAATGACGAAGTAGTGGCGTTTTACAGTAAAGAGAATCAGGAAGAAGTAGATTTTGATGAATACGAAATCATTGAATATGCTCAGGATTGTATTCAAATCCAGCACACGTGGGATATTTTTTCGAAAAACGATGCGGCTTTACGCGAAGATTTTGAGCTAATCACAGAAGGCCGTTTTTCACAACCAATTCCTAAAAGTGTGAATGTAATCGCACCGGAAAATATCTTTATCGAAGAAGGGGCAAAATTGGAATTTGTAACTCTAAATGCTTCCACAGGACCGATTTATATTGGTAAAAATTCCGAGATTATGGAAGGTTCCGTAATCCGTGGGCCGTTTGCTTTGTGTGAAGAAGCGCAGGTGAAATTAGCGACAAAAGTTTACGGAGCGACTACCGTGGGGCCACATTCCAGAATTGGTGGGGAAGTGAACAATTCCGTTTTGTTTGGGTATTCCAATAAAGGGCATGACGGGTTTTTAGGGAATTCGGTTTTGGGAGAATGGTGTAACATCGGGGCAGACAGTAACAATTCGAACCTGAAAAACAACTACGAAGAAGTGAAATTGTGGAGCTATGAAACCGAAGGCTTTGCCAGAACCGGGTTGCAGTTTTGCGGTTTGATGATGGGCGACCATAGCAAATGCGGTATTAACACGATGTTTAATACGGGAACCGTGGTTGGAGTTTCAGCTAATATTTTCGGAAGTGGTTTTCCACGTAATTTTGTACCGAGTTTTTCCTGGGGAGGAGCTTCCGGCTTTACGACCTATATGGCTAGTAAAGCTTTTCAAACTGCTAAGATTGTAATGTCCAGACGTCATGTGGAATTCACGGATCAGGACGCCGCTATTTTAGAGTACGTTTTTGAAGAAACCAAAAAGTACCGAAAAGAATAGTTCCGGTTTAAAACAAATTATAATGCCACGATTGCTGAAAGTAGTCGTGGTTTTTTGTAAATTTATTCTTCAAACTTTGCCATTATGTACAGAACAGAAAACGATTTACTGGGCGACATGCAGGTTCCTGCCCATGCCTATTATGGAATACAAACCCAAAGAGCTATTGATAATTTCAAAATTTCAGGAGTAAAACTCCATCAGTTTCCCGAATTTATAAAAGGATTAGCTTATGTGAAATGGGCCGCTGCCGAAACAAACTTTCAATTAGGACTGTTGGATGAAAAATTGCGAAACGCCATAGTTGAAGCCGCCAAAGAAGTGCTTTCCGGAAAGTTCGATGCGGAATTCCCCGTAGACATGATTCAAGGAGGAGCCGGAACATCAACCAACATGAATATCAATGAAGTATTGGCGAATCGTGCTTTGGAAATCATGGGCTATCAGAAAGGGGAATACCAGTATTGTTCGCCCAACGATCATGTGAATTTATCGCAATCCACCAACGACGCCTATCCTACCGCCATTCGTATTGCAGCAGTTAATTCCAATATCAAACTGATAGAGCATCTGAAAGACCTGATCGTTTCTTTTCGTAAAAAAGGGGAAGCGTTCAAGCATGTTTTAAAAATGGGAAGAACCCAATTACAGGATGCGGTTCCGATGACTTTAGGAATGGAGTTTGAAGCCTTTGCCGTCACTTTGGAAGAAGAGGTAGACCGTCTGACGCAGAACAGCAACCTGATGCTGGAAACCAATATGGGCGCAACAGCTATAGGAACCGGAATCAATGCTGCGCCTGGATATGCTAAGTTGTGTGCCGAAAACCTGGCGACTGTAACAGGTCTGGCAATAGTTTCGGCTCCTAATCTTATTGAGGCAACTCCCGATACAGGTGCGTATGTGATTTATTCTTCCGCTCTAAAGCGAATGGCAATTAAAATTTCTAAAATTTGTAACGATTTACGCTTGTTGTCTTCCGGACCGCGTTGTGGTCTGAATGAAATCAATTTACCACCGATGCAACCGGGCTCTTCCATCATGCCTGGAAAGGTAAATCCGGTAATTCCTGAAGTGATGAACCAGGTGTGTTTTCGTGTCATTGGAAACGATTTGACGGTAACCATGGCAGCAGAAGCCGGTCAGTTGCAGCTTAATGTGATGGAACCTGTTTTGACTTATGCGATTATGGAATCGATGCAATTGTTGTCCAACGCTATGGATACGTTACGTGAAAAATGTATCGATGGCATCACGGCCAACGAAGCACATTGTAGGGAAATGGTGCTGCACAGCATCGGAATTGTGACGGCTTTGAATCCGCATATCGGGTATAAAAACAGTACCAAAATTGCGAAAGAAGCCTTGGAGACAGGGAAAAGTGTTTACAACCTGGTGTTGGAACACAATATTCTTTCCAAAGAACAATTGGATGATATTCTGAACCCGGAAAACATGCTTGCTCCAAAAATGAATAAATAATTAAAGAAATACTTATTTTTTTTAAAGATTAGTAGCAATGTCTTGATATTCTTTGTTTTGCGTGTTTTGAAAAGACAGGGAAGATTTTATTAAATAAAATATTGTACTTACATTTGCAGCCTCAATTTTTGACAACGATTTCATTAATTGAACTACAGTATGGAAAACAAGAAAAAAGTAGCCTTTTATACTTTAGGCTGTAAGCTGAACTTCTCAGAAACATCAACCATTGCCCGAAACTTTCAGGACGAAGGGTTTGATCGTGTCGATTTTGAAGAAGTTGCCGATATTTATGTAATCAACACCTGTTCGGTAACGGAAAACGCCGATAAACAATTCAAGCAAATCGTAAAAAAAGCCATGAAGCTCAACGACAAAGCATTCGTTGCGGCAGTGGGTTGTTATGCACAGTTAAAGCCGGAAGAACTGGCGGATGTGGAAGGTGTGGATTTGGTTTTAGGGGCCACTGAAAAATTCAAAATCACGGATTACATCAACGATTTGTCTAAAAATGATATGGGGGAAGTGCATTCCTGTGAAATCGAAGAAGCCGATTTTTACGTGGGAAGTTATTCCATCGGTGACCGAACCCGTGCGTTTTTAAAAGTACAGGATGGTTGTGATTATAAATGTACCTATTGTACGATTCCGCTAGCGCGTGGAATTTCCCGTAGCGACACGATGGAAAACGTCATGAAAAATGCCAAAGAAATTTCACAACAAGGCATCAAGGAAATCGTATTAACGGGTGTGAATATCGGCGATTACGGAAAAGGCGAATTTGGTAACAAAAAACACGAGCATACGTTTTACGAATTGGTTCAGGCTTTGGACAAGGTGGAGGGGATTGAGCGTTTGCGAATTTCGTCTATTGAGCCGAATCTGTTGAAAAACGAAACGATTGAATTTGTATCGCAAAGCCGAACGTTTGTGCCGCATTTTCACATTCCGCTGCAATCCGGAAGTAACGATATTCTGAAGATGATGAAGCGTCGTTATTTAAGAGAATTGTATGCTGAAAGAGTTGCGAAAATCCGTGAAGTGATGCCACATGCCTGTATCGGAGTCGATGTGATTGTCGGCTTTCCGGGTGAAACCGATGAGCACTTTTTAGAAACGTATCATTTTTTAAACGATTTGGATATTTCGTACCTGCACGTGTTCACTTATTCCGAAAGAGACAATACCGAAGCTGCTGAAATGGAAGGCGTCGTGCCCGGAAATGTCCGTGCAAAGCGAAGCAAAATGTTACGCGGTTTGTCGGTAAAAAAACGTCGTGCGTTCTATGAAAGTCAAATCGGAACCAACAGAACGGTGCTTTTTGAAGGGGAAAACAAAGAAGGTTATATTCACGGTTTTACGGAAAATTACGTGAAAGTAAAAACGCCTTGGAATCCGGAATTAGTGAACACTTTGCACGAAATCAACCTTACACGAATTGACGAGGACGGTAGTGTTCGAATGGAGTTTGTGAATGTCGAGGTATAGGTTTTTAGAATATAAAATATAAAGAAGAGGATAGTTTAGACGCTAATCCTCTTTTTTTTTAATACTTATAATGAAAACGCAATTTGGTAATCCGGTACACATTATCTCCTAAGCGTTCCACGAACTCGAATTTGTGACGTCCGGGTTGGGTAAAAGAAACGATGGATTGGGCAGAAATTTCATAATACATGCCTTTACCTTCCAGCATGAAACGGTCTCCGGTATTGCGATACGCCGATCGGATCAGGTCAAACTCAAAAAGATTCCAGGTCGTGTAATCCGCTGAAAAATCACCGGAAGAAGTGCAAATACCTTCAGTGATATCGGTTTGGCTGCCGTAATATTTATCGATGTCTTCAAAAAAGTGAATGATATCAGTGTAGAATTCTTCTGGATCCATGCCATAAATGTACACTTTTTTAATAATTAAAGATTCGGTAAAAAATGATTGTCTTTAAAATGTAAGTATTTTTTTAACATAATTAATTTGATTTGTTTTGAATTTGTAGGAATTTTTTTTTTTTTTTTTTTGAAACCATTCCTATAAGTTTGTGAAAACTTTAAAAAAATATTTTATGAAAAAACTTTTATTTGCTACAGCAGGATTATTATTTGCATTTGTTGCGTGTCAGGTTCAAGATGAACAGATTGTTGACAATAAGAAAGAAACATTACAACGTGTTGGAACGTAGGAACTCTCAGATGCTATTTTAGTTAAGAAAACAACTGATAGTTTGACTGAAGGGATTATTAATATGGGGGTTGAAAAGATTTTAGTTGTTGAAAGTCTAACTGATATTAGGTATGAAGTGTCAACTTTGAAGCATTTTAATCTAAATTCATTTGATATTGATTATGCTAATTATAAATTTACATTTGATGGAGATAAGTTAACAATTGATGGATTAAGTAATTATTCGGTAAGTATTGTTAATGGAGGATTTTATCTTGACTCTCCTCAATATAGTGGTGAAATGATTAAAATATCTAGTACGGTTTCGTTGGATAATAATGCAATTATTTTATTACACTTTGCGGAAGAGATTACGACATCTTCAGCTTCAAAAAAACTTTTTTCAACAACAACAAGTGGTGGTGGGGCTCCATGTAGTTTTTGGGATACTTATTACTATTATGTACAGGGGCTAGTTCAAGTGTGGCGCAAAATAATTTACAGACAGTATTGAATACTTATGGTACAGCCGGTTGTACAGCAATAGGTGGTGTTGATGCATCATGTCTTGGAACTGCACACTTTTGTATTTCAACTAAGGCTTATTGTTGTCCATAAATTACTTAATTTATTTTATATATTTACATAAATAATTAATTCATTATCATATGTTTGGAATAGTGTCACCTATTGGAGTAATTATAGTATTATTGGTTTATTTGTCAATAACGATTTTCTCTTTGGTTAAGATGTTTGGTAAAGAGAAGAAATTTATGCTTTTAGCATGGCTTTTTATTATCGTTACACTTCCTTTTGCGGGTTCGTTAATTTATTTATTATACTATTACATAAATAGATTTAAGCCTGTTGTTAATTAATGTTTTGACAAATGCTTACTATGATTTAGAAAGGTCGATTCTGATAGAACTCGACCTTTTTTTATTTTTTTTAGATTTTTATACCCGGAGGGAGTAATTCTTTATAGGTAGGATTTTTTTTGAAGAACGCGGCCACTTTCGGATGAATTGGTACCACTCTCCATTTCTTTTCTTCGGCAATTTCCAGAATCTGTTTTAAAAAATCAGACAGGGTTTCTGAACCGTCCAATTGCTCGGGAATATTCACTTTAGTCAGGAAAATTTTTTTCTCCTGAAAGGAATATTCAACCGAAAGCAACTGACCATCTACTGTCGCTTCAAATTGTCTTGAAAATTCATTGTTTTTAATTGTCATTGCAGTGTGTTTAGTTGTGCGGAAAATATTCTGCAAAGTTACTCATTTGACAATCAATATCAAAGCGTCGTTTTTCTAATTGGCAGAATCAGTAATTTTAATATTTAAAAAAAAATTAAGAGGTAAGAGTGTGTCGGAAACCGCTAAAAATGCTATTTTTATGAAAATTTCATTTATAATCCGAGCCGATTTTTTGCACTATGAACAAGATTCCCGTTTATTTTATGCCGGGTCTGGCAGCGAGTTCCAAAATTTTTGAAAAAATCCATTTGCCTGAAGAGCAGTTTGAAACACATCTGTTGGAATGGTTTTTGCCTGAAAAGATGGAGACGCTGGAACATTATGCTCAGCGAATGGCAGCGGAGATTAAACATGAAGACGCAGTTTTGGTTGGTGTTTCTTTCGGAGGAATATTGGTGCAGGAGATGGCTAAAATTATCCCGGTTCGGAAAACGATTATTATTTCCAGTGTAAAATCTAAATCGGAATTTCCTATTCGGATGAAATTGGCTAAAAACACAAAAGCCTATAAACTGATTCCTACCAGTATGTTTTCCAATGTGGAATTTTTACTGAAATATGGGATGGGTGAAAAAGTGAAGGAAAGGCTTGAATTGTATAAAATATATTTGTCTGTAAATGATAAAAAATATCTCGATTGGGCGATAGAAAACGTTTTGATCTGGAACCGAAAAGAGGTCGATGAAAAAGTAATCCATATTCATGGGGACAACGACGATGTTTTTCCGATCAAAAACATTAAAAACTGTATTGTGGTAAAAGGCGGAACTCATGCGATGATATTGTTTAAATACCGATGGATGAACGAAAATCTGCCCAAAATAATAGCGGAATAAAATAAAAGTGAAAATGAAAGTGATAAAAAGAACCCTTGTGATTGCCTCAGTCGTTGTAATCAGCGGATTGTTTATTTACGGAACTTCCAGTTTGCGTACCGTGCATCCTTATGTGCACACCACACTGCCTGCGGAAATGAATTTCTGTGGTGAAAATGTTCCTTTACAACTTGCTGATGTGAGTGAACGTTTGGATCGTGAGTTAACGGTAAATACGAATCTTCACGCTACCACAGAATTAGTGATTAAAAGGGCGAATCGTGCTTTTCCTGTCATTGAGCCTATCCTCAAAAAATACGGAGTGCCGGATGATTTTAAATATCTAGCCGTAATTGAAAGCGGTTTGATTAATGCAACGTCACCTTCGGGAGCTAAAGGCGTATGGCAATTTATGCCAGCCACAGCTAAAGAGTTGGGGTTGGAGGTTAATGATATTGTGGACGAACGTTACGATTTGGAAAAATCTACCGAATTCGCCTGTAAATACCTTTTAAAAGCCAAAGAAAAATCGGGAACCTGGACTTTGGCAGCGGCTTCCTATAACGGAGGTTTAAACGGAATCATGCGTATGATGGAGGAGCAGAAAGTAAGTGATTATTACGATATGTTGCTTACCGATGAAACGTATCGTTATGTTTTCCGGATTTTAGCGTTGAAAGAAATCATGCAGAATCAGGAAAAATATGGGTATGTGATGCCGAAAAGTGTCCTGTATCCTGTAATTCCAACTAAAAAAGTGGAAGTGACGGCCAATATTGATAACCTGGCGCAGTTTGCCATCGATCAGGGAATTAACTATAAAGTGCTGAAAATCCACAACCCTTGGTTACGCGATAAAAAACTGGAAGTACAACCGAATAAAGTATACAGCATCCAAATTCCATTGGAAGGGTATGCTCGATAAAATGAGGCCTATGACATTGTCAACCGTATTAATGTTGGTGCTTATCGGGCTCTTGGCTGGAATGTTGAGTGGTTTGGTAGGCGTAGGCGGAGGAATTGTTATGGTTCCGCTCTTGTTGCTGTTGGGTTTTTCACAACATCAG
Source organism: Flavobacterium enshiense (assembly GCF_040750275.1). Classification (GTDB taxonomy): domain Bacteria; phylum Bacteroidota; class Bacteroidia; order Flavobacteriales; family Flavobacteriaceae; genus Flavobacterium; species Flavobacterium enshiense_B. The sequence goes on from NZ_JBDOCV010000001.1 coordinate 497,707, forward strand.
GCACAAGGGACGAGCTTGGCGGTTTTAGTGGTGCCGGTTACTGCGGTGGCGGTTTATAACTACTACAAAGAAGGGTATATTGATTGGCGGTTTGCAGCTGTAATTGCGGTGTTCTTTGTTGTTGGGGGGTATTTTGGAAGTAAATTAGCGATAAGCATTGACCAAAAAATGCTGAAGAAAATTTTCGGGGTCATTTTGTTACTGATTGCCGGAAAAATGATTTTAGGAAAATAGTCAGTGCGTAACCAATTGATTTCGATTTGATTTTTCATTGAAAAGCAGATAGCCTAATCCTTTTTCAAACCAATCATAATTCAGTTTAAAAGAATTTGCGTAACTTGTTTTCGGACCGGGGTTGATGCCGCCTCTTCGGATGTCAATCAGGTACATTTGTTCATCAATGGAAAACGTGGTGGGGATTCCTAAAGTGTGTTTTAAAGTGGAAACCATATAGCAATCTTTGTTGTAGGTTTCATGGGCATAACATACCTCGATGCGCCAACTGAATTTCTGGGCTATTTTTTTCATGTCGTGTCTTCGGTCCCAAAAAACCACTACAATCTGAACGTCTTTTTCGTATTTTTTAGCCAATTTGTTTAAAGCCGGAATTTCTCCTTTGGAGGGAACGCACCAAGATGAATAGGTAAGCAGGTATATCGGTTTTTGTATGGTGTTGAGATGCAATCGTTTTTGATGCACGCGTTTGAAACTGAAATTGTCAAATTTTGTCCCAATCAGATGATTCTTAACTAATGAATCGAGAAGGTTTTTTCCTAAAATAGTATTCCCTTTTTCAAAGGCGGCATTGGATTTTTTGATATAAGGTTTGATGTTTTTATGAAGGTTGTAAGAGAACAATTCATGAGCGCTATCTTGTGCGTAAACCGTAGAAGATAGAAGAAAAAACAGCGAAAACAAGGCGTAAAATTGTTTCATTTTCTTCGCTTTTGGTTCGACAAAATTACGGCTTAAAACGGTGAACAGCTTGCTTTATCGACGAGTTACCAAATTAAACGACACAATGCATGGAAATAAAAAAAACGCCACAAAGGCGTTTTAAATGCTTGATAATCAATGTGGTGTTAGATTTTTTTCAATTGCTCTTTCATCATTTTGATCTGATCTTTCAGCATGTTTTGTTTGTCGAGTTTCTTAGCTTCATTCAATAAATTGGTAGCTTCCACTTTTCTTCTTTTGGTCATGGCGATTCCGGCCAATTGTAATTTTGCCAAAGCCAAATCCTGATCCATGTTTAAGCCTAATTCGATGGCTTTTTTGAAGTATTTTTCCGCAGCCGATAAATTCGTTTGGGAAACCATAATGCCATGTAAGTAGTTAAAATACCCTTGTTGGTTTTTTACTAAAGCGGTTTCCGGATTCTTAATGTGAGAAAGCCATTTTTGAGCGCCTTCCATATTCTGTTTTCTCAATTGAAGAAAAGCTAAAAGAATAAATTCGTTTTTGAAATATAAGAAGATGAAAATAGAAGAAAACAACAATAAAAAGATACCGTTTCCGATGTTACTTTCTGTAAATTGCCAAATTCCTAAGGCGATGATTAATCCTGCAAGAATTAATTTAATATTTCTGTGAAACATAATGTGTTTAGTTTTAGGATTGCAAATGTAGTAAATAGAAATGAGTCGTCAAATTACTTTTAGGAAACAATCATGTCGCTGAAAAAAGCTATCTTTGCCAAGTATTTACGGTTTCGATTTGTAAAAAGTAAAATATTTTTAAAAAGGACTTGTCAGAAATAAAAGTCTTTGTATATTTGCACTCGGTTTTGAAGCGACACATTCTTTTCAAAGCTGGGACCAATTTAAAATCACGATTTAAAGATAAAAGCAATGAGTAAGAGAACGTTTCAACCATCGAAAAGAAAAAGAAGAAACAAACACGGTTTCATGGATAGAATGGCTTCTGCTAACGGAAGAAAAGTATTAGCACGCAGAAGAGCTAAAGGAAGACATAAGTTAACGGTTTCATGTGAGCCTAGACACAAAAAATAATGATTTTTAAATCATAAATAGAGCGTTACTTTTTATCGGTAACGCTTTTTTTGTACCTTTTTGATAAATTTTTACGCAACATACAACAACACACACAATGCCTAAAGACACTTCAATAAAATCGGTTTTAATTATTGGTTCAGGACCTATCGTAATCGGACAAGCCTGTGAGTTTGACTACTCAGGTTCGCAATCGGCACGCTCTTTACGTGAAGAAGGAATTGAAGTAATTCTGATCAACTCGAATCCGGCCACAATCATGACGGATCCATCGATGGCGGATCATATTTATTTAAAACCACTTACGACAAAATCCATTATCGAAATCCTTAAAGCGCATCCTCAAATCGACGCGGTTTTGCCGACTATGGGAGGGCAAACTGCTTTGAATTTATGTTTGGAAGCTGATGAAAAAGGGATTTGGCAAGATTTCGGAGTGCGATTAATCGGAGTAGATGTTAATGCGATTAACGTAACTGAAGATCGTGAGCAGTTCAAGCAATTATTAGAGAAAATTGACATTCCGGTAGCCCCTGCAAAAACGGCGAACTCTTTCTTAAAAGGAAAAGAAATTGCTCAGGAATTCGGATTTCCACTTGTAATTCGTCCTTCGTTTACTTTAGGAGGAACCGGAGCTGCTTTTGTACATAAAAAAGAAGATTTCGACGATTTGTTGACAAGAGGTTTGGAAGCATCTCCAATTCACGAAGTATTAATCGACAAAGCACTTTTAGGCTGGAAAGAATACGAATTAGAATTATTACGCGATAAAAACGACAACGTTGTGATTATCTGTACGATCGAGAATATGGACCCGATGGGAATCCATACCGGAGACAGTATCACAGTTGCTCCAGCGATGACGCTTTCCGATAGAACTTTCCAAAGAATGCGTGACATGGCGATTTTGATGATGCGCAGTATCGGAAATTTTGCCGGAGGCTGTAACGTTCAGTTTGCGGTTTCGCCTGATGAAAAAGAAGATATTGTGGCCATTGAAATCAATCCACGTGTATCACGTTCGTCTGCCTTAGCTTCAAAAGCAACAGGGTATCCGATTGCAAAAATTGCAACAAAATTAGCGTTAGGCTATTCATTAGACGAATTGCAAAACCAGATTACTAAATCAACTTCGGCTTTGTTCGAACCGACTTTGGATTATGTAATCGTGAAAATCCCGCGTTGGAACTTCGATAAATTTGAAGGTGCCGACAGAACTTTAGGATTGCAGATGAAATCCGTTGGTGAAGTAATGGGAATCGGGCGTTCGTTCCAGGAAGCTTTGCACAAAGCAACGCAATCCCTTGAAATCAAGAGAAATGGATTAGGCGCTGACGGTAAAGGCTATAAAAATTACGACCAGATCATTGAGAAATTAACCTACGCCAGTTGGGATCGTGTTTTTGTGATTTATGATGCCATTGCGATGGGAATTCCATTGTCGAGAATTCATGAAATCACGAAAATTGACATGTGGTTCTTAAAGCAATACGAAGAATTATACGCTTTAGAAAAAGAAATTTCAAACTATAAAATTGATACACTTCCCAAAGATTTGCTTTTAGAAGCGAAACAAAAAGGATACGGTGACCGTCAAATTGCGCACATGTTAAGCTGTTTGGAGAGCCAAGTGTATAAATTGCGTGAAGATATGGGCGTAAAACGTGTTTACAAATTGGTAGATACGTGTGCCGCCGAGTTTAAAGCGCAAACGCCATATTATTATTCCACTTTTGAAGCGGAAATTGAAAAAGCTGATGGAACGCGTTATGTAGATAATGAAAGCGTGGTTTCGGATAAGAAAAAAGTGGTGGTTTTAGGTTCAGGCCCTAACCGAATCGGACAAGGAATTGAGTTTGATTATTCATGTGTTCACGGAGTTTTAGCGGCTTCAGAATGCGGTTACGAAACCATCATGATTAACTGTAACCCGGAAACCGTTTCTACGGATTTTGATACGGCAGATAAATTGTATTTCGAACCCGTTTTCTGGGAACATATTTACGACATCATCCAACACGAAAAACCGGAAGGGGTAATCGTTCAGTTAGGTGGTCAGACTGCCTTAAAATTAGCGGAAAAATTAAGCAAATACGGAATTAAAATTTTAGGAACTAGCTTTGATGCATTGGATTTGGCTGAAGACCGAGGCCGTTTTTCTGATTTGTTAACTGAATTGAATATTCCGTTCCCGAAATTTGGAATTGCGGAAAGTGCTGAAGAAGCTTCTAAATTGGCAGATACTTTAGATTTCCCGCTATTGGTTCGTCCATCGTATGTATTGGGGGGTCAGGGGATGAAAATTGTGATCAACAAGCAGGAATTGGAAGAGCACGTGATTGATTTGCTGAAATCGATTCCGGGTAATAAATTGTTGTTAGATCATTATCTGGATGGAGCAATCGAAGCAGAAGCGGATGCAATTTGTGATGCCGACGGAAATGTATACATTATAGGTATTATGGAGCATATCGAACCGTGTGGTGTACACTCCGGAGACAGTAATGCGACATTACCGCCATTCAACTTAGGAGAGTTTGTGATGCAACAGATTAAAGAGCACACGCATAAGATTGCAAAAGCTTTGAAAACAGTTGGTTTGATAAATATTCAGTTTGCAATTAAAGACGATACGGTTTATATCATTGAGGCGAATCCGAGAGCTTCGCGTACAGTTCCATTCATTGCAAAAGCGTATGGTGAGCCTTATGTGAACTATGCAACCAAAGTAATGTTGGGACACAATAAAGTAACGGATTTCAACTTCAATCCACAATTGAAAGGGTTCGCAATTAAGCAACCGGTATTCTCTTTCAGCAAGTTTAAAAACGTAAACAAAGCTTTAGGACCAGAGATGAAATCGACCGGAGAGAGCATTTTGTTCATCGAAGATTTAAAAGACGATCAGTTTTACGAATTGTACTCCAGAAGAAAAATGTACTTGAGTAAATAATATTTATAGACAGCATAAAAAATCCCTCAATTTCGAGGGATTTTTGTTTTTATATAGTTTTCGTTTTTATAGGAATCCAGATTTCCTCTTCAGAAGTAGCATCATTGTTTTTATAGTTTGGTCCTAAAATTTCAAAGTGCAATCGGTTGTCTACTTCGTAACCGGAATCAGGAAGCCAGGTCGCAAAGATGTATTGAAAAATGCTGTTATCATTACTGGAGCCCTTGTAGTTAAAAACGGCGTAGGTTCCTTTATTTAAAATGAGGGTTTGCATATCCACCGGGATGGTTTTAAAATCTGAAACTTCAACAGCAGCCCATTTTTCAAATGTTGTATTTGGATTGAAATGGGAAAAATACAAGTCATCATAACGCTGAAGCGAATACAAATTGGAACCAACCGTGTTTTTGATTTCATTTCTTCGCAACATGAAGCTTCTCCAAAGTTCACCAGTTTTATTGTCGGATATTGATAGGGTTATTTGTTTTCCGATTAGTTTTCTTTCAGGCGTTATTTCGATTCTTGGTTGCATCTGTTGTGTTTTTCGTAACCAAAAATACCAAAAAAATCATGCAAAACTTCCGTTATAAATTTAATAGCTTTACTGAAAATATAGAATCATGGCCTTTCTAAAGAAAATAAATGCAAAAGCAAAAGCGGATACAACTACTGGCTTTGGAGCCAATGCGTCAAATTATGGTGGTCGGTTTATCGAAAAAAACGGCGATGCTAATGTCAGGAAAGTAGGGGTTGGTTTTGTGGAGAGTATCAGTTGGTATCACACGATGTTGGTGGTGCCTCGTTGGAAGTTTATGATGATAATTTTTGTGTTTTATCTTTTGGTAAATTTGTTTTTTGCGAGTGTATATAGTATTATCGGCGTAGATCATCTTAACGGAATTACGGCTGATAACCCAATCGATAAATTTGGGCAGGCTTTTTTCTTCAGTGCTCAAACCTTTACCACTGTAGGGTATGGTCATATTAGTCCAACCGGATTTTGGGCCAGCTTTGTAGCTTCGTTGGAAGCTTTGCTTGGTTTGTTGAGTTTTGCTATTGCCACCGGTTTGTTTTACGGACGCTTCAGTAAGCCAAAAGCTTTCATTCGTTTTTCTGATAATGCAATTATTGCTCCCTATGAAGACGGAACGGCTTTGATGTTGAGAATGACACCCTATAAAAATACCAACCTAACCGATGCAGAGGCCAAATTAACCCTTGGTATGAGTGTGGAAGAAAACGGGAGAACGCTAAACAAGTTCTATACATTGGATTTGGAAATGCAAAGAATCAATGCTTTAACCTTAAGCTGGACATTAGTACATCCTATTACGGAAGAAAGTCCATTGTATAATTTATCGAAGGAAGATTTTGAGAGAATGAACGGAGAACTGGTGGTTTTTGTAAAAGTTTTTGATGATATGTTCAGTACTTCTGTAGTGAAGCGAACATCGTATACATTCCGGGAGTTTGTACATGGCGCTAAATTTTCTCCAATGTTCTCCCGCAGTGAAGATAATCGTAAGACTTTGTTGTATATCGACAAGCTGAATCATTTTGAATATGTGAAATTGTAAAAAAAAGCCTTTTAGAATTCTAAAAGGCTTTTTTTATTAATTTTTCTTGAATAATATTTTTTCCTGAGTAAACTGATACGCTGCATCCAGAAACGCCATCATTTTATTCCAGTTACTGTTAGGTTGGTAGTAGGCTGTATAGTATTTGTAGGCTTTAATTTTTAGTTTATTGCCCTCGACTGTTGCGGAACTCACAAAGCCACCCGTCTCGTTTTCAACTTTTTTATTCAGTTTTTCCAATCCGGTTACGGTATAGCCTTCCGGAATTTCAATTGTGATATCTTCTTCAAACGATCTTGGGAATGCATAATAAATGTTGTTGGTTCGGTTACGGTTTTTTTCTTCAATATTAATTTGAGAACCAATTAGTTTACCGGCTTCGAAAATATAGTTTCCACCGGCTTTTTTTACCCAGCTGTTTTTGCTGTCAAATTTTTCTTTGTAGGTGAACGGAGTGGTTTTACCAAAACGTCCGGTATTGATAATTTCAAAATTGTGATTGTCGATTTCCAATCCGAATTCCTGAGCTGTCGACTGTTTGTATTCTTCTTTCTGCTTATCCTTAAGTTTGTTGATTAAAGCATCGAATTCTTTGGTGTAACGGTCTCTTCTTTTTTGGCTGCTTACGCGTTCCATTAAAGTTTTTGTTTCGTATTTTTTATGATCTTCGGCAGTATAATCAAAAAAGTACAGTTTGTCGGATTGTTCTTCGTCCTTGTTATGACCGTTCAACTGTGTTTCTCTTTCAAGGGTAAACTGTTCAAAATTTTCAACAAAACGTAAATTGCTGATTTGTTTTGAAGTATTGTCTTTATGAGTTGACCCCGGTAGTTTAATGTGTTCTACATCGGTAACCTTCTTCATTTTGGAAACTTTTAAAGCATAAGCTTCAGTGTTTTCCAATTGTGATGAGAACTTATCCAAATCAGAATACGGAGAGAAATATTCAATATAAATAGGATTCTCAGCATTTACTTTAAGTAAAACGGTAGCATTATTTTGAATTAATAAATCTTTTATTGGTCCATTGTGGCGATTGGTGGCAACTACAATATCATAATCGATTTTATTGTCCTTTAAAAACGCCATAAAATGGTTGATAAAGGCTTCTTCGTTACGGAAGAAAATAGCATTGTTTCCAAAAAACTCAAAAGGATACATGATTTTCGCTTCGTTAACTACAAAAGCGTCTACATACATCGTGTAATAATAGTGTCTTGTGAAGTAATAAACTGCTTTTACTTTCTCTTCGGTTGAAGCAAAAGTTTTGCCTTTCAGGAACTTTTCAATATCGCCTAAATCACCTAGAGGTCTGAATTTATTGGTGTAATACTCCAAAACGTCCTCTTTGGAAACGGTTTTTTTAACAATGTTTTCTTTTTCCGGTAAAAACGCATCGGCTCTTTTTTCAAATTTTCCGGAGCGGGCAAAAAACACCTGAAACTTATAACAAGGAAGTTCAACCAAAGGATAAAACCAATTTGGGAAATCGTTTTTTTCGATATCGGTTGCGGTTATTTCATATTTGCGTTCGTTGCTTTTGCTTAACGGTATTTGCTTGATTTCCGGTCCTCCGTTATAAGTGTTGAAGTTAACAAAAAAGTCATTCTCGGTCTGGAATGTTAATTTGTAATTCATGATGGGATGCGTGTCTCCCAAGGTTTTTTCCACTTCCTCAAATCCGTACTCAAAAAAAGATTCGAAGGATTCCGTGCTGTAGTCGTAAATGTCAATAATATCTCCGATTTCAAGATTAGGAATGGCCACTTTTTTATGATTGTCTTCCTGAACGGCTTCTTTGTCCACATCAACTACAATCTCTTTTCCGTCCGGTTTAACGATTTTAATACCTAAAGTGGTCTTTACAATGGTTCCGTATCTCGGATTGGATTTTTCAGAATATTTAAATTCAGAATACTCAGTAACAGCAGCCAAGTCTTGGAGTTTTACTCTTTTTCTCAGCGCAGCGCGATAGGTCACGCTTTTTCCGAATTTGTGATAATCATAATCTTCATATTTGTAAATGATGACAGCCGACTCGTTTTTCCATTTATCAGGAATGGTGTTGGCGTTTTTGTATTCGTCATTTTTCCCCCAGAAAAATTCTTTTATTTCTGCTTTATCCTGAGAAAAAGCATTTGCAGATAAGATTATAAGGAGAAACGATAGCAGCTTCTTAATCATGATTTAGGATTTTGTTAAGGTGATTTGTTCGTTATAAATTTTGTTGATTTTTTCAAGAAGGGAGTTCCAATCCGTAAAATCGGTTGCTTTTATCAATCCGTTTTTGAACTCGAAATGTTTGCTGTACACGATTTGATTCGCAATTTGTTTACATTCGATGGTTACGTTGTAATTCTCAGTTGTGGCAGATAGGGATTCCGGAAGCTTGGTAACTTTGTAGCCTGCCGGGATTTCCAGTTTGATAACGGCGTTGTAGTTTTCTTTGAAAGGAAATTCAAAATCATTCTTGCGTTCTTTAAAGTTCAACTTTGAAAATTCTTTTTTGAAGTCCAGATCAATATAAATTTCGTTGTCAAAAGCAGAAACCTTATTGTCCAGTTTAAGATCGTAATCAATTACAACTTTAGTGTCACGGTTGGATAAATCGGTAGTTTTAATATTGCTGATACGATTATTCTTGTCTTCATCGGATAGATAATCATTCAGCGCATTTTCCTTATTGTTATTGCGTATGTTGTTAAAACTATAAAGGAATGAAGCTCTGCTTTCCCCTGCAAATGACATGTTGGTTTTTCCGATTAAGGCTTCATTTTCAATTTTAAGTACAGAAGTAAAGGTTTCTGTATTCGAAATCGGACTCGCAACCGGCACTTTTTCTACAAGGAATGCCTCTCCGTTTTCAATCAGTACTTCTTTACCCTGAATACGTTCGGCATACTCACCAAAGGAATTGTACTTTTCAGTTCCGTCCAGGAAGTACTTTTTACCTTTGTGAAAAATCGTGCAAATCATGTGGTTGTCCACCGATAAGGATGGAATGGTGTAGTCATAAGCAATCCTTTTCGTGCCGATCCAGGTTAAACGGGCATCAAATCCGGCTACTTTTAACATCTGTTTGGTCAGGTTGGCCATTCCTTTGCAGTCTCCGTAACGTTTTTGAAAAACATTTTGCGACTCGTCAGGTTTGAAACCGGCAATCCCATCTTCAAAAGCGATATAACGGATATTGTCTTGTACCCAGTAATAAATATTTTTTATCTTTTCTTCGTCTGTTTTGGCATTTTTGGTCAGTTCGGTTACTTTTTCTTTTAGTAAATCCGGATTTTCTTTCATGGAATCCACTAGTGATTTATACCATTTGTACAAATCGGCAGTACTGTTGAATAAAGTGGTTTTCTTGCCGTCTTTCGTATACGATTTTGCAACGATCAACAGGTGAGGATACAGATAGCTTGGCCCTGGAGCATTTCGTTCATTTACACCGGAAGGAATATCTTCAATGGTGTAAACATATTTGGTGATGTTGTTTTTGGGATCGGTAGTTTTATCCAGGCTTATTTTAAAATTCTTTAAGTTGAATTCTTTTAGCTCTAATTCAAGCCAGTTCGGAACTTCAATGGTTACTTGTTTTTTGATGATAGGATAATCATCGTTAAAGTAAATCGAGGTAAAATATTTTACGTCTTTGTATTTTTTTTCAAAGGAATAATTGTAAGTGTATCCTTGAACTGGAAAATCGATGGTGGCGTATTTAACGCGCGCATCGTTGTAGAATAAATCATCGCTTTTGTAAAATTCATCCTTAACCAGAAAATTGGCTTTTTTGTCGTTTCTGTATTTGAAATCAAAACTTTCAATTTCAGACTGACTGTCATAATATTCATATTTCTGAATATCCGCACGGTGGTTGATATTCATTAATTTGTCTTTTATGACATGATTTACTGTAACTTTTTCTTCTTTAGCATTAAGTCCGAACGTAATATGTTCATTGCTGGACAATACCGCAACATCTGATTTGCTGTTTTTTTCTCGGATAGATTTCGCTAAAGTAATGTCTTCCGGTGTTGGATCAATGTTTTTCTGAGCTAAACCGACAGATGAAAAAACCGACAGTATAGCGATAAAGAGTAGTTTTACACGCATAAAAAAGATTTAGAATGCGAAAATAATTAATTATAAATAAAAAAACCTTTTAGAAGCCTAAAAGGTTTTTGATAAATAACTAACACTTATTTATTTGAGATTGCAATTCAGGCTGATATTAACTTTTTTAGCGACCTTGTTGCTTACAACTTTAGGAATCTCTATGTTGAAATCATCAGAGTTTACAGAGAAATTTGTGATTAATTCAATACTATCTGCTGTTTTTCTGATTTTGGCCGGAACGGTGATTTCTTTAGATTTTCCATGTAACTCCAAAATTCCTTTTATTGAAAAATCGCGGTTGTTTTCTGATAATTTCGCCAAATCAAAGCCGTATACTTTGCCTTTAAAAGTCGCCTTTGGATAGCGATTGCTTTCCATGTAATTTTCGTTAAAATGTTCTTCCATCAGTGCAATTTTAAACCGAAAGCTTTTTATAAGGGCTAAGGCGGCAATTTCACCGGTTTCGGTGTTAAGAACCACGGTGGTGCTTTTGTTTTTAGCGGCAACTTCTTCAAAAGAAGGAACGGAGGCTTCAAAATTAATTTCGCCTGTTTTGGTAATTTTTTTAGTTTGTGAAAACCCGTACAATGCACAGAAACTAAAAAGCAGTAAAAATATAAAACGTTTCATATGATGAGTTTTTATTCAGGGTAATTGGCATCTCTCCAAGCGATAACTTGATTTATTTTAAACTGAGGTAATCTGGGGCCTCCGTAAGGCATCAAATAACCAGGGTCTTCACTTGATATTCGTTCTATTAATTCATTACTGATAATCGCAGATTTTACATAGTCGTAATCTACCAATGGTATTGGAGCGCCATTTACAGGAGGCCGGCTGTGACACATGATGCAATTTTCAGTGATTATGTTTTTTATTGTATTGTTATAAGTAACCTGATTTAACGGAGTATCAGAATATAAATCCGCCTCGGTATCATTGTCACATGATAGCACTGCTAAACCGGTTAAGATTATGAATATTTTTTTTAAAAGCATTTTGGATTGGTTTTCTTATTAAAGTTACTATTAAAAATTTGAAAAATAAAAAAATATTTCGTTAATTTTGTGAGAAACTATTTGTTTAAAATGAAAAAAGTTGGCTATTTGTTAATTCTGGGGCTTGTTATCATAATGGGCTGGGCTTTTTATTCCTATCTCTACAAAGAACATAGAAATATTGCAGAAGAAAAAGGAAGCTTTTCCGTTAGTGCCGATTCGATTTATAACGAGTATATAACGAATGAAACCAAGGCTAATGCTAAATATTTAGATAAAACCATCGTAGTGCAGGGTAAAATTTCCAAAATAAACATTACTGAAAACACTATTGTTATCGATGAGAAAATGGTTGTATACTTTCAGGAGAAAGTGGCAAACACTTTAAAAGAATTCAATACGATAAAAGTAAAAGGAAGGTTTTTAGGTTACGATGAATTGTTAGGAGAGATGAAAATGGATCAAACGGTTGTTGTAAATAATTAATTATGAAGAAAATAGCAATGTTTTTTGGATTTCTTTTTATGCTTCAGATGGCTTACAGTCAGCAGGATATTTTTGAAATTGCCCGAAAAGGAACTGTAGCGGAATTGAAAAACGAGTTGAAAGAAAACCCAAATCGGATTAATTCCGTAAACAATGAGGGATACAATCTGATTACGTTGGCAACTTACAGGCAAAACAACGAGGTTGCGGCATATTTGATTCAAAACGGAGCAGAAATTAACGGGAAAAGCAATTACGGAAGCCCTTTGATGGCGGCAGTGGTGAAAGGAAATTCTGAAATTGCCAAAATGTTAATCGATGCCGGTGCCGATTTGAATATTACCGACGGCAGCGGCAATACCGCACTTATTTATGCAACCATTTTTAAAAAATACGACATAGCCGAAATGTTAGTGAAAGCCTCGGCAGATATTAATTTTAAGGACATTCGCGGAAAATCAGCAGTAGATTACGCCAAAATGACCAACGATGAAAAATTACTACAACTCTTTAAAAAAGACAAATTATGAAAAGAATTACATTAACATTGTTTGGTTTGTTGTTGGCTAATTTAGCTTTGGCGCAAACCTATTCTACTGGTACGGTCACTCTTTTTTCAGACTATTCTGCTAAATTGGATATTTCCAATACTACCGTCACTTTAACAATGATTGGGCCTTCAGCAAGTTGGCTTGGATTAGGTTTTAATACAACTACTATGGCTTCGGGCAATGATGCTGTTCTTTTTGATGGAACTGTAATTTCGGACAGAAGATTTAACGGAGTAGGTTTTACACCATTAGTGGATGCTACGCAAAACTGGTCTATAACGTCTAATACTTCAAGTGCAGGAGTGACTACTATGGTTGCCACAAGAGCTAGAAGTACAGGTGATTCGAATGATTTTACATTTTCTTTTCCTCCTACGGCAATTAATGTTGTTTTTGCCCGAGGAATTTCAAATGTTGTGGATTATCACGGTTTAGACAACTGTGGAACTACTGCTGTCAGTTTTTCATTATTAGGAATAGATAGTTTCGACATTGAATCTTTCAAATTATATCCTAATCCGGCAAAAAGTTTTGTTACCCTTGAATTACCGCAATTGGTATCGGAAGCAGATGTGATTATTTATGACATGCTAGGTAAAAAAGTCATAGAAACAAAAGTTACCCTTGAAAATTCAAGAATTGAAACCTCCCGTTTGAATTCCGGGTCATATTTAATGAACATTAAAACCATAGACGGAGAAGGTACTAAAACATTGGTAATTCAGTAATTTATGAGAAAATACTTATCGTTAATTGCGTTAATAATCCCGGTTTTAGGGTATACACAAGACGATTTACTTTCTGAGATAGATACAATAAAAGCCGATACCCGCGTGGAATCGGCTTTTAAATCTTTAAAGATTGTGAATCTGGAATCTACAAAGCTTGCTGCAAAAGGGGATTTCTATTTTGTGGTGGCGCACCGTTTTGATTATATGAAGAACGGTTTTGACGATTTTTTTGGTTTGGATAATGCCAATACTCAACTGAAATTTATTTACGGTCTTGCCGATTGGTTAACGATTCATGTCTCGCGAAGCGGTTTTCAGGAAACCTATGATTTAGCAGCCAAATACAGGCTTCAAAATCAGAAGGAAGGTGGTTTTCCATTTACAATTGCGGGGTTTAACAGCGTGGCTGTAAATACCGAAATGAAAGAAGAAAATTATCCGGGCATGAAATTTACCAACCGATTGAGTTATGTTACCCAAGTGTTAGTATCCAGAAAATTCAATGAACGACTTTCTCTGGAATTGGCACCAAGTTATTTTCATGAAAATACGGTTCGGGATATTATAAATGATAATGGTACTGTGGCTGTTTCTGATCCACAGGACAACAGTCAGTTTGCCATTGGAATGGGAGGCAGATATAAAGTTACCAAGCGATGGTCTATTAATATGGATTATGCCGCTCATTTGAATAGGTCTTCCGCATCGAATTATACTAATCCGTTATCTATTGGAGTGGATCTGGAAACCGGAGGGCATGTTTTTCAGATGCATTTTACCAATTCGAGGGCTATGCATGAAACAGGATTTTTAGGGCAAACAAACGGGCGTTGGGACGACGGTGAAATATGTTTCGGATTTAATTTGCTTAGAGTATTTTAGTTAAAGATTGATTGAAATAAAAAGCCCTGAACATCTTCAGGGCTTTTTTAATGAGTAGTATTGGATTAGTTTTTAATGAATTTACCGGAAAACCTTTTTCCTTCGGTATTTTCAAGGATAATGATATAAGAGCCGTTTTGTAATTCATTTACGGAAACTTTATCCCCGATCATGTTTTCGGTTTTAATATGACGCCCAGTTAAATCGTAAATAGAAACATTATTGAGAATATCGCCAGATGCATGACTAAAACGGATGAAATCTTTAGCAGGATTTGGGTACATGGTAAACCCGCCTAAGTTGTTTTCGGCAAGTCCTAAGGTGCTTCCTTCAACAACAGTTAAATTCTGGTTTGAAGATGGGTTTGAAATGGTATCAACAACTCCCGAAGGCCATTTGATGATAACCTGGGTAACCTGCGTTTCTGTTCCAATACCGAAATGAGCGTTTAAAGTACTCATGTATTCAAAACCTTCACCACTTCTGATGTCGCGTATTTGTTTGCCCCAAGCACCATAAATTTCTACTCTTGCTCCAATACCGTTTCTGTTGCTTTGAACCCCTTGTAAGGAAATTTTAAGCCAATTGTTTCCGTTTGGTACAGCGTAAAAGATTTTGTTATTGTTGGTAATATCTAAAAAACCGTCGCTGTTCAAATCACCAACAGAACCAACAGCCATACCAATGTAGGCATTAGGAGTAAAAACATTATTTCCATGATTGAAGAAGATTTTATTTCCACCTCCCATAATGTCTACCTTACCATCATTGTTAAAATCGTAGGCTATATAATCTCGACTTATCGAAGTGTCTGAACCAAAACCAGCTGCTACGGTGATGTTTGTGAATGGTTCTTCAACACTATTTGTAGTATCTAAATTGTTTTTAAAAAATTTGTGACCAGAACTTCCATTGGCGCCCACAAAAATATCCATGTCGCCATCATTATCATAATCGGCTACTGCAGACGACCAAGATTGTACTGGTGTGGAGTTTATTTGAGCTATGGCTGAGATGTCTGTGAAAATGCCGCCGCCGTCATTTCTGTGTAATTCACATGGGGGACCAGAGCATTTTGAAATAAATAAATCTGAATCACCATCATTGTCGTAATCTGTCCAAATCGATGCGTAATTACCGCCGGACGAAAGTGTACCAAGATTATAGGAACCTGGGGTTACACCACTTTGATAGTGGGTGAAGTTATTTGATGGGTTGTTCAGGTAATAAACATTTGGAGCCACGTCATGACATGAAAATACATCCAAATTTCCATCGTTGTTAATATCTATAAAATTGGTGCGTTGACAAAAAATATACTCAGACGGGTTAACGTTAGTGTAAGCCGTTCCGGTGCTGTTGGATTTCCAAAACGATAAGCCACTACCGCTCCCTAAAACCAAATCATTAAATCCGTCTCTGTTATAATCTCCTGCAGCCATGCTCCAAGTAGGCATGTCGCTTGTGCCGGAAACGGTATAGTTTGAAATAGAATAGGTACCGGGCGTAGTTTGGTAATGAATTTTTAAGTTATTGGGACTAATGCCTACAATATCATCTTTATAATCATTATTCATATCAACCACACAAATGTTATAAGTGTTGTTAATTGTAGATACGGTTTGTGAAGTATAAGTAATTGGCGGTGGCGGTGGCGGAGTATACGGTGTTTCAGTCAATTGAAAACTAAAGCCTAAACTATTCCATCGGTTGTCCCAAGCTATGTAATAGGTAGTACCCGCATTAGCAAGAAATGTTGCAACCGAAGATAAGTTTGTTCCAGAATCATCGTCACCTGTAACGCAAATTAAAGCTCCGCAGTTGCCGGAATAAATATGAACCCTTGTGTCGGTTCGGGGATTATTCGCAGCGATATCAGAAGTAACCGTAACATTGAAGGTTGATGTAGGAGTATAGCTGTACCATTCTCCGGAAGATGCTCCAGTCCCACCACTTGCGCAAAGAAGGGTAGGGATTTGTGTACCATTGACAGCACTAATTGCGTATGTGCCGGCTGTAATTGGAACAGCTGAAGCACAAGTATCTTGAGCATAAGAATACCAGTTGGCTGCAATTAGTAAAAAAACTGAAGTAATTTTTTTCATGCTTTCGTAGTTTTTGTTAGTTAATAGGGTTTGATTATTGGCAAGGGCCTAAAGAATTTATCCACTGTTCCATTAAGGCAACTCCTTCCGTGTGGATGAGTGTTCTTCCGTGCAATGGCATTCTATATGTTTCGTTTGTGGTATTGATTCTGAAGTATAACATGGATTTATTAATGTTTCCCGGAGCCACTATTTTTGCAAGTGTAGATGGGAACCCTTGCATGTCTTCGGTATTTACACAAGCGCCCATGTTGGTGTTTCCATTCGTTCCGCCGGTTTGGCTGAAACCAAAGCGCATGGGTCTGTAATCACAGTGTTTATTATCTGTATGACAATGAGCACAATTGATGTCTACATAGGATCTGGCTCTTAGGTCAATCGGTTTTGAAGTGTCTTCATAATCAACGGTTGTGTTTGCCGCTGTTGGCAAAGTGAAATTATTATCAAGATAACCGGCTTCAATCCATTTGGTTAGCTGGTTTTTTACTTCCGAGCCATAATTGTAGTTGAAATTTAAGTTCTGAGGTTTAATTCCAATAGGGATATAAATGGTTTGCTCAACATTATTTATAGTTTCCTTTGTTTTATGACAGGTGATGCATTGTACTTCAGAAGGTATTCTGTAAGTAACATTTTTGAGTTGACTGTTTTCGTCCGTCCATGAAATATCCTGATAACTTCCGTTTAAGTCTAAATAAGCTTCTGTTTGTGCATCATTCCATACATAATTGGCAAAAATCCATCCGGAAGCTTTTCTGATCATGATTCGGGTTTCAATAATTTTAGTTGTATGAGAAGGCTGAACATGATCGTAGTAAAAGTTCTTGATTAGCGCCGATCCAACCGGAAGTTCCAATACGCTGGCGTCTCCGTTAAAAGTAGCTTTTGATCCTTTAGGCATCCAAACAAATCGTTTCTTATGTGCGTAATCGCTGAATAAAGAACTTGCAGGTTTGTAGGGTAGTACATCTAATGAAGGTGTCAGGTTTTTTAATTCGCCATCAAAAAACTTATAATCAGAAAGTTTCGGATAAGGCACCTGAGTTAAATCTACCGAAACAGGAGAAACCGCAACATAGTCTTCTTCATCGTTGGAATTACAGGAAAGAAAAACCAAAAAAGCCGAAGTCAAAAGGAAAAAAGATAATCTCAAAAAGTATTTTTGCTGCATATTTATTATATAATTTGATTCAATGTTATCAAATATATAATAAATTTATAATTTTTGTACGATTTTTATTTTAAATAAAAAAAAGCATTGAAAAAGTTATAATTCCAACTTTATGTTAAAATTGCTTAGGTTTTTAAGGGCTTCCTCTGAAGAATAATCGAAAGTGTCTTCAAGGGCTTTCGTTTCTTTTTTACTTTTTATCCGTCTGAAAGATTCGTAAAATCGCCTTACTTCTTCCAAATTGGAAAGTATTAATCGGGGAACTGCAACCGATTGGCCATTATCATCTTTGGCAACCATAGTAAAATAAGAAGAATTGCTGTGTTTGATTTTCCCGGTTTGTATGTTTTCCGATGTTACGCGAATGCCAACAACCATTGAGGTTGTACCCACATAATTGATGGAGGCTTTTAAAGTAACCAATTCGCCAACTTCTATCGGGCTGAGAAAATCAACAGTATCAACCGACGCCGTTACACAGTATTTTCCTGAAAATTTAGACGCACTGGCAAAAGCAATCTGGTCCATAAGTGAAAGCAGATAACCGCCATGTATCTTTCCGCTGAAATTAGAATGCGACGGAAGCATCAATTCTGAAAATGTTACTTTTGAGGCACTTACTTTTTTAAAAACTTCCATAATTATTAATCTTGATTGAAATGCGGTGAAGCTTCTTTTTCGACCTTGGTTATAAAATAATGAGTATCACCCCACCATGGGAACGTAATGTAACGTTCTATGTATGTGAGTTTTACGTGTTTTCCCTGGTAGCGGACTAAATCGTCAATTACCTGCTGGTCTTTGTCCATTACCGAAAAACTGAAAATCTGAGCGCCTGAAATCCCCTGACTGATTTCACCTTCCCAGGTTTTCATGAGTACTCCTTTTTTACTGATTTTTATTAATTCTCCGGCGCGCACTCCTTCACTGTAAGGGATGTAGTAGACAAAAGTAAAATAGCCTGCAAATAGTAAAGTCAAAGAAGCTATTCCAAAAAGAATGTACTTTCTCATAGGTCTAATTTTCTGTATTGTGTTCTTTTTCCAAAGCGCGGTTTAGAATGCTTTCCGGTAATGATTTTTTGGCTTTGGCTCCCATTTTTTTAAGTTTTTCAACACTGGTAATGAGGTTGCCTTTGCCTTCCACGAGTTTATTCATGGCATTGCCGTATTCGCTTTTGGCTTCGTCCATTTTTTTGCCGATTTTTATCAGATCTGAAACAAAGCCATCGAATTTATCATACAAAGCACCGGCCTGACGGGCAATTTCATAAGCGTTTTCCTGTTGCTTCTGATTGGTCCACATGCTGTCAATGGTACGTAAAGTGGCAAGTAGGGTGGATGGTGTGACAATAACAATATTCTTCTCGAAAGCTTTGTTGTATAAGGAATTGTCTTCGTTTAAAGCAATAGCAAATGCTGGTTCCATAGGAATAAACAACAGTACAAAATCCGGGCTTTCAATCTGATATAAATCCTGATAGTTTTTACTGCCCAATTGCTCCACATGTCGTTTAATAGAGTTAACATGTTCTTTTAGGAAAGCGGTTTTATGGTCTTCATTTTCTTCGTTTACATAACGCTCATACGCGGTTAATGAAACTTTAGAATCGACAATCATTTTTTTGCCGTCCGGTAGATTGATAACTACATCGGGTTGAACTCTTGAACCGTCTTCGGTGGTAAAACTTTGCTGAACCTCATACTCGCGTCCTTTTTCCAGGCCGGATTTTTCCAGTACGCGTTCCAAAATGAGTTCGCCCCAATTTCCCTGCATTTTGCTGTCACCTTTTAGTGCTTTCGTAAGATTGAGCGTTTCTTTACTCATTTGCTCGTTCATTTCTTTAAGCCCTAAAATCTGTTGACGCAATGCTGCATGGTAGTCGATACTTTCTTTGTGCGTATCTTCCACTTTCTTTTCGAATAAATGAATTTTTTCCTGAAGCGGGTGCAGGATGTTTTTTAGGTTTTCCTTGTTTTGTTCGGTAAACTTAACTGTTTTTTCTTCCAGAATTTTATTGGCTAAGTTTTCAAATTCTTTGGTGAATTTTTCCTGAAGTTGGGTTACTTCCTCCTTTTGTTCTTTATGGCGTTCCCAAAGGTTTTCAAAATCGACTTCTTTTTTGGATAACTGAATAGCTACGGCTTCTTTATCGTTACGAAGATTTTCCTTTTCGGAATTGAGTTGCAGGATTTGCTTTTCAAAAGAAAGACGTTCGGTTTGAAACTGCTGTTTTAACTGTTCGATTTGAGACAACAGCCCGTTGATACGCTCTTCCAGTCCAGATTTTTCAGATTTAGACTGTGAAGAAAAAAGGAGTTTGCCTATATAAATGCCTATAAATAATGCAATAATGAATGCGGCTAATACTAAAAGCGTTTGTGACATGGTATTGTTTTTATGTAGTGTAAAAGTAACAAAAAAAATGACTGCCGCATGATCTTTTCAAAGTATGCAGGCGTAATGAAAGGGATTGTGAAATAAGTTTATTGTTTGATGAATTTACTTTCGAAATACTGATTGTCCGCCTGAATTTGAACAAAATAAACACCAACACTTAAATTACTGACATTAATTTGAGAGAAATCGGTTTGAGATTCGTGGATTTTCTTTCCGAAAACATCATAAATACTAACTTTTTTTATGTCAATATTGCTGCTGTTCTTTATAAAAATATGATTGTAAGCCGGGTTTGGATAAATAGTGAATTGTTGTTTTGAAAAATTTTCAGAACTCAAAGTTGTTTGGCATTCTATCGCGGTTAAGACGTTTCTATGATGGTTAGATCCAATGCCAAGTCTTCCATCGGTATTATAACCACAACTTAAAATTTGCTGGTTAGAAGATATGGCAAGTGTATGTTGTAAAGAAAGGGTTACATCTACCCAATTTTCAGAGTTATTCACTAAAGTTGGGGCTGTGTGATTGTTATTGTTGCCGATTCCTAATTGTCCGAAAGTGTTGTAGCCCCAAGCCCATAGACTGCCGTTTGTTTTAATGGCTGCCGAGTGGTAACCACCAGCCGATACAGTCCGCCAGTCGGAATCCGTGCCGATTTGAGTAGGGGAAAGTTTGTCAGAGGTCGTACTGTCTCCCAATTGGCCGAAAGAATTTTTTCCCCAAGCCCACAATGTTCCGTTTTGCTTAATTGCTGTTGTATGAAGATATCCTTCATTTATGGAAAGCCAATCGGTATCTGTTCCGATTTGTGTAGGTGTTGTACGATTCAACGTGGTCCCGTCACCTAACTTTCCGCCGCTATTGTCACCCCAGGCCCATAAACTTCCGTTTGCTTTTATAGCGAAGGAGTTATTATCCCCCGCACAAATGAATCTCCAGTCGCTGTCAGAGCCAATTTGAACCGGAGTGTTTCTTTGTGTTTGGGTTCCGTCACCTATGCAGCCAAAAGAATTACTTCCCCAAGCCCATAAAGTACCATCGGTTTTTATTGCTAAGGTATGACTACTGCCTGGTGAAACGGATTTCCAGTTTGTGTCATTTCCGATTTGTGCTGCAATACTAATATTGGAATTGTTTCCCAAACCAAGTTGCCCCTGACTGTTTGCTCCCCAAGCCCATATGGTGTTGTCCAGCTTTATCGCAACCATATGATTGTAACCGGAAGCTATGGTTTTCCAGTTTTCGGTGGTGTTAATATGTGTTGGAGTATTTCTGTTTGTGGTTGATCCGTCTCCAAGCTGTCCTTGTCCGTTAAACCCCCAGGTCCATAAGGATCCATCAGTTTTAATACCGGCAGACTGACCGTTTTTGGCACTAATATCTTTCCAGCATTGTGCAGTAGTTGAGGTGTAAATTGATAAGACCGATAGCAAAAGTAATTGTTTCCTCATCTTCCTTTAGTTTATTAAGTTTAACAAACAGTCTTTTATCTCTGGAACAGAATCTGTATAGTGACAGTTCCTAAAATACTATAAAATGGTCGGCAGGCAGGTAAGCGATTGATTTGGGGCAAATTTCACATAAGCAATATAATGAAAAAATAATATAAATATCTGATACTTATTTTTTTATAATAAAATTGAATGCTTTTGTAATATGAAAAACAAAATGTTATTTTTTAAATAAGATAAAACCGTAATTGCTCATTGATTTTTTTACAGCATGAGTTTGAAAACAATCTTAAAAATTTGGTCAGATGAATTATTTTTCGCCTGAAATTACAAATGCGCTGGAAGGAATCACAATAGTGCCATCCGGATATTTCTGATTGACAAGGTCCAGTATTTCGCTTTTAATTTTTGCTTTCATGTCATCATCTGCTTTACTGAGTGCAGCAACGAAAGGAGCGGCTACTTCAGTCATCATATTCCAATAGGTGTCAGCAGTACCAACATTTAATTTTCCTGAAACTTCTGTTTCGATTATGTTTTTTAAGCCAGCGTTTTTAAAAATTGAAGCAATCAGTCCTTTTTCTGCACAACGAAACATTCCCGGTGAACCAGCCGGAGGCGGAGGGAGCTGCATATTACTATTAATGGTGCTCATGCTCGCGGTAACCCAAAAGTTATGTTCCGGCCCCATCCAAACGGACGTTGCAATCTTCCCTCCGGGTTTCAGTACACGCACCATTTCGTTGGCAGCGATTTGCATGTCCGGAAAAAACATAAAACCGAACCGACAGCTTATTTTATCGAAGGAATTATCCGGAAAGGGTAATTCGGTAACATCACACGCTTTTATTTCTAAATTCTGAATACCTCGGGATGCTGCGTTTTCTAATGCAATTTCCAACATTTTGTCGGAAAGGTCGGTTATGATCACTTTTCCGTCGGGAATCATGGAAGCGATAGTAAGCCCGGGTTCTCCGGTTCCGGCAGCTATGTCAAGTACTAAATCACTTCCGGAAGGGGCTATCTTTTTGATGATTTCATCGCCCATGGGTTTTAGGAAGTCCATCATTAAATCGTCCCATTTTTTCCATCCCGGAGAAAATTTGTCCCAGGAATCTTTCTGCTGATTACGAATTTGTTCAAGTTGTGTTTCCATAATTTAAGAATTTAAGCATTAACAAGCGTTGCAATATCAAATTTTTTCATTTTCAGGAAGGCCTGAATTACGCGTTGTCCTTTCTCTGGATGTGCCATGAGTTTTCCTAAAATTTCCGGAACTACCTGCCAGGAAACGCCATATTTGTCTTTGAGCCAGCCACACATGCTTTCCTGGCCTTCTTTGGTGAAATTGTTCCAGAAATAATCAATTTCCTCCTGATTTTCACATTCAATCACCAGAGAGACCCCTTCACTAAAGGAGAAATCATGTCCTAAGCCTCCATCCATAGCCATAAAAATAGTGTTGTTTAAGCTAAATTGAGCATGTTTGACAGTCCCGGGGACACCATGATCATTTTCATCAAAGTGTAGAATTCCTTTTATACTGGAATTTTTAAACAAAGAAGTATAAAAATGTAGGGCTTCTTCGGCCTTTCCGTTATCCTTTTGTGTAAACATTAAAGTTGGCGTGAATTTTTGGCCGACATCTTCAAATTTCCCAAAAGATAATTGCCAGTTTACACCGAATTTGTCTTGTACCCAGCCATATTTTTGGCTCCATGGATAAGCGTCAAGCGGCATCAAAACCGAACCGTCTTCTATTAATTTAGCCCATGAAGCATTTACTTCAGCCTCAGTTTCGCAAACCACAAAAAAAGAAATAGACAGATTAATGGAATACATCGGGCCGCCGTTCAAACACATGAATTTTTGCCCCGAAGCTTCAAAAGTTGTTACAATAGGATTGGTTTCCAATATTTTAGAATTGGTGAAGACGGTACAGTAAAAATCGGCAGCTTCTTTGGCTTTTCCGTCAAACCACAAACAGGGATAAATCGGATTTTTCATAAGCATTGTTTTATTGCTGTGGCATCTGACTCATGTCCATATAGAAAACTTCCCAGAAATTTCCGTCTAAATCCTCAAAACTGCGTTGTTGCATGAAGCCGTAATCTTTAGGCTGGGTTGGCTCGATTCCACCGGCTTTTAGTGCGTTATTTGCGGTTTCGTTCATTTTTGCCACACTTTCCATAGATAAGGAATTGATAACCGATGTAGTTTTGGTTGTGTCACCCATCTCTTTTGTAATGAAACTTTTAAAGCGGTCGTGCGTGAGCAACATCACAAATATTTCTTCGCTAAAGACCATACAAGCAGCGGTTTCATCGGTAAAATTAGGATTGTTGACAAACCCGATAGCGGTATAAAAAGCCATTGCTTTTTCAAGGTTTTTAACAGGCAGGTTGATAAAAATTTGTGATTTCATAAGCTTTGATTAATGGGTTTCCGAATAGCGTTTAAAATTATTGAGAATGGCTTGCCAGCCGTCCTGTTGTAATTCAGCCGGATGCACTTCTTCGGCTTCAAAGGTTTGAGTAATGTGGGTTTCGTTGTCAAGTGTTTCGAATACAATCTGAACTTTACGGCCGTCTGTAATGATGTACTCAATGAGTTCGTTGGTTTTTACATCGGTATAATTTCCTTCAAAATCGAAACCGAAACTTCCGTCTTTAGCTTCCATGCGGTAGTTAAATGCTCCGTCTTTTCTTAAATCGTTGGTGGCTTTTGGAGTATGCCAGTCGTTTGAGGCATTGTTCCATTGGGTGATGTGTTGCGGATTTGTCCAGAACTGCCAAACTTTTTCAATAGGAACGTTTACAGTTGCGGCTACCGTGATGGTTGCTTTTTCGGATGTTGCCATAATTTTCTGATTTTCAGTTTAAAAATGAAATATAAATTTACAATTCTTTTTGATAAGGTTTTTAAATATGTCAGGAAATAACTATTTTTTAAGATGAAATGCAATCGATTACTATTTTAGGATGGCTTGTGGAAACTGTCTTGCAGAAACCGTATTTTTGCTAAAAATCGAATAATGCATCATCATTTCCTACTTCACAAACCGCATGGGTATCTCAGTCAGTTTGTTTACGAGAAAAAACGTTTTAAAAAACTGTTAGGGGAGCTTTATAATTTTCCGGAGGGTACTATGGCAATTGGTCGTTTGGATGAAGATTCGGAAGGCTTATTATTATTGACAACAGATGGTATGGAAAGCGAAAATGTTCGAAGTAAAACCGTCGAAAAAGAATATTATGCCCAGGTAGACGGTATTGTTACGGATGCTGCCATCGAAGTATTAAAAAAAGGTGTGGAAATCGGTTTTAAAGGTATCCGTTATACTACCAAACCCTGTGAAGCAAGTATAATAAATAATTTGCCCGATTGCATTGGAACCGGAAAACGTATTCGTGATGAGCGTCACGGTCCCACCAGTTGGTTATCCGTTACACTAACGGAAGGAAAGTTTCGTCAGGTACGAAAAATGACCGCAGCAGTTGGTTATCCGACTTTGCGTTTGGTGCGCGTAAGAGTCGGCAATATTACACTCCAGAATTTGAAAGCAGGCGAGGTGGCCAAAGTTGAAAATTTCTTACTTTAGTAAAAAACAAACCATGGCAAACCGAAGCGCATCGTTGGATGTATTAAAATTAGGATTGGCGTTTCTGATTGTAGCGTTGCATATTTTTCCGGTTTCCAAAATGCTAGGTATAAGCGGTTTGTTTTCCTATGCAATTTCCAGTGGGATTACCCGAATTGCAGTTCCGACATTTTTCATCGTTTCGGGTTATTTATTGCGAAACAAACTAAACGATAAAACGTACCTGATAAAATACTGTAAACGCATTTTTCTGCTTTATATCGTTTGGCAGCTCATTTACCTTCCGGATTTACTTTATCATTATCACCTCAAATGGTTTTCGACTACAGAACTCCTTTACAAACTGATTTATGGTTATTGGCATTTGTGGTATTTGATAGCAAATGTTTTGGGTGTTGTTTTACTATATCTTAGCCGAAACTGGAAAATCGAAACGAAACTGACCGTTATCTTTTTAGTATTTGTGATTGGTTATATGTTTCAGCTTGCATACAAACTGAATGTGTTTGAGCAGTTGCCTGTTTTTACAAAAGTGTATAACGGTATAGGCACCACCCGTAATGGCGTTTTCTTCGCTTTCCCGTTTTTAGTATTGGGTTCGTTATACGATTACTGGAAGTTTTCATCGAAGCATTTTCAATGGTTTTTATTCTTGTGTTGCTTAGGATTGTTGTTTGAATCGTTTCTGTATTATTCGCTCAAACTCGGTGCTTTGGATTTTTTTGTTTTCCTTTTACCCATCAGTATGTTTTTGCTGCATTGGGCAGTTACTACGAATCTTGTTGTTAAAAAGCCAATTCCCGGAACGTTATCGTTGGGAATCTACCTCTGTCATCCCTACATGATTAGGTTGGTTTATGAGTTCTTACCACAACGCTCCTTTAATTATATTGTATTGAAATACTTTCTGATTTGCGTATTGGCAGTCTTCGGCTGGTTTTTGCTGAAGAAAATAAACGAAAGGTTACCCATTTTTCTATAAATAAAAAGGGTCGTCTGTTTTTAAGACAACCCTTTTTATTATCGTTGAATAAAAGTACTCAGCGTAATAGAATTGTTTTTCTTTTTGTTGGTGTAAATGTTAAAATATTTTGGGAAGTCTTTGTCAGAGGGATAAATAGCCGGTTGTGGTATTTCCTCTGAAATTAACAAACTTTCATTTTTAAGAAAGTCCAGTGAAACCATTGGATCGAGGAAAGTAAACTTGCCATCATAACTTCCCAAAAACAAAGCGTAATCTGATGTTTTTAAAGCTTTGGTTGGGTACCAGTGGTTGCCAATCATAGCTTCGGCACGGGAATTTTTCGCAAAAGGTTTGTATCCTGAAGGGAAATGTTCGGCAGATGGATAATTGGTAAACAGCGCTTCGGACTCATCAGAAAATTCAGGAATTTCCATTCTTTGTTCAACAGTAATCATGAAAAAGTGAACATCAAAGTGAGGCTTGGTCAATAGTGGATTTTCCGGATTGCCATTGCTCCAGTTTAATCCCACATGATTGAAAGGAATAAATTTTTTAACGTCTTCTGAAAAAGGAATAATAAGAGGTTTTTCAAAATCTCCAGATCTTGGGAGACTTTCGTACACTTCCGGTGTAATATCGATACCTACTTCCATTAAGGTTCCATAATTGTTGAATGTAACCCAAGAAAATACAAAACCGCTTCCAACAGGAACATTTTCACCCTGAAATGTTTTCCCGGCGACATTTTTTGCTGTTATTTCATTTTGTCTTGCGGTTTGGTCGATATCATTACTCAAAAAATCTTCTTTCTCGCAGGAAAAAAGTACGAGTACTAAACTAATTAAGAGAATTTTTCTCAAGAGATACATCTTTTCCATACTTCTTAATTTAATAGTTAGAAATAATGTTTTCGGAAATTAGTTTTTTTCTAATACAAAGGTAGTGTAAAATGGTTTTTTAATGTGTTGATAATCAAATAATTATAATTTATTTATGTTTTTAAAAGTTGTTTTGTTTAAACTTGTGCAATTGGAAACTTTCCTTAAATTTGAGAAGAAACCAATTAAATCAAATTATGACAAGTGTACAACCTTATCTAACCTTCAACGGTACGTGTGAAGAAGCATTCAACTTTTATAGATCAGTTTTTGGCGGCGATTTTGCGTATGCCGGTAAATTCAAAGATATGCCACCTTCAGGTGAATTTTCTATTTCCGATGCAGATAAAGAAAAAATCATGCATATTTCCTTACCTATTGGGAATACGGTTTTAATGGCTAGTGATACTGTGGAAGGTTGCGGTAATCCGGTAACATTCGGAGATAATTTTTCTGTTTCCATTAATGCAGAAAGCGAAGAAGAGGCAACTCGTATTTTTAATGGTCTTTCGGCTGGAGGAAAAGTAACCATGCCTTTAAATAAAACTTTCTGGGGGGCTTTGTTCGGAATGTTTACCGACAAATTCGGAATTAATTGGATGGTAAATTACGATTACGAACAAAAATAAGTTCAATATTTTTTAATTGATATGACGGCCTCGATTATTCGAGGCTTGTTTTTTAATACACTGAAAGTTAACAATTTAGAAACATTGTAGTGGTTAAAAATTTTTAACTTAGAGGTGACTCAATGCAAAAGATCGAAACCATGAGTGAGATCGTTTTAACACTGCTAGGAGGATTGGTCCTCTTTCTTTACGCCGTAACCAGCTTGTCTGATGTTATCCGGAGCGTTACGTCTAAAAAACCAAAAAAATGGCTGCTTCGTTTTACCAAAAATACGTTTACGGCCATTCTCACCGGAACAATTATAACCATTTTACTGGATTCTTCATCGGTTGTTATTATCATTACTATTGTTTTGGTCAATTCCGGGCTGCTTACTTTTAGGCAAGCCATGGGAATAGTGATGGGAGCTAATATCGGAACCACCATCAGCAGCCAGATTATTGCGTTAGATATCGCCCGTTATTCACCTCTTTTATTGATAATTGGTATGGCGATTTTACTCATCACCCAAAAAGATCATTTCAAGCGATACGGACAACTGTTCATCTATTTCGGAATGTTGTTTTTCGGTTTGTTTATCATGGAAAACGCGATTTCGCCCTTAAAGCAGGATCCGGTCTTTCATGAGTGGATGTTGAAAATGAACAACCCAATTACAGGCTCGATAACCGGAGCTGTTGTAACGCTGATCATTCAATCTTCTTCGGCTACCGTTGGTATGGCAATTCTTTTGGTGAAGAAAGGCGCCATCAGCCTTATGGGAGGAATAGCTATTATGCTTGGTGCGGAATTAGGAACCTGTAGTGATACACTTTTGGCAACCATAAGAGGTAATCGTCAAGGCATAAAAACTGGTCTTTTTCACTTGATTTTTAATTTTACAAGCATTGTAATTTGTCTCTTACTATTCTTGCCATTCGTTCATTTCGTGGAATGGATTAGTGGTGAAATCCCTCTCGAGCAAATATTAGCCAATGCTCACTTTTTGTTCAATTTTATTGGTGTGATTGTTTTTGTGTGGTTTCTTCCGGTGTTTGAAAAATTTTTGAATCGTGTTTTACCGGACAAGCCTATGGGACACTTTTCAAATACTAACAAAATACCCGAATTGGAAGAATGATTTAGTTGAAAATTTCATCGAAGAAATCCAACATTGCTTTCCAGGAACGTTTATCTGCTTTTTCATTGTAGGCAACACCTTTGGATTTGTCCGATCCGGCATCTTTATGGGTGAAAGCATGCACGGCATCGGCGTAATATACCATTTGCCAATCCGCTTTAGCTGCTCGCATCTCGTCCTGAAACGCTTTGATTTCAGTATCCGGAACAAAGAAATCATCGGCACCGTGCAGTACTAAAACTTTTGGATGGATAGTTTCGACACTTCGTGATGCATCTTTCCCTAATCCACCGTGAAAAGAAACGACACCTTTTACAGGCATATTCGCTCTTGCTGTTTCCAACGTGCCGCTTCCGCCAAAACAATAACCGATTACCGCTATTTCCTTCGGATTTGCCCCCGATTTAATCAATTGTTCCAAAGCCAGTTGAATGCGATGCTGGTATTCTTTGTAATTGGTTTTGAAATGTCCGGCTATTTTTCCGGCTTCCTGTGAATTAGCGGGTCTTTTGTCAATTCCGTAAATGTCGGCAACGAAAGTAAAATAACCCAATTTGGAAAGCTCAAGGGCACTTTCTTTAGCATGCGCATCAACACCCATCCAGGCGGGTAGAATTAAAACACCTGCTTTTTTTGCATTAGCTTTCATTGGTTTTCCGGAAAAGCCTTCTAACTTTTGATTGCCATCAGCGTAAGCAATCGCTTTTAATTGAGATTGTACTGTCATAATGGATAGGAAGCTAACTAATAGAGCAAAGATATATTTCGATTTCATAACCTTAATTTTTGAAAGTTTAAAGTTACGAAATGTTGCGACAAATTCTTGTTTAATGAATGATGAATTTTCCTTTTTCAGGATCAAAATGGATGGAATCGTCTTTAAAAAGCTCGTTAAGTGTTCCGTCTGAAATTAGGTTGCAGGGTTGGTTTTGGATTACTTTTTCAGAAGTCATGACAATCATTTCATCACTCAATTGGATGGCTAAATCAACATCGTGAGTGGAAAATAGTATGCATTTTTTGGTTTCATGACTTAATCTTTTCAGGAGTTTGAAAAGCGTCACTTTATGAACCAAATCCAAATGCGTGGTAGGTTCGTCTAAAATAATTAAAGGTGTGTCTTGTGCTAATGCTCTGGCTACTAAAACTTTCTGCAATTGCCCGTCACTGATTTCGTAATGTTTTTTTTCAGCCAAATGGGTAATCTGTGTTAACGACATCGCTTCCTGTATTTTGACAATGTCATTTTCAGCTAACGAACCCATCCAGTTGGTGTATGGTTGTCTTCCCAAAGCGACCAATTCAAAAACGGTCAGGTTACTTGGAGGGAGTTTTTCGGTTAAAACGATGCTTAAATTCTGCGCTAATTCCGGAAGATGATAGTCTGTTACTTTTTTGCCGTTCAGATAAACATTTCCTTCCAACGGCTTTTGAATCCCGGTAACGGTACGCAACAACGTCGATTTTCCAATACCGTTAGCACCAATCAAGGTCACCAGTTTTCCTTCCTGTAAATTCAGATTAAGTCCGGAAGCAATAACGGTCTTTCCTTTTTTAGCGGTATATCCGATGGAAAGATGCTCTGTATGTAAAATTTTTGCAGCCATGTTCATCCGTACTTTGGGTTAGTTCATCATTTTACGTTTTCGGACTAAAAGCCATACGACAACCGGGGCTCCAATTAATGAGGTAATGGCATTTATTGGTAATGTTACTTCCATTCCCGGCATTTGGGAAACCACGTCGCAAATTAACATTACGGCCGCACCGACCAAAAGCGTACTCCAATACAAAATGTTATGATTGCTGGTTTGGAACAGTAATTTGGCGATATGTGGGATTGCTAAACCGATAAATGCGATAGGGCCGGCGTAGGCCGTGATGCTCCCTGTTAAAATACTTGTAGCGATCAGGATAATCAGTCGGGTTTTCTTGAAATTAATGCCTAAACTTCGGGCGTAGTTTTCTCCTAAAAGCAGTGCGTTTAATGATTTTATGCAGAGGAACGATAAAAATAATCCGGTCATTACACAAACCGACAACTGAATTATGGCAGTCCAGGATAAATTGCCCAAATTTCCAAGCGACCAGAAGGTGAATTTTTGAAGCTGTTCCGCTGAACTGAAGTACGTTAAGATGTTCACAAACGAATTGGTGAAACTGCTAAACATCAGTCCGATAATCAAAATAGCCATAGTGTCTCGAAGTTTCTGAGAAACCAGCAACACCGCAATTAATACTACAAAACTTCCAAAGGTTGAGGCTAAAACCAAACCGTAGGAAGATAAAACCAGTGTGTTTAAAAAGGAAGGCAATAAACCTGCGCCCAAGATTACAATGGCCACACTTAAACTCGCTCCGGAACTTAATCCTAAAACATCGGGTCCTGCAAGTGGGTTTCGAAATAAAGTCTGCATCAATAAACCACTGACAGAAAGTCCCATACCTACCAAAATGGCTGTGATTGCTTTGGGAAGCCTATAGTTCATGATAATATATTCCCAAGTGGATTTTGAAGCCTCCTCACCGGTTAAACTCTCAAAAACATCTCTGAAAGGGATATGAACCGATCCAAAACTAATGTTGATTAAAAGCAAAAGCAATAAGCATACAAACAGCAGGGAGAATAGTACGATATTTCGTTTTCTGTTGGCCAACTTAGTTTAATTTTTGAGCAAAAGTAAAAGTATAGTCCGGTAATAATTCCGGATGGAAAATTTTAATGTAATCCTTCAAAACCAAATCCGGTCGGCTGGGCGCCAATTCGTAATACATGGTTCCGCCGGTAGCGCCTAATTTGCCTTCAAAAGTATACACGCTTTTTTTAGTGAAAGCTTCAAATTGACTGTAATGCGGATTGGTTCCTTCAAGATCCTTTAAGGTTTGGAAAGTGCCGGCCGCGATCCAGACATTGGCATTTTTTGCCTTTTCCAAAATCTTTTCAAAAGGTAAGCCAAGGCTTCCGGATCCTCCAACATTGGCCCATAAATAGTTTGCTTTTGCGTCTTTCAGAAATTGAGCCACCCAACTGTTTCCTTTGGCGACAAACCATTGATCCTGATACATTGTTCCGTACAAAACAGTTGCTTTCGGCTGAATGTTTTTTACCAATGCTAATGAATTGTTATAGTCTTTAACGATATTGTCAAATAGTTGTTCCGCTTCTTTTTCTTTTCCGAACAAGGCACCGTATAACTTTATCCATTCTGCTTTTCCAAGTGGGGATTGTTCCATCCAATCGCCTTGAATCAAGACTTTTAAACCACTTTTTTCGAGGTTTTGTATCATTGGATTGTTATTGTCAACACCAAAAGTTATGATAAGTTCCGGTGCTAAATCGATAAGTTGCTCCATGTTGAGTTTTTCATTTTGCCCAACATTTTTTATGGCTCCTTTATCAATTAATTGTCTTGTTTTTTCAGAGGAAATATAATCCGTATGCGGAAAACCAACCAATTTGTTTTCAACACCCAGCATTTCCAAAAACGGAATGTTTGTGGTTGAAGTCACAACAACCGATTGTAATGGAATCTGAATCGCGGTATGCTTTTGTAAACTATCCGGAACAACAGCATTTTTTTCTTTTAAAACATAAGTGAAATCGTGATTGGCATCCGGCCATGGATTTGTTACTTTAACTACGGAATACCCTTCGTATTTGTAAATGGATAACCCACTGGCATATTTGACGGCATTGTTGATTTGTACAGTGTTTTCCGTTTTTACCGCTTCATTTTTTTTACATCCAACTAAAGATAAAATGCAAAAAATAAGTGAAAAGCAGACGATAAAATTTCTCATGAGAATGTGTTGTTCTTTCGGGCAAAGGTAGGGGATTTTACAAAAAAATCCTTCATTAGCTGTTTTTGAAAAATCAACAAGCCTTATCTTTACACCATGAATGTCATTAAAACAAAACAGTGTTCTTCGTGTTCGGTTTCTTTTCCGTGTGGAGATACGCCCGAAGGAATGAAATGTTGGTGCAATGATTTTCCGCCAATTTTCGCTCCGACGGATGTAGTGGATTGTCTTTGTCCGGATTGTTTCAAAAAAGCAAGTAGGGCAAAAATTGAGGATTATGTTGCCACGGTTACCCCGGAAAATGCTTCGGACAATAAAGCCAAAAATCTTCCGCCTTCTTCGGTATTAATTGAAGGAATTGATTATGATATTGAAAACGGGAAACAGGTTTTTAAAGCCTGGTATCATTTGAAAAGGGGATATTGTTGTCAGGAAGATTGTCTGCATTGCCCATATTGATTTGATAAGAGGCAAGAGGAAGGAATATAGAAAATAGAATACAGAGAATAGAAAGTGAAGAAAGCTTATAGCTCACGGCTTAAAGCATAAAGCAATAAAAAATGATTTATCTGATAACAGGCGGGGAGCGCTCCGGAAAAAGCAGTTATGCTGAAAATTTAGCAAAAGAATTATCCGCGAATCCAATGTATGTAGCGACGGCACGTAAATGGGATGACGATTTTCAAAAACGAATCGACAGGCATCAGCAGGATCGTGACGAGCGATGGGTTAATGTGGAACAGGAAAAACACTTGAGCGAAATAGATTTCTCCGGTAAAGTAGCTGTAGTGGATTGTGTAACGCTTTGGCTGACTAACTTTTTTGTAGACACTAAAAACGACGTGCAGGCAAGTTTGCAACAAGCTAAAGCAGAATTTGATAAAATCGCCCAACAGGAAAACGCGACCATTATCATTATCACCAATGAAATAGGAATGGGCGTGCATGCGGATACCCATATCGGGCGTAAATTCACTGAATTACAAGGCTGGATGAATCAGTACCTGGCTAAGAATGCTGATGAGGTAGTGCTGATGGTTTCCGGAATTCCGGTAAAAATTAAAGCGACAACCTCAAAAGTATAGATGGCTACGTTATACGACATATTGCGATCGCGCAGAGATACCCGTCATTTCACCACGGATCCGGTGCCGGATGAAGTGATAGAAAAGGCGTTGCAGGCAGGACATTATGCACCATCCGTTGGTTTAACCGATGCGACAAAATATTTCGTGATTCATTCGAAAGAAATCAAAACAGCTGTCAAAGAGTTGTTTGTCGAATACGATAAAAAAGCCGCCGATCAAACCGACAATCAAGATCAAAAAGAGCAATACAAAAACCTGAAACTGGAAGCCATTGAAGAAGCGCCGGTAGGTTTGGTAATCTGTTATGACCGCTCGGTTTTGAATCATTTTACCATTGGGACTGTCGGGAGCAATGAAGCGATTAAATTCAGTGCGGTTTGTGCGGCACAGAATATCTGGTTATCCCTTACCGAACAGGGGTATTCGATGGGCTGGGTATCCATTCTCAACTATTATAAATTTAAAAAACTACTGGGTTTTCCTGAGCATTTGGAACCTTTAGGATATTTCTGCATTGGAAAGCCCGCTACCGATTACGGCAATCAGCCGATGTTGCAGCAATTGCATTGGAAGCAAAAATCGGACAAACCGTTTGTAACCGAAATTAAGGTTGCTCAAAATCCGGAAGACGAAAATCATCTTGTTTTAAATGAAGAAAATAAAGGATTTTCCACTTTAGAACAACAGCTTCAGGATAAAATCGATAGCAAAACGAAACCGACCGGTGCTTTAGGAATTCTTGAAGTTTTGGCAAAGCAAATCGGATTAGTGTTTCAATCCGTTTCCCCTGAAATCAAACAGCCGAATATTGTAGTTTTTGCTGCTGATCACGGTATTGCTAATCACGGCGTAAGTGCATATCCTCAGGATGTTACCCGGCAAATGGTGGCAAATTTTTTAGAAGGAGGAGCAGCGATCAACGTATTCTGCAAGCAAAATAACATCCGTTTGGCTGTTGTAGATGCCGGTGTGAATTATGATTTTCCAACGAATGCCAACCTGATCAACGCAAAAATCGATAAAGGAACGCAATCGTTTTTACATGGGCCGGCCATGACGGTAAGCCAGTTGGAACTTTGTTTCGATAAAGGAAGCAAAATTGTGACTCAAATAGCCACTTCCGGAAGCAATTGCATCGGTTTTGGTGAAATGGGCATCGGAAATACGTCCACCGCTTCGGTTTTAATGAGCGTCATTACCGGAATTCCTATTGAAGAATGTGTCGGAAAAGGAACAGGGGTAGATGAAGAAAAACTGAAATTTAAAATCGACATTCTGAAAAAAGCCATTGTTTCTTATCAGGATGCCGATGATTTGGATAATAAATTAGCGTATTTCGGAGGTTTCGAAATTTTACAAATGGCCGGCGGAATGCTGGAAGCATACAAAAACAACATGCTGATAGTGGTGGACGGTTTTATTTGCAGCGTAGCGTTTTTAATCGCCTTTGAAAAACAACCCGGAATCCTTAAAAATGCGGTTTTCAGTCATCTTTCAGCAGAACAGGCGCATATAAAACTCCTTAATTATCTTAACGCCAAAGCCATTTTACAACTCGATTTGCGATTGGGGGAAGGGACGGGATGTGCGGTGGTTTTCCCGATTTTACTGTCGGCAGTGGCTTTTCTGAATGAAATGGCCAGTTTTGAAAGCGCCGGAGTGAGTAGTAAGGAGTAGTAAGTGTCAGTGTTCAGTGATTAGTAGTCAAAAATCTTTAATAATAATAAAAAAATCCGAGGAAATCCGCGTTGCTTGCATCCGTTTTGTCCGCGTTCCAATCTAAATGAAGAAAGAACTAGATATATTTTTTACCGCCCTAATGTTTTACACGCGTATTCCGTGTCCGAAAAACATCACCCACGATCCGGAATATCTTAATAAAGCAACCCGTTATTTCCCAATTATCGGCTGGATTGTAGGTGCGGTGACGTTTCTTGTTTTTTTTGGAGCTGCTTATTTATTTTCCGTTAATATCGGTGTTTTGCTTGGAATTATCGCCGGAATTCTGGTTACCGGAGCATTTCACGAAGATGGTTTTGCCGATGTTTGTGACGGTTTTGGAGGCGGATGGACCAAAGAGAAAATTTTGATGATCATGAAAGACAGTGCCATCGGAGCGTATGGTGCCATCGGTGTGGTTTTGTTATTCGGACTGAAATTTTTAGCGATTCAGGAAGCCATTATCCTGCCAAAAATGACCGTTGCGGAAGTAGGATTGTATGGTTTACTTCTTTTTGTTTCGGCGCATTCCGTAAGTAGGCTGGCGGCAATTTCCATCGTTTTTACCCATCAGTATTCCCGGGAGGATGCCACAAGCAAAAGCAAACCGATTGCACAGCAATTTACATGGCGTGAAGTGGTAGGGGCGCTTGTTTTTGGTCTGATTCCGTTGTTGCTAATGACATATTTTCAATGGCAATTTATTTTGGTACTGTTTCCCGTTTTCGTAATCCGTTATTTTATGGCGCGGTACTTCCAGAAATGGATAGGCGGTTATACTGGCGATTGTCTGGGTGCAACGCAGCAAGTATGTGAAGTAGTGTTTTATTTATCGATTGTGGTATTATGGAAATTTATTTAGTACGGCATACCGAAACCGTTTGCGAGAAAGGGATTTGTTACGGTCAAGCCGATGTAGGTTTGAAAGTTCCATATGTATTGGAATTTGAAGCGATTAAAAAACAACTTCCGAACGATGCGGTATTTTTTTCAAGTCCGTTGCAACGCTGTACACTTTTAGCGGATTATTTATCGGATGCCAAGTATCAGATTGATGCCCGTCTGATGGAAATGAATTTCGGCGATTGGGAACTGAAAAACTGGGATGCTATTCCTTCCGAAGCAATCGATCCGTGGATGAAAGATTTTGTGAACGTAAAAGTGCCCAACGGAGAATCGTTTGTTGAATTGCATGAAAGAGTTCTTTCCTTTATTCAGAATGAATTGACAGTGTCGGTGAAGCGTTCTGTGGTAATTGTTACGCATGCCGGCGTTATCCGTAGTTTTTTGTGTAAACAGATGGATTTACCCTTAAAAGAGGCGTTTTCCAATAAAGTCGATTTCGGGCAGGTGATCCGAATGGAATTGTAGGAAAGCCTTCTGAAATTCTTTAAAATTTTAGATTTCTTCAATTTTTAAATTAAAAAGTGATAGAAATTTGCATAATTCACAATTGTACTGTTATATTTGCGCTCGAATAAGGTTGCGTTTTGATTTATATCAATCGCATTAAAAGGGAATTAGGTTTAAAACCTAAGCTGTACCCGCAACTGTAAGCTATTAAGCCTGTTGTTATTCTTCATACCACTGTTGTAAAACGGGAAGGTGAATAACAGGACGCAAGCCAGGAGACCTGCCTTTTTCTTAACGAATATCGAACTTTCGGGAAAAAAGGTTCAGAAATTATGACTGCGAAAAAGCTACTTTTATTCTGTTTTTTGTTTTTGTGCCAATGGGTTTCGGCGCAGAAGGATACTATTCGTCAACTTGATGAACTCGTTATTTCAGACGTTTATTTAAAAAACAACCAATCGCAATCCATTCTGGTACTTGCGGATTCGGTAATCCATAAAAATCAATCTTCACTTTCGAATCTGCTGAATTATAACAGCGTTATTTACTTTAAAGAATACGGTCGCGGTATGCTGTCTACAGTTTCTTTCAGAGGAACGACGGCTTCGCAAACGGCAGTAGTCTGGAACGGAATCAACATCAATTCGCAACTCAACGGCAGTACCGATTTTAATACCGTTACCACCAACGATTTTAATTCTATCAGTGTAAAAGCTGGAGGCGGAAGTGTAATTTACGGAAGCGGCGCGATAGGAGGAACCGTTCATTTGAATAATGATTTGACTTTCAAAAAACAGTTCAGTAACGATTTCAGAATGGCTTACGGCAGCTTTTCAACTTTAGGGACGAACTACCGAATGGTGTTTTCGAATGAGAAATGGAGTTCGCAAATCGGAATCTCCTATAATGGTTCGGAAAATGATTATCCTTATATAGGGTTGTACACCTGGAGAGGCGAGCAGCGGAAAAATCTAAACGGGCAGTATGACAATACGAGTTTGAATGTCAGTTTGGGGTATAAAATCAATGCGAACAGCAGTATTAAGTTTTACAGCCAAGCCTCCAATACCGACAGGCATATGTCCTTGGTTTCGGAGTCGGATACCAAAACGAAATACGTTAACGGTTTCAGTAGGAATCTGATGGAATATCAAATGACGCACAACAAATTGAACGCCAATTTTAAAGCGGCCTACGTTGCAGAAAACTATCAGTATTTCGGCGATATCAACAGTGATTACTTCAGCTTTGGAAAAACGGAATGCTTTATAACAAAATTCGATTTCGGGTACCAATTGTTGCAAAATCTAAAACTGAACGGTATTGTAGATTACAATCGTACCAAAGGTTATGGAACCAGTTTCGGGAGTAACGTAAGACAAATCGGTTCGGCAGCATTGATGGCCAATCTGAAGGTAGCCCGAAAATGGCAAAGTGAGTTTGGTCTCCGCAAAGAAATCACCGATAACTATCAAAGTCCGTTATTGTTCTCAGTAGGAACGTCTTATGCATTTAGTAAATTGTATACGCTGAAAGCAAATTTTTCAAGAAACTTCCGTATACCAACGTTCAATGATTTGTATTGGGAAGAAGGCGGTAATCCGAACCTGAAACCGGAAAGTGCCTATCAGGCAGAAATTGGCAATGTTTTTTCATTTGGAAATATCGTCTTGTCTCAAACGACTTATTATATGAAAATCAGGGATATGCTGCGTTGGGTTCCCGGAGAAGGCGGAATATGGTCACCTCAGAACACCGATAAGGTAAAAGCCTATGGAACCGAAACCTTGTTGGGATGGAGTACAAATTTTGGGAGACATCATTTCAAAGTAAACGGAACATGGGCCTATACCATTTCTGAAAATGAAGAAACGAGTAAACAGCTGTTCTTTGTGCCATTTCATAAAGCAACGGCTTCGGTGGCTTACTTTTTTAATAAATTCTCGGCAAATTATCAGTTTTTATATAACGGCTTTGTTTATACCCGATCGGACAACGATCCGAACGAAATCATAGAAGCTTATAATGTATCCAATATCGGAATCGATTATGATTTCGGATTTTTCAAATCTTCAAAATTGGGTTTTCAGGTGCTGAATGTGTTTAACGAAAAATACCAGAGCCTTGAAGACAGGCCCTTGCCCGGTAGAAATTTTAACCTATACATAAATCTTAAATTTTAATAACAATGAAGTTCAGTAAGTTTTTTTTAGTTGCTCTTGGGAGTATTTTACTAGTGTCATGTAATAATGACGATAATGATACAGCAGTTGAGGCAGGAGCATATGAGAAGGGTATTTTTATCCTAAATGAAGGTTCGTCAGGGCAAGGTTCAGTGTCTTTTTTAAGTGATGATTTGACAAGTTTTACTCAGGATGTTCATGGTACTGTTAATCCGGGGGATTTGTTTGGGAAATATGTACAGTCTATGTTTTTCAATGGTGACTACGCTTATATTATTGCGGGCGGATCTAATAAAATCAACGTTGTAAACAGAAAGACGTTTAAATTGGTTGCGAAAATCGAAACGGGCCTTTCAAGACCAAGATACGGTGTTGTAAAAGACGGGAAAGCCTATGTGGTAAATGCAAATACGTATTCGTATGAAAATCCGACCAGTGGTAATACAGACGATTATATTGCAGTAATCAATTTAACAACGAATTCAGTTGAATCAACAATTCCATTGAATGCTACCGGAAACAGAATTGTATTGGAAAAC
The DNA here is from genome assembly GCF_040750275.1 of Flavobacterium enshiense. Lineage (GTDB taxonomy): Bacteria > Bacteroidota > Bacteroidia > Flavobacteriales > Flavobacteriaceae > Flavobacterium > Flavobacterium enshiense_B. The sequence goes on from NZ_JBDOCV010000001.1 coordinate 537,013, forward strand.
GGAAAATTATATGTGTCCGAACCATATAATAATACTGATATTCTGGTTGTAAATCCTGCAACAAATACTCTTGAAACACCTATCAATGTTGGTTCTGATGCCGATGCTATGGAAGTGAACAACGGATTTTTATACGTGATGAGAAGTCCTTACGGAGCGGCAAGCGAAATCGTAAAAGTGAAATTATCAGATGCAAGCACGAGCAGTGTTGTTTTTCCATCGGAATTAGACGGTGCTAAAAATCTGGATATCTATGAAAATAAGATTTATTACACTGCGGGAACTTCAGTTTATGCCATGAATTTAACGGCTACATCGGCTTCAACTACTCCGATTTTAACGTATTCTTCCACATCAGAATATGGTGTAATGTACGGTTTTGCCGTAAACAACGGACGTATTTTTGTTGCTGATGGTGGTGATTTTACAGCAAACTGTAAAGCGTATGTTTACTCTTTAACCGGATCTTTACAGAAAGAGGTAACGGTTGGAGTGGGTCCGAACGGTTTTTATTTTAATAACTAAACTAGAAAAGCTTTGCCGATGCAAAGCTTTTTTTATAATACATAATGATAAATAAATATAAATTTTCGATAGTAGTATCGCTTTTAAGTTTTTTAGGGTTCTCGCAGTCTTACCTTGATGGAATTTTTGTTTTAAATGAAGGTAATATGGGAAGTAATGCCGCTTCAGTAAGTTTTATTTCCGCTAACAATCAGGTGACGAATAATATTTATGGCATTAGTAATAACAATAATCCTTTAGGTGATGTAGGGCAAAGCATAGGTTTCTACGGGGATATTGCAATGGTTGTTTTAAATTTTTCCAATAGTGTTAAAGTTGTTAATAGAGAGACTTTTGTTTCGGTAACTTCTATTGAGGCCGGTTTAACAAACCCCAGATACGTAGAATTTTATCAAAACAAAGCCTATGTAACCTGTTGGGGGGATGGAACGGTTACTACAGACGATTATTTAGCTGTAATTAATTTGACTACCTATCAGGTGGAAAGCACAATCCCGATGCCTGAAGGTGTGGAAAAAATTGAAGAAGTTAACGGGAAATTATATGTTGCCCATCAAGGTGGATATGGTTACGGGACAACAATATCTGTGGTTAATCCAGTAACCTCAAGTATTGAAGCCACTATTAATGTAGGAGATGTGCCGAATGCAATGGTTGTAAAAGGAAATTATTTGTATGTGCTTTCAGGAGGAATGCCTTCATGGAGTTCCAATGGAGAAACGGCTGGGAAATTGCATAAAATTGATTTAGGGACTAATGCAGTTGTTTCAGAATTTACTTTTTCGGGCGTACAGCATCCTTTGCATTTAAGTTCCGATGCCAATTACCTTTATTACACAATTGATGCCAATGTGTATCGTATGGCTTTTACGGATTTGACATTGCCGACTTCGGCATATATCACTACGCCGGTAACTGACTTTTTGGGAATTTACGGTTTAGATGTGATTGATGGCAAAATATACATTGCTGATGCTAACGGATATGCAGCTCAAGGTTTTGCGCACCTATACAACGCGGACGGGACTTTTTTGACGACACATGCCTTAGGTAATATTCCGAATCATTTTTATAAATCCAATACAAGTAACTTAGGTGGTAACGATCTGACAGAAGTTGTTTTTAAAGTTTATCCTAATCCTGCTGTTACAACAGTCTTCATTGCTACAGATAAGGATGTGAATGTAGTCATTTACGATTTATCAGGTAAGAAGGTAAAAGAAGAACTATATACGCTTTCAGGAATTGATGTGTCGGGTCTTCAGGCTGGAATTTATATGATGGAAATCCGCAATGAAAATCAGAAGCAAACGGTAAAACTTGCGATAAAATAAGTTGAGAATGCCTAAATCTGTACTATTCTGTTTACTAGTCCTGTTAACGCTTCAAGGCATGGCACAAACCTACCCTCCGGCAGCGGGGCAACCTGGTTCTACGGCTATTCATAAAAACGATGGGGCGTTTGTTGCCTGGGCCAGTGGTATTTCACTTACTCGCGGTTATATAAAACTATCCGAGCCGGGCTTAGGGTTTGTAACTTCAGGCGTAGCGGAAAATGCTGTTGGTTTTCCAACGGGAGCCATTGTAAGCCTTGGGGATAGAGGAGAAGCGGTAGCCACTTTTAATTTACCGATTACCAACGGCCCTGGATTTGATTTTGCAGTCTTCGAAAACGGTAATATAGGGTATTTGGAATTGGGGATTGTGGAAGTAAGTTCAGACGGAGTCAATTATTTTGGGTTTCCAATGCACAGTCAAACACAGGTCAATACCCAGATTGGAACTTTCGAAACACCTTCGGCGCCCTATTTGCACAATATTGCCGGTAAGTATGAAGGAACTCACGGAACACCGTTTGATTTAAGTGAAATTCCTGACAATCCGTTATTGAACAAGCAGCATGTTACACATGTAAAGATTATTGATGTTGTGGGAAGTATTAGTTCAGTATATGCCACGTACGACAGTTTTGGTAATGCCATTAACGATTCGTACCCTACACCATTTGACACGGGAGGTTTTGATTTGCAGGCGGTTGGTGTTATTCATCAACAGGTGTTGGGAACACACGGATTTGGATATAAGTTTTTTTTAATGTATCCAAACCCGGCAACCGGAGTGATTTATTTTACAGCTGCTGCAGAGTTCTCTGTGAAATTATTTGATATGTCGGGAAGAATTGTTAAAAGTCTTCAGACAGGAAATCATGAAAAATTAGCAGTATCGGATTTGGCTTCCGGAAACTATGTAATGGAAATTGTCAATACTGAAGAAAAAATATTTAAAAATCTAATTATTAGATAGTTGGGTAAAGTTATGGATTTTTAGTAGTAATATCAATTCTAACTTATTAGGCCCTGTTCTTTACGGTTGTAAAGTTCAGGGTTTATTTTTTTTTTATTGTACCTTGTAACAAACCAAGAGGTAGTTCGTCTTGCTTATATAAACCAAAACCAACCAATAGTTACGTATGAATCAGCAGGAGTTTATAAAACTGATTTCTCCTTTTAAAGATAAGCTGTTCCGAATGGCCAAACGATTGCTGGTTAGTACGGAAGAGGCTGAGGATGCAACACAGGAGGTTTTGGTGAAATTATGGAACAATAACGAAGTGCTTTCCAAATATTCGAGTGTGGAAGCTTTTGCGATGACGATAACCAAAAATTACTGCTTGGATCAGTTAAAATCAAAAAGGGCATCAAATTTGCAAATCGTTCACAGTAATTATACGGATAATGCGGCAAGCGTTCAGAAACAGATTGAGGATAAGGACAGCTGGAATTGGGTAGAAAAAATAATAGAAACCCTTCCGGAACAACAGCGTTTAATTATTCAGATGCGGGATGTGGAAGAATATGAATTTGCAGAAATTGCGCAAATACTCGATATGAACGAAACAGCAGTAAGAGTTGCACTTTCAAGAGCAAGAAAAGAAATTAGAGAACAATTGGTTAAAAAACACAATTATGGAATTGCATAACATAGAAATATTAATAGAGAAATACTTTTCAGGAGAAACCAGTATCGCCGAAGAAAAAGAGCTTAAGACTTATTTTTCCTCTTCAAATGTGGCGCCCCATTTAGAAAATTATCGAGCGATTTTTGGTTACTTCACTCAGGCTAAACAAGAACAATTTACCAAAACAGTTCCACTACAACCTAGAAAACGAAATTATGTAGCGTGGATTTCTGTTGCGGCCAGTGTGGCAGTCTTAGCTGGGACGTACTTTTTTATGAATCAGGAGCCAACGCATCAACAGGATTTAGGAACTTTTGATGATCCGGAGATCGCTTTCGCCGAAACGCAAAAAGCCCTTCAAATGGTTTCCGAAAACGTAAATGAAGGCGTGAAAAGTATCGAATACGTTCATGAGTACAATCAAACAACAAAAACAATTTTTAAGTAATCAAAAACAATCAAAAAATGAAAAAGTTATTTTTAACATTAGTTATAGCCTTAAGTTCAACGGTAATTTTTGCACAATCTGCCTTCGACAAATATGACGGTCAGGAAAATGTGACATCGGTAATCGTGAACAAGAAAATGTTCGAATTGATGAGCAAAGTAAAAGTAGATGGTACTGATAAAGAAGCGCAGGCTTATATGACTTTGCTTAAAAAGTTAGACAATCTGAAAGTATTTACTACCAACAGCAACAAGACAGCTTCCGATATGAAATCAACCGTGGGAAGTTACTTGAAATCCAACCCGCTAGATGAATTGATGCGTATAAACGACAGCGGTAAAAAAGTAAACATTTATGTGAAATCCGGAGCGACCAGCAGTCAGGTAAAAGAACTTTTAATGTTTATTGAAGGCGTAAATGTGAAAGGAAATGAAACGGTTTTATTATCTTTAACAGGTAATTTTGACTTAGATGAGATTTCCGCGCTTACCGAAAAAATGAGCTTGCCGGGTGGTGATTCTCTGAAAAAGGCTTCTAAAAAGTAATTTATGCAACGGTTACTGTTTTTAACGTTGGTTTCGGCTTTCCTGTTTGCAAGTTGTGAACAGAAGCCAACCTTACAGAAATATTTTGTAGAAAAAAGTGAACAGGCTAGTCAAGGCTTCACTGTTCTGGATGTTTCACCATCGATTTTGAATCTTGAAAAAGCCAATCTTTCCGCCGATGAAAAAGAAGTATTGGATGCTTTTGAAAAAGTAAACGTACTTACTTTAAAAGCCGACGGTAAAAATCAGGAGGCTATTCAGGCAGAAAAAGAGAAAATTGCTTCGATATTAAACGATAAAAAGTACGAATCGTTAATCAAAGTGAATTTAGGAAAAGACGGAGCCGAGTTCAAATGCGTAGGTAAAGATGAGCATATTGAAGAGTTTATTCTTTACGGAAGTAAGAAAGAAAATGGTTTAGCCGTTGTCCGGATAACCGGCGAAGACATGAACCCTACTACCGTTTTGAAAATGCTGCAGCTGATGCAAAAATCAAACATCGATGTAGAGCAATTAAAACCGTTACAGGATTTGTTTCAACCCTAATAAAAAAGTCCCATCAGGGACTTTTTTATTAGGGTTTTTTAAAATACTTCCAAGGCACGAGCAACATACCAAAGCATTCACCATGTTCTTTTCCCAAATGTTTGTGATGCATTTTATGCGCTCTTCTAACGGCTCTGGCATACCGATTATTCGTATTTCGGAACAGTTTAAAACGTTGGTGTATAAAAATATCGTGTACGATAAAATACGTAATACCGTAAGCCAGAATTCCCAGTCCAATGGCCAAACCTATTTCAAGAAAATCATATTTCCAAAGCAAAAAGAAAGTAATGCTAATGATAGCGTAAATTACAAAAAAGGCATCGTTTTGTTCAAACCACGAATTGTGTGTTTTATGATGATGGTCTTCGTGCAGGCTCCACAAAAAACCATGCATGATGTACTTATGACTGAACCATGCCATAAATTCCATAAAGCAGAAGGTGAGCAGAAAAACAAAAAAATGAATCCACATGGTTGTTTATTTTAGAGTAAATTTAAGTGGTATTTCAGATAGCAATTGGCCAGTAATCCCACTTTTTCATAATCAGGCACTCTGATTCGGGTGTTCTTAATTTCCAGGGAAGGCGTTTTTTTGAGTTTGGATAATAGTTTTTTGTAGTAAACGTAAGCAGTGTAAACGCCAAACTTGGCTTCCATCGGTAGTTTTAGAATGCCTTTGAAACCGGCTTCAAAATCGGCTTCAATTTCTGTGATAATCTGTTGTTTTGTTTCTTCATTCAGGCACGTTAAATCAGTATTGGGAAAATAGGTGCGATTGAGTTCTTCAAAATCTGCTTTCAAATCCCGTAAAAAATTCACTTTTTGAAACGCCGAACCCAAGCGCATGGCCGAATGTTTTAATTCTTCGTATTTGGCATCGTTTCCTTTTACAAATACTTTCAGGCACATCAGCCCCACAACATCAGCCGAACCGTAAATGTAATCGGAATATTCGTCGAAGGTGGTATATTCTTTTTTGTACAAATCCTGCTTCATACTTTTCATGAAAGCATCGATCATCGACTTTGGAATAGCATATTTGTGAACCGTAGTCTGAAAAGAATTCAACACCGGGTTCAAACTGATTTTATTGTCGAGTGCTTTTTGTAAATCATCTTCAAAAAAACCGAACAGCGCTTCTTTGTCGTAATCGTGAAAAGTATCTACAATTTCGTCAGCAAAACGAACAAAAGCGTAAATGTTGTAAATGTCCTGACGGATGCTGGGCGCCAACATTCGTACAGCACTCGCAAACGAAGTACTGTAGGCCTTGGTTACATTTCTGCTGCATTCAAATGAAATTTGGTCAAAAAGTGCTTTCATACGAGTTGTTTTTCAGGTTTGTAATTTTTTTGGATTAGATCGGATACAAGTTTTCCCGATATCAGCGAAGGCGGAACACCTGGACCCGGTACCGTCAATTGTCCTGTGAAATATAAGTTTTCTACTTTTTTACTTTTCAGTTTCGGACGCAAAAAGGCGGTTTGCATGAGAGTATTCGCCATTCCGTAGGCATTACCTTTGTATGAATTGTAGTCTTTTATAAAATCGTTCACGCAAAATGATTCGCTAAAAAGAATTGACTCTTTTACGCTTTGATTGGTAAGGCTTTCCAAACGATTTATGATTTTATCAAAATACTCTTCCCGCAACGTTTTGGTATCGTCCAACCCCGGCGCTAACGGAATTAAAAAAATTCCCGCTTCACAGCCCTGTGGCGCAACATTGGAATCGGTTTTGGATGGGAAACTTGCATAAAATAATGGTTCCTCTGGCCATTTCGGTTGGTCGTAAATCGCCGAAGCGTGCACATCAAAATCCACATCGAAGAAAAGAGTATGATGTTCTACGTTCTCCAGTTTTTTGTTAAATCCGACATAAAACAGCAGGGAAGAAGGGGCAAAAGTCTTTTTATCCCAATATTGTTCCGAATAAGCACGATGCTCACTGTCCAGTAAGCTTTCCGAATGATGGTAATCGGCACCGCTTACCACGATATCACTGTAAAGTGCTTTGCCATTGGCCACTAGCCCAATTGTTTTTCCGTTCTCGACCAGAATTTTTTGCACTTCAGTATTGGTTTTAATTATCACACCTAATTCTCTCGCCAGGCTTTCCATCGCTAAAATCACACTGTACATCCCGTTTTTGGGATGCCAGGTGCCCAAACCGAAATCGGCAAAATTCATAAAACTGTAAAAGGAGGGTGTATCCGAAGGTTTGGCTCCCAAAAACAACACCGGGAATTCCAATATCTGAATCAGTCTTTTGTTTTTAAACTGTTTGCGAATATCGTTGGAAATAGTGCTGAAAAACTGTCCCGCTTTTAAGGCTGTTTGCGGGGTAATCAATTCTAAAGGGGAAACACCCGGACGATATACTAGATTTTTAATGGCGATGTCGTAATTGCTTTGCGCCACTTTCATAAAGCGTCTTAATTTCGTACCGCTTCCCTTTTCTATGGTTTCAAACGTATTGGCAATATCGTCTAGATTATCTGCAATTGTGACAAAATCCAGAGTATCAAAATACACCTGATAGGCCGGATTTAGTTTGATTAGTTCATAATAGTCGGAAGGTTTTTTGTTGAAATCGGCAAAGAAACGTTCGAATACATCGGGCATCCAATACCAGGTAGGACCGATATCGAATGTAAATCCTTCTTTTTTAAGTTGTCGGGCGCGACCGCCAATGGTGCTGTTTTTTTCATAAATCGTTACAGTACAACCTGCTTTGGCCAAGTAACAGGCTGCGGCCAAAGAGGAAAATCCGGATCCGATTATTTGTATACTGGTTTTCATATTTTGTTTAACAAATATACTAAAAAGTTAAACAAAATAAATAAAACTTTTTATTTTTTTAATTTACCGGTAACATCGGAAATCTGTTTAAAAATGATGGTTTTTTTGGTGTCATTTTGGTTATCGATGAATTCTGTCATTTTTCCAAACACCCACAATTCCGAATCGGTAGTGTTTAAGAGTTGCTTCTGGAATTCATCAAGATAATGGTTTATCGAATCAGGACCGGGTTCTACGGTAATGTAAGTAACAAAAGTAATATTATTGAAGTGCTTTTTTATGTCAGTAAGACATTGTAAAGGAATGCTGGGGCCTAGAAAAATGGTTTTAAATCCGTTACGCAGAATTTCATAATTCAGGTACAATAGCCCGAGTTCGTGAATTTCGTTGTGAGGTAAAAAGAGTACAAACGTTTTATCACTTTTTTTAGGTTCCAATTGCAGTTTTTCGATGCTTACCAATAGCTTCTGTTTGATCAGGTAGCTGATGAAATGCTCGTGTGCCGGCGTGATGGTATCGGTTTGCCACAAGAGTCCAATTTCATGTAAAAGAGGTATCAGTACGTCAAAAAAGATGGCTGAAAAGTCTTTTTCGCGCTCCAGGTTGTTGTAGGTTTTCAGAAACAGCGCTTCGTCAAAATTCATCATGGCCAATTTAAAATTCGCAAGAACATGACTCATTGAATTTTCGGTAGTTCCTATCTGATGAACCAGTTCCGCAATTTTTTCCGGATGAAGTTGTGCGATTTTTGAAATTTTATAATTGTTGTTATACAACAAGGTTACATTGAGCAGTTTCTGCAGGTTTTCAATATCGTAATTTCGTATGTTGGTCTCGGATCGCATCGGTTCCAGTAAGCCGTACCTTTTCTCCCAGATTCGGATGGTATGTGCTTTTATTCCGGAGAGGTTTTCCAAATCTTTAATGCTAAACACACTTTTAATTATGTTCATCGATTGTGGTTTTTTGTTAAACAAATTTAAGAAATTATTTCAACGCTTTCGTTACATTTGCAAATAAACCATTGCTAAACATGAAGTACGATTACATTTTTTCCGGCGTCGGATTGGCAGCTCTTATGGTTTTATATGAGATGGAATGCTGTGGTTTGTTTTCTGGAAAACGTATTTTATTGTTGGATCCGGATGAGAAAAATTCAAACGACCGAACCTGGTGTTTTTGGGAAAATAGGGTAGGCGACTGGGATTGGGCCGTAAGCAAAACATGGTCGAAAGGTGGTTTTCAGAATAATGAAATTGAAATTGATTGTTTTTCGGAAGATTTTCGGTATAAAATGATCGAATCCAAAACCTTTTATGAGCGCATTCTTTCTGAATTGAAGGCGTGCCCGGAAATTGAATGGAGAAAAGAACAAGTCCAGTCTTTTCAGGAAGTTGTTAATGAGGAAGTTGAGGTTTTTACGTTGCAATCCAGTTACAAAGGTGTAATTTTATTTAACAGTATTCTGGATTTGAATTCGTTAAAGAATGATGCAGAATATCCATTGCTGTTACAGCATTTTGAAGGTTGGTTTATAAAGACCAAAAGCCCTTTTTTTGATAGGGACAAAGCAGGTTTTATGGATTTTTCAGTGTCTCAGAAAGGGAATACACGGTTCATGTATGTTTTGCCGATTTCTGAAACAGAAGCTTTAGTAGAGTATACACTTTTTTCTGCAGACGTTTTAAATGAGGAAGCTTACCGGATTGAAATAGAGCAGTATTTAGCAAAGAAAGGAATTTCAACGTACGAAATTACACGGAGAGAAAAAGGTATTATACCCATGTCTGCGTTTCCTTTTTGGAGGAATAACTCTAAGCGGATTTTAAATATTGGTTCGGCGGGTGGCTGGACGAAAGCCAGTACCGGCTATACGTTTAAAAATGCAGCGAAATTTTCAAAGCGAGTTATTGCAATACTTCAGAAAGATACTGTCGATTTCAGACGGTTTTACAAAACCAACCGTTTTACTTTCTACGATAATTTGTTTGTTGCTGTTTTGTTTGCGAGGAATGAATTAGGGTATGAATTGTTTTCAGGGATGTTTTCTAAAGTAAAACCTAAGCTGGTTTTTAAATTTTTAGATGAAAAAACAACACTTTGGGAAGATTTAGTTGTTATATGGAGTTGTCCAAAAATTCCTTTTCTTAAAGCATTGAAGAATTATATGCTTAAAGGGTTGTGACCACAATCAGATTGACTTTGGCCTTCCACAAAGCTCCGCTTTGAAAATATAAAGCAGAATTTAAACTTCTGAAGTAAACTTTGCAATTTAAATTCTGCTTTATATTTATTCGTGACCACGATGGGATAGAATTTGTTTTTCCCAATTAAGCTCCGCTTTGAAAATTAAAACAACACAAAATCTTAAAAGTAAACTTTACGCTTTTGCTTATGTTTTAATTTATTCGTGACCACGATGGGATTCGAACCCATACGCCTTGCAGCACCACCCCCTCAAGATGGCGAGTCTACCAATTTCTCCACGTGGCCTTTGTAAACAAAAAAAGCCAAACAAAACTGTTTGACTTTTGTGACCCGGCTGGGATTCGAACCCAGGACCCCATCATTAAAAGTGATGTGCTCTACCAGCTGAGCTACCGAGTCGTAGCATTCAGGAAATGAATTTAGGTCTTAAATAGGATTAACTTCGTTGATCCCTCAAAGCTCCGCTTTGAAAATGAAACTAACAAAAAAGTTTAAAAGCGAACTTTACACTTTTTCTTTTATTTTCATTCATTCGTGACCCGGCTGGGATTCGAACCCAGGACCCCATCATTAAAAGTGATGTGCTCTACCAGCTGAGCTACCGAGTCTGAAATCATTTCCTGATTGCGGGTGCAAATATAAGGCCTATTATTTATTTTCCAAGGGAAATTTATTATAAATTTGACTTTTTTTTAAAGGAAATTGGTAAGCGCTTAATTTATAAGGTTTTATTCGGATGCAAAAAATTGTTTTAATTGGTTATATGGGATCGGGAAAGACGACAATTGGTAAATTATTGTCTGAAAAAGCTAGAATTCCCTTTTATGATTTGGATGAAATTATTGAAAAAAAATCCCAAAAAACTATTTCGGAACTTTTTTTGGAAATCGGGGAGATCAAATTTCGGAAATTAGAACACGAAACCTTACGTGATTTTTTAAGCAAACAGGATGATTTTATTCTTAGCCTTGGAGGAGGAACACCTTGTTATGCCAATAATCATCTTTTTTTGCAACAGGAGGATGTGGCTTCCTTTTATCTGAAAGCTTCCGTTAAAGAGTTGTCAGGACGATTAATGCAGGAAAAAAAACATCGTCCGCTTATTGCTAAACTGGACGATGCAGAATTTGAAGAGTTTATAGCCAAACATTTGTTCGACCGAAGTTATTTTTATCATAAAGCAAAAAATGTGCTTTCTGTTGATGGTAAGGAGCCTTCGGAAATTGCAAACGAAATAATCGGAAAGCTAGCTTAAGTACGCGTATTCGTCTTCGTTTTCGAAAACCACCTGAATGTGTTCTAATAATGATGTCGACAAAGAAATTCCTTTAAAATCTGCTTTTACAGGGTATTTTTTATGATTGCGGTCTACCAGGACTGCGGTTTTAAATTTTTTCAGCGGAACGTCTAAAAAGTGCTTTACGCCATAAATTAATGTGGTTCCCGAGTTTAAAACATCGTCAATTAAAACCAGTCCTTTATTTTCGTACTCTTCTTTTTTCAGGGATGTGATAATTTCGTCCTGCGGATTGTTTTTGTTAATCTGCACTTCGCACAAGATTACTTTTAAATCTGAAATCTGCTCCAGCTCGGCTGCGATTTTTTTTGCGAAGGTGTAACCACTGTTGGCAATTCCTGCTAAAACGACTTCGGTTTCATCGGAAAACGTTTCGTAAATCTGGAAAGCCATTCGTTTGGTTTTATGCTGGATTTCAGCTTTGGTTAAAATGATGTTTTGCATGTTGTGTTGTTATTTTGTTTCAAACCGACTTGAAAAGCCTTTTGTTTTAAAATTTAAATCAAAAATAAAGAATTTAAATATAGATTTCTTCTTCCTCAGGCTAAATATTATTTAGGAAGAAAGATGAAGAATAACTCTTTTTCTGATCTTGGTTTAATTGAATTATAAGCTGTTTCAAGTGTTTTAATGATGAATAGTTCTGAAAATAAATTCTGGTATTCTTCTTTGCTTCCTCCGAAAGGCGGTCCAACTTCTGTTAAAGGAAAATTGAACAATAAGCCAAAGATTTTACCTTTTGGTTTTAAAAGCGAATGGGTTTTAGAGGCATAGTTTTTTCGTAGTTCAGTGTTTAAAGCGCAAAAGAATGTTTGTTCTATAATAAGATCAAAGGAGTCTTCCAGTTCAAAAAAATCTTTCTGAATCAGGTTTTCTTTTGGTAGATCGGGATTGCGCTTCCGGATATTTTTTAAAGGTGCTTCGGCTAAATCGATTACAAATACATTAGAAAAACCTTTTTCAAGCAGATAATCTATTTCATAGCCGTTTCCTGCTCCGGGAATAAGAATTTTAAGGGTTTTATCCTCAAGTTGGTCAATGTATGCTTTTAAAGGTGTTGTTATTGTTCCAACATCCCAGCCGGTTTCATTGGTAAGGTAGCGGTTTTCCCAATAGGCTTTATTCAGTGTCATTGTCTTCCGGGTCTAAGGTGTAATCATCAATGTCGCGACGGTCTTTTTTTGTTGGTCGTCCCTGGCCTTTGGTACGGTAATGTTCTTTAGAAAGTTTAAGCATTTCCAAATGAGCAAAGGCTTCGGCTGGTGTTTCGTCTTTTCGGTAAATATCTACCAATTTGGCTCCAACACGGTTTTCGGGAATGTCTAAAACCGTTAGTATATAATTGATTTGGTCTTTTCGTAAGGTGATTTTATCAGAAGGGAATACATCGCGTGACGGTTTGGCTTCCTGTCCGTTTACGGTAATACGACCTTTTTTGCAGGCTTCTGTGGCGATACTTCTCGTTTTGTAGTAGCGAACGCACCATAGGTATTTGTCGATTCTCATTGGAATTCGTTAAAAACACTGTTAATAATGGTACAAAAATAAAGTAAAATTGTATCTTGCGCCATTAAAATTTGTTAATGATGAATAAGGTTTTATACGGTTTAGGAATCGGATTGTTACTATTGGGTGCAAGTTGCCAGAAAGACGACGTACCAACAGCAGAGCCGCCTCGTCCGCATGCAGATGTATATGCTGAGGATTTAGTTAAAATTGAAGATTACCTTCACAGGTATTATATTGATGTGACTAAGAATCCAGATGGAGATGTGACTAATGTTGAAATGAAACCGCTGGATGAAACACATACGGTATCCATTTGGGATCAGACAGAATATCCTTTATTGTACAAAATGGTTAAACGTTTTGGTGTTGAATTTAAAGTGTACTACCTTAAACTTGATGATAAAGATGATACCGATGCAAGTGGCAAAAAGCCATGCGGCGTAGATAAAGTCTATACTTCGTATAAAGGGGAATGGTTAACAAGAGAGTATATTTCTGAAGAAGAAGGGTATGAGTTGGAAACTGGTCAGTTTGATAATACACCAAATCAGGTTGCAATTAATTTGGTAAGTGTTCAGACAAAAGGATGGGAGTATATTTTTCCAGAATTCAGATCTGGTCAAAATTCAAATAATGCGGATGGTACTTTGAGCCATACCAATTACGGTTCAGGGGTAATGTTCCTGCCTTCTGGGTTGGGATATTACAATCAGGCTGCCGGAACAATTCCGTATTATGCACCGCTTATTTTTACCTTCAATCTTTATGATGTTGAATATGTTGATAATGATTTTGACTTGATTGAATCAAGATACGAATACGTGCTTAATGAAGACGGAACATTATTAGATACGGATGCCGACGGGATTCCGAATGTATTTGATGCAGATGATGATAATGACGGGTTTTCGACTAAAAATGAAATTAAATATATAGATCCTGACGATCCAAATGATGTTGTTAGGTATTATCCATTCAATGGCGCAGCGATTGATGATCTTTCTACGCCATATGTAGATGAAAGACAAGGTATTCCAGCCTGTGGTGGTGTAGATTTTACTTCACCGACAAGGGTAAGAAAACATTTGGATAAGAATTGTAATTAAGAATATCAAATAATAAAAATAAAAAATCCCGCTCACTGAGCGGGATTTTTTTATGGGTGAGCGAAACGAAAAGGATTATTTTCGCTTCATCACTTTTTCTACAGCTTCCACAATCGCCTGATTGTTTAACTTGTATTTCTCCATTAATTGTTCTGGTGTTCCCGATTCTCCAAAGCTGTCCTGAACGGCAACAAATTCCTGAGGTTTCGGATTGTTTAAAGCCAAAACTCTTGAAACACTTTCACCTAAACCTCCTAAAATATTGTGCTCTTCAGCTGTAACCACACAACCTGTTTTAGCAACCGATTTCAAAATCGCTTCTTCGTCCAAAGGTTTAATAGTGTGAATGTTAATTACTTCGGCAGAAATTCCTCTAGCTTCCAATGCTTCAGCAGCAATCAAAGCTTCCCAAACCAAGTGTCCTGTTGCGATGATGGTTACATCAGTTCCTTCATTCAGCATAACCGCTTTTCCGATTACAAACGGCTCGTCAGCAGGGGTGAAGTTTGGTACTACCGGACGACCAAAACGCAAATAAGCTGGACCGTGGTGGTCTGCCAATGCAATCGTTGCCGCTTTGGTTTGATTGTAATCACAAGTATTGATTACGGTCATTCCCGGTAACATTTTCATTAAACCGATGTCTTCTAAAATCTGGTGTGTTGCACCGTCTTCTCCTAACGTTAATCCGGCGTGAGAAGCACATATTTTTACATTTTTATCCGAATAAGCCACGGACTGGCGAATCTGGTCATACACACGCCCCGTGGAAAAGTTAGCGAAAGTTCCGGTAAAAGGAATTTTTCCTCCAACAGTTAAACCTGCTGCAATTCCAATCATGTTTGCTTCTGCAATACCGATTTGGAAAAAGCGTTCCGGGTGATTTTTTTTGAAATCGTCAAATTTTAAAGAACCGATTAAGTCAGCGCATAAAGCCACAACATTTTCGTTCTTCTGACCTAATTCGGTCATTCCAGCTCCAAAACCGGAACGGGTATCTTTACTTCCTGTATTTGTATATTTTTTCATTTGAATTTTAATTGAAAGATTTAAAAATTGAAAGACTTAAAAATTCTGTTATCAGAAATTTATAATCGTCAATTTTCATGCTAGTAATCCACTTCGTCTTCAGAATAATTTTGAGCTAAAGCAGCAGCCAATTGATCGTCGTTCGGCGCTTTTCCGTGCCATGCGTGCGTGTGCATCATGTAGTCTACCCCGTGACCCATTTCAGTGTGTAATAAAACACAAACCGGTTTTCCTTTTCCGGTTAATGATTTGGCGTGTGTCATTCCGGCTATGATGGCTTCAATGTTGTTTCCTTCTTTAATTTCAACCACATCCCAATCAAAAGCAACGAATTTCGCTTTCAAATCACCCATGCAAAGTACATCGTCTGTCGCACCGTCAATTTGTTTTCCGTTCAAATCCACTGTTGCAATTAAGTTGTCCACTTTTTTAGCCGATGCATACATGATGGCTTCCCAGTTTTGTCCTTCTTGTAACTCACCATCACCCGTTAAGGCATAAATGAGGTGGTTGTCGTTGTTCAGCTTTTTTGCCTGAGCAGCACCAATGGCTACTGATAGACCTTGTCCTAAAGATCCTGACGCCATTCTTACACCTGGAAGTCCTTCGTGTGTAGTCGGGTGACCTTGCAATCTGGAGTTCAGTTTTCTGAAGGTAGCCAATTCTTTAACAGGGAAATAACCGCTTCTTGCCAATACGCTGTAAAAAACAGGTGAAATATGTCCGTTTGACAAGAAGAAAATGTCTTCTCCAATTCCGTTCATATCGAATTCAGGCTTGCGCTCCATCAAGTGTTTGTATAACACCACCAAAAATTCTGTACAGCCCAAAGATCCTCCAGGGTGACCTGAATTTACAGCATGAACCATACGAAGAATGTCTCTTCTTACCTGAATCGTTAAATTGTTTAATTGTTGAATGTTAGGTTTCATTGTGATTGTAAAAGTTAAACTGCTGCAAAGATAATCAGATAATTGGATTTTAAGATTTGAAATTTAAAGATTTAAAGATCGAAGAATTGAAAGATTTGGAATTTTACAGATGTTAATTTAATTCACAATTCACAATTGTTAATTCACAATTCTCTTATCTTTGCCGATTGTAAAATGTATATATGAAGTTCGATTTAGTACAGAAAGACCCACAATCAAAGGCAAGGGCCGGATTTATAACCACAGATCACGGTGTAATTGAAACGCCAATTTTTATGCCGGTGGGAACAGTGGCTTCTGTTAAAGGAGTGCACCAGCGGGAATTGAAAAACGATATCAATCCGGATATCATCTTAGGAAATACGTATCATTTATATTTAAGACCACAAACCGATATTCTTGAAAAAGCAGGAGGTTTACACAAGTTTATGAATTGGGACCGTAATATTTTAACGGATTCCGGCGGTTATCAGGTGTATTCGCTTTCATCTAATAGGAAAATTAAGGAAGAGGGCGTAAAATTCAAATCACACATTGACGGTTCGTACCACTTCTTTTCTCCTGAAAGTGTAATGGAGATTCAGCGTACTATTGGTGCGGATATTATTATGGCTTTTGATGAATGTACACCCTATCCTTGTGATTATCATTATGCTAGACGTTCGATGCACATGACGCACCGTTGGTTGGACCGATGTATCAATCATCTGGAGAAATTACCTTATAAGTACGGTTACGAACAAACTTTTTTTCCGATTGTTCAGGGAAGTACCTATAAAGATTTAAGAGCACAGTCTGCTGAGTATATAGCGAATGCCGGAGCGCAGGGAAATGCTATCGGAGGTCTTTCTGTTGGAGAACCTGCCGAAGAAATGTATGCGATGACTGAAGTAGTTACTGCTATTCTTCCGGAAGACAAGCCCCGTTATTTAATGGGTGTTGGAACGCCAATTAATATTTTGGAAAACATTGCATTAGGGATTGATATGTTCGATTGTGTAATGCCAACCCGAAATGCCCGAAACGGAATGTTGTTCACGGCTAACGGAACCATCAATATCAAAAATAAAAAATGGGCCGATGATTTTTCTCCTATTGATGAAATGGGGCACACGTTTGTGGATACCGAATACACTAAAGCCTATCTGCGTCACCTTTTTGCAGCGGACGAATATTTAGGAAAACAAATCGCGACCATTCATAATTTAGGTTTTTACATGTGGTTGGTTCGCGAGGCCAGAAAACATATCTTAGCCGGCGATTTCCGTCAGTGGAAAGACATGATGGTGCGAAACATGAGTCAGCGATTGTAATTGTATAAGCAGAAAATCAGAAATCAGTTCTAATGAAAATAATTGATTGGTACATTCTTAAGCGATATTTGGCTACTTTCTCGGTGATGTTGCTTCTTTTTATCCCCATTGGGATAGTGGTAGATGTTTCCGAAAAGGTTAATAAGATGATTGAAAATAAGGTTCCGTTTACGGAGGTTTTATTGTATTATCTTGATTTTACCATTTATTTTGCCAACATGCTTTTTCCGATATTTTTGTTTTTATCGGTAATCTGGTTTACTTCGAAATTGGCTAATAATACTGAGATTATAGCTATTTTGAGCTCAGGGATTTCCTTTACCCGATTCCTAAAGCCTTATCTCATGGGAGCTACAATAGTTTCCTTGTTTGCATTGCTGATGGCTTTAGTTTTAGTGCCAAGTGCCAGTAAAGGATACAATGACTTTCGATATACTTATCTTAAAAATAATCCAAAAATAAGGGAAAACATGGATGTGTACCGTCAGATTAGTCAGGACGAGTTTATCTATGTTAGTAACTTTAATTATATGTCCAAAATGGGCTTTAATTTTTCATTGGAGAAGTTTAAAGATAATAAGTTAGAATATAAAATAAGTGCCAATCGTATTAAATGGAATGAAAACGACAGCACTTACAGTTTATACGGTTTCAAAAAAAGGATAGTAGGTGAATTGGATGATCACCTGATTGCTTCAGATGAGCAAAAAATGAAGCTTAATTTCGATATAGACGATTTAACTCCGGTTGTCTACATTGCAGAAACCATGACTTTAGGAGAACTTAATAAATTTATTGAGAAGGAAAAAGTACGGGGTTCGTCAAATATTAACAGGTACTTGGTAGTAAAGTACAGAAAATACAGTTTACCTGTTTCTGCGTTTATTTTGACCCTTATCGCGGTTTCTGTTTCGGCTATGAAACGAAGAGGAGGTATGGGGGTAAACCTTGCCTTGGGAATTGCATTGGCTTTTACGTTTGTATTTTTTGATAAAATTTTCGGTGTTTTGGCCGAAGCGTCCAGTATTCCTCCATTGGTAGCCGTGTGGTTGCCAAATGTGCTTTTCGGAATTTTGGCAGTATACCTACTTCGCAATGCAAAACGATAAACTAAAGAGTTATCTCCATCTCCATTTCATTGTTTTTGTCTGGGGATTTACCGCTGTTTTAGGGAAATTAATCTCTTTGGAAGCCTTGCCGTTGGTTTGGTTTCGTATGCTGATTGCGGTTTCAATTATTTTCATCTATATAAAGATGACTAAAACAGCATTGACAGTATCCAAGCGGTTAATGATCGGTTTTCTTTTCTCGGGCTTGGTGATTGCCATGCATTGGTTTACTTTTTTTCAGGCAATTAAGGTTTCCAATATTTCGGTAACGCTGGCCTGTTTGTCTACCGGGGCTTTATTTGCCTCCATATTGGAGCCTATTTTTTACGGAAAAAAGATTGTTTTTTATGAAGTTTTTTTCGGGTTACTGGTAGTTTTAGGGCTTGGAATTATTTTTAAAGTGGAAGGGAATTATGTGGAAGGAATTATTCTGGCATTAATTTCGGCCTTCCTGTCGGCGTTATTTTCGGTTATCAACGGGAAATTTGCCAAGCACAATGATGCAGCCGTGATCACTTTCTATGAATTATTGGGAGGCGTGGGCTTCTTTTCATTATACCTTCTTTTCAGCGGAAGTTTTACTGCGGAATTTTTTCAGATTTCTCTAAAAGATTTGATGTGGCTTTTGGTTTTAGGGTCGTTCTGTACGGCATATGCCTTTTTGGCATCGGTAAAAGTTATGAAATTCCTAACGCCTTATACCGTAATGTTAACGATTAATCTGGAACCGATTTATGGCATCATTTTAGGGATTTTGGTGTTTAGTGAGAGTGAAAAAATGAGTTCTGAATTTTATATCGGAGCCGCAATAATATTGGTAACGGTAATCCTTAATGGTGTTATCAAGAATTACAAGAAAGTTAAAAACTAATTACGAAATAGTTTCTGCAATGTAAAATGAAAATTTTATCTTTGTGGTCAAACTAAAATCAAAAGAATCAGAACAAAATGGAATACTTAGATTTTGAACTTCCGATTAAAGAGCTTGAGGATCAATTGGATAAATGCCAGATTATCGGTCAGGAATCGGACGTTGATGTTTCCAATACCTGCAAACAAATCGAAAAAAAGTTAGAAGAAACCAAGAAAGAGATATATAAAAACCTTAGTGCCTGGCAACGTGTACAGCTTTCCAGACATCCTAACCGCCCGTATACGATGGATCACGTACGAGCGTTGTGTGGAGAAACTTTTTTAGAACTTTTTGGAGACAGAGGTGTAAAAGACGACAAAGCCATGATTGGTGGTTTAGGAAAAATCGGCGGACAGTCTTTCATGATTGTAGGGCAACAGAAAGGATACAATACTAAAACCCGTCAGTACCGAAATTTTGGTATGGCGAATCCGGAAGGATACCGTAAAGCACTTCGTTTAATGAAAATGGCGGAAAAGTTCGGGATCCCTGTGATTACTTTGGTAGATACCCCGGGAGCTTATCCTGGTTTGGAAGCGGAAGAAAGAGGTCAGGGAGAAGCTATTGCCCGAAACATTCTGGAAATGATGCGTTTAAAAGTGCCGATTATCACCATTATTGTAGGTGAAGGGGCTTCAGGTGGAGCCTTAGGAATTGGTGTGGGTGACAAAGTATTCATGTTGGAAAACACTTGGTATTCTGTAATTTCACCAGAGTCTTGTTCTTCAATTCTTTGGAGAAGCTGGGAATATAAAGAGCAGGCAGCCGAAGCGTTGAAACTGACGTCTTACGATATGAAAAAGCAGAACCTTGTAGACGATATCATCCCGGAACCACTAGGAGGAGCACACTTCGACAGAGAGACAACTTTTAAAACGGTTGAGCAATATATTCTTAAAGCGTTTAACGAACTGAAAGATTTATCAACAACAGATTTAGTGGCTCAGAGAATGGATAAATACAGCAAAATGGGCGAATACAAAGAGTAAAACCGCCTGTTCGCAAAGCATACAATCCGAGGCCTTACCGCTTCGGATTTTTTTTGACTTATTAACAATGAAGCGTGAGTTATGAACACCGGTTTATTAACAACTCAAATTTCATTTTTCTAAAAAATGGCTAACTTAGCAGCATGGAAAATCTCAGAAATATTAACCCTGTAAAAGTGGACAAAACCACGATCATCAACCTTGAAAAAGGGAAGTTGCCTCCTCAGGCGCTTGACCTTGAAGAAGCCGTACTTGGTGCGATGATGATTGATAAAAAAGGGGTAGATGAGGTTATTGATATTTTAAGTCCTGATGCGTTTTACAAAGATGCACACAAATATATTTTTGAAGCTATTGTTCAGCTTTTTAACGATACACAACCCATTGACTTATTAACAGTTTCTTCTCAGTTAAAAAAGAATGCCAAGTTGGAATTGTCAGGCGGGGATTTCTATCTGATTCAACTTACGCAAAAGATTTCGTCTTCAGCACATATTGAGTTTCACTCGAGAATCATTTTACAGAAATTTATTCAGCGGAGTTTGATTCGTATTTCTTCTGAAATTATTGAAGAATCGTACGATGAAACTACCGATGTTTTCGATTTATTGGATAAGGCCGAGTCGAAATTGTATGAGGTAACGCAGGGAAACATCAAAAGAAGTTCGGAAACCGCACAAAGTTTGGTGATTCAGGCAAAAAAGCGAATTGAAGAAATTGCCAATAAAGAGGGATTGAGTGGAATTCCAACCGGGTTCCATGATTTAGACAAACTAACTTCGGGTTGGCAGCCTTCCGATTTGATTATTATTGCAGCACGTCCGGGTATGGGTAAAACCGCTTTCGTTTTATCGATGGCAAGAAATATGGCTATAGATGCTGGTGCGCCCGTTGCCTTGTTTTCCCTGGAGATGTCTTCCGTACAGTTGATTACCCGTTTGATTTCTTCCGAAACAGGATTGTCATCAGAAAAACTAAGAACCGGAAAATTAGAAAAGCACGAATGGGAACAGCTTTCTATCAAAGTAAAAGATTTGGAAAAAGCCCCTTTATATATTGATGACACCCCATCGCTTTCCATTTTCGATTTGCGTGCAAAAGCACGTCGTTTGGCTTCGCAATACGGTATCAAGATGATTGTAATTGATTACCTTCAGTTAATGACGGCCGGCGGAAACGGAAAAGGAGGCGGAAACCGTGAACAGGAAATCTCGACTATTTCCCGAAATTTAAAAGCCTTGGCAAAAGAACTTAATGTTCCGGTGATTGCACTTTCTCAGTTGTCCCGTGCCGTGGAAACCCGTGGAGCCAGTAAGCGACCATTACTTTCTGACTTAAGGGAATCTGGTGCGATTGAGCAGGATGCCGATATTGTATCGTTCATTTACCGTCCGGAATACTATAAAATTGATGAATGGGATGACGAAGAGCGCTCTCCAACGCAAGGTCAGGCTGAATTTATTGTGGCGAAACACCGTAACGGTGGATTGGATAATATTCGTTTAAAATTCATCGGAAACTTGGGTAAATTTGACAATTTGGATGATTTTGGTTCGTCGTTTGATGCAATTCCATCCGGTATGAATAGGGATGATAATCCGTTTATTACACCAAATCTTCCAAGTCCAAATGAAGCTTTTGGAAGCAATATGAATAGTTTTGATGACGACAGCGATGTTCCGTTTTAACGAAATGCTGTATAAGATAATTAAAAAAAGCTGTCTTTCAAGGACAGCTTTTTATGTTTTCAAATTCAAACTAATTAAAATGACGCTTTTGCGCTGTTAAAATTATCAGTTGTTTGGATAACATCTCCGTTTTCATTGAACATGATACCACCACTTCGTTTGTTGGTAGCTAATTCAATGTTTAGAATGATTCGGTTTAGTACTACACGTTGTCCGTTAATTACAACTGATGTTGGTGGCATATCCGACATAAAATCTAAATAGCCCTGAATACCAAGTGGGTGTAATGTGATGTTAAGTTCGCAATTATCAATTGACACTAATTGCGCCAATCCCATGTTTGTTTCGAAATTCCAAGAATAGGAGAATACGCAATTTGCATTTGAAATTACAGGTTGTGCTCCTTTATACAAATGGCTTAAAACCAATGAAAAAGTTGCTTGAGAAGGTACTGTCTGGTCGGTTGCAACCTGATTTTGTGAATTTTGTTCTGACATGATTTATAATTTAAGGTTAATTAATGCACCAAGTTTTTATGGTAGTTTATTTCTTTCAAAAATAAATACTGTTTTAATAGTGTTTACGAGTGAAAATACCTGTTTTGTTATTGGTTTTCTTCAAATGGAATAAAAAAACCGGTAAGTTTGAGTTTACCGGTTTTTAAGGGATTGATTTTTTGAGTTACCTGTCAAGTATTATTTTTTTGTTGATGGTTTTTCCATCGTTTGATTGACCGATTAAGAAATAAATTCCTTCTGAAGTATTTTCAAGATCCAGTGTTTTTTCGATCCCTGAAGCCGTATTAAAGGTTTTAATTATTTGTCCCAATTGGTTTACAATCTGAAAGCGTCCTTCAAAATTAGCATTAACTGTAATGATTCCTTTGGTTGGATTAGGAAAAACAGTTAATGAAATGCTTGGTTCAAAACTTACGGTATCAAGAACATTGGTACAGATTGAAGTAGCTGAACAAGTACTCATTGTAATAATTACTGCATAATTACCGCTAATTGCTGGTGTGAACGATTGATTGGTTTCTCCGGGAATAATTGCATTTCCATTGTCACAGTCAATCCATTGGTATGTTGCACCATTCTGAATAGCGGACACTGTCGAACCATTTACAGATACATTACTATCAATTGTTGATGGTTGAGTAATAGTTACCGTTCTGGTTATCTGACAAGAATTTGCATCTGTAATGGTGCAGGTGTAGGTTCCTGCAGCTAATCCTGTTGCTGTTGCTCCGGTTCCACCTGAGGGAGCCCAAGAGTATGTATATGCACTAGCCCCTCCAGAAACTACTACAGTAGCCGTTCCGTTTGCTCCGCCGTTACAAGACACATCGGTTTTGGAAGTTGTAGCTGCTAATGCGGTTGGTTGCGTTATGGTTACAGTTCTGGTTATCTGACAAGAATTTGCATCCGTAATGGTACAGGTATAGGTTCCTGCAGCTAATCCTGTTGTTGTTGCTCCGGTTCCACCAGAAGGAGCCCAAGAATAGGTATATGCACTAGTTCCACCAGAAACGACTACAGTAACCGTTCCGTTTGCTCCGCCGTTACAAGATACATCGGTTTTGGAAGTTGTAGCTGCTAATGTGGTTGGTTGCGTGATGGTTACCGTTCTGGTTATTTGACAAGAATTTGCATCCGTAATGGTGCAGGTGTAGGTTCCTGCAGTCAATCCTGTTGCGGTTGCTCCGGTTCCACCTGAGGGAGCCCAAGAGTATGTATATGCACTAGTTCCTCCAGAAACGACTACAGTAGCCGTTCCGTTTGCTCCGCCGTTACAAGACACATCGGTTTTGGAAGTTGTAGCAGCTAATGCGGTTGGTTGCGTAATGGTAACTGTTCTGGTTATCTGACAAGAATTTGCATCTGTAATGGTACAGGTGTAGGTTCCTGCAGCTAATCCTGTTGCAGTTGCTGCAGTTCCACCTGAGGGAGCCCAAGAGTATGTATATGCACTAGTTCCTCCAGAAACTACTACAGTAGCGGTTCCATTCGCTCCACCGTTGCAAGATACATCGGTTTTAGAAGTTGTTGCTGCTAATGCTGTTGGTTGTGTGATGGTTACAGTTCTGGTTATCTGACAAGAATTTGCATCCGTAATGGTACAGGTGTAGGTTCCTGCAGCTAATCCTGTTGCAGTTGCTGCAGTTCCACCTGAGGGAGCCCAAGAGTATGTATATGTACTAGTTCCTCCAGAAACGACTACAGTAGCCGTTCCGTTTGCTCCGCCGTTACAAGACACATCGGTTTTGGAAGTTGTAGCTGCTAATGCTGTTGGTTGCGTGATGGTTACAGTTCTGGTTATCTGACAAGAATTTGCATCCGTAATGGTACAGGTATAGGTTCCTGCAGCTAATCCTGTTGCTGTTGCTCCGGTTCCACCAGAAGGAGCCCAAGAATAGGTATATGCACTAGTTCCACCAGAAACTACTACAGTAGCGGTTCCGTTTGCTCCGCCGTTGCAAGATGCATCGGTTTTGGAAGTTGTAGCTGTAAGAGCTGCTGATGGTTGGTTGATAGTAAAAGTCCTAGTCGCCTGACAAGCACTTGCATCTGTAATGGTGCAGGTGTAGGTTCCTGCAGTCAATCCTGTTGCTGTTGCTCCAGTTCCACCCGATGGCGACCATGAATAGGTATAGCCCCCAATTCCTCCGGAAGCGACTACAGTAGCTGTTCCGTTTGCTCCACCAAAACAGGATGCATCTGTTTTAGAACCAGTACTGCTTATTGATGAAATTGATAATGTACCTGAATTTGAATTCGTAAAGCAGGATGCTGTTCCGTTATAAGGTACACAACGGTATAAGTATCCATTCATTCCGGCAGTTGCACCTGTAATGGATAAGGTGTTGGTTGTTACTCCTGAATAAGGAGCGCCATTTGATAAGTTAGTAAAACCACTTCCCGTATTAACTTGCCACTGATAGCCTGTTGCGCTTGATGCGGTTACTGAAAAGGTAGTGTTGTTCCCTGCACAGACGGTTCTGTTAGATGGGTTGCCAGTAATAGTTGGAACTGTACAGGTAGGTGTTTCAAATAATCTGAAATTGTCAATGCCCCATTCTTCGTTATTTCCTTCACTAAACACCCTAATGCGTAGATTAAGCGTTGTTCCTGTCCCTGCGATTGTCTTGGTAAATTCTCCAAATACATTGGTCAGTTGGATACCATCTCCACATCCGTTACCATCAGTATCTTCATATAAGTATTTATCTGACGTACCACTGGCACTTCCTCTGTTGTAAAAACGGATAAGAGGTACGTAAGCACCACCATCAATCTGATATTCTACAATTATATAATCGGTATTGGTAGTTCCTACACCACTTATACAGGCGTTTTGATTATCCCAAGGTTCATTACTACTGGCAGCAGCAATAAACCCTTTGAAACTCATACCCGATTTTCCGGAAATATTGATTCCGGTCCATTCAATATGGAGTTCATTGGTTGTAGCGTTAGCGGCTTGATTGGTAACGGCTCCACTTGCGGTAAAACCTGTATTAAGTGCATTGTGATCTTCTCCAGCCCAAAAGTTTGAACCTTCTTTACCAGTGAATGGAACAACTTGTAAAATGTCGCTGCCATTGGTCAATTTGAAGTAAGAAGTGCTGGGTGAAGTTGTCCCACCGTTTTCTTCAGGAGTTCTCGTTCCGCTTGACGGTGCGGATTCAAAGGTGTCGCTCCAAAACTGAGTTTGAGCTTGTCCTTTAAGAATAGTCATGAATGTCATGACGATTAATAGGGTAATTTTCTTTTTCATACAATTTTCATTTTATCGGATTCTTATCTCTTACATGTTTTTGGAATCAGTTTAAAATCACGCCAATTACCGGATGCAAAGTGGTAAATTGTTTTGAGGTCATGATTCCGGAATCGGTTTTTAAAATTTCAATACTGATTTGATTGTTATCATTGCAGGCTACATTTATAGAACCGTTTTCATCTGTGGAAAGGATGGTTCCGGGTAAAGTGTTATTGTGGGGCTCATTTAAAATTTTAGCTGATATTATTTTGGACAATTCACCATTAAAACTGAAATCGGCTCCTGTATTCCATGGGTTGCAGGCATTAACCAATGCGATAATTTCATCGGAAGTCATGCGTTTCCAGTTGATATATGTATCTGATAAATCCGGTTTTTCAAAATAATAAGCACTTGATGTGTCTTGTGGAATACTCGGTATTTTATTTGCAAATTGAAGCATGTTTGCAGTGTTTAAAGCCACTTGAGCCAAACGACTGCTCAATTTTACGGTTAAGGTTCCGTAAGTGTCATTAGCTTTAATTGGAACAGGATCATTAAAAATGATATCGCCTTCATCAAATTTTGAATTCATGAAGTGGACTGATATTGCCGTTTGTGATTCCTGATTGCGAAGTACTTCAAAAATGGGCATTACACCTCTGTACTGGGGTAATGGTCCCGGATGAAAATTAATGAATTTTTCTGTACCGTAGGAAAGTATATCTTCAGAAAGTAAAAAGGGAAATGATATACTGAAAATATAATCAGGTTGAATTTCTTCAATCCAGTCTTTCATCAACATCATGCTTTTTTTGTTTGGAAAGGAATGAAAAGCAATGCCGCTGTCTTCGCATTCTCTTTCTAAAGCATCGGCAATTCTTTCGGATACTTTTCCTATGGCTACACCACAGATGTATTTTTCAAAAGCTAATAATTGTAATGCTTTAAACGCGAATTTTCCACCGCAAAGGAGTAAGATTCTTTTCTGAGTTTCCATTAGATGCAGGTATAACTGTTATACCAGGCAGAAGTACTGTTTTCTGTTGGTAGGTTGATTAGTTTTTCAAATTCTTCTCCTAAATTTGTAATTGCTTCATGCAGTTCCACCTCACAAGTGCCGTTTTCATTTTCAATAACCGATGCATAATAAAGCGGTGATAAAGAAGTATTTGTTTTCTGATTGAAAGATGTTTTTCCACGTGGGCTTTCAAATTCAAAGGTTGTTAATTCGTTAGCAATTTGTACCGTATTGTTTTTATGAACAGCAATTAGTTGAAGTGTTTGTAAAGCGATCACTGCACTTTCCCAGCCTAATAAAGAGAATAAGTTTGGTGTTTTTCCTAAAGCTTCCATGTTTTTGGTGAACTGTTCGTTTTCTTCGTTTTTTATTTTGGATGACCATGAAGCTACACCTTTTACATTGCTTCCGGGATGAACAGCATTTTTAAGCATGGTTTCCTCAAACCCAAATGGAGACATGTAAACAGTGAATTTTTTACCCGCCAGATTATTCTTTAAATCTTCAAAACACCATTGTACATAATCGCCACTGAATAAGGTAAGAAATGCACTGTTTGGAAAATTATCGGCATGGTTTTTTAAAGTATCCATTGAAAAATCATCCTTTTTATACCCGGTAGCGTGGTTAAAACTGATAGTTCCGCCAAATTCTTCAAAACCTTTTGATGCACTGTAAGTGTGCAGGTAACCACCATCGTAATAGCCGGTGATTAAACCGCCATTTTGATGTCCGTTGCTTGCGGCACTTTTTGAAGACAACCAAGCACCCAGTGAATTGTGCAAAGAATGATAAAAAATATTTGGACAGGTAGGCCATTCCTGAGGAAGATGAGCACCGGCATCCAACACTATCAGTATTTTATTGGTAGCCTGAAAAAGTGGTTTTAATAGTTCGGCAGTTCGGTGACCAATGTAGGCGATTACCAGTGAGGCATTTTCGTCTAATAGCAAACGTTCTGCACTTCTGTAGCATTGTTGCTTTTCGGCGCCAAAACCTATGTTTTCTGTTACTACTTTTATGTCTTCACGGCCAAGCCTTTTCAAACTTGCTTTTAATCCGTGGAAAATGTCGAAACCAATTGTTTCGTAAAAGGTGGAGCGGGGTAATAGGAGGCCAATTGTTTCCATTTTGTAAAAAGTAGAAAGGGAATGGAGAGCCATTCCCTTTAGGGTTAATATCTTAATTTCTGCTTGGGAAAATACCCTGTGTTGCAATCGAATAGTTAATAACTAAATAGGGGTTAGCGATTGAAAAAGGCATCGAAGATCCTGTTGGCGCAGTAGTTCCACCCACAGTAAGCGGTCCGTAGTTTGCACCTTGTGTATTCACACTGGAATATACTTCTGTACCCACATCTGCTAAAAAAGCTCCTTGCGGACTACTAGCATCACCACCACCTGTTGATACCGGCATGTTAACTGTAATACCTGTTGCTGCGTGAACGTGAGCCGGCATATTTGCTGTTGTTAATGTGGTTTGAACAGTACCGCCAACTTCTCCCATTGCGTAATAAGGTAAGCCTGGACCTTGTCCTTGTCCTATAGGCATACGTCCTTGAAGGTCTGGTAGATTAAAGGTAGTTTGACCGTTACCGCCGTATGTTGTTCCCAATAAGGAAAACAAGGCTGTGTTGGAAGCGATTGATAACGTTTGCCCGCTGCAGGTCATGTAGCCAAGTGGTGCGAAATTGAAGCCTAAAATTTTAACTTCTCCGATAAAAGGTTCTGTAGACATATTTTTTGTTTTAGATTAGATTAGTTTCGACTTGGAAAAATTCCGAAAATGGCAATTGAATAGTTCATTACCAGATATGGGTTCATAATTTCAAAAGGGGTATTTGATCCGGTAATGCTGGTTTGCCCTGATACACTTAAATTTCCATAATTGGCTCCGGGAGTACTTACACTCGAAAAAACTTCAGTGCCTTTATCTGCCAGATATGCATTTTGTGGACTACTGGAATCGCCACCACCTGTCGATACGGGAAGATTAACCGTAACACCAATCGCCATATGGTTGTGTGCGGGTAAATTTTGAGTAGTAAGCGTGATGTTAGTTGTTCCGGCTATTTCCCCCATTGAGTGACTTGGTAAGCCGCTTCCGTTTCCCTGACCAATTGGCATTCTTCCTCTTAAGTCCGGAATTGCAAAGTTTTGTGTGCCATTACCACCATATGTGGTTCCCAATAAAGAAAAAAGAGCTGTGTTTTGTGCAATACTCAAAAGCTGACCACTGCATTGCAGGTAATTTCTAGGAGCAAAATCAAAAGCCAAAAGTTTAATTTCCCCGATAAATGGTTCTGTTGACATAGTTTATAAGGTTTATAATTGTTTAAAATTTTAAAGGATGTGAACAGCTTGAATCATCAACAACAGTATTTTTATTATCAATGATAGTCTTGTTATGCAGGCGAAATTAGTCGTAAAATATTTACAGGGAATAGGTAGAAATACCTGTTTTTTGATTGCGCAATAGTTGCTTTTTTTGTTTTAAAAAATTGATATACAGTGTTTTTAAGTATTTTTTGTCTTTTTTTAAAATTAACGCTATATTAAATTGTTAGTATTTTTTTGTTAAAATGTAAAAAAAGAGTATTTTTATCGTAAGAAAATTACACAACATTTTAAAACAAAAATTATGTCTGAAAACAAATCACAAGAAACTGCTGTAAACACAATTACTTTAGAGACTGCTCAAGCTTGGGCTCAAAAATGGAGAGCTACTCCAGGTGCAACTGTGAAAGCACATTTAATTCCTCAGATTGATATTACCCAACTAATGAATGAAGAAGGAGTAGTAGATGTAAGGGCTTATATCGGAATTGATGAAACCGGAGAGAATAAATTAATGTTGGTAGGAGTCGATGCAAACGGCAATGATTTAATTGACGATGCAAACGGGCAATATATTTACGACTTTACAAGACCTTGTCCAGATACTTGCGATGTTAAAAGCCCATTGTTTTAAGAGATGAAACAGGTATTTTTATCGGTTTTCGCTTTGCTGCTGCTTGTTTCCTGTCAGAAAGAAGAAGGCGGTGCAACTACAGGTGAAGCGAGTTTAGCATCATTCAAAAGTGATTGGGTTACTTCTAAATTGGATGCCAGTCTCCAAAAGGCTGATGCGAATACAGTTTGTTATTTATTTTCCAAGGAAGAATTAAATCAGTTGCTTGCTAATGAACAATTGGGAAAGGTGCGATTTGTCTTGGGATTGACTGATGGTAAATTAGATATGAAAACGGTTGGCGTTACTAATGACGGAACGTATCTGGGAATTGTTAATTCGCTAATGATTTCAGATGAAAGTTTTAACAATCAAATTGTTGCACTGTCTTCTTCAACAATAGAATTTGAAAGTGATGATGAAATTATTGATGCACATATTTTAAACCCTAAAACAGCTTTTGCTTATATCAAGAATTGGAATGTTAAATTGGCTGAAAATCAAGATGTAAGTAACGTTGTTTCCTATGATAATTTGAGAATTAATCATTTTAGTATTGAAAAAGAAGTAATCGATAAAGTAAGTGATTTGCCTGATTTTAAATTCTTAGGAGTGGTTTTTGGAGTGAATCCACAAGGAAAACTAACGACTGTATTGTTTGGGTTAGATAGTGAAAGAAATATAATTTTACCAGCCAACGAATTTAATAATAGAGAAGATTATTCGCCTTCTATTTTTGATTTCACCAAGCCTTGTCCGAGTACTTGCGATTAATTTAATACTATAAAATTGATATTAGAGATCATAGCGGATTTAGGATATTTGTTCTTATTGATAAATACAATCCTTTTTTTTATAGGCTTTTCAAAAAATGGGAAAGCCTATAAAATTTTTACGGTATATACGATGTCGATGTTTGTCATACAAATGATTGGGTATATACTCTTGAAGCTCGGTAAAAATAATTTATTCCTTTCCCACTTCTATTTTATACTGCAATTTGTCCTGATAAGTTTTTTTTATTTACATCTCAGGATGAATGACTTTCAGAAGAAAACAATTAAGATAGGATTTGTTTCCTGTTTAGTTGTATTGGGAATTCAATATGCTTTGGATCCTGGAGCTTTTTTTAAATTTAATTTGTTTGAAATTTTTATAACGTCTTTCCTGCTGATTATTTACACAACATTTTATCTGTACAATCTCTTGAATGAGAAGAAAGAATTTTATTATATAAATCTTGGGATTTTAATTTATTTATTCGGGAGTACCGTAATTTTTTTAGCAGGTAATTTAACCACAATCTATAAATTAAAATTGGTGTTCAATATCTGGATCCTTAATGCGATTTTGTATGTCATTTATCAACTAATGATCCTTTTTGAATGGAAGAAAAATTATTCAAACCACGTTGTGCCTAAAAATGGATAGAGAATTATTATTTCAAAAGGAATTGTTAGAGGCGATAATCTATACGTTTAGCGCATTCTTGCTTTTGGCTTTAGTTTTGGTGCTTTTCTTCTATTTTTCAAGAAAAAAAATCATCAAATACGAGCTTCAGAAAAAAGATCTGGAGATCAGTTATCAAAAAGATTTGCTCCAAGCAGTAATAGTCACGCAGGAAGAAGAACGAAAAAGAATAGCCCAGGATTTACACGATGATATCAGTTCGAAACTCAACGTTATTTCGTTGCATACCCATATGTTAAAAGTTAATGATTTATCGGAAAGTGAACGATCAGAAATTACTACAAACATCATCAATTTTACCAAACGGGCTATAGATGATTCCAGAAGATTAGCCCATGATTTGTTGCCTCCGGTACTTGAAAAATTTGGATTAGATGCAGGGGTACGGGAATTGTGTTTAGAGTTTCAAAGCAGTAAAGCCGTAAATGTCCATTATCAGAATTTGCTGGTTTTTGATCAGAATGACGTTCAAAATCATCTGCATCTGTTTCGGATCCTGCAAGAGTTAATGAACAATTCTGTCCGACATGGTAAAGCCAATCATATTCATATTGATTTTTTGAATCATCAAAATAACAAAGTTTGCAAATATTCAGATGATGGTGTTGGCTTTGATCTGAAAAAACAAGAATATAAGAAGGGTTTAGGAATGAAAAATATAGAAAGCCGCGTTGCCATTTTAAACGGAAAATTAGAGATTGAGTCAAGTGTTAAAAATGGGATTTCGGTTTTAATAACCTTTTAAATATGGATACAACAATAAAAATAGTCCTTGCAGACGATGAAGAATTATTCCGCAGAGGAATAGCCTTTATGCTACAGCGGGAAAGCAACATGGAAATCATTTTCGAGGCTCCAAACGGACAGGAGCTGGTTTCGTTTTTACGAGAAAGTACTATACATCCGGATGTTATTATCATGGATTTAAAAATGCCACAACTAAATGGTGTTGAGGCAACTAAGGTTATTCAGAACGAATTTGCAAATATTAAGATTATTGCCCTATCAAGTTATGAAACCAGTTCGTTTATAGCTAATATGGTACATATTGGCGCCTCTTCCTATCTGGTAAAAAATTCCACACCAGAAGAAATGATCTTAACCATTAACGAAGTGTACAACAAAGGTTTTTATTACAACGAGCAGGTTATGAAAATTATTAATGAGGTAGAAGTTGTTGCAGATCAAAAGAGTAAAGGGCTTTTTGAAAATGACTGTTTAACAGTTAGAGAAAAAGAAGTGCTGCAGCTTATATGCAAGCAGTTGAGTACTAAAGAAATAGGAGAGCGTCTTTTTATTAGTGCAAGAACGGTAGATGGTCATCGAAACAATCTGTTGTTAAAGACGGAGTCTAAAAATGTGGCCGGTTTAGTCGTTTATGCTATTCAAAATAAAATTGTTAACCAGGAAGATTTGATTCTTTGAGGTAGTTATTGAAATAACAACCAAAGGAGCAAATAAAAGTTGGCGACAATTACGATAATTAAAAGTGGTATTTCAAATTTTTGAAAAACTTTAGGGATGTCGGATTTTTCGGTTATCAAATTAGCAATTTTATCGTGCATAAGTACTATAATAAAAGAGTTATCTCAAAATTATCAAGACTATTTTTTTTAAAATCAGGTATTTTTACCTGTTTTTTTAGCATTATCTTCACATGAAACGATGTATCTTTGAGAATAATTTTTTGCAGAATGTCGTTTAAAAAGACCTTATATATTCTTTTATTTCTGATTTCATTATCCGCAAAAGCCTCTTTTGTGCTTATTCCCATGGATGTCGAAACGCAGCAAAATCACCTGAAAGCCTACGGAATTACGTACTGGGCTTTAGATAAACAGTATAAAGTAAGTTGGTTGCTTAATTATCGGGGAGGCTCTTTTTTATTGCCGGATGCGCCCGAAATCCGTAAAGAATGCCAGATTCGCGGTGTGAGTTTTGAAGTTTTGTCAGATGGGACTGCTAACGGAATTTTGGAAGAAATCAGTTCGCCTTCCCAAAATATGGAAACGGTTGTTTTGGAAAAAGCACCTAAAATTGCGGTCTATACACCAAAGGGGAAACAACCTTGGGACGATGCGGTAACATTGGTTTTGACTTATGCCGAAATTCCATTTACCGAAATATACGATGAAGAAGTGTTGAACGATGCCCTTTTATTATACGATTGGCTGCACTTACACCATGAAGATTTTACCGGACAATACGGGAAATTTTTTGGTGTTTACCGCAATGCGCCTTGGTATATCGAACAGAAAAAAGAAGCCGAAGCCTTGGCTGCCAAACTAGGTTTTTCTAAAGTTTCCCAAGAGAAAATGGCAGTTGCCAATAAAATCCGAAACTATGTTATTGGTGGCGGTTTTATGTTTGCGATGTGTTCGGCCACAGATAGTTTTGATATTGCGTTATCGGCAGAAGGCGTAGATATTTGTGAGCCCATGTTCGATGGCGATGAAAGTGATGCTAATTATCAGACGAAAATAGATTTCAGCAATACTTTTGCTTTTAAAGATTATGTATTGGAGCGCAATCCGATGCAATATGAGTTTTCGGATATCGATATGACTTTAAGACGCAAAATTTTACCGGATGTAGATTATTTTACGCTGATGGAATACTCTGCAAAATGGGATCCGATACCAACGATGTTATGTCAAAATCATACCCAATTAGTGAAAGGTTTTATGGGGCAAACCACCGCTTTCGATGTGAACATGATTAAATCGAATGTGTTGGTGATGGGAGAAAACAAGCAAAATGGGGAAGCGCGTTACATCCACGGAACGAAGGGGAAAGGAATGTTTACGTATTATGGAGGTCACGATCCGGAAGATTATCAGCATAGAGTAGGTGATGCTCATACCGTTTTAGATTTGCATCCAAATTCTCCAGGCTATCGTTTGATTTTGAACAACGTTTTATTTCCGGCAGCCCGAAAGAAAAAGCTGAAAACTTAAACCATTTCTATGGATTTCAGAGCTATTTTAGAAGAAATATATTCGGAAGCCAAAGCTATTCCTGCAGTTGGTTCAGTAGCTTCAACTATTCCTGAGTTGGCTAAAATCAATCCTAATAAATTCGGAATGCATTTAACAACAATAGACGGGCTGGATTTCGGGATTGGAGATTCGAATGAGAAATTTTCTATTCAATCTGTTTCTAAAACATTGACTGTTGCTTATGCATTTTCCATTTTAGGAGAAAAAGTCTGGGAACGTGTAGGTGTAGAACCTTCTGGAAACCCTTTTAATTCATTAGTGCAGTTGGAATACGAAAAAGGTATTCCACGTAATCCGTTTATTAATGCAGGTGCTTTAGTAATTGCCGATATTTTAATCACCCATCTGAAAAATCCTAAGCAGGAACTGCTGAATTTTATTAGAACACTTTCCGGCTTCGAAACCATTAATTTTAATGAAGATGTTGCGAAATCTGAAAGAGATACAGGCTTTCGAAATGCTGCGTTAGCTAATTTTTTAAAGTCGTTCGGTAATATCCATAACGATGTAGATGAGGTTTTGGATTTTTATTTTCATCAATGCTCGTTAGAAATGACTTGCAAAGAATTGGCGCATTCCTTTTTCTTTTTTGCCAATGAAGGAAAAACTAAAACAGAAAAACAGATTCTATCCCAAAGTCAGGTAAAACGTTTGAATGCTTTAATGCAAACCTGTGGCTTTTATGACGAATCCGGTGAGTTTACCTATCGGGTAGGTTTGCCAGGAAAAAGTGGTATTGGAGGTGGCATTGGAGCATTGTTCCCTAAAAATTTTACTGTTGCCACTTGGAGCCCTCGTTTAAATGAAAAAGGAAATTCCGAATTAGGGATGTATGCGTTGGAACAGCTGACCACCAAGACAGGAATGTCTATTTTTTAAACTACATTAAAATAACGGGAAATGTAATTTTTGAATTTGACAGTATCGTAACCGTCAAAAAGATATCCCATATAATTATCAGGCCGTAATAAAATAAAAAGTTCGGAAGTTACGCCTAAATTTCTCCAGAACATAGAGAGTGAATCCTCGTAAAAAGTAACAGGGAAGGGAGTCAAAGATTTGATTTCGGCTTCAATTTGTGGATGCAGTTTGCTGTCGTTTATGTGAAGCAGATAAAAGCCTTCGCTTGAAAATTGGCTGTAATATCCTTTTTCATTTTTATAGGGTAAACGATCGCCGGCATCGAATTTCAATTTTTGACGGCTTTCATTTACGGATAATTTCTTTCCGTTATAAGAATACCTGATTTGAGATACGGTTTTAAAGACAGTCGGTTTCAGAAGATCGCTTGACAACACGAAGCGGATCATGGGTATGAGTATGGTTTTCCGGAAAAGAGCGATGTGCCATTTGTCCGAAGTCATGATGTTGAAAGCGCGATCCGTAAAACGCATCAGCCATTTTGCAAACGGTATGCGCTCTTCGTTGTAGGTTTCTAAGATTTCTTCTTTGGCAAAATCTTTTAAAACATAAGCTAATTTCCAGGCCAGATTGTACGCATCCTGTAAGCCAGTGTTCATACCCTGACCTCCGGCCGGACTGTGAATGTGCGCGCTGTCTCCGGCCAGAAAAACTCTCTTGTTCCTGAAATTGTTAACTTTTCGATGGTGTAAATTGTATACGGAAAACCAATTGATTTTTTCAAATGTCAGTGGCAAACCCAATGTTTTCTTTATTTCGTTTTCTATCTCTTTAAAAGTGAGGTTCTCTTTTTGATGAAATTCTTTTGGCAGCGTTCCCAAAACCCGATATTTTCTTTCGCCTTTTAACGGGAAGAAACCACAGAAATTTTTATTGGTAGGTGCGATAATCAGTTTGTCGTATTCTAGAATCCAATCCAAAACCGTATCGGCTACGTAGAATTTGTTTTCGTAAGTACCGCCTTCAAAGGTAAAATTGAGCTGATGCCGGATCGGGCTTTTGGCACCGTCACAAGCTACAACGTATTGCGATTTTATTTTTTTTACATCATCGTTATGAAAAGCAATGGTTACAATATCATTGTCGGTTTGTGTGAGATTGGAAAATTCAGTGTTCCAGATCACATTGTTGCCTTTTCTTAATAAGTTTTCATAGAGAAGTTGTTCGTTTTTACTTTGTTCAAAAGCGAAGAGAAAGCTAAAATCAGTGAGACCTTTGCCAATTTCATTGATTTTTATTTCGGCCTTTTTCTTTCCGAAAAAATACAAATTGAAAGAATTAATTGGAGTACCTTCATCAAGAATATGATCGGATAATCCCATTTGCTGGTATATTTCCATGCTTCGGGCCGTCACAGCAATCGCTCTTGATTGTTCGGTTGGGCCCTCCTTACTGTCCATAATTATGAAATCGATACCAAAGCGTTGCAGCTGATTTGCCATCATTAGCCCGGTTGGGCCTGCTCCAATTATCAAAACATCGGTTTTCATACTTCCGAGATTAGTACATTAAAGGTACGAAAAAGGAAAGAAAATTGTTTAAGGAGGAAAAGCCATCTCAATGTTGAAATGGCTTTTTCTAAATGATGACAGTGTTAAGCAACCTGCAGTTGGGTAGCAATAGCAATTCGGTTCCAGGCGTTTATGGTGATGATCATCATCATGATTTGTGCTAGGTAGTTTTCGTCGAAAAGCTTAGCAGCTGCCTGATAAGTTGCATCGGAAACATGATTTTGAATCAGAGTTACTTCTTCGGTTAGCGCCAGAATTGCTTTTTCTTCTTCATTGAAAAGAGCGGTTTCGCGCCAGGCGTTTAACAGGTAAATTCGCTGTTCGGTTTCGCCCATTTTTCGCGCATCGGTGGTGTGCATGTTGATGCAGAACGCACAGCCGTTAATTTGCGAAGCTCTGATTTTGATCAGTTCTTTGTGGATAGGAGTAAGTTTTGATTCTGCCAGATATTTTTCCAATCCTAGCATTGCTTTGTAAGCTTCCGGTTCTGTTTGCGGGATGTCAATTCTTGTAGTCATGATTTGTTGTTTTAAAATTACATGACAAAGTTCCGGTAGTTCGGTTCTAAAAAACTTGAAGTACTTCAAGAAATGGAATCAGATTTTGCCGGCCCTTATTTTACTCATGAATTCTGCGGAAAAATCAAGATAAGAAGCCAACATGTATTGCGGGACGCGTTGTACGAATACCGGAAAAGCATTGTTGAAATGATGGTACCGCTCTTCGGCACTCATGGTAAAAAGAAACTTTATTCGCATTTGGGTAGCGGCGAATGTTTTTTGCAAAACGATTCTGAAATAGCGTTCCAGTTTAGGGATTTCGATGAGTAATTGTTCCAAATCATTTTTTGGGATGATAAGCACTTCGGAATTTTCAACTGCTTGAATGTAAAAATCGGATGGATTTTCAGTGCTGTAACTCATGTAATCCATGATCCACCAGTCTTCGATTCCGAATTGCAGGGTTTGCTCATTGCCTTTGTCGTTGATAAGGTACATACGGCAACAACCTTTTTCAATGAAGCAGAAGAAATCACACACGGAACCTTCTTCGAGCAAAAGCTCTTTCTTTTTGAGTTTTCGGTATTCGATTTTGGACAAGAGTTTTTCCTGCTCCAATGGTGTGAGCTCCGTTTTACGCTGAATATGTTTTAAAAGCGATTCGCTCATAATTACTTTAAATCAAAAACGCCAAACTAAAATACGGGTTATTTTATTGCCTTGTTCCATGTTGATGGTTTTTACTTCAGTAGCTTTTACTCTTTTTAATACCGAATACAGCGGTTTCAGATTTTCTTTTTTAGACACCAAAGACGAAAACCATTTGCATTGTTTTTGGAAATGTACGCTTTCAAAGATCATATTGGTGATAAACGCCAGTTCGCCGCCTTCGTACCACAGTTCGTTATTCTGTCCGCCAAAGTTTAAGACGGGTTTGTTCTCTACGGTTTTGCCTAAGTTTTTTAGTTTGCGTTTGGTGCCTTCTGTGGCGGCTTCTTTTGAATTGTGAAACGGTGGATTACAAATGGTAAAATCGAAATGTTCATCGGGTTGTATGATTCCTTTGAATATGTTTCGTTTATTTTCCTGAAGACGGATGCTAATACCATTCTTTAGTTCAGGATTATGGTTGATGATGTTCTTTGCGGTTAATTTCGCAGGTTTGTCGATTTCCGTTCCAACGAAATTCCAACCGTATTCCTGATGACCAATGATGGGATAGATGCAATTGGCGCCTGTTCCAATATCTAAAATTTTAATTGTATTTCCTGTTGGAATTGTTCCGTTGTTGGTTTCGGCTAAAAGATCGGCCATGTAATGTAGGTAATCGGCGCGGCCCGGGATAGGAGGGCAAAGGTTGGTTTTCGGTAATTCCCAATAACTGATATTGTAAAAATGTTTGAGCAACGCTTTGTTCAAGGCGCGAACGGCATCCGGATTAGCAAAGTCGATACTTTCGTTCCCGAATTTATTGACAGCTACAAAGGCTTCCAATTCCGGTAAGGTTGCAATTAAAGTTTTGAAATCGTAATTGCCGTTGTGTTTGTTTCGCGGATGCAAACTTTTTGTGGGCGTATCGGGATTTGTATTTTTCATGGGAACTAAATGAAATACAAAGGTAGTTCAAAAATAAAGTTTCCAAAAATTAAAATGGATTCCACACTAGCCCCGACAGGAGCAACTACCTTGTAGTGCGGATGGCGGGAATTAGGTTGGCCGATACCTCCCGAACCTTTCGCTCCAAAATTGCTAAAAATAAAAAACCCACTCTTGCGAATGGGTTTTTATAATAAGTAAGATAAATATGTTTATAAACGTTTTTCTTATTTCACTTTATTCACGATAGCCGCGAAAGCTTCTGGGTGGTTCATTGCTAAATCGGCAAGAACTTTACGGTTCAATTCGATGTTGTTCGCTTTGATTTTACCCATGAACTGAGAATAGCTCATTCCGTGTAAACGTGCACCCGCGTTGATACGCATGATCCATAAAGCACGGAAATTTCTTTTCTTTTGTTTTCTTCCACGGTATGCGTAAGCCATTGCTTTCTCTACCGCGTTTTTCGCTACTGTCCAAACGTTTTTACGTCTTCCAAAGAAACCTTTGGCTTGCTTCAATACTCTTTTTCTTCGTGCTCTTTTAGCAACTGAATTTACTGATCTTGGCATAATTCTAAATTGTTTTTTGCAGTAAGGCGGCCTTTCGGCACTTCTGTTTTTGTGTTGAACTCAAAACGCCCACTCCAGGGTTATTAAATTGTTTTAACCGAAGTACGATTAAGATTTAATCAACAAAAGTTGATTTATTATTAATTGACAATAAATTGTCGATTAGATAATTCTTAATTGTTCTTTCACACTCTTCACGTCAGATTGGTGAACCAATGCTGAGTGAGTTAAAGCTAACTTACGTTTTTTCGACTTTTTAGTCAAGATGTGACTTTTAAAAGCGTGCTTTCTTTTGATTTTTCCAGAGCCAGTAACTTTAAAACGTTTCTTAGCACTAGATTTAGTTTTCATTTTAGGCATCTCTTCCTAGGTATTAAATTTATCTTACTTACTATTTTTTAGTTTTCAGTCTCGGTTTTCAGTTTACAGATTGAATACTGAATACTGCGACTGCTAACTATTTACTTTTCTTTTTCGGAGCGATGAACATGATCATACGCTTTCCTTCCAAAACCGGCATGGCTTCCACTTTTCCGAACTCTTCCAAATCCTGCGCTAAACGAAGCAATAAGATTTGTCCTTGTTCTTTATAGATGATGGAACGTCCCTTGAAGAATACGAACGCTTTTAATTTCGAACCTTCTTTTAAGAACTTCTCAGCATTCTTCTTTTTGAACTCGTAATCGTGCTCGTCTGTTTGAGGACCGAAACGAATTTCCTTGATGGTAATTTGCGTCGATTTGGCTTTCAGTTCTTTTTCACGTTTTTTCTGTTCGTACAAGAACTTACCGTAATCCATGATTTTACAAACAGGCGGTTCAGCATTTGGAGAGATTTCAACCAAATCCAGTTCAAACTGGTCGGCTAAACGCATTGCTTCGGCAGTTTTGTAAACTCCCGGTTCAATATTGTCTCCTACAAGACGTACTTCCGGCACACGAATGTTGTTGTTAATTCTGTGGGCGTCTTTCTTTTCTACTCGAGGTTGGTAACCTCTGTTGTTTCTTATTGCTATGGCTCTAAAATTTTAAATTAAACTTAGAATTGTTTTAATGTTTTGCTAATTTCCTCATTTACCATTGCGGCAAACTGTTCAATTGTCATGGTCTCGTTGGACTTACCGGCTTCACCGTGACGGCGTACGGAAATCGTTCCGTTTTTCTCTTCTTCCTCACCAACAATCAGCATGAACGGGAACTTTTTGGTTTCCGCCTCACGGATTTTTTTACCGATTGTCTCGTTACGGTTGTCAATTAGGGCGCGAATTTCGTGAATTTCCAGCAATTCTGAAACTTTTTTGGCATAATTTTCATATTTCTCGCTCAAAGACAGGATGATAGCCTGATCCGGCATCAACCAAAGCGGGAAATTTCCACCGGTATGTTCCAGTAAAATTGCGATGAAACGCTCCATCGAACCAAACGGTGCTCGGTGAATCATTACGGGTCTATGTAATTCATTATCAGAACCTTTATACGACAAATCGAAACGCTCCGGTAAGTTGTAATCTACCTGAATCGTTCCCAACTGCCAGCTTCTTCCTAAAGCGTCTTTTACCATGAAATCCAGTTTCGGACCATAGAATGCTGCTTCACCAGCTTCAATCACATAGTTCAAACCTTTGTCTTTAGCAGCGCTAATAATTGCGTTTTCCGCTTTTTCCCAGTTTTCAACCGATCCGATGTATTTATCCGGGTTGCTCAAATCGCGAACCGATACCTGAGCGGTAAAGTTTTCAAATCCTAACGATCCGAATACATACAATACAAGGTCGATTACGTTTTTAAACTCCGCATCCAATTGATCTGGTGTACAGAAAATGTGCGCATCATCCTGAGTAAACCCGCGAACACGAGTTAGTCCGTGTAATTCCCCGGATTGCTCATAACGGTAAACGGTTCCGAATTCAGCATAACGTTTCGGTAAATCTTTGTAACTCCAAGGTCTTGCGTTGTAAATTTCACAGTGGTGTGGGCAGTTCATTGGTTTTAACAAGAACTCTTCGCCTTCTGCCGGTGTGTGAATCGGTTGGAAACTATCTGCACCGTATTTTGCA
This sequence comes from Flavobacterium enshiense, assembly GCF_040750275.1. GTDB lineage: Bacteria > Bacteroidota > Bacteroidia > Flavobacteriales > Flavobacteriaceae > Flavobacterium > Flavobacterium enshiense_B. The sequence goes on from NZ_JBDOCV010000001.1 coordinate 578,287, forward strand.
TAGTGACCTGAAGTAACGTATAATTCTTTTTGTCCGATATGGGGTGAAACTACTTGCTCATATCCGGCTTTCTTTTGTGCTTTTTTAAGGAATTGCTCCAAGCGGTCGCGTAACGCAGCACCTTTTGGTAACCATAAAGGTAAACCTTGACCAACTTTTTGAGAGAAGTGGAACAAATCCAATTCTTTACCCAGTTTTCTGTGGTCACGACGTTTTGCTTCTTCTAGTAATTCTAGGTAATCCGTTAAGTCTTTTTGTTTTGGAAATGAAATTCCGTACACACGCGTTAACTGTTTGTTTTTCTCGTCTCCTCTCCAATACGCTCCGGCTACCGATAAAATTTTCATCGCTTTGATGATTCCTGTGTTCGGAATGTGACCTCCACGACATAAATCGGTAAAAGTTGCATGATCGCAGAACGTAATGGTTCCGTCTTCAAGGTTTTGGATAAGTTCCGTTTTGTATTCGTTGTTTTTGTACAACTCCAAAGCTTCTGCCTTAGTAGCCGAACGCATTTTGAATTCGTGTTTCTCTCTTGAAATCTCCAACACGCGGTCTTCGATGGCTTTAAAATCGGCATCACTGATTTTTTTATCTCCGAAATCCACATCATAATAGAATCCGTTTTCAATCGCCGGACCAATAGTAAGCTTTATGCCTGGATACATTTCTTCTAAAGCTTGCGCCATTACGTGCGAAGTCGAATGCCAGAACGCTTTTTTACCGTCGGCATCGTTCCAGGTATATAATATAAGAGCACCGTCGGTGGTTAGCGCGGTCGAGGTTTCAATGGTTGTACCATTAAAAGAAGCGGAAATCACATTTCTTGCTAATCCCTCACTGATGCTTTTCGCAACATCCATAGGAGTTACACCTGGTGCAAACTCTCTAACCGAACCGTCCGGTAAAGTAATCTTGATCATATTAATTAAGTATAAGGTGCAAATATAAGGTTTATCGAAAAACACACAATATATATATAGTGTATAATTTTTAGGTTTGGGAGCGAAAGTTCCTGTTGTATTTTGATGTGTTGTTCCCGCTTTCCGCTGCAAT
>NZ_JBDOCV010000002.1:0-617419 GCF_040750275.1 Flavobacterium enshiense
AGCAATCAAAACCAAGCCTTTCGCTCCGGATAATAAATAAAATAGGTAAATTCGTGTAAATTATTCCTGTTTTTATAAGATTATTTAGCGTTTTTTGGGACTAAATTGTATTTTTGAGCTTAATTAATGGGTTGGTAATGAAGATCAAAGTTGTCATTGTGGATGATGAATTGCATGCACGAAGTTTTTTACGAAAATTTTGTGAGCGCTATTATGCTGACATTTTAGAGGTTACGGATGAATGCAATTCGGTGGAAACTGCGGTTCGTTCCATACGCAAGCACCAACCAGATTTGGTCTTTCTTGATGTGCAGATGCCGGACGAGAGCGGTTTTGAACTCCTGAACTATTTTGAGCGCATCAATTTTGAAATCATTTTTACTACAGCCCATAAAGAGTATGCGATTCAGGCAATACGAAATAGTGCTTTGGATTATTTAGTGAAACCTATCAATATTGAAGATTTTAAAGTTGCAATTTCCCGATTTGAAGCCAAAAAAAAATCTAAAATTTCTATTGATCGATTTAAATTGCTTGCTGAAAACATTAGTAATCAATTTACTGATAAACAACGTATTATATTTCCAACGAAAAATGGTTTTGAAGTACTTCAAGCGAACGCTATTGTATATTGCAAATCGGATGGTTCCTATTCCAGTGTGTATACCATTGACAAAGAATATTTTACTTCCAAGCCTTTTAAAGAAATTGAAGAACTGTTGATACAGCCTAACTTTATCCGAGTACATCGAAGTTATCTGATAAATAAAAATTTTATTAAAGGTTTTAAATCTGATGATTATAAATTGGAGATGATTACCGGTGACGCTATTCCCGTTTCGGACAGTTTGTTTACCAAAAAGAAATTAATGGATGCGATTACTACTTAAGCTTCTTTTATTTTTCTTTACTCAGTCTGTATTTTCACAGTATTTAGCTTCCACCAATTATACAACTGCTGATGGTTTGCCAAACAATGCAGTGCGATCCCTTTTTATCGATAGGTCTAATGTCTTGTGGATAGGTACAGAAAACGGCATTTCACGGTTACAAAACGGCATTTTTCAGACGATAGATGAAACTGACGGTCTTAGTCACAACAGTTGTTGGGATATTGCACAAGATGCGAATGGCACTATGTGGTTTGCCAGTTACGGTGGTGGTATCAGTAAGTATGATGGGAGAAAATTTACGATTTTTACTAAAAAAAATGGACTTCCGGCAAATAAAACCCGAAAAATTTTCCCTTTTCGCGATAAAGTGTATGTTGGAACAGAACAAGGAATTTCAATTATTGACATCAATTCGAATAAGGTAATTACTCCGAATGTTCCCAAAACAAAAGAAGATTTTATCTGCATGGATTTTTTCATTTTTGAGGGAGAAGTGTACTTTATTTCGATTTTTGACGGGCTTTTCAAAATTGATGAAAAAGGGGAAAAGCCTATCGTTGTTCCTGTTTTTAAAGGGAAAAATTTCTACAGTCAGTTTCTTAACGCAAATACGATTTACTTTGGAAATGAAGGTTTTGTTCAGCAAACGAATCTTCCGAAGTTGTTAAAAGGAAAAGCTGATTTTACAACATTTGGGACTTCCATAATTTGGGATTTTGCCCAAACCCGCGATGGTAAAATCTATGCAGCTGCAGATGGTGTTTACAATCCGGATGGAGGCGTTTATGAAATAATGAACAATCAAATGATCAATGTTTCGGAGCAATTGGGTATCGATTCCAAAATCATTCTGAATGTGGTTTATGATGCACAGCGCAATGTACTTTATGCCGGTTCCAACGACAAAGGAATTTATGAAATCCGTTTGGGAAGTATGATTAAGTCTTTTCCTTTTTTGAATAGGAGTTGTATTGATTTTGAGTTGGTTGGCAATGAGAAATTCGTGCTTCACAACGAAGGAATTTCAATTCTCAATGCTTCTGGAGCATTAAAAAAAGAAGTTTTTCGCTCGGATTTTAAGAAATTTGAATCGGATTATATAAAACAGCATCCAGGAGTTTTTAAAACAGATTACAGGGAATCTAGGGATTTTGAATTGAATTTCAAGATTCCGGCTGAAGGTATCGTGTTTTATGAAATGGTGAAAAACAGCTCGACGATTTGGGTGGCAAGCAATATTGGTATTTTTGAGTTGAATACTCAGGGGAAAATCATCAGTTATATCCCGAAGCATAGTTTAAAAATTGGTTTTACTTCTGATGGTAAATTTATTGAAACCATTACGTTCGCCGGGGTTTATGTCTATGATGATGTGTATTCACTCAAAGGAACACATTATTCGAAATTTGAAGATAATACACCGCAGTTTATCGTTAAGATATTGAATCACAAAGATAAAACGTATCTGATTTCTGTCTTTAACGGCTTGTATGTTCATCAAAAGAGTAAATTCCGAAGCTATTTATCGGAAAGCATCTGGAAAGAAAAAAAGTTTAAGCATATAACGGTTAATGCCAAAGATCAACTTGTTTTAGCGGCTGAATTTGGCGATGTTTTTATAGTGGAAGATGATAAGCAATTCAAAATCAAAAAAAAGATTTCCAAAGATGAAATTGCAGGAAAGACGATTAATTTTCTGGAATCATATAAGGATTATCTTCTGATTGGTACAGAAAGCGGTATTACGATTTATCACAATGGGAATATTCGCCTGATTGACAAGGAGCAAGGGTTAAAAAACTGTAATTTCAAATCCTCTAAAATTTTTAAGGATGAGTTGTGGTTAGGTACGGAAAAAGGATATTATGTACTGAATTTGAATCAGTTGCTGTCGGATCAGAAAACGGCACAATCCATGGCAATCGAGAAGATTTTGATCAATAATCAACCGATTTCTAAAGCAAATTACAATTGGTTTGAATATTCTGGTAAGGAACTAATTTGCGATTACAAACACAATTCATTTGCAGTTGATTTTGTTCCGAAAGGGCATCTTTTTCCGAACAAACTAAAATTCCGCTACCGTCTTAATTCCAGTAACCGTTGGAGTCCGTACAGTGATAAGCCTAGTGTTTTTCTGTCGTATCTGCCGCATGGAAATTACAATCTGGAAATTGAAGTTTTCGATCAGAATGCCGGTAAAGTAACAGTTTTTCAGCTGTTGAAGATTGTGGTTCAGTCTCCTTTTTGGTTGCGTTGGTGGTTTATTGCCGGACTTGTTTTGATAGTAATTCTGATTGTTGTTTACGGAGTGATTCGTTATAAAAATAAAGCAAAAGAAAAGGCATTGATCGAAAAGCGTATAGCGGAAACCAAGCTGGATGCGCTGTTGAGTCAGATGAATCCGCATTTTACGTTTAACGCGATGAATACGGTTCAGGATTTTATTATTAGTAATGATGTGGATAATTCGTTGTTGTTTATTAGTGAATTAGCCAGGTTAATGCGCCTTACTTTAGATAATTCTTCCAAGAAAACCATCCCGTTGGACGAGGAAATTTCGTTTTTAAAAACCTACATCAAACTGGAAAATATGCGTTTTGGAAATCGTGTAACTGTAAATATTGTCCAGGATAAAGCCATTGATGCTCCTTTCATTGAAGTTCCCACCATGTTATTGCAGCCTTTTGTAGAAAATGTTTTTGTGCATGCTTTTAACGATGAACATCCGAATCCAAAGCTGGATATTACCTTTAGAATGAAGGCAAGACAGTTGTTGGAATGCACCATTAGCGACAACGGAAAAGGGAAGGCTTCGTTCCAGAAAGTGAAACTGCACAAATCCAAAGCACTTTTACTGGCAGCAGAACGGCTTCAGTTGTTACAACCCGAAATTGAAAACCCGATTTCCACAGATTTTACGGAACAGAACGGAACCCAAATCCGTATTCTTTTAAAAGTATAATCTTCCTAAAAAAATAACTTCAAAAGGCAGAATGTCCTTTTTATACCTAATAATCCTCCCTTAATAAGGTTTTCAGGACTGTCTTGCTTTGCCGTTTTATTTTAGCGGTGTTAACTTAAAATCTAACATATGGATACTGTTGAAAGTAATTTAAATCAAATTGAAAAGGGGTATAAAATGTCCGAGAAAGAGGCTGAAAACATCCTTAATGACCGTAAATTAACACAAGAAAAAGTAAGTTTGGCCATTGATAAAGCTGCTTCAAATAAAGGTAAGCTTGGAGAAGTGTGGGATTATTTGCAATCGTTTTTCTCGATAGTTAGTGATTACATTAATGGAAGGTACAAGGAAATTCCTAAAGGCTCGATAATTGCCATTTTTGCATCGCTATTGTATTTTCTTTCACCAATTGATTTCATTCCAGATTTTATCCCTGGCATTGGATTTATTGATGACATCTTCGTAATTGGATTAGTTGTAAATCAAATAAAGTCAGATCTTAATGATTATATGGTTTGGAAAGCTAAAAACACTAAATAATTACTTTATATGAAGACTTTTTTAAGAATTATATTGTCATTTTCAATTGTTTTATTTTTTACAAGTTGTGATGATAAACTAACCAGAGATGAAGCTAAAGAGCAGATTATTTCCGGTTTAAGTGTGCCTTTTGATGAAATAAAACCTTTTAAAGTCGATGATAATACTTATTCCGCAGACAGAACTGCTAATCAGTACAAACAACTTAAAGAAATAGGTTTACTTGATTATTCCTTTGAGGGAGATTGGCCATCACAGTATCACGCTAAGGCAATTTTAAATGATAAAGGAAATAAGTATGTTGTTTCTGAAGAAAGAGATGAAGGCTATTTTAACGAAGTTGATGTTAAAGTTGCCAGAGTTGAATTCGGTGAGGTAACAGGGATTCAGGAAATTAAATTAGGTGAAATGATCTCTTACTATGTTGAATATACTATAATCAGAAAGGAAGTGACTCCGTTTGGCAAGATTCTATATGATTTGAAGGAGAAAACCATTAAAAAGAAAGTGAAGTTTTCAAAATATGATGATGGTTGGAGAGTCAGTGATACGGAATTTAAAGATTTGAAAGAAGCTCTTATTTTCAATTTTGATAATGCCGAAAATGAGCTGTTTTAAAAGAAAAATTAAAAAAACAAAAACAACACTATTCATAGTTCTTTTATTGGCTGTGCTTAGTGTTGTTCTTATCAATATTGTAAACTTGTTTTTTTATTAAGAAGCAGCATTGTTATAAAAATGACAAACCGTATTCACTGGGCAAAGTTCGCATTTCGGGTTGGTAGGGCGACAGATTTCACGTCCTAAAAAGGAAATAGACATCCCGATTTCACCCCAAATTTCTTTAGGTAAAACCTGCATTAATTGTTTTTCCACTTTGTTGCCGTCTTTGGATTCGGCAATTAAACCAATTCTTGGCGCAACTCTAATTACATGTAAATCTGCAATAATTCCTTCCGCAGAAGCTTGCATTTCGCGCATAATTACATTGGCTGATTTTCTTCCGATTCCTTTTAAAGCAACCAATTTTTCCATGGTTAACGGAATATTTTTGTCCTCTTTAAGTTCCTGAGCAATTTCAAGCAGCCAACTAGCTTTTGTTCCGAAATTTCGAACTTTTGAAATATGGGGAATCAACGCATCAACATTAGAAACTGCAATACTTTCCAAATTCGGATAGACTTCAAAGAGGGCAGGAGCAATCTTATTGATGTTGGCATCCGAGTCCTGAGCCGATAAAATTACCATAACCATCAACTGATACAAATTCTGATAGTCGAGCGGATGTTTTTTTCCGGTGTATTTTTCTAAAAGAGGCACAAAACTTTTTGCCCAATCCTTTTGCTCTTCAAATAAATTCATGGTTTATTTTTTATGGAAATCTAAAGATAAAGAATTTACACAATATCTGATACCCGTTTGAGTAGGTCCGTCATTGAAAACATGTCCAAGATGTCCGCCACATCTTACACAAAGAATTTCCACCCGAAGCATCCCGTGTGAAGTGTCTTTTATATATTCAATTTTTCCGGGAATGGATTCGTCAAAAGAGGGCCAGCCACAATGCCCATCAAACTTTGAATTGCTTTCAAACAAAGGTTCTCCACAGGCACCGCAACAGTAGGTTCCGTTTTCAAAATGCAGGTTGTATTCACCGGTATGCGGATATTCGGTTCCCTTTTGGCGTAGGATTTTGTATTTCTCTTCACCCAATTCGGATTTCCATTGTTCTTCTGATTTTTCTATGGGATAGCTCATGGTTTTGCAGGTATAAATTTAATCGATACAGAATTGGTACAAAAACGTTTTCCGGTTGTTTCCATCGGACCATCGTCAAAAACATGGCCTAAATGACCACCACATTTTGCACAGGTAACTTCAATGCGTTCCATGCCAAAGCTGGAATCATCATGATATTTTACCGAACCTTTTATTGCTTGATCAAAAGAAGGCCAACCGCAGTCGGAATCAAATTTCGCATCCGAATTAAAAAGAGGGTTGTTACAAGCGGCACAAGCATACATTCCTTTTTCAAAATGTTTCCAATACTCTCCTGTAAAAGGGCGTTCGGTACCTTTTTCCCTCAAAACTTCGTACTGTTCCGGAGTTAATTTAGCTTTCCATTCCGCTTCCGTTTTAGGCAAAGTAGCAGATGAAGTTTGTGTTACTTCTTTTTTTTCCTGAGCATTACAGGAGATAAAGAGGCTCATAATTATAAGCAAAACAATTTTTTTCATGAGTTCTATTGAATAAATTCAACTATTTTTTTAATGACTTTGTTGTCTCCTAAAATTTTTCGATGACCTAACTCTTTGGTAATCAGTATTTCTCCGTTTTTCAGATGTTGATGTATGTGCTCTCCGGCAAAAACAGGTACATCATGATCATCTATGTCGTGTACCACCAAAACGGGAATTGAAATGTCCTTTGCAGCTATATACGCAGAATAACTGTTCATGGTTTCACCAAGTTTTGTTTCGAAATCCAATTTCATGCGTTGCGCAATGTTCGGTTTCAATTTTAATTTGAGAACAAAATCGTTTAGAATATCTTCCACCACATCTCCGCTTCCGATAATTACTGCTTTTTTTACTTTTAATCCACGTTTGATAGCATTCAAAACGGTCATGCCTCCTAAAGAATGTCCTATGGCAAATTCGAATGGACCAAATTCTTTTTCGATTTGTAGTGCGGCCGCAATAAATTCAGTCATGTTGCTGGTTTTTCCCGGTGCTTTTCCATGTCCCGGCGCATCGTAGCTGATGGTTGAGTAACCTAATTTCAGTAATTCATCAGCAATTTTCACCAATTGTGTACCTCTTCCGGACCAACCGTGAACCAATAATACTTTTTTAGATGATGTTCCATAACTGTAAACCATTACTTTTTTATCAATGCTCTGAATAGTAAGTAATTGTTGTTTGGAATTTGCGTTCATTTCCAATTCCCTTTTCGGAAGTTTATGACGAATTGGAGTGGTAAATAATTTTATGGCAAATTTTGTCGCTAGATTTGGAGAGATGGTTTCCAGAGCTTTAGCAGTATAAAGAATCCCTTTTGGAATTTTGATGGTTTGTTGATGTTTGGGCTTTTTCATCTTCTGTAAAAATATACTGCAAGTTACTTTATTCTTAAGTCTTCTAATGATAAATAATTCTTAAATATCGTTTGGCATTTTTTTTGCAACAGGAAATAATGATAATATTTTGTACCTTTATTAACAATGATAATAGGACAATTGTTTAATTTTGTTTGCTAAAAATCTTACGTTATGAATTTAAAATCCGGTTTAATAGTGGCGGGTTCATTGGCACTTGTTGTTTCTTGTGCTAAAAATCCGTTTACAGGTAAAAGTACGATGGCTTTGGTTTCTAATAATGAAATTTTTCCATCCTCTTTTCAACAGTACAACCAGTTTCTTGGGGAAAATAAAGTAATAAAAGGGACTAAAGACGATCAGAGAGTTGAATCTGTGGGAGTTAAAATTAAAGTTGCTGCTGAGAAATGGCTTAATGCTAACGGTTATCAGGGCTACTTGAAAGATTATAAATGGGAATATAATTTAGTTGATAATAAAGAGGTTAACGCTTGGTGTATGCCGGGAGGTAAGATCGTTTTCTATACAGGAATTCTTCCGATTACCAAAGACGATGCCGGAATGGCAACTGTAATGGGACACGAAGTGGCACACGCTTTAGCGAATCACGGTCAACAGCGTATGAGTGCAGGAATGCTGCAACAATTAGGAGCCGTTGGTGTTGGTGTGGCTACAGGAGGAAAAAGCGAAGAAACGCAACAAATTGCAATGACAGCTTATGGAGCTACAACACAATTAGGAGGTATGCTGCCTTTTAGCCGTGCACACGAGAGCGAAGCGGATATGATCGGTTTAACATTAATGGCTATTGCCGGATATAACCCGGATACTGCTGTAGCATTTTGGGAAAGAATGTCGACAAATTCAGGAGGGCAAAAACCACCTGAATTTATGAGTACGCACCCATCGGATCAAACACGTATTTCAAAAATTAAAGAATTGATCCCTCAGGCTAAAGCAGAAGCCGCAAAATTTGGAGTCACATTTAAGTAAGAAAAAAATATGTATATTCGAGCCGCACTATAAAGTGCGGCTTTTTATTTTAGTATATATGAAACAACTTGAAAAGGGAAGTTCGAAATTATTAAATGCCTGGGTCTCCTATGATTGGGCAAATTCGGTGTATAGTTTGGTAATCGCATCAGCCATATTTCCAATCTATTACGGACAACTGTTTAAAAATAAAGGAGTTCAGGAGATTGAAGTTTTTGGAATTGTTCTGAAAAATACAGCACTGATAAGTTTTGTGACAGCTTTCGCTTTTCTGGTAGTTGCTTTTTTTTCGCCATTGCTTTCCGGAATTGCCGATTATGTGGGCAATAAGAAAAATTTTATGCGATTCTTCTGTTATCTGGGAGCCTTTTCCTGTATTGGACTTTATTGGTTTGATTTAGATAATATATACTTCAGTATTGCCTGTTATTTCTTCGGATTGATTGGATTTTGGGGGAGTTTGGTGTTCTATAATTCCTATTTACCGGATATTGCCTTTCCGGAGCAGCAGGATAGGGTAAGTGCCAGAGGCTACTCCATGGGGTACATCGGAAGTGTGGTCTTGTTGTTGCTGAACCTTGTTTTAGTAATGAAACCGGAATGGTTTCCGACTTGGTTTGGACTTGAAGGTCCAGACGCTAAAATGAAAGCCATGCGTTATTCCTTTATTTCAGTTGGTGTTTGGTGGATACTTTTCAGTCAATACGCGTTTTATTATTTGCCGACCGGGAACGAAAATACAAACAAGGTGCACTCCGGAATTCTTTTTAACGGATTTAAAGAGCTTAAAAAAGTTTGGCATCAGTTGGAAGATAATATACGTTTAAAGCGTTATCTGGTTAGTTTCTTTGTGTACAGTATAGCAGTTCAGACCGTAATGTTGGTAGCTACTTATTTCGGTGAGCAGGAAATCAGTTGGGCAGATGACGATCAAAAAACTCAAGGATTGATCGTTAGTATTTTATTAATACAATTTGTGGCAGTTTTGGGAGCTGTAATTACTTCAAGAGCATCGGAAAAGTTTGGAAACATCAAGGTGTTGATTGTTATTAATTTCATTTGGATAATCATATGCATCACGGCATTTTTTGTAACGCTTCCGATTCATTTTTATATAACGGCAGGTTTTGTAGGATTGGTAATGGGTGGAATTCAGGCACTTTCACGCTCTACTTATTCTAAATTTTTACCTGAAACACAAGACACGGCTTCTTATTTCAGTTTTTACGATGTAGCAGAAAAGATAGGTATTGTCATAGGAATGGTATTGTATGGGGTTATCGATCAGATTACCGGAAGTATGCGTAATTCTATTGTTTTTTTAGCTCTGTTTTTTATATCTGGTGTGATATTATTACTGAGAGTCCCAAAAAAATGAAGATGAATAAAAAATAATAGTATATTTGGAAAAAAAATTAAAAAATTAACCTTTTTTATATGAAAAAAATTAACCTAATCGCTTTGTTTGCAGTTATGATAGCTGCGGTTTCATTTGTTTCTTGTAGTGGCGATATTGAGCCCTTAGATCCGGCATTATCAGGAGATACAACTGGTGGCGGTAATACAGGAGGCGGAAATACTGGTGGAGGAAGCGGAACTTATTATGTAAAAGCAAAAGTAGACGGAGTTCAGAAACAGTGGACTGGAAGTACACAAATTCAAGCACAATTTGCTGATGATATGTTTATTTTATTAGCCTCTAATGGGTCAGAAACTATGTCGTTGGGTATAATTAGTGATGATGCTATTGCGCCAAATACATATCAGTTGGAATTTGGTGGCGTTACAGGAGTGTATACTTTAGGAACAGAATCATTCTCTTCGAGTTATGATGATTTTACAACAAGCCCTGGCAATATTCAAGTTGTTGATCTCAATAGCACCAATCGTACAATAAAAGGTAAATTTACATTCATCGGAAAGAATAATGCAATGACTGTGTCAAAAAATGTTACCGAAGGTGAATTTTTCGTTCAATATCAATAAAAAGATATTTTCTCTTATTAAAACCCGAAAGTCATTTCGGGTTTTTTTTATGGCATAAAGATTGACTAATACTAAGAAAGAATTTTAATATAATGTAAATTTGTATTGATATTCAATAAGATAGTTGAAGCACAATGTTTTGTTTTGACGCTTGTTTTTTATTGTTTAATGACAAAAAGTCCTAAAAATACTATGTCGAATCAAAAAATACTTACCCTTGACAACTTGTCACTTCAGGAAATTGATACTGATGCTGAATTGATTCCACTTTTAACTCCCGAAGACGAGGAGGAGATGAACAATGAAGTACTGCCCACTGATCTGGCAATTCTTCCGCTTCGTAACACGGTATTGTTTCCCGGAGTTGTAATTCCTATTACAGCAGGCCGTGATAAATCCATCAAACTTATTAATGACGCTAATGCTTCAGGAAAAGTTATTGGCGTGGTAGCTCAAAAAGATGAAGAAATCGAAGATCCAACCATAAACGATATTAACCGTATCGGGACCGTTGCCAGAATTTTGAGAGTTCTTAAGTTGCCTGATGGTAATACAACCGTTATTCTTCAGGGGAAAAAACGTTTTGAAATTGATGAGATCACAACGGATGAGCCTTATTTAAGAGCAACGATCAAAGAAGTTCCTGAAAAGCGTCCGGCCAACAAAGACAAAGAATTTGCTGCAATAATAGATTCTATTAAAGAACTGGCTATTCAGATTATCCGTGAGAGTCCAAACATTCCTACGGAAGCTACTTTTGCGATTAAGAATATCGAAAGCGATCCTTTCCTGATCAATTTTGTTTCGTCCAATATGAATTTGAGTGTTCATGAGAAACAAGAGTTGATTTCTATTAATAATCTGAAAGAAAGAGCATTAGAAACGCTTCGCTATATGAATATCGAACAGCAAAAGTTGGAGCTTAAAAACGATATTCAGTCGAAAGTGCGTTTTGATTTAGATCAGCAGCAACGCGAATATTTCCTGCATCAGCAAATGAAAACAATTCAGGAAGAATTGGGTGGTGTTTCGCACGATCAGGAAATTGAAGACATGCGCGTTAAGGCGAAATCCAAAAAATGGGATGATAAGGCGGCAAAGCATTTCGATAAAGAAATCAGCAAATTGCAGCGCATGAATCCTCAATCGCCTGATTTTTCAATTCAGCGCAATTACCTGGAGTTGTTTTTGGAATTGCCTTGGAATGAGTATTCCAAAGATAAATTCGACTTGAAAAACGCTCAGAAAATATTAGACCGTGATCATTTTGGTTTAGAAGATGTTAAGAAGCGAATCATAGAGCATTTGGCTGTTTTGAAATTGCGAAACGACATGAAATCTCCAATCATCTGTTTGTACGGACCTCCGGGAGTCGGAAAAACTTCCATAGGTAAATCTATTGCAGAAGCTTTGGGGAGACAATATGTTCGTATGTCGTTAGGTGGTTTAAGAGATGAAGCTGAAATTAGAGGTCACCGTAAAACATACATTGGTGCGCTTCCGGGAAGAATTCTTCAGAATATAAAAAAAGCAGGAACTTCCAATCCGGTTTTTGTTTTGGATGAAATTGATAAATTATCATCCAGTCATAGTGGCGATCCTTCATCTGCTTTGTTGGAAGTATTGGATCCGGAGCAGAATTCCGACTTCTATGATAATTTCCTTGAAATGGGATACGATTTATCGAAAGTGATGTTTATTGCTACGACAAATAGTCTTTCCAGTATTCAGCCGGCTTTGCGAGACCGTATGGAAATCATAAATGTAAATGGTTATACTATTGAAGAGAAGATAGAGATTGCCAAGCAGCATTTGCTTCCAAAACAGCTGAGAGAACACGGTTTGTCCTCCAAAGATTTACAAATGGGTAAAAAAGAATTGGAGAAAATAGTGGTTGGCTACACGCGTGAATCTGGTGTTAGAAGTCTGGAAAAGAAAATTGCTTCCATGGTTCGAAATGCAGCCAAGTCTATCGCTCTAGAAGAAGAGTACAATAAAAAAGTTACTGTTGAAGATATTATAAAAGTATTGGGAGCACCACGTTTGGAGCGCGACAAATATGAAAATAATGAGATTGCAGGCGTTGTAACCGGTTTAGCCTGGACCAGTGTGGGTGGTGATATTTTGTTTATCGAATCCATTATTTCCAAAGGAAAAGGCACGATGACAATGACTGGAAATTTGGGAACCGTAATGAAAGAATCGGTAACGATTGCTTTAGAATATATAAGAGCTAACGCGGAAACATTAGGATTGAATCCTGAAGTTATTGCGAATTACAATGTTCATATTCACGTTCCGGAAGGAGCTACTCCTAAAGACGGACCAAGTGCCGGTGTTGCGATGTTAACGTCATTGGTATCAAGTTTTACCCAAAAACGTGTTAAAAAGAGTTTAGCCATGACGGGTGAAATTACACTTCGCGGTAAAGTATTGCCGGTTGGCGGGATAAAGGAGAAAATTTTGGCGGCCAAAAGGGCTAATATCAAAGAGATTATCCTTTGTCATGAAAACAAAAGAGATATCGACGAAATCAAAGCAGAATATCTTGAAGGACTTACGTTCCATTATGTAGATAAAATGAGTGAAGTGCTGGATATAGCCATTACCGATCAAAAAGTGAAAAATGCTAAGAAATTAGTTTAAGAAGATAATTTTCAGAGATTCCAATTTAGCAATAAGTTGGAATCTCTTTTTTTGTGAAATACCATTTATAATTTTATCTTCGCAAGTGCGTTATATATTCAGAAACCAAAACATCAAATGTCGAAACAACTACTGATTCCTTTTTTTTTGCTTGTTTGTGTACTCGGCTATAGCCAAATAGGAGGAAAGTATACCTATCAGTTTCTGAATTTAGTTACATCTCCAAGACAAGCTGCTTTAGGAGGAAAAACACTGACTATTTACGATCAGGATGTGAATCAGGGAATCTATAACCCGGCAACCATTAATCCCGAAATGGACAACCATCTTTCCTTGAATTACGGAAGTTATTTCGGAGAAGTTTCCTATGGCACAGGTGCTTATGCCTATACATGGGACCGTCATGTACAAACACTTCATGTAGGTGTAAATTATGTGAATTATGGAAGTTTTGAAGGATACGATGAAAACGGCCAACAAGCGTCAGACTTTTCAGGAAGCGAAATTGCCCTTTCTTTCGGATATGCGTATAATATTCCTTGGACTCCGGTTTATGTGGGAGCCAATGTAAAGCTAATTTCATCAACATTGGAATCGTATAATTCTTTTGGAGCAGCGGCAGATATTGGCGCGTTGTATGTAGATGAAAAAAATGATATCAATATCGCTGTGGCAGTAAGAAATGTTGGTACACAAATTACAACTTATGCCGGAGAACGTGAAAAACTGCCTATGGAAGTAATGGCCGGGATTTCACAGGAACTGGAAAATGTACCATTGCGTTGGCATTTAACCTTGGAAAACCTTCAGCAATGGAATATTGCTTTTAGTAATCCAAACCGAACCGAAGCTACAATTGATGGACCCGGGAAAGAAGAAAAAGTTACTTTTTTTAATAATGCTTTGCGGCATGTAATCTTAGGGGCTGAATTGTTTCCTAAGAAAAGTTTTAATATCCGTTTGAGCTATAATTTCAGAAGAGGGGAAGAATTAAGAATTGTGGAACAACGAAATTTTTCAGGAATTTCAGCCGGTTTCGGATTGCGTTTCAATAAAATAAAATTCGACTACTCGTATTCACGATACACGATTGCCGCGAATATGAGTCTTTTTGGATTAACCATTAATTTACAATAGCAGTTTTGAAAAAAATTACCATCGCCATAGACGGTTTTTCGTCAACCGGAAAAAGTACATTAGCAAAACAATTAGCTAAGGCTTTGGGTTATGTTTATGTGGATACAGGCGCTATGTACCGTGCTGTAACCTTGTACGCGATGCAACATAATTTTGTATCGGAAAATTATTTGGATAAAGAAGCATTGGTAAAAAAACTACCGGATGTACAGTTGAAATTTCAATTTAATGCTGTGTTAGGTTTTGCGGAAATGTTTCTTAACGGTACAAATGTGGAAACCGAAATCAGAACGCTAAATGTTTCCCGTCTGGTAAGTAAAATAGCTGAAATATCCGAAGTCAGATCAAAATTGGTGGAGCAACAGCAACAGATGGGTAAAAATAAAGCGATTGTAATGGATGGCCGTGATATTGGAACTGTAGTTTTTCCGGATGCCGAATTAAAAATATTTATGACCGCAAGTCCGGAAACAAGGGCGCAGCGCCGTTACGATGAACTGCTGGAAAACGGACAATCTGTTTCTTTTGCGGATGTACTTCAGAATGTTAAAGAACGTGATTTTATCGATACCAACAGAGAAGATTCCCCATTAGTTCAGGCAGAGGATGCTGTAGTTGTAGATAATTCCGCGATGAGTAGGGAAGAACAGTTTGAAGTGGTACTTAGTCTTGCACACCATAAACTCAGCTAATACAACTGAAAATATGATAAAAAAGCGACGTGGAAAAAGGCTTTTAAAATCAAATTTTCTTTAAAAATTAAAATATTTAGTTAAAATCTTAAAACCAAGGTAAGTTCGGTCACAAAACCGGAATTTATTTTGGTTTTTTTGTTTTTAGTGTTAGATTTACCGGCTTTTTATTTACCAAAAACTATGAGTATTAAATTTAGATTGACTTTAATGAGCTTCCTGCAATTCTTTGTTTGGGGAGCGTGGCTGATAACGGTTGGAAACTATTGGTTTGGAACCAAACAGTGGAGTGGTGCGGAGTTTGGTGCTATTTTTTCCACTTTGGGAATTTCATCCATTATTATGCCAGCTCTTACCGGAATTATTGCAGACCGTTGGGTGAATGCGGAACGTTTATATGGCGTATTACATATTTTAGGAGGTGTGGCATTGGCTTATATTCCGCAGGTTGATAATCCGACAACTTTTTTCTGGGTTATTTTCGCTTCGATGCTGTGTTACATGCCAACAATTTCTCTTTCTAATTCGATCGGATATACCATTTTAAAGAATAATAATTTTGATGTTGTAAAGGTTTTTCCACCCATTCGCGTATGGGGAACCGTAGGTTTTATTGTGGCGATGTGGATTACGAATCTTACCGGAAATAAAGCTTCTGCAAATATGTTTTATATTTCAGCTATTGCTGCCGTTTTATTGGGATTGTATTCCTTTACATTGCCAGCCTGTGAACCACAAAATAAAACGTCTAAAGATGCTTCTTTAGCGCAATCGTTAGGGTTAAATGCATTTAAACTTTTTGCGGATTATAAAATGGCATTGTTTTTCATTTTCTCTATGTTCTTGGGAGGTGCTTTACAATTGACCAATATGTATGGTGACACCTATTTGTCTGAATTTGAAAAAATTCCAGAATACGCGGATTCTTTCGTAGTACGTTACTCAACGATAATTATGTCGATTTCTCAAATTTCTGAGACGTTGTTTATTTTGGCAATTCCGTTCTTTTTGAAGCGTTTTGGAATTAAGCAGGTAATGTTGATTTCAATGTTGGCTTGGGTGCTTCGTTTCGGCTTATTTGCTTACGGGGATCCGGCCGGCGGTTTGTGGATGATTATCGTATCATGTATCGTTTACGGAATGGCGTTTGATTTCTTCAATATCTCGGGTTCGCTTTTTGTGGAAACTACTACAGACTCCAAAATCCGTTCTTCGGCGCAAGGATTATTTATGATGATGTCCAATGGTTTTGGGGCCTTCTTCGGCGGATTGATTAGCGGTTATGTGATTGATACGTATTTCACGGTTAACGGACAAAGAGACTGGCATAACATCTGGTTGGCGTTTTCAGCTTATGCTTTAATTATTGCAATCGCATTTGCGGTGCTGTTTAAGCATAAGCACAATCCAAAAGATGTGGAGAATATAGCACATTAAAATACAAAGCCCGGTGAATTTCATCGGGTTTTTTGTTGGCTGATATTCAGTACAATTCTTCTCTAGCCCCGATGGGAGCAAGCTACCGTGTAGCGCGGACAGCGGGAATATGGTTTCCAAAAATACCTAAACCTTTCGCTTCCAAAAATGGCTAACCGCTGATTGCTAAAAGCTTATTGCTGAAAACTTTGGTAATTAAAGATTTATTTGTACTTTTGCGCACCTTTTGGCGGGAAGTGTTTCCTTTAGGTATCAACAATTTATATGTAAAACGCTTCTGTTTTTTCTAACGCATTACGAAACACGAGAGAAACAGAATACAAATTTTTTATCAGACATGTCTGAAATTAATAAAACACAAGAAGAGTTTTTAGCGAATTTTAACTGGCACAACTTCGAAGAAGGTATTGACGCAGTAGATCAAAAAAACCTATTGGAATTTGAAGAATTAGTAGCTAAAACGTTCATCTCTACAGATGCTGAAGAAGTAGTTGAAGGAGTTGTAGTTAGAATCACTGAAAGAGATGCTATCGTTGATATCAACGCTAAATCTGAAGGTGTTATCTCTTTAAATGAGTTCCGTTACAACCCGAACTTAAAAGTTGGTGACAAAGTTGAAGTATTAATCGACGTTCGTGAGGACAAATCAGGTCAGTTAGTATTATCACACAGAAAAGCACGTACAATCAAAGCTTGGGATAGAGTTATCGCTGCTAACGAAACTGGAGAAATCGTTAACGGTTTCGTAAAATGCAGAACTAAAGGTGGTATGATCGTTGACGTATTCGGAATCGAGGCTTTCTTGCCAGGTTCTCAAATCGACGTGAAACCTATCCGTGATTACGATCAATATGTAAACAAAACTATGGAGTTCAAAGTTGTGAAAATCAACCATGAGTTCAAAAACGTAGTTGTTTCTCACAAAGCGCTTATCGAAGCGGATATTGAGGTACAGAAAAAAGAAATCATCGGTCAATTAGAAAAAGGACAAGTATTAGAAGGTGTTGTTAAAAACATTACTTCTTACGGTGTGTTCATTGACTTAGGAGGTGTAGACGGATTAATCCACATCACTGACTTATCTTGGTCAAGAATCAACCACCCATCTGAAGTTCTTGAATTAGACCAGAAACTTAACGTGGTAATCCTTGATTTCGATGATGAGAAAACAAGAATCCAATTAGGTTTAAAACAATTAAACGCTCACCCATGGGATGCTTTAGATGCTAACTTAGCAGTTGGTGATAAAGTGAAAGGTAAAGTTGTAGTTCTTGCTGACTACGGTGCTTTCATTGAAGTAGCTGAAGGTGTTGAAGGTTTAATCCACGTTTCTGAAATGTCTTGGTCTACGCACTTGCGTTCGGCTCAGGATTTCGTAAAAGTTGGAGATGTTGTTGAGGCAGTTATCTTAACTTTAGACAGAGACGAAAGAAAAATGTCTTTAGGTATCAAACAATTATCTCAAGATCCTTGGACTGACATCACTTCTAAATACCCAGTAGGTTCTAAACATACAGGTATCGTTAGAAACTTCACTAACTTCGGTATTTTCGTAGAATTAGAAGAAGGAATCGACGGTTTAGTATACATCTCTGATCTTTCTTGGACTAAGAAAATCAAACACCCATCTGAATTCGTTAACGTTGGTGACAAATTAGATGTTGTTGTATTAGAATTAGATGTTGATGGACGTAAATTATCTTTAGGTCACAAACAAACTACTGCTAATCCTTGGGATAAATACGAAGATGCTTTCGCTGTTGGAACTGTTCACAACGGAACTATCGCTGAAATCGTAGACAAAGGTGCTACTGTTGAGTTTGGTGATGATATTGTTGCTTTCATTCCTACACGTCACTTAGAAAAAGAAGACGGTAAGAAATTGAAAAAAGGTGATACTGCAGACTTCAAAGTAATTGAGTTCAACAAAGAATTCAAAAGAGTAGTTGCTTCTCACACTGCTATCTTCCGTGAAGAAGAAGAGAAAAACGTGAAAGCTGCTGAGTCTAACAATGTTGCTTCATCTTCTAACAATGCTGAGAAATCAACTTTAGGTGATATCGATGCATTAGCTGAATTAAAAGCTAGAATGGATAAAGGAGAGTAATCTTTTTTAACCTGAATATTTTAAAATCCCAACCGGAAACGGTTGGGATTTTTTATTTTCAACTGTTTTTTATTGTAGGAAAATATTTTTTGGGTTTATTTAAATATCTTTGCGGCTTTAAATTATCCAAATGAAAAAATATTACTTTCTATTAATTGTTTTACTTTCTATTACTGCGGTTAAGGCGCAGGTTATTAATTTTCCGGATGCAAATTTTAAAGCTTTATTACTGCAATCTGATACGACTAATGATATTGCTCAAATCTTTAATCGGAGTCAACCAGGTGAATATATTAATATTAGAATTGACACAAACAATAACGGTGAGATTGAAGTTTCAGAGGCAGCTAATGTTGAGATATTACATATTTCCGGTGTAAATATTACAAGTTTAGTAGGTATAAATTCATTTGCTAATTTGGAAATATTGACCTGTAATAATACACAAGTTAGTAATATTGAACTCTCAAACTTAGATAAAATTAATGGCATTGGTTTGTTGAATCATCAATCAACTAGTTTGAGTATCGTTGGTCAGAGTCTTGGAACATTGAGTGATTATGTTTCAATTGATTGTTCGAATAGTTCGGTATTAAGTAATTTGCAAATATCTGGTGTCCAAGTACGCGGCATGATAAGCAGTACAAATAATAATCAATTAACAAGCTTGACATTAACAAATTTGCCTAATATAAGCGAGTTGTATTGCAATAATAATCAGTTAACAAGCTTGACTTTTTCTGGAGTAGGGTTAGGTATTTTGGACTGTAGTAATAATCAACTAACTAATTTAGATTTTCATGGAACGTCTTTGGCAAGTATTAATTGCTCGAATAATCTATTAACCAATCTGGATGTTTCTTTTTTAAGGGGATTAATGGATTTGGTTATTGATAATAACCTGATAGAAACGATTGAAGTTAATAATGCTCCATATTTTAATTATTTTAAAGCAAATAATAATAATAATCTAACTTCAGTTTTTTTAAAAGCGGGTTGCGATCAGCCTATATTTTTAATGGAATTTGTAAACAATCCTAACCTTAGGTATATATGTGTTGATGATTTAAATATAGATTTTGTACAACAAAAAATAACAGAATATAGTTACACGAATTGTCATGTAAATTCGTATTGTTCTTTTACACCAGGTGGTGAATTTTATACAATTAACGGGAATACTAAGTTAGATTTTGATAACAACGGTTGTGATGTTGCGGATGTAAATTATCCAAATTTGAAATTTAATATTACAAACGGAACAACAAATGGAACAATGATTTCCAATTCTTTAGGAAATTACTCCATTTCGGTTCCGGCAGGGACTTATACTGTAACACCAATACTTGAAAACCCAACCTATTTCACTATTTCACCATCATCAATTAATGTTACATTTCCCGGGCAATCGAGTCCTTTAACTCAAAATTTTTGTATGGTTCCGATTTTAACTCCAGACTTAGAGATTAACATTTTGCCTATAGTGCCACCTAGACCTGGTTTTACCACATCTTTTAGAATTATATATAAAAATAAGGGCAATGTAACTCAATCAGGAACGGTTAATTTTTCATTCGATGATTCTGTCTTGGATTTTGTTTATGCTAATGCAGCCATTACCAGTCAAACCTTAAACAATCTGTCTTGGGATTTTTCGAATTTACAGCCGTTAGAAACAAGAGAAATTTTCTTAGTACTACATGTGAATTCTCCAATGCAAACTCCAGCAGTTAATGCTGGAGATGTTCTAGGCTATAGTACTTCAATAATTTCAGCAGCCACCGATGAAACTCCAGCGGATAACACCTTTACTTTAAGCCAAACCGTAGTAAACTCTTTTGATCCCAACGACAAAACCTGTTTAGAGGGTACAACCATCGCCCCAAGCGAAGTAGGGAAGTACGTGCATTATCTAATCCGTTTTGAAAACACAGGAACATATCCAGCCGAAAACATCGTGGTGAAAGATATCATTGATACGAACAAATTCGATATTAGCTCTTTAGTTCCGATTGATGGTAGTCATGAGTTTACCACTAGAATCAATGATAACAAAGTAGAATTCATCTTCGAAAACATCAATCTTCCTTTCGATGATGCCAACAACGATGGTTATGTAGCGTTCAAAATCAAAACTAAGCCAACATTGGTAAATGGTGATACGTTCAGCAATTCAGCGAGCATTTATTTCGATTATAATTTTCCGATTGTTACTAACACGGCTACAACTACCATTGCGGCTTTAAGTACTCAGGATTTCGAATTTGGGCAGTATTTCAGTCTGTATCCGAATCCGGTAAGTAATGTGCTGAATATCGAAACCAAGCAAACAATTCAGGTAAGTTCTATAAATATTTACAATACCTTGGGACAATTGGTGATGGTGGTTCCAAATGCGGAGCAAATTTCAAAAGTGGATGTTTCGAACTTGTCTTCAGGTAATTACTTTATCAAAATTAATTCGGATAAAGGCGCTTCAAATACGAAGTTTATTAAGAGATAATAAGCCGAGTCAAAATAGGATTCCAAATGATTATAAAATCCCAATCGGAAACGGTTGGGATTTTTTTATCCACCGAAATTACTGTTCCAAATGTTTGCATTGAAGTTTTTTCCTTTCGCAACCCCATAGTAAATACCTATGGCGCAACAATATTTGAATAGGAAAAGGAATGAAACTAATTTCATAGTATCGTTCATTTCGATACCATAAAATTTTGATGGCAACATAAAACTAATCAGCAAACTTATCATAACGAAAAACAACAGCAGGTGTGAAAGTGTTTTAAAAGGTAATACTAACCATTTGCGTAAAGGCTCTAAGTCATTGCCCCACTTGTGGATCAAATAGTAATAATCATTGCCAATAGGTGCAAATAAAATCGGATCGTTATACTTTTTAAGCATGAAAACCTTTGATGGAGCCATAAGTTTGAAGCCGCTTAATTGGGTATTGTGTAATTTTTCAAGATGGGTTATTTTGGTTATCACTTCTTCCGGGAATGGAATTTTATATAAGTGGCTGTCTAAAAATCTCAAGCGATAATTGATGCAAATGTCTTTTATCTGACTAATGTGAAAAATGTTTGCTGTTTCAAGTAGGTCAAAAGTAAAACGATTTTCAGAAGTGGGTAGCTTAGATTTTAAGTTCTTGTGAATAGTTTGGCGTTGCAGTTCGTTATTTGCCAAAAGATTCTTTACAGCAGCTAATTGCTCCGAAATAGCACCTGATTGTTTTCTTTTTAAAACCAGTTTTTCATGAATATTGGTTGCTTTGACTAACATTACACGAAGATTTAATAACAGACTCTAAGTTAGTTATTTATGTTCTGAAAATCAAAAAGTTATGATTAAATTTGGTAATAAAAAATCCTGTAAAACAATCGTTTTACAGGATTTATAAATAGTTGTTACTATAGATTATCGTAAAGTTGCCCCGATTTCTTTTTCGAAATTCTGCTGCAGTTTACTCATGATTTTATCAATTTGAGCATCTGTTAACGTTTTGGAGTTGTCCTGAAGCGTAAAACTCACAGCATAGGATTTTTTACCTTCTGGTAAATTGTTGCCCTCATACACGTCGAACAGATTTACGTTTTTCAATAACGATTTCTCTGATTGTTTGGCGATTGTATAGATTTGTTCAAACTGAACTGTAGCATCCACCAATAAAGCCAAATCACGACGAACTTCCGGATATTTAGGAATATCAGTGAATTTGATTTTGGTAGAAAGTAATTTTAAAATTTCTCCCCAATTGAAATCGGCAAATAAAACTTCCTGTTTGATATCAAAATGCTTCAGGATTGATTTTTTAACCGTACCGAATTCCACAATGGTTTCTTTTCCGATGGAATATCCGATGCCTTCAGCAAAAACATCATTTTCCAACGGCTGAGAAACAGTTTTTTCCAATCCTAATCTTGAAAGAATAGCATTAATATATCCTTTGAATAAGAAGAAATCCGATGGTTTTTCTGCAGTAGTCCAGCTTTCCATCAAACGGTTTCCGGTTACAAATAAGGTCAAATGCTTGATTTCATCACAGCCTGATGGCATTTTATGATAACTTTTTCCGAACTCGAACAATTTTAAATCGGAATTCTTTCTGTTAACATTATAGGAAACAGCTTCTAATCCACTAAATAATAAGGATTGACGCATAGCTGATAAATCACTGCTCAAAGGATTTAGCATCAATACATTGAATTCTTCTTTTAACTTGTCGGATAATTTTACATATTCCGGTGAAGTTAAAGAATTGGCCATCATTTCATTGAATCCTTGAGAAACTAATTGATTGGCAATGATATTCTGAATTTTATAATCTTCGGTTCTTGAGGAATTTGAAATCGATGCATTTAGTTTCGTAGTGAAATTGATGTTGTTGTAACCGTAGATACGTAAAATTTCTTCGATTACATCAATTTCTCTCTGTACATCAACTCGGTAAGCAGGAATCGTTAATCCTAAACCGGCATCCGAAACACTGTTTACTTTTATATCTAAAGAAACCAAAATTTTCTTAATTGTTTCTTTTGGAATTTCCTGTCCTATGATTTTATTTACGTTGTTGAAATTCAACAGTACTGAGAAATCCTCAATTTTTTTAGGGTACAGATCAACAGGATCAGAAGTAATTTCACCACCAGCTACTTCCTGAATCAATAACGCTGCACGCTTTAAAGCATATTCTGTTATTGTCGGATCAATTCCTCTCTCAAAACGGAAAGATGCATCGGTGCTCAACGTATGGCGTTTAGCCGTTTTTCGAATAGAAACCGGGTTGAAATAAGCACTTTCCAAGAAAATCGCAGTAGTATTTTCTGTAACTCCAGAATTTTTACCTCCAAAAACACCGGCAATACACATCGGGCCGTTTTCGTCACAAATCATTAAATCTTCTTCATGTAACGTTCTTTCCACTTCGTCAAGCGTAAAGAATTTTGTTCCGGCTGGTACTGTTTTAACAATTACTTTATTTCCTTTGATTTTCGCTGCATCAAAAGCATGTAGTGGTTGTCCTAATTCATGTAAAACGTAATTGGTAACGTCTACGATGTTGTTTTTTGGAGTTAATCCGATGGCTTTCAGACGATTTTGTAACCAATTTGGTGATGGTTTTACCGTAATTCCAGAAATGGTTACGCCACAATATCTTGGTGCTAATTTCGAATCTTCAACTTTTACATCGATTTTTAGCGTACGTTTTTCAACTTTGAATTTACTTACTGATGGTGTCATCAATTCCGAATGGTTAATCCCTTTCTGAATTAATCCTGCACGTAAATCTCTGGCAACACCCCAATGACTCATAGCATCCGCACGGTTTGGCGTTAATCCGATTTCAAAAACCTCATCCGTTTCAATATTGAATACTTTTGAAGCAGGTGTTCCCGGAACAAGTTTTTCATCCAAAACCATGATTCCGTCATGCCCTTCGCCCAAGCCTAATTCGTCTTCAGCACAAATCATTCCGTGACTTTCTTCACCGCGGATCTTTCCTTTTTTGATTTCGAAAGCATTTCCTTCCTTGTCATACAATTTGGTTCCGATTGTAGCAACCGGTACTTTTTGACCTACGGCTACGTTCGGCGCACCACAAACAATCTGAACCGGAGCTTCCGCACCGATATCAACTGTGGTTACTCTTAATTTATCAGCGTTGGAATGTTGTACGCAAGTCAGTACGTGACCAACTACCACACCTTCAAGTCCGCCTTTTAAACTTTCATATTTATCAACACCTTCCACTTCAAGACCTAAATCTGTCAGTAAAGCCGAGGTGTCTTCGGAGTTCCAATCTAATTTGATGAATTGTTTTAACCAATTGTAGGATATGCGCATTTCAATATCTTTTTATAAGTCTGCAAAGATAATAATTGTGATGGATTCTTTGTTAGATTTTCTCTGTTTTATACGTTAATTTGAATAAAAAAACAGCCCGTTTTAAAGCGGACTGTTCTTGTATTTTGTCTACGATTTTTACTTCTTAAGAAAAGAAATTAACCCTTTAAAATAGGTTTTCTGATCGTCATAAAATGCCATATGACTTCCGTTAGGGCAGAACAGATAGTCTCCTTTTGGTAATCGTTTTGACATTTCTTCCATATGTTTCGGATCCATAGTGTCGTATTTAGCACCAATTACCAATGTTGGGATGGAAATCGTTTTTAGTTTATCAAAACAAGTCCATTGTTCAAGTTTTCCTGAAATGCCAAATTCGCTAGGCCCTTGCATAGTAACATATAAAGATTGATTCATTTTTGCAAAAGAACGGTTCATAGGTTCCGGCCAGTTTTTTAGAGGGATTCTGCAAATGTGTTTGTTGTAAAAATGGGGCATAAGTAATTCCATGTACTTCGGATTGGAGAAGTCTTTTTTAGCTTCAATATCACGAATTTGCTTCAAAACCTCTGGGTTCATTTGTTTGGCCAATACTTCATCGGCATATTTTCCATAGGCGGGAGCATCTGCCATCATGTTGGAGATTATCAGGCCTTTCATATTGTTTTGGTATTTCAGTGCATATTCCATTGCCAGAATGCCACCCCAGGAATGACCTAACAAATAGAAATTGTCTTTGTTAAGATTTAATGCTTTGCGAACTTGCTCGACTTCTTCAACATAACGGGGTAAATCCCACATAGCCACATCGTTTGGGTTTTCGGAATTGCCACAACCCAATTGGTCGTAATAAATAAATTCTATGCCTTCAGCTGGTAGGAAACTTTCGAAACATTCAAAATATTCGTGCGTAGCTCCGGGGCCACCATTCAGTAATAAAAGTTTTATTTTGGGATTATTTCCTATTCTTTTGGTCCAAACGTTGAATTTTCCTTTTGGTGTTTCAATCGCAATGATTTTTATGCCACCGGTTTGAACGGAATCAGCTTGCTGTTTGAAATAGTCGTTAACCGCTGTTGTTTCGCTTGTTTTGTTTTCAGTGCAATTGATGAAGAGTATGGAAATCAGTAAAACAAAAGTGAAGATTGAAAATTTACGAATCATGATTTTTCTTTTAAAGGTAAGAATTTCTTTTATATGCTGTATTTGAAACGTAAGTTTTAAGTATTTCAGATTGCAAAAAATGTGCTATCAATTGACGGGATCGTGCTATTTTTAGCAGGGCTTAGGGTCTAAATTTGAAATTAGACAAACAAATAACAAATTGAAATTATGAGTAATTTAATTCAAAGACCAGAATTTAAATCAAAGTACGACAATTATATTGGGGGGAAATTTACAGCTCCAGTGCATAGTCAGTATTTTGATGTTGTTTCCCCAATTGATGGGAAAGTTTATACGAAAGCCGCCCGATCTACCAAAGAAGATATTGATTTAGCAGTAGATAAAGCTGCCGAAGCTTTTACTGCCTGGAGTAAAGTATCTCCAACAGACAGAAGTAATTTATTGTTTAAAATAGCACAAGTAATAGAAGATAATTTAGAATTGATTGCCGCTGCTGAAACGGTTGACAACGGAAAAGCCATTCGCGAAACCATGGCAGCCGATATTCCTTTAGCGATTGATCATTTTCGTTATTTCGCCAGTGTAATCCGTGCTGAAGAAGGTTCCGTAAACGAACTGGACGAGCACACAGTTTCGTTAATCGTTCACGAGCCGATTGGTGTAGTAGCACAAATCATTCCGTGGAATTTCCCGATTTTGATGGCTGTTTGGAAGTTAGCTCCGGCATTAGCTGCAGGAAATTGCGTTGTTTTAAAACCTGCGGAAAATACACCGGTATCCATAATGGTTTTAATGGAAATCATTGGCGATTTACTACCCGCAGGCGTTGTGAATATTGTAAATGGTTTTGGTGCAGAATTGGGAAGACATCTAGTGACCAATCCAAAAGTTTCTAAAGCCGCATTTACAGGTTCTACGGCAACTGGAAGAATGGTAATGCAATACGCTACTGAAAATATCGTTCCAGTGACTTTGGAATTAGGAGGGAAATCCCCGAATATTTTCTTTCCGTCTGTAATGGATCACGACGATGAGTTTTTGGACAAAGCCTTAGAAGGTGCCGCTTTATATTGTTTGAACCAAGGTGAAATTTGTACTTGTCCCTCACGATTACTGATCCATGAATCCATTTACGATAGGTTTATGGAACGATTAATTGCACGAGTGAAAAGTGTGCAAACCGGAAATCCGTTAGATCCGAATGTGATGATGGGCGCACAAGCTTCTAAAATTCAGAAAGATAAAATCATGACATACATCAATTTAGGAAAAGAAGAAGGTGCGGAATTGTTGTTAGGTGGTGATGTAAATACTTTTGGTAATGATTTAGACGAAGGCTATTACATTCAGCCTACCATTTTCAAAGGACACAATAAAATGCGCATTTTTCAGGAAGAAATTTTCGGACCGGTTTTGGCTGTAACCACATTCAAAACCACAGAAGAAGCCATTGAAATTGCAAACGATTCCATCTACGGTTTGGGAGCTGGAGTCTGGACCAGAGATGCACACGAACTATACTTGGTTCCAAGAGCGATTCAGGCAGGTCGTGTTTGGGTGAATCAATATCACGCGTATCCTGCGGGTGCGCCGTTTGGTGGATATAAACAGTCGGGAATTGGTCGTGAAAACCACAAACAAATGTTGGATCATTACCGTCAGACAAAAAACATGCTGATTTCGTACAATAAAAATAAACTAGGCTTTTTTTAACAGTTGAAGTTTTTGGTTGTTTGTTGAAGTGCTCTTTCGGGAGCACTTTTTTTACTAATTAATGTGTCAAATTATGCTTAAAAGAATTGAAATTACAGATAGCGCCAAGGAAATGGTGATTTTGCTGAAAGATAAATTTGGAGAATTATTGTTTTATCAGGCGGGAGGATGTTGCGAGGGAACGCAGCCGCAATGTCTGGAAAAAGGTGCTATTTTTTTAAGAACTGCAGACGTTTGTATCGGTCAGGTGGAAGGTGTTGATTTCTGGCTTGATAAAGATTTATTCGAATATTGGAAACACGCTCACTTTACCCTCGACATCATTGACGGTTTTGGAGTTGGCGGATTTTCTCTGGAAGCGCCTTACGGCAAAACGTTTGTCATTCGCTATCGATTATTCACAGAAGAGGAGTTGAAGAATCTTGAATCGGTTCGATACAATTCGTATTAATTAACAAGGTTCATCAGCTGATATTGCTTCGGGGTAACGCCTTCGTATTTTTTAAAGATTCGAATAAAATAGTTCGAATCTTCAAATCCGGAAGCATAGCTTACTTCGTTAATCTGAATGTTTGGGTCTTTCAGTAGTTGTTTGGCTTGTTTTATTTTTTCGTTCAGAATAAATTCTATCGGACTCATGCCAAGTTCCCTTTTGAAATAGCGGTAAAACGAAGTCGGACTCATACAAGCTTTATTGCTGAGATCTTTCAAGTTGATGTTTTCGCGGATGTTCGCCCGGATGTATTCCAAAACCGGAACCATCGGATTGTTTTTATCGGTCAGTTGTTTCGTATCGACAGCTTTTGCGGATTGCGTTTGAATGATGCGTACCAATAACTCCTGAAGCGTCAAATCTGCTAAGGCATCTTTGGTAATCGAACTGCTCATGCATTCTTTAATCAGTTTGTTGATGGTTGAGGCCAATTCGATATTGTTATAGAAGAAATAGTTCTCATGATCTAGCTTCCAGAAATTGTTTTGCCCTTCTTTCGGATAGCGTTCATTTAAAAACTGTAAAGTCTCATTAATTTTAAAATGATCTATAGCCAATGCCAAACATTGTGTAGGATTGTGTTTTGAAGCTTCTGGAAAGTCAATTTTCATTTCCACGTTAGACGGAATAATTACCGTTTCACCAGGCAGGTACTCAAATTCCGGATCATCGAAAAGATGCATTACTTTTTTGCCGCGAAGCATGCTCGTAACCACCAAATCGTTAAACTTTAAAGGAACCAGTTGTGATTCTTTATAGGTTTCAAACAGATTCAGTTCGCAATTATTGAGCGAATAAACCGTGCGGTTTTCCACTAATGTCTTTAGCGATTTTTCATGGGTTAAAACCGGAGCATTGAGTAAAGTTCTGTTTTGATTCATCAGGGCATAAGAAATAAGCAGTTCATTTATTTTCAGATAAATAAATATACTTAAAATACTTTTCGCTCACCTGAATTTTTCAGGAAAATCACAAAATTTCCTCTACATGACGTTTAATGTTTTCGGCTATTTTTTTCGTTGGTAAGTCATTTTCATCATTGCCGAACGGATCTTCGATTTCTTCCGCGATTAACTCCAAACTCGCTAATACATAAAAGATGAAAACCACAACCGGAACCACATAATATCCTAGAGAAAAAGCATAACCAAAAGGCAAAGTCATCACATAAAAGAAAATGAATTTTTTAAGGAAAGCGCTGTAAGAATAAGGAATAGGTGTGTTTTTAATTCGCTCACAAGCACCACAAATATCAGTAAAAGATTGAATTTCAGAGTTTAAAATGATCAACTGATCACCCGTTATTTTTCCTGAAACATATAGATCGTTGATTTTTTCAAACATCATTTTTGCCACTTGGTTCGGACGGTGTTTTTCGTGATCGATTTTCAAATCCAAACCTTCAAAAAGCATAAGTCCGGTTTCCTCATTTTTTAAGTGTTTGTTTAAGATGGAAGCATAACTGGGAATTGTTTTTTTAAAATAAGCCTTGTCATGTTCGTCTTTCAAAATTGCCGACAATTTCAAAGCAAAGTTTCGACTATTGTTAACCAGACTTCCCCACATTTTGCGGCCTTCCCACCAACGATCATAAGCAGTATTCGTACGGAAAACCAACAAAAGGGAAATTACGAAACCCAACATGCCGTGCATGGTACCAAGGTTTCTCACATAGCTATCTTCGGGAAGATCCAGAATCTCCACTTCGGCGTAACCAACCGCACCAGAATATAATGCAATGAAAAACATAATTGGCATTAACTGTCGGAACGTATCCGCTTTATGAAAACGAAAAATGAAAGTAATCCAGTCTTTTGGGTTGTATTGTACCATTTTTTAGAGTTGCTAAGTTATTAAGTTGTCAGTTTAAAAGTTTTAGTTTTTTTACACTGTTAAAATACTATTTTGCTAACTGATATAATTCCAGATATTCTGTTTTTTCCCAAGCTCAATAAAAACCCTTCTTAAAGTTGCATGTTCCGGCTTTTCCATGGGAGCATCGTCTTTTAAAAGCTTAATGGCATGATGTCGGGCAAATTGCAATATCTCACGGTCTTTCACCAAATCGGCAATCTGTAAATTTAAAACACCGCTTTGTTGGGTTCCCATAATATCACCGGGGCCGCGTAATTTTAAATCGACTTCGGCAATTTCGAAACCGTCATTGGTAGCACACATGGTTTCCAAACGGGTTTTGGTATCATTGCTGAGTTTGTGCCCGGTCATTAGAATACAATAACTCTGTTCGGCACCACGACCAACGCGCCCTCGCAACTGATGCAATTGCGATAAACCAAAACGCTCTGCGCTTTCAATGATCATCACACTTGCGTTTGGAACATTTACACCCACTTCAATAACGGTTGTGGCCACCATGATATTGGTTTTTCCTTCGGCAAAGCGTTTCATTTCCGCATCTTTTTCCGCAGGTTTCATTTGCCCGTGAACGATGGAAACAGAATATTTGGGCAACGGAAAATCACGCGTAATGCCATGATAACCATCCATCAAATCTTTATAATCCATTTTTTCAGATTCCTGAATCAACGGATAAACGATATAAATCTGTCTGCCTTTTTCAATTTCATCGCGAATAAATTTCCACACTTTCAAACGGTTGTTATCATAACGATGTACGGTTTGAATCGGTTTTCGTCCCGGCGGCAATTCATCAATCACAGAAATGTCTAAATCGCCATACAAACTCATGGCTAAGGTTCTAGGAATTGGCGTAGCAGTCATAACCAAAACATGCGGCGGAACTTCGTTTTTCTTCCACAATTTACTGCGTTGTTCTACGCCAAAACGATGTTGCTCGTCAATAATGGCCAAGCCTAAATTTTTGAATTGTACCTTGTCTTCCAGCAAAGCATGCGTTCCTATTATGATGTGCAAACTACCGTTTTCGAGTTCTTCGTGAATAATCTTTCGATCGGCCGTTTTAGTCGAACCGGTAAGGAGTTTTATGTTGAGGTTTAAACCTTCGGCTAATTCCGTAATTCCGTTGAAATGTTGTGTGGCAAGAATTTCCGTCGGTGCCATTAGACAAGCCTGAAAACCGTTATCCAAAGCCAAAAGCATACTCATTAATCCTACGATGGTTTTCCCGGAGCCAACATCACCTTGCAAAAGGCGGTTCATTTGTGCGTTGCTTCCTAAATCGTTTCGGATTTCTTTCAATACTTTTTTCTGCGCATTGGTTAGGTCAAACGGCAAATGATTGTTGTAAAACGTGGTAAAATAATCCCCGACTTTATCAAACGGATGCCCTTTTATTTTATGTTTTCGGATGAGGTTTTTAGTGATAAGCTGCAATTGGATAAAAAACAATTCTTCAAATTTCAATCGAAATTGTGCCTTAGCCAAAAGTTCCTGGTTTTTAGGAAAATGAATATTGAAAAGCGCCGCATTCTTCGGAATCAGTTTTATTTCTTCTACTAAATAAGCTGGAAGTGTTTCCGTAAATAATGATTGGGTTTCAATAAAAAGCTGTTGCATCATTTTATTGATGACTTTGTTGGAAATCCCTTTGTTCGCTAATTTTTCAGTACTCGGATATACCGGTTGCATGGCGCTTCGTAGGCTGGCTTTGTGTTCTTCCAACAGTTCCATTTCCGGATGTGCCATGTTGAAAACGCCGTTGAACGAAGTGGTTTTTCCGAAAATCACATAGACAACATTGATTTTTAAACTTTCCCGAATCCATTTATGGCCTTGAAACCAAACGAGTTCCATCTGGCCGGTATCGTCAACAAAAGTAGCAACCAAGCGCTTTCCTTTTTTCTGTTCGACGGTTTTGATATTGATGATTTTGCCAACTATCTGAACCTCGGAATTACTGTTCTGCAATTCGTTGATTTTATAATAACGGGTTCGGTCAATATAACGGTTTGGATATAAGTTGATTAAATCGCCATAGCGGTGAATGTTCAATTCCTTACGCAACAAATCCCCGCGTTGAGGGCCAACGCCTTTGAGGTATTCTATAGGAGTGTCGAGTAAGTTGTTCATTTTGGCTTATAAAGTCTGGTAAACGAAGATAAAATTATTTTTTTTATTTGAAAACAGGGAATGAATTTATTTATAAACTACTTTTGATGTAAAATCTTATAAAAGAAAAATGAAGCATTTTGTATTGGTACTTGTTTGCCTTTTAATAGCGGTAAGTTGTCAGAAATTCCAAGAAGACAATCAGGAAGTATTAGTGCAAAATCTCGAAAACTCCTATAAAGACTGGTGGCTTTATTTTAATGACTTCATCCGGCTTTCTTCTGATTTTAAGGCTTTTGATGCGGAATCGAAGAGAATAAACAAAGGGATTTTTTTAAAATCACTTGCAACGGGAAAATTCATTCCTCTGAAACTTTCTTCAGATACTTCTGAAACGGCTTACAAACTTCATCAATTGGGTAAGGATGCAGATGAGAATATCGTTAGTACCATAAAAAACATGGCTGAAGTTGAATTGACTAATTTTCAGCGGGAAGGGAAAAAGATGCAGCCATTTAATTTTAAAGATCTAAACGGTAAACAATACACTTCTGAAAATACTTTGGGAAAAACAGTTGTCTTGAAATGTTGGTTCATTCGTTGTAAAAAATGTATTGAGGAAATGCCTGAACTCAACAAGATGGTAAAGCAATTCGAAAACAGAAATGATGTTGTTTTTATAAGTTTGGCTTTTGATTCTGAAACCGATTTGAAAAAATTCCTTTCCAAACGTGATTTTGATTATGCAGTTGTGGCCAATCAGGAAGATTATTTAAAAAACACCTTAGGAATTAGTATTTTCCCGACACATTTTATCATCAACAAAAAAGGGGTAATTACCAAAGTTGCCAACGAGATGGAAATTGTTCGCGAGGTTTTAGAAAAAGAAATCTAATAAAATAAAGGTCTTAATCCCGCAGCCATTTTTGCATCACCGGAAAAGCCTGAAGGTTTTCTCTTTCGGCACGTTCGCTTGTTAAAGTTAGTCCGGCCCATTCTAAAAAAGGCAAACCAATGAAGTTTTTCTGAGAATAATTTTCAATCAGCCATTGGGAATTTCCTTTGTAACCGTTTGGATGAAAAATAACTTCAAGCGGCAATTCCAAATGATTGGCAGCGGCATAAGACCATAACATCGCACCAATTTCGTCACCTTGAGTTGGCCAGTCGGGAGCCATTGTCTCTGTACCGATATGCTTTCGTTCTGCGGCGGAAGTTACGGCTAAATGACCGGCTTCATGAAGAATATCACCAGGGTATTTCAGTTTGGAATAGTCAATAAAAAGACAATCCGGACCTAATTCAAGACCGGGTAAAAACGTATCATTATCTAATTCCTTTTCGATGGTTTTGAGATTGATTTCATCTAAAAAGGTTACTATTTTTTGCAGTTCCGATTTCATGCTGACACGATTATTTAGGAATCAGGTCACAATACCAGAAGCCATAATCAAAAGCGTCGGAATCATTTGTGTCGCATGCGGTATTGGAAGAATCCGTTTTTGGTTTTTCGTATTTGCGATAGACAATTTCGCCAATTTCAAAAGCAATCGGTTTAGCAAAAATCGGCCCGTCAAAAGTGAAGGTGTGAAATTCTCCGTTTTCGCCGCAAACATCAACATCTTCCGGTAAATCGTTTATAAATTTTTCGTCTATGATTCTGCCCACAAAGCTTTTGTCCAGATTGCGCTCGTTTACACAAGTAACGATTGTTTTGAATCCTAAAGCCAAAAATTCCTGAATTAACTCTTTAGTGTCAATTTTCCATAGTGGGAAGATGCCATTTAGGTGCATTTCGGCTAATTTGTCTTCACGGTATTTTCGTAAATCATCTAGAAAAATATCGCCGAAGATGGAATGCGTCACTCCGTTATCGGTGTATTTTTTGAGTGTCTCCCGCATTACGTCTTCGTAAACTTC
This sequence comes from Flavobacterium enshiense, assembly GCF_040750275.1. Lineage (GTDB taxonomy): Bacteria > Bacteroidota > Bacteroidia > Flavobacteriales > Flavobacteriaceae > Flavobacterium > Flavobacterium enshiense_B. The sequence continues at coordinate 33,582 of NZ_JBDOCV010000002.1, forward strand.
CATAGTTGGCATTTCTGGAATTTCCATTTTATGAAGCGGCAAACCAATACTCTTGGCTTGTTGTTCCAAAAGTTCTGCACGAACGCCGTGCATGGAAATCCGGTTGTATTGCTTGTTTACACTGGTTAAAAGTGAAACGATTTCAATATCAGATTTTTGTAAGGTTTTATATAAGGCCAGAGCCGAATCTTTGCCACTGCTCCAGTTGAAAATTGCTTTTGTTTTCACGGTAGTTAATTTGAGTGTAAACTTACTAAAAAGTCCGAAATTCCGTTGTATTTTTGAAATTCTGATTTTTGAAAATATGAAATATTTATTCCTCCTAATAACTACCATAACTTTTGCTCAGCAAACTAAAAAAGTCGATTTTATCTCGATGCATGCCTATCTGAACCCAAATGCAACCGAAAAATCTGTTGGAGGAAAGGTGGTTTACGATTTTGTAGTAAAATCTAAAATCGATACCATAAAAATCGATGCCGTTAAGATGGAATTTTCAGAGGTAAAGATCAATGGAAATAGCGTAGATTTCAGGAATTCCGGAAAGTCGTTAAACTTGTTCAAAGGTTATAAAAAAGGCAAGAATAAATTGGAATTTACCTATTCGGCAAAACCAAAACAAACGATGTATTTTGTTGACAATCAAATCTGGACGCAAGGGCAAGGGAAATACACGAGTCATTGGTTGCCGAGTTTTGACGATGTGAATGAGAAAGTGATTTTTAATCTTTCAGTTTGTTATCACGAAGATTATACAGTGCTTTCAAACGGCATATTAGTAAAGGATATGCTTCTTGAAACTTGTAAGTCATGGTATTATGAAATGCAAAAACCGATGAGTTCCTATTTGGTTATGCTCGCTATCGGGAAATTTACAAAGCAAACTGAAGTTACAAAATCAGGAACACCATTAGAGTTTTATCTGAAAGAAGAAGACAAAGACAAATTCGCTACAACCTATAAACATTCCACAGCCATTTTCGATTTTTTTGAACACGAAATAGGAGTGAAGTATCCTTGGGAAGTGTACCGACAAGTTCCTGTAATGGATTTTTTATACGCTGGGATGGAAAACACCACTTCAACCATTTTTGCTCAGGATTTCGTTGTCGATGAAATAGGGTTTAATGACAGGACATATGTGAATGTAAATGCACACGAATTGGCACACCAGTGGTTTGGTGATATGGTTACGGCGCAATCTTCAAAACACCATTGGTTACAGGAAGGTTTTGCGACGTATTATGCGTTGTTGGCGGAGAAGGAGTTATTCGGCGAAGACCATTTTAATTATGAATTGTATCAAACGGCAGAAACGTTACAACGAGTTTCTAAAAGTGACACCATTCCGTTACTAAATGAAAAGGCGAGTTCATTGACGTTTTATCAGAAAGGGGCATGGGCATTGCATTATCTAAGGGAAAATATCGGAGCCGAAAATTTCAGAAAAGCGGTTAAATCGTATTTGGGAAAATATGGTTTTCAAAATGTAAACACCGACAATTTTCTGGCTGAAGTAAAAAAGGTCTCCAAATTTGATACAGCGAAATTTAAAAAAATCTGGTTGGAAAAATCCGGATTTGAAATTCAGGAGGCTTTGATTATTCTGAAAAAAAACAAATCGATATCGGATTATCTTACTTTGTCAGAACACTATGAAAAGCCTTTGTCTGAAAAGAAAAGTCAATTTGAAGCCATTTTAAAATCAGATGTTTTTTACCCGCTGAAAGAAGAAGTTATTTATCAATTACAAGAAGTGCCTTTTGAAGAAAAGAAAGCGTTGCTGCAATTGGCGTTGCAAACTGAAAATCTGAAAGTGCGACAGGCCATTGCTACTACATTAAAGCAAATTCCGCTTGAATTTAAAGAAGAATATAAATTGCTTTTAAATGATGCATCGTATATAACCAAAGAGATTGTTTTAAAGAGTTTATGGTCGCAATTTCCTGATGAACGCTTTGATCTTTTGGATAAAACAAAGCAATGGATTGGTTTTAATGACAAAAATTTAAGGATCACATGGTTGTCATTGGCTTTAGCTACAAAAGATTACAAAAACGAAGAAAAAGTAACGTATTACGATGAATTATTAAAGTATTCCACATCGAAATTTGAAGCCAATACCCGCCAATATGCCATTGTAAACCTATTGTTCCTGAATAAAATGGATCAGAATGTTTTGCCAAATCTCGTTAATGGATTGGTGCATCACAAATGGCAGTTTACTAAATTTAGCAGGGAAAAGATCCGTGAACTAATGAAACAAGAAGTTTTTAAAAAATATTTTCAGGAATTGCTTCCTAAATTGCCTGATAACGAGAAAGTTCAGCTGGAGCGGCTTTTTTAAAGAATTCTTAACGCAACCAAAATACTTTTCTTACATCTTTTTAGTAGAATTGCAAGGAATAAAAAAGCCCTGATAAATCAGGGCTTTCAATTATCCGATAATTTCGGCTATTTCGTTCTTTATAAAACTTAGTGCTAATACCGTTGGCGATTGTTTTTCAACCATTTCAGTTAGAATCTGTTCGCGTAATTTATCAGCGTTTTCAGCGGTTAATGCGTTTTTACGGATGGTTTGAATGATGGTGTTTTTTGCGGTCAGGATTACCCCCCAGCACTCATCGGTTACATAAACCTGTTGGGTTAAGTTGTGTTCAAATTCCTGTTCGATATGATGAATCAGCAAACTTTCATAGTCTTTTGCTTCCGAAGAAACGGGTGAAATACGAACCAATAGTTTTCCGGGATTGATACGTTCCAAAAACAAAGCCATGCGCTCGTAGGCGTGTAAACGAAGCGGTAAGGCATTTTTTTGAGCGTCTTTATGCAGAAGAAAACGGCGTCTGCTTTTTTCGTTTTTAACGAATTCCGTAAAAAAGTAATAGGCAACAGCTCCCGTTACTACAGATGGAAGTGTGTACGCTGCAATATCAATAAGTTTTGTATAGTCCATAATAGTGTCAAGTTTATGCAAATGTAAAATATTATTAGTATTTTTAACAATAAGTTCAATAGGCTTTGTTCTTTTTGATAAATACGAAAGGCTTATGAAGAAATTATTATTCATTTTGATACTGTTTTCGTTCGGAAGTGTTTTTTCACAGAATGTTGAAATAACAGTATTTTTAAAAGATTACGAAACCGGAACTCCTATTGAAGGAGCTTCAATTACCGTATTGAGTACTAACCAAGGGCTCGTGAGTAACGAGGAAGGTGTTTTTAAACTTGTACTGGAAAAACCTTCAAAAATTGAAATTTCGCATACTTCATATAAAACGCTTACTGTAAATTCGGCTTCCTTAAAACTGAAAGAGAATATTATTTTTCTTGAAAGCAGTAATAAGACGCTGGAGGAAATCATTATTACCAAGAATCATCCACAGGAAATCCTAAAAAAACTGGTTCGAAACTCAACTGAGAAACTCTCTGTCCCGATTAATTTAAAAATTTATATTCGAGAATTTTTTAAGAATAATGATAAGTACACGTCATTTAACGATGGGTTGCTCAATTTTTACATTCAAGGTTCACCTAAAAGTATAAAATCAGACATATTAGTGGAACAGAATCGTTTTTACGGGCTTACCGACGATGTTGTTTATGAGAAAGTTCTAGGTTATAATCTCAATGATCTGATCAATAATTATTACGAATTTAAATACCTCGAAAAGGTAGTAGAAGCGTATTCCAAAAAGAAATACGAATACGAGATTAAAACTTTTCCCGGGAATGAAGATTATTACGTGATGAACATACGTCCGGTGCCCGGAATTGAAGAATATTTACCGGATTACTTTATTGTTTACGATTACAAGAAAAACATGATTATGGAGATTAATTCCTCCGTACTAACGGAACGTTATGAATTTAAGGGTGTAACCGATTTTCTGGTGATAAAAGGTCGCGTTTTTACTTCGGTTTTCAGTGCCAGTTACAAATTTGACGGGAAAAATTATTATTTGTCAGGTTCGAAAGAAGAAATTGGTTTTATAGCCACAAATAAGCAAAAAGAAGAGGAAAGAATCGAAGTTAAAAATACATTTGTGGTAACCAATTACAGTAACAAACCGGTTCCTTACGATAAAGAAGATGTTTATAAAGACAAATCCTTATTCAATAGACGAAATACTATTTTAACCAATTACTGGGAATTCGATTCCGGATTGACGCCAACCGATGAAGAAAAGAAAATCATTGAAAGTCTTGCCGATAAATTGTAATAAAAAATAGTTTGAAAACGGATTTTATTCATTTTATTTGCTTTCTTCGTAAGAAAATAAATATAAATGAAAAAATACTTCCTGTTTTTATTCGTCTTCATTTGTGTGACTACAATTACAGCACAAGAGAAAACAATTCGGGTTAGACTGCAAAATGCGGTAACCAAAGAGCCGGTTCAAAGCGCTTCAATTGTTGTTAACGGTTCATCACTAGGTACAATTTCAAATGACGATGGCGATTTTCAGCTAACCGTTTTAAAACCTTCGGAGATTAGTATTACCCATTTGGGCTATAGGACTAAAGCAATTTCTTCGGAAGATTGTAGTGATAAAGGGAGTGTTGTTTTGTTGGATCCAAACGAGCAAATGCTGGAAGAGGTAATTGTCACCAAATCGCCAATTCATGAAGTTTTGGCTAAGGTAATAGCAATCTCCAAAGAAAAATTTAACAAGCCTATTGTTTTAAATTCGTATTATCGGGAGTTTGTTAAAGTAAATGACAAATACACACGATTTACTGATGGTTTATTAGAATATCATATAAGCGGCACAACCAAAAAAACAAAATCCGATTTGATTGTAAACCAAAGCAGAGCCGCAAAACTGATCACCGATGACGATGACACCAAGGATATCGCTTCCGGTTTGGATGTTCGATTAGGAGTACGTCGTCAATATGATTTTTATACTATTGAGAAAATCCTGTTTGATGATAAAAATTACGAGGATTATGAATTTGAGATAAAATCAAGAATGGAAAAATCGGGCGTTGAAATGTATGTTATCAGTTTTCAGCCCAAAGCGACATTGGAAAAGTTTTTATACAAAGGAGTAATCGCTTATGACCCGGCGACCAATCTTATTTCAGACTTTGAAATTTATTCAGATTTGGACAATTTGAAGTATTCCAAGGTTATTAATATACTTATCGTAAAAGCGATGTTACTCGATATGAGAGTGAAAACATCATTTAAAATCAGTAATGGCAATTATGTTATGGCCTTTTCCTCAAAAAAAGGGAAAATAAAAGTCTGGAACAAAAGAAAATTCGATGAAGTTGTAGAATACAAAAGTGATTTAGTAGTAACGGATCATAAAAAAGAGGATTTCAGTTATAATCCAAAATCAGTATATGATGATAGATCACTCTATAAAAGAGGGAATAATTACGAGACTAAATTTTGGCAAAATACCGGCGCAGTGGTCTTAACTGCCGAAGAAACAAAGATTATCAGTGAGCTCGAGAAAGAATCGAAAGTAAACTAAAGACGAATTAAGACATTCAACATTTGAATGTCTTTTTTTTATGGTTATTTTTGTCCATTCAAATTCAGAAACAGAAGTTAATCAGATATTTTTACGAGTGGCGACAAAAGATCAAATGCAGCAGATAATCAACCAACTTAATGAGGCACAGCGAGCTCCGGTTTTACAGAAAGACGGTCCAATGATTGTAATAGCGGGAGCCGGTTCCGGAAAAACCCGAGTGTTAACCGTTCGTATTGCCAATTTAATTCACTTAGGTGTCGATGCTTTCAATATCCTTTCGTTAACCTTTACCAACAAGGCAGCTAGGGAAATGAAAAAGCGTATCACCGATATCGTAGGCGCAGAAGCCAAAAACCTTTGGATGGGAACTTTTCACTCGGTATTTGCTAAAATTTTACGAATAGAGGCCGATAAACTAGGCTATCCGAGTAACTTCACGATTTATGATTCGCAGGATTCCGTGCGTTTGATTGGTCAGATTATTAAGGAAATGCAGCTGGATAAAGATATTTACAAACCAAAACAAGTGTTTGGCAGAATTTCCTCGTATAAAAACAGTTTAATTACAGTAAAAGCCTATTTCAACAATCCGGAATTACAGGAAGCCGATGCGATGAGTAAAAAGCCGCGTATGGGCGAGATTTATCAGCAGTATGTGGAGCGTTGTTTTAAATCCGGTGCGATGGATTTTGATGATTTGCTGTTGAAAACCAACGAATTGTTAAACCGTTTTCCTGATGTTTTGGCGAAATACCAAGACCGTTTCCGTTATATATTGGTGGATGAGTATCAGGATACGAACCATTCTCAGTATCTGATTGTTAGGGCTTTATCAGATAGATTTCAAAATATTTGTGTCGTTGGAGATGATGCGCAGAGTATTTATGCCTTCCGGGGTGCGAACATCAACAACATTCTGAATTTCCAGAAAGATTACGAAGGGGTTCAAACCTATCGTTTGGAGCAGAATTACCGTTCGACCAAAAATATTGTTGAAGCGGCCAATACCATCATCGACAAGAATAAAACCAAGTTAGACAAAGTGGTTTGGACAGCCAATGATTTCGGTCCGAAAATTAAAATCCACCGCAGTTTAACCGATGGAGAAGAAGGTCGTTTCGTTGCCGCTACTATTTTCGAAGAGAAGATGCAGCACCAAATGATGAACGGACAATTTGCGATTTTATACCGAACGAATGCACAGTCCCGAGCGATGGAAGATGCGTTGCGCAAGCGTGATATTCCGTATCGTATTTATGGGGGATTGTCGTTTTATCAGCGTAAGGAGATTAAAGACGTTTTGTGTTACCTGCGTTTGGTAATCAATCCGAAAGATGAAGAAGCATTAATCCGGGTTATCAATTATCCGGCAAGAGGAATTGGTAATTCAACCATTGAAAAGCTTACTGTAGCAGCGAATCATTACAAACGTTCCATTTTTGAAGTGATGGAACATATCGATAAAATCGACTTAAAACTGAATTCCGGAACTAAAAGCAAGTTGCAGGATTTCGTTACGATGGTTAAAAGTTTTCAGATTATTAATGAGAATCAGGATGCTTTATATTTAACGGATCATGTTACCAAGAAAACCGGTTTAATTCAGGAACTCAAAAAAGACGGAACTCCGGAAGGTATTGCCCGAATCGAAAATATCGAGGTTTTAATGGGCGGTATCAAAGATTTCATCGAAGGCCAGAAAGAAGTAGACGGAGCCCGTGGTGCTTTATCAGAATTTTTGGAAGACGTAGCTCTGGCAACCGATTTGGATAACGATACCGGAGACGACGACCGTGTAGCTTTGATGACCATTCACCTGGCAAAAGGTTTGGAATTTCCAACCGTTTTTATTGTTGGAATGGAGGAAGATTTGTTCCCAAGTGCGATGAGTATGAATACCCGAAGCGAATTGGAAGAAGAACGACGTTTGTTTTACGTAGCCTTAACCCGCGCGGAACATCAGGCGTATTTAACGTATGCGCAATCCCGTTACCGCTGGGGAAAACTGGTAGACAGTGAGCCGTCTCGTTTTATTGAAGAAATTGATCCACAGTATTTAGAATATTTAACCCCGGTAGAAACGAATTACCGTTACAAACCGATGATTAATGCGGATATTTTCGGCGATGTGGACAAATCGAAATTGCGATTGTCAAAACCTGTTGCCGGAACCCCGCCGAAATATATAACTGATAATGAGCCTAAGCCAAGTTTAGATATCAGAAGATTAAAACCGGTTTCGGGATCATCTCCAAGCAATAAAACGAATTTGTTTGACAGTAGTTTAGCCGTTGGCAATGTTGTAATGCACGAACGCTTCGGTAAAGGTCAGATTTTAAACTTAGAAGGAGCAGGGGCCGATAAAAAAGCCGAAATTAAATTCGAGGTAGGCGGTATTAAGAAGTTGTTGTTGCGGTTTGCTAAGTTGGATGTGATAGGTTAATTTCATGAAAAGAAAGCCTAAAGTGAATCTAACACGAAAGAAAAAAATTGAAGAACGTAATTATAGGATTTTTATAGGCTTTGCAATAGCTAATGTGATTTACTGGATTTTCTTTGAACCTTTGATATTTGGAAAAGATATCCGATACGATATTTATGTGTTTTGGATTCCAATGTTATTAGGAATTATTTCTTGTTCCATATTAAATGTTTTTGAATTTAGCTGGAGGGAGTTGTTTTCAGACCTTAAAAAAGAAAAGAACATTTTTTGGATACTTTTTTATCCGATTTTCTTTTTACTGATGCATATGGTTTTTTCATATATGATTTTTGGTTTTGCAAGTAGAGTTCTTTGGAACACAATTAACGAAATAGAATCTGAAAAGAATAAAATAGAAATATTTCATTTGCCTGTCGAAGAATTTAGAAAAGCCAGTAGCAGAAGTAGTGATAAAATCTATTTTAAGTTTAAAAATAATCTGGAGTCCATTCCTGTTGATGAGGAAGTAATAAAACCATATCTTAACGCAAATCCTGATGATTATACTATTGTTTTAGGAGTAAGAAAGGGGATATGGAATCATTATCTATTTGAAAGTTGGGATTTAGAAAAGGATTAATTATAATTTTCAAGTATCTTTATAGAACATACTCATAATTTATGGCACAATTCATCAAAATATACCCGGAAAATCCTAACGAAAAAGAAATCGCTAAAGTAGTGAAAGTACTTCGTGATGGAGGTTTAATCATTTATCCGACCGATACGGTTTATGGTTTGGGGTGCGATATCACCAATACTAAAGCCTTGGAACGCATTGCCAAAATAAAAGGCGTGAAGTTAGAGAAAGCAAACTTTTCCTTTGTTTGTTGTGATTTAAGTCATATTTCAGATTATGTGAAACAAATTGAAACTTCCACATTTAAGATTCTTAAAAGAGCCTTACCTGGACCGTATACTTTCATCTTGCCGGGAAACAACAATCTGCCGAAGGAATTTAAAAAGAAAACTACGGTTGGTATTCGTGTGCCTGATAACGAAATCGCTTTAGAAATCGTTCGTCAGTTGGGAAACCCAATTGTATCAACTTCCATTCATGATGACGATGAGGTGTTGGAATATACTACCGATCCGGAACTAATTTTCGAAAAATGGCAGAATCTGGTTGATTTGGTAATTGATGGTGGCTATGGAGATAATCATGCGTCAACCATTATCGATTTATCCGAGGGTGAACCTGTAGTGATTCGTGAAGGGAAAGGGAGTTTGGATATACTGTAATTTGCCATTCACTTTTAAAATAATACCATTCACTATGCTTGTTTTTTTAATTCATTCGAATCCTATGAATTTTGAAATGAATTATTAAACTAAAGTGTTATGAAATTATTTAAAAATTTTATCTTTCTCACGGTTACGCCATTAATTTTGTTTGTAATTACTTCATTGTTAATTACCCAATCTTTGGATGATTTGAAAAGTGGTTATGTAAATATTACAGTAACGGGTCTTTTCGCTATTGTTAATTTTGTTTTCATATATGTATATGAGAATCATTTGAGGAAGAAATACAATATCTACAAGAGTATTTCTATTTCCATTTTCCTGATTTTGGTACTTGTTTTCAGTTTTAGTCAACTGATAATGAGTTTGTTTCATAGTGAAACGAATGTTAAGGTTTCCGTTTTTCAGGCAATCCTGTTCGTTGGTATTTTTTTGTTTGAAATTGCAATTTTAAAAGTTTACAAAAAGAACATCGAAGGAGTTACTATTGAGTTTAAGGAAAAGCCGGTAGTTTATGTTAAACTCATTGGAGGGTTAGTTTTGTTTTTGACAGTTTTTCTAATCATTTTGTTAAGTGATTCTTTTAATGGTAATTTTATTTTTGCACAAATCATTGAGCTATTCAGGCAGATAGGGAGTTATGTTTTGGTAAATGTTGTAATCTGTTTCATGACGTTATACTGTTTAAGTAAAATTCAAGCTGTAAATAAAAACGTATTACTGATTACGATGTTGTCCACATTCTTTCAGGTGCTCATTAATGCTGCAGTATTGCACTTTGTGTTCAAAACATTTCATTTTGCAACTTTTCATAGTTTTTTCTTATCCTTATTTTTAAATGGTTTGGTTGTGGGACTAATCCTTTACAGAAAAAATATTTTTGAAAAAGAACAGCAGATTGAAGCACTCACTTTTTCAAATTCTCAAAAAGAAGCGGATTATCGAGTACTTAAAAATCAAATTAATCCTCATTTCCTTTTCAATAACCTGAATACATTAATTTCGTTTATAGAATCTGATCCTGAGAAAGCCGTAGCCTTTGGTCATCATTTATCTAATGTTTATCGCCATTATCTTAAAAAGCAGGAAGCAGATTTCGTATTGTTAAATGAAGAATTAGATTTTTTAGCGGAATATTTGGCTATCTATAAGGCTAAATTCGACAACGGAATTAAGTATAACATAGTTAAAAATAACTCGGATCAATATTATGTGGTTTCTAATTGCTTACAGGAATTGATCGACAATATTTTTAAACATAATGTTTCTGATAATGAGAATGTGTTGGAAATTTCCATTAAAGTTGAAAGAGAAAGTTTGTTTATCATTAATTCAGTTATTAAAAATAGTAATGTGATTACAAACGGTTTAGGTTTGGAAAATATCAAAAAAAGATATTTATATTTAACCAACAAGGAAGTAAGAATAAAAGAGGATTCTCAAATTTTTTCAGTAGAATTGCCTTTATTTAAAATGGAATAGTAAAAATGACAGCTTTAATCATAGAAGATGAAATCCCGGCATCGATTCGTATGCGAAGAATTTTAGAATCGAAAGATTTTGTTGTTGTTGAACAAATCCAATCGGTTCGAAAAGCAGTTAGTTGGTTTGAAACCAATTCGCATCCGGAAGTGGTTTTTATGGACATTAAATTGTCTGACGGTGATGCCTTTTCAATTTTCGATAAGGTGAAAATTAAGTCTAAAATTGTCTTCACAACCGCTTACGATGAATTTGCTCTGAAAGCCTTCGAAAATAAGGGAATTGCTTATCTTTTAAAGCCCATTGACGAGAAAAAACTGGATGTTTTATTAGCGACATTGGAGTATCATAAGTCCGTTTTCAACATAAATGACTCTAAGATTACCGATAATAAAAGCTATTTGATGGTAAGTTTTGGCAGTACATTAAAGAAAATCGACATTGATGATATCATGAGTTTTTACAGTGCCGACAATGCAACTTTTATACTGTCGAAAGAGAAAAGAAGTTATAGTATTCCAAAATCATTAGAAAAATTAGAAGGTGAATTGAATACGGAACTGTTTTACAGAATTAACAGAAGTGTAATGGTTAACCGGAATTATGTTGAAGAAGTTAAAAACCATCTTGTAATCATGAAAGAAAAGAATTTGGATTTGGATTTAAAAATCAGCAGAAACCGCCAAAACGGATTTAAAGAATGGTACAAATAAAAAAAACGCCTTGAAAATTTTTCAAGGCGTTTCTTATATCTAATAATCTAACAATCTAATAATCAAGATTACTTACTCAAACCTTTCATTTCCTTCTCAATCATATCATAGAACTGATCGATTTTAGGCATAATGATGATACGGGTTCTTCTGTTTTTTGCTCTGTTTGCAGGCGAATCGTTATCCACTAACGGAATATATGAACTTCTTCCCGCCGGAATTAATTGTTTCGGATTTACGCCCAAATCTTTATAAAGTACTCTAACGATAGAAGTAGCTCTTTTAACCGATAAATCCCAGTTGTCTAATAATACTGCATTTTTAATAGGCACGTTGTCGGTATGACCTTCCACCATGCATTCAAAATCAGGCTTGCTGTTAATTACTTTAGCTACTTTGCTTAAAACTCCTTTAGCGCGGTCGCTCACTTCATAACTTCCGGATTTGAACAATAAGTTATCCGCAATGGAAATCATGACCACACCTTTTTCCACATTGATATTAATGTCCGGATCGTCGATACCCACTTCGCGTTTTAAACTGGTAACCAAAGCCAAGGTAACACTGTCTTTTTTGGTTAAAGCATCTTGTAAGCGGGAAATTTTCAAATCTTTTTCTCTTAAACTCTCTAAAGATTTTTCCAGGTTTTCCGCACCTTTTGTGGTTAAAACAGTCATTTCCTTAGAGCTGTTAATCAAATCAGAATTGTTTTTTTTAAGATATTCGTTTTGATTGTTTAGCGCTTCTTTTTCCGTCAAACAAGTATTCAGTTTAACAGTGCAAGTATTCAGTAAATCCTGAATTTCTTTGTTTTTGGCTTCTAAATCGGCAATTTTCTTTTTGGTTCCGCATGATGTTAATGTGATTGCTGCGGCAGATAGGACAATAAATAATCTTCTCATGATTAATGATTTTAACAATGAATTACAAAGGTATTAAGTTCTCTAAGGGCTTAAAAGTTTAAAACGATAAACTAATGTTAAAAATTAACATCAAAAATCTTACCGCTTTTTACGAAGTAACGATAAACAATGGAATTTATTTTAAAGTAGTTTTGCTTCTGATTGATATCTCTTTTATCTAAAAACTTGAAAATGTGATAGTAAAAGTCAAAATGGGAAGTTAAAATAGCCCACAAATGTTTTGGTTTACCCTGTGTTAAAAAACGAAATCCGGCAATTCCATCCAGAACTAAGCGGATAAACAGCACAGGAAAAAGTTGTCCTTTCGGAAGGTTTTTCAGCATCATCCAAAGTGAATTCCGGAAATTCAGATAGGTTTTTTTAGGGTTTCCGGCTTCTAAAGTAGCACCGCCAACGTGATATACTGTTGAGGTTCCGCAATATTTAGCAATGTAGCCTTTGTTAAAAGCACGCCAGCACAAATCAATTTCTTCCTGATGGGCGAAGAAATCCGAGTCGAAACCGTTCAATTCACGATAAACATCTTTTCGAATAAAAAAGCACGCACCGGAAGCCCAGAAAATTGGAGTGACATCATTGTATTGACCGTTGTCTTTTTCTAGAGTATCAAAAATTCTCCCGCGACAGAAAGGGAAAGCGTATTTGTCGATAAAACCACCGCCGGCACCGGCATATTCAAAGTATTCCTTGTTTTTGTAATCAAGAATTTTTGGTTGAATAATAGACGTTTCAGCTTCGTTTTCAAATAACGAAAGTATCGGTAGCAGCCAGTTTTCAGTTACTTCAATATCAGAATTAACTAAGGCATAAATTTCTTCTTCCACAAACTGCAACGCTTCATTGTACCCTTTAGCGTAACCAAAATTTCCTTTGTTTTCGATAATCTTTACGGATGGAAAATGTTCTTTTGTATAAGCTATAGAACTATCAGTCGAAGCATTATCGGCAACATAAACAGTTGCTTCCTTAGAATATTGAATAACGGAAGGTAAGAACTGCTCTAACAGTTTAACACCATTCCAATTTAATATGACTACCGCTATTTTCATTCGTCATTGCGAGTTTGCGAAGCAATCTCATTTGTATTTGATTTGTAATTTGGAAGTTCTCTCAGAAAATAATACTGTTCTTTTTCGAAATCCATTTGGCAAAAATAATGATTTAGGCCGTTGGTTACCATTAAATATTCCGATTCCAGTACCATGTTGTACCGCGCAATCTGATCGAAAGTGTTTTGTGAGATAGCAACTTCAGGTGCTTTGCATTCAATCAAAAGGAATAATTTCCCGTTTGGCTGAAAAACAACAACGTCGTATCGCTTGGTTAAACCGTTAACTTTAATGGATTTTTCTACGTTGATATACGATTTCGAGTATTTTTTTTCGATAAGAAGAAACTGAACGACGTGCTGTCTTACCCATTCTTCCGGAGTAAGCACCACAAACTTTTTACGGATTTCGTCAAAAATAAAGACTTTATTTTCGCTATTTTTGAACCGAAACGAATAAGTAGGGAAATTCAGTTTTTGCATGAAACAAAAATAAGTATTTCATTGAAACTGCCAACTGCAACCGAATATTGAAATGGACGAGATACTAAGAATCATAAAAGACATACAAGCCGGAAACATCAAGCCAATTTATTTTTTAATGGGGGAAGAGCCTTATTATATTGATAAGTTGGCGGAATATATCGAAGACAATATTTTACAGGAACACGAGCGCGATTTCAATCAGACGGTTTTGTATGGGCGCGATGTTTCGATTGAAGAAGTAATCGGTAATGCAAAGCGTTTTCCGATGATGGCCGATCGTCAGGTGGTGATAGTAAAAGAAGCACAGGAATTATCCCGAACCATTGATAAACTGGAATCGTATGCCGAAAACCCTCAGCCTACAACGGTTTTGGTTTTCTGTTATAAATATAAAACACTGGATAAACGTAAAAAAGTCACAAAAGTTTTAGAAAAAAACGGCTTGGTTTATGAAAGTAAAAAGTTGTATGAAAACCAGGTAGGAACTTGGTTGACAAGAGTTTTGCAAGGAAAGAAATTAACTATCGAACCGAAAGCATCGGCAATGTTTGTTGACTTTTTAGGAACCGATTTAAGCCGAATAGCGAACGAAATCGACAAATTGGCCATTATTCTTAAACCCGGCGACACCATAACACCTGCCATTATTGAGGAGAATATTGGCTTCAGTAAAGATTTTAACCCGTTTGAATTGCGTAAAGCCATCGGAGAAAGAAATCAGTTGAAAGCCTATCAGATAGCAGATCATTTCGCTAAAAACCCTAAAGACAATCCAATTGTATTGACTATAGGTTTAGTATTCAGTTTTTTTTCACAACTATTGCAATATCATGGTCTGAAAGATAAAAGTCCTGGAAACGCGGCTAAAGTCCTGAAAGTAAATCCATTCTTTTTAAAGGATTACGATGTAGCGCTTAAAAATTATCCTATGAAAAAAGTAAGTGCTATTGTAGGAACTCTACGAGATATAGACGTGAAAAGTAAAGGGGTAGGTGCCAATAATATTGACCAATCGGATTTATTAAAAGAGATGTTAGTGAAAATTTTTAATTAAATTAGACAAGCTAACCAAAAAATAAAGAATTATGAATCCAATGTTACGAAATGTATTGGCAGTGATTGCCGGTGTAATAATAGGAAGTCTGGTAAACGGTTTTCTTATTAATATTAGCGGGAAAGTCATTCCACCACCTGAAGGTGCCGATGTTACAACTATGGAAGGATTGAAAGCTTCCATTCATCTTTTTGAACCCAAGCATTTTTTATTTCCTTTTCTGGCGCATGCACTGGGAACATTAGTGGGGGCATTTGCCGCAGCTAAACTTGCCGCAACTCATAAAATGCGTATTGCAGTTGGAGTAGGTTTTCTTTTTCTTTTAGCGGGAATAGCCAATTGTTTTATACTTCCGGCTCCAATGTGGTTTATGGCTGTTGATGTAATTGCTGCATACCTTCCAATGGGCTATTTAGGCGGGAAGTTGGCTATAGGCGCCGTAAAGAATTCGGAATCTTAATGTTAAGAAATTTTCGAAAAACAATTAAAATCCCGACATTTGCACACCTCAAATAAAAAATGAATCCAAAATGATGAATAAAAACACAGTATTAGGGTGGGCAACATTAATTATGATTATCATGGGTATTTTAATCGTTGGCTTGGCAGTTTATCGTTATGATGATGTTGCCGGCTGGGGATTTGGAGCCGTAGGTATTGGTTTTTTTGCCATTGCCTGGGTTTTTAATGCCTTGAAAGGAAGAGTGTAAGTAAGCTTAGTATAACAAAAAGCCGAATCGCTAAGATTCGGCTTTTTTTGTTTCAATCAATTTGTAATTTTATTTTTCTACAAATTCCAGAATATCTCCAGGCTGACAATCCAGAACTTTGCATATTGCTTCCAATGTACTGAAGCGTATAGCTTTTGCTTTGCCGGTTTTTAGAATGGAGAGATTCGATAATGTCAAATCTACTTTTTCAGAAAGTTCGTTTAAGGACATCTTTCTTTTGGCCATCATTACATCTAAGTTTACTACTATCGGCATAACTTATACAGTTAAATCATTTTCGTTTTGCAATTCAATTCCTTTTTTGAAGATAATCGCAATGATGTAAATAATCGCGGCCATCAAAATAAAAGCCTGACTGTCTTCCCAAAATTGATTTAAATTTTCAGTTGCCATGCCATGATGTGCTACGGTTTTTGCAGATTGTCTGGCTACGTGACTGAAAAGACCAATTGAAAGCGTGTAGTAGCTGATATGTAAAATTTGTTTAGAGGCAAAATCACTAAAAGGCTTAGATAAATCAATGTTGCTTACAAGTTTAATTACTACATAAAATAGAACAGCTTTTAAAATGGAAATGACTAATATGAAGCTGTACATACTAAAAAATGCCCATTTATGTTGTTTGTACATTTCACTCAAGTCTAGTTTTTGATAAAGGTTTTGGACAAATTCGGGATTATATATGCTAAATATAAAGTTGACTATTAGTCCCCCAGCTTCAATACACAAGCCTATAAAAATAATCCATGCAATTACTATTAAAACTTTAAACAGGAAATCGTTTGTCTTTGACATAATTGTTTAATTTGAAATTACGATGTAAAAATAATAAATATTTATTGAAAAACAATAAATAAATAATAATATTTAATAAATTTGTGTTACCATTGGATTTTATATCAGTTGAATGATGAAATTAACCATTAAGTATAAAAAAGCCGAATCTTTGATTCGGCTTAAAATTAATAATCATTAGGGACACGATATTGTTTCATCGCTTCCAAAGGCTCAAGTGAAACATGATTTTCCCAAACGGAAGGATCATAGCGTTTGAGTTGAATGTAATCGAAATCCGTTTCTTTGAAGGAGGTAAAACTGTCGTCGGAAATCTCAGATTTGGAGATGTTCAATACTTCCGTTTTGGTAATGGAATTTCCTTCCACTTTAATATCCAAAGCCACTACATCTTTTTCTTCGTTTGTCAGTTCAATGAATTTTAAGGGTCTGTTTACGTAGAAATATTGTCCGTTTTCTTCATAAGCGTAATGCAAGTCATAATTTTTGTTTTGAGTGTTCTTTTTAAAAATTATAGTTCCTTTACTTAAATTTTCAGACGCTTTGACACCTAATAATAATTTTAAATTAAAGCCACTGACTTTTTTACCTTCAGCCAATTCGTAGTGGCATTTTACTACGGCATAATCCGACTCGTTTATATAAAGTGTCCCGTTATAAATACCTTTGCTTTTTCTGGGTTTGAATTTTATAACGTAAATGTTTTCGTTGTCGGTGTCATCATAAACGGTTCTTTCTAAGCTATACGAATATAATTTCGAATCTGTAATAAAATCGAGTTTCTTGCTGTTAAATTGTTGTTCAGCCAGAAAGAATTGAATTTTATTTTTACTGTTTGTAGTTTTATTTACAACGGTTTTATTTTTTTTCTGATTGTACTTTTTGTTTAAAGTAACGGTGTCCCGAGAACCGAAAAGGCCACTTTTAATACGATAAAATTTTGTGGTGTCGAGGTGTTTTAACAGCATTTTTGTTCCCACTTCCTCCATATCATCTAGGGTAGCAGCACTTCCGTCTCCTTTAATGTTGGTCGCTTTAACTACTTCCAATTTGGGATAAAAATGCGCTTTATTGTCTTTAGTCAGCATTTTGCCATAGTAATAGTTGCATAGCATGTCTTTAAATTCCTGTGCCGGACGACTGATGAGTTTGTCTGAAAACTTTTTTAAATCTGCATTTACTTCCTTTAACTGATTTTTACTGTAACCTGTTGATTTTGTAATATCGAGTTCTAACTTGGATGGTTTTAAGGTTTCAGATTCCCTAAAAAACAGTTTACTTTTGCTAGTATTTCCGCTCTTTTTGTAATTGTCTTTCAGCCTATTGTTTACCTCTGCAATAATCTGATATGGATCTGGTTTTTTATTACTGATAGTTAAGTTGTCCAATTCAAAACTGGCCGGAGCAAGTTTAATAGTTAGGTTTTGTTTTTTCAGTTCGGAAAAAGTGAGTTGTTGGCTTATGTAACCGATGAATGAAATCTTTAAGATGCTGGATTCTTCCATTCCTTTTTCACTGAAATTGAAGTAACCCTCATCGTTGGAAATTAAATCTGTGGTACCATTAATTTTAATGTTAGCATAGGGAAGAGGTTCATTGCTTTGTGAATCGGTTATTCTTGCGGTAACGTTTTGCGCGAAAGACGAAAGAGAAGCCGTAATCAGCAGTAAAATAAAGGACAATTTAGTTTTCATATGTTATGTTGGTAAGTAATTATAAGGCAGAATGATAAAATACATTATTATGCTGACTTAGTAGCGCAAACATACGAAATAACTTATCTGCAAATAAAGTTTATTATATTTTATTTAAGAAATTTCTTTAAAAATAAATTTTCTTTTTTCCAATAGTAATAAGATAAAAAAACCAACGGTATAAGCTATAATATCCAACCATTCGAAAGAACTGCCTAAGACGATTTTTGCTATTTTATTCTTTTCCAGTCCAAGTTTTGTAACAAAATTAAAATATTGCAGCATTTCAATAAAATAGGAGAACACCAAAACAGCAACTGCGGCATTAAACACAGGAATTTTAAAAAACGATTTTACAAAACAATAAATCAGTATGACAACCAACACATCACCTAGATAAGGTCTGATAAAATCATCATGAATGTATAAAGCGATAAGTATTTCAATGACGAAAAGCAGGAAAGTAAGTGCTAAATAATTTTTGTTAATGGTTACCATATTTTTATTTAAATTGTATAAAACTTCTTAAATTATTAGTGTAATTTTTTGGTACGAGAAACTGATGGTTCCGATTTTATTTTCTGTTTTCTTCAAAATAATACCGATTCAGATTTACTATTTCGTTCGGTATTTATAAATATTCTCCTAATTATTGATTTTTAGTTAAAATGAAGTTCATGGTTAAATTTGGAAAGTGATAATTATGTTAACCATGAATCTTTACCCACTCCACAACGCTATCGTTAGACATTTTAATTACCAAGGTTTTGATTTGAAAAGGTAACAAGCCAATATGTTTCTGGCTTATTCTGTAAAAAAGATGATTATTGTCAATTCGGTCTGGCTTTCCTAATAATTGAATGATTCCTGTTTTGTTTAGTTTTTTTAAAGTATCACTAGCTATAAGGTTAGGAATCATTTTTTCCCTGTAATTATAATCTTCTCCTTTTTCTAGCCACTTTTGTCTTTCAAAAACAATTTGATTGGTATTCTTATTCGAATCCGCTTTGGTTTCTTTTCCGCATCCAAAACAGGTTATAATAAGAAGCGGTATTAAAAGTCTGATTTTCATAAATTGTTAAATTGAATTGTGTTTATGATCCGCTTATAGGAGAGCCAAAAATACCAACTGCCATTTCAATCCAGATTATAATCAATGCTAGCAGAATAATTCCCAATAGAAGTATGCGATAGTTGAAGTCTTTTACTTTTTGTAAAACTAATTCACAAGTGAGTCCTGTGCCTAACAGAAGGATCCCTGCTATAAGGAAATCTGAGGCACTCCAGTTTACTTCGCTGCTAAACTGCATTGCAATTAAAGGAATCAATAGTAAAATTGCCACTACAGAAAGGATTCCCACCAGTCTTTTGTTTTCCACAATGTTAAATGAATTGTTCATTTTTTGATGATTTAAGTTAATGATTATTATTGGTTTACAAAATATTATTCTAATTAAGAATGATTGTTTGTTAGGCAAATATATAAAACTTTGAAATGCAAAGTACTTTTTATTTGAAAATTATTTGTAATTTGGTCAAAAATCATTTTAAACATATGGGATTATTTGTTGCACAAAACTCGATTGTTAGGAAGATATGGGGTAAGAGTGATACGGTACTGTTTATTTTTGCTGGAGCCTCAGCGGAATTTGCTCTCAATAAAGCGGTAGATTGGCTTTACTTTACGGGAAAGTTACCTTCAGACCCTTTGGGGCGATTGTTTTCGACAGTAGGTTATGCGAGAAAAATTGTTTTTGCATCGACAGATGAGGCTAATAAGGCTATTGATATGATGCGCCATATTCACAATACTGTAGAACAAAACCGCGGCACTTCTATTCCGGATTGGGCATACCGTGATGTGTTGTTTATGCTGATACATTATTCCATAGCAGCTTTTGAATTGCTCGAAAGAAAACTAACAGCCGATGAAAAGGAAGAAGTTTACAATGTTTTTTATCGTGTTGGAATAAGGATGGGGTTAAAAGAATTGCCTAAAACACATATTGAATGGATTCCGGTAAGAAATCAACATTTAATTGATAATCTGCAAAAGAGCCACTACACAACAGATCTTTTCAGGCAGTATAAAAAACATTTGGGGATAATCAGATATAAAGTTTTGATAGAAGGCCAAAAATTAGTTGTACCTCAGAAAGTTAGCGAATTGATGAATTTTGGCAGTATTTCGTTTATTGGGCTTATAATACCAATGTATAAGTTAAGTAGGGCTGTGAAATTGGATAGCCTGATTAAAAGCATTTTATTACCTTCGGCATATAAAGCTCAGATAAAAGAATTGGATGTTTCTTGAACACGGATTGGAATTAAATTAGTAACAAATTACAATAGAAAAAGGCTATCGTTTAATTCTTTTAAAATATGCCGATTCTGTATTGCCTTTTTGCTTTAACCAAATAGGATTGCCATAGCCGTCAAATTTTCCATAATACATAGAACCAAATAATCCGGTGGTAAGAGGTGAAGTTCCAAAATTTCCGGTTAGATAATAATTTCCGGAAGTATCAGTGGTCATTGAGGTAATTGTATTGTTTTTCATGTGTTTTTCTGATAAAATAGTTTTTATTTATATAAAAAATATTAATGTATATAATTTTATAAAACAAAGATTAGGCACCTGTATTTTGGGTGATTATTTTGGAACCTAATTATGCGTATATTTGTACGCTTTAGTAAAAAAGAGTTATAAACGACAAATAGTTATAATATGTCTGATGATAAGAAAGTGATATTTTCCATGTCACGCGTGAGTAAAACCTACTCATCCACAAACAAACAGGTTTTAAAAGATATTTATCTGAGTTTCTTCTATGGTGCCAAAATCGGTATCTTAGGTTTGAATGGTTCTGGTAAATCGTCTTTATTAAAAATCATTGCCGGTGTAGATAAGAATTATCAGGGTGATGTAGTTTTTGCTCCAGGCTACACAGTTGGTTATTTAGAACAAGAGCCACAATTGGACGAAAACAAAACCGTTATTGAAATTGTTCGTGAAGGAGTTGCAGAAACTATGGCAATTTTAGACGAGTTCAACAAAATCAACGACATGTTCGGACTTCCTGAAGTATACGAGGATGCCGATAAGATGCAAAAATTGATGGACCGTCAAGCGGATTTGCAAGACAAAATTGACGCAGCCGGAGCCTGGGAAATAGATACTAAATTAGAAATTGCAATGGATGCTTTGCGTTGTCCGGATGCTGATACACCAATTAAAGTATTATCAGGAGGAGAGCGTCGTCGCGTTGCTTTATGCCGTTTGTTATTACAACAGCCGGATGTCTTGTTATTAGACGAGCCTACTAACCACTTGGACGCAGAATCGGTACATTGGTTAGAGCAGCATTTGCAACAATATCAGGGAACCATTATCGCAGTAACGCACGACCGTTATTTCTTAGATAACGTAGCGGGTTGGATTTTAGAGTTAGACCGTGGTGAAGGTATTCCGTGGAAAGGAAATTATTCGTCTTGGTTAGACCAGAAATCGAAACGTATGGAGCAGGAAGAGAAAGTAGCTTCCAAGCGTCGTAAAACATTAGAACGTGAGTTAGATTGGGTAAGACAAGGAGCGAAGGGCCGTCAGACGAAACAAAAAGCACGTCTTCAAAATTACGACCGTTTGTTAAACGAAGATCAGAAAGAGCTTGACGAAAAATTAGAATTGTATATCCCGAATGGTCCACGTTTGGGAACCAATGTAATTGATGCTAAAAATGTTGCCAAAGCTTATGGCGATAAAATTTTGTACGATAACTTAAACTTTACGTTGCCACAAGCAGGTATTGTTGGTATTATTGGTCCAAACGGTGCGGGTAAAACTACCATCTTTAAAATGATTATGGATGAGTTACAGCCGGACAACGGAGAATTTGCAACCGGAGAAACGGTAAAAATCGCTTATGTAGATCAAACACACTCTAATATCGATCCTAATAAATCTATCTGGGAAAACTTCTGTGATGGTCAGGAATTGATTATGATGGGAGGTCGTCAGGTAAACTCAAGAGCGTATTTGTCCCGTTTCAATTTTGGAGGAAGTGATCAGAATAAGAAAGTAAACACATTGTCTGGAGGGGAGCGTAACCGTTTGCACTTAGCAATGACTTTAAAAGAAGAAGGAAACGTATTGTTGTTAGATGAGCCAACAAATGATTTGGATATCAATACATTGCGAGCTTTGGAAGAAGGTCTTGAAAATTTCGCGGGTTGTGCCGTTGTAATTTCTCACGACCGTTGGTTTTTAGATAGAATATGTACGCATATTCTTGCGTTTGAAGGCGATTCACAAGTGTACTTTTTCGAAGGAGGTTTCTCCGATTACGAAGAGAATAGAAAGAAACGTTTGGGAGATGTAGCGCCTACACGTTTGAAATACAAGAAGTTAATAAGAAATTAGTATTTAAAGCGTCCCAATCCAGGGACGCTTTTTTTTAACAAAATACTTCATTTATTTTATTTTTTTTCATTGTATTGTAAAATGTCTTTTATAAATTGTGCTGTTATAAAAAGAGTAAATGATAAAGGATATTGTTAAAATACTAACACTGTTTTTTCTGTTTGGTTTTCAATTGGCAGCCGCCCATGATAAGCCATTGCAGGAAAAAGAAATTTCCAGATTAATAGGGAAAGCAGGTAGTCATTTAATGAACCTTGAATGCTCTCAATCACTAAAAGTTGCGCAAGAGGCACTTACCGAAGCCCACAAAATCAAGAATAATTTACTTATTGCCAAATCCTATAATCTGATAGGACTTAACTTCGAAGAGTTCTCTGATTATCAGAAAGCTATTGAGTTTTACAGTAAAGGGCTTGAATACGCTAATAAAACGTCTAATGATACCATAAAAGATTACCTCTATAACAACCTTGGAAATGTGTATGCATACCGAAGAGTCAACTTCCGAAAGGGAATAGAGAGTTATAAAAAAGCACTGTTTTATTCCCAGAAAATAAACTATGCTTATGAAATCATGTACACCAATTTAAACATTGCCTGTGCCTATTTCGCAATAGAGGACTATAAAAACGGTTTGCCTTTTCTGAAGGCTGCTGAAATTTATGTGAATAAAAGTGACGAGTTGGAAGCCAGAATATCTTTGAATTCCTTGTTTGGCTCTTATTATACGTCCGCTGGTGAATTTGAAAAAGCTAAAGCACATTTTAAAGTGGCACTACAGCTTTGCAATGAAGACAAGCCTGAGTTACTTGAAACCAATGCAGTTGAGGTTTATGACGATGTCTCCCGTTTTTATTCCAAAATAGGGGATTATAAAAATGCTTATTTATATCTGGAGAAATACAATGTCTTAAAAGACAAACTTTACAATGATAATCGCTCTAACAGTACAAAATTAGCCGGAAGTGATGTTGAGTTGAAAGATTATCAGCTTCAAATCAATAAGATAGAGTTGGAGCGGGATAAATACGAAAAATCACTTAAACAGTCTAAGGCAATAGTTGTTCTGTTCATAATAATTTTTATTGTTATTGGATTGTATGCCTATGCACTTTACAAAAATAACAAACGACGCGTACAATATAACCGCGAATTAAAAAAAGCAAACGAGGAGTTGTTATTAGCAAAAGAGGCTGCCGAAGAAGCGTCCAGATTGAAGTCACAATTTATTTCTACAATAAGTCACGAATTACGAACTCCTTTGTATGGTGTAGTGGGAATTACCAATATTCTTATTGATGAACATAAAGAACTGGCCAAAAGTAACTACATAAAATCGCTTAAGTTTTCAGCCAAATATTTGCTGTCATTAGTTAACGATATTCTTCAGGTGTACAAAATCGAAGAGAATAAAATTACATTGGAAGATTCTGTTTTTAATTTATCTGATGAGTTAAATTCTATTATAGACAGTTTGCAGTTCATGGCGGTTAAAAACAATAATGAACTTGTGTTAGACATCGATGAGAATATACCGGAATACCTTATTGGGGATAAAGTGCGTTTGTCTCAGGTTTTTATGAATTTAGCCAGCAATTCTTTAAAATTCACGACAGCAGGTGAAGTTAAAATAAAGGCAAAACTTATCCGAAATGAAGGCACTTTGAGTTTTATCCGGTTTGAGGTAGTCGATAACGGAATTGGAATCAAGAAAGAAGATCAGGAGCGTATTTTTGAAAAATTTGTGCAGATAGAACGCCGGGAAGACGACTATCAGGGAACCGGTTTAGGGTTATCTATTGTTAAAAAGCTGTTGCACCTTTTTGGCAGTGATATTGAAATATGCAGTGAGGTTAATAAAGGAACTAAAATGTCTTTTATTATAGGTTTTGATACAGACGAAATTAAACGCATAGATGTGCTTAAAAACGTTGAAGTAGATTTTTCAGAAGAGCATACCTATAAAATTCTGGTAGTTGAGGATAACAAGATTAATCAGATAGTGACTAAAAAATTCCTGGATGTGCGTCATTTTGAAAGCACAATTGTTGATGATGGCTATAAGGCACTGGAATTATTGGAAACAGAAACTTTTGATGTGATTTTAATGGACATCAACATGCCTATAATTAACGGATTTGAAACCTCTAAACTTATCCGCGAAAAAGGAATTACGACGCCTATAATTGCTTTAACAGCTTTTAATGTTCAGGAAATTGAAAATCAGATTAAGGAATCGGAAATTAATGATATTATTATTAAGCCTTTTCAGCCAAATCAGCTTTATAAATTAATCGTAAACCTGAGCAATAAAAATGAAATGATTCAGAAAATTGCAGAAAAACGTCTGAATTAAGATCATAAAAAAACGGATCAATTACTTTTTGTAATTAATCCGTTATCATTTTATTTAGGTATTAATACCAGCGTTTTTTATTCTTTTTAGAACCGTCAGATTTTCTGGATTTGTCTGAATTTGTAGTGGATTTTGTGTTGGATTTTGATTGTCCCAGTTTCTTTTTGTTTCTGAAATCCGGTTTGGCATCCGGGTTTTTTACTTCATCTTTCCAAGGAAATGGATGATTGGTAACCACTTTTACATTCTGTCGGGTTAGTTTTTCGATATCCTGCCAATACGTTTTTTCATCTTTTCCACAGAAAGAAATAGCCAGTCCTGTATTTCCGGCGCGACCGGTACGACCAATTCGGTGTACGTAGGTTTCCGGTATATTAGGTAAATCAAAGTTGATAACATAAGGAAGCAATTCAATATCGATACCGCGGGCTGCAATATCAGTAGCTACCAAAACAGAAGTTTCTTTGTTTTTAAAACTTTCCAACACACGCTGTCTGGCTGATTGCGATTTATCACCGTGTATGGCTTCCGCATGAATGTTTTGCTTTTTCAGTGCTTTAACCACATTATCCGCACCATGTTTTGTTCTTACAAAAACCAGTACATTCTCGAGTTTGTCTTCTTCAATGATGTGGTACAAAAGTTTTCTTTTATCTTCTTTATCAACAAAATAGACTTTCTGGTTTACTTTTTCAGAAGTACTTGAAACAGGAGTTACTGAAACATATTCCGGTTTGGTTAAAAAAGTATCGGCTAATTCACGAATAGCAAAAGGCATCGTGGCTGAAAATAAAAGTGTCTGACGGTTATCCGGAGTTAATTTGATGATTTTTCGAACATCGTTAATGAAACCCATATCCAGCATTAAATCGGCTTCATCTAATACTAAATGATGTAGGTGGTTTAAATCGATAAAACCTTGCTTATGAAGATCCAGTAATCGGCCGGGCGTTGCAACCAAAACATCAACACCGTGTTTTAACTCGTTAACCTGAGGCACTTGATTTACTCCTCCAAAAATAACAAGTGTTTTTACATTGGTGTATTTTCCGTAAGTATCAAAACTTTCACCAACTTGTATCGCTAATTCTCTGGTAGGTGTTACCACTAAGGTGCGAATATGCTTGACTTTTTTAGCAGAACCGACAATTCTGTGTAATAAATTAAGAATAGGGATGGCAAAGGCAGCAGTTTTACCTGTACCGGTTTGTGCACAACCTACCAAATCTGTTCCTTCCAAAATGATTGGAATAGCTTGTTCCTGAATTGGTGTGGGGTTTGTATAGCCTTCTTCCGAAACGGCTTCCTGTATATTTTTAAGTAAATTAAGTTCGTGAAATTGCATAAAAAAAAACGATAGCATTAGGCTATCGTCTGCAAAAGTACTTTAAAATATCGAGATTCTTATTTATTGGGTTTTGCTTTCATGAAATCGGTAATAAGATAAGCAATCAGTTTACCGATTAAATGGCTGTTTTTTTCAAAGGCTAAATCGGGTGCTCCTTCACAAATATGCAGATAAGAAGCATTCTGATTTTGCCCGAACGTATGAATGAACTGGCGTAACTGTTCCACTGAAAAACCGCTCAGAGTCATGGCGCTGCTTGGTATGTTTGGTATCGCATCTAAATCGATTTCAATGCCGAATGCATCACTGGTAACATGTTTTTGAGCCATTTCCATTTCAGATTTAAAATCTTTCTCTTGTCGTACGGCAATCTCTTCGTAAGTATTGTATAAAACCTTTCCTTCCGTTTTTTTGATGCTTTCCAATATGCTTTTTGAAGTGTAACTTTCATGAAGTCCGAAGATGAAATATTTTTTAAGGAAACCTTCCTCAAAAGCATAGGAGAAACCGTTGCCGCTGTGTCTTCCTTCCAAAGCCCTAAAATCGGTATGCGCATCAAAATTGATGGCATTAACAGCTTTGCCTTTAGCCAATGCCAGCCCTTTTATATTTCCGTAAGCATTATTATGTCCGCCTCCAATAATGATAGGTATTTTTCCTGCTTTGATAATCTTGCAGACAATATGAGAAACTTCTTTATCAATTTTATCGACTAGTTTAAAGAATTTCTTTTTATCGTCTTTGTCGTTAATGTTCAAATCCTGAATTGTTTCCATTTCTTCGGTTACATTCAGAGTGCCTAAAATCATCAAACGGCTTCCTTTGCAGAAACGGTTGTTCTGAATATTTACAATGCTATTAAGTGTGCTTTCCCAGGCAGAAGCAGCTCCGGGGCGGCCTAAATTGGCGCGTATGCCTATATCTTCCGGAATACCGAACAGTACGAATTCGGCATCACTGGCTTCTAAAAATTCAAGGATGTCCATCTCTTTGGGAACGGTTTGTATGCGTTCACCAAATTTAATTTCAGTACTGCGATGGTTTGTTATTTTGGTCAGATCGCTTAAGCTAAAACGAATAAGTTTATCCATAAAAAAAAGAAATTCTAGTACTCAAAAATACTATTTTCCCTAAAACTTTCGTTTAGTAATTAGGTTTAAATGAAAAAAAAATTAAATTTGAAAAAAAACTAAATACCATGGAAAATCAAAAAAGTAATTCGTCTCTAAAAGCTATTATTATTGTTTTGGCATTATTGTTATTAGGAAGTTTGGGTTATATGTACAAAATGAGTACTGATAATCAGACATCTGAAAATAAATTAATGTCCGATAAAGAGAAATTAAGTGAAGAGTTACAAGCCTCAATTGCAAAATATGATGAAGCAATTTCTGAAAACACTTCGCTTTCCGATGAATTGGCTGCCGAAAGAGAAAAACTTGTGCAGTTAAAAGCAGAACTGGATAAATCAAAAGGGGATGTAGCCGCAATGGCTAAATTCAAAAACGACTATTTACGTTTAAAACGCGAGATGGACAACCTGATAAAAGAAAACGATGTTTTGAAAAAGCAAAATGTTGTTTTAACAACGCAGCGTGACAGTACGCAAGTCGTTTTAGAAGACACTCGAAAAGTAAGAGATACATTAATTGCCAGCAATGATAATTTATCCAAAACTGTTGAAAGAGGTTCAAAATTATCTGTTTTGAATTTACAGACAACCGCGGTTAAACAAAGAAGTTCAGGAAAACAAATTGATACAGACAAAGCCAGCAGAGCCGATGTGTTGAAAATCAGTTTTATGATTGCTGAAAACCAAATTGCAAAATCTGGTGATAAAACGTATTATGTACAAGTTATCGATGCAAAAAACAATGTGTTAGGAGATAAGAAAACTGAAATTTTCGGAGATAAAACCTTAACCTACAGTTTTACCAAAACAGTTAAGTATGAGAACAAAACTGTAAAAGTAGAGCAGGATTTACCGGTTAAAGATATCGAAGGAGGTTCTTACTTCGTGAATATCTTTGATAAAGGAGAATTGGTTTCTAAAACTTCTTTTACTTTAAGATAATTCACTACCTGATAAAATTAAAGGCTGTCATTTCTGGCAGCCTTTTTTGTTTTACCGCAGAATCGCGGATTATTTCAATGTATCGTTTTTTGTTTATAATGATAGGTTTGGCTATTTTAGTTATAATTGTTTACAGTACCGCTTGATTTTTATTTTATAATCTGTGAATCTGCTTTTTTTTAATTGTAATGTTTTAGGATTAAATCATTTTCCCGTTAACAATAACCTGATCAATCAAGTTACTTCCAAAAGCATAAGGTAATTGATAATAGGAGGTAAGCGGTTTCGTAATTATAATACTGGCCGATTTGCCTTTAGTAATACTTCCGTGTGTTTCCGAAATTCCCATCGCATAAGCACCATTGATTGTAGCGGCATTGATAGCTTCTTCCGGTGTCATTTTCATTTTGATGCAAGCAGTGGCTACTACAAAATTCATATTTCCGGACGGCGTTGTTCCTGGGTTGAAATCAGTAGCTAAAGCCAATGGTAAGCCCGCAGCCATCATTTTTCTTGCCGGAGTGTAAGGAATACTGATGAAATAAGAGCAGCTTGGTAAAGCAACGGGCATGGTGATGCTTCCTTTTAAAACCTCAATATCTTCATCGGTTACAATTTCCAAATGATCTACGGAAATCGCGCTATGTTTCACACAAGCCTCAATTCCGTTAATGGCTGTAAACTGGTTTACGTGAATTTTTGGTGCTAGGCCGTATTGCTTTCCGGCTTCCATAATGCGTTCGGTTTCTTCAATGGAGAAATAACCGGTTTCAAGAAATGCATCAATGTAATCGGCTAAGTTTTCTGCAGCAATTTTGGGTAGCATTTCGTTGATAATCAAGTCGATGTAAGCTGAATGATTTTCTTTGTATTCGGTCGGAAAAGCATGCGCTCCCAAAAAAGTGGCTTTAATTTTTATCGGGTAGTTTTCAGCAAGTTTCTTGATCACGCGAAGCATTTTTAATTCGCCTTCTACAGTTAAACCATAACCAGATTTGATTTCGACTGCTCCGGTTCCTTGTTGCATCACTTCTTCAAGTCGTGCTTTGGATTGGTTGTAGATTTCTTCTTCGGAAGTTTCGTTTAATTTTTTAGCAGAATTCAAAATTCCGCCGCCGCGATTGGCTATTTCCTCATAACTCAAACCGTTAATGCGATCCACAAATTCCTGAACACGATTTCCCGCGTATACAATATGCGTATGACTGTCTACCCAGGTTGGTAAAACTGCTTTTCCTTCAGCGTCAATTATGGTGTCAAAAGTATCGGTTGGACAATTGTCCATCGTTCCGAAATCGGTAATCAATTCATCTTCAATTACTAAAAAAGCATTGTCAATTTTTGGTAAAACAGCCATTTCGGCTCCGGATACTTTGTCGATATTTTCTTCGCGAACCTGTAAAAGTTCTTTTATGTTTTTGATTAGGATTTTCATTAGTTGAAATATTTTATTTTTCTTTTTAGAATGTGTTTAGGTTTTCCATTTACAAATTTAATTTGTTTTACCCAATTTCCTTTTTTGTCAAATTTGTATTTGTAGATTATGGTGTAGTATTGCTCTTTATTTTTATAATTAATGCCAATTAAAAGGTTATTGTCATAGATATAATCAATTTCTATATTATCATATTTTGATTTGTATACATACCTGATCTTTTGCTTTTTTTCATTATAACTATAAAATTTTGAGTTACTAACTGTGTCAGGATTTGCATAAGATTCTTCAATAAGATTATTTAATTTGTCGTATTTGTAAATTATTCTGTTTGATAACTCATTCTTAGCGTTGTACTCATAATTTCTATATCTTAATATTTCTGTTAACATTCCTTTGTCATCATAAATATATTTCTTTCTTTGATAGAGTGTTCCTACAGAATCATTTCTAGCTGAATAACTGCCATCTTCATTTTTTTGGTAAGTATATGGAACATGTATTTTAACATCAGTTCCCTTATTGTTGGTATTATAAAAATTTATAGCGCTATTTTCATAACCTCTTTCTGAAGAGTACATGGAGATTTTTTTGATATTGCTGTTTAAGTCGTATTCATAAATAATCATGCTTCCATAGTTTGGATTATCGGAAGCTATATGAAATTCAGATTTCCTTCTGTTTTGGTAATCATAGGTTATGTTATATGCTGTGAAATCAGTATTGTCACCGAAAAATTTTTTATTCTGAATTAAACTATCATTTTTATTGTATGAATATTCCCAACGATAAGCGATTTTTTTATTTGAATAATACCATGTTTCATTTGTCAGTAAGCCTTTTTGATTGAATTCCTTTTTGTAATTAATATAAGAATTGTGAATATCATCAATCCAAGTTATTCTAAATTTTTTTTCAGTATTTCTAGGGTTAATAATTCCAAACTCTCCATATTCTCCAGACAAAGGTATGTATGTCACTTCTTTTGTGCTTTTAGGATAAACTTCTTTCTCGATAGAAATTACTTTTTCTCGTATTGATTTTACGTTTCCTTTGATGTCACTTTTTTGTGAAAAAATAGTTGTCGATAAAAATAAAACTGCAGAGAGGAAAATAAATTTCATGATCAAATATTTTTTGTAAAAATAATCCTGAATTTCAAAAACTCCTATCTTTATGACAAATTATTCGGTTTTGAGAAAGATTAAATACAAAAAAGGACGCAAAGTCAATCCAAATTTTTACGAGTATACCGGGATTCATAAAACCGAACCGATAGCACTGCAACTGTTCGTTTACAATGAAAACCGTTTTGAAGAATATAAAAATGTTCAGCTAAATAAAGTAGCATCGGAACTTAATGATAGAAATCAGGTAAATGATATTAAATGGTTGAATGTTCATGGTTTACATGATGTTGAGCTCGTTAAGAATATTGGTGATTTGCTTGAGGTTGAACCCTATATAATCGGCGATATTTTAAATACTTCCCGTCGCACAAAAATGGAAGAATTGCACGATATGTTGTTCTTCAGTATCAAGTCGATTTTACCGGGTGAAGATTTGAGTAATATTCGTGTGGAACAAATCAGTTTTATTCTTAAAGATAATCTTCTGGTATCGTTTCAGGAGAAAAGGAGCGATTTTTTCAGTCATATTCGGGAACGTATCAGAACTAATGGAGGTATCGTTTGTAAAAAGAAAAATGACTATTTGTTGTATCTGATGCTGGATGCCATTATGGAAAACTTCTACATAACCATTGAAAGTTATGAAGACAGGATTGAAGCTTTAATGGTGGAAGCTAAAACCAACCACCGTCAAGACGTTTTAATCCGAATTGAAAACAACCGGGAAAATCTGAATTATTTAAAACGGGCCATTATTCCGTTGCGCGATGCATTATTCAGTTTAAAAAGTTTTCAGGACGACAATGAATACGATGGCATTGAGTCGGCCAATTATACTTTTTTCGCAAGATTGCACCAGAAATGTTTGGAGCTTTTAGAGCAGATTGACTACGATTTAAATTCGCTTGACAGTGCTTCTCATTTTCATTTTTCGGCACAAAGCCAAAGAATGAATGAAATCATGAAAACACTAACGGTTGTTTCTGTCGTGTTTATTCCGTTAACTTTTATAGTTGGGGTTTATGGGATGAACTTTGATTATATGCCTGAACTGCGTTGGCCAAATGGGTATTTTGGAATATTGGGATTCATGTTTTTATTGGTTATAGGAATGCTTGTGTATTTCAAAAAGAAAAAATGGTTTTAAACCATATCTTCCGGTTTTACCCAAGCATCGAAATCTTCTGCAGAAACATAACCTAAACGGATAGCTTCTTCTTTTAAAGTCGTTCCGTTTTTGTGAGCAGTTTGTGCAATTTCGGCTGCTTTATAATACCCGATTTTTGTATTCAGAGCCGTTACCAGCATTAAGGAATTGTCGACTAATTCTTTAATTCTTTTGTAATTGGGTTCGATTCCCTGAGCGCAATGTTCGTCAAAAGAAACACAGGCATCGCCCAATAATCTTGCGGACTGCAAAAAGTTGGCCGCAATCATCGGCTTAAAAACATTTAATTCGTAATGTCCTTGTGTGGCGCCGATGGTTATCGCCACATCATTACCCATTACTTGCGCACAAACCATGGATAACGCTTCACATTGCGTTGGATTTACTTTTCCTGGCATAATCGAAGAACCCGGTTCGTTCTCCGGAATAAAAATTTCACCGATGCCGCTTCGAGGTCCGGATGCCATCATACGAATATCGTTGGCAATTTTATTCAACGAAACAGCAATTTGTTTTAAAGCACCATGTGTTTCTACCATAGCATCGTGAGCGGCAAGGGCTTCAAACTTATTTTGAGCTGTTTTAAAAGGGAGATTTGTAAATCGGGCAATGTATTCCGCTACTTTTATGTCATAGCCTTTTGGTGTGTTTAAACCGGTTCCTACGGCTGTTCCGCCCAAGGCAAGTTCGGATAAATGTGGTAAAGTGTTTTTTAGTGCTTTAAGCCCATGATTAAGTTGCGCTACATAACCTGAAATTTCCTGACCGAGTGTAAGTGGTGTGGCGTCCATTAAATGGGTTCTTCCGATTTTAACCACATTGGTAAATGCTTCCGATTTGATTTGTAACGTATCTCTTAATTGTTCAATCCCGGGAATGGTTGTTTCGATAACCATTTTATAAGCCGCAATGTGCATCGCAGTAGGGAAGGTGTCGTTTGAAGATTGGGATTTGTTCACATCGTCATTGGCTTTAATGAACGATTCCTCACCAATTTGTTTACCGGCTAAAACCTGCGCACGGTTGGCAATCACTTCATTTATGTTCATGTTACTTTGCGTGCCGGAACCCGTTTGCCAGATAACTAAAGGAAATTCGTCTTTGAGTTTTCCTTCAAGGATTTCATCGCATACTGCAGCAATAGCATCTCGTTTTTCAGATGGAAGGACATTTAAATTACAGTTGGCGTATGCTGCGGCCTTTTTCAGATAAGCGAAAGCTTCTATTATTTCTTTAGGCATGGAAGCCGATTCACCTATTTTAAAGTTGTTCCGGGAACGTTCGGTTTGTGCGCCCCAGTATTTGTCGGCAGGAACTTTAACCTCGCCCATGGTGTCTTTTTCGATACGGAAATCCATTTTGCTGATGATTAGGATTGTTAAAATTAATCAATATCAAATGGTTATGAAAGGATGTTAAAATAAATTTAAGAGAAGTATTGTCGAAGCAGATAATTACGCGTATATTTGGCCTGAAATCATAAAATTCCGGAAAAACATGTTTGATTTTCAACAGTATTTAGGCTTTTTACTATTCTTAGGAATCTTCTTAACAGGATTCTGGTTGATGCTTTTCCTTGTAAACTTTGTGTTTTACTGGGTAGGCGGCGCTCTTTGGGAGATGTACAAAGAGAAAAGAAATGGTAAAAACAATGAATAATTAGAAGCTAATTATTTATAAAATAAAAAAGTCCCGATTTCGGGACTTTTTTTATGAATCTGAATTAACTGTTAACCTCCAAAGAATTCATCGCCATTTCCGTTATCACCGTTTTTAGGCTGTTTTTCTCTTTCGTTTTTCTTTTTGTTGAAACGATAGGTGAAGGAAAGGTTGATTTGTCTTTCTCTCCATTGCATTTCACTGTAGGAGTTTAATACATTGGCTAAATTCGTTTCTGAAATTCTCTTACGGGAATTGAAAATATCGCTTACGTTTAAGGCCAATGTAGCTTTCTCTTTGAAGAAATCTTTACTTAAAGAAGTATTGGCAGCTAAAACACCTTTACTGGTTCCCTGTGCATTTTTTTGTGGTGCATTATATGTTCCGTTAGCTTGCCAGTCAATACCGTAAGGTAAAGAAACTTTTGAATTAATTCTTGAAAACCAGGAAACAGCAATATTGTCGAAGTTTTGGGTTACTTCATCGCCTTCAAAATTGGTATAGGTGTAATCACCTTGTGTTTCGTTACGGAAGAAATTGAAATTTCCGTTCAAACGCCACCATTTGAATGGTGTGTAGTTCAGTGTAAATTCAAATCCGAAACGATATTCTGTAGCTAAGTTGATTGGTGTACTGACAATAACAGGAACTCCGTTTACAAAGTCTCCGGATTCTTTACGGATAAACTGATAAGAATCAGTTGTTCTGTTGAAATAGGCTGATGTGTTAAACGTTAACTTCGACCATCTTTTCATGTAACCAAGGTCGAAAGCATCGGTTGTAGCCGGGTCTATATCAGGATTACCTTGGAACAGGTTGATGTTACTTGAATAATTCGAAAACGGATTCAGGAAACGACCTCTCGGACGGTTGATACGTTTACTGTAATTTAAACTAGCACTGGAACTTTCTGAAAACTCATAGGTTAAGAACAAACTAGGGAAGAAGTTGTTGTAGGTTTTAGTGTTGAAATCGTTTGTGGTTAACTGATTCACATTGATTTTGGTATCTTCATAACGCAACCCCATCAGATAAGAAAACTTATTGATTTTGGAACCAAATTGTGTATAGAAAGCATTAACTTTTTCAATATATTCTAACGTATTAGTATAACGCGTGTTGTTAACCCATTCATTATTATCATCTAAATAATCAATAGCAAACGGAGTTTCCAGGTTGGTAAAGGTTCCTTTGTAACCGGCTTCAAACTGACTGTTTTTCCCTAAAGGCAAAACGTAATCGGTTTGGATTAAATTACGCTGTTGCTTGTTACGGCTTGTGGTGCGTTCTGTAGTAGCATTTGCTTCATCGCCAATCACAAAATCTGTAATAATGGAATTCTCGTTATCTTTGTTTGAAGAGAAAGAAGCATCAACAGTTAATTTATGACCGTCTTTTTTGAAATTCTTGGTTAAATTGGTGGAATATTCAAAATCAATGTTGTCACTAGTCTGATCGTTGAAACGGTTTCGGGTAAATGTTGGAACGTAGTTTTCATCGAAGTTGTAGAAGAAAACATTGTCCGGATTTGAACCGTCATTTTTTCTGATGGAAAGCGCATTAGTCCAGGTAGTTGTCTTGTCTAAATACCATTCCATTCCAAAATTTGTATTGAATCCTTCACGGGAACGCTCGTTGTTTCGTCTTTCGTTAATATATCCGGTTGTTTCTCCGGTATTTCTGTCAAGATATTGAGTATCAGTCATGGAATTGCCAGGACTCTTACTATTGGTGTATCCGGTTGTGGTGAAAAGATTAAATTCTTCGCCTCTTAAATTGATGTTTCCGTTCAACCCATAGTTTTGAGGATCTCCAACGGTTCCGGTAATACTTCCGTTGATACCTTGGGCTTTTCCTTTTCTTAAAATGATGTTGACAATACCACCACCACCTTCAGCTTCATAACGTGCAGATGGGTTGGTGATTACTTCAACTTTCTCAACAGCGTCTGCGGGTAGCATTCTTAAAGCATCGGCAATATTTCCGGCCATTCCAGATGGTTTTCCGTCAATTAAAACTCGTACATTTTCGTTACCTCTCAAGCTAACATTTCCGTCCTGATCCACACTAACGGAAGGTACATTGTCTAATACATCGCTCGCAGTTCCACCTTTCACCATCATGTCCTGCCCAACATTGTATACTTTTTTGTCCAGTTTGATTTCTACTGTAGAGCGTTCTGCAATTACCACTACTTCATCCAATTGTTTAGACTCTTCGCTTACTGAAATCGAACCTAAATTAGTATCGGTATCAATGGCTTTATCTTTAATTTCTACGGTCTTGAAGCCTAAAAATTCAATTTTGATGTAATAAACTCCTGAAGGGACTTCAAAAGAAAATTCCCCTTTGGCATCGGTAATTCCACCAGAAACTAACGATGGGTTTTTGGTATTTTGAGCGTAGATACTGGCATACTCAAGTGGTTGATTGGTCGCTTTTTCAATTACTTTACCGCTTACCTTAACCTTTGGGCCTTGCGGTTTTTGTTGTGCAAATGAAAAAAATGTAGATAACAGTAAAAGTACCACTGCTATTTGTTGAAGCTTTTTCATGAATGATTAATTTGATTTCTGCTTAAGACCACAAAATTACTTCGGGGTTTAAGCGTTAAATCACAAATCTTTGTTAAAACTAAGTTTTACTAATTCTAAATAATCTCGAGTATTTTCTCAATCGGACGTCCAATTACCGCTTTTCTTCCGTTGATGATGATCGGGCGTTCAATCAGGACATGATTTTTCAACATGATGTCAATTATCTCATCATCAGATAGTTCTTTGCTGGAAAAATTATCTTTCCAAAGTTGTTCCTTGGTTCTTACCAATTCTATAGGTTTTATTTTTAGTTTCTTGATGATGGAAGTAAGTTCGCGTTTGGTGATTTTTTCATCCAGGTATTTAAAAGTTTCAAATTCAATTCCTTTTTCTTCCAGTAAGCAAACTCCTTCTCTTGATTTGCTGCATTTTGGGTTATGGTAAATAGTAATCATTTGTAATTTTTTTGCAAAAGTAACTTTATCCATTAAAAAATGAAGTAATTTCGAGGCAACATTAACAAACTGTATTCACAATCATGTTCATAGAGCAAATCAAAACTAAAAATTATAACTATACACTTCATTTGGTGTTGTATCTTCTTGTAGTAGTGTGTTTTGGACTTTTAATGTTACTGAATTTTCTTTCTACACAAGACATGAATACCGAAGATTTAATCCATCAGATGATTGAGCAATATGGTTCGAATTTAACTTTTGTGGCAATGGTGGCTCCTTTATCATTTATGTGTCTCGGACTTTTATTTTGGGTGAAATTTCTTCATGGTCAAAGTATTAGAAGCCTTATAACAGCAAGGAAAAAAGTAGACCGGAGCCGAATTCTGTTCGCCTTCACACTTTGGGGTTCGGTTACAGCTTTACTTACGGTAGTGGCTTATTACGCTTCTCCGGAAGATTTTGTAGTGAATTTTGAACCAAGTACTTTCTTCCCGTTTTTAGTGTTAGCCATTATATTAATTCCGTTGCAGACGAGTTTTGAAGAATTTTTGTTTCGAGGTTATCTGATGCAAGGAATCGGAATTTTTTCCAACAGCAGATTTCTTCCGTTTGTGGTAACATCAGTATTGTTTGGTTTGATGCACATTGCCAATCCTGAAGTAGGGAAAATGGGAATGACCATCATGATTTATTATATAGGAACCGGTTTCTTTCTAGGCCTCATTACCCTGATGGACGACGGATTGGAATTAGCTTTGGGTTTTCATGCGGCTAATAATTTGGTAGGTGCTTTACTGGTAACAGCGGATTGGACTGCTTTTCAGACGAATTCAATTTTTAAAGACATCTCCGATCCAAGTACTGGCTTCGATGTGATTCTCCCCATTTTTATTATTTTCCCGATTTTGACATTCATTTTTGCAAAAAAATACCAGTGGACCGGTTGGAAACAAAAGTTGTTTGGTAAATTAATTGACACAAATGAAGTTAACGAAATTGGGTTGTAATCATGAAATCGTATGAAATAATCCATCCCGCTTTCACATTAAACGGAATTTATTACGATAAAAATGCTTTATGTGCGTTGGCAACCTCTTTTTTAAATTCTGAAGAAGAGCATGAAAGGAATTTTGGTCAGTTTGTTTTGCAATGGTTTGATGAAAAAGATTTTATCGAATTGACCACTTCAGGAACTACCGGAAAACCAAAGCTAATTCAATTGAAAAAAGAAGCTATGGTAAATTCAGCATTAGCTACCGCGACATTCTTCGATTTGAAAGTTGGCTGCACGGCATTGCACTGTATGTCAACACAATACATTGCCGGAAAGATGATGCTGGTTCGGGCCTTAATCTGCGGATGGCAATTAGATGTGGTTAAACCGGTTTCCAATCCGCTTGACGGAAATTCTAAAAATTATGATTTTGCTGCGATGGTTCCTCTGCAAGTTGAAAAATCAATGGATGAATTGTATCGCACTAAAAAACTAATTATTGGCGGTGCAAAACTAAATCCGATTATAGCTGAAAAACTTAAAGGCATCCCTTCAGAATTTTACGAAACATACGGTATGACGGAAACGATAACCCACATCGCCGCGAAGAAAATTCAGGAGAATGTATTCAAAGCATTGCCAAATGTTGT
Source organism: Flavobacterium enshiense (assembly GCF_040750275.1). GTDB lineage: Bacteria > Bacteroidota > Bacteroidia > Flavobacteriales > Flavobacteriaceae > Flavobacterium > Flavobacterium enshiense_B. The sequence continues at coordinate 71,956 of NZ_JBDOCV010000002.1, forward strand.
TTTTTCTGTAGATGAAAGAAGTTGTTTGGTTATAAACGCGCCGTCAGTATCCGATGAAAAACTTATTACGAATGATATTGTTGGTTTGATCAGTGAACATGAATTCATCTGGAAAGGCCGTTTTGATAATGTAATTAACAGCGGAGGTGTAAAATTGTTTCCGGAACAAATAGAGGAGAAGCTGATTGGAAAAATTAACAGTCGTTTTTTTGTAATTGGTCAACCGGATGAATTGCTTGGAGAAAAACTGATTCTTGTTGTGGAAGGAGAGTCTTTTGAAATTGAAAATTCGGTTTTTGATTCTTTAGGAAAATTTGAAAAACCAAAAGAGATTGTTTTCATTGCTAAATTTACGGAAACCGAAACCGGCAAAATTAAAAGAAAGGCTTCTTTAAAATAAAAGAACCACAAAGCCGCTTTTATTGTTCACATCGCCCCAATGACGAAGGTTAGCCTGCTTTGTGGTAGAGTATTATGTAAAAAAGTTGTTCTCTTTATTGCTGCATTTTAAAATAATAATCTGCAGAGTGTTTGCCGCTTCCGTAAAACAGGAAGAAGATACAAATGATAAGTGTTAACGATGCCAAAATAAAATTCTGCGTATTGAAAACACCTATGAAATTTACCAAAACAGCACCCATAAGTATAGGCAACTGTGCTACAATAGACCATCGCGTAAGCAACCCAAAAGCAATCATTAGTCCACCCATCATGTGTGCTGCTGCGATATAGTGTATCAGTAGCATTTCACCGCCAAAATTACCTGCCTGACTCATAATTTCATGTAGGTACTGCCTGTTAGTGATAAATGAAATTCCTTTAACGATTAGGAAAACCCCAAGTGCAATTCGCAACAAATCCAGTGGGTAACTGGTATGTGCGTTAGCCCATTTGTTTAAGTTTTTTACAGTATCCATAGCCTTGTCGATTTGATTTGACTCTAAATTACTTATAACTAATAATTTATGGTAATTTTTTCGTTGAATCGATTCCTAATCTCGACAAAGTGAATTTTGTTATACCTTAGATGTTTTAAAGTACATTTTTTTCGTGTTAAAGTCTATTTTGTCAATCGAAGTTTTACCTGGAAGCTTTTGCCATTCGTTAGTAGCATTGATGCGTAAAATTTTACCATCAACAGTATATTCAACAGGCATAGCAAAGTTTTTTACATCGGTTTTCCAGCGTACCTCAATGTTTTTCTTATGTTGACGATACTCTAAAACAGGTACATCTTTATAACGAAGGTACTGATCAAAAACTGGAGTAAGATTCAAACCACTTTCTTTATTGAAAAAATCTACAACGGTTTGGGTTTCGATAATTTTATGACGGTACGTTTCCGAGTATTTCAGCATTAACTTCCACCATTTAGCATCATCGTTTATAATATGTCTCATGGTGTTCAGCATTAAGGAACCTTTATCATACATATCGCCGGAACCTTCATGATTAACACCATAATGACCAATGATAGGTTTATCATTAGACACATTCATCTTCTGTCCGTTGATGTATTGGATGGCTTTATCGTAACCTAAAGTACATTCCACGAAAACGGCTTCTGAATAAGTAGTGAAGCTTTCATGTATCCACATGTCGGCTATGTCTTTGGCAGTTACACTGTTACCGAACCACTCATGACCAGTTTCGTGAATGGTGATATAATCGAAAGTCATTCCGATTCCTGTATAACTTCGGTCCATACCCAGATATCCTTTCAGGTATTTATTTCCGTACGCAACAGCGCTCTGGTGCTCCATGCCTAAGTACGAGGTTTCCACCAATTTATAACCGTCTTCTTTAAAAGGGTAGATGCCGAATTTAGACTGGAAACAATCCATCATCGGTTTTACTTCTTCGAAATGTTTGCGGGCTTTGGTTTCGTTGGCTCTTAAAACGTAATAATCCAGATCTAAGCCTTTATGATTGTCGTGGATATGTACGTAGTCCGCAATATTTACGGTAATGTCGTAAGTGTTTATTGGGCTTTTTACTTCCCAGTCCCAGCGAGTGTAACCGTTTTTCAAATCTTCACTTCCCAGAAAACGACCGTTGGATACATTCATTAAACCATTTGGAACCGCCACTTTAACTGAAGCGCCAAAATCGGGTTCATCACTTTGCCCGTCTTTTACCGGATACCATAAACTTGCTCCGGTTCCCTGTACAGCCACACCAATCCACGGTTTGTTTTGCGTGTCAGTTGTGAAAACGAATCCACCATCCCATGGTGCGCGTCTGGCCACAATTGGTTTGCCGGAATAATAAAAACGCAATTTACCTTCATTTCCGGGCTGCATCATCGAAGGTAAATCAATGAAAACAGCATGATGTTCTCTTTTGTATTGCAATTGTTTTTTATTGAAAACAATACTGTCAACTTTCATGTTGTCGAACAGGTCTATCTGAATTTTTTTAGTAGGCTCTGCTATTTTGAAAGTGATATCGTTATAACCGACTATTGTTCTTTCCTCGGGATTAATTTTGATATTCAGATCGTAACGTTGTACATCAAAACTGGTTCGTTCGTGTGGCAAGCCTCCTTGTAGGGAATCTTTACGTGTAAATTGCTGCGCTGAAACCGACTGTACGCCTAAAAAAATCAGAGTTGTGAATAAGATGTTCTTCATGATTGTTTATAAATGAAAAATCTGCTATATAAGATATGTAGCAGATTTGAATGTTTTGTTACTTTAATATGTTATTATTCACAACTGAATTTATCGATTTCATTTGAAAAAGCATTGAAAATTATTGGGTTTATATATTTAAAATCAATGAGATAGATTCCTTTATTATTTATTGTGATTGATGCTCCATTGAATGGTTTTTCATAATTTTTTAAAAATAGACTAAAGAAAAAATCTGAAATATCTTTTTTCCAAAAAGAGTCTTCTGGTGTAGATACGTTTCTTATAAACAATGTTGATTTATTAATTTTAGTTACTTTGTCACTATGACTTATTTTTAGGTACATTTTGTTTCCGATGGAGGTATGCACTGTTTCTCTTACATATTTATATTCTTTTCATTTTTGGCATAATAAAAATTTAAGGTTTTTAAATCTTCTAAATCGACTAGCCATTTTTCTTTTAAAAATATTTTCAGTTTTATCAGTTGTTCTGCAGTTAAACACCCTGGCATTACTTTGTCATAAGTTTTGGGATAGGCATCTTTTAAGGTTGCATCTTTTGTGTCAACATAATTTTTCACGTTAACTTCAGATTGTCCGAACACTGAAGTATGCATGAAGATTGATATAAGTATAAGTAAGTATTTCATATGGAACTTAAACTTGAATAACTCCCAAATTAAAAGGTTTCTCAATAGGAGCGTGGTTCGCCGCCTCAATCCCCATAGAAATCCATTTTCTGGTATCTAGCGGATCGATAATAGCATCCGTCCATAATCTTGATGCTGCGTAATAGGGAGAAACTTGTTCGTCGTAACGCGATTTGATTTTGTTGAACAATTCTGCTTCTATTTCAGGAGTGATTTCTTCTCCGCGGGCTCTCATGGAAGATTCTTCAATCTGTAATAATACTTTTGCAGCCTGTGCGCCACCCATTACGGCTAATTCGGCACTTGGCCAAGCGAAAATTAATCGAGGATCATATGCTTTTCCGCACATCGCATAATTTCCGGCACCATAAGAATTTCCAACAACAACCGTGAATTTCGGAACTACAGAATTGGAAACCGCATTCACCATTTTTGCTCCGTCTTTAATAATGCCACCGTGTTCTGATTTTGAACCTACCATGAAACCGGTAACATCGTGAACGAATACTAAAGGAATTTTTTTCTGGTTACAATTGGCAATAAAACGAGTCGCTTTATCCGCGGAATCCGAATAAATTACCCCACCAAACTGCATTTCGCTCGGTTTGGTTTTTGCGCCGGTGGTTTTTACAATTTTACGTTGATTCGCCACAATTCCCACAGCCCAACCATCAATTCGGGCATAAGCGGTAATAATGGATTGTCCGTAACCGGCTTTGTATTCATCCACTTCAGAATTGTCTACTAAACGTTTGATGATTTCCATCATATCGTATTGTTCCGCTCTTGATTTTGGCAAGATTCCGAAGATTTCATTTTCGTCAAGCGCAGGTTTTTCAGCTTTGATTCTGTTAAAACCGGCTTTGTCATAATCACCAATTTTTCCAACGATGTTTCGGATGGTATCCAACGCATCTTTATCGTCTTTGGCCTTATAATCGGTAACACCTGAAATTTCACAGTGTGTTGTTGCGCCTCCAAGTGTTTCATTGTCAATAGTTTCGCCGATAGCAGCTTTCACCAAATAACTTCCGGCAAGGAAAATACTTCCGGTTTTGTCTACGATAAGCGCTTCGTCACTCATAATCGGTAAGTAAGCACCTCCGGCAACACAACTTCCCATAACGGCTGCAATTTGGGTGATTCCCATACTGCTCATAATGGCGTTGTTTCTGAAAATACGTCCGAAATGTTCTTTATCCGGGAAAATTTCATCTTGTAAAGGCAAATAAACGCCGGCTGAATCCACTAAATAGATAATTGGCAATTTGTTTTCCATCGCGATTTCCTGAGCGCGAAGGTTTTTCTTTGCGGTAATAGGGAACCAGGCTCCGGCTTTTACAGTTGCGTCATTAGCAACGACAACACATTGTTTTCCATTAATATAACCAACTTTAACAACCACACCACCCGATGGACAGCCTCCGTGTTCTTTGTACATTCCGTCTCCGACAAAAGCACCGATTTCGATGTTTTTGGCACCTTTATCTAATAAATATTCGATACGTTCACGAGCTGTCATTTTGCCTTCTCCGTGAAGTTTGGCGATTCGTTTTTCACCGCCGCCCAGCTTTACTTTGGCTAAACGTTGTTTTAAATCGGAAAGTAAAAGTTTGTTATGATCTTCGTTTTTGTTGAAGTTTAAGTCCATGGCAGTATTGTTATTTAGCTGAAAGGTTTTAATTTCGGTTCGCTAAAATACAAAACCTTTTGATACTTCAAAAAAATGAAATTGAAGGTTTTTTGAAATGTATTTATTAAAATTGAATTGTTGTTAACTTAACATTAACTTAACATTGCAAAGATACTTTTGCACCGAATAAATAACCATACTATGTCATTAAACAGTATTTTCCAATTTTTTGTACCGAAAGATAAAAAGTTCTTTCCATTGTTCGAACAGGCATCTGCAGATTTGATTGCATTAGCAGAAACACTGCATGAAGCTGTAAATGCTCCAAAAGGAGAGAGAGAAAGCTACTACAGAAGAATCGAAGAGCTTGAAGCCAACATCGAAGAAATTACACATAAAACAAATCTTGAATTGAGCAGAAACTTCATCACGCCTTTTGACCGTGAAGATATCCATGCTTTAATTACTGCTATTGACGATGTAGCAAACAATATTCACGGTGCATCAAGCAGAATGCGTTTGTATCAGGTGGAAAAAATTACAAAGTCCATCAGAAAATTAACGGAAATAAACTTAGAGGCTTGTCAGCATATTAAAAACGGTGTGGACGAACTTAAAGATATGAAAAACATGAAAAATATCATGGATGCCGTTAAACGTATCAATAAGCTTGAAAGCAAATCAGATTCAGTTTTTGATAAAGCGGTAGCCGATATTTTCGAAAACGAAACCGACGCAAAAAATATTATTAAATATAAAGAGGTGTTGTCATCATTGGAAACAGCAACAGACAAATGTAAAGTTGTGGCAAAAACACTAGAGGCTGTTGCCGTTAAACACTCTTAAATTAATAATAAATGGATTTTACGGTATTAATAATAATTATAGTCATTGCCTTATTGTTTGATTTGGTAAATGGCTTCCACGATGCTGCTAACTCAATTGCCACAGTAGTATCGACTAAAGTTCTTACTCCGGGTCAAGCCGTTATTTGGGCTGCATTTTTTAATGTTGTAGCCTTTTGGGTATTCGACATGAGTGTGGGTAACACTGTAGCTAAAACGGTAGATAACGGTGCAATTGACCTTTGGGTTATTCTGGCAGGACTTTTAGCTGCAACGATCTGGAATTTACTTACTTGGTGGTTAGGAATTCCTTCTTCATCTTCTCATACTTTGATTGGAGGATTTGCTGGAGCAGCGATTGCTCACGCTGGTTTTGATGTAGTAAACAGTTCGGAAATTTATAAAGTAATCGGTTTTATCTTTTTAGCGCCTATAATTGGTGGTGTTATAGCCTATATTTTTACATTGATAACCATTATAAGGAATGGCTTCAAAAAGGTTGGAGTGATGGTCTTGATTACTTTAGCAGTTCTGTATTTAATGCAATATATGGTTGAATACATGGATGTTAAGCCGATCATGATGTGGATTGTTGCAGTGATGATGGGAATAATGATTTTAACTTACATATGGTATTTCGCTGTTCACGGTAAGACTCAAACGGCTATGAAAGAATCCAATATGTATAAAAAATTGCAATTGCTTTCATCTGCGGCTTTCTCTTTAGGTCATGGTGGTGCCGATTCACAAAAAGTAATGGGTATTATCTGTGCTGCTTGTATGGTTTTCGCTAATATAAGCAGAGAGGAAGGTAAAGAAAAAAGTATTCCTGAATTCTTAACGGTTTCCGAAGTTATGCAAATCGAATTTACGTCACCGGAAGGGAAAAAAGAAAAATTCAAACCGGAGCATGCCAATGGAGATAAATTATACGTTTATGCAAAAGGTGATGGAATTTATGATGCTGATTCAAAAGAGTTAATTTTTGATGATAAAAAAATTAATCCTTCGTATACAGACGCTGCTCAGTTTTCGGATTATGTTGAAAACGGAAAACTTAAAGAGGGGCATAAAATTAAAACAAAAGTACACTCGGATTCGATGCCATGGTGGATTGCCTTTTCCTGTTATCTGATGATTGGTTTGGGAACTTTGATGGGAGGATGGAAAATTGTAAAGACAATGGGAACCAAGATTACCAAAGTTACACCACTTGAAGGAGTTTGTGCTGAAACAGCCGGTGCATTAACCTTATTCACGGTTTCTAATATGGGTATTCCGGTTTCGACTACTCACACCATTACAGGTTCAATTATTGGAGTAGGAGCAACGAAGCGATTGAGTGCAGTTCGATGGGGAGTAACCATCAGCTTGTTATGGGCTTGGATTTTAACGATTCCAGTATCTGCTCTTATCGCTAGTCTTATTTATTATATAATGAAGCTATTTGTTTAAAATATTTATTCATGAATAAAAAAATCCCGATGCGAAACACATCGGGATTTTTTTATGGTCTTATCTGATTAAAATAAGCGATAACCTAATTTTATTGAGGTTTGACTAATATAAAAATCTTCCTCGTTACCAGGCTGTGTTATATCAGTTTTGCTGAAATATCTTAATTCAGCTGAATATCTTTTGAACTGATAGCCAATACCAAGTGAAAAATTTGTTGTCGAATGTGTTTCATCTATTGCAGGTCTGTCTCGATCAAAGTCAATTTTTGTTTTGCTTACATTGATGTTTACAGATGCATTGGCAAAAACTTTATTGTTTTCATTAATAGGGAAGTACTTTCTTATACCAAGCGGTAATCGTATTAAAAATACTTCTGAACTAATAGTATAATTAGGATTAATAAATACTGGTTTGTAAATATTAATTACATCTTTTTTTGAAATATAGCTGGGGTCAAAAATAACAGACCATGTTTTATTGTGAAACGGAAAAACAACTTCGGCTTCAAATCCAAAAGTAATAGTATTTTTATTTTCAAGATCGTAATTACCTCTAATGTTTCCGGAAGCTAAGTTATAGTTACCACCAATGCTGTTTCCTAAAACATTAATTTTTAAGTGAGTTTCAAATTTCTCACGATTTGCAACAACAGTTTCTTTAGTAGTTCCTGATTTACAGTTATTTGTTTCGGTAAAATAGTCAACTAAATCGTCATCATTATATTTCAACTTTTCGATTTTAGTTCTATCTTCATTTGTACATTTAAAGTTCATGAATAATTGTCTTTTAAATCCTTCATTTAAAGCAACATCATTATCTTTGGTTGCATAACGTTTAAAAACCAACTGCTCTGTTTTATTATTGTATGTGTAAAAAAACTTATTTGTATTTTCAGACTCATAATAGTATAAGTTGGAATTACCTTCTACTAACACCTTTAAGAAAACGGTTTCTTCTTTAAATACAGGCTCTGCAATCGTAGTCAGGTTGTAACTGTTTTGAGATGATTGATCAATAAAAACGGTTTCTTTTATGAATTTTGATTTATCAATAATTGCAAATTCTTTTACATTTGCGATTGAGTTATGCTGTTCCTGAGCATCACTTTCAGATAATTTATATTTAAAATCAGTAGGATTGTATTTCCAATCGATGTTTTTAATGAGACATTCGGTTTTGTTCCCTTGATTGTCAATAAAATACCCTTTTTCAAATTTACTTTGTGCATTACTGATGAGGGTAACTGCAAGTGTAAGTGTCGTTAAAATTAATTTCATTTTTTTTTTTAAAATAATTAAGCTTTCAAAAATAATAAAAACTTATATAAAAAAACTTACATTATTCTTCTTTCTGTCCCATCATCATCAGATACGCTTTTAAAAATTCATCCAGATTTCCGTTCATTACACCATCCACATCGCTGGTTTCATAACTTGTACGCACATCTTTAATCAATTTATAAGGATGCATCACATAGTTACGGATTTGTGAACCCCATTCGATCTTCATTTTACCGGCTTCGATATCAGCTCGTTGCTCCATTTGTTTTTTCAGCTCGATTTCGTACAACTGTGAGCGAAGCATTTGCATGGCTCGCGTTCTGTTGTCTTGCTGTGAGCGTGTTTCTGAACATTGAATTTGAATTCCGGTTGGTTTGTGAAACAACTGAACTTTGGTTTCCACCTTATTAACGTTCTGACCGCCGGCACCGCTGGAACGAGAAGTTGTAATTTCAATATCCGCGGGATTAATTTCGATCTCGATAGTATCATCCACTAAAGGATAAACGTAAACCGACGCAAACGATGTATGACGTTTTGCATTACTGTCAAACGGAGAAATACGCACCAATCGGTGTACGCCGTTTTCACCTTTTAAATAACCAAAAGCATAATCGCCTTCAAATTCAAGAGTTACGGTTTTTATTCCGGCAACCTCGCCTTCCTGAAAGTTCAATTCCTTGATTTTGTAGCCTTGCTTTTCACCCCACATCAAATACATTCGCATTAGCATAGAAGCCCAATCGCAACTTTCTGTTCCTCCGGCTCCGGCGGTAATCTGTAAAACAGCGCTCATGTTATCTCCTTCATCGGAAAGCATGTTTTTGAATTCCAGATTCTCGATATGTAAAAGGGTATCGTGGTACTGATTGTCGAGTTCCTCTTCTGTGGCATCACCTTCTTTGAAAAAGTCATGAATAATCTGAAGTTCTTCAGCCATAGTATTACCTTTCTCATAATCTTCCACCCATTTTTTCTTAGAACGTAGGTTTCTGACAATAATTTCGGCTTCTTTGGCGTTGTTCCAAAAGTCGGGAGCAAAGGTTTTTTCTTCCTCGTTAGCTATTTCGATAAGTTTCTTATCGACGTCAAAGATACCTCCTTAACGCACCAAGGCGCTCAATAATATCCTTAATCTGTTCGGTATTTACCATAAAAATTATAATTTTATACCCACAAAAATAGACATTCCTTTTTAGAATATGGAAATAAATTTAGTCAGCGATACAGTTACCAAACCAACCCAGGAAATGTTGCAGTATATGTTTCGTGCCAAAGTTGGTGATGATGTTTACAGACAAGATCCTACAGCTGTGGAACTTGAGGAAACTGTTGCGGATTTGTTCGGAAAAGAAGCGGCTTTATTTTTTCCGTCGGGAACAATGGCAAATCAGACAGCAATTAAATTGCATACCCAGCCGGGTGATCAGTTAATTTGCGACAAATGGGCACACGTTTATTTATATGAAGCAGGTGGAGCATCTTTCAACAGTGGTGTTTCCTGTTCGTTAGTGGATGGAAACCGAGGAATGATTACCTCTTTGCAAGTTGAAGAGCATTTAACCGATCCGGAATTCTATCACAATCCAAAAACTTCTTTGGTTTGCATAGAAAATACTACCAATAAAGGAGGAGGAGCTTGTTATGATATCGAAGAATTAAAAAGAATCAAACAGGTTTGTATTGATAATAACCTGAAATACCATTTGGACGGAGCGCGTTTATGGAACGCTTTGGTAGCGAAACGCCAGCATCCGAAGCAATACGGCGAATTGTTCGATACGATTTCGGTTTGTTTGTCTAAAGGTATGGGGGCTCCAGTCGGATCATTATTATTGGGAGATAAAGAAACAATACACCGGGCATTACGTATCCGTAAAGTTTTTGGTGGCGGAATGCGTCAGATTGGTTATTTGGCCGCTGCCGGATTATATGCTTTGCAACATAATGTGGGAAGACTGGAAGAAGATCATCGCAGAGCCAAAGAACTAGGCGCTTTGTTACAACGATTATATTGGGTGGATAAAGTAGAACCGATTGAAACTAACATCCTGATTTTCTCCGTGAAACCACAATTTGATGAAAGCCTTTTGATGGAAAAATTGAAGCAGAAAAATATTTATATCAGTTCCATGGGAAGAGGGAAATTACGAATTGTAACACATTTGGATTACAAACAAGTGATGCATGATTATGTGATGGAAGCGTTACAGAAACTAGAACTATAATTTTTTGTAACCTCAGATTCGCAGATTTTTTCTTGTAAAGTTTTTAGTTACTTAAAAAAGTAATAGTTTTTTAGAATAATAATATTGCCGTATACTCACCAGATTAATTTTTTTAAATTAAAATCTGCGAATCTGCGGTTAATCTTTTTATATAAGTAAAAGAAGATTAAGTATTAAAATTCCGGTGCTACTTCAAAAGTTACAATTTCTCTGGTTATCGGATGTTTGAATTCGATCCATTCCGCATGAAGATGAAGTCTGTCAGCTTTCGTTCCATATAAATCATCGCCTACTATCGGACAATTCAATCCTAAAGAATGCGAAGCGTGAACGCGTAACTGATGGGTTCGTCCCGTAATCGGCCAAAAATGAATTTTGGTTTGATTGTCTTTTTGAGCAACAACTCTCCATTGCGTTTTTGCCGGTTTGCCATGTTCGTAACATACTAATTGACGGGGACGGTCTTCTAAATCTACACGTAACGGTAAATCGATTTCGCCTTCATCTGAAGAAACTAATCCGTTGAGTAAAGCTACATAACGCTTTTTTACAGTTCTTTTTATGAATTGACTTTGAAGAGATTTATGTACATCTTTATCTTTAGCAATCAGCATTAATCCCGAAGTTGACATGTCTAAACGATGTACGATTAACGGGCCTGTTGCATTCGGATATTTTAGCCTCATGCGTTCGTAAACCGAATCTTGTATATTGATTCCAGGAACTGATAAAAACTCTGCTGGTTTATTCACAAGGACTAAATAATCGTCTTCGTAAATCGTTTCAAGGCCAACGCCACAGGCGGGATTTATAAGCATAGGGTTTTCATCCACTTCCAGACCTTCGAGCATATGTCCCAAAATCGGCTCACATTTACCGCGGCAGGCAGGGTAGAAGTGTCCATGTTTCCGGATTTCTGATTTTGGCGATTGTCCCCACCAAAATTCAGCGATACAAACAGGCTCAAATTTATGTTGATAGGCGTATTGCAATAATTTTGGAGCAGCACATTCTCCGGCTGCGGCAGGTGGTTTCCCTTGAACAGTATTCTTGAAAATATCGAAAAGGTTCTTGGTCTTTCCGTTGGCATTCAAAAAACTATATTGTTCAAAAAGTTGTTGTTGTAAGGCGTTGGATTTGTTTTTTCGTTCTTCCTTCAGATAGAAAATCTGATTTCGGAAAGCATCAACTTCTTCCTGAATCTGAGCCAATCGTATTTCCCATTGTCTTGTAAAATCTTTAAGAAAATAGGCTTGTTTTAAGCTTTCTTTTTTTAATTCTTCGAGTAAAATTTCAAAAGATTCGGTATCTAAATTATCTGCGACCGCTTTTTCACGAGTAGCTTTTCGTTCTTTTTTGGAAGCCTTGATTTGTTTTTTGTATTCGTTTAATTCGTCGTTGAATTGGTTTGTTTCTTGGGCTAAAAGTTTTTCCAACGCATTGAATTCGGGATTGATTTCGAGCGTTTCAATTTCGACATTTATTTGATTTAGAACTGTTTCTTCTTTCTTGAAAAAACCTTCTTCGGTTAACATGTCAAAAACAGGCGGAACAAATAAGGAATGGTGATTTTGTCCGGCTAATTTACCTGAAAAAGCGGCTAAATACCCAAGTTTATTCTGTTGATTGCGAACTACCAAAACCCCAAACATCTTACCGATGATTAATCCATCCTGATTTTCTTTCAGGCCGAAATTATGTTCCCATTCATTCTGATTGTCAATATGCTGTTGAAGTTCTTTTGCAGCCAATAAAGCCAATGGGTGCGGTTCGTAATAAAAAGGGAAGGTGAATTTTAGCGGTAAATCATACGATGACGTTTCTTCCTTAAAAGGAATAAAGCAATTCGATACTATGTTTTTGAAGTTTTCCATATTTTCTAAGCTGCAAAAATACAAAGCTTTTATGAGGTTGCAATGCGTAATAAAACCAGTTTTGGATATTCTGATGAAAGACTAAAAAAGATGTAAAGATATAGACGTGTTTTTCGATAATCCCACAAAAAGATACTTGTATCCCAGATTATAAAAATGAGAGGCATTTTCTTATTGTTTTTGAATAATGTGATGTTATTTTGCGCAGTATTTAAAATGAAATTATGAATAAAAAATTACTAATTCTTTTGGGGCTAATGCCTTTTATGTCTGCTGCACAAGCTCCTATTTTTAGTTCCGGAATGACAATTGTTGCAGGAGGTGCTTCTGATTCTCCTGTAGGCGAAGATGTTCAGAATATTATAGACGGGAGTGTTAATACCAAATTTTTAGATTTTGACTATTATGACGGTATGGAATTTACAGTTAGCATAGGAACTCCGGCTATTGCAACGAGCATTGAAGTTACAACGGCTAACGATGCAGAAGGAAGAGACCCGATGAATTATGAAATATTAGGATCAAACGACGGATCAGGTTTTACAAGTATTGCCACCGGTAGTATCGCTTGTGATTTTACTCGTTATTTCACCAGAACATTCAGTTTTTCAAATTCAGTGAGTTATACTCATTATCGAGTTTTATTTACGAATCAGTGTTCGTCAGAAAACAGTTTGCAGGTTTCGGAAGTACAATTATTTGGGAATGTGCTGAATGTTGAAGAATCCGCTTTAAATGAAACAGATTTTTCAATTTACCCGAATCCAAGTAAAGGGAATTTTAATGTAAAACAAAATGGAATAAAAAATATAGACCGGGTTGTAATTGTTAATACGGTTGGGGAAATCGTTAAGGAAGTTGTAAATCCTAATCAAGTATCCGATTTCGAAATCAGAACCGAAAACATTGCTTCAGGAATTTATTTTGTGAAAGTTTTTAGTGGTGAATTAAGTAATTTGAGAAAACTTATTCTAAACTAATTTGTTTATTTTTTTAAAATTGGAATGAAAAGGCTGTTGGGTGACAGCCTTTTTCTATTTAAACATATCAAGTCCGGGAATGTTTGGCATGCCATCTTTGGCTACTGCACCTAACTCTGCATCGTTTACATTGGTTGCTTTTTCTATGGCTTTGTTCATAACTAGAACCAGATAGTCTTCCAGTTGTTCTTTATCTTTCAGCAAGCTGTCATCAATAACAATAGATTTTACTTTTCTGTTAGCCGTTAAAGTAACTTTTAAAAGCCCGTCATTACTTTGTTCGTCAATAAGAACAGTGTCCAGTCTTTTTTTTGTGTCTTCAATTTTTTGTTGGGTTTCTTTTAATTTACCCATCATGCCCATAATATCTCCAAACATGTTAATAAAATTAATGGTTAGTACGCTGCAAAATTACTAAATTGCCAAGAGATAAACTCTCCTAAATTAATGAAAAAACAATTTCTTTTAAGTTGTGTTTGCCTTATTTTTGCGAGCGCAAATGCACAAAATAAAGTTTCCGAAATGACAAAAATAATCGCTCCGCCAATTGCGGCTGTAAAAACTAAAAAGCTTGAAAAACATGGAAATGTCCGTACAGATAATTATTATTGGTTAAATGAAAGGGAAAATACGGAAGTAATCGATTATCTGAACAAGGAAAATGAGTATTACAATGCGATGACGGCTCATACCAAACAATTTCAGGCAGATTTGTTTGAGGAAATGAAATCCAGAATCAAAGAAGATGACAGTTCAGTTCCGTATTTATATAACGGTTACTATTATATTACCCGATACGAAAAAGGAAAAGATTACCCAATTTACGCCCGTAAAAAAGGAAGTTTAGAGGCTAAAGAAGAAATCATGTTCGATTGTAACGAAATGGCAAAAGGGCATGCTTATTTTCAGTTGGGCGGTTTAAATGTGAGTGAAGATAACAAGTGGTGTGCTTTTGGTGTGGATATGGTTTCCCGAAGAGAATACACTATTCAGATAAAAAACCTTGAAACTGGTGAAATTTTACCTGTAAAGCTTGAAAAAACCACCGGTGGTTCTACGTGGGCATCCGATAATAAAACGTTGTTTTACACTAGAAAAGATCTGGTAACGTTGCGTTCTGAGAAAATCTATAAACATAAATTAGGCTCTGAAGCTAAAGATGATCAAGTGGTTTTTCATGAGAAAGACGATACATTTTCCGTTTATATTTACAAAGAAAAATCCAAAAAGTATTTGGTAATTGGTTCCAATAGCACCATGACTACGGAATACCAGATTTTGGAAGCAAACAATCCGGATGGTCAATTCAGGGTTTTTCAAAAAAGAACTCGCGGTTTGGAATATAACATTTCTCATTTTGCGGATAGTTTTTATATCGTAACCAATAAAGACAAGGCAATCAACTTTAAAGTGATGAAAACTCCTGAAACTGCCACAGCTAAGGAGAATTGGGTTGATTTAATCCCGCACAGAAAAGAAACTTTAGTAGAAGGAATTGAAATTTTCAAAGACTATTTAGTGGTTGAGGAACGCACCAATGGTTTAAGTAAGATCCGAATTATGCCTTGGAGCGGAAAGGGTGAATACTATTTGCCTTTTGAAATTGAAACGTACACTGCTTATACTACCACAAATGTAGATTTTGATACTGAAGTTTTACGCTACGGTTATCAGTCGATGGCCACTCCGTCTTCGGTTATTGATTTCAACATGAAAACCAAGCAAAAGACCATCATGAAAGAGCAGGAGGTTTTAGGCGGTAAATTTGATAAGAACAATTACACGGAAGAAAGAATTTGGGCAACAGCAGAAGATGGAACCAAAGTACCAATGTCTATTGTTTACAGAAAAGGAATCAAGAAAGATGGAACTAATCCATTTTTATTGTATGCTTATGGTTCTTACGGTTCGTCTATGGATCCTTATTTTTCTTCGATTCGCCTGAGTTTATTAGATCGAGGATTTATTTATGGAATTGCTCACATCCGTGGAGGCGAAGATTTAGGTCGTGAATGGTATGAAAACGGAAAACTGCTTAAAAAGAAAAACACTTTTACCGATTTTATCGATTGTTCCAAGTATGTAATCGAACAGAAATACACTTCTGAAAAACATTTGTATGCAGAAGGTGGTTCCGCAGGAGGTTTATTGATGGGAGCAATTATCAATATGGCACCAAATTTGTATAATGGTGTGATCGCACAGGTTCCGTTTGTGGATGTGGTTACAACTATGTTGGATGATTCCATTCCGCTTACAACCGGAGAATACGATGAGTGGGGAAATCCGAACGAAAAAAAGTATTTTGATTATATGTTGTCCTATTCGCCTTATGACAACGTTGCAAAACAAAAATATCCTAATTTGTTAGTTACTACAGGTTTACATGATTCTCAAGTGCAATATTGGGAACCGGCTAAATGGGTGGCAAAATTAAGAACCATGAAAATCGGAGACAGCCAATTGTTCCTTGATATCAACATGGATACAGGTCATGGCGGGGCTTCCGGACGATTTGAAGCTATCAAAGAGGTAACAAAAGAATATACTTTTTTATTAGATTTAGAAGGAATTAAAAAGTAGATAAAGAATTTTTTATACATTTGCAAGGTTGTGAATATGTCAAAAAATGTTTATATTCACATCTTGAGTAATTTATTTTTTATGAAAGAAGAAATAAAAGCCTATAATAACGTATTGGAATTAATAGGAAATACGCCCCTAATAAAACTGAATACGATAACCGAAGGACTGAAAGGAAATTTCTATGCAAAAGTAGAAGCCTTTAATCCGGGACATTCCACAAAAGACAGAATTGCTCTTTATATCATTGAAGAAGCTGAGAAGAGAGGAATTTTAAAACCTGGTGATACGATTATTGAAACAACTTCAGGTAATACAGGCTTCAGCTTGGCGATGGTTAGTATTATTAAAGGTTATGATTGCGTTTTGGCTGTAAGTTCAAAATCATCTAAAGATAAGATTGATATGTTAAGAGCGATGGGAGCAAAAGTATATGTTTGCCCTGCACACGTTTCTGCGGATGATCCTCGTTCTTATTATAACGTTGCAAAACGTTTGCATGAAGAAATGAAAGGTTCTGTTTATATCAATCAATATTTTAATGATTTGAATGTTGATGCGCATTATAAAACAACAGGCCCTGAAATTTGGGAGCAAACCAATGGAAAAATTACTCACTTTATCGCATGTAGCGGAACAGGAGGTACAATTTCGGGAACTGCCCGTTATTTGAAAGAGAAAAATCCTGGGATTAAAGTTTTAGGGGTTGATGCTTTCGGTTCGGTATTAAAGAAATACCATGAAACAAGAGAATTTGATAATGAAGAAATCTATCCGTACAGAATAGAAGGTTTGGGTAAAAACTTAATTCCAACTGCAACGGATTTTGATTCAATTGATAAATTTACAAAAGTTACTGACGAAGAAAGTGCCCATACAGCAAGAGAAATAGCTAAAAAAGAAGGTTTGTTCGTAGGATATACTTCCGGAGCAGCCATGCAGGCAATCAAGCAATTTGCAGAGGACGGAGAGTTTAATGAAAACAGTAATGTAGTAGTTATTTTTCCAGACCACGGTTCGCGTTATATGAGCAAAGTATTCAGTGATGAATGGATGAATGAGCAAGGGTTTTTTGATAGTGTAAATGCTGAAGAAGCTCAGAAAATAGAATTCATTAAGTAAGACAAAGATATTTAAGATAGAAAAACTCCAGTTAAAGCTGGAGTTTTTTATTGGGTGAAAATAAAAACTCCAAAGTACTACTACTTTGGAGTTTTTTAAATATGTTATTTGAAAACTTATTCCTGCATCGTATGGTACACGTTCATTACATCATCATCTTCCTCGATTTTCTCCAATAATTTTTCTACGTCAGCTACTTGCTCCGGAGTTAATTCTTTGGTAATTTGCGGAATACGTTCGAATCCGGACGATAAGATTTCGATGTTTCTGTTTTCCAGTTCTTTTTGGATGGCACCAAAGCTTTCAAAAGGAGCATACATTAAAATACCGTCTTCATCTGCGAAAATTTCTTCCACACCAAAATCAATCATTTCCAATTCCATTTCTTCTACATCTTGTCCTTCAGCAGGAATACGGAAATTACAAGTATGGTCGAACATGAACTCTACAGAACCTTGAGTTCCCATTGTTCCGTTACATTTATTGAAATAACTTCTGATGTTGGCTACCGTTCGGTTATTGTTGTCTGTTGCGGTTTCGATAAGAATCGCTATTCCGTGAGGAGCATAACCTTCAAACAATACTTCTTTAAAGTTAGCAGTGTCTTTGTCTGAAGCTTTTTTAATCGCTCTTTCAACATTATCTTTAGGCATGTTTGCTGCCTTGGCATTTTGTATTACTGCACGTAAACGCGAGTTGGTTTCAGGATTTGGACCACCTTCTTTTACTGCCATTACAATATCTTTACCGATTTTGGTAAATGTTTTTGCCATAGCGCCCCAACGTTTCATTTTACGGGCTTTTCTAAATTCAAACGCTCTTCCCATTTCTAAGAATGTATTTTGTTTTGTTTTGTATGTTTCTGTTAATGTAGAATGCAAAAATAAAATTATTAATGCATTTTGCCAAAAAAGGAGGTTCTTTCGAGCCTCCTTTTCTTAAATTATTTTTTATAAAATGGTAATTTAACCACTTTTGCTTTCAAATCTTTATTACGGATTCTAATGTAAATTTCGGAATCAGGAGTTGATAAAGCTGTTGGTACATATCCTAAACCGATCGCTTTTCCTAAAGAAGGCGATTGCGTTCCGGACGTTACAATTCCAATTACAGTTCCATCAGCATCAACAATCTCATAATCATGACGCGGAATACCTCTTTCCAACAATTCAAATCCAACTAATTTACGGCCAACACCAGCTTCTTTTTGTGATTTAAGATTCGAGGAATTTGTGAATTCTTTGTCAAATTTTGTAATCCATCCTAAGCCAGCTTCTAACGGAGAAGTAGTATCGTTAATATCGTTTCCGTATAAACAGAATCCCATTTCCAAACGTAAAGTATCACGAGCCGCTAATCCAATAGGTTTGATTCCAAATGCTGCACCGGCTTCAAATACTTTATTCCAGATTGTCTCTGCTTCACCGTTCTTGAAATAAATTTCGAAACCACCTGAACCGGTATAACCTGTAGCTGAAACAATTACATCTTGCACACCTGCAAATTCTCCAATCTGAAAAGAATAATAAGGCATATTAACTAAATCGATGGAAGTTAAAGATTGCATAGCTTCCGCAGCTTTAGGTCCTTGAATTGCCAATAATGAATAATCATCAGAGTTATTAATCATTTCAACACCCAAATCGTTGTGGGAAGAAATCCAGTTCCAGTCTTTTTCAATGTTTGAAGCATTTACCACTAACATATAGTGATTGTCAGCAATTTTATATACGATTAAATCGTCAACAATTCCACCTTCATTGTTTGGTAAACAAGAATATTGCGCTTTTCCGTCTACCAATTTTGATGCGTCATTTGAGGTTACTTTCTGGATTAAAGCCAAAGCATTTTCGCCTTTCAAAAAGAATTCTCCCATGTGGGAAACATCAAAAACACCCACGCCGTTACGAACCGTTTCGTGCTCTAAGTTAACTCCTTCATATTGAACAGGCATATTGTAACCTGCAAACGGAACCATTTTAGCTCCTAAACTTTCGTGAACGTGCGTTAATGCTGTATTTTTCATATTGTGTTGTAAAATTATTTTCGAGCGCTAATGTACCGATTTTTTACGGAGTTACAAAGCAGTTAAAACACGAAATTATGATAGTAAATAATCTTTCAGTTGTTGATAGGTTGCTATTTTGATGCTCGTTTTTTCTTTATCCGATAAGCTTTTGAACTGTTCTGGAATAGACAGATTGACCTGTAAAGTTGTTTCTACAATTTCGGCAAATTTAATCGGATGCGCTGTTTCCAGAAAAACACCAATGGCATCCGGTTGCTTTTTCAATTCTTCCTGAAGCCCTAAGTAGCCAATTGCACCGTGTGGTTCAGCGATATACTGATGATTCTCATGCAGAAATTGCATTGCCGATTTTGTTTCTTCATCCGTAAAGGAATATGCTGAAAAATCTTTTTGGAATGTGTTTAAATCATGGTTGTAAAGTTCCTGAATTCTGATAAAATTACTTGGATTGCTCACATCCATCGCGTTTGACAAAGTTGCAATGGTCTCATTTGGCTGATAATCTCCATAGGCAAGAAATCGCGGAACAGTATCATTAGCATTGGTTGCCGCAACAAAATGTGCAATGGGTAAACCGAGCTTTTTTGCCAGAATTCCGGCGCAAAGATTCCCGAAATTACCACTTGGACAGGAAAGTATAATAGATTTTCCGTGTTTTTTAAGTTCACGATAAGCGAAAAAGAAATAAAAGAGTTGCGGAAGCCAGCGCGCAATATTGATGGAATTGGCAGATGTTAGGTTTTTAGTCTTTAAATTAGGATCTGAAAATGCTTTTTTTACCATCGCCTGACAGTCGTCAAAAGTACCGTTAACTTCCAGTGCTGTAATGTTTTTACCGAGTGTCGTAAGTTGTAGTTCCTGAAAATCACTCACTTTTCCGCTTGGGTAAAGAATCATGACATTGGTGTTTTCAGCGCCTAAAAAACCATTGGCAACCGCGCCGCCGGTATCTCCTGAAGTGGCCACTAAAATTGTTGTCTTTTTATCACTTTGCTGATTGAAATAGGCGAGACAACGTGACATAAATCGCGCGCCAACATCTTTAAAAGCCATCGTCGGACCGTGATATAATTCGAGTGAATAGCTGTTTTCGGCTATCTGAATAATCGGAAATTCAAAGCACAAAGTTTCTTTTATGATTTGTTTTAAATTAGCTTTAGGGATTTCATTTCCGATGAATTGACGGATAACTTCAAATGCGATTTTTTCCGGATTGAGTTGTTCAATTGTGGCAAAAAAAGAGGAGGGAAGTGCTGTGATGGTTTCCGGAAAATACAAGCCGTTATCGGGAGCCAAACTGTTGAGTAAAGCTTGCTGAAAAGTAACTTTGTGCTGTTTGTTATTTAGACTGTAATATTTCATGCGCTAGTTTTCTTGGTTGATTATTTGAATGCCTTGCGGATCTATTTTTGACACATGTATTTCAAATGGAATATCGGTTTTGTAAAATAGTTCATTCATAACAAAAGCAACATTTTTAGCTGTTTCAATACCCTTATTTAAAGTGAAAATTGAAGGTCCTGAACCTGAGATTCCACATCCTAAAGCACCGTTTTCCAAAGCAGCTTTTTTGATTAAATCAAAGTTAGGGATAAATGGGCTTCGCAGCGGCTCAATAATTTCGTCGTGTAAAGAACGCTGAATCAAATCATAATCTTCAGTGTACAACCCGGCAATCAATCCGCCAAGATTTCCCCATTGTGAAATGGCACTTTTTAACGAAATTTCAGGTTTTAAAACAACGCGCATTTCCGAGGTTTTCAGTTCAATTTGAGGGTGAATCACAGTTGCATATAATTCTGATGGGCTTTCAATCCGAATCACATCCAAAGGATTGTAGCCCCGAACTAAAGTAAATCCACCCAAAAGTGCCGGAGCGACATTATCGGCATGTTCACTACCACTGGCTAAAGCTTCACCTTTCATGGCAAATTGGACGAGTTCTTTTCTTGAAAAAGGTTTTCCTAATAATTCATTGATTCCGAAAACAGCTCCGGAAGCACTGGCAGCAGAACTTCCTATGCCACTTCCGGCTTTTATTTTTTTATGGATTTCGATATCGAAACCAAAATCCGTTTTTATTTCTTTTAAAAGTGCCAAAGCTGCAACTCCCGCTACATTTCTTTCGGTTTCAAAAGGCAAATCATCTCCGGTAATTTTAGTGATCCGAACTCCTTTTTCTTGGGTTTTATGAATAATCATTTCATCGCCTATGGTACTCAAACAAAGACCTAATACGTCAAATCCGCAACAAATATTGGCTACAGTGGCAGGGCAAAATAATTTTATACTGTTCATGTTTTTCTAAATTAAATGTTCCCGATTCTAATTACATCGGCAAAAATTCCTGAAGCAGTTACAGCAGCTCCGGCTCCGGCTCCTTTTATTAGTAAGGGCTGTTCTGAATAACGGTCTGTGTAAAACAAAACGATATTGTCTTTGCCTTCTAAATTGTAAAAAGGATGTTCTTTTTCAATGAGTTGCAGGCCTACTTTTGCCTGACCGTTTTCAAATTCAGCTACATATTTTAAACGACAGTTTTCAGAAAGCGCCTTTTGATAGAGGTTTTTAAAATACATTTCCTGTTTTTCCAGATTCTTATAAAATTCTGCAATGGATTCAGCTTCCAACACTTCTTTAGGTAAAAAGGAATCGTTTTGGATTTGGTCAATTTCCATTTCATAACCGCTTTCGCGAATCAGGATTAAAATTTTGCGCATCACATCTATACCGCTTAAATCGATTTTTGGATCTGGCTCAGTGTAGCCTTCAATTCCGGCTTGTTTTACAACATCATGAAAACTGTAATCGGCATTAAAATTATTAAAGATGAAATTCAAACTTCCGGACAAAACCGCTTGTATTTTATGCACTTTATCTCCGGATGCAATCAGGTTTTTGAGTGTGTCTATAATCGGTAAACCTGCACCAACATTAGTTTCGAATAAAAATGAAGCATTATATTTTTTTGAAAGTGTTTTAAGGTTTTTATAATTTTCATAATCGGAAGAGCACGCAATTTTGTTGCAAGTCACAACCGAAATGTTTTGTTTTAAAAAACGATTGTAAACAGATGCAATATTTTCATTTGCAGTATTATCGATGAAAATACTGTTGCGTAAATTCAGTTGCTCTGCTTTGGAAATGAATTCGTTAATGCAGGCAATTTCTCCGTTTTCGAGAAGATCTTTCCAGTTTTCAAGCGGGATTCCGTCTTCGCTGAAAAACATTTTTTTGGAATTTGAAAGCGCAATGACACGAACATTAATCTTCAAATTCTCTTTCAGGTATTTGCGTTGCTGCTGAATTTGTTCAATGAACTTGCTGCCCACATTGCCCACGCCGCTAATGAAAAGATTGAGTTGTTTTACATTGTCTTCAAAGAATTTTTCATGTAAGGTGTTGAGTGCTTTTTTTGCGTCTTTTTTATCAATTACTGCCGAAATGTTACGTTCCGAAGCACCTTGGGCTATTGCTCTGATATTCACATTGTTTTTTCCCAATGCGCTGAACATCTTACCACTCAATCCCTGATGATTTTTCATGTTTTCACCGACAACAGCAATGATGCTTAGGTTCGTTTCAACAAGTGCAGGCTTGATTTTAAGCTGTTTTATTTCATAAACGAATTCTTCATTGATGGCTTGTTTTGCTTTATTCGCGTCATTTTCAGCAATACCAATACAAATCGAATGTTCGGATGAAGCCTGAGTGATAAAAATAACATTAATCTTTTCCTTGGCAATGGCTCCAAATAGTCGTTTGGAAGCACCATAAATACCAATTAAGCCGGTGCCTTCCAAAGTAATCAATGCAATGTTTTCGATGTGACTGATTCCTTTTACCGGATTGTGATTCTGATGATTTTCATTGGAAATGAAGGTTCCTTGCGCTTCAGGTTCAAATGTGTTTTTAATGAGAATCGGGATATTGCGGTTTAATGCGGGCTGAATTGTTGGTGCATACAGCACTTTTGCTCCAAAATGAGACAATTCCATGGCTTCTTTATAGGAAATATGAGCAATAGGCTTGGCTTGTTTTACAATTTTAGGATTAGCTGTAAACATACCGCTTACGTCAGTCCAGATTTCGAGTTGTTCGGCATCTAAAGCAGCGGCTAAAATAGCAGCAGTATAATCTGATCCGCCTCTGCCTAAAGTTGTAGTGTTTTCATTGGAATCTTCGGCAATAAACCCGGGCATAATTACTATTTCCGACTGATTTTTATCGAAATAATATTGAATGGAATAATCAGTGATTTCGAAATTCACTGTAGCATTTCCGAAATTAGAATCAGTACTGATGAGCTGTCGGCTGTCGATATAAGCCACGTTATACGCATCTTGTTTCAGCTTTTCATAAATAATTCTTGAAGAAAGCAATTCGCCATATGAAAGCAAAACATCCTTTGATTTTTCAGATATTTCACCAAGCAGAAAGCAACCCTCTAACAAAGTGTTAATGTGTGAAAAACAGTCGTCGATATAAGCGAAAATCACTTTATGGTTTTTGTTTTCAAGAAGCCTTTCTACGGTTTCTAAATGTCTGTTTTTGAGATTTTTTACTATGTTTTTAAAGTCATTATTTTTGTTTTGGGCTTTACTGATGGCATCAATAAGAATATCAGTAACACCGCCTAAAGCGGATACAACAACTATTTTTTTTCCTGCAATTCCGTTTATAACAGAGATGCATTGTGCTATGTTTTGAGGGTTGGCAACTGAAGTACCACCAAACTTTAAAACTTTCATGATAATTACGTTTTAATCAATCTGCTTTCAAAAAATGACTTGCTTACAGATTGAAATTTGATAAATAAAACTGTGAGTTGATAAAACAACTGTTGCCGTGTAAAAAATACACGTACGCAAACGGATTATATGAAATGATTATACCCCGATTGGGGTAGTGGTAGTTGTTGTAGTGGTCGTTGATGTAAGTGCAGCAGAATTCGCAATCGAAGAACCGATTGTCGCAGGAATGCTGTATGAATGATTGTTACTCAACATGATACAAATGTACTTCTTTTTACAATAGAAAATCTTTTTTGCAGAAAATAATTTTAAAAAGTAGCATTTTTCGTAAATTTATGGTAT
Source organism: Flavobacterium enshiense (assembly GCF_040750275.1). GTDB lineage: Bacteria > Bacteroidota > Bacteroidia > Flavobacteriales > Flavobacteriaceae > Flavobacterium > Flavobacterium enshiense_B. The sequence continues at coordinate 96,369 of NZ_JBDOCV010000002.1, forward strand.
GGAAACAAATTTATTAATTGACAGAAATGAAGCTTTAAAACGCTTCCGTCCAATCTCAGAAAACAGTCATAAAGGTGTTCAGGGACATGCCCTTATTGTGGGTGGAAGTTATGGAAAGATAGGATCAGTATGTCTTTCCGTAAAAGCGTGTTTGAAATCTGGTGCCGGTTTGGTTACGGCTTATGTCCCTAAATGTGGTTACGAAATTGTGCAATCGGTAGTTCCGGAAGTTATGGTGTTAACGGATGACTATAACGAACATATTATCACGGTCAATCATAAGCTTAATTTGCAGGCTATTGGATTTGGAATGGGATTAGGAACTCATGCAGATACCCATCAGGCAATGTTTCACTTTCTGAAGATGAACAAAGTTCCGTTGGTTATTGATGCTGATGGTTTAAATATTCTTTCCGAGAACAAGGAATGGCTTGAAATACTTCCGAAACAGACCATTTTAACACCGCATTTAAAGGAATTGCGACGTTTAATTGGTGATTGGAATTTCGATGGTGAAATGCTTGAGAAAGTGCAGTCGTTTTCAGTTAAATATGACGTGGTTACCGTAGTGAAAGGAGCTCCTACATTAATTGTTTACGGAGATACGGTTTATCAGAATACAACCGGAAATCAGGCTTTAGCGACCGCGGGAAGTGGTGATGTTCTTACGGGTATAATTACGGGCTTGCTCGCTCAGGATTATACACCGGCTGATGCTGCTGTTTTAGGGGTCTATCTTCATGGCCTGACTTCAGATTTAGCTGTTCCCGAAACAGGTTATCATTCTTTTATTGCATCGGATATACTAAATTATTTAGGAAAAGCTTTCCTGACATTGAATGCATAAAAAAAGACTGTCTCATGATGAAACAGTCTTAATTTTCAAATCTTAGATTTTAATTTATTTGATTCCCAATTCCTCAAATTTAGCTACTAATTTAGGATCTGATGGGCGAGGAGCATCTGCAGAAACGATGTTTCCGTTCGGATCAACCAAAATAAATCTCGGAATACCTTCAATACCGTAATCCTGAACGAATTTAGAATTCCAGTCGTTATCAGCAAATAATTGAATTCCACCTAACTTTTTTTCCTCTACGAATTTTCTCCATTTTTCGTAATCTTTTTTCGTGTCAATAGACATACTGACGAATTCAATATTTTTTCCGTGATATTGTTCTTCTACTTTTTGTAGACTTGGAATTTCACGACGGCAAGGCCCACACCAAGTAGCCCAAACATCAATGTATACGTATTTCCCTTTTAAACTTTCTAAAGACGTTTTTCCACCTTTGAAATTTTCATAATCAAATTTTGGAGAAGGTTTTCCAAGTGTTAACGAGCTGATTTTGTTGAATTTTGCAGTAAGATTTTCTTTGAATTTAGCGTCTGTTGAAAGCGTCATGATTTCGTTATAAAGCATGGAAGCTTCCGGGTTTCCGGCGCCAACTTCATAGGCAACATTTTGTAAATGAGCATTTTTGATAGCGGTACTTTTCAGTTTTTTGATTTCCGGTAAAGCCAATTTATAGGTGTACTCGTCGTTTTCTCCTAATTGCTTGTATAACTCGTTGTTGAATTTTGTAGCAACCAATTGTTTGTAAGAAGATGAAAATAAGAAATCTGCTTCGTTGTCCAAATCTGTTTTTTCATCGAATTTCGGAAAAGCATCAGAAGGTGTAAAACTTTCTTTTTTAGCATAATGTTTGTGATATGCCGGGTAATTTAAAAGCTGAAGCTGTTCAAAATAACCAATACTTTTTAATTCGTTTTTCTTGAAAGCAACATCGGAAATTTTAGCTTTATTCAATAAATCGGTCATTGTTGTTCTAACTTCTTTCAGCTTAGCAAGAAAAGCAGCTTCTTCCAAAGCAAAAAACTCTTGCTGATTCACCATTAACTTGTTAACAGCAGCAACTTTATCTGTAAAATATTGATTTTCGGTACTTCCGTTTCCTGAAAACTTCAAAGTAGTTGTAAAATTCTTGTCGTCAGCATTAATTGTCAACTTAGTGTTTTTGCCTAAGAATAAAGACGAACGGTTGTTTTTAGTCATCAGATTATAACTTCCTGCATAATCAATTTGAAAGGTTTCTGAGAAAGAACCATCTGCTTTTAAAGTGATTTCTTTTTCAAAAGATTCACCTTTGATACGCAGTTTACCGTCGTCAGTGTTGGTTATTTTTCCTGAAACCGTAACTGTTTCCTTTGGTGCGGAAAAGGAGGCTAACAGTATAACCAATAATAAGTAAAGTGTGTTTTTCATGTTTAATAGCTATTTAGTTGCCCAAATGTAAAAAAAATAGACGACAAAATTTCATAACGAAATACTAATAAATATGCTTGCATTTTAGCGGCTTTTTACGGAATTTTGAGCCGCAAACTAACAATTAGAATGGAAACAGTACACTATATTAGCTCTGATGTTTTTTCGTTAGAACTTCTTCATGAAATTATTTCACAAAATCATACACTTGAATTATCGGAGGAAGCCCGCATTAACATTGAAAAATGCCGTTTGTATCTTGATAAAAAAATGGAAACTCACGGTGATCCTATTTACGGAATCAATACAGGCTTTGGTTCACTTTGTAATGTTAAGATTTCCAACGAGAATCTGTCTCAACTTCAGGAAAACTTAATGAAATCACACGCTTGCGGAACCGGTGACGAGGTACCGCATGAAATTGTGAAAATTATGTTGTTGCTGAAAATCAAATCATTGAGCTATGGAAATTCCGGTGTGCAATTAGCTACTGTGGAACGTTTAATCGATTTTTACAATAACGATATTCTTCCGGTGGTTTACACGCAAGGCTCATTAGGAGCTTCAGGAGATTTGGCACCATTGGCGCATTTATGTTTGCCATTGATTGGTGAGGGTGAAGTATATGCAGACGGATTCCGCCAGCCAGCCATGAAAGTGTTGGAGAAAAATAACTGGAAACCAATCACATTACAGTCAAAAGAAGGGTTAGCCTTGTTGAACGGAACCCAATTCATGAGTTCATATGGTTGTTATATTTTATTGAAAGCTTGCAAATATTCGTATTTAGCAGATGTAATTGGAGCAATTTCCTTAGAAGGTTTCGACGGAAGAATCGATCCGTTCAATGAATTGATTCATATTGTTCGTCCGCACAAAGGACAAATTAATACAGCGAGACGTTTTCATGAATTGTTGGAAGACAGTGAAATTATTGCGCGTCCGAAAGCACACGTTCAGGATCCGTATTCTTTCCGTTGTATTCCGCAAGTACATGGTGCTTCGAAAGATACGATTGATTATGTGAAGAAAGTATTTAAGACGGAGATTAATTCTGTAACCGATAATCCGAACATTTTTGTTGGAGAAGATTTGATCGTATCAGGAGGTAATTTCCACGGACAGCCTTTAGCTTTAGCATTAGACTTTTTAGGAATCGCTTTAGCTGAATTAGGAAACATTTCCGAAAGAAGAACCTATCAGTTAATTTCTGGATTAAGAGAATTGCCAGCGTTTTTGGTAAGTAATCCTGGTTTAAATTCCGGGTTTATGATTCCTCAGTATACGGCTGCAAGTATCGTGAGCCAGAACAAACAATTGGCAACTCCGGCAAGTATAGACAGTATTGTTTCGTCTAACGGACAGGAAGATCATGTAAGTATGGGGGCTAACGGAGCAACAAAATGCTTGAAAATCATGGAAAACCTTGAGCGTATTTTAGCTATTGAGTTGATGAACGCTTCACAAGCTATCGAATTCAGAAGACCTTTAAAATCAAGTGAATTCATCGAAACTTTTTTAAAATCATACAGAGCAGAAGTGCCGTTGGTGGAAGAAGACAGAATTTTACATTACGATATTGAAAACTCAATTGCGTTCTTAAACAGTTTGCAGTTGGATAACGAAGTGTTGGAGTAACTGTTTATAAATCATAAAAAAGCCCGTTGACTTATCAACGGGCTTTTTTTATTCTTGCGGACACCAAAATGGTGTTTCATCTCTTGTAGGATGATCGGTAAGGCGTTTGAGCTCTTTGGTTGTGATGTTTATAATCCAAATGTCATAGTTTTTGGAATCACCTCGGGTAAAAGCTAACCAGTTTCCGTCTGGAGACCAAGTGGGAGAGTAGTCTTCCTGAGCATCATCGGTTAGTTTTTCAAGTTGGCTGCCGTCCGGATTCATTAAGTAGATATCGTAAAATTTTGTGTTTTTATCATAACCGTAAAAAGCTATTTTCTTTCCGTTTGGTGAAAAAGTCGCTCCGGAATCGTAGCCTTCTTTGTTGGTAAGCCGAGTTTCTTGTTTTGTTTTTAAATCGATGGAGAAGATCTCGCCATTTCCTGAAGTTCTCGGATTGTTTGCATCTTTTAGTTCTCGGGTGAATATTAGCTTCTTGCTGTTGTTTGAAAAAGATGGAGATTCTTCAAAATATTCGTTACTAGTTATTTGTGTTGTATTTTTTCCATCGGCATCCATTATGAAAATATCACCACTGTTATTACTTCTGTCGGAAATAAAAACAATTTTGGAATTATCGTTTGAAAAAGAAGGTATTCTGTCGTTAGCACTATTATTGGTAAGGTTGATCTGTGATTTACCGTTGCTTTTCATCATATAAATTTCGTCGTTTCCATCACGATTGGTGTAAAACAAAATCTTGCGGCCATCATACGACCAGGCGAAACCGTAATCTGTTTTTGGATTGTTGGAAAGATTGATTGTATTGTTTCCGTCTGAAGTCATTGTGTAAATTTCGTAGTTTCCGTCTCTTTTTGAAGTGAAACCGATTTTACCAGATGGAAGATTTTGCGCTACACCTATGTTGCAACACAATAATATGATAGTGGTTAAAAATATTTTTCTCATAACAGTTATTTCATAAAATGAATACTAATTATAGCCAGAATGGCTGGAACAGATTGCACGTAAAAAATGGTTCGCTGCACTGTAATTGCTCCGTAAACACCAGCAATGAAAACACAGCTTAAAAAAAACAGGGCTACATAAAAGCTCCAGTACGGATCGTAAATTAGTAATGACCAAATCAATCCTGCAGCTAAAAATCCGTTATATAAACCTTGGTTTCCGGCCATTTGTTTGGTTTTTTCAAACATATCCGGAGGAACACTTCTGAATACCTTTTTGGCGCGTGTGGTCCAGGCAAACATTTCGAGCCAAACAATGTACAAGTGGATGAATGCTACAAAACCAATCAAAATTTTGGAAAGAAGTGTCATTGTGTCGATTTTTAGTAGTTAAGTTGTTTATTTATAAGCAATAGCGGCGCTTGCAGGTCCTGTTAATGGGATGATTTCCACTCGGTTGAAACCGGCTTCTTTCGCCCATAGTTCAAAATCGGCTCCGGAAAAATCAAAAGCTACCCCGAATTCAATAAGCATATTTAAAGACATCATTAATCCGAAAGTGTTTGTTCTTCTGTCATCATCAATCAGCGATTCGATGGCAATAAAAGCGCCTCCTTCCGGTAAAGCGTTATAAGCCTTTTTAATCAGCATTTTTTTGTTTTCAAGATCCCAATCGTGCAGTATCATTCCCATGGTAATGATGTCGGCTTTTGGAAATTCGTCTTTAAAAAAGTCAATTGTTCCGGATTTTACTTTATCACTAACATCGTGATTAGTAATGGTTTCATCTGTAATGGGAACAACCTGTGGTAAATCTAATGAAAGGCAATTCATATGAGGGTTATGTTTGGCAACTTCAATGGAAAGTATTCCCGCGGCACCTCCGATATCACAAAGCGTTTGATAGGGTGAAAAATCAAATTTGTTGGCCAATGCAATGAAATTACCTGTTGAAATGCCCGACATGGCCTGGATAAATTGTTTAAGACGTGCCGGATCAGAATACAATTCATCAAACATTGATTTACCTGTTCGTTTTAATTCATTTTGAGGTTGCCCGGTGGTTAAAGCATCGTCTAAATCAGCCCAAAACCGGAACAAACGGTCGTTAGCCATTTCTAAAATGCCTCCAACGTATGTAGGCTTGTTTTTATCGAGAAATAATTCGGTTTCTTCGGTGTTGCTATATGATCCGGTTTCGAGAAGTCCAGTCCTGTTTAAAAAGCCCATGGAAACCAATCCGTCAAGAAAATCATAAATGCCACGATCATGTAACCCTAAAGTTTTTTGGATTTCTTTTCCGCTTAATTTCTTATTTCCTCCAAGTGTAGTGAAAACGCCTAATTTAACGGCAGTAAGTAAAGCTTTTGAAGAAAAAAAAGCCATTCCGGTTTCAAAAATTCGTGCTGGGGTAATTTGGGTTTGAAGTGCTGTCGATGTTTCCATGCTCATGTTTTGATTTGTTAAATGTGAAAAACTAGGCTAAACAACTGAGGCAGAAATAAGTATAAATTTATAAAATATTTTTTACAGAATCAAGCTCTTAAGTAAAGTGATTTTGAATTTTATTGTTGAATTTTTAGATTGTGTAATAATTTGTAGCATTTATTTTTTAAAAAGACCGTTTGGATTTTGATCGTTATAAATTTTGATGATCAGTTTAATGCCGGCAATTGCCAAACAAAGCATCCCCAAAATCAGTAATAAAGAGGCGTATGGCCAGTGCATTATTTTGAAGAAAACCCCGGATGAGGCTATTAAAATTCCAATAATAAAGAGGGAGCGGATACTTTTCATAGTGAATTAATTACGTTGTTCAAAAGGAGTTATGATTCCGTCTTCTAAATAGTGTTTCATTTGTCTCAATAGATTGGCCCAACAATAACTGGCAATTCTAAACTCCTGACTGACTTCATTCCAATTTTCATGGTAAAACTGAACATAAGTCTGATTAGGTTTTAGCTCTTCTAGCTTGAATCCGAAACTTGTAGGCATCCATTCTGCCATGGCGTGTGTCATTTTAAATTCGATTGCTTCATTGGCAACAAATTTGGAAATCACCGCAAACCAATTGTATTCCTCAGCGAAATATAAGTTGTATTTTTCGTTTAGCGCCGGTGCTCCGGAACAGCGTAACGTCCACCAGTTGTTTAAGCCTTCTGGAGTACTGATCGCTTCAAAAATCGTTTCTTTTGAAACATTTATAGTGAAATCGTGATAAATAGTGTACATAGTCAACCAATTACTCTTCTTCTTTTTGGAAAGCTTTCTCAATTCTTTTGTCTGGAATTAACCACATTAAAGCTACTAAAACATAAATAATTCCGGAAATTATTTCGTGATAATATGTTGATATTGTTGCTGTTAAATATAGAATAACCGATATTTTTCCTTTGTAATCTTTTCCGACTACTTTTGCTAAGATTGAATTGGTTCCGTGCTCCCGTATAATTAAATTTTGCAGCAGGTAATATGCAATTGCACACATTAATAGAATGAAACCATACATGAGCATTGGGAAAGGTGCAAAATGATGTTCTCCGATCCAAGCGGTTACGAAAGGAATTAAGGAAAGCCAAAACAATAAATGCAAATTTGCCCAAAGAATACCTCCGGTTACATGTTTTACAGTATGCATCATATGATGGTGATTGTTCCAATAAATTCCAACATAAATAAAGCTAAGGATATAGCTGATGAAAATAGGGAACAGTTTTAGTAAAGCTTCAAAAGTTGCTTCTTCAGGCACTTGCATTTCTAAAACCATGATGGTAATGATAATGGCTAAAACGCCGTCACTGAAGGCTTCAAGTCTGTTTTTGTTCATGAAATCAACTTAAAGATTTATGGGTTCTTTTTTTATGATGGGTTTGACGCAATTCGTTTTCTCCTGAGATTATACTGATGTTTCCGTCAATTTCCAGCATGGCTAATTTTACGTCTTTGTAATGTTCTACACCGTGTTCGCGCATGGCTTCCTGCAATTCATCGGCAGTGATTCCGAGCTGGGCGAGCGTTTTGAATTCTGCTTTTCCGTTGTGTATTAAGATTTGCGGTTTGTCGTGAATTAATTCGCTCACGGTTTTGTACTTAAACATCAATCGTTTAAGTAGAAAGTTTATCAAAAATAAAACAAAGGCTGCTGTCAATCCGCCCCAAAGGCTTGTGTCACTTCCAACCATTGCATTTTGTACCGAGTTGCTAATCAATAAAATAAGAATAACATCCGAGGTGTTGAGTTGAGAAAGCTCTTTCTTGCCGAAAATCCGTAAAGCGATGACCATAAAGAAATATACGGCTACACTTCGCAGAATGATGTCAAGATAGGGATTCATTTATTTCAAAGTTTCAAAGTTTTCGTATTACTGATAAATTTTAATTTTGCTAACTGCTAACTGCTAACTGCTAACTGCTAACTGCTAATTGCTAACTGCTAATTGCTAACTGTTTTATTTCCACTTGAAATTCTTCTCAATCGCTTTAATCATTTCACCTGCAATATCTTTTTGCGTAGCTCCTTCAATTCCTTCCAAACCAGGAGATGAGTTCACTTCCAATAACAAAGGTCCTTTTGATGAGCGAATTATATCTACACCAGCCACTTTTAAATTCATGGCTTTTGCGGCTTTAATAGCGATTCGTTTTTCTTCCGCAGTTACTTTCACTACCGATGCTGTTCCGCCTAAGTGAATGTTAGCACGGAATTCTCCCGGAAGTGCTTCGCGCTGCATGGCTGCCACTACTTTTCCATCCACAACGAATAAGCGTAAATCTTTACCATTGGCTTCTTTGATGAATTCTTGAACCAAAATATTGGCATTCAGACTCTTGAAAGCATTGATTACCGATTCGGCAGCTTTTTTGGTTTCGGCTAAAACGACTCCTTTTCCTTGTGTTCCTTCCAGTAATTTTACGATTAAAGGTGAACCGCCAACCATTTTAATCAGGTCGTTGGTATCTAAAGGAGAATTTGCAAACCCCGTTGTTGGAATGTCCACACCGTTATTCAGAAGCAATTGCAAAGAAAATAGTTTATCTCTTGATTGACTAATGGCAGCAGAATTGTTCAATGCAAATACTTTTAACGCTTCAAACTGACGGGTCAAAGCACAGCCGTAATAGGTCATACTTGGGCGTATACGTGGAATTACTGCATCAAAATCGTTCAAAACACGACCGCCGCGGTAATGGATTTCCGGAGTATCGGCATCGAGTTTCATATAACAGTATTTTAGGTTGAGGAAATGCATTTCGTGACCACGCATTTCACCGGCTTCCATGATTCTCTTGTTGCTGTATAATTCGGGATTACTCGCTAAAAGACCTATACGTAAGCCTTTTTTGCTTGTATCTTCAGCGTAATAATATTCTTTTATTTTTTCAGAAGTAGGCTGGCCTAATAAATATTTTTGTTCCGGATCGACCAAAATTCTTCCGGACATTGCTTCACGGCCTAACAACATACGGAATCCCATGGAATCACGATTGGTTAAAGTAAGTTCTACTTCCCAAGTGCTTCCCCCAATTTCCAATGATGTTCGGATAACATAACGCTGTTCACGATATCCACTGGAACTTTTAACCACACGTTTATCGACTAAAGGAGTTTCGCAATGGATAACTGCTTTTAAATTATTTTGAATCGGATTGATGTCGAATTTTACCCAATTTTCTCCGTTTTTCTCAAAAGGAGTGATGTTGGTGGCATGAAGGGCTGATGTTTTGGCACCCGAATCTACACGGGCTTTGATTACAGGAATTCCAAGGGAAGGGAAGGAGCACCATTCTTCGCTCCCTACGATTACTTTGTCCAGCATTTTGTAAGTTTTAATAAACTAATGTACTACTTTTTTTGATATACCAAGCAAATTAGTGAAAAATGAAATGTAGTAGTTGTAATTGTACAAAATGTAGGTATATAAACTTCAGTATTGAAATTTTATAAGTTAGAAATAACCGAAGATCCACAGATTGAAAAAATATCTGCGAATCTATGATGAAATTGATTAGTGATAAAAATTTTTTAAAATAAAAAGCCTACTAATTAGTAGGCTCTTCTGCTTTTTTGATGGTAACTTTCAGTTCTTGTTTTTCTTTATCCAGATCCATGAAAATTTCATCCCCCATGTTTATTTTCGAAGTGATGATTTCTTCTGCCAATTCATCTTCAACATATTTCTGAATCGCTCTTTTTAAAGGTCTTGCCCCGAATTGTTTGTCGAAACCTTTCTCGGCAATGTAATCTTTTGCTTCTTCGGATAATTTTAGTTTATAACCTAAATCAGCAACACGCTCGTACAGTTTATCCATTTCAATATCGATAATCAAGTCGATGTGTTCTTTCTCTAATGCATTGAAAACAATTACGTCATCAATACGGTTAAGGAATTCAGGAGCAAAGGCTTTTTTCAAAGCATTTTCGATTACACCTTTCGCAACATCATCAGCCTGCGCTTGTTTGGAAGCGGTTCCAAAACCAACTCCGGTTCCGAAATCTTTCAACTGACGTGCTCCAACATTGGAAGTCATGATGATAATCGTGTTTCTGAAATCAATTTTGCGCCCTAAACTATCAGTTAAATGTCCATCGTCTAGAACTTGTAACATCATGTTGAATACGTCCGGATGCGCTTTTTCGATCTCATCCAATAAGACAACACAATACGGTTTTCTACGAACTTTTTCAGTTAACTGACCACCTTCTTCGTAACCAACGTATCCCGGAGGTGCTCCAACTAATCTGGAAATCGCAAATTTTTCCATGTATTCACTCATGTCGATACGCACTAAGGCATCTTCCGAATCGAACAATTCTTTAGCGATAACTTTAGCCAATTGCGTTTTACCAACACCAGTCTGACCTAAGAAAATAAACGAACCAATTGGCTTGTTAGGATCTTTTAATCCGGCACGGTTTCTTTGGATGGATTTGGCAATTTTTAATACCGCTTCATCCTGTCCAATCACTTTACCTTTAATTAGTTCCGGTAGGTGAGCTAATTTATTACTTTCAGTTTGTGCAATACGGTTTACTGGGATTCCGGTCATCATGGAAACCACATCGGCAACGTTGTCTTCGGTAACGGTGATTCGGTTGTTTTTCGAATCTTCTTCCCATTGCTCCTGAGCGATTGCTAAATCTTTTTCGATGCGTTTTTCATCATCTCTTAATTTGGCCGCTTCTTCGTATTTCTGTTTTTTAACAACTGAATTTTTAAGCTCACGAACTTCTTCCAATTGTTTCTCTAATTCCAGAATCTGTTTCGGAACATCGATATTGGTAATATGAACGCGCGAACCAGCTTCGTCTAAAGCATCAATCGCTTTGTCCGGCAAGAAACGCTCGGTCATATAACGATTGGTTAACTTCACACAAGCTTCGATAGCTTCTTGAGTATAAATTACGTTATGGTGATCTTCGTATTTATTTTTGATGTTGTTCAGGATGGTAATGGTTTCTTCTACGGAAGTAGGTTCAACGATTACTTTTTGGAAACGACGTTCCAAAGCACCGTCTTTTTCAATATACTGACGGTATTCATCTAAAGTTGTTGCACCGATACATTGGATTTCGCCACGCGCTAACGCCGGTTTAAACATATTGGAAGCATCCAAAGAACCGGTTGCACCACCAGCACCCACAATAGTATGAATCTCGTCAATGAAAAGGATGATGTCGTCGTTTTTCTCCAACTCGTTCATTACGGCTTTCATACGCTCTTCAAACTGTCCGCGGTATTTGGTTCCGGCTACTAAACTGGCCAAATCCAATGTTACCACTCGTTTGTTGAATAAAATACGAGATACTTTCTTCTGGATAATACGCAGCGCCAAACCTTCCGCAATGGCAGATTTACCAACTCCCGGTTCACCAATTAAAAGTGGGTTATTTTTCTTTCTTCGGCTTAAAATCTGGGAAACGCGTTCAATTTCTTTTTCACGGCCTACAACCGGATCGAGTTTTCCTTCTTCGGCTAATTCGGTTAAATCACGTCCGAAATTATCCAAAACCGGAGTTTTTGATTTTTTATTTGCTTTACCTGGAGCGTTCGGATTATTGAATCCGCCGTCACGTAAACTGTCATCTTGTCCGGAATCGTCGTTAAATGACTCGTTTTTAGGTAAGTTATCGATGTAGTCTTCTTCGTTTGATGTCATAGCTATAAATTGTTCTTTAACGAGTTCGTAATCAATTTTTAATTTATTTAGCAACTTTGTGGTTGGGTCGTTCTCGTTTCGGAGAATACACAACAATAAGTGTGCAGTACTAATGGAAGTGCTTTGAAAAACCTTGGCTTCCAGAAAAGTAGTTCGTAAAGCGCGTTCTGCCTGACGTGTTAAGTGTAGGTTTTTCTTTTCGGTACTTCGGTCAGCATTAGGGTTTGGAGGGCTAACGATTTCGATTTTTCGGCGTAAATGTTCTAAATCCACCGATAAATTATTCAATATATTGATTGCGGTGCCGTTACCATCTCTTAAAATCCCGAGCATTAAATGTTCTGTACCAATGAAGTCGTGCCCCAGTCGTAAAGCTTCTTCTTTACTGTAGGTGATCACGTCTTTAACTCTTGGTGAAAAATTATCGTCCATCTCAAAAATCTTTATACTGTAAATTTACTAATTCTATAATGGCTGTGCAAAAATCATACCTGACAGAATCAGTCTTCCTTATTTGCTAATTGACGAAAAAAAATCGAGAAAAAAAAGACAAAATAGCAGGTTTTATCAACTTTTTGAAACTTTTTTAATGTTAATAAATCTCTTAAAATTGTGGATAAATTACTATTGCATTACTTCAAAAATATGTATATTGGCACGTTAAGAAAATAATATAATTTTAATTGTAAATACTTATGTCTGAAGGAGAAAAGTTAATTCCTATTAACATTGAGGATGAAATGAAATCAGCCTATATCGATTATTCGATGTCGGTAATTGTATCCAGAGCGCTTCCTGATGTTAGAGATGGCTTGAAACCCGTACACCGAAGAGTATTATTCGGGATGTATGAATTAGGAGTATTATCAAACAGAGCACATAAAAAGTCAGCGAGAATTGTAGGGGAGGTTCTTGGTAAGTACCACCCGCACGGTGACAGTTCAGTATATGATGCCATGGTTCGTATGGCACAGGAATGGAGTTTACGTTATTTGATGGTTGACGGTCAGGGGAACTTCGGTTCTGTAGACGGGGACAGTCCGGCAGCAATGCGTTATACCGAGGCAAGAATGAAGAAGTTCTCGGAAGAAATGCTGGCTGATATTGATAAAGAAACGGTAGACTTTCAGTTAAACTTCGACGATACGTTAGAGGAACCAAAAGTAATGCCAACCAAAGTTCCAAACTTGTTGGTTAACGGAGCTTCTGGTATTGCGGTAGGTATGGCCACGAATATGGCACCACACAACTTAACGGAGGTAATCGATGGTACTTTAGCCTATATCGACAACAACGATATTGAAATCGATGAACTAATCACACACATTAAAGCTCCGGATTTCCCAACTGGAGGTATTATTTATGGTATGGACGGTGTTCGTGAAGCATTTAAAACCGGCCGCGGACGTGTAGTTATGCGTGCCAAAGTAGGTTTTGAAGAAGTTGACGGCCGTGAATCCATCATCGTTACCGAAATTCCATATCAGGTGAATAAAGCAAGTATGATCAAACATACGGCTGATTTGGTTAATGAAAAGAAAATCGAAGGAATTTCTACTATTCGTGACGAATCGGACAGAAACGGTATGCGTATCGTTTACGTGTTAAAGCGTGAAGCAGTTCCGAATGTAGTCTTGAATACCTTATATAAGTACACACAATTGCAGTCGTCATTCAGTGTGAACAATATCGCATTGGTGAACGGACGTCCGCAAATGTTGAATCTGAAAGATTTGATTCACTATTTCGTAGAACACCGTCATGAGGTGGTTACCCGTCGAGCGGAATTCGATTTACGTAAAGCGGAAGAAAGAGCACATATTTTAGAAGGTTTAATCATTGCTTCGGATAATATTGATGAAGTAATTGCTTTAATTCGTTCTTCCAAAGATGGTGATGAAGCAAGAGCTAAGTTGATTGAACGATTCAATTTGTCTGAAATCCAGGCTAGAGCTATTGTTGAAATGCGTTTGCGTCAACTAACAGGTCTTGAGCAGGATAAATTACGTGCTGAGTACGAAGAAATCATGAAATTGATTGCTTATTTGAAAGAATTATTGGCAAGCAAAGAAATGAGAATGCAGGTAATTAAAGATGAGCTTGCTGAAATCAAAGATAAATATGGAGATGCCCGTCGTTCACAGATTGAATATGCTGGTGGTGATGTAAGTATCGAGGATTTAATTGCTGACGAACAAGTGGTTATTACCATTTCACACGCAGGTTATATCAAGCGTACACCGCTTTCTGAATACAAAACGCAGAACAGAGGGGGAGTTGGGCAAAAATCGGCAGGAACCCGTGATGCGGATTTCTTAGAGCATATGTATGTGGCGACCAACCATCAATATATGTTGTTCTTCACGCAAAAAGGAAAATGTTTCTGGATGCGTGTTTATGAAATTCCGGAAGGAAGTAAAACAAGCAAAGGTCGTGCGATCCAAAACCTGATCAACATCGAAAATGATGATAAAGTAAAAGCGTTCATCTGTACACAAGACTTAAAAGACCAGGAATACATTAATAACCATTATGTAATCATGGTAACAAAACAAGGTCAGGTGAAGAAAACCGCTTTGGAATCGTATTCAAGACCGCGTGTTAATGGAGTTGCCGCAATTACCATTAAAGAAGACGACGAATTATTAGAAGCAAAATTAACTACCGGAAACAGCCAGGTATTGATTGCTGTGAAATCTGGTAAATTGGTTCGTTTCGAGGAAGAGAAAACCCGTCCGATGGGAAGAACGGCTTCGGGAGTTCGCGGTGTTACTTTAGCCGATGATAATGATGAAGTAATCGGAATGGTTTCTGTTGACAGGGATCATGTAAACGATTCTCAAATTTTAGTGGTTACCGAAAACGGTTATGGAAAACGTACCCGATTGGTTGATGAAGACGGAGAAGATGTATACCGTATCACTAACCGCGGCGGTAAAGGAGTTAAGACTTTGAACATTACAGAAAAAACTGGCTCACTTATTGCTATTAACAGTGTGACCGATGAAGACGATTTGATGATTATCAACAAATCCGGTTTAACCATTCGTATGAAAGTTTCCGATTTACGCGTGATGGGACGCGCTACGCAAGGTGTTCGTTTAATTAATATTAAAGGCAATGATGGTATTGCTGCCGTTTGTAAAGTAATGCGTGAAGAAGAAAGTGAGGAAAACGGAGAAGATTTAGAAAATGAAAACCCGGATGCTTCAGTAGAAACTAACGATGTTCAAGAATAACCAAAAACAGAAATAGAATGAGAATTAAATATGTTTTAGCGGCATCAACTTTGATGCTTTCAGTAGCTTCTTTCGCTCAGAAAGATGAATTAAAAACGTTGAAAAAGCTTTATGCTAAGGATCAGATGACGAGTGATGAGATGGTTTCTTATAAAGCTAATGTTAATAAATTGTCTGGAATGACCGGTTTAGCTGAAACAGACTTGGTTTATTCGAATTTTTATAAAGCGATGTTGCCAATTTTGGAGTTAAATGAAGCTATGATGAAGAATCCAAACGATTTGCAGGCTTTAGCCAAAAATTTGTCGCCAGCTAATATTAACATGATGGCAACTGGTTTAAATGATGTTTTGGCATTTGAGAAAAAATCAGGAAAAGCAGTTTATACTGAAGATATTAATGAAACAATTACAAGTTTTAAACCAACAATGCTTCAGTTCGCTTATGGTTTGAATCAGGCGTCAAAATTTAAAGAATCGGCTAAAATATTTGAAGCTGTTTATAATCTAGATAAATCAGATGCTTCGAATTTGTATAATGCTTCGATTTTGGCAGTTCAGGGAAAAGATTATGATAATGCACTGAAGTATTATGAAGAGCTGAAAAAAATCAATTACTCTGGAGAAGGAACAAGTTATTTAGCTGTGAACAAAGCTAATGGGCAGGAAGATGCTTTCGGATCTGATAAAGACAGAGCAAATGCGATCAAAATTGGAACGCATGAAAAACCAAGAGATGAAAAAATTCCTTCAAAAAGAGGTGAGATTTATAAAAATTACGCATCAATTTTATTAGAAAAAGGAAGAGCTGATGAAGCTAAAAAAGCAATTTCTGAAGCAAGATCGCTTAATCCGGATGATACTGATTTGATTTTAGCAGAAGCTAATTTATATTATGAATCTAAAGATTTAGTAACCTATAAGAAATTGATTTTAGAAGCGCTTGCTAAAAAGCCAAATGATGCAGATTTGCATTTTAATCTTGGTATTGTTTCTACTAACACAGGAGATGTTGATGGTGCTAAAAAGTACTATGAAAAAGTAATTTCAATCGATCCTAAATATTTTAACGCCTATAATAATTTAGGTGCTTTAGCTATCGCCGGAGATGATAAAATCGTTAAAGAAATGAATTCATTAGGTATGTCAGCTAAAGAAGCAAAAAGATATGATGAATTAAAAGCGAAACGCCAAAACATGTTTAAAGCAGCTATGCCTTATTATGAAAAAGCATTAGAGCTTAAACCTCAGGATGAAGGAGTTAAATCTATGTTGCTTAATATTTATCAGTTCCTAGAAATGGATGCCAAGCATAAAGCATTAAAGGCTAAAAAATAACATTGATATATCGATGAATAAAAAAAACCACGCTTTTAGCGTGGTTTTTTTATTGTGATATTTTGTTAAATAATCTTTTTGATTACCCTTAGTTTGTGAGTATGTCTTCCGGTGTCAACATTATAAATGCCTAAATGATCTAAGCGGTCGATTCTAACTTTTCCGTGCGCATGAATAATGTAGTTATTTTCCATGATCATACCAACATGAATGATTCTGCCCTCATCGTTATCGAAAAAAGCTAAATCACCAGGTTCACTTTCTTCAATAAAACTTAAAGCTTCTCCCATAGTTGCTTGTTGTGAAGCATCTCTTAAAATGGAATGACCGTTTAATTTATAAACCATTTGCGTAAAACCGGAACAGTCAATTCCGAAAGGTGTTTTTCCTCCCCATAAATAAGGAGCATTCAGATACATAAATGCTGTCTTTAATAATTCCGATTTAGGTTTAATCCCGCAAACCTTCATGCCTTCAAAAGTATATTGAGCGGTATTTATTTCGGGATTATCCAGAAAAGAAAGGGAGCTTCCAATCGGAATAGGCATCAGATAATTGTTGGATGTGGTGATGTATTCGACCAAGTCTGCATTCATAATCAATGGTGATGATGAAAGCAGGTGGTAATTGGATTCCGAAATTAATTGAAATTGTTTGTTGTCAATCCAACCTTCATAGTCATCAAACGCCAGCTGAATTCTGGACCATTTTTCAGTTTGTTCCAAAATTTTGAAATGCTCACCAAATAAAACCTGTGAAACTAATTCACTTCGGTCGCTTGGTTCAAAACGTAAGGGGACGATTGCCAGATTACAGATTGCAAACATTTAGGGGAATTATGAGTTATAAATTATGAGTTATAAGTTGCACTTCTAAAAGCGATTAACTTATAACTCATAATTCTTAATTTATAACTGATTATGCTCTTTCGATAACAATAGCTGAAGCACCACCACCACCATTACAAATAGCTGCGGCACCAATTTTAGCATTGTTTTGCTCTAATACGTTAATTAATGTAACAACGATTCTTGCTCCGGAGCATCCAAGAGGGTGACCTAAAGAAACAGCACCACCGTTAATATTTACTTTATTGTTATCTAAGCCCAAGATTTTTGCATTTGCCAATCCTACAACCGAGAAAGCTTCATTAAATTCAAAGAAATCTACATCAGAAATTGACATTCCTGCCCTGTCCAAAGCTTTTGGTAACGCTTTTGCTGGAGCGGTAGTAAACCATTTCGGTTCTTGTGCGGCATCTGCATACGACTTGATATAAGCTAAGGGTTTTAATCCTAATGCTTTTGCTTTTTCTTCGCTCATTAAAACTACAGCAGCAGCTCCGTCATTGATAGTTGAAGCGTTGGCAGCAGTTACAGTTCCTTCTTTTGTAAATACTGCGTTTAATGCAGGGATTTTATCTAACTTAACGTTTGTGTATTCTTCGTCTTTTGCAAAAACAATTGGGTCACCTTTTCTTTGAGGAATAGAGACAGGAACTACTTCATTGTCAAATTTTCCTGCTTCCCATGCTTTAGCTGAACGCTCATACGATTGAATAGCGAAAGCATCTTGTTCTTCACGAGTGATTTTGTATTCAGATGCACATAAATCAGCGGCAACACCCATAGCGTTGTTGTCATAAGCATCGGTTAAACCGTCTTTTTGCATACCGTCCAATAAAGAAGCTGGGCCAAATTTAGCGCCATTTCTCATATGTACATAGTGCGGAATCAAACTCATGTTTTCCATACCACCAGCAACAACTACTTCAGCATCACCGGCCATAATTGCTTGAGCACCCTGCATAATAGCTTTCATACCGGAAGCACAAACTTTGTTTATGGTTGTACAGGCAACAGTATTTGGAAGACCTGCAAAAATAGCAGCTTGACGAGCAGGAGCCTGACCAACACCAGCCTGAACCACATTACCCATTAAAACTTCATCTACTAAATTTGGATCTAAGTTTATTTTATTTAAAGCGCCTTTGATTGCTGTAGCACCCAATTGTGGAGCTGTAACGGTTGATAAACTTCCCATGAAACTTCCAATTGGGGTTCTAACAGCCGATACAATAACTACTTTCTTACTCATGATATTATGTTGTTAGTTCATTGAAGTTGCGAATTTAACCAAAATTGTCAAGATATTTTAATATTTAAAGATATTATTAAGAGTGGAAATCCGATTTAGCTTCACTTCACCATAAATCATTGTAAAATGTGAAAATGTTTAAAATTCTATTCTATTGACAATGAAAGAGTTTTAAAATATATTCATCTAAAAATGAAAAAAATGTAAAAAATAGTTGCAGAAAACATATCGTTAACATACATTTGCAACCGCAAAAAAGGATAAGTTCTTTGCAAATAGGAGAGGTGCCGGAGTGGTAACGGAGCAGATTGCTAATCTGTCGACGGGTAACTGTCGCCAGGGTTCGAGTCCCTGTCTCTCCGCTTTTCGGGGTGTAGCGTAGCCCGGTCATCGCGCCTGGTTTGGGACCAGGAGGTCGCAGGTTCGAATCCTGCCACCCCGACGAAAAGGATTTCAGTATTCCCAATAAAACTGAAAGTAAAATTAAGGTCCCGTAGCTCAGCTGGATAGAGCAACTGCCTTCTAAGCAGTAGGTCTCAGGTTCGAATCCTGACGGGATCACAAAAAAAGCCTAGCAATTTGCTAGGCTTTTTTTGTTTGTAATTTATTTGCAGACTATTGAATGCATTTTAAATAATTTACAAAATAGTTTTCAGGTAAGTATGTGCCTGGAAAATTTGATGATTTCAATTCTTTTTTCATAACATAATCAACAGTTTCTGAGGCATATTTTATCCTTACAATACTAATTGGGGATTTTTTTAATTCCTCGAAATTATCTTTACTGAAAAGGAAATAGCCATTAAGTACTCGTATGCTGTTTTTTTCTTTCTCGTTATAAACCAACTGACTGCAGCTTTCTTCAGAATTTATTAAAGTATAAATCTTTCCGTTAGCTAATTGAAGGTAAATTTTTGATGTGGTGTCAAGGCATTTAGCAGGAATGAAATTGTTGCTTTTTTGAAGTAATTGCGCTTGTAAATAAAGTACACCATCGGAATCAATCAGTGAAAAGGTTAAATATTCTGTGGTGTTTACAAAATCTTTTTCGTAAATCAGATAATCGGTTGTTTTCTTCAGAAATGTAGAATCGGTTTTTTCTTCAATTTCATATTCACATTTAATCTGAGCATTAGCTGTCAAACCAATAATCATTAATAAACTAACTACAATCTTATTCATTTTTATATTTTTTCGCAAAGTAAAATTATTTTCTCATTTTTTAGATCTGTGGTAAAAAAACAATATTCGTTTCCACCTTCTTTTATTTTCCATTTTTTTCGAATTTCTTCAACTGAAATAGGGAAATTTCGAATTGTAATATTCATTTTCTTTCCTTCAAGATTTGCTTTCATTTCGGATTTGTCAAATGGTATTACTTTTTTGATTGCAAATTTTCTGCCAGGAAATTCAATTTCAGTATCAGAAGTGTACAAATGGGAGTGCTGATGCAGTTTTTCAAGACCGTAATGAATACCAATTGCTTCAAAAGCTCCAGTTTTCATCATGGCAGCATTGGGTTCGTATAAGAAATGTTTAGGAAGCGAATACAATGCATTCTCAGAAGATTCGCCGTAGGAAACTGTGAAAATATCTGTTTGGTCTTTGTTTAGTGAAACAGCGTTTAAAGTAATACTTCCGGAATAATCCTTTTCAATTTCCCAAAGGAGTTCCTTTACTTCGTTGTTCAGGGCAATAATGTGAATTTTTTTTACAAACTGTAATTCGTTTAAACCGGACGTAATATCTAAAATAGGAGCAGTTTTTATAAGAATGTTGTCTGTAAATTGAAAATAAGTTGAAAGTTGGGCTGGTACATCCGGAGAACAGTCTTTTAGCATGAATACTTTTCCTTTTGCGTCGCTTCTTCTGGATGGATCGATATAAATCCAGCTCCATTGTTGGTTCAGTTCTTTTAGGATATCCAGACTGTCTCCTTGGTAGCACTCAATATTTCGTTGACTGAGAATCTGATAGTTGTGTTGCACTATTTTAGATAATTCTCCATTCATCTCGCAATGCGCTACTTTATTGAATTTTTGTGCGAAATAGTAATCGTCAATTCCGAAACCTCCTGTTAAGTCAATTAGAGTAACTCCGTCAATTAATGAAGCTTTATATTTTGCGGTAGTTTCAGAAGAAGTTTGCTCAATAGAAATTTTGGAAGGGTACAACACGCATTTGTGACTGTACCAGGTTGGCAGTTTATCCTTGGCTTTTGCTTTTGAAGCAATCTGATTTAAAATGTCGTTCCAGCGGATATCGGGAAAAGGGTTTTTCATCAGCGCAATTTTGGTGAAATTGGCTGTCATCGATTGCGCTATAAACTCCTGAACTTCTGTTCGTAATAGAGGTGAATCCAAATTAAATGTCTTTAGTTAAAATTTTTACAACTTTATTTTCCGGTAAAAACTCTTTAGCAATAACTTTTAAAACGGTATAGGTTGGAATTGCTAGAATCATTCCGGTTATTCCAAAAAGAAAACCGCTAATTAAAGTAATCAGAAAAATTTCTAATGGATGTGATTTAATGCTGTTGGAAAAAATGATGGGTTGGCTCACATTGTTATCGATCATCTGAACAATTGTAAAGCCAATTAAAACATACAATGAAGTTGGTAATATTTCGGTTCTGAAATCGGTTCCTAAAAGGCCCATCATGGTCAAAATTACAGCTAGTACAGTTCCGATGAGTGGTCCGATATAAGGGATGATGTTTAAAATAGCACAGATAAAGGCGATTGTAAACGCACTTTTAACGCCAAAAATAAGTAATACAATAAAATATAGGATGAAAACAATAAAAAGTTGCAGTAAGATACCGCTAAAATAGCGTGCTAATAAGTGGTTGATCTTTTCAACAGAAGTTAAAATTTTTTCTTCGTGATTGTCCGGAAGTACTTTTCGGAAAATATATTGAAATCGGATTTTGTCTTTTAAAAGAAAAAACGAAATAAAAGAAACAGAGGCTAATCCCATTCCAAAATTGCTGATTACTCCAAACACAGAATTTAGAATAGTAGGTAAGAAGTTAAAATTTAGCTTTGATGTCAGATCGGCCTTCTCCATTAACGCAAGAATATCGATATTGTGGTTAGCGAGATAGGTGTTAACCTGAAGTAGAACCGTGTTGAAGTTTTTCTGAATTGAATTGGTGTCTAATAATGATAAGTTGTGACTTTGAGAAATAATTAGTGGCACAAACATCATCACAAAGCCAATTATTAAACCAATAAAGAGCAGCAATGTTGTAATTACGGCCAATGTGTTTTTAAATTTTAATCTTTTTTTTAAAAACTCCACAATTGGATTTCCTATTAAGGCAATTACTACCGAAACAAGCAGATACACAATAATAGTGCTGATTTTTGATAAAACAAAGAGCAAAAGGACTAATGCGGTGAGTGTAAGGACAGCCCTTATTATTCCTCCTGAAATTTCTTTTGAAGTCATCAGAATGTGTTTAAGATTCAGAATTAAAAATATAAAAAAACCCGTTACTATGAACGGGTTTTCTGTATTATTTTGACTGTTTATTATGGTTGTGCGAATGAATTTCTTGCACCACCAGTAGCGAAAATTGCTAACATTCTTGATTTCTGACCGTTAGAGAACATATACATTCCTCTATCATCCGTGTAATCCATATAGTTCATGTACATTTCAAGTGGTGTACCAGTACAAGTACTTCTGTGACCTACTGCAGGAACACCATAGTTTGCAGTATTGTGTAATGGAGTGTCAGATACATAATCGTTACCACAAGTTGTATCACCCCAAATGTGACGTAAGTTCATCCAGTGACCAACTTCGTGCGTAGCAGTTCTACCTAAATTGAACGGATAAGTTGCTGTTCCGGTAGTTCCTAAGTATTTAGAATCGATAACAACACCATCAGTTGAAGAAGAACCTCCAGGGAATTGTGCATACCCCAAGATTCCACCACCAATTGTACAAACCCAAAGGTTTAATTTAGTAGTTGGAGAAGTAGGGTTCATACCTCCTTGAGTAGATTTTTTCATTGCGTCGTTAGTTCCCCAAGAAGTTTTAGTTGTAGATTTTCTGTAAACAGCATCTAAAACAAAAGAAATACCAACGTTAGCTCTTACTGAAGAGTATGGGTTGTTTGCTGTGTTGTAATCTGAGTTTTGAGCGTTGAAATCTTTGTTTAACACATCAATTTGAGATTGAATTTGTGCCAATGAGATGTTTTCTGCAGATGTTCTGTATAAAACGTTTACAACAACAGGAATCTGAACTTTTCCGTTTACTAAACGTCCTTCTGCAATAGCTCTGTCAGTGAATGATTCGATTTCATTCATTTTGATTGCTAATTCAGGGTTCTCTCTCATTTGTTGGTCTAATACTTCGTTAGAAGCACAACCTCTGTGAGCAGCAGCGGATGAATTGTTTGTTTCATTAATTGATTCTTCATTTTGACATGAGAATAGTGACATCACTAAAGCAGCAGATAAAAGAATTTTTTTCATAAAAAATTAATGGTTTTGTTAAATAGTTTATTGGTTCATTAGTTTGATGCAATAATATAACAAAAATGTAAATTACAAAATAGTTGTATAAAAAATATTTTTCACATTGATTTTTTATTTTTTAATCATTTAAAATGTGAATTTTATGTAAATAATTCATTTTTGATTTATTTTAACCCTCTTGAATTAGTAATTATCTATAACTTTTTCTGTAAGGTTTCTTAACGGTTAATTTATAAAACAAAAAAAAATCGCCTTTTGAGCGATTTTTCTTCAATTTATGAAATGTTTTTTATGGTTGTGCAAAAGAATTTCTTGGACCACCAGAGGCGAAAACAGCAAGCATTCTTGTTTTTTGTCCTTCAGAGAACATATACATAGCTCTGTCATCAGTATAGTCCATATAGTTCATGGTCATTTCAATTGGTGTTCCGGTACAAGTACTGTAGTGAGGGTATGCTGGAGCTCCGTAATTTGCAGTATTGTGTAATGGTGTGTCTGTAACTTGATCGTTTCCGCAAGTAGTATCACCCCAGATATGACGTAAGTTCATCCAGTGACCAACTTCGTGAGTAGCAGTTCTACCTAAATTGAACGGATAAGTAGCAGTACCGGTAGTTCCTAAGTATTTAGAGTCGATAACAACACCGTCTGTTGAAGAAGAGCCTCCGGGGAATTGTGCATACCCCAAGATTCCGCCACCAATAGTACAAACCCAAAGATTAAGATGTGTAGTTGGAGAAGTTGGGTTAATGCCACCTTGTTTGGTTTTTTTCATTGCATCACGAGTTCCCCATGAGGTTTTTGTGGTAGATTTTCTGATTACCTGAGCTAACTCAAATGAAATACCAACATTCGCTTTCACTCCTGAAAATGCAGCAGGAACTTGGTTAAAATCAGAATTTAGAGCATTAAAGTCTTTATTTAATACATCAATTTGAGATTGAATTTGTGCATCCGAAATGTTTTCCGCAGAAGTTTTGTATAAAACGTTTACAACAACCGGAATGACAATTTTACCGTTAACAAGTCTGCCTTCTCGGATGGCTCTTTCTGTAAACGATTCGATTTCATTCATTTTTGTAGCTAAGCCAGGATCAGCTTTTAATTGTTCTTCCAAAACTTCATTGGCGGCACATCCTCTGCCTGTAACGTTTGAAACTGATTCTTGATTGTTTGATGATTCCTCATTGTTACAGGAAATCAAAGTAGCCAGCATAGCTACTGCGCAGATAATTTTTTTCATAACGTGTTGTTTTTAAATAGGTTAAAAATTAAGATTGTTGCAACAATTCCATAGCAATATTAAACATAAAACATCATTTTGTGAAAAATATTGTCTAATATGTAAAAAAAATCGATAAAAAAATCATTTAATAAAATTTGTGAATTTGTAAAGTGCTATTTTTGAGACTTGTACGAAATTTACAGCACTAATTTTTTTATTTACACATTTTTTTTTGTGTAATTTAATTTGATGTTTCAAGAAATGGCAGTTGAATACCTGAAGTTTCATTGCCTAATTCAAGCTATATGACGATCATTAATCATAATGCTTTCAATACCAAATAATTCGGTAATTAAAATAGGAACCCTTTTTATTCTGAAAATAAAAGGATGATAAATACTATAGGAAGGGGTGGAGAAAGCTTGCGATACCCAAATTAGAATCCCGCATTAGTTATTAAAAACAAAATTGATAATGTTAGCACCCATCCTCAGTGCTTTGGTTCTTACATCAATCGGATCGTTGTGAACTTCCTGATTTTCCCATCCGTCGCCTAAATCGGTTTCATAGGTATAAAACAAGGCCAGTCGCCCTTCTATAAAAATGCCATAAGCTTTAGGAGGTTTGTTGTCATGTTCATGTATTTTAGGAATACCACCCGGAAAAGTAAAAGGTTTTTGGAAAATGATGTGGCTGGAAGGGATTTCCGTTAATTCGGCGTTTGGAAAGATTCGCTTGATTTCCTTGCGAATATATTGATCCATGCCGTAATTGTCATCGATATGTAAAAAACCGCCGGAGTTTAAATAATTTCGGAGATTTACAATGTCGTTATCACTGAAAACAACATTTCCGTGTCCGGTCATGTGTACAAATGGGTAGGAAAACAAATCCGGGCTTCCCACTTCAACCGTTGGAATTTTGGTATTGATTTTAGTGTTGATGTTTTGATTGCAGAATTTAGCCAAATTAGGTAAAGCCGTTGGGTTTGCATACCAATCCCCACCACCGGAATATTTTAAAAGCGCTATTTCCTGAGAAAATCCAATTGAAAAGACAAAGAAAAGAATCAGCAACACGGTGTTCTTTAAATTCATGATTTTGGAATTTGGATTCTTCATAGTTGGAATTTCTTTCATTTATTCGTTACTGAAAACAATACTGTGACATGCTACTACTGCAGCTGTTTCAGTCCGTAAACGCGTGTTTCCCAAAGATACAGGAATGTACTTGTTTTCCAAAGCGGTTTTAATCTCTTTTTCTGAAAAATCACCTTCAGGGCCTATTAATAAGGTGTACTTTTCTTTTGGTTTAACAGCTTCTTTCAGTAGTGTTTTATGAGTCTCTTCACAGTGTGCAATAAATAAATTTCCTTCGTGTTTTTTTGCAACAAATTCTTTAAACGAAATCGGTTCATTTAATTTTGGTAAAAAATATTGAAGTGATTGCTTCATCGCGGATTGTATGATTTTGTCAAAGCGTTCTGTTTTAATCACTTTTCTTTCTGAATGTTCGCAAATAATAGGGGTGATTTCATGAATACCTATTTCTGTAGCTTTTTCAAGAAACCATTCAAAACGGTCATTCATTTTGGTCGGCGCTACAGCTAAATGAAGATAAAAGTCAGTTGGCTGCTGGATTTTTGTTTCAACTATTTTAACCGTACATTTTTTGTCGGAAGCTAAAATAATTTCAGTTGAAAATAAATAGCCTAATCCGTTGGTAACGTGTAAAATATCGCCTTCTTTTTTACGTAAAACTTTAACAATATGCTTGCTTTCTTCTTTGTCAAAAGAAAAATCATTTAAAGCAGAATGTATATCAGGATTATAGAATAACTGCATACTGAAATTAATTAACGGTTAACCATTTTACCCATTCCTTGCCGACGTTTTCCCAATTGTAAATTTGGTGATTGGGTTCCATTTTTTCATTTACAGGAAAATAATTATGCTCAAGTCCCGGGAAAGGGATAAAAGTAATGTTTTTTATTTCTTTACGAATTGCTTCCACATAAAACATATCATTGTAAGCCGCATTCCAGTCTTTTGTTCCGTAAGTAATCAAAACGGGTTTTTTCAGTTTTTCAATCGTTTCGTTAACAGGGACAGAAAAATCATAAGTGGTTTTGAAGCTGTCACTTTCTTCCGAAGTCAGATCATTTTTATTATCTACAACAGCTTTCCAGTATTCAATAGTGTTGTTATCGGAATCGTAAAATCGACTTTGCGCTATAATGCTCAAAATTCTTCCGTATGGGTTTCCGCCAGAATAAATTAAATGGGTAACCGCTTTATTTTCAGACGCCATTTTTGCTGCTATACCACTGCCTTCCGAATGTCCGGCTACTACAACTTTCTCGTCCGAGATCCATTTTTCCGACAATAAGCGTTGCAAAATGACATTATTTCGTTGAACATAGAAATCAAGATGATTGTGCTCGGAATATTGCTTTGGTGTTTTTCCTTGAGAATCGCGGTAAGTGTAATCTCGCTCCAATTTTTTTACATCCGAAATAACCGGCACGCCCGGTTTGCCTACAATTACTAAGTGGTAAGTAGTCAAAAAATCATCTGGATTAAAAGGAAATGTACCATAAATCCCTTTTTCATCATATTTAAGAACAGGTTGTGGCAAACTTCCCTGGCACCAGAAAAGCATAGGTTTCTTTTTATTCTCTTCACCTTTTTTGCTTTGAATGATTACATCGGCAACGTCGTTTTTACAATCAATTTTTAAATGACGATAACCAAAATCTGCAGGCGTTTTTTGTGCAGAAAGTGAACCGTAAAGCAATACGATTATAACGGAAAATAATTGCTTCATATCTTAAAATTCAATTCGGGCTTTAGATACTACGGAAGCATTTTCAAATTGATTTCCCAAAAATTTATGATAGCCGACAATACCGATCATTGCAGCATTATCGGTAGTGTATTCAAATTTCGGAATAAAGGTTTTCCAACCGTATTTGGTTTCTGTTTCTTTCAAAGTGGTACGGATTCCTGAATTTGCTGAAACACCGCCACCAATTGCAATTTGAGTGATTCCGGTTTCTTCCACAGCCATTTTTAGTTTTTCCATCAGAATTTGAATAATGGTATACTGAATGGAAGCACAAATATCATTCATGTTTTCCTGAATAAAGTTGGGGTTTTCGGCTGTTTTTTTCTGTACGAAATATAAAATCTGGGTTTTTAATCCGCTGAAACTGAAGTCCAGTCCGTGAACTTTTGGTTTAGTGAACGGAAAGGCTTTCGGATTCCCCAATTGTGCATATTTGTCAATTAGAGGGCCACCGGGATAGGGCAGACCTAATATTTTTGCGCTTTTATCGAAGGCTTCACCAACTGCATCATCTGTGGTTTCACCGATAATTTCCATTTCAAAAAAACTTTTCACTTTGATAATCTGCGTATGACCACCGGAAATCGTCATGGCTAAAAAAGGAAAATCGGGTTTGTCAAATCCTTCTTCCTCAATAAAATGCGCCAAAACGTGAGCATGCATATGATGAACGGCAATCAATGGGATATTCAGCGACATTGCCATCGATTTTGCAAACGAACTGCCTACTAATAAGGATCCCATTAAACCTGGGCCTTGTGTAAAAGCTATTCCGGAAAGTTCCGATTTGTTAATATTTGCTTTTTTTAGTGCGACATCAATTACCGGAACAATATTCTGCTGATGGGCACGTGAAGCTAATTCAGGAACCACACCGCCATATTCTTCATGAATGGCTTGTCTTGCAACGATATTTGACAAAACTTTATTATCTTTAAGTACCGCAGCGGCGGTGTCATCACAAGAACTTTCTATAGCAAGTATATAAATTGGCGATTTTGTCATAAAAAAGGCATGAAATTTGAGTAATTATTTACAACGACTGTATTATCTTTGATTTGTTACTTTTTTTCAAGTTCAAAATTTTTACTTTTGCTTGTTAATACTGATAATTTCAAGGTCGTTCCGA
Source organism: Flavobacterium enshiense (assembly GCF_040750275.1). GTDB lineage: Bacteria > Bacteroidota > Bacteroidia > Flavobacteriales > Flavobacteriaceae > Flavobacterium > Flavobacterium enshiense_B. Next base: position 124,745 of record NZ_JBDOCV010000002.1, read on the forward strand.
CAAAATTAATATAAATACTACGGGTATCAAAAAATTTAGAAAAATACTGCTTCGAACTTTACTGGCGATTATCCTCCTGCTTTTACTTTTGGGGATAGCCCTTTCATTACCCGTAGTACAGACAGAAATTGCCAAATATGCAACCGAAGAGATCAATAAAGATTTTGGAACCGACATTAAAATAGACAAAGTTGCAATTTCCGTTTTTGGAGGCATAAAGCTGAAAGGGATATATGTAGCGGATCATCACAAAGATACTTTGTTTTACATCAACCGTTTGCAAACCAATATTCTCAGTTTTAAAGAAGCTAAAAATTCCCGTTTGTTTTTTGGTGAAGCTCGAATGGACGGACTGAATTTCAAACTGAAAAAATATAAGGGTGAACAGAAAACCAATCTCGATTTATTTGTTGCAGCTTTTGACGACGGTAAACCAGGCTCCGGGAAATTCCGTTTAAAAGCCGATGATTTGTATGTAACGAACAGTCATTTTCGATTAATCGATGAAAACCTAAAAACACATAAAGCCCTTGATTTTACTAATGTAAACGGAGAACTGGAAGACTTTTTTATCAAAGGGCCAAACGTTACCACGATTATTAAAAAACTGGCGCTGAAAGACCATCGCGGTTTGATTGTTGAAAATCTTTCTTCGGATTTTACGTATACCAAGAAGAATATTATCCTTAAAAAGATGGAGCTAAATACTTCGGAATCTACAGTTTTCGGAGATGTTACGCTTAAGTACAATCCAAAAGATTTTACTGATTTCAATAACAAAGTAGTGTTCGATGTCGATATGGAAAAAGCTTCTGTTTCTTCCAATGAACTGAATTATTTCTATAATGAATTTGGGAAGAACCAACGCTTTTTCTTAAAAACCCATGCCAAAGGGACTCTGAACAATTTTGTCCTTTACAACCTGAAACTGGTAGATCGCAATCAGTCGGAAATTATCGGAAAAGTCAATTTTAAAAATCTCTTCAATAAAAAAGGGGAGTTTTACATGAACGGAAATTTTGATCGTGTTACTTCCAATTACGACAATCTGAATGCGATTTTACCTAGAATTCTTGGGAAAAAATTGCCCCAGACATTGAAAAAACTGGGTAAAGTAGATTTGGTCGGCGATGTTGAATTGACAAAAACAAAAATTAATGCTGATATTTACCTGATGTCGGAGCTTGGTGAGTTGGAATCGAAACTTTCCATGAGTAACATCAATAATATTAACAATGCCTCATACAAAGGAACCATTTCACTTCAAAATTTTGATATCGGGAATTTAACTGACCAGAAAAACATTAAGCGAACTACGCTGGATTTAGAAGTGGACGGAAAAGGATTTAATAAAAAATTCCTGGACACTTCCGTAAAAGGTCAAATTCACGACTTTACTTATAACGGTTATACTTATCAGAATATTACGATTGATGGTAAGCTGAAAATGCCATATTTTAAAGGGTATTTTAACAGTAATGATCCAAATTTAAAAATGGATTTTAACGGAGTGGTCGATTTAAGTTCCAAAGTTAAGAATTATGACTTTCAGGCTAATATCGATTATGCGGATTTGCACCTGCTGAATTTTATGAAGAAAGATTCGATCTCTATTTTCAAAGGGAATCTTACGTTTAAAGCTAAAGGAAATACGGTTGACGATATAGAAGGTAGGCTAGAGGTTGTAAATGCAGCTTATCAAAACTCCAAAGACAATTATTTCTTCGATGATTTTCAGGTTGAATCTACTTTTGATGCACAACGCGTAAGAACCATAACGATTAATTCTCCGGATATTATTCAAGGGAAAGTTGTTGGTAAATTTCAGGTAAAACAAGTAGAGGATATTGTTGAGAATGCCCTAGGAAGTCTGTATGCTAACTATTCACCAAATAAATTAAAACCAGGCCAGTTTTTGGATTTTGATTTTACGATCTATAATAAGATTGTCGAAATATTCAATCCAAACATCACGCTGGCAGAGAATACGGTTTTGAGAGGAAAAATCAACGCCGATGAAGGGAATTTTAAAATGAATTTTAATTCCCCTAATGTAATGGCTTATGATAATTCATTTGACAATATTTCTATCCAAATTGACAATAAAAATCCGCTGTATAATGCTTTTATTGAGCTTGACAGTATTAAAAATAAGAACTATAAAATTTCAGATTTCAGCTTAATCAACGTAACCATGAACGATACACTTTTTGTGCGTTCAGAGTTTAAAGGCGGCGAGAAAAATCAGGATTTTTATAATCTGAACTTGTACCATACAATTGATGAGGAAAATCGTTCTGTAGTTGGGTTAAAAAAATCAGAGGTTAATTTCAAAAATTATTTATGGTTTTTAAATGAAAACGATTCCAAAGACAATAAAGTAGTTTTCAATAAAAAACTGACGGATTTCTCCATTGAAAAAATCGGTCTTTCCCATAACGGTCAGAAAATGGAAGTTTCGGGTATTTTAAAAGGAAAGAATTACAAAGATATTCAGCTTACTTTTGATAATGTCGATCTGGCCAAAGTAACGCCATCGCTCACCAATATGTCTTTTGGCGGTAACTTAAACGGAAAAATTGATTTTAAACAGAATAACGAAGTTTTTCAGCCAACATCCGAAGTTACGATTGATTCCCTCGAAATCAATGAGTATAAACTCGGAAATATGGCACTTCAGGTAACGGGTGATAATTCCTTCAGGAAATTTAACGTGTATTCGACGATTGAAAATGAAAACGCCGAAAGTTTTAACCTGAAAGGAAATGTTGAAGTAGTTAATAAACAGAGTTTATTATCCCTAGAGACAAATTTTTCCAAGTTTAACATTGGTGCTTTTGGTCCGCTTTTGGGAAGCGTTTTCAAAAATGTACGAGGGTTTGCTACGGGGCAGGCATCAATTGTGGGAACATTTAGTGACCCCGAAATTGACGGAAGGTTGTATTTAAACGATGCCGGTATGATGGTACCTTATTTAGGTGTCGATTTTCTTATGGAACCTAATGCCATTGTAGATGTTACTGAACATCAGTTCTTATTCCGAAGCATTAAAATTACCGATACAAAATACAAAACTTCTGGGTATCTGAATGGAAGTGTACGTCATAATAAGCTGAAAGACTGGGCGCTGGATTTGGATATTAAGTCTAATAATATTTTAGCTTTAGATACTAAAGACAGTGATGATGCATTGTATTACGGTACTGCTTTTATTAATGGTGAGGCTAATATTTCAGGTCCGACCAATGCTTTAGTTGTTAAGATGAAAGCAAGTTCTAACAAAGGCACTTCGATTAAAATTCCGTTAAACGATGCTCAGGGAATCGGTAATAATTCTTTTATTCATTTCGTTACGGCTGAAGAAAAACTGAATAAACAAAATAACAGCGGTTTTAAAGACCTTAAAAATTACAGCGGAATGGAATTGGATTTCGATTTTGAAATCACACCAGATGCTGAAATTGAAATTATTCTGGACAGAAACACAGGCCATGCCATGAAAGGAAAAGGAGTGGGAACCATTGCAATGGAAATCAGTACCTTAGGAAAATTCAATATGTGGGGTGACTTTCAGGTATGGGAAGGAGAATATAATTTCAGAAGTTACGGGCTTATTGATAAAAAATTCAAAGTTAAAAAATTTGGGACTATCCGTTGGGATGGCGAGCCTATGAATGCTGCATTGGATTTGGAAGCCGTTTATAAAACAGAATCCAATCCGGCTGTAATATTGGAAAATCCGTCATTTAATAAAAAAGTGCCAACCGAAGTGGTTATTGCCATCAACGGAAACTTAAGCAATCCGGAACCTGATTTCAGAATTGAGTTTCCAACGGTAAGTTCGGTTTTAAAATCGGAAATCGATTATAAGTTAAGTGATAAAGACGTTCGTCAGACACAGGCCATTGCATTATTATCCGGAGGTGGTTTCTTAACTCCGGAAAATGCTACCAATACCGTATATGGTACTTTATTTGAAAGAGCCGGAAGTTTGTTTAACGATATATTTTCAGGAGACGATGATAAGTTTCAGGTAGGTTTGAATTACGTTCAGGCAGACAGAAATCCATTATTGGAAACCGAAGGCCGCGTTGGGGTAACGTTATCAACGCAAATCAATGAAAAAATTACCATTAACGGTAAATTAGGTGTGCCGGTTGGTGGGACTGAAGAATCCGTAATTGTGGGAGATGTAGAACTTCAGTTGCGATTAAATGAAGACGGTACTTTGAAAGCCCGCGTTTTCAATCGTGAGAATGATATCAATTATATTGGAGAAGGCATTGGGTATACTCAGGGCGTTGGTTTGACCTATCAGGTTGATTTTGATACTTTTAAAGAATTAATCCGTAAAATTTTAAACAAAGCTGAGGAAGATCAGAATAATAATCCGACAGATCAGCTTCCGGATTCGGATTTGTCACCGGATTTTATTAACTTTATCGAGAACAGAAAGAACAAAAAAGCAGAAACGCCTAAAAAAGATGTTCCGAAAGTTCCTGAAGTTGACTAACTGCAACGACAGCACAATACAACACCGAGCCGAGCCGAACAGTACGGAGCGTACCGGAAACAACAACAACACTTCTTTATTATCGGATTTTTTACAGATGTTATGATATGATAAAATATCACGATGTCTTATAAGGTTTTTCGTGTCTAATTCTTAAATTTATAAATAAAAAATATTTTATGTTGCAGAACATTAAAAGAATTGGTGTGCTTACTTCAGGAGGGGATTCACCCGGAATGAATGCTGCCATTCGTGCCGTAGTGAGAACTTGTGCGTATCACAATATTGCCTGTATGGGCATTTATAGAGGTTTTGAAGGAATGATTGAAGGTGACATTGTAGAAATGGGCCCCAGAACCGTAAAAAACATAGTAAACAAAGGGGGTACGATTCTAAAATCGGCACGTTCCATGGAATTTAAAACTCCGGAAGGTCGTAAAAAAGCATATGAAAACCTTAAAAAATCAGAAGTAGATGCTTTGGTAATCATAGGTGGTGACGGCAGTTTTACCGGAGGAATGATTTTTAACAAAGAGTATGGTTTTCCCGTAATGGGAATTCCCGGAACAATTGATAATGATATTTTCGGAACCACTTTTACTTTAGGTTATGATACCGCTTTAAACACTGTTGTCGAAGCAATTGATAAAATCCGAGATACAGCAAATTCCCACAGTCGTTTGTTTTTTGTGGAAGTAATGGGCCGTGATGCAGGTCACATTGCCTTAAATGCCGGGATTGGTGCTGGAGCGGAGGAAATTCTTATCCCTGAGGAAGATTTGGGATTAGACAGACTTTTGGAGTCTTTGCGAAGAAGTAAACTTTCCGGGAAATCATCGAGCATAGTTGTAGTTTCAGAAGGTGATAAAATCGGTAAAAATGTTTTTGAATTGCGTGATTATGTTGAAGAAAACATGCCGGAATACGATGTTCGTGTTTCCGTTTTAGGGCATATGCAGCGTGGAGGTTCGCCTTCTTGTTTTGACAGAGTTTTAGCTTCCAGACTAGGTGTAAAAGCGGTCGAATCCATTTTAGAAGGAAAAACCAATTATATGGTGGGTCTTGTAGCCGATAAAATCGAACTTACGCCATTGGAGCAGGCTGTAAAAGGCAAGTCGAAAATAGACGAAGAATTATTGAGAGTATCAGACATTATGTCTACTTAGATATTTTATTAACCAAATCAGAAAGAAAGAAAAATGACGAAAGTAAAATTAGGAATTAACGGATTCGGAAGAATAGGACGAATAGTTTTCAGAGAGAGCATCAAAAGAGATAACGTAGAAGTTGTGGCGATTAACGATTTATTGGAAGTTGATCATTTGGCTTATTTGTTGAAATATGATTCTGTTCACGGGCGTTTTGACGGTAAAGTTGAAGTAAAAGACGGGCATTTGTACGTTAATGACAGACAGATTCGTGTAACAGCGGAAAAAGACCCTTCCGTTTTAAAATGGGACGCAGTAGGAGTAGATGTAGTTGCGGAATGTACCGGTATTTTTACCACAGTGGAAACGGCCTATGCCCATATTAAAGGAGGAGCAAAAAAAGTTGTAATATCAGCACCATCCAATGATGCACCAACCTTTGTGATGGGAGTAAATCATGACAAAGTAAAACCTTCGGATGTTATTGTTTCCAATGCGTCTTGTACTACGAACTGTTTGGCTCCATTGGCAAAAGTCCTGCATGATAATTTTGAAATAGTGGAAGGTTTAATGACAACCATTCACGCTACAACGGCTACACAATTAACGGTTGATGGACCTTCCAAAAGAGATTTTCGTGGTGGACGCGCTGCATTATTGAATATAATTCCAGCCTCTACCGGAGCTGCTAAAGCGGTAACAAAAGTTATTCCGTCCTTGGAAGGGAAATTAACAGGCATGTCCATGCGCGTTCCGGTTGCCGATGTTTCCGTGGTTGATTTAACGGTAAAATTAAAGAAATCAACTTCTTATGATGAAATCATGCAGGTTTTAAAAAATGCTTCTGAAACGACAATGAAAGGCATAATGTCTTTCACCGAAGATGATGTGGTTTCGCAGGATTTTATTTCCGATTCGCATACCTGCACTGTTGATGCTAAAGCTGGAATCGGCTTAAATTCAACTTTTTATAAAATTGTAGCCTGGTATGATAACGAATATGGTTACTCATCAAAATTGATCGATTTATCGGTGCATATTGCTAGTTTATAAAAAAAGAGTATTTTTACTGAATCCCGTTTTAAGCGGGATTTTTTATAAACAACACACAATGAAATTAATAGTTGACAGTGGCTCTACCAAAGCCGATTGGATTGCAATGGATGACAATGGAAACATCCAGTTTACCGCAAGTACCTTAGGATTAAATCCGGAAGTTCTAACAAAAGATGAAGTAATTAACCGTATTAACGATCGATTCGATATAGTTCAAAATAAGGATATCGTAAAAGAGCTTTATTTTTATGGAGCGGGTTGCGGAACGGATCGAATGAAAAATCATCTTGCCGATATTTTGCATGAACTATTTGTAAATGCTCATATAGAAGTTAAAGAAGATACGTATGCAGCTGTTTTTGCCACAACACCAAGAGGAGAGAAGGCCATTGTTTCCATTTTAGGAACGGGCTCGAATTGCAGTTATTTTGATGGAGAAGAATTACATCAGAAAGTCCAGTCGTTAGGCTATTTAGCAATGGACGATTGCAGCGGAAATCAATTTGGTCGTCATTTAATCCGCGCTTATTATTTCAATACGATGCCAAAAGAACTGGCTGAAGTATTTGAAAAAGAATACGATTTGGATGCCGATGCGATCAAGCACAATTTATATAAAGTGCCAAATCCAAATGCGTACCTGGCAACTTTTGCAAAATTCCTGATTCAGCACAAAGACCATGAATTTATTCAAAAAATTGTATTGAACGATATGCAGACATTTGTCGATTTATACATCAAGCAATTTGATAATTGTAAAGAAGTTCCGATTCATTTTATTGGTTCTATTGCTTATTATCTGAAAGACGAATTAGACATGATTTTATCCCGAAACGGAATGAAACTTGGAAACGTATTCAGAAAACCTATAGACGGATTAATTCATTACCACTCGGTTTCAGTTTAATTATGGAAATAGCCATCATCGCACACGACGGTATGAAAGCCGATCTGGTTCAGTTTCTGAATCAGCATAAAGATTTTCTGCAATCGGAGAATATTACTTTAATTGCTACCGGTACAACAGGAAGCAAAGCTGAAAATGCAGGCTTTAAAGTCATGAAAATGTTGTCGGGGCCTTTGGGTGGTGATGCACAGATTGCCGCTCGTGTAGCGGAAGGGAAGTGTAATATGGTTTTGTTTTTCAAAGATCCATTAGCAAAACACCCTCATGAACCTGATATTAACATGCTCATAAGGGTGTGTGATGTGCATAATGTTCCGCTGGCCACCAATCAGGCAACCGCTGAATTATTATTGAAGGCAATGGCTATTTAACAGCAATCATTGAAATTTCAACATTAACGTTTTTAGGCAAACATGCCACCTGAACCGTTTCGCGAGCCGGAGCGGTTTTTTCATCGAAATAACTTCCGTAAACACCGTTAATTTTAGCAAAATCATTCATGTCGCTAATAAAAATGGTGGTTTTGAATACGTTCTCAAAAGTCATATCAGCAGCTTCTAAAACAGCCTTCATGTTTTCCATAACCTGTTTGGTTTCAATTTCAATATTGTCTAAAACAAGCGCTCCGTTTTCAGGATTAATGGCAATCTGGCCTGAAGTATATAAAGTATTCCCAACCAAAACAGCCTGATTGTAAGGGCCAATAGGAGCCGGAGCTTTCTCTGTAAAAATTATTTTTTTCATACGACTATATTAAGCTAGTTTATAAATAAATTCTTTGATTACTGTTTGCCTGGTAATTGCAAAACCCTCATCTGATTCGACTTTGATAAAGCCACATTTTTCTAAAACTTTTTGTGAACCATAATTGTCAAACGCAGTACGTCCAAATATTGGTCTTGTAGTTTCAATTGACAGGAAATGTTTTAGTGCTTTTGTTGCAATTCCTTTTCCCCAAAATCTTCGGTCTATCCAATACGTTATTTCTGCATCATCGTCAATTACAAACTTTGCAATGCTTCCCACTATAATATCATCAATAATAATTGTCTGATTGTTTACTGTTGGATCACTCAGCAGTTTTGTGTATTTGGCTAAGTATGCTGATTTATCCTCAGAGTCTTTAGACATGAATGCAGCTAAGTACCTTGCTTTTTCGTCAAGTTGAAATAAAAACAAGATGTCCAAGTCTGCAACTTCTGTTTGTCTAAGTTTTATATCAAGCATATCCTTTGCCATTTTGCTTTATTTGAGTCTGCTTTTGGGATCGGTGTGCGTTAAAATTAGATTACTCTAAACTCATAACTGTTTACCTCAAACGTCTATCCGGTAAACTACGTTTGTCCCATTTAATATCACTAAGAACAGATGATTTGATTCCGATAAAGAATCCCCATGAAGTGTATGTACCAATCGGAACCCAGTTAAAGTCCATTCGCCAGCTCAACAAATCTCTTTCAAATCGAAGTTGCGTAAAAGTTACCCCTTTGTTCACAAAGTCATATCCTGAAGAGAAACCCATTTTCCAACGCGGAGTCATTTCAATATTTCCGGACAACATCAGTGAGTTTCCAACAATTTCACTTTCACGCTTGCTGTTCGAGAATGTTAAGGAGTAGGCAAAACGCAAATCCCAAGGGATTTTAAGACTGTAAAATTCACTTGGCTCATTCGATTTTTTGTCATCATCTTTATTAAAAAGACTCTGTCTCTGATCGCTTAAGTCTACGCCACGTCCAAATAAGTCGTCTTCACGGCCACCATTTAGTGCAGTCTGTGTTTGTTGTGCATCCGGTTTGCCTTCTAATTCATTGCTTGTGATGGAATAATTAACAGTTATGTTGGCACTTGTCATTCGGAAAAGGCTACCACCATTATCAATATTCCATTTCTCGATTCTTCTTCCGGAATTATCAATTGCATAAGGGTCTAAAGTAGCTCCGAAATTGACGTTCATTTTATCCTTAAGAAGATTTGTTCCTCCTGTAAGTCTAACAGGCGACCATGGTAAAGAATCTGCTGCAACATTATAACTTGTTGAAAAGTTAAGATTGTTTAGAAGCATTACTTTTTTAGGTTCTGTTTTGGTTTCGTCTTTATCACGCACTTTAGCTTCAAAAGTGTTGCTTAATGACATACCAATATTATTGGAGTTATTTTTTCCCGGAGCACCAAATATACCGTTCTCAAAACGTGTGTAATCCGCATAAGTAGTTCCTGTGGCATCCAAAGCATAAGTTTCAAAATAGCGATCGAAACTAGGTGTATAGCCGTATGAAACTCCTGGTCGCATTACATGACGGATTGCCTGTATTTTTTTATCATCTCCAAAATTGAAAGTTCCGTAAATCGTTGTTCCTATATTGGCATTGAAGTTGTAAGTTCTAAAAGTATCAAAACCACTAACTTCTTTTGTTTCAATGGTATTGGTTAGTGTACTGTATCCTTTACGAATGGTTTTAAAATACCAGGTTTCGTTATAAGACATTCCTCCGGAAACACTTAAATATTTGAAAACTTTAAAGTTTGTACCGATAGGGATGGTATGCTGGAAACCATTTTTTGCATCCCGGAACATTTCCGATTTGAAGAAAAGAGAGTCTGTAGTCCTGATTCGGTTTTCACCTCTTAAATTGTATTGGAAATTAATATTTTTTAAAAGTCCTTTTTTCACCCCGTTCTTTGGTGCGAAAGGAAATATACGATCCACACTGGCCTGAAGTGTCGGTAAGGTCATGTCAATTTGTTCCGAATTCGTATTCTGTGAATGGGTAGCGGTAAGTGACATATTTACTTGAGGAACCGTTTGAAAGGTCTTAGCGTAAGATATTGAGGAACTAAGGTTGTTGTTTACTGATGACCCAATGTTTACCTGATTTAAAGACTGCCTGAAATATTGACTACTTCCCAAGTTAACCGAAGCAGAAAAACGTGAAGTCGGATTCGCTTTCATATCCTGTGAGTGACTCCATTGGATGTTGTACTGTCGGGATTTCGAGTAATCCGGAAATCCTCTTTCACTGAAAATCTGGTTCTCAAAACGAACATTTATACGGCCGTTGAATTTGTAACGTTTTGCATAGCCGCTTTCAAATCGAAGGGCATAACTTCCGTTGGTATAATAATCCCCTAAAACAGCTAAATCATAATAATCACTCAAAGCAAAATAATATCCACCGTTCTGAAGGAAGTATCCTCGTTGATTGGTATCCCCGAAAGTAGGGATAATAAAACCGGAAACCGCCTTTTCACTCATGGGAAAATAGGCAAACGGTAAGCTCAGAGGTGTTGGAACATCGGCAATAACCATATTAGTAAAGCCGGCAACAACTTTCTTTCCGGGAACAAACTTTATTTTTCTTGCCAGAAAATAATATTCAGGGTCGTCAATATTTTCGGAAGTAGTGAAGCGGGCGTTTCTCATGAAATAAACGGAGTCGTTTTCACGCTTACTGATTTCTGCCTTTACCCTAAAGTCACCTTGTTGTGTTCTGGAATTCCAAACTAAAGCCTTTTTGGTTTTTGTGTTAAAACGTATAGAATCGGGTTCAATAACATTTGCTCCCTGTTTGAATACCGGATTTTGACTCAAATTACCTACACTGTCTTTAATTCGTCCGGCATAAACTTCGTTTTTTTCGTAATCGAAAACGATAATTCCGGATTTTAATTCAAAGTCCTTATAATACAATTCGGCCTGATTGTATAAGGTAAGTCTTTTTTTCTTTTGATCGATTTTCTCGTAATCAACAGCTTTTCGTTTGACAATTCCTTCTAAAAGAGGTTTCTTTTTAATGGAATCGTTCTTTACCGAATCTTTTATTTTAAGCACATCTGCAACACCAAGATTTACGCTATCTTTTTGTTTATCAGCGGATATCGAAACGGATTTGGAAGGAATTTCCTGTGAGTATGATTTTAAATTTCCCAGTGTTAGGAAAATTGATAATAAAACGATATGAAATAAGTTTGTACGCAACGCTTTTAATACTATTTTTGTAAAAATCTGGCTTAATTTTTGACGGTTCAAACTTACATATATTTTTTGTCAAAAATAAGCATTTAGTAAAATTATAACTGACACAGATTAAATTAAAAGAATATGATGGGGATTACAGTAAAAAAGCTCTTCTTTACAGGGATGTTAATGATATCCGGACTATCGGTTTCGGCTCAGAATAATGCAAAATTCAGAGTGGTGCTTGATGCCGGCCACGGAGGAAACGATTTTGGTGCGACATATCACGGCTTTGTTGAAAAAAATAATGCTTTAAATGTTGCTTTGAAAGTAGGGCAGCTTCTTGATAAAGACGCCGGAACACAAGTAATTTATACACGTAAAACAGATGTTTTCATTCCGTTGGATGAGCGTGCCGATATTGCCAACAAGTCAAAAGCGGATATTTTTGTTTCGATTCACTGTAATGCAAATAAAAATACTGCTGCGAGTGGTTCGGAAACGTATGTGATGGGGGTTACCCGAAATGCTGCAAACCTTGAGGTGGCACGAAAAGAGAATGAGGTAGTTACTTTAGAGAAAGATTATAAAGTTAAATATGACGGATACGATCCTAATTCACCGGAATCGGTTATCGGTATGACGGTTATCCAGGAGGAATATTTGGATCAGAGTATTGAGTTGGCAGCGGGAATACAAGAGGAGTTTGATAATAATGTAGGACGAAAAAACAGGGGAGTGAAACAGGCGGGTTTTCTTGTACTGAGAAAGATCTATATGCCTCGTATCCTTATAGAAATGGGATTTGTATCCAACAAAGAAGAAGGCGCTTTTTTAAGTTCAGAGGAAGGCCAGAATAAAATTGCAGAAGGAATTGCAAAGGCAATCTTAGATTATAAAAAAGAATATTTTGTTCCAGGTACGGAAGAATACGTTGCGCCGGAACCTAAAAAAGTAGATACACCTAAAGTAATCACTCCTAAAGCGGTAAATGTAAAAGGAATAGTGTATAAAATTCAAATTTCGGCCAGTTCCAAGAAGCTTGAACTGCGCCCTAATAATTTTAACGGTTTGGATAGTATTTCTGTAGAAGAAGGAAGTATCAACAAGTATTTTTACGGAAACACTAATGATTATGATGAGTCTAAAAAAGATTTAGAACGGGCAAAAGCCAAAGGATACACATCTGCCTTTATTGTAGCGTATAAGAATGGTAAAAAAATCTCTGTCAAAGAGGCTTTACGATAATATAAAACCATTCTAAACTATTTTGTTTTAATTTTGTTTAAAAATATATTGATTTTGAAAATTACTAGAGAAGTAAAGACGGCAATATTAGTAATCAGTTCTATTTTGCTTTGTTTTTGGGGGTACAGCTTTTTAAGAGGGAAAAATTTATTTGATACTTCAAGAAAATTTTATGTTGTTTACGACAATGTAGAGGGGTTGACGCCATCCGCACCAGTTACGATTAACGGATTAACCGTTGGAAAGGTAAGTACAATTACGATAGATCAGAATTCTGGGAAACTTTTAGTGGAAATTCAGATGAACAATGATTTTCCAGTTTCAAAATCCAGTACGGCAAGTATTTATGAACCGGGCTTCATTGGTGGCAAGCAAATTTCTATCAATCCTGATTTTAACAGTAAAGAATATGCTAAATCCGGAGATTATCTTCAACCGGAAGTAAAATTGGGTTTGACAGCATCTTTAGAAAAAAATCTAACACCAATTCAGGAAAAATTAAATAAAGTTTTAGCTAATGCCGATGCTTTATTAGCCAATTTGAATGATGTTTTAGATGCTAACACAAAAGCCAATTTAAAGAAAACAATTGCAGAATTAAATACCACAATGACGAACTTTAGTTCCGTTTCTGCAAATGCTGATAAAATTTTAGCTGAAAATAAAAATAAATTAGGTTCGGCTGTAGCGAATCTTGACAAAACGACTGGGAATTTTGCTAAAATCTCTGAAGATTTGGAGAAAGCGAAACTTGGTCAAACTGTTGAAAATCTTGAAAAAACATTGGTGAATGTAAATAAATTAATGGCCGATATGGAATCCGGAAAAGGAACCATGGGTAAATTAATGAAAGATGAAGCGATGTATAACAACCTTACCAAAGCATCTAAAGAGCTTGAATTGTTGTTAGAAGATTTAAGATTGCACCCAACACGTTATGTAAACGTTTCTTTGTTTGGAAAAAAAGAGAAACCTTATGTAGCGCCAACAACAAGTACACAACCAAAAAAATAGAACTATTTAAACCAGCCATATGAGTATTCTACCAAATATTTTATTTGCAATACTTCTTATTTTAGGAGGAGGGTATTTCGCTCAAAATGTAAAAAAGTTAATCCGAAACATTAAACTAGGTCAAAAAGTAGATCGTTCTGATAATCCTTCGGAGCGCTGGAAAAATATGGCCATGATTGCTTTAGGACAGTCCAAAATGGTTCGAAGACCTGTTGCGGGTATTTTGCATATTTTCGTTTATATTGGGTTTGTTATCATCAATATAGAGGTTTTGGAAATTGTCATCGACGGTCTTTTCGGAACACACCGTGTCTTTTCTTTCATGGGAGGTTTTTACGATTTTCTGATCGGTTCTTTTGAAATCTTAGCGTTATTGGTGATTATTGCCGTAGTGACTTTTTGGATCAGAAGAAATATTGTGAAGCTTAAGCGTTTTATTCATGGCGACTTAAAAGGTTGGCCGAGAAATGATGCTAATTATATTTTGTATTTTGAGACAGTATTGATGTTCTTGTTCTTATTCATGAATGCAGCTGATTTCCACTTACAGCATGTACCTGGCGGATTTGGTCATTACAATCAGGCTGGGGCTTTCCCGATTTCGCAATATATGGCTCCAATTTTTGATGGAATGGACAATCATGTAGTCGAAATGCTTGAAAGAGCGACATGGTGGTTGCATATCTGTGGTATTTTAGTTTTCTTAAACTATTTATACTATTCAAAACACTTACACATTTTATTAGCATTTCCGAATACATATTTCGCGAATTTAAAACCACAGGGCCAATTCGACAATTTAGAATCGGTTACCAATGAAGTAAAATTGATGATGGATCCCAATGCTGATCCGTTTGCGGCTCCGGCTCCTGATGCTGATGCAGCTCCGGCAAAGTTTGGAGCGAGTGATGTTCAGGATTTAAACTGGGTTCAGTTAATGAATGCCTATACTTGTACGGAGTGTGGTCGTTGTACATCATCTTGCCCTGCAAATCAGACTGGTAAAATGTTGTCGCCTCGTAAGATTATGATGGACACCCGTGATCGTTTGGAAGAAGTAGGTAAGAATATCGATAAAAATAAAGGTGTATTTGTTCCGGATGGAAAATCATTGTTAAACGATTATATTACTCCGGAAGAACTTTGGGCATGTACCTCATGTAATGCTTGTGTGGAAGAATGTCCGGTTAACATCAGTCCGCTTTCCATCATTATGGATATGAGAAGGTATTTGGTGATGGAACAAAGTGCCGCTCCAATGGAATTGAATAACATGATGACCAATATCGAAAACAACGGAGCGCCTTGGCAGTACAACCAAATGGACCGTTTAAACTGGAAAGACGAAGCTTAATTCTGGAAAGACGAAGCTTATAAAGTATAATCAAAACTTAGCTACTTTGCTACTTAGTGACTTAGCAACTAAAATAAAAAGATATGTCAGCAAATTTAACAGTACCTACAATGGCCGAAATGATGGCGCAGGGCAAACAGCCGGAAGTATTATTCTGGGTAGGTTGTTCAGGTAGTTTTGATGATAGAGCAAAGAAAATTACAAAAGCGTTTGTAAAATTATTAAATCAGGCGAATGTTCCTTTTGCGGTTTTAGGTACCGAAGAAAGCTGTACCGGAGATCCTGCGAAACGTGCCGGAAATGAGTTTTTGTTTCAAATGCAGGCCATGACCAATATTGAGGTAATGAATGCTTATGAAATTAAGAAAATTGTAACGGCATGTCCTCACTGTTTCAATACGATAAAAAATGAATACCCTGAATTGGGTGGGAAATATGAAGTTGTCCATCATACGGAATTTTTAAAATCGTTATTGGATGAGGGAAGACTTTCTATTGAAGGCGGTCAGTTCAAAGGAAAAAGAATTACGTTCCACGATCCCTGTTACTTGGGAAGGGCGAACAATGTTTACGAAGCGCCTCGTGACTTAATACAAAAGCTTGATGCTGAATTGGTTGAAATGAAGCGTTCCAAAAGAAACGGTTTATGTTGCGGTGCCGGAGGTGCCCAAATGTTCAAAGAGCCTGAAAAAGGTAATAAAGACATTAATGTGGAAAGAACCGAGGATGCTATGGAAACGCAACCTGAAATTATAGCTGCAGGTTGTCCTTTCTGTAATACCATGTTAACGGATGGTGTTAAATTTAAAGAGAAAGAAGGTTCAATCAAAGTAATGGATGTTGCTGAATTGATAGCAAACGCTCAGGATTTATAATGAAGATATTTTTCTGGATTTTTCTTTTTTGTTTTTCCACCGCCTCGTTTGCTCAGGAGATGGATAGGGATCAGTATTTGACGATGTTGGCAAGAGAGGCCTGTACCTGTATTAAAAACAAGCAGTCCAATGATTCCATAACAAAAGCAGATATCCAAGCGGAATTAGGAATATGTGTTCTTAAAAAATACAGTGAAAATTTAGAACTTAGTGAAAAGCTTATTGGTAAAGTTATCGGAAACGATGAAATGGCGACTAAACTGGGTGAAGAAGTTGGTTTAAAAATGGTGGTGGAATGCCCCGATGTTTTTAAAACAATTGTAAGTTCTATTATTGAAAATAAAGAAGAGCAGGAACAAAAGAATTCTTCTGAAGTATTCAAGCCGTCGCTTATGGGAAGAGTGGTTGCCATTAAAAAAGAACAGTTCATCACTATTTCTGTTGAGGATGCAGCCAAAAGAGTCCACAATCTTATTTTTTTATTACCCTTTGAAGGCGCAGATTTACTGATCAATGAAATAGTAAAGAAAAATGATGATGTTGAACTAAAATATTTTGAGGAGGAATTTTATGATCCTAAAATCAAAGATTATAAGTATTTCAAGATATTGCAATCACTTAAAAAAAGATAGTCAAAAAGCCAAACGGAAGTTTGGCTTTTTTATTGAAAATTTTCATCGATATTAAATGTTTTTTTGTCGATTCTTATGTTTTTAAACAAATTTTATAGCATTTCAACGGATTATTTTAAAAGTTGTATTCTGTAAAAGTAACTTAGTTACAGAATTAAAAAACAAGGGGTCAAAATGGAAAAAAATTACTTATTAAGAACAGTAAGTGTGGCTACATTACTGTTCTTCCAATTGGGCTTTGCCCAAGTTGGAGTGGGAACAACGAATCCGCTTTCCACATTACATGTTAACGGAACAATGCGGGTTACAAACACAGATAATACAACAACGACCACTAAGCTGGCAGGAACATGTGGTCAGGGTATTATTGCCGATGTTAAGATCGGACAAAATCTAACATTAATAAACAATGAGCTGAGTGCGGCAGGGACCGATAATTCAACTTATAAGGTAGCGTCTGTTAAACTGACAACACTTGCAGCAAATCAAGTATTTGATAATTTAGATTTACAGTTAAACGGTGTCAATGCGGGTGTAGTAGTCTTTAGGTTATACGGGTCATTGCATAATTTTTCAATTAGAGGAATTCAGGGCGGAACGGAAGGAAGACATATCATTCTTTATAATTCTTCACCGGTTAACATGAAAATGGATCATATGATTTCTACAATTTCAACAAATACTATTGATACGATTGGTACAGCAACATCTACTTCTGGTATTGGTACGGTAGAATTGGTTTATGACGGAAATGCTTCTAAATGGATTGTTATTTCCATCAGAGATTAAAATTTAAAGTTAGTTATTATAGGTTAGTTATATTATTAAGGGGTTAATAATTGTGGCGATAAACCATCACATTTTAAATGTGATGGTTTATTTTTTATGCTAAAATAGTTTTAAGATTACTACAATCTGATTCTAAAGGTTTATTTTTGTGATTTACTTTTAAAATTATGCACGTAGATTTCAATACACTTCCCGAAGATTCAAGAATTTGGGTTTATCAGTCAGACCGAAAATTCACAGATGATGAAATAACCGAAATTGATGCCGCTCTTGCGGATTTCATTAAAGACTGGTCCGCACACGGAACAGGACTTGAGGCTTCTTTTCTTACGAAATACAATCGATTTATTATTCTTGCCATCAACCAGAATGTACAAAACGCTACAGGCTGTTCCATTGATGCATCGGTGAGCTTCATCCAAAGTCTGGAGAAAAAATACGGAGTCGATTTATTAGACAGAATGAATGTTACTTTCCGTTTAGGCGATTATATTGCTTATAAGACTTTAATTGATTTCAAAAAAATGGCTAAAGAAAAAGCGGTTTCCGAGAACACAATCGTTTTTAATAATTTGGTGAATACCATTGGAGAATGGCAAGATTTTTGGGAGGTTCCCGCTAAAGAAAGCTGGCATAGCCGTTTTTTCTAAAAGTTTTATTTTTTAAACCCTTTCGATTTTTTTGTAATGCGTAAGATCATTTATATTTTCCTTTTTGTAACTCAATTTGTCTGGTCACAAACCGAAACCGCCTTGCCTTTGGATAAGTACGAAGATGTTCTTGAAAAAGTATGGGTAGACAGTGTTTACAACCAAATGACTTTTGAAGAGAAAGTAGGGCAATTGTTTATGGTCGCAGCCTATTCTAATAAAGATTCCGTTCACGTCAAATCTATCGAAAAACTGGTGGAAGAGTATAAAATCGGTGGATTGATTTTTTTTCAGGGTGGTCCGGTACGTCAGGCGAAATTAACTAACCGATATCAGGCAAAATCCAAAGTGCCTCTATTTGTGGGTATTGATGCAGAATGGGGATTAAGTATGCGATTGGATTCCACCTACCGCTATCCCTGGAACATGACTCTTGGTGCTGTTCAGGATATGAAACTCATTGAGAAAATGGGGAAGCAAATGGCGAAACAGGCCAAACGATTGGGCTTACAATTTAATTTTGCTCCGGTTTTGGATATTAATACTAATCCGTTGAACCCCATTATCGGGAACCGATCTTTTGGAGAAAACAAAGAAAATGTTACGGAAAGAGCCTTAGCTTTAATGAAAGGAATACAAAGTGAGGGTGTTTTTGCCACAGGGAAACATTTTCCCGGACATGGTGATACCGCTACAGATTCCCATCATACCTTACCCACGGTTAGCTTTTCAAAAGACCGGCTAGACGAAGTAGAATTATATCCCTACCGAAAACTATTCCGAGAAGGCTTGGCTAGTGTTATGGTGGCGCATTTGAATGTTCCAAGTATTGAACCCCGGGAAGGTTATCCTACATCGATATCACAAAATGTTGTAACTAATATTCTTAAGAAAGACCTGAATTTCAAAGGTTTGATTTTTACCGATGCCTTAAATATGAAAGGAGCCAGTAACTTCAAACAACCTGGAGATATTGATTTGGAAGCATTTTTGGCTGGAAATGATATTCTGCTTTTTGCCGAAAATGTTCCTGTGGCTTTAGAAAAATTCTGCCAGGCCTATAACGACACCTTGTTTACCGACGAACGTTTGGAGCATTCTGTAAAGAAAATTTTAAAATACAAATACAAAGCAGGTTTAAACAACTATAAGCCAATTAATTTGAAGAATTTGTATCAGGATTTAAATGCCTCTGAATATGAAGATTTGAATTATCAACTCTATGAAAATGCGGTTACTGTTCTTAAAAAGGAAGAACACAATTTTCCTATAACCAATGTTGAACATGAAAATATCGCTTATGTTAAATTAGGAGATGATGTAAATGATTCTTTTCTGAATGGAATAAAAACCTATGCACAAATAACGGAAATAGAGAATGATAGTATTCATTTGATGCTTAAAAATTTGCAGAAGTTTTCCAAAGTAATTGTAGGCTTTCACAAAGCGGATGGAGCTTGGAAAAAACATGATTTTAAGTCGAATGAATTAGCTGTTTTAGACTCGATTTCAAAACATCATAACGTTACACTTACTGTTTTTGCAAAACCCTATACGTTATTGGCAATCAAGGATTTCAGCAATATCGAAAACGTTGTAGTAGCGTATCAGAACAATTATATCGCCCAAACGGTGGCAGCAGAAGTCGTGTTTGGTGCAATTGGTGCTAAAGGAAAGACACCCGTTTCTATAAACAGTTTCTTCAAGGTCGATGAAGGACATAAAACCAATAAAATCAATATTCTTGCTTATTCAACGCCTCAGAATGTTGGAATGAATCCGGCAATATTAGCTAGAATTGATGCATTGGCCAATAAAGCTATTGATGGAAATATGACGCCTGGAATGCAGATTCTGGTTGCCCGAAAAGGAAAAATTGTATATCAGAAATCATTTGGGTATCACGATTATAAGAAAGATACAAAAGTAAATAATCAGGATGTTTACGATTTGGCTTCTCTTACTAAAATCTTGTCTACGTTGCCTAACATGATGCAATTGTATGATAAAGGTCGAGTAAAATTCGATTCTAAATTAGGACAAATGCTGCCGCTTTTCCAGAATACAAACAAAAAGGATATTACACTGAAGGAGTTGTTGGCGCATCAGGCAGGATTGCAGGCTTGGATTCCATTTTATCAGACTACTTTGGACAGCACAAAACATCCTTCGAAAAAATATTACAGAAAAACCTATTCTCCTGAGTTTCCATTGCAGGTATCTGAAAATTTATTCCTGAGAAAAGATTACCAGGATACTATTATGAAAGCTATTGCAGACAGTAAGTTATTGCCCAAAAAACAATACAAATACAGTGATTTTACCTTTATTATTTTGAAGGATTATTTAGAAAGAACTTTGCACAGATCATTAGATTTTATCAGTTATCATAATTTTTATAAGCCAATGGGGATGAACACTATGATGTACAACCCGTTGCGTAAAATGGATATGAGTGTAATTCCGCCAACAGAGAAGGACAACTATTTTCGATATACAACAGTGCAGGGCTATGTTCATGATATGGGAGCAGCCATGCAGGATGGCGTAGGCGGTCACGCCGGATTGTTTGCCAATGCCGTTGATGTTGCTAAAATGATGCAGCTGTTTCTTCAGAAAGGAAATTATGGAGGACACCAATATTTTTCAGAGAAAACGTTTGATGCATTTAATGATTGTGCATACTGTAACGTAGGAAACCGAAGAGGAATGGGGTTTGATAAGCCTCAGTTAACGGGTGAAGGGCCAACATGTGGTTGTGCTTCGATGACCAGTTTTGGGCACACCGGATTTACAGGAACGATCGCTTGGGCAGATCCCGATAAAGACCTGATTTATATATTCCTGTCCAACAGAACTTTCCCGGATAGTGCTGAAAATAAACTTTCTAAGAATAATATTCGCGAAGACATACAAAAAGTGATTTACGAAGCTATAATCAATTAACTAAATTCTTATTTTAGAGTAAAAATAATTGTATTGTATGCAGTCAACAGCAAAATCACCAGAAGAGTATATGGAATCCTTACCGGAAGACAGAAAACCGGCTATGGATAAGTTGCGAAATACCATCCTTAAAAACCTTCCAAAAGGCTTTGAAGAAACTATGGGATACGGAATGTTGGGGTGGGTAGTTCCCCATTCGATGTATCCGAAAGGCTATCATTGCGATCCTAAAGTCCCGCTTCCTTTTTTAGGTATTGCTTCTCAAAAGAACTTTATAGCAGTGTACCATATGGGGATTTATTCTGATCCGAATTTATACAACTGGTTTACTTCCGAATATCCCAAACATGTTAAAACAAAACTGGATATGGGTAAAAGTTGTATCCGATTTAAAAAACCGGACCAAATTCCATTTGAACTTATAGGCGAACTGGTTAAAAAAATGACTCCCGCCGATTGGATTCTAACCTATGAAAACGCGTTAAGCAAAGGTTTTAAACAAAGTTAATATTATCTAAAAGTAAGGTTATTTCCTTGCTTTTTTGCTGTAAATTAGTGTCCACTTAAAACCAAAAAATGAAAATTGCAATTGTTTGTTACCCGACCTTCGGCGGAAGCGGAGTAGTGGCAACAGAGCTTGGATTAGAACTGGCTCGTCGCGGACATGAAATCCATTTCATAACATATAGCCAGCCGGTACGTTTAGCGCTTCTAAACCCTAACATTCATTATCACGAAGTTAATGTTCCGGAATATCCTTTATTTCATTATCAGCCTTATGAATTGGCACTTTCCAGTAAATTGGTAGATATGGTGAAATTGCATAAAATTGAGATTTTGCATGTGCATTATGCGATTCCTCATGCTTATGCCGGTTATATGGCTAAGCAAATGCTAAAGAGTGAAGGCATAAAGATTCCGATGATTACAACGCTTCACGGCACAGATATTACTTTAGTGGGAAATCATCCGTTTTATAAACCGGCAGTGTCTTTCAGTATTAATAAATCCGATTATGTTACTTCGGTTTCACAAAGTTTAAAAGATGATACGTATAAACTTTTTGATATAAAGAAAGAAATTGAAGTTATTCCAAATTTCATTGAAATTGACAAGGAAAGAACGGATGTAAATTCGGCTTGTTATCGTTCTTTGATGGCTACACAGGATCAGAAAATCATCACACACATCAGTAATTTCAGAAAAGTAAAACGTATACCGGATGTTGTTAAAATTTTCTACGAAATACAAAAACAGATTCCTTCAAAACTGATGATGGTTGGAGAAGGGCCGGAAAAGGAAGTTGCAGAAAAAATGTGTGCTGATCTGAACATTAATGATAAAGTCATTTTTTTTGGAAACAGTCATGAAATTAATCAGATATTGAGTTATTCCGATTTATTTCTTTTACCATCTGAGACAGAAAGTTTCGGATTGGCGGCTTTAGAAGCCATGGCTTCTGGAGTACCAGTCATTTCAAGTAATTCAGGAGGATTGCCGGAAGTTAACAAACAAGGTTTTTCAGGATATTTGAGTGATGTAGGGAATGTTGAGGATATGGCTAAAAATGCAATTTCAATTTTATCAGATGATAATAATCTGCTTCAGTTTAAGAAGAACGCTCTTGAATTAGCAAAAGAATTCGATATTAAACAAATTATGCCCTTGTATGAAAGACTGTATGAAAAGGCACTACAGAAGTATGAAAATAAAAATATGGTCAGTTAAATAAAAAGTCCCGAATTTTCGGGACTTTTTATTTAAAATTTTTAATTCGTTCTTTTAGAATTTATAGCGTACGCTTAAACCAACATCAGCTCCAAATCCATCATCTCTAATGTCATTGTAGTCTTCACTGATATATAATTCCGGACGAAAATCCAATGAAATCTGTAATGGAATGTCAAAGTTGTATTCGATACCGATATCACCTGTTGCTACAAAAAACACACCGGATTCATCATAATATACATCATGACCATTGTTCCAGTATTGTGCTCTCCATGAACCCAAACCGGCTCCGGGTCCGGCATACCATTTGAAACCGTTGTCGATGTCCCATACCCATTGGTATAAACCTATTAATTTTGCTGCATCATAATGTTTGGTGTCTCTCCAGCCTAAATCAAACTCAAGTCTGTTTTTGTTGGAAATCCATCTTTGGTATGAAACTTCTCCTCCAAATCCGTCGTTGTCACCTAAACGTAGACCTATTGCGTTCTTACGATCTTGAGCCTGAGCGCTATATGCTAATCCAATTAACACAATAGCAGATAAAATTATTTTCCTCATAAATGATTAAATTTTAACAAATTTATACCTATAATCCGGAACAGTTCAAATTCTTTAAGAAAAATTAACAAACAAAATTATTGTGTATGAAAGCATTTTTTTTTCAACAAATTAATTGTGATTGTCTAAAAATTCCTGTTGTGTTTGCGTACCGTTAGGGTCAATTCCAATCTCAGCAGCAATACTCTCATTAATGGAATAGCTTGTTACAGTATTCGTATAAACCATACCAATCTGATCCGCAACATACTGTGTTGATGACAAAATAGTCTGATCCGATAAAACAGTTATTGGTAACGGAACACCAGGAATTTGAGTCGTTACAGTAGCATTTAGCTTAATTTTTGAAGTTTTTACATTACTATAAGTCGTTGTGTTTGGAGAAGGTGGGGTGAAAGTTGACAACGTTTCTCCGCCGTATGATCTTAAAGTATAAGTTATTGTTAACGGATATCCGTTTACATCTTGCTGAAAGGAATCAGTTATAGAAGATAAAAGTTCATCTACCGTTGCATTTTTCTTAAAGATAATGAAATCCGTTAAGGTTAAATCTAAGTTTAAAGGTAATTGCTGTCCTGCAGCTAAAGACAAATCTCCGGTTAATAACAATTTGTTGTCTGATTCCCTTACACCGTTGTTTCTTAATGAAGAGGAATAAAATCCTGTTGCTAAATTATCGCGGGTTTCAAATCGTTTGTAAGTAACTCCGTTAATTAGGCTGTCTCCGGAAATATAAAGTGAATCTCTTGTTGGAAGATCTTCATTTGTTTTTACATCATACGTCCAATATTTGCCATTATTTAAAGGAATCGTGAAGTTAACTGGTGCGTTGTCTCCGGAACCGGAATCATCTGAAGAACAAGAAAATAAAACACTGCAGCAAGCCGCAAGCATAAGTAATTTTTTTTTCATAGTAGTATAGGTTAGCAAATTTAGGCGAATATACTAAAAATGAATTTATTTTCGTGAAGTTGTTAAAATATTGGAAATTATTAATTGTTCTACTAATTTTTCTTCCATTTCAAAGTATTCCTTGTCTTCATCAACTGCTGCAATTTTTTGATGGGTATAAAGCGACCAACGCTTCTTGCTATACTCCAGTGCCGTCAGATTTTCTATCCAGTCACCTGAATTCATGTAAATTGTTTTTCCTTTTTTAGTGCTTCGTTCTTCCAGTTTTGGTTCATGAATATGTCCGCACACCACATAATCGTATTGATTGTCTATTGCTAAATCGACAGCAGCAGTTTCGAAATCAGAAATGAACTGAACTGCTTTTTTAACACTGGCTTTAATTTTTTTGGAAAGGGAATACGGTTCTTTACCGATCTTCACTAAAGCCCAATTGATGAAACGGTTTAACAGAATCAGGTAGTCGTAACCGATTCCACCAAGTTTAGCAATCCATTTTGCCTGATGAACCGAATTATCGAAAATATCGCCATGAAAAAACCACGCTTTCTTACCGTCAAATTCCAGAACAAGTTTATTTATTATGGAAAAGTTGCCCATTTTGGTATCGGCAAACTTCCGAAGCATTTCGTCGTGATTTCCGGTGATATAATAAACCGTAGTGCCTTTTGATGTAAAATCAAGGATTTTTTTAATAACCTTAAGATGTGATTTTGGGAAATACGATTTTCTGAATTGCCAGATATCGATAATATCGCCATTAAGAATCAGAATTTTTGGTTTGATGGATTTCAGATATTCCAGAAGTTCGGTTGCGTGAGAGCCATAAGTCCCTAAATGTACATCGGATAGTACTACGATTTCTAAATTTCTCTTTTTCAATGCTAATTTTGTTTCAAAACAAGTTCTTGAAGTTAAATCCAAAGTTAGGCGATTGTTAATTTATCTTTAGAAAAATCAATATAATATTAAGATTTTGATAACCGAATCTCTTTTAAAAAGCTTATATTTGTTTAAAAAGCAATAAAAATGGCAGGTAATACATTTGGGAATAACTTTAAATTAATGACTTTTGGGGAGTCGCACGGTGAAGCAATTGGAGGTGTAATTGATGGTTGTCCTTCTGGAATTGCGTTGGATTTTGATGCCATTCAAAAAGAACTGGACAGAAGAAAGCCTGGTCAGTCAGCAATTGTAACCCAGCGAAAAGAGTCAGACACGGTTCATTTTTTATCCGGAATTTTTGAAGGGAAAACCACTGGAACACCTATAGGTTTTATCATTCCGAATGAAAATCAAAAGTCGGACGATTATTCTCATATTAAAGATACGTATCGCCCAAGTCATGCAGATTATGTTTATGAACAAAAGTACGGCATACGCGATTATCGTGGAGGAGGAAGGAGTTCTGCCCGGGAAACTGCCAGCAGAGTTGTTGCAGGAGCCATTGCAAAACAAATTGCGCCGGAGATTAAGATTCATGCTTTTGTTTCATCGGTAGGAGACATTTCGATTGATAAAACGTATCAGGATTTGGATTTCTCTTTAATTGAAAGCAATCCGGTACGTTGTCCTGATTTGGCAGTTGCCGAAAAAATGGAAAATTATATTAAACAAATCCGTAAAGACGGGGATACGGTTGGAGGTGTGATTACCTGTGTTATCCAAAATGTTCCCGTTGGTTTAGGTGAACCCGTATTTGACAGACTGCATGCCGATCTTGGTAAAGCCATGTTGTCGATAAATGCAGTGAAAGGATTTGAATACGGAAGTGGTTTCTCGGGAGCTAAAATGAAAGGGAGTGAACATAACGATTTGTTTAATGCAGACGGGACAACTAGAACTAATTTTTCAGGAGGTATACAAGGAGGTATATCAAATGGTATGGATATTTATTTCAGGGTTGCTTTTAAACCAGTGGCAACTATAATGCAAAAGCAAGAAGTTTTAGATGATAAAGGTAATCTTACAGAACAGCAAGGCAAGGGAAGACATGACCCTTGTGTGGTTCCAAGAGCCGTTCCGATTGTAGAAGCCATGGCAATGTTAGTTATTGTAGATAATTTATTGTGAAAAAACAGTTAATTTTTTAGTGTTTTATAATATTTTTTATTTAACTTGTAATGAATTAAATAAAATTATATGAAAAAACTATTACTCTCACTTTCTTTATTGGCTACATCATTTGGTTTTTCACAGGTAACCGTTTTCCAGGATAGCTTTGATACCTACAATGATTTTTTAATCTCAGGATTTGGCCAATGGCAAACATTAGATTTGGATTTGTTGCCTACTTACACAGGTGGTACAGTTGGTGATCCAACATGGGCTAACGCAGGAGCTCCACAAGCTTATCAGATTTTCAATCCTACAACAGCATTAGTCACTAATTCGAATGCAGGATGTTCGAGTACAACAGAGAATATAAACTTTAATCCAAGAACCGGAGCAAAGTTTGCTGCATGTTGGGCAGCTGTTCCATCAACTACAGGAGGTCCGACAGCAAATAATGACTGGTTAGTTAGTCCGCCAATTAATTTAACAGGTGCAACTGGAAGTTCGTTAAATTTTTGGGTAAAATCATTATCAGATTGTTATGGTCTAGAAAAGTACAAGATTGGTGTTTATATTGGATCAGGAAATCCTATACAATCATCGGATTTTACAATTATTTCAGGATTAGGAAATCTTACTTCTTCTTCTTGGACCGCATGGACACAGCGAACGCAATCGCTGTCTGCTTACGACGGTCAAACAATCAGAATTGGTATTCAATGTGTAAGTGATGATAAGTATATGTTTATGATTGATGATTTTACGGTAACAGCGGCTACGATGTCTTCTTCTGATTTCGTTGCATCTAAATTATCTGTTTATCCTAATCCAGTGAACGATATTGTAAATATTTCAAATTATGGTGATTTGGAAATCAATAAAATTGTGTTTACAGATATTAACGGAAGAACAGTTAAATCATTAAATTTAAATGGTGTTTCAGAATCTCAAATTAATATTTCTGAATTAAATGCCGGAGTTTATTTCATGAATATTGATACCAACGAAGGCTCTGCAACAAAGAAAATTGTTAAGAAATAAAGTTTCACTTAATAGAAATGAAAAGTCCCGAATATTTCGGGACTTTTTTATTCAAGGAATTTAGCTTTTATTTCAGGAGTAGGCATCATGCAGCTTTCTTTTTTGCCATACCATTTGTAACGGTTTCGTGCCACAAAATCATATCCAATATCTTTTAACCAATTCGGAAAAACCGAAAATATACCCAATAAAGCATATATTCCACCAATAGTTTTGGCAATTTCAATAGCAGCTTCAGCTTTTATATGATAAGCAATTCCGGGTTCGTACAGAATGATGCTGTCAGTTTTTTGAATATCTATTCCGATATAAGAAATTATCTCTTTACCCAACTCAGATTGTAAGGGGACAAATCGAAAATTGTCGTTTGTATCGACTTTGATTACTTTTTGTACAGTAGCATCGCACAAGTTGCACACGCCGTCAAAAAGAATAATTTTTTTATTTTTTGGTAATTTTTCCATATTATTTCATTCGCTCTACCAATTCCAGATTATCCAAATCCACTTTAGATGTGAAAATTCCGTAGTTAACGGTGGCTTTGTTTTTTTCAATTACATCAATACTTCCCACGGCTTTTCCGTCTATCATTCGAACTCTGTCTCCAACTTTTAATGGAATTTTGGGTTTATTAGCTTCTTCTTTCTGTGCTTTTATTTTTTTCTCTTTCTTTTCCTTTCGGATTTCCTCGACTTTTTCTTTTACTTCTTCAATAACCTGTTTTTGAACTACTTCTTTAGCTTTCTTTTCTTTAGCGGTGATTTTCTTACGTTTCGAATTTTCAATTTCAACCATTTTCAGGAATTCACCAATTAGCTCCTTTTTGTTCTTATTGTTGAAGTATCTTTCAGAAATATCGTCAATTTTTTGCCCCATGTATACCAAACGTTGGTTGGCGTCAAACAATTCCTGATAACTTTCCAGTTTCTGTTGGATTTTGGTGTTTATCCCTTCCATTTTTTTGCTTTCCTCACGGGCACGGGTTTCCTCTTCTTTTAAATTTTGCGAGGTTTTTTCAAGCTTGGAACGTTCTTTCTGAAGATTAGCAATGGTTTTGTCAAAACGCACTTTTTCGCCTTCCACTTTCTTTTTCGCACGATTGATTAATCCGAAAGGAATACCGTTTTTCTGTGCTACTTCAAAGGTGAAAGAACTACCTGCCTGACCTAAATGCAATTTATACATCGGTTCCAATGATTTTTCATCGAAAAGCATATTGGCATTGATGGCGAAAGGCAATTCATTGGCCAATATTTTTAAATTAGTATAATGTGTTGTAATGATTCCAAAAGCCTCACGTTCATAAAATTCTTCCAGAAAAACTTCGGCCAAGGCACCACCCAATTCCGGATCAGAACCTGTACCGAATTCATCAATTAAGAACAAGGTTTTGGCATTACATTTTTTCAGAAAGTAATTCATGTTCTTCAATCGGTAGCTATAAGTACTTAAATGATTTTCAATGGATTGATTGTCACCTATGTCGGTAAGAATTCTGTCAAATAAAAAAGTTTCACTTCGCTCGTGTACCGGAATCAGCATACCGCATTGCAGCATTAACTGAAGCAAGCCGATGGTTTTCAGGGTGATACTTTTTCCACCTGCATTTGGCCCGGAAATAACAATGATCCTGCTGTCATTTTGGAGTTCAATGGTCTGTGGAAAAGTTGGTTTGTTTTTCGCTTTATTATTTAAAAACAGAATAGGATGGAAGGCATCCCGGAAATACAAGTGCTTTTCTTCTGTAATGGTAGGCAATATACCGTTGATTCTGTTAGCATAACGCGCTTTTCCGGCCACCACATCCATATCACTCAGGAAATCCTGATATTGGTGCAATAATTCCGTATAAGGTCGAATCGCGTTGGTGAGCTGTTTCAGAATTCTGGTTATTTCTTCCCGTTCTTCATATTCCAGATTTCCTAACTCTCTTGAATAGCGCAAAGTAGCTTCCGGTTCGATATAGGCAATACTTCCTGTTTTGGAACTGCCTAAAATGGTTCCTTTTACTTTTCTTCGGTACATGGCTAAAACGGCCAGTACTCTTCGGTTGTCCACAATAGTTTCCCGTATATCGTCTAAATATCCCAGACTGTTATAACTTGAAAGTGCCATGCCGAAACTCTGGTTGATTTTGCCGCGTACCAGATTCATGTTTTTGCGGATTTCGGCTAGAGCAGGAGAAGCAGTGTCTTTTATTTCGCCATATTTATCAAGCACTTCATCAATCTTCTGAATGATAAATTTTGTGAGTTCAACGGCCGTTGCTTTTTCGTTTAATTTCGGATAATAATCTTCAAATTTTCTAAGAAAAAGCAGTAAAGTATTAGTGGTTTCTGATAAAGTGGCAATCTTCTTAAAACTTCCCGATTCCAGAAAACTGTCTTCAATGGCAAGAAACTTTAATTCATTTGTAACCTCATCAAAATAATGATTAGGAATTGCGTTGTTGTTGGTATAGGAAGATACGTATTCCGATGTTTGCAATAATACATTCATCAGCGTTTCTTTATCCTTAAAAGGCTTTATATCAATTGCTTTTTGTTTTCCTAAATCTGTGGTACACAAATCGGAAACAGTTTCAAGCACTGTGTTAAATTCTAAATCCTGTAATGTCTTATCGTTAATTGCTATCATGCTGATGTATGAAAGCATCAAAGTTACAAAGGTTGTCGGCCTTGTTGCAACAGAATTTCATATTTTTGACAAAATTTTAGCCAATGCAAGTTGATATTCACGCTTCCTGGAAAGCTGTTTTATCGGAGGAATTCGAAAAACCGTATTTTAAAGAATTATTGCGTAATGTAGAAGAAGAATACGACGCTTACACTTGTTTCCCTCCGAAACATTTAATATTTAACGCATTTAATCATTGTCCCTTTGATGATGTAAAGGTTATTATTATTGGTCAGGATCCTTATCATGGTGAAGGAGAGGCAAATGGCTTGGCTTTTTCTGTAAATGATACGGTAAAAATTCCACCATCATTGTTAAATATCTACAAAGAAATTAATTGTGAATATAACCGTATTATACTACCAAATTCCGGTAATCTTGAGCGTTGGGCAAAACAAGGTGTCTTGTTGTTAAATGCCACATTAACGGTTAGAAAAGATATCGCAAACAGCCATAAACAAATTGAGTGGCAAAGATTTACGGATGCTATAATTAAAAAGCTTTCAGACGAAAAAGAACATTTGGTTTTTTTATTGTGGGGCGCTTTTGCACAAAAGAAAGCCAATTTAATCGATGAAAAGAAGCACGACGTATTGATTTCAGGACATCCTTCATTTGCAGGCGTGCACAAAAAATGGTTTGGAAATAATCATTTTAATCAGACCAATGTTTTTTTGAAGAAAATGGGGAAAAATGAAATAGTCTGGTAATAAAAAAATCCACCAATTTGGTGGATTTTTTTATTAGTTTATAGTAAAGTAGTAATGACCATCACTATTTAATCCCACCGGATTTGTAGTCAGTCGTATCAGTGTTTTATTGGAAGGATTTCTTGAGATTAAATCCGTAGATTGAATTCCAATATAACTGTCTTCAAATTTCAGACGGTATTCGCCAGCAATAGTAATCGGGATAGTTACATCTGATTTGTAGGTCAATGATGTCGCATCGTAAACAGCATCGGCTGAAGTAAATTCGTCGCCTTCACCAAGAACCGATACCCAATTGTTGTTGGAGTCTTTCATTTGTATGCGATAAGCAAAACCGAAAGATTCTGCGCCACTGGTAGCATAAACATCCAATGGGGCGGTTTGTCCTAATTCGGGAAGAAATCTTGAAAATTCGGTATGGAAACTAACAGCATTTCCAGATGAAGCATCAACCGTAATCAAATCGGGTGCACTTAGATAGACGGCATTATAAAATTCATCGTCCGTTTTACAAGCGATAAATGTTAGTGCACTTAAAACCGATATTAATAGTATTTTTAACGTTTTCATGATATGTCTGTTTAAAATCTGTAACCGAAATTAGCGCCCACGCGTTGTACATACGTTGGACTAACATCTGTATTTAAAATATTTTTAGCAACCCCTACGAAAAGTTCCACGGTAAATTTATCACTGAAGTAAAGTTTGTATCCGACAGCTCCTCCAATTGCTAAATCAGTGTAGTTATCGTCTGTTACAATCACTTTATTACTGCCAAGAATGCTTGGTTCGTGTTTTAGCTCTTTATACTTTCCGCCGTTTACAGACATAAAAGCCTCTACAAAATAGTAGGTTTTCTGACTTTTCGATAACGAGTAACGAACAAAAGGATTTATTTCATATTCCGGTAATGTGCTGTTGAAATTTTCCTCAAAATCATCTTTGGCCTTTTTGCTTTTAGCCAGACTCGCACTTAATCCAACGGAAAAATCCTTATTAAGGAATCGTTCATAACTAACATGAAATCGGGTTTTGGCAATAAGTGAAACAATATCAAGCCTGACTTCATTTTTTTTAAGTGTAATCGGGCTGACAACTTCTGTTGAATCCTGTTGCTGGGAATATCCTATTTGAAACAGAAAAAGTAAACCCAGTAATGCAAGTTTTTTCATAAAAGCTCTTTAGTTAATGATGGTAAATATAGCAAAAGGTTGCTTAATTAAAAGTAAGGGCGCCCAGAATTTCTTCACTCATAAATGGCCCACCTGGGTATTTTGCCGTATAATCAAGGTTTAACCAAATCTGTCCGCGCTCGTCGATATGATAGTGAACATCTTTGCCCTCAGATTCTTCTTTAAACAATATTTCTTTAATCAGATAGTTGATGTTTTCAAAATCGGCTTTATTTCCAATTAACATTTCAGGATATAAATGGCCGCCTGTGTGGATGATTCGGGGTGTCCCACCAATGGCACGTATCAGGGCTGATGTGAAAATAGCATGGTCATCACAATCACCGGAAAAATGCTGTAATGATTCACTGGCATAAGCAATATATTCGCGTCCTTTCGGATCGTTTACATAATTCCAACGATTACGGATTTCTTTAAAAACAGCAAAACATTGAATAATCTGACGGTATTCCCGATGTCCTTTAACGTCTTGAAAATGAAGCGTAGTAGCTTTTAAAGCAAAGTTTCTAACCCTTGGATTGTCGTAATCTACCGCATCAATAATTTGTGATTTATTAGGAAAAGGTAAAAGTTTTGAAATGATAACATCCTGAGGGTTAGGCGTGTCATTCATAGTAAAAATCATCGCCTGGTAATCTTCAAAAACGGAAGCAAAACCATAACTGCCGAAAAGTGTTCCCCAAACTAAGGCAATAAGGTACAAGAAAATACAAATGATGATTACAGTTTTTAACAATCTTAAAACCAGTTGTATAGCAGTAAGAATAAGTAAGAAAAGGAAAACACGGTCAATGTGTCCCGGCCATTCCGGATCAATAAGATTTTGATGTGCAATAATGAATATTGGGATAGCAATCAAAATGTTCAGTAAAAAAATAACAACAGTATCCCAAGGCTTTGGCAGTGAAAGCTTTTCTTTAAGCGCTTGAAGTTTTGTTGGTATTGACGGGAGCATTCCTGAAAACAGTTTATTTAACTACAGTTTCGTAATCTTTTTTATCTGTAATCAAATGTAATTCAAATAATTGGTTTTGAATTTTATCAAAAGTGTTTTTGTCTAATTTTTTCTGCGACCAACGCGTTAATTTAAGCCATTCTTGTATGTCTTCTAATTTCTGGTCATATCGAGTTGCAAGTGTTCTGTCGATACTTGGAATCTCTTTAAATTCGATAGTTGTATTGTTAACGATTTCCAGAATCTGATTGATAACATGTTTATTGTCTTTCAGGAATTCATTGCGAACGGCAATAACAAAACATGGCCAAGGCGTAGGGCAGTCGGCAATTCTTCTGAAAGTTCCGTTGTCTACTAAGGGTTTTGTCATGAATCGTTCCCACATGAAATAATCGGCCTGACCGGAAGTAAGTGCTTCAACAGCGCCATCAATAGTGTTTATAATTTCAAATTGCAGATTTTGTGTGTCCCAATTTTGATTTTTAGCATTTACAATAGCCATCAAATGCGAACCGGAACCCATTCTGCTAATGGCGACTTTTTTGTTTTCTAAATCGGGCAGCAGCTTATAGTTAGATTTTTTAGCTACATGAATTCCCCAAATTAAAGGTGATTGCACATAAACCTGAACAATAGAAGCGTCATTTCCGGCAGCAATATCCCGTACAATTCCTTCTGAGAGAATTACAGCAATATCGGTTTCATTTTCACGAAGCATCTGGCACATTTTCCCGGTTCCTTCAGGTACATCAGTCCATTGTAAATCGATGTCAACCTCGTCGAATTCTCCGTTTTCAATACATAAATGCCAAGGTAAGTTGAAATGTTCCGGAACACCCGCTATTCTTATTGTTTTGCTCATTTTCTTGTTGGTTTTGTCTAATCGTAAATCTTCAATTTTCAGGATTCAGATAGTTTTTGAATACACTTTTCACGAATAGCCCAAATTTCGTCAAAATTATGCTTCTGTTGTGTTTCTGAAATCCATTTTTTCAGAAAATCTTTATGATAGGCAACTTTATAATCACCTACTTGATTTGGCTGGATAATAATTTCTTCCAGCAAATCGTTTTTTATTTTTTCAAAACTTGAGTTTTCGCTGGTCAAATCTGTTGGTATTCCATTGATTTTTAAGTAACAATGCGCTTCGGGGATATACGCTATACCGGCTTCGGACAAAACTGTTCCAATAGGTGTATTCTGAGTATTCATTTTGTATAGCCCGACAATTAAGACTACTTCTGAAATTTTATTTTCAAGCGCCACAGCTGCGGCTAAAGCGTGTTTTGAACTACAAGTGCCTTTGTTTTCCAGCAAAACCAAAGAAAAATCTTCTCTATTTTTATTTCTTCCGTAAGGGATATTTTTGATGTATTCCAATAGCATTTCCCACGATGTGATTCCTTTTGAACGCACTAAATGGGTTAAAGTTCCGTCTGAGTTAAAGTTGCTCATTCTGATAATCATTTCGGCTTAATTCAAACCAAGCGCATTCGTCTTCTTCATGAAAAAAATTACCGGTGTGTTTCATTCCGATTTTCTCCAGAATACGTTTCGAACCTTCGTTACCAATCATGGCGTGAGCATAAACGTTTTTTAAATGCATTTCATTAAAAGCATAATCAAGACAGGCTTTCGCGGCTTCGTAACCGTAACCTTTCTGCCAGAAACTTTTAATGAAACGATAACCTAAATCATAAAAATTTTGATGTCCGTTGATTTCTTCTTTAACCAGCTTTAAACCGGCCCAGCCAATAAATTCATGATTTTCTTTAAGTAAAACAGCCCAGCGTCCAATTCCGTTTTCCTGATATTGCAAACGAACAAAATCAATTACATTTTGAGCTTCTTCAATCGTTTTTATTGGATTTTTGCCCAAAAACTCATGAACATCCATATCGGAATCTAAATGAAAAATTCCTTCTTTATCGGAAGGAAGCATTTCACGAAGTAATAAACGTTCGGTTTCGATGATTATTTTCATAACTGATTATTTTCCATTTGCCACCAATTCCACAAAATACCTTCTTTATCTAAATAGGACTCCACAAACCGCATTCCTGATTTTTGCAGAATATGGTTTGATGCACCGTTTTCAGAATGTGCATACGCATTCATGATTTCAATTTTCATTTTGTTAAATCCGTAGTCAAACCAAGCCAAAGTAGCTTCGGATGCGTAACCTTTACCCCAAAATTTTTCATTTAAGCGATAACCGTAATCGTAGAAATTAATGTTTCCGTTTTCGGGTTCTTCGGTTACAAATTTAATGCCTGTCCAGCCTATGAATTCACCGGTTTCTTTTAAAATTGTTGCAAAACGGCCTATATTGTTAGTCTCATATTGTTTTCGAACGTATTCAATATTAGCAATAGATTCTTCAATACTCTGATATGGTTTTTGCCATAAGTATTTGTGAACGTTTGGATTACTGTCCATAGTGAACATATCTTCGGCATCGGTTAGTTCTAACGGACGCATGAGTAATCGTTCGGTTTCTAGGATTAAGTTTGTCATGTTGCTTTTAAATTAGAAATGATTATTCTGAAGCCATCAGGATCAATAAACATTATTCCGTTTGTATTCCAATACGGATTTTTTGAAGTAATGCTTGAGATGTTGTTATCTTTTAATTTGTTAATCAAAATGTTATATTCACATGAATTTTCAGGGTAAAAAACTAAAGCATCGTCTTCATCCGAAATATGATTGGCCTTTTCGTTTGATTTTGTAAACTCCAGATGCCAATTTAAATTCGGTTTCCCAATGAAAATCCCATCGTAATTATCGTGATTTTCAAAACTACCGAGTACTTCAAGCCCTAAAATAGTAACATAGAATGTTTTGATTTTTTCGAGATTATCGGTATGCCTGGCAATTCTCAACGTCATTTATCCGACCAATTTATTCAAAACATAAATAATTAACTCATCAACCGCTTTGTAGGGATCTTCACTGAAAGTTCCGTTGGCCCTGTTTGCAATAATAGCGTTCATGGACAAAGTTTCATGGCCAAGCAGTTTTCCTAAACCGTAAATTGCAGCGGTTTCCATTTCCAAATTGGTCATTCTGATGCCATTATAATTGAAACTGTCCATTTTTTGGTTAAGGTTCTCGTCCTGAATATTCAAACGCAAAACACGCCCTTGTGGGCCGTAAAAACCACCTGCAGTTCCTGTAAAACCTTTGTGAATAGTATCACTTTCAATCAATTTGGCTAATTTTTCACTTCCTTTTACAACATAAGGTTTGCCTTTTCTTAAATCCCAGTTGGTGTGACTGATAAAGGCTTCTTCGATGTTTTTGTCGGTTACCTCATCAATTAAATAGGAGCGAAGCATGTTGTCTAAACCAATGGCGTATTCCGACATTACGATACCGTCAACCGGAATATCAGCCTGTAAAGAACCGGAAGTTCCGATGCGAACAATATTTAAGGATGTCAGATTTGCTTTTGGTTGTTTTGTGTTCAAATTGATATTTACCAAAGCATCCAATTCGTTTAAAACAATATCAATGTTGTCCGGTCCGATACCAGTTGATATAACCGTTAATTTCTTTCCTTTATAAGTTCCGGTCTGTGTTTTGAATTCACGTTTTTGAGTGGTAAATTCCACAGAGTCAAAATGTTGTGTAATTTTCTCCACTCGGTGTTGATCACCCACAAAAATAATGTCATGAGCGATGTGTTCCGGTTTAAGATTCAGGTGATATACACTTCCATCCGGATTTAATATTAATTCTGATGATTTTATTGCTGTCATAATTTTAGCTCTGAGTTGGTTAAGTTCCTGATTTACTTAGTTGTGTATGTATTAGTAGCTCAACTGCGACCGAAAACAAATTAATTAACCACCAACGCGTTTTACTTTAAATCCTTTTTCTTTAAGGATTTCCATGATTTTATCGCGGTAATCTCCTTGAAGAATGATAGCATCGTCTTTGAAACTTCCGCCAACACTCAATTTGGTTTTTATTTCTTTGGCCAGTATCTTGAAATCTTCAACATCGCCTTCATAACCTTCGATAATTGTGGTCGCTTTTCCTTTGCGTTTTTCATACTTACAGATTAAAGGTTCTTTTTGTATGAAAAGTGCATGTTCTTCTTCTTGAATTTCTTCCGGTTCATTTGAAGGAACGTGGTCTGGGAAAAGGTTTTTTAATTGGTCTTGTAAATCCATAATAAACATTCTTAAAAATTAAAAAGACATCAAGTAAAAACTCAATGTCTTTTCATAAGAGTATAAAATTAAAGATTATTTTTTAATTAATCCTAAATCTACTAAACGTTCGTATAAGAAATCACCAGCAGTGATGTCGTCGTACAATTTTGGGTGTTCTGCGTCGATACAGTTTTCTAAACAGTTTAAAGACATGTCACCAACCGGGTGCATGAAAAACGGAATAGAAAAACGAGAAGTTCCCCATAATTCTCTTGGCGGATTAACTACTTGGTGAATCGTGGATTTCAATTTATTGTTAGTGTGACGTGACAACATATCACCAACATTGATTACTAATTCGTCTGGTTCAGCAATCGCATCAATCCATTTACCGTCATGGTTTTGAACTTGTAAACCTTTGCCTTGAGCGCCCATCAATAAGGTAATCAAGTTGATGTCGCCATGAGCAGCAGCACGAACGGCACCGTCTTTTGGTTCATCAGTAATAGGCGGATAGTGGATAGGGCGTAAGATACTGTTTCCGTCTTTAATGTATTTATCGAAATAAAACTCATCCAATCCGATGTAAATTGCTAAAGCTCTTAAAACATAAACACCAGTTTTTTCAAGCATTTGATATGCTTCTTTTCCAACGGTATTGAATTTTGGTAATTCTGAAACAGTAACGTTATCAGGGTATTCAGAAGCGTATTTTGAACCTTCGCTTACATACTGGCCAAAGTGCCAGAATTCTTTTAAGTCTCCGGCTGAACGACCTTTAGCATGCTCTTTTCCGAAAGAAACATAGCCTCTTTGTCCGCCGATTCCAGGGATTTCGTATTTACTTTTCGTTTCCAGAGGAAGGTTGAAGAAATTACGAACTTCACTGTAAAGTTCATCAACTAATTTGTCATCTAAGAAATGACCTTTTAATGCTACGAAGCCGATTTCTTCGTAGGCTTTTCCGATTTCATTTACAAATTTTTGTTTACGTGCCGGATCATCCGACAGGAAATCACGTAAGTCAACACTAGGAATGTTTTGCATTGTACTTAGTTTTTGTTAATAACTTTTTCGGTTTGAAACCATTATAAAAACAAATGTAGAGAATAATTTCTGTAAAAAACCAATTAAGTTGTTAACAATTTCAAAGTTTGAAAATCCAGAGTTTGGGTAAGGTAGATTTTAACGAAATATTTATCCACAACAATTTAGGCTGAAAGTGTTATTTTTTATACTTTTGGGAGCGTTTTAAAAGCACAATACAATGAACTTCGATAGAAAAAATCTAACCAACGAGCAATTATTAGATTTATATAAAAAGATTTTAAAGCCAAGACTGATTGAGGAAAAAATGTTAATCCTTATCCGTCAGGGGAAAGTGTCCAAATGGTTTTCAGGAATCGGGCAGGAGGCTATCTCGGTAGGTATTACCTCGGTTTTAGACAAAGACGAATATATTTTACCGATGCACCGCAACTTAGGTGTATTTACTACGAGAGAAATCCCGTTACATCGTTTGTTCTCGCAATGGCAAGGAAAACGCAACGGATTTACCAAAGGTCGTGACCGTTCGTTCCACTTTGGTACTCAGGAATACAATATTATAGGTATGATTTCGCACTTGGGACCTCAGTTGGGGATTGCTGACGGAATCGCCTTAGCCAATAAACTGAAGAAAAACGGAAAAGTAACCGCTGTATTTACTGGTGAAGGAGCAACTTCTGAAGGAGATTTCCATGAAGCGTTAAACGTAGCTTCCGTTTGGGATTTGCCGGTTTTATTCGTGATTGAAAACAATGGTTACGGATTATCCACGCCAACTAACGAGCAATACCGTTGCAAGCAATTGGCAGATAGAGGTGTAGGTTACGGAATGGAAAGCCATGTGGTAGATGGGAACAATCTTTTAGAAGTAGTTAATTTGATTTCCGAATTGAAAACTTCGATGATTGACAATCCGCGTCCTGTATTATTGGAATTTATGACTTTCCGTATGCGTGGGCATGAAGAGGCGAGTGGAACCAAGTATGTTCCTCAGGAATTGATGGACATGTGGGCGATTAAAGATCCGGTTGAGAATTACAGAAACTATTTGAAAGCTACGGCGGTT
The DNA here is from genome assembly GCF_040750275.1 of Flavobacterium enshiense. Lineage (GTDB taxonomy): Bacteria > Bacteroidota > Bacteroidia > Flavobacteriales > Flavobacteriaceae > Flavobacterium > Flavobacterium enshiense_B. The sequence continues at coordinate 163,945 of NZ_JBDOCV010000002.1, forward strand.
TTATCGGAGGAAGCTGATGAAGCTATCCGTGCGGAAATCAAAAAAGAAATCGATACGGATTGGGCAAAAGTTCAGGAAGAACCGGCAATTGTTGCGGATTTGAATGAGGAATTAAATGATGTTTACCGTCCGTGGGAATATGAAGAAGTAAATCATTCTGATGAAGTTGAAAATATCCGTGTAATTGATGCGATTTCCAATGGATTGCGTCAATCGATGGAGCGCCATGAAAATTTAGTAATCATGGGACAAGACATCGCGGAATATGGTGGTGCCTTTAAAATTACGGATGGTTTTGTAGACCAATTCGGAAAAGAGCGTGTTCGTAATACGCCAATCTGCGAAAGCGTAATTGTTTCTGCAGCTAACGGATTGTCTATCAATGGTCATAAAGCAGTGGTGGAAATGCAGTTCGCCGATTTCGTTTCTACAGGATTCAACCCAATCGTGAATTTATTAGCGAAACAACACTACCGTTGGCAGGAAAACTCCGATGTGGTAGTGCGTATGCCTTGCGGTGGCGGAACTCAGGCTGGACCTTTCCACTCACAAACCAATGAGGCTTGGTTTACTAAAACTCCGGGATTGAAAGTAGTTTATCCGGCGTTCCCATATGATGCAAAAGGATTGTTGGCTACAGCAATTAACGATCCGAACCCGGTAATGTTCTTCGAGCACAAACAATTGTACAGAAGCATTTATCAGGATGTTCCTAAAGATTACTACACCTTACCTTTTGGAAAAGCATCATTACTTAAAGAAGGTAACGATGTAACTATTATTTCTTTCGGAGCAGGTGTGCATTGGGCTTTGGAAACGTTGGCTAAACATTCCGATATTTCAGCTGATTTGTTAGACTTGAGAAGTTTACAACCGTTAGATTGGGAAGCGATTTATGCATCTGTTAAGAAAACCAACCGTGTAATCATCCTTCAGGAAGATACTTTGTTTGGAGGTGTCGCAAGTGATATTTCTTCGATGATTATGGAGAACTGTTTTGAATACTTGGATGCACCGGTAAAACGTGTGGGAAGTTTAGAATCGGCTATTCCGTTTATGAAATCGTTGGAAGATCAGTATTTACCGAAACAACGATTTGAAACCGAATTATTGGAATTGTTGAAATACTAAGATTTTAGTTTAGATATTTAAAAAGCCGTAACTCACATTACGGCTTTTTTATTTACTGGCATATCGTTCTGTTGATTTATATTGTCTCGATGCGCACCGATATCCAACTTGCATAAAAACCTTGTTAACGGTTCTTTGTTTTCTCTAATGTTGGTTCATAGTAAAATACTGTCGCACCCGAATTTAGGTATTTTGTTTTAGTGAGTTTAAGAACAATCCTTTCCTTTATTTGGTCAAACAATGGCAGACCTTTGCCTTCTATGACGGGATGAATGCAAACTTGAAATTCGTCAACAAGATTGCAGTTTAATAGTTGAATAATCAAACTCCGACTTCCAATAAAAATGTCTTTTCCTGATTGTTGTTTTAATGCTAAAACTTCTTCTTCAAGAGGTCTGTTTGCTAGTTTTGCTGTGTTCCAGCCTGTGTCTTTTAAAGTAGTGGAGAAAATAAGTTTTTCAATTTTGTTTATTGAAATTGCAAAGTCATTCATTGATTTTTCGTCAGAAGGATTCTTCAATAATGCTTGCCAAAATTGCATAAGTTGGTAGGTTGTTCGTCCGTATAATATAACTCCTGCATTGTTCAACAGATCAGCATAATGATAATGTAATTCATCATCAGCAATGAGTCCAGCAGTATGGTCGCAAAACCCATCAAGTGTCATATTGATTGCTGCAATTACTTTTCTCATATTGAAATTTTAGTCTTCTGGCTGTTTTATTCGTGTCGTCCGTTACAATGATCGCTAACTACTGATTATCAACAACGGCAACAATTCTCAAAGGAGCGCCACTTCCTCCTTTTATTTTCATAGGCAATGCGATTATTTCAAATCCTTGAATTGGCAATTTATCAAGGTTAGCGAGATTCTCAAAAACAGGAATGTTTTTTGAAAGCAATGTCACATGACTTTCAAAATAAGTAGATTGGCCATAATCAATGCTTGGTGTATCGATTCCGATTGCTTTAATAGTACGATGCTCGACCAACCATTTTGCCGCTTCAGGAGAAAGTCCTGGGAAGTGTAGTTCTTTTACAGCTTTATCACCACGTCCACTAGTTCCGAGGTATTTGATTTTGTTAGGGTAATATTTGGAATATCCGGTTTCTAATAAAACAATACTACCATCAGGAATGTTGTTTTTTTCTTTTTTTTCCCAATCAAGAAAATCGTTAACACTAACCAAATAATCTGGATTAGTAAGTGCTTTTGAGGAAACATCGATTTTAATCGCTTGTCCGATTAATTTATCAAGTGGAATTTCATCTACGGTTTGTCCTGTTTTTGAAAAATGTATAGGGGCATCTACGTGGGTTCCGCCATGTTCTGCAGCACTGAAATTATTGGCTGAATAATAATAACCTTTTGGAGTATTTCCATTGTATACTGTGTCCAATTTGAATTCTTCGGCAGTTACCCAATAAATAGTTTCTTCTGAAAAATCATGGGATAAATCAATATAATTTGATGAATCAGACTCTTGTGGACTTTCTGATTTTCTATCACATGAAGCTAATGCGGATAGTATAACTAATGCGTAAAATAGTGTTGCTTTCATCAGTTAACTATTTTTATTATAAATATACTGATAAATGGAGAAAAGTTTTAGAAAAAAAAATTAATTATCTTAAAATCAATATATTATTTTATTCCCTAAGTATCTTCTCCATAGTTTTTCCTTTCGCTAATTCATCAATCAATTTGTCTAAATAGCGAATTTGCTGCATCAGTTTGTCTTCGATGTCTTCCACACGATAGCCGCAAATTACACCGGTAATCTTTGAAACATTCGGATTAATTTGTGGAGCGTTATTGAAAAAATCTTCAAAATTTGTTTGATCAGCAAGGATTTTTTGAAAGCTTTCTTCATTATATCCGGTAAGCCAAAAGATGATTTGATGCACTTCTTCTTTTGTACGCCCTTTTTTCTCAGCTTTTGTAATGTAATGCGGATAAACCCCCGCAAAAGACATTTTGTAAACTCTCGAATTATCCTTCATATCTTTTTAAAATTATTTGATTAACGATTTCTGTTTTTGTTCTCAAGAATATTTAGTGTTAATAAGCTAGAATCCATGTCTTTTGCGAGCATTTTTTCAACTATTGGCACTATACTATTCAAAAGATATTTCATTGTACTTGCATTACGCCAAGTTACCGTTAATAATTTATATTTTTTGATTTGCTAAATAATTAATCAGGGTTAAACTTTTAATTGTCTTGTTTTGTATTTTTAGTAAAATTTATGGTATGCGTTTTATTATTGCGTTACTGATATTGCTTCAGTATTCCTGTTCGGATTATCCGTCTGAAAATAAAGTGGTTGGTATTCAGCCATACAATAGTTTTTCTGAAGAAAAAGCTAATATGATTTCTAAAACCATTGCGGATTTTTATGATGTAAAGACAATTATACTGAAGGATAAGCTAATTAGTAAAAAAGCTTTTATTAATGTGAAATCACCTCGTTACAGAGCTGATAGCATAATCTTATTCCAGCATCGGGATATTCCTGATTCATTGGATTTTATTATAGGACTTACCTCTAAGGATATTTCAACCACAAAATATAAGAGTGGCAGAAAAATGGTTCAGCCTGCCTACAAATATCAGGATTGGGGCGTAATGGGATTGGGATACTGCCCTGGAAACAGTTGTGTGGTTTCTACTTTTCGCATTAAACATAAAGATGCAGCAACTGTAAACGTTCGCTTGCAAAAAGTTGCTGTACATGAGTTTGGACACAATTTAGGTTTGCCACACTGTAAAGATAAAAAATGCGTAATGACGGATGCTGTGGAGAAAATTGCAACTATCGATAATGCTAAACTTGCTTTATGCTACGATTGTAAAATGAAAATCAAAAAAACTTGATTAAAAAATAAAGCCACGTACTCTGAGAGTCATGGCTTTTTATTTGCATGTAAATTGTTTATTGATTTAAACTAAACACAACTGTAATTTTTGTGTTCAACAACTTCGAAATAGGGCAGTTGGCTTCGGCATCTCGCACGAGTTCTTCAAATTTTGCATTATCGATACCCGGAACAGTCGCCAATAAAGAGAGGTTGGACGCTACAATATTGCCATCTTCAAATACAATCTCGCAATCGGTTTTCAATTCATCGGGAGTAAAACCTGCAGCCTGTAAATTGAAAGCCAGTTTCATAGTAAAGCAACCAGAATGTGCTGCACCAACTAATTCTTCGGGATTAGTTCCAATACCTTCCTCAAATCGGGAAGAAAAAGAATATTGTGTTTTGTTTAAAACGGTGCTTTGTGTGGTTAAATGACCTTTCCCGTCTTTGCCTGTGCCATTCCAAACGGCGGTTGCTCTTCTTTTCATATGTGTTGCTTTTTAAAAATTAAAAGGAGTACTAATTTACAAAATTGTAGGATGAATAGCTTGTTAAATGCGATTATGTATTAAAATATTTTTAAGGGATATGTCTGTTAAGATAGCAGTTGCTTTTAATTTCTTTTGTAACTATATTTTTCTTGATTCAAAATTATTTTTAATGTAAATAATTGATAATCAATAATTTATTTTATATGTTGTAACTTTGTATACTTTGTTTTTCTTATTTGTTTAATCTTAAAGATTAATGTCATGAAGAAAATTATCTATTTTATAACAGTTTTTTTTGCCTCATTAATTGGTTTCGCACAAGATGGATCACTGGATTTGAGTTTTGTTGTGCAAGATGGTGTGGCTGAATATAGTCAGGCAATTGTCCAGGCTGACGGGAAAATCCTAATTGTTGAAAATTTTGTCGATAGTAATGGTAATACCTCTCCATCAAAAGTCAAAAGATTTAACAATAATGGAAATGTTGACGGAAGTTTTAATGATTTGATTGTAACAGAAGGTGGCTTTATGGCATCATTAGCAATACAGCCTGATGGGAAAATAATAGTTGTAGGACCTTTTACTGAGTTAAATAATGTTACGGTAAATAATTTGGTAAGATTGAATCCTGATGGTTCATTGGATATGAGTTTTAATAACAATCCCGAAATAGACGGATCTTTACTGTCTGTAGCTATTCAAGCTGATGGGAAAATACTTGTAGGGGGGGTGTTTCAAAATTACAATGGTGTTTCTAGAGACGGCTTAGCTCGATTAAATTTGGATGGTTCTTTAGATTTGACTTTTAATACTAGTATAGGTTTTACGGATAATAATTATATTACAAAAATTATTACTCAAAATGATGGGAAAATTTTGGTAAGTGGGCTATTATCTTTTTCCGGAGTTTTTAAATTAATAAATCGTTTAAATTCGGATGGTTCGGAAGATGAAAGTTTTATTAATATCACACCGTTTATCTATATGTATTGTGATTATGGATGTGGTTATTATTCAGTGTTTTTGGAAAAAGACAATAAGATTTTAATTGGTGGAGTTTTTGATGTATATAACGATATAAATCACACACAACTATTAGGGTCAAATATGGTCCGCTTAAATGCCAATGGAACTTTAGATACCTGTTTTTATACAGATTTAAACATTTCCGATACTAATAGTTTTTATCCTTCGGCAATTCAATCTGATGGAAAAATAATTGTTACAGGATATTATCCGGATTACAATGGTCAGGTTATAAATAACATTGCGAGATTACAGCCCAATGGTCAAATAGATACTGATTTTGATATAGGTTCGGGGTCTAATGGAGGGATTTCCAGTGCTGTTGTTCAACCAGACGGAAAAATAATAATAACAGGAATTTTTACTGAATACGATGGTGTTCCTCGAAATCACATTGCCCGTATCAACAGTACGTCAAGTCTATCATCAGAAGAGTTTGGTGGTAAAACAGTTAAGTTTTATCCAAACCCGGTAAAAGATATTCTGCATTTGGATTTACCGCAAGGGGTTACCGCAAAACAATATGAAATTTATGATTTATTGTCAAAAGGTGCCACAACGGCTACTGTTTTAAATTATAATTCAATTAACGTCAGTCATTTAAGTAATGGTGTCTATATGCTTAAAGTGGAAACCAGTGATGGATATTTCATAAATAAGTTTCTGAAAGAATGATTCAGAGAATTGAAATTATAAGGAAAGAAATCTTTTTATAACCATTTTTTAGCCTCATTTTTGTATATTTAATCAAATAAAAAGCCTCTTCATAAGAGGCTTTTTTTATTATTAATACTTTCCGCTTAACAATTCCCCGCCAATAGGCGCTTTTGCTTCAATACCTAATTTCTTCATCATTTCATAAGTCGTACAAACTGCTGCTGAAGTTACCGGAATACCAATTTCTTTCTGAATCAAATCAATTGCTTCCAATGATGGCATCTGTACACAAGCCGATGCAACCAACACATCAACTCCAGTCAAATCTAATCTTTTGTAGATTTCCAACAAATTCATCGGATCTTGCGCTGCCACTTCCAAATTATCAGGAATCTCCAAAGCGATAGAATCGACCACTTCAAAACCTTGATGTTCAATATAATCTACAACCAAATCCGTTAAAGGACGCATGTACGGCGTAATTACCGCCACTTTTTTAGCACCCAAAACTTTCAATCCGTTGATTAAAGCTCCGGCTGAAGTTACAATTGGAGTAGGGAAGTCATTCTTAATTGTTTCCTGATGCAAATTTACTTCCGAAACACAGTGGTAACCGCGTCCCATGCTCATGATAGCAACTAAACAAGCGTAACCCATAACGTCAACATGCGCATCAGATAATTCCGTGGCACATTTCAAGCTCATGGCATCCATCGCTTCTAATTCTTCTTTGGTTACTTTTTTCATGCGCATACGGCTCGAATGGAAAGTAAAGCGTTCCGGTAAAATTGTTTCGCGAGAACGAAAAACTGCCGGAATCTCCGTTTCCATAGTTACGTTTGATGAAGGTACAATCTGACCAATTCTATATTTTTTCATTTTCTTTAATTTCAAAGCAACTGAGTTACAAAGTAACAAAGTCTTTTTTATTCTATTTACTTTAATTAAATCTCCTTAACCGTATTAACAATTGTCCCGATGCCTTCTATAGTAGCTTCCACCACATCACCGTCCCACATCCATTCCTGAGGATTTCTTCCGGCACCTACACCAGCAGGCGTTCCAGTAGCAATGATATCACCAGATTCTAAAGTGAAAACCGTGCTCAAATCTTCAATTAAATCGTTGATGTTGAACAACAAGAATTTTGTGTTTGAATTCTGTTTTTCAACGCCGTTCAATTTTAAAGACAGGTTTAAATTGTGAGGATTTTCTATTTCATCCGCAGTCACCAAAACCGGTCCCATCGGTGCAAACGTATCTTGTCCTTTGGAAACGATCCATTGTCCTTCACGACGGCAATCTCTCGCAGAAATATCGTTGATTACTGTATAACCAAAAACGTGATTTAACGCTTCGTCTTTTGAAATGTATTTTCCTCCTTTACCAATAATTACAGCCAATTCCACTTCCCAATCTAATTGTTGTGTCAATTTAGGATTCAGTAAAATGTTGGTTTCGGTAGCCGTTACCGATGTTGGTGGTTTAGAGAAAATAATTGGTTTTTGAGGTAATTTCCCAGTAGTATCCAATGTTCTTGCACTTTCCGCAACGTGTTCGGTGTAATTTAAACCAATCCCGATGATGTTTTTTCTAGGTTTTGGGATAGGAGCCAAGAACGTAATATTTGATAACGGATACGAGCAATTACTCAATTCTTCCGAAGTTAAACTATTGATAATTCCTTGAATACGAGTTACTTCAATCAATCCCATGTCAATTAAATCCAACATGGTTTTTGGCATATTCTCTTTTTTGATTTGCGCCACATCTTCCAAATCGATCATGTGGTTATTTTGAACAACACCCAATCTTGGTGCCGCGTGGTTTATTTGATACGTTGCTAATTTCATTTTGTATAAAGGTACTAAGTTACTAAGGTTTTAAGCCTTAAATCGTTAATCTATTTTTTGATGTCCATTATTTTCCGGATACGCTTTCTCCTGATATAATCCCAATTTTTCAATTACCGGTAAATCATTGAAAGAGAATAAACAAGCGTCTTCCGTTTCTGATAAATTCACATGCTCGTGATATACCCATGACGGAACACAGAAAATATCGCGTTCCTTCCAATCAAAGCGTCTTCCACCAATGATCGAATAGCCTTTTCCTTTTGCACACTGGTACACAAAAGAACCAGTATGTTTATGTGCTTTGGTATGCTCTCCCGGACGCAGCATTTGCATCGAAGCGCCCATAGTCTGCATCACATGACCGCCTGTTAACGGATTGGAATACTGCATGATAATCCCATCATAAGGAGAACCATCGTTTACTTTGGCAGCTTCCAATAAAGCCGGATAAACTTGTTTCCAGGAATATTTGAACAATGGTGAATAAGGCTTGTCCCATACTTTATCAGCAGGAATAATACCGGCGCCACCATAGGATAAAGGCAAATAATTAACTGGTGCCTGTAAAGGTTGTTTTCCGTCAAAAACCGCATAATCATTTGCTTCCAATGCGTTCACTAGCGGTATATCCAAACCGTCTTGCCAAACACAAGTTTTTCCACCTTCTGCAACACCATGTTCGTGCCAAGCAGAATTTGGAGTGATTACAAAATCATTTACTTCAAACGTTACTTTGTTGCCATCCACTACGGTATAACCACCTTCGCCTTCCATAATGAAGCGTAGGGCAGAAGCCTTATGTCGGTGTGCCGATGTACTTTCTCCTGGACGTGTCACCTGAATTCCGGTGTACAACCAACCCACAGCAGCTGATACATCTTTACGTTTGTCGTTTACCAAATAAACCACGCGACGTCCCGCTTGTTCCGGCGTTACCAATTCGGATGATTTTAAAACTAATTCGCGCAAATCTTCGTATTTCCAAAGCATTGGAACAGAGGATGTGCGTGGTTCCCAAGGCTCAATATCGTTGGCAACCGTCCATAAAGCACCGGCGCCTAAACCTTCTAATTCTTTGTAGTAGGCTTCCAGCTCGGGTGTGTCCTGAACTCGTGCGCGACCGATTACGTCGTCTGAATATTTATCTTCCATTTTTTTATTTTTTGAAGCGAATGGTTTGGGCTCTTTTGGAATCCTTTTTCCTGCTTTTCGCTTTTGCAAGGCAACCGCTGCAATCAGGGCTAGGGGAGAAAACCATTTGCTTGTTTGTTATCGCTTGTTGAATTCTTCGTGATTGTCAATAAAAGTGATTTTTCTAGTTGGAGCAATATTCACTCGCAAATCGAAAATATCAAAACGGTTGTAATGTCCTAAAATATCGTGCATTTGCTTAGGCTGAATGCATTTTGCTAAATCGATATCTGCATACACAATTCCTTCATCGTCAATTAAAGGCTCTCCGATTACAGCTCCGTTTGGTCCGATAAAACCTGAAAAAGCGGAATTTTTACGGGTTAGCAATTCTTCGATATTAGGAACATCGTCTTTTAAAGCGTCCATGATTTCTTTTGAAATCGTTGAACAGGAAACTATCGTAAACAATTTACCTTCAAAAGAATGTGCTGCTGCACGAATCTTGATTGCTTCCGCCATATTGTAATCTGGAGGAGCAACCGGCAACGAAATATAATTCGCAATGTGGATCAATTCGCCTTGTGAAAGCAATGTAAATCGGGCTAAAGTATTCGTGTTTTCACCACAAGCCAACGTTCCGATAGGGCCTATTTCTGTATCATAAACCTTTAAAGATGAGCCGTCTCCAGAAGTCCAGGTCAATTTTTCAGCCCAAGTTGGGACAAGCTTTCTGTGTCTTCCAATAAGGTTTCCATTATTGTCAATGATTAAATTCGTGTTGTAAATTTCTCCATAGCTGTTACCTCGTTCATTAATTCCAATAACAATATGAATGTCATTATCTTTAGCAGCCTGATATAAACGTAACATGTCTTCATCATCAGTAGTTACGGAGCATTTATACAGTTCTTCGTACCATTTACTGCCCTGAACCGGCGTCATCACCCAGTTCCAATACGGATAACCCGCTACAAAAACTTCCGGGAAAGCAATTAGTTTAGCACCATTAGTTGCTGCTTCCTGTACAAAAGAAATAGCTTTATCAATCGTTTTTTCCACATTTAGAAAAACGGGAGCGGTTTGAACAGTGGCGGCTTTGAATTTTTTAAATTCCATAATTTATTGAGGTAAAAGGAAATAACTGATTTTTTCTCTCATAGCTTCATTAAAAGCTTCGGCAGATATTGTTTTGCGGTCTTCGGCAATTTTTACGTTTACAAGCGTGACTTCGCCTTCTAAAATGGTATCGCCTTGTGGGCATTTAAATAGGAAGCCACAAAGCAAAGAAGAGCTTCTCAATTCTTTAACCCATAATTCCTTGGTGATTACTTCGCCTAAACGAGCCGCTTTCTTGAATTGTACCTTCAAATCTACTGTTGGAATACCGTTGGTTTCATGCATTTTGGAAAAAGGTCGGTGCAACGCTTCCTCAAACCAGTCTTCTACCAGTCCGTTAAGCATTTCCAGAAATCTTGGGTAAAACACAATTCCTGCAAAATCAATATGTTGAAAACGAATCTTTTCTGTTTTTATAAAATACTTCATAGCTGTAAAATTAAGTATTATTTCAATTTAAATCGTTGGATTTTACCGGTTTCCGTTTTAGGTAAAACATCGATAAAATTAATAACTCTTGGATATTTGTATGGAGCAGCTACTTCTTTGAACCACTGTTGAATAGCTTTTGCTAATTCATCTGTTGCTTTATGTTTTTCTTTTAAAACAATGTGTGCGCAAACCAGCATGCCGCGTTCTTCATCGGGTAAACCAATAACGGCGCATTCCAGTATTTCTTCGTGTGTCAACAATACACTTTCCACTTCAATGGCCGCAATGTTATATCCGGAAGAAATAATCATATCGTCTCCACGGGCAACAAACCAAAAGAATCCATCTTCATCCTGACGAAAGATATCTCCGGTTAAATTCCATCCATTTTCTACATACTCTCGTTGCTTTTCTTCTCGGTTTAAATATTTGCAGCCTGTAATTCCTTTTACTGCTAATCTTCCGGGTTCGTTTCTCGGAACTTCATTTCCGTTATTGTCGATAATCTTGGCTTCGTATCCGGTAACAGCGACACCCGTAGCGCCAGGTTTCATGTTTGATTCGTTAGAGGAGATGAAGATGTGTAGCATTTCCGTGGCGCCAATTCCATCGATTATTTTCAGTCCGGTTGCATTATACCAGTCTTCCCAGACTTTTAAAGGCAAGGTTTCACCAGCGGAAACACATTTTTTTAAACTTGAAATATTGTATTCGTTTGCTTTGGTTGTTAAAACTCTCCAAGCGGTTGGTGCTGTAAAGCAAGTCGTAACCTTGTAATCCTGAATGGCTTGTAATAATAAATCAGGTGTTGGTTTTTCGATTAAGAAAGTCGAAGCGCCAAAATACATTGGGAATAATACCAAACCACCTAATCCGAAAGTAAATCCTAGAGGAGGACTTCCTGTAAATACATCATTTGGAGTAGGTTGTAGCGAATATTGTGGAAAAGCTTCGCAGATATTCAATACGTCTTTATGATAATGTGCCGTCATTTTAGGTAATCCCGTTGTTCCGGAAGTAAACCCAATCAGCGCAATACTATCTGATTTTGAATGATAATTGGAGTATGTTTTCGGTTTACTCTGCATCAACTCTTCCAATTCTGAAGCCCTGTAATAACAGGTTCTTTTCAAAAAGGGAGATTTTACCAATTCCATTTCTTCCGATAACGAACTGTCGCACAAAACATGAGAGATTTCGGCACAATCAATAATGGTTGTCAACTCTTTGGAGCGAAGCAGAGGCATCGTGGCCACAACAATTCCGCCGGCTTTTAAAATCGCGAACCAACAGGCTACCATCATCGGGTTGTTGGCGGAACGAATCAATACTCGGTTTCCGGATTTTAGACCTAAATCTTCAACCAAAACATGGGCTATCTGATTTGCTTTCTCAAACAAATCGTTGTACGTCCATTTTTCTTCAAATGTCTGAATGCAAACCGCATCTCCATGACCGTTTTGAATATGATAATCCAACAAACGTTCCACGCAATTAAGCATGTCCGGTCGGTTGAATTGTGTTAAATCCAAAAAAGAGTAATCGGGTTGTAACTCCTGAGCTGGTAAACTATTATGGGCGAAATTATCTTCGTAATGTTTCATTCGTAATTTGTAATTTCTATTTCGTAATTATCTTATGACTTTCCGGCTTCAATGCTTTTTTCATGCCTTCTACCGTTTTACGTTCCGATGCTTTTAACGGATACAAATGGGTTGTTCCGGCCATGTATTGCTGCGGAATGTCGGTTGGTCTGAAATTTTCGTAGGCTTGCGCATTACGAACAAAATAAGGATCTAAAAGCAATGGTCTTCCCAGTGAAACCAAATCGGCGCGACCGTTTAATAAGATGGTGTTGATTTGATCAATGTCTTGAATGTAACCTGCTGTTATGGTTGGAATATGAACGGTGTTGCGAACCATATCGGAGAAAGGTGTTTGCCACATTCTTCCGGTTTGTGGTTTTTGATGTGCAACGGTATTTCCTGTCGATACACTTATGATATCTGCTCCTGCATTTTTAAAAGCTTCTGAAATTGCAATTACATCTTGTTCTGAAATTCCGTTTTCTGCCCAATCCGAAGCAGAAATTCTCACCGACATCGGTTTTTCTTTTGGAAACGCCTTTCGCATTTCTGTAAAAACTCTTAATGGAAATTTTAATCGGTTTTCGATGCTTCCGCCAAACTCGTCTGTTCTGATATTGGTTAGAGGAGAAAGGAATGAAGCTAATAAAAACCCGTGATGCGCTTGTAGTTCAATCATGTCAAATCCGGCAGCATTGGCATTTTTGGTTGCCTGTACAAATTCTGAAACGATTTTATCCATGTCGGCTAACGTTATTTCTTTTGGAGCAGCCAGTTTTTCATTGAACGGAATAGGGGAAGCGGAAAGTAACTCCCAAGCATTGTCTATGGGTTCAGAACCACCTTCCCAAGGTTTTTTAATGGCGCCTTTTCGTCCGGAATGCCCTAATTGTATTCCTATTTTAGTTTGAGTATTTTGATGGATAAAATCAGTAATTCGTTTCCAGTTAACTATTTGTTCTTCTGAATATAATCCTGTACAACTTGAAGTGATTCTTCCGGTTTCGGAAATGGCAGTCATTTCGGCAATGATCAATCCGACCCCGCCAATTGCACGACTGGTATAATGTTGAAAATGCCAATCGTTTACCACACCGTTTTCAGCCGAATATTGTCCCATCGGAGACATTACGATTCGGTTTTGCAGTGTCATTTCCCTTAACTTAAAAGGAGTGAAGGCTGCAGGAGTTTTAGCATCGGTACCAATTTTGGCATTGAATTCAGATAGTACTTTTTCAGGATACGAAGCATCACGAATCGCTAAATTTTCAAAGGTAACTTTCTTGGAGCGCGTCATCACACCAAAGGCAAATTGCTGAAAATCATGCTGTATGTGTCTATCCATGTGTTCAAACCAATCCAACGAAACGTTTGCAGCATGTTGAATCATTTCCACTCGGTTTCTTCGGGTATTTTCGTATTGTTCAAAAGCTGCTGAAACATTACTTTGATTAGCAACCACAGCATCTGAAAGTGCAATAGCACATTCCATTGCTAATTTTGTTCCGGAACCGATGGAGTAGTGTGCCGTAGCTTTTGCGTCACCTAATAAAACGATATTGTCTTTGTGCCATTTTTCATTGGTAACGTGCGGAAATTGACGCCAGTGTGATTTATTGGTGATTAATGGATGACCGTCTAATTCTTCTTTGAAAATTTCGGCTATTTTTTGAATGGTATCTTCTTCATTGGTTACTTCGAAACCGGCTTTTTCCCATGTTTCATTAGAGCATTCGAAAATCCAGGTACTCATTCCGGCTTCGTATTGATAAGTGTGTGCGACGAAAGTTCCGAATGGTGTTGTTCTGAAGAAATAAGTAAAAGCATCCAATGGTTTTGTGGAACCTAACCAAACAAAACGGTTTTTCTGAAGTTTTATATTGGTTCCGAAATCATCGGCGAATTGTGTTCTGATAGCACTTCCGATGCCGTCTGAAGCTACAATAATGTCGCTATTTTTGAACTGCGCTAAATCGGTTACATCGGCTTCAAAATGAAGGTTTACGCCTTCTTCGGCACAACGTTGTTGTAAAAGCTGTAATAAGGTTTTACGGGAACAACCGCAGAATCCGTTACCGGAAACACTTACACGCTCACCATCACGAGCAACCACGATATCATCCCAATATGCAAATTTGCTGCGGATTAATTCGTACGATTGGGTATCACGGGTTAAAAATTCACCTAAAGTTTCATCGGAAAACACTACGCCAAAACCAAAACTGTCATCGGCTTTGTTGCGTTCGTAAACATCAATTTGACAGTTAGGAATTGCTTTCTTAGTTAATATGGAAAAGTAGAGACCGCCTGGGCCACCTCCGATTACTGTTATTTTCATTTTTTTATGGAACGCGGATACAACAGATTCACCATAGTGAAAACGGGGATACCACGATTTTTATTTATTATTTATTCATAAAATCAAAGGAACCTTTTCTAAGATTGATTCCGTATTCTAAATAGGCTTTCAGGCAGGCTAAAAAATTAGACCATCCAAAGGAATTGCCGGATAACCATTTTAAACCGGCTTCGTTGTTTTCCATGTCTTTTTCGGAAATCGAAACCAAAGTTGAATTGTTTAAACTTTCTGACAAAGTAATTTCAACCAGCAGCTCTTTTCCTGAATTTTCCCAGTAGTACGAAATGTATTTGTCTTTTTCGATTTTACCGACACGAACGGGGCATTCAAAGTCGAATTCAGGGAATTTCCAGATTAGATTTTTACCTTCTTCCATTCTTCCGGTGCTTTCGGAAATGAAGTAGTTGGTCATTTTCTCAGGGTCGACAATTGCTTCAAAGACCTCATTCATTGGTTTTTGAATTTGCATCGCGACTTTTATTTCTAATTTTTGTGATGTCATATCAAATTCTTTTGATGGAAAAGATTTCTCCCAGTTTTGAATAATTCGAACCGGCCAAACGCGCTACAGGTTTGTAGGTTTCCATATTGATTTTGAAATCATCAAGTAAAACGTTTTCGGCCACATGAAACATAACAACTCTTCCGATGATAATGGTTGCACCGCCGTGTTTGTTATCTTCCAGCGTGTAATGATGCACCAATTCGCATTCCATATTGATTGGGCTTTCCAATACTCTTGGTGCTTTAACTTTAACAGATGGGGCAGGAGTGAGACCCGCTAATTCGAATTCGTTTATTTCCGGACCAACGGATTGAGAAGTAGTGTTCATTTTTTCAACGATATCTTCCACGACCATGTTTACTACAAATTGTCCGGTTTCCAGAACATTGTTCAAGGTGTCTTTGTTTGTGTTATTCGGTCGAACCGTTGAGAACATTACATGAGGAGGATCTTCTCCAACTGCATTAAAGAAGGAAAAAGGAGCAAGATTAGGTATTCCATCTTTGTTGATACTGGAAATCCATCCGATAGGACGGGGAATTACAGCTCCGGTTAATAGTTTGTATGTTGCCTTTTGGTCTATTTCGTTTGGATCGAAGTGCATGTTTGTATTATATACTACAAATAAAAGAAAAAAAAGCATATCAAATTTTAAACAATTTGTGGTAAAAAATATTCTTTTTCTTCATTTTTTGATAAAAAGGATATAGTGTTCATTTGATGCTATTAACCTTATTCAAGAATAAATAATTTAATTTTCAATAAATAAAGGTCTGAATTTATTGAGATTATGGAATTTTTACCCTAAAAAAATAAATTATTAATTTTTAATTGTTGCTAAATTACTATATTTATACAAAATTACTATACATGGAATTAGCAGAGTGTCCGAAATGCGGAAATACCAATATCGTAAAAAGCGGAATTGTAGGAAATAGACAGCGATATTTGTGCAAAAAATGCAACTACTATTTTACAGTTAATAAGCTTGGTAAGAAGATTGACAATTATTATGTTACGAAAGCGCTTCAGTTGTATTTGGAAGGTTTAAGCTATCGTGAAATTGAACGGATCATCGGTGTTTCCCATGTAACTGTAAGTAACTGGATAAAGGAGTTCAACGTAAAGAAACCATCTCATGCCGATTATCATCCAACGTATAAAATTCTTAATCATTTAGAGCTGCTTGAATACCTTAAAAACAAGTCGCAATTATCTGGAGCTGGAATGATTATCACAGAGTTAGGTGATAAATTTATGCTTATTAAATGGGAACGTTTTAAAGATTAGCTATAGTAGTTTACAAAAACATATATGTAATTATTATCCATCCGATTCATTTTTAGAATATTGGTTTGCCAAACCGAAATAAACTAATCTGCTAATTATGAAAAAAAACATTGTTTTACTGAGCCTCTTGCTTTTTGGTGCAATAGGATTTTCACAAGGCTCTTCAGAGTATGGCGGCGGCCTCAAAGTTAACATTAACCAAGACGGCTCGAATTACTTCAGAATTATTACCTGGGCACAATTTTGGGCGCAACACAATCCGGACAAACCTTTAGATGCTAACGGAAATGAGCAGGAAGATCTGACATTTTCCATTCGAAGAGCCCGATTACTTCTTTATGCGCAACTTAATTCGAAATTTTTAATCGTAACCCATTTAGGATTAAACAGTTTAAATGCAGACAACATGAGTCCAACAGGAGCAAAAGACAACGCACAATTCTTCCTGCATGATGCTTATGTTCAGTACAACCTCAATAACAACCACTCACTTGGTGGCGGAATCCATTACTGGAACGGAATTTCCCGATTAAACAACAGCAGCACCTTAAATATGATGACGTTAGACAACCAGCGTCAAACCTGGGCAACTTTAGGATTGTCCGATCAATTTGGGAGAAGTATGGGTGTTTTCGCTAAAGGAAGTTTAGGAAAATTACAATATCGCGTTTCCGTAAATGATGCACTTACCAATAATTTTGAAGCGGCACTTACACCTGTAAACGGAGGTTCGGCAATTTATGCCGGAAAACGTTTGTTAGGTTCCAAAGAAGCCGGAAAAACTTATGCTGGTTACTTCGAATATAATTTCCTAGATAATGAAAGTAACTTTTTGCCTTATAAAGTGGGAAGTTATTTAGGAAGTAAAAAAGTGTTTAACGTTGGGGCAGGATTTTACGCCCATCCGAATGGCGCTGTTTCAGCAGATTTAGACGGAACCCTGAAAGGTGAAAACGTAACCATTTTTGGTATCGATGCTTTTTATGATGCCCCAATTGGAAAGAAAGGCGGCGCTTTAACCGCTTATGTGTTGTATCAAAATCAGGATTACGGTCATGATTATACTTACGGAACAACTTATGAAACTGGTTCGATGCTTTACGGTCATCTAGGATATTTAATTCCGATGAAAACCAAAACTAAATTACAGCCTTATGTTTCCTACAACGACAGACAAATTGATGCTTTGAATGATAATGCATCTCAATTTGCAGTGGGCACAAATCTATTTTTAACCGGACACCATTCCAAACTCTCACTGGAATACAGTACATTTAAATATGCAGCCAGTGATGCTGTGAATGTAGTGACCTTACAAGCGATGATTTATTTATAAAAAACAAACCACAAACAAACAAAAAACTATATGAGCAACAAATCAACAAAAGGAATCTGGAAAGTAATTTCCGCCTCCTCGATGGGAACCATGATTGAGTGGTACGATTTCTACATCTTCGGAAGTTTAGCCGTAGTATTATCAACTAAATTCTTCCCTACTGATAATCCGACTGCAGCATTTTTATCCACGTTGGCAACTTTTGCCGCAGGATTTGTGGTGCGTCCGTTCGGAGCTTTATTCTTCGGAAGGTTAGGCGATATCATCGGAAGAAAATATACGTTCATGGCAACATTGATGCTAATGGGAGGTGCTACTTTCATCATCGGATGTATACCAAGTTATGAAACCATAGGGTATGCAGCACCCATCATCGTATTGATTCTTCGTTTATTACAAGGTTTGGCACTTGGAGGAGAATACGGTGGTGCTGCAACTTATGTAGCGGAACATGCTCCAAAAAATGAAAAAGGATACTGGACTTCTTGGATTCAAACCACGGCAACGGTAGGATTGTTTATTTCTCTTGTAGTTATCTTGTTGACTAAAAGTGTATTGTCTGCTGAGCAGTTTGATGCTTGGGGATGGCGCGTACCGTTCTGGGTTTCGATCCTTATGGTTTTCGTATCGTACCTGATTCGTAAAAACATGGACGAATCGCCAGCCTTCGCCAAAGCAAAATCAGAAGGAAAAACAAGCAGCAATCCTTTAAAGGAGAGTTTTGGAAACAAATACAACTTAAAATTCGTACTTTTAGCTTTGTTCGGCGCAACGATGGGACAAGGCGTTGTTTGGTACACCGGACAGTTTTATGCCATGAATTTCCTGAAAACCGTTCAGAATGTTGAATCGACACAGGTAGATACTTTATTAGGAATCGCGCTTATTTTAGGAACACCGTTCTTTGTATTTTTCGGTTGGCTGAGTGATAAAATAGGAAGAAAATCAGTTATGATGGCCGGAATGCTGATTGCTATTCTACTATATCGACCAATTTACCGCGCCATGTATGAAAGCACTGATTTGAATTTAAAAACTGAAATCGCTGCCAATACTAAAGTCGTTCCGTCGGCAAAAACGATTGATGCCACTAAGATTGATTCCGTTTTTACTACTACAAAAGCGTATACGGATGGCACTCAGGTGGAAGAAATAAAAACCATTCATTATGAAGCTGGAAAGGTAGTTTTAGATGATAAAGGAAAAGAGAAAATCGAAACCAAAATCACCAAAACAATCAATAACAGTGATAAATGGTTCTTAGTGTTCATGGTTTTTGTTCAGGTAATTTTTGTAACAATGGTGTACGGGCCAATTGCAGCATTCTTGGTGGAAATGTTCCCGGTTAAGATTCGCTATACGTCGATGTCGTTGCCGTATCACGTAGGAAACGGAATATTCGGAGGTTTGCTGCCGGCAATTTCCACGTATTTTGTAACAACGGCAAAAGATTCGGGTAATCCGGAATTTTATTTGGAAGGCTTATGGTATCCGATTGGCATTGCAGCCGTTTGTTTTGTAATCGGAATGATTTACATCGACAGAAAAATTAATACACTTCACGACTAATACCTTTGATTATGAATGCTATAAAAAAATATTTAGGAATAGTTTGGATTATTTTAGGTTTATTAACCGCTTATTTTTCCATCATGATTTTTGGAGGAAAACTGACGTCCGGCAAACAAGACGATTTGGTCTTCGGAATCATCATTTTCTTCATTCTTTTACCTATGATTGTAGCCGGTTTGACCATTTTCGGATGGTATGCCTTAACCAATGAATACGATGATTAATTAATACTGAAATTCCTGGAAGCTCTCTAAAAAAGGGCTTTCAGGTTTTATTTACCATGAAACGACGTCACGAACAAAAACTAATCATTCTTTCCTTGTTATTGCTCATCTGCTTTAACATGCCAATTTTGCTGTTGTTTGATTCCGCAGCATCTTTGTTTGGCGTTCCCGTGATTTATTTTTACATCATTTCGATTTGTGTGTTTTCCATTATCATTTCCTTATATATCGTAAACAAGTACCATGAGTAGCATAGGGTTATTGATAATATTGACCGTTTATTTAGGAATGCTTTTCTTCATCGCACATTGGGCAGAGAAGAAGAGCAACACCAAATGGACGAACAATCCCTATGTATATACCTTATCCTTAGCAGTTTATTGTACGGCTTGGACGTATTACGGAAGTATCGGCGTGGCGGCAAAATCGGGATTGAGTTATCTTACCGTTTATTTAGGGCCAATTATTGTGATCCCTGCATGGATGATCATTCTAAAGAAGATTATCCGAATTTCCCGCGTGAATAAAATCTCCAGTATTGCCGATTTCATCTCTTTACGTTACGGAAACAGTAGATTTTTAGGCGCGATTGTTACTATCGTTTGCCTTTTCGGAATTCTTCCCTATATCGCTTTACAGTTAAAAGCCATTTCGGAAACCTTTCACATTGTTACCCAAACGTCGTTCAGTTCCAATATTTTTAATGATACTACGACTTATGTTGCCATCGCTTTGGCGCTTTTTGCTTCCTATTACGGAACGCGTTATGTAGATGCTTCCGAGAAAAGAAGAGGCATCGTAACCGCCGTTGCTTTAGAATCTGTTTTAAAGTTGTTCTTCTTTTTATTGGTTGGGATTTACGTTACGTTTTTTGCTTTCGATGGTTTTGATGACATTTATGCTCAAGCCAGTCATTTTGACGATTTCAAACAGAAAAATACCATTGGCGGATTGTCTCAGGCTTTGGATTGGTTTTTCCTTTGTATGTTGTCTTTGTTTGCTATCTTCTTGTTACCGAGACAGTTTCAAATGGCGGTTATCGAAAACAACAAAGAAAATCACATCAAAAAAGCGATTTGGTTGTTTCCGTTGTATTTAGTGTTGTTCAACATTTTTGTGTATCCGATTGCTTGGGGCGGAAACATTCTTTTTGATGGAAAAACAGTCAATGCCGATACGTATTCGTTATTAATTCCACAGCTTTTTGGAAACGAGTTTATTACGGTTTTGGTTTTCCTTGGCGGATTTTCGGCCGCGATTTCGATGATTATTGTATCGTCAATCAGTTTGTCTACCATGCTCAGTAACAACGTTTTGATTCCGTATGGTTTCTTGGGAAGATTGATTAATGAAAACAGAGACACCAACGCCAAACGTATCGTAAACATTAGAAAAATTGGTATTTTCTCGCTGATTATTTTGTCGTATGTGATTTACCGTTTCTTCGTTTTGGATTACAATTTGTTCTCCATTGGATTGGTTTCGTTTGTGGTGATTGCACAATTGGCTCCGGCATTTTTTGGAGCTTTGTTATGGCGAAGAGGCTCCTTAAATGGTGCTGTAACGGGAATTATCATCGGATTTTTGGTTTGTGTTTACACGATCCTGATTCCGTATATGATTGGAATTTCAAATTATGATAGCACGTTTTTGACCGAAGGGCCTTGGGGTATTGAAATTTTAAAACCACTTCAGTTATTTGGCTTGGATTATCTTTCACCGATTTCACATGCTTTGTTTTGGAGTTTGTTTTTCAATGCGATGGCGTATTTCGGTATTTCCGTGAGTTTTAAAGGAAATTACCGTGAGCGCAATTATGCCGAAATGTTCGTGGATATCGACAAATATATTACGATGCACGAAAACGCATTTGTCTGGAAAGGAACGGCTTATACATCTGATATCAAGAAAGTTTTAGTACGTTTTTTAGGCGAAGAGCGAACCAACAGAGCTTTAAATTTATTCAGTTTGAAATACAACGTGGATAAAAACCAAGAGCTGGCCGATGCGCGTTTGATTAAGTTTGCTGAGAATCTTCTAACCGGACACATCGGAACGGCTTCTGCAAGGATATTGATTTCCAGTGTGGTAAAAGAAGATAAAATCTCACTTAAGGAAGTTTTGAGCATTTTGGAAGAATCGAAAGAGAACATCATCACCAACAAAAAACTAACCGAGGCGTCTAAAGAACTAAAAGCGTTAACCGGTAAACTACAAGATGCCAACGAACAATTGGTGGAAAAAGACAAGCAAAAAGATGAATTTTTAGATACGGTAACGCACGAACTCCGAACGCCAATCACCGCCATTAAAGCCGCCAGTGAAATTTTACACGATGATGATGAGATCCCTGAAGAACTGAAAAAACAGTTTTTACAGAACATCATTTCAGAAACCGATCGTTTGAACCGTTTGATTGACAAGATTTTGGATTTGGAAAAATTCGAAACCGGTAAACAGAAAATCCTGCTTTCTAAAAACAACCTTATTCAAACCATCAGCAAAGCGATTGAACCGTTGCAACAGTTAATCCGCAATAAAAACATTACGCTGGAATTCGATAAAAACAGGGAAGTGGTTACGTATTTCGACCAAGACCGCATCATTCAGGTTATTACCAATCTGGTTTCCAACGCGATAAAATTTTGTCCGGAAATGGAGGGAAGAATCGAAATACAAATCACGGAAACTAAAAATGAAATTGTAACTTCCATCAAGGATAACGGCAAAGGCATTAATCCGAAAGATTTGGAAATTATCTTCGATAAATTTTATCAGTCGAAAAACCAAAACATTAAAAAACCGGTCGGAAGTGGTTTAGGATTAGCTATTTGCAAACAGATAGTCGAACATCATAAAGGTAAAATCTGGGCAGAAAGCATAAATGGCGTAACTACCTTGACGTTTACTTTACCAAAATACAACACAACAGCATATGAGTAAAAAGAAAATTTTAATTGTAGACGACGAACCCAACATCGTAATGTCGTTGGAATATACTTTTAAAAAGAATGATTTTGAGGTATTTATTGCTCGAGATGGTATTGAAGCACTGGAAATTCTGAAAGTACATGCTCCGGATATTATCATTTTGGACGTAATGATGCCAATGGTAGATGGTTACGCTACTTTGGAACAGATTAAGAAAGAGGAAAAGCTGCAACATTGTAAAGTCATTTTCTTATCTGCTAAAAACAAAGAAAGCGACATTGAGAAAGGTTTGGCTTTAGGTGCTGATTTATACATGACCAAACCATTTTCCGTAAAGAAATTGGTAGAACAGGTAAATGATTTAGCTTCAGACACAACAACTTAACGACAATGAATTACAACGATTTTTATAAAGAGAGCCTTGAAAACCCGGAACAATTCTGGAAAAAACAAGCTGATGTTTTAGATTGGTTTTCAAGACCTAAGAACATACTTTCCAAAGACGCAAATGGTTATCCACTTTGGTTTGAAGATGGAGAACTAAACACTTGTTATCTCGCTTTAGATAAGCATATTAACGATGGATATGGTGAAAATATCGCTTTCATTTATGATTCACCAGTAACGCAAACCATAAAGAAGTTTACCTATAACGAAGTTAAAACCGAAGTGGCAAAATTAGCCGGAGGTTTGCTATCATTAGGTTTGGAAAAAGGCGATACGGCGATAATTTATATGCCGATGATTCCGCAGGCTGCTTTTGCCATATTGGCATGTGCCCGAATTGGAGTTACACATTCCGTTGTTTTTGGTGGATTTGCTCCAAATGAATTGGCTATCCGAATTGATGATTGTAAGCCCAAAGTAATCCTTACAGCTTCATCCGGAATAGAAGTTGACAGGTTAATCGCTTATAAACCATTAGTTGATGAGGCTATCCAAATAGCGGAACACAAACCGGATAATGTGGTAATTTTCAACAGAAAATTAGGCGCTAAAATCCCATTCAAAAAATATGATATTGATTACGAAGCTTTAGTGTACGGATCAGAAGAAGCGGATTGTGTTTCCGTAAAAGCTACCCATCCGTTATACATTTTATATACTTCAGGAACTACTGGAAAACCAAAAGGAATTGTTAGAGATTCCGGTGGTCATGCCACGGCTCTTAGATTTTCAATGCAGTATATTTATGGTGTAAGGCAAGATGAAGTGTTTTGGGCTGCTTCTGATATTGGTTGGGCAGTAGGCCATAGTTTTACAATTTATGGTCCATTGTTGAATCGGAACACCTCTGTTATTTTTGAAGGGAAACCCGTGAAAACACCTGATGCTTCAACGTTTTGGCGAATCATTTCCGAGCATAAAGTAAGTGTAATGTTTACCGCACCAACAGCTATTAGAGCCATTAAAAAAGAAGATCCGAATGGTGATTTTATTAAGCAATATGATTTGAGCAATTTACGAACTCAGTTTTTAGCTGGCGAACGTTGTGATGTAGCCACTTTGGAATGGTACCGCGAACATATTCCGATTCCGGTTATCGATCATTGGTGGCAAACCGAATCCGGCTGGCCGATGATTGCTAACATGATGGGTGTGGAATATTTACCAGTTAAACCAGGCTCTTCAGGAAAGCCGGTTACAGGTTACGATATCAGAATTTTTAACGAAAACGGTGAGGAATTAGGGCCAAAAGAGGAAGGTTATGTAGTAATTAAATTACCTTTGCCACCGGGAATGATGCTTGACATCTGGAACGATAACGAGCGTTTCCAAAAAGGATATCTGGATAAATTTCCGGGTTATTATTTTTCAGGGGATGGTGGATTTAAAGACGATAACGGCTACGTTTTCATAACCGGAAGAGTAGACGATGTGATCAATGTTGCAGGTCACCGTTTATCTACTGCTGAAATGGAAGAAGTTGTAGCTTCTCATCCATCTGTGGCGGAATGTGCGGTTATCGGAATCTATGACAATCTGAAAGGACAAATTCCATTGGCACTGGCTGTTATAAAATCCGGTGATGGTATCGAAAAATTTCAATTGGAACATGAAGTGGTTCAGTTGGTTCGTGAAAAAATCGGTGCCGTTGCCTCTTTAAGAAATGTGATAGTAGTACAGCGATTACCCAAAACGAGATCGGGAAAAATTCTGCGAAAATTAATTCGAAACATTGTCGACGGCGAATCGTACCAAATACCGTCAACTATTGACGACGAAACAATTATAGAAGAAATTATCGCTGATTTACAAGAATATAAAATCGGCGTATTCAAATAAAAAATAAAGAATAAACAAAATAATACATTTAGATTATGAGCTATTATAAAATTAATAACCTCGAACAATATTTTAAGCATTACAATAAATCAATCCGTGAGCCTCGTAAATTCTGGGGAAAAATTGCAGAAGAAAACTTCGTTTGGTATCAGGCTTGGGACAAAGTAGTCGATTTTGACATGGGTGAAGCCAACGTAAAATGGTTTACCGATGCCAAAGTAAATATCGTCAAAAACTGTATCGACAGACATTTGGCGAAACGTGGTGATAAAACCGCAATCATTTTCGAACCCAATAATCCGGATGAAGCGGCACAGCATATTTCTTATAACGAACTTTACGACCGTGTAGCAAAAATGGCCAATGTGCTTCGTGATCAGGGGATTAAAAAAGGCGACAGGGTTTGTATTTATCTTCCAATGATTCCGGAATTAGCGATTTCTGTGCTGGCTTGTGCTAGAATTGGTGCGATTCACTCGGTTGTTTTCGCAGGATTTTCTGCATCGGCAGTAGCTTCGAGAATTATTGATTGTGAGTGTAAAATGGTGATTACTTCAGATGGTGCGTACCGTGGAAATAAATCCATTGATTTAAAAGGAATTATTGATGAAGCCATTGAAAAATGCTCGTCTGTAACTAAAGTATTGGTAGCAAAAAGAACTGATACACAGGTTAATATGAAGGAAGGACGCGATCAATGGTTACAACCACTTTTAGACGCGGCAATTCCTAACAATGTGGCCGAAATCATGGATGCTGAAGATCCGTTATTCATTCTATATACTTCAGGATCAACTGGAAAACCTAAAGGGATGTTACATACCACGGCGGGTTATATGGTGCAAACGGCTTATTCCTTTAAAAACATTTTCAATTACGAAGAAAACGATATTTTCTGGTGTACTGCTGATATTGGTTGGATTACCGGACATTCCTATATTTTGTACGGGCCACTTCTAAACGGAGCTACTACAGTAATTTTTGAAGGTGTACCATCATATCCGGATTTCGGTCGTTTTTGGGAAGTTATTGACAAACATAGAGTTACGCAATTCTACACGGCTCCTACAGCTATTCGTTCTTTAGCCAAAGAAAATGATGAATGGGTTGATAAATACGATTTGTCTACGCTGAAAGTTATCGGATCAGTAGGGGAGCCTATCAACGAAGAAGCTTGGCACTGGTACAACGATCACGTAGGAAAGAAAAAATGTCCGATTGTTGATACCTGGTGGCAAACCGAAACCGGAAGTATTATGATTTCGCCGGTTCCTTTCGTTACACCGACCAAACCAACGTATGCGACCTTGCCATTGCCAGGAATTCAACCGGTTTTAATGGATGAAAAACGCAATGAGATTGAAGGAAACCAAGTAGTGGGAAGTTTGTGTATTAAATTTCCGTGGCCTTCGATGGCGAGAACGATTTGGGGCGATCACGAACGTTATAAGGAAACGTATTTTTCAGCTTTCCCGGGCAAATATTTCACTGGAGATGGCGCTTTACGTGATGAAGTAGGGTATTACAGAATCACCGGAAGGGTAGACGATGTAGTAATTGTTTCCGGCCATAATTTAGGAACTGCACCGATTGAAGATGCAATTAACGAACATCCGGCGGTAGCAGAATCAGCTATTGTTGGTTTCCCTCATGATATTAAAGGAAATGCACTTTACGGATTCATTATCCTGAAAGAAACCGGAGAATATCGTGACAGGGATAATTTGTCTAGAGAAATCAATGAGCATATTTCCAGTCATATCGGACCGATCGCCAAATTGGATAAGATTCAGTTTGTTAGCGGATTACCGAAAACCCGTTCCGGAAAAATTATGCGTAGAATTTTACGAAAGATAGCAGAAGGTGATTTTTCAAATTTTGGTGATACCACCACACTGTTAAACCCTGAAATTGTTGATGAAATAAAAGAGAGTAGAGTATAAAAGAAAAGCCCTGAATTTCAGGGCTTTTTTTATTACTTCATTTTCAGTTTTCGACGCAGTTTTAAAAACACTAAAGCTGATGTGTAAGCATCACCGGAAGCTGTGCTGCGGCTGTTCTTCTTAACTTTATAAATGTCACAAAGCTGGTCTAAGGTATGATGTTGGTCTTCCGAAAGATTTTTAAGTCGTTGATGCATTACATTAATATCAATGACTTCATTTTTTAGTTTTCCAAGATTCATCTTTTTAAGAGCCTGGTTTATCATTTCAATATCAAGGTTGGTACTGTGTCCAACGAGTGTGGCATTTTTAATGAAATTGATAAACTGAACCATTGCCTCCGGTTCTGCAATGGATTCTGTATTTACTTTAAATAATTTCTCAACTGCTTCATTTTGAGCTGTTTCCTGTTGATTTGTAATAGATACTTCGAAAAAATCACCAATAGCAATTGCATCGTTTTGCACACCAATACACCCAATGGAAAGTATTTGATCTTCTTTCCAGTCTTGCCCTGTTTTTTCACAATCGAATACAATATAGCGAACCGGGGCATTAGCATCAGCTTTATCAAAACTTTCGGAATACTTTTTCCAGAAATCGGGATCACCTTTCCCTGTTAGCCAGTCTAGCATAAATTATGTGAAATAAGTTAATTGGAATCGGTTTTTAATCAAATCCTGAATATCGTTTATCGGCTGAAAACAGTTTTTAATCTTTACTTTATCAACCTTTGTAAGTTCTTCTAAATTAATGTATTGTCCGCCGGAATCCGTTTTTAATCCTTCTTCCGTTCTAAACCAATGTAAAGTGTGAAACGCTTCGGCACATTCTAAATACAAATCAGCATTTTGTGGTTCTAAATCTGCCAATTTTTTGTAACGCTGATAGGTATTAGTAATGCCTCTGATGTCTTTACTAATAGCAAAAACACGAGCCGCATCTACTAAAGGTGTAATGGCACGGCTTTTAATATCGAATGTATCTTTATGTTCTTCGTCCTGCTCTAATAAAAACTGTCTAAAAAAACCTAATGGAGCTGGTTTTTTAATGGCATCCGTTCCTAAAAAGGCATAGAATAACTGGTTGTTATTAGCTTTGGCATAGATGTCATCGGTTAGTGCTTTTTCGATAAAAGGATCGCCGTAAACGAAATCGTAATCAAAGAAAATAGTACTTAAATGAATTCCTTTTTCACCTGGAGTATTAATCCAAGTGTTGTATTGTTTTATCCAGTCAGTCAGTGATTTACACCAAAGTTCGTTGTTTGAATTTAAACCTTGGAGACTTCTTTCAAAACCAATCTTTTCAAAAGTTTCCAATACGCGTTCCGATAATCGCAGAAAGTAGTTTTTTACTTCGTCATAATGCTCGGAAGGCACATCTTCAAAAATTAAGGAGTTGTTGATATCAGTCATTAATAGCTGTTCTCTACGGCCTTGACTGCCTATACTGAACCAAGCAAATCTAACTGGTGGCGTTCCGATTTTTTCGATACCCAATTCGATGGATCTTCTGGTGATGGCATTGTTAATTTCGCTTGAAACACTTGTTATGTGGGCAATTGGAATGTTTTTATCAATCGAATTCTGAATCAAATCCGTTAATTTATCACGAACGATTTTCAACTCTTTTGAGCGATTAGCCCGTTTGGCTTGCTTCAGCAAAACTCCTGGGTTATTGGCTTGAGCAGCAACCACATCATGTTCGGAAATAATACCGGAAATTACACCTTTTTCAGTTCCGTCACGGGTTACACATAAATAACCGACATTGTGCTTCAGCATCATCATTTGAGCTTCGGCTATGGAAATGTTTTCGGGAACAGTCACTACCGGAGTAGTCATGATTTTATCGACTGTAGTATCTATTGGAAACTGACCGGTAGCAATTTTAGAAGTCAATTCAAAATCCGTAACAATACCAATCGGCATTTGATTTTCCTGAATGATTACACTTCCAATCTGCCTGCTGGACATCGTTTGGGCAATATGTCGAACTACATCGTGAGTGCTTGCCGTTATTGGATTTTTGGTATATTTAATCGGTTGAAAATACTGAATATCCGTGGCACTTTGTTCGTTGAAAATTGCATTTTCAGAGATTAGTTTACCGCGATTATCTTTATCGTAAGGATTTCTTGTATTTGAAGCAAAACTTTCTAATAAAAAGCTTAAAACGTGCGTATTACCGGCAACATAGGGACGGAAAGTTTCAATAGGAATAGCGTAAACAATAGAATCTTCACGCGATTTTGCTGTCATCAGATAATTGTTTTTAGCAAAGAATGGGCGCAATCCTAAAATATCGCCTTCATCGCATTTATCAATTAATGTTTCTTCAGCATCTGAAATAACCGACAAACCAATTGCTCCGGAAGCCACAACATAAAAAGAATCGTGGGTCGGATCACCAATTTTGAATAAAATCTGGTTTTTTTCAAGGTATACGACTTTAATGTGTTCTGCAATAGCAACCAATTCCACATAATTTAAGCTGGAAAATGGCGGATAATGCTTTAAAAAGTCGGCAATACGTTCTGCAATTGGGTTTTTCATAACGTTTTCAGTTATTTAGTTCTTGATTTTGAGATATGTACTTTCAAAACCATTATTTTTTAAAAGTACTAAATTCTTATAAAAATCAAAAGGAGGGAAGTGGATAATATTTAGACATAAAGCTGTGAAAATGTAATTATGATCACTGCTGTTAATGCTAACGCTATACCGGCATAATTTATTTTACTTAATTTTTCTTCAAAAGCTACAACACCAATAAAACTTCCAAAAGCAATTACACCAAAATTCATGGCTGCAAATACCGTTGATGGGTTTTCCGCAAAAGACTGATGTGCTTTTAAATAGAAGAAAATATTTCCGAAATTGAGAAGACCAAGTAAAATTCCCCAATAGATATTTTTGAGTTGAAATCTTGAATATCCCTTAATTATGTAAAATAGACTGATTAGTGTAGCAATTACAAAGGCGCCAGAGAAAATTATGAAAAGTGATGTTGTAAACGGGATTTCCTTTGTGGCAGCAATTTGCTTGAATAAAACATCAATTATTCCAAATCCCAGAAATACCATTAACGGATATGTTAAGTTGAAATTCTTTTCGTTTTTTGAATTGTTTCTATGTAAAGTAAAAAAAATGGCAAGGAATCCGACAGCCAATCCGGTTAGTTTTAAAAAACCGATAGTTTCATGAAAAATAAAAAAAGAAGCCAAAATCGGAATAAATAAAGACAATCGTTGTGCAATATCGGTTTTAGCAATTCCGATGCTTTTAATGGAAGCTGCCAAAAAAAGAAATATGGAAGGCAATAAAATCCATAAAGGAAAATAAATTTTCCATGGTGCCGAATTTTGTAAAATTTGAAAATCTGGTTTGAAAATAAAAAAACAAAGCAATATTGCTATTGCATAATTTGTATTTACAATCTGTTCCACCGCAACAGGGAAGCGTTTGGCATATTTAAGAAGTACTGCAACGGCAACACTACAGAGGATGCTCAATAGGATATAAATCATTAAAACAGAGATTTACTACAAAGAAAGCAGAATCTTATGATTCAAGCAAATAAATATTCTATTTTACATAATGTATATTATAGTTCAAAATGTGTCATTTCAAAAATACTTAAAAAACATCTTTAAAATGTTATGATAACTTTTATTTAATTAATAAATTTGCGAACCTGAAATAAATAACTAATCAAGTATATAATATCGTGGAAAACCCTACTGCTCAAAAACTGATCAATAAAATCCAGTTAGATTTGTTTAAGAACGGATTTGATGCCAAACCTTTAGTGACGGATTTAAAAAAATTAAGAGAATATGCTCTTGAAGAACAAAATCCGGTTTTAGTAAAAGCTATACGTTTGGCTTATGAGCATATCGAAGAAAACGGCGCGTTTTTAATTGCGATTCCGGATGACGAACCAATTGAAGGTTTCGAAGAAAATAATGATATTTCTTCTTCAACTGAAAACAATATGGAAAGCTTAGATTATCTTTTGAATTTATTTACTGATTTGAAAAATAAGAATAACATTTCAGATTTAAAAGAATACAACAAAGCGTTCATGGCATTTTAAGTAAAAATACATTTCTATTTTACATAATATTAAACTACGCTTTTGGCGTAGTTTTTTTATAAGTTTTAGTTAAATCCTGATAATTCTAAGATTTTCTGGCTTACTTTTGATTTGATTTTGATTTTTCGTCAAAATTAAATTGTTAATCATCTTATTTTCAATACTTTATTTATGAGTCGTTTATTTAAAATTATTGCACTCCTTGAAGGAATTTCGTTATTGGTTTTATTCGGAAACATGTTGTTTCTTAAACCCACTAATCTAGAACTGTATAAAACCCTACTCTTCCCTGTCGGTATGGCACATGGTTTATTGTTTATTGCTTATATCGTTTTGGCTACGATGTTTAAAATGGAAGAAAACTGGCCTTGGAAAAAATACGGTATTGTTTGTGTAGCTTCTGTGTTACCATTCGGAACTTTTTACGTAGAGAAAAAAATATTGTAAATTAGAGTATAAAACGTCATTGGCAATATGAAAATCTTTAACTGGGCGTATAAAATATTTAAAGAATTGGGATTCAGTGAACTTTGGGCTGATTATTCCAATTTAGCGATTAACATTATCATTCTGATAATCACAGCTTATGTTATCGATTATATCTTTAAAAAGGTACTTATCATACTAATGGCTATTGTGGCTACCCGCACAAAATCTACGTTTGATGATTTTTTGGTGGCTAACAAAACGGCCAAATATGTAGCGCACTTATTTACATTGTTTTTCATTCACAAAACCGTTCCTATTATTATGAAGGATTTTGTGTATTGGGAAGGCATTTTTACAAAAGGCGTCAAATTCTACATTATTATCTTATCGCTTTGGATAATCCGAAGTATTTTCAATGCTTTAAAAGATTACTTAAAAGGCAAAGAAAAATACAAAGACAAGCCTATTGACAGCTACATTCAGGTTATCATGATCTGTTTGTGGGTTTATGGAATCACATATTTCATATTGACCTTGTTTGATATTGAATTAAAAACGCTTGTTACTACTTTAGGAGCTGTTTCCGCTTTAATCTTATTGATTTTCCGTGATACCATTTTAGGTTTTGTAGCCAGTATTCAGGTGACTGTAAACGATATGGTTCGCATTGGTGACTGGATTACCATGGAAAAATACGGTGCCGATGGTGATGTAATTGAAATCAACCTGGCCACGGTAAAAGTGCAGAATTTTGACAATACCATTACTACGATTCCAACCTATTTTCTGATTTCCGATTCGTTTAAAAACTGGCGCGGAATGTTAGATTCCGATGGAAGACGCTTAAAACGTTCCATCCTTTTAAAATCGAGCAGTATTCGTTTTTTAACGGATGATGAAATTGAAAACCTTAAAAGAATTCAGTTGATTGCACCTTATCTGAATCACCGTCAGAAGGATATCCAGAAATTCAATGACGCTCACGGTATCGATAAATCGGTTCTGATTAACGGGCGTAATCTTACTAATTTCGGTATTTTCAGAAAGTATATCGATCAGTACATTGCCAATCATCCGGGCATAAATAAAGACATGCTGTTCATGTGTCGTCAGTTGCAACCTACACAAAATGGTATGCCACTGGAGATTTATGCTTTCGTAAACGATAAACGATTAGTGGAATACGAGCACATAATGGCTGATATTTTTGACCATATTTTAGCTTCCGTACATTATTTCGATATGGAAATCAACGAAACAGGAGCTATAAAAATTGAATATTAAACAAAAAAGGGAATTAGTCTGAAAAAACCAATTCCCTTTTTTTTATTCTTCCGGGCTTGTTTTTCCGTGAATTGCCGGTTGTCCGAAACTGTCAAGATTTACCATTGTAATGGCATCAACCGTAATGATTACGGCTTTGGTCATTACATTGCGCACCTCACAACGCATGGTTATGGAAGTTTTTCCGAAACGAACAATATCCAAACCGATTTCAATAATATCGCCTTGTCGTGCCGAACTCATAAAATTGATTTCCGACATGAATTTGGTAACTATTCTATTGTTTTTCAGAATGATGATAGAATATAAAGCCGCTTCGTCATCAATCCATGATAATAATTTTCCTCCGAATAAGGTTCCGTTTGCGTTTAAATCCTCGGGACGAACCCATTTTCTGGTTTGGTAGTTCATAATTTGAATTTATGTAAGGACAAAGTTACAATATCTATATGGTCAAAAGCAAGATTTGGTAAATCTTTTACAGAAAACCAGCCTGTTTCTTTAGCATCATCAGCAGCAATGGCAACAGTATTTTCAGGAACAATTCCGAAATAAGCAACAGAAACGACATGACTTCGAGGATCACGAAAGGGCTTTCCAAAAGCACCAACCTGTTCTAAATCAGTAACTTTTATTTGGGTTTCTTCTTCCAGCTCTCGGATGGCTGCTGTTTTTAAATCTTCATTTTCGTCTACAAAACCGCCGGGTAAAGCCCAGCAATCCTTAAAAGGTTCGTTTTTGCGTTTAATCAGAAGTAATTCATAATCGGTTGATTTTCTAAGGATAACGGCATCAACCGTAACAAATATTTTAGATGTTCTCATGGTAAAAGTTTTCAACACTAAACTACTAATAACTTTTTAAATCTGTCGATTATCAGCATTTCAGTTTTCGTAATTTTAATTCAAAGGATAGAAACCATGGAAAATCGCGACACTTTTCTTATTGATTTGAGAGGCGAACCTCTTGGAACGATTTCGGCTCAGTCTACCTCTGAAGAAGTATTTCAGAACAGGACTTTACGACCTATACTGGTTTTACAGAACGAACTTTTTATTGAAGTTTTCTTGAATTATGCCATCAAGCAGAAAAATGTATTCTTCTCGTTATCACCGGATAAAAAAATGACTTACATTGAAAATGTGATTCAGCGCGATATCAAATTCAGAAATTCATTGAAAGGAATTATTATCGGACTTTTTACGGTGGAAGAATACAAAGACTACATCAAAAATTCCTCAAACATCAACAAAAGGATGATGAACATGCTGATTGAACGCCTAAAAAATCAGGTTCAGATTCTGACTGACGAGTAACCACAACCAAAAACAATAATACCACTAACCAAAAAAGCTGCCGTAACGGGCAGCTTTTTTATTAATAAATACTTTCTCCGTTTAAATTGGTTCCCAGTACTTCGCTCATGTAATCGAAAAAAGGACGCATGGCCAGAAATGTATTCACGACTTCCGTTTTGAAATTTTTGTCCATCACTTCTTTATCGGTGAACCTCCTGGATATTAAGTATTGTTTTTTACGGATTAAATCGATGTCCAGATGTTCTTTATCAAAACCTTTTGGAGCCGTTTTCAATTCATCACCTTCTAATTTTCCAAAAGTCCTGATAAAATTTTCATCAGAAATAATTGCTCTAATTTCGGTAGCATCCATTTCAAATTCTTTACGGATTCGGTTTAAGTCTTCAGCATTGGGTTCCCAAAAACCGCCTCCTACAAAGCTTCCGCCCGGTTCAATATGCAGATAATAACCACCTCTTAATAAAGGTTTCGTTCGGCCTAAAGCCACACCAAAATTAGTTTTATACGGCGATTTATCTTTCGAGAAACGAACATCACGGTAAATTCGGAACATCTGGATTTTATCAATACTGTCGGTTTTTCCTAAATCGGTTACTATTTCCTGAGCAAACACTTTGAAGTCTTTTTCAAGTTTTTGGAACTCTTTTTTATTATCGGAAAACCATTCGCGGTTGTTGTTATTCTTTAATTGGTTCAGAAAATCCAATGTCGCTTTTGAAATCATATTTTTCTTTTAAAAATACAAATTTTTATTTTTCGGATTTAACAGATTTGATTATTTGTTTCTGGATTTTAAGATTTCTTCAACAGCATTCAAATTAAAACCTTTCGCTTGCAATAAAATTAGGTAGTGAAACAGTAAATCGGCAGCTTCGTTTAAAAACAAATCGTCATTATTGTCTTTGGCTTCAATTACTAATTCGACCGCTTCCTCTCCTACTTTCTGTGCCATTTTATTGATTCCTTTTTCGAATAAAGAAGTTATATAGCTGTTTTCGGAAGGATATAATCTTCTTTCTTTTATGGTTTTTTCCAGTTCTGAAAGAAAGCCGAAACTTGAAATAGTATCGTCTCCCCAACACGTAGCAGTACCTTTGTGACACGTTGGTCCTTCCGGTTTCACCTGTATTAAAAGCGTATCGTTATCGCAGTCCATTTTGCAATCGATGAGATTCAGAAAATTGCCACTCTCCTCTCCTTTTGTCCACAAACGTTTTTTGCTGCGACTGTAAAATGTTACTTTTTTGGTTTGTAAAGTAATTTCCAATGCTTCCTGATTCATATAACCGAGCATCAGGACCGTTTTTGTTATCGAGTCCTGAATTATCGTCGGAACCAATCCGTTATTTTTTGTAAAATCTATTGTCATTTGTTCCTTTTTGATATTATAATCGGATTTCTATTTTCTGATTTTTTAGTTCTTTTTTTAGTGCCGGAATTTCAATTTTCTTAAAGTGAAACACACTGGCAGCCAATGCGGCATCGGCTTTTCCGTTGGTAAATACAGAAACAAAATCGGCAATACTTCCAGCTCCTCCTGAGGCAATTACCGGGATACTCACCGTTTCTGATAAGGTACGCAATGCTATATCGGCAAAGCCATTTTTGGTACCGTCATGATCCATTGAAGTAAACAAAATTTCTCCCGCACCTCTTTGTTCGACCTCTTTTGCCCAATCGAATAAATTAAGTTCCGTAGCAACTTTTCCCCCAACGCTATGCACTTTCCAGTTGCCGTTAATTTGCTTAGCATCAATGGCTACTACAATGCATTGGTTTCCAAAATTGTCAGCTAATTCATTGATTAATTGCGGATTACTGATAGCCGAAGAATTTACAGCAATTTTATCTGCGCCGTTTTGAAGCAACAGTTTTACATCCTCCACCGACGAAATTCCACCACCGACAGTAAATGGAATGTTGATGGATTTCGCCACTTTCCTAACTAAAGGAATTAGTGTTTTTCTGCGTTCCTCAGTTGCGGAAATGTCGAGAAACACCAATTCATCTGCGCCGCTTTCAGCATATTTTTCAGCTAATTCAACCGGGTTTCCGGCATCTTTTAAGTGGATGAAATTCACACCTTTAACGGTTCTTCCGTCTTTAATGTCTAAACACGGAATGATTCTTTTTGCTAACATTTTAAATCGTTTGAATGATGAATTGTTCAAGTTCTTTTAATGAAATCCGATTTTCATAAATAGCTTTACCGATGATTGTACCTTCGCAGCCCAACGCGGCTAATTTCGGAAGCTCATCAATTGCGGAAATACCTCCTGAAGCAATGAGTTTTACATTTGAAGCAGCTTGCAGAATTTTGTGATACAGGTCAAAACTTGGTCCTTGCAGCATTCCGTCTTTAGTGATGTCTGTACATATAACATATTGAATTCCATTATCTTGGTGTTTTTTTACAAATGGAATGACGTCTTCTGAACTTTCTTCCGTCCAACCGGAAACTGCTATTTTGTTGTTTTGCGTATCAGCACCTAAAATGATTTTAGAGGCTCCGAAATCTGTAATCCATTGCTTGAAAGTTTCCGGTTTTTTTACAGCAATGCTTCCTCCGGTAATTTGATTCGCGCCACATTCAAAAGCAATCCTCAAATCTTCATTGGATTGAATTCCACCTCCAAAATCAATTGAAAGGCTTGTTTTAGAAGCTAACTGCTCCAGAATTTTATAATTTACAAGCTGACCGGACTTTGCACCGTCTAAATCGACTAAATGTAAATATTGGATTCCGCTGTTTTCGAACGCTTTCGCTACTTCCAGAGGGTTTTCATTGTAAATTTTGGTTGTATTGTAATCGCCTTTTGTTAAGCGGACACATTTTCCGTTGATAATATCTATTGCCGGTATAATTCTCATTGTTTAATTATTTTTTTGAGATTTAAAATTCCTTTACAGTTCTAAAAAGTTCCTCAAGATTTGTTCTCCATGACTCCCACTCTTTTCGGGGTGAAACTGAACCCCATAAAAATTCTCTTTTTGTAAGGCCACATCATATACCACATCATAAAAGGCTTTCGCAATGCTTTGTTTGCTTTTTGGAGCAAAATAACTGTGAACCAGATACATATAAGTTTCTTCAGTAATACCTTTGAACAACTCGGATTTCAGATTATAAATGGTATTCCAGCCCACTTGCGGTACTTTTACGTTGTTGGTAAACCGTATAATATTTGTGTCAAAAATCCCTAAGCATTCGGTATTACTTTCTTCAGAATACCGGCACATCAATTGCATACCCAAACAAATTCCCAAAACAGGTTGTTTTAAAGTTGGTATCAAACCATCCAAACCAGATAATTTTAATTGCTTCATAGCGCTTCCCGCCTCACCTACTCCTGGAAAAATGATTTTGTCAGCCGATATGATTTCATCAGAACAATTGCTTACAATGCCTTTATAACCAAGACGTTCCAAACTAAATAAAACACTTTGAATGTTTCCGGCACCATAATCAATAATTACAATTTTCATTATAAAAGTCCTTTTGTTGTTGGTAAAATCATTTTTTCTGCATCGCGTTTTACAGCCATTTTTATCGCTTTTGCAAAAGCTTTGAAGATCGCTTCAATTTTGTGGTGTTCGTTGGTCCCCTCTGCTTTGATATTAAGATTGGCTTTAGCCCCGTCTGTAAAGGATTTGAAAAAGTGGAAAAACATTTCTGTAGGCATTTGTCCTATCATTTCGCGTTTAAAATCGACTTCCCAAACCAGCCAGTTTCTGCCACCGAAATCGATGGCAACTTGCGTCAGACAATCGTCCATTGGCAAACAGAAACCGTAGCGTTCCATTCCTAATTTATCACCTAAAGCGATTGCAAAAGCTTCTCCAAGAGCGATTGCCGTGTCTTCAATGGTGTGGTGTTCATCTACTTGTAAATCACCTTTTACCTGAATGTCCAAATCGATTTGACCGTGACGTGCAATTTGTTCCAGCATGTGATCGAAGAAGGCCAGACCCGTATTAATGTTGCTTTTACCGCTTCCATCCAGATTTACAGTAATTTTTATGTCTGTTTCATTGGTTTTACGATTTACAGTAGCCGAACGTTCTTTCAATTTTAAGAATTCATATATTGATTTCCAGCATGTTGTGGTTAATGAAATCGATATTTTTAAATCATTAAATGAATAATCGACCTCATTTTCGCCTAATTTTTCTTCATTGTTGATGAAAATGGCTTTGGAACCTAAGTTTCTTGCCAGAGCGACATCGGTGATTCTGTCTCCGATTACAAATGAATTTTCCAAATCATAATCAGAATTGTTCAGATAGCTGGTCAACATTCCGGTTTTTGGTTTTCGGGTTGGTGCATTTTCTTCCGGAAAACTTCTGTCTATGAATATGTTATCAAAGGCAACACCTTCGCCTTCAAAAGTTTTGAGAATAAGATTTTGTACCGGCCAGAACGTTTCCTCTGGAAAAGAAACAGTACCAAGGCCATCCTGATTGGTAATCATAACAATTTCATAATCAAGTTCTTTTACAATTTTGGACAGATATTGTAATGCAAGTGGATAAAAGACTAATTTTTCAAAATTGTCTAACTGATAATCATTTGGTTCTAACACCAAGGTTCCGTCTCGGTCTATAAATAATACTTTCTTTTTCATTGCAATGATTTTAGTGCGTCAATAAGTTTTATGTTTTCCTGACTGGTTCCGATGGTAATTCGTAAGCAATTTTCACAAAGAGGCTCATTAGTACGGTTTCGGATTACTACGCCCTTCTCAAGTAATTGTTGGTAGCGTAAATTAGCATTATCAACTTTTACAAGTATGAAATTAGCATCTGATGGATAAGTTTTTTGTACAAATTTTATTTGAAGTAATTGTTTAAATAACATGTCTTTTTCGCTAATTAAACAGCCAGTTTTACTTTTAATTGATTCTGACAACGATAAAATGCTCAACACTTTTTCCTGAGATAAAATATTCAGGTTGTATGGGGGCTTTATTTTATTCAAAATAGCAATAATCATTTTCGAAGCATACAAAATACCCATTCGAATTCCCGCCATTCCGTATGCTTTTGAAAACGTTTGTACGATAACCAGATTTGGATAATCGTTGATTTTGTTCAACCAGCTTTCTTTGTCTGAAAAATCGATATAGGCTTCATCCAAAACAACTATTCCTTTGAAATTTTCCAATATTTTGACAACACTTTCTTCAGGGAAGGAATTACCAGTCGGATTATTGGGTGAACAAAGGAAAATTATCTTGGTTTTATTGTCGATTGCTTCTAAAATTGAATCTGTTATGGGGGTGAATTCTTCAGATAAAAATACTTCACGGTTGTCAACAGCATTTAAATTTGCTAAAACACTGTACATGCCATATGTTGGCGGTAGCGTAATGATATTATCCTGATTCGGTTCACAAAAAGCCCTGAAAAGCAAATCCAACACTTCATCACTTCCATTCCCTAATAAAATTTGATTTTCAGAAATGTTTTTTAGTTGAGATACAACCCTTTTTACTGCTTTTTGCTGCGGATCAGGGTAGCGATTTACACCATTTTCAAAAGGACTTTCATTGGCATCCAGAAACAGCATAGTTTTTCCATTTGCTTTGAATTCGTCTCTTGCAGAAGAATAAGGTTTCATTTTCGCAATATTCTTTCGGATTAATTTATTAATTTCCATTATCTAGTGTTTTTAAACGAATTGTTACTGCATTTTTGTGAGCCTGTAACCCTTCAGCATCAGCCATTAGCGCTATAGTATTTCCAATATTCTGAATTCCTTTTTGTGAAATTTTCTGAAAGGTCATCGATTTCATAAAACTGTCCAGATTTACACCGCTGTAATTTTTAGCAAACCCATTGGTCGGCAAAGTGTGATTCGTACCTGAAGCATAATCTCCTGCACTTTCCGGAGTAAAATTTCCTATAAAAACCGAGCCTGCATTTTGAATTCCGTTAACAAAATATTTTTCTTTTTCACTGCATATTATAAAGTGTTCCGGTGCATACTCGTTAATTAATCGCAATGCTGATTCGTCATCCTCTATATAAATAAGTTTTGAATTTTCAATGGCTTTTTGAGCGATTTCTTTTCTTGGTAACTCCTGCAATTGTTTAACTAGCTGTTTTTCGACCGCAGCAATTATCTTTTTGGATGTTGAAACCAGAATAACTTGACTGTCTGAGCCATGTTCTGCTTGGCTTAACAAATCGGCAGCAATGAACTCCGGGTTTCCGCTATCGTCTGAAAACACCAGTAATTCTGATGGCCCGGCCGGCATGTCAATTGCGACACCGAATTGCGTTGCAAATTGTTTTGAAGCAGTCACGTACTGATTTCCAGGGCCGAAAATTTTATATACTTTGGGTAATGTTTCGGTGCCAAATGTCATACCTGCAATGGCTGGAATTCCACCAACTTTGAATATTTCTGAGATACCACAAAGCCTTGCGGCATATAAAATTGCGGCATTAATTTTACCCGATTTATCAGGAGGTGTGCATAAAATAATTTGCTTACACCCAGCCAATTGAGCCGGAATTCCCAACATCAATACGGTTGAAAATAAAGGAGCTGTTCCGCCTGGAATGTACAAACCTACTTTTTGAATTGGTTTCTTTTCCTGCCAACAAATAACGCCATCAGTAGTTTCCAGTTCAATTTTTGCTGTTTTTTGTACGGCGTGAAATTTTTCAATATTTGTCTTAGCTTGCAGCATCGCTTTTTTCAATTCCTTTGAAACGGCTTGCTCGGCCAAATCAATTTCTTCTTTTGAAACCTTGAGCTCGTTTAAAGTTACACCATCAAAAAAAGCAGTATATTTTTTTATTGCATTATCTCCTTTTGTTTCAACTTCTCTGAAAATCCCTTTTATCGTTTCTTCAATGTTTGCAGCTTTTGAAACCGGTCGCTTTAAAAGTAACGACCAATCTTTTTCTATCGGATTATCTATTTTTTTCATCATTTTACGCTTTGTTTTTATACTACCATCTTCTCAATTGGACATACCAAAATGTCTTCAGCTCCAGCTTCTTTTAATTGATCTATTACGTCCCAAAATTTTTCCTCATCAATAACCGATTGAATACTGCTCCAGCCTTCCTGAGTGAGTGGAACAATTGTCGGACTTTTTAAAACCGGGAGAATTTTACTGATAGCATCAATTTTGATATTCGGTACATTCATCAGGATATATCGTGACTTTTGAGATTTTAAAACCGATTGAATTCTGAAGCGAAGTCTTTGCAGTAAAGCATCTTTTTCAGCACAAAT
This sequence comes from Flavobacterium enshiense, assembly GCF_040750275.1. Taxonomy (GTDB): domain Bacteria; phylum Bacteroidota; class Bacteroidia; order Flavobacteriales; family Flavobacteriaceae; genus Flavobacterium; species Flavobacterium enshiense_B. Next base: position 205,067 of record NZ_JBDOCV010000002.1, read on the forward strand.
TTTCGGAGAAACCGCTAACACTGCTTCACTTTTTAGAATTACGGCTACCTCTTTCAAATTGTTATTAAACAACGTACTGCCGCTTGAAACAATGTCTACAATAGCATCGGCCAGACCAATATTTGGGGCGATTTCTACCGAACCGGAAATTTCGTGTAATTCAACATCGATGTTTTGCGAATTGAAGTATTTCAGAACCGTATTAGGATAGGAAGTGGCAATTCGCAATCCGTTTAAATCGGAAATGGTTTTAAATTGGAAGTTTTTGGGGACTGCTACAGAAACCCTGCATTTTGAAAAGCCAAGTTTCTCAATAATGGAAATTGTTTCGCCTTTTTCTTCAAGAAGATTACTGCCTACAATTGCAACATCCACTACTCCATCTTGCAAATATTGAGGGATATCTGAATTTCTCAGGAACAATACTTCCAATGGAAAATTCGTTGCAGGCGCTTTTAACTGATCGTTCCCATTGTTGATGGAAATGCCACAATCTTTTAGCATTTTCAGGCTTTCGTCGCTTAAACGTCCTGATTTTTGAATTGCAATTTTTAATGTACTCATTGTGTTGGTTGAAAATTATGCCTGAGTACACCGAATGGATGGAAAGAAAAAACCCGTTTGATGTACTCAAACGGGTTTTAAAAATATATGATTTATACACATACCATTATCACTTCGCTTGAGCGGAGAAATAATGATGATGATGTAATTGATTTAAAAACATGATTTGTCTTTTGTTGCTGCAAAGTTATGTTTAAAAAAATCAAACTTGCAACATTTTTTTTAAAATTTAATGTGAATGGTTTGAATGGTTCTCTTCGGAATGATCTTCAATACCTTTATTTTCAGTTGATTCGTGATTTTCTTCAGAGGCTGAAAAACCATCACGAATTTCTGTATGGCGAAGTTCTCCGCCAGAAGTCCCTACAGATTTTGAAAGAATTGCCCCACCAAGCGATAAAAATAAAGTCACAAAAGCAAATACTTTTGCCTTAGCGTGATTTTTAATGGATGTGATTAAAGATAATAAGCTAACAGCTCCGGTTAAATACAATAAAATAGCAAATTTTTCAGCGATTTCTTCGTGCTCATGAATTAAATCGTGGGAAATACCTAATTCTTCAGCGATTTCTTCTGCGCCTTCACCAGTTCTCATAGTTAATAATCCGAAAATTGCTGAGATTATCAATAAAACGAAAGCCGTGTGTTGAATGGATTTGTTTTTAAGTAAAATTCCGGCAAGTAAAATTCCGAAACCGAAAATGGTGCCGATAATCGGAAAATGGTTGAAAACCATGTGTAAATGTGCATCGTTCATAAGTACTTTTTTAGGTGTTGAAGAATAATTTTACGGTTGTTTGTTCATTTTCAGAACTTTGTATTTGAATAGTTATATTTAACAGATCACAGAGTTTTTTTACGATGGATAACCCTAATCCTACCCCTTTTATTACTGAAGCATTTGTGGAATGTGAGCGAAAAAAGGGATTGAAAACTTTGTCAATTTCATCCTTCGGAATTCCGGTTCCGGTATTGGATATACTGAATTCAATTCGTTCTGCAAGTTTACTTATTTTAAGATGAACATTGCCTTTTTCATCACAATATTTTAAAGCATTGGAAATAAGGTTAGAGATGATAATACTGAGTTTATCAGGATCAGTTTCTAGATAGATATCTTCTTTAAAATCTGTGGTTAGATTGATTTGCCTCGTGTTTATTTTTTCTGAATATCGGGTTAATGTATCAAAAATTAGTGCGTTTATTGAAACCATTATAATTTTCGGGTTGTCTTTTTGGTTTTCAATTCGGGCCAATAAAAGTAGTTCGTCAACCAGATTATTTAAGCGGTCAACTTCTAGAATACAATAGTTTATTTTTTCTTCATATTCTTGTATTTCACGAGGTTTACGAATTAAAACTTCAAGTGTTCCTTTGATTATGGATAGCGGTGTTCTGAGTTCATGAGAAGCGTCAGAAGTAAATTGTTTTTCTCTTTCTACAGCATTTTCTATACGATCTAACAAACTATTGATGGTAACAGATAATGTATAAATTTCATCACGGTTTTTAGGTAAGGTGATCCGATATCGAAGGTTGTCTTTCGTAATAAGTCCCGATGTTTCAATAATGCCATTTACAGGTTTAATGCTTCTTCCGGCAATTAATCGGGCAATTAAAAACAACAAAACCAATACAATCGGATAAAGTATGAATAAAATCGTCTTCAAGCTTTTTAAAAGGGCTATCGGATGTTCAGTTGACATTGCAATCAGTAAATAACCTACTTTATCAGTTTTGTTATAAATAGGCGTTTGGGACAATTTGATTTCCTGATTATTAAGCCTTGCGTCCTTATAACTTTTTGTATTCAGATCTTTTTGAAAATCAAGTTCGTCCTTTTTAAGATTTGGCGATTTTTCGATTGTGCGCCCCTCAAGATCTTTAATCTCAACAAAAACAGGATTTACATTAACTTCATTATGCTCTTTTTCTTCCCATTCTTCTTTGTTAATCCAGACAATTGATTTTCCGACAAATTTCATTTCTGACTGATGCAGCCTGATTTCTTTTTCTATGTCGTTTGTAACATCTTTAAAAACGATATAACATACAGCAGTATAAATGCCTAAAAAGACCACAAACACAAGTAATGCTGTGGAAATTATATAATGTAAAGCGATTCTGTTTCTGAAGGATAACTGCATTATTTGACTTCTGATTCATCAACCATATAGCCTACACCTCTAATGGTTTTAATAATATCTTCTTCTTTGCTTAAATTCATTTTTTTTCGGATAGCATTGATAAATACATCGATAACGCCTGTATCGTATTCAAATCGAATATCCCAAACATCGGAAATAATCATATTTCGGGTGCAAACCCTGCCTTTGTGTTCCATAAGATATTTCAATAGCTCAAATTCCCTTTGGGTTAGCGAAATCTCGTTTTTACGAACAAAAACTTTATATTTTAATGGATCCAGTTCAACGACACCGAATTTTAAAATTTCTTGATTTTCTGAATTTCTGAAATGTACTTTGATTCGTTCCAGTAATTCTTCAAAACTGAACGGTTTCTTGATATAATCATTTGCGCCAGCCTTAAGACCTTCAATGGTTTCCTGAACGGTGTCTTTGGCGGTAAGAAACAATATAGGTACTTTCAGATTTTTTTCTCTGATTTTTTTGCACACTTCCAGCCCAGACATTTTAGGCATGAGCCAATCTAAAAGAACTAAATCTGGTTTGGTTCCGGTAAAAATTTTAAGGCCATCTTCTCCATTGCCAGCAACAGTTACCTTGTAATTCTCTTCTTCCAGACCTTGCTTGAGAAAATCGGAAATACCTTTTTCGTCTTCAATAATTAAAATGTGCATATACTTCAGTAATATTATACAATATAATGAATTAAACGAAACTGATAAAGCAATCTTAAGTGAAGATTAAGAAGGGCAAATGGCTCAGTTTTTGAAAATTATAATAAACCATTGTATTTTCTGATAAACCATTCCGTACCTAAGGAAACAGCAAGAAGTAGTAATAACCAAATCCAGTCAATCAAAGGAATTTGTTTGATTACTGCTTTTTCGGTTGGTTTGTAAGTATCGCTTTTGGAAAGAAAATCAATTAAAACATCAATCTGATCTGGAAAGTAGACTTTTCCGTTGGTATTGGCTGCCAGCTGGTTTAATCGTTCTGAGTCAGGATTGATGAATTGTTTTTCGATTTCAAAATCAAGTACTTGGAAATTTCCGGAGTATTGTGATTTAGAATTATTTTCTTTTACCGTAAAACTATAATTTCCTTGCTCTAAACCATCAAGATTTACTTTGTACTCATTGCTTCCTTTTAGAAAATCATATGATTTTACAGTTTTGGTTTGATTATTTTTGAGTTGAATGGTCAGCCTCGCATTTTCATCAAACTCGTAATTTTTATTGAAATATTGTGCCGAAATTTGAATAGTTTCTCCAGAGTTATAGAAACTTTCATGATTTACGACCAAAGATTTTTTAGCAGCATTAGAGGCAAGGTACTGAATGATTTTATCAGTAAAAATATCAAACTGCTCAAAGGATTTGGTTTTAAGATGCGTTTCCATTCGCCATTTCCAGATGTTTTCTCCAAACAGGAAAGCATTTCGCCTTAATCCGTTCTCTGAAAAGGTAAGCAATGGGCTTCCAGTTGTGATATTTCGGACTTTTGATTTTAACAGCACATTCGGATTTTCTTTCAAAGTTATCGTTCCGAAAGGGTGTTCCAATGGTGGAAATTGTTCAAAACCAATATCATCCAAAGCAAAAGAATTGAACTGTGAATTGAATTCGGCAGTATAATCTTCTTTTAAGCCTCCAATTTTAAAAACAACATTATTCTGATATTGGTTCAGTAAATTGAAATCGGTATTCATTCCTGTAATTACGAAACTGTTAAGCTGTAATTTTTTGTTCTGCTCCAAAACCGTTCTGAATTGTGCATCAGGCTGATATAAAACCAAGACGTTGTAATCTTGTAACGATTTGATTTCGTTTGGTTTAATAATGGTTACTTTGCGTTGTTGATTGGATTCGATAGCACGTTTTAGAGCGCCTAAATCAGGGTGATTTACAGAAGATATTATTGCTATTTCGGAACGTTGATCAATTATCTCAACAGCAAAATTCTTTACGTTATTGTATTTATTCTTCTCGTTTTCAGAAGATGAGATGACTGCTTTAAATGTTTGCACACCCACTTTTTCTGCATTTAGTAAAACGGATATTACCTGAGCTTTATTCGAAGACGAAAAAGAAACATTCTGTTTGTGAATCGTAGCATTTCCCTGTTGAATACTGAATGTGGCATTAATTGGTTTTTTCCCGCTGTATTGCAGAAACACTTCTACCGGAAATTTATTCTTCAGAAAAGCGTATTTATTAGCATTTAACTGATTGATTTTCAAATCCAGGAATGCTGTTGTATCGCCTAATACAATCGGATATACTGTAGTGTTTTGCTGAAAACTGTAAGCATAATCATTTCCAACAGTCTGATTACCGTCTGTTACTAAAACAACCGGATAATTCTGATTGCGGTAAAACTGCTTTAAATTCTTGGCAACCTGATCAATATGCGTTTGTTTTCCTTTGAAATCCAATTCACTTCCGGGCTGAAAATCACCGTCAAAACGATAGAGCTGGACATCATATTTGTCTTTCAATGCGCCATTTGCTGATAATTTGGACGAAAGTTCTTTGGCAATATTTTCCTGTCCTAATTCTTTCACAGATTGAGAATTGTCGACTACAATCGGTAAAGGTGTTTTGGTTACTTCATATGTTTTTCTTGATATAATCGGATTAATCAGTAAAACAAAAATGGCAAAAAGGGAAAGAAAACGTAAAAAAGCCAAAAGGCGATTCACTTTAGAGTCGCTTTTGGCTTTGTATAAATATTGGTAAAATGACAAACCAGCAGCAATCAGTACTGATAGCAGTAAAAGTAAAATTGTGCTTGTTGTCATAATTATAAGTGTTCAGTTAAAAGTGTTCAGTATTCAGTTACTGTTAACTGACCACTGGAACTGTTTACTATGTTAGCATTCCACCGTCTACGTTAAGTACCTGACCTGTAACATAAGAAGATAAGTCGCAGGATAAGAAAACACAAGCATTAGCTACATCTTCAGGAGTACCACCACGTTTTAACGGAATACTGTCTCTCCATCCGTTAACAACATCTTCATTTAGTTTTGCCGTCATTTCTGTTTCGATGAATCCAGGAGCAATTACATTACAACGGATATTTCTTGAACCTAATTCTAAGGCTACAGATTTAGAGAAACCTATCACACCTGCTTTAGATGCAGCATAGTTTGTTTGTCCGGCATTTCCTTTAACACCAACTACAGAACTCATATTAATGATAGAACCCGCACGGTTTTTCAACATGATTCTCTGAACAGCTTTTGTCATATTGAAAACGGATTTCAGGTTTACATCAATTACAGTATCAAAATCCTCTTCTGAAATTCGCATTAACAGATTGTCTTTAGTGATACCCGCGTTATTAATCAGGATATCAACGTTTCCGAATTCGGCAATCACATCGTCCACTAATTTCTGAGCTTCGTTAAAATCGGCAGCATTGGATTGGTATCCTTTAGCTTTAATACCCAAAGCTGTTAATTCGTTTTCTAATTCTTGTGCAGCTGCTGCTGATGAACTGTATGTGAAAGCAACATTTGCCCCGTTTTTAGCGAATACTTCTGCAATTCCTCTTCCGATTCCTCTGCTGGCTCCGGTAATGATCGCGGTTTTTCCTTCTAATAGTTTCATATATCGTTTAGTTTGTTTTTAAAGAGTTACAAATATAGATTTTTGAATTTAGTCCAACAAAAAAAGCCCTACAAAATGCAGGGCTTAATTCTTATATCAATTGGTTATCCCAATACTTCTTTTACTTTTTTACCGATTTCGGCAGGAGAATCAACAACGTGGATTCCGTTTTCTCTCATGATACGTTTTTTAGCTTCCGCTGTATCATCAGCACCACCAACGATTGCACCAGCGTGACCCATTGTACGTCCTTTTGGAGCAGTTTCTCCGGCGATGAAACCAACAACCGGTTTTCTGTTACCATCAGCTTTTACCCATTTAGCAGCATCAGCCTCTAATTGACCACCGATTTCACCAATCATGATGATTAATTCTGTTTCAGGATCGTTCATTAATAACTCAACAGCTTCTTTTGTTGTGGTTCCGATGATTGGATCTCCACCGATTCCGATAGCAGTTGTGATACCGAAACCTTGGCGAACTACTTGATCAGCCGCTTCGTAAGTTAAAGTTCCTGATTTAGAAACAATACCGATTTTACCTTTTTTGAAAACAAAACCTGGCATAATACCTACTTTAGCCTCTTCAGGAGTGATAACTCCAGGACAGTTAGGTCCAACCAAACGACAGTCTTTTGCTTTAATGTAATCGTATGCTTTAATCATGTCTGCAACAGGAATTCCTTCAGTAATACAAATGATTACTTTGATTCCGGCATCAGCAGCTTCCATAATAGCGTCAGCAGCAAATGCAGGCGGAACGAAAATGATTGAAGTATCAGCACCAGCCTGATCCACAGCATCTTTTACCGTGTTAAAAACAGGGCGGTCTAAGTGAGAAGTTCCTCCCTTACCCGGAGTTACACCACCTACTACGTTTGTTCCGTATTCAATCATTTGGGAAGCATGGAAAGTTCCTTCACTTCCTGTAAATCCCTGAACAATTATTTTAGAATTTTTATTTACTAAAACACTCATGATATCGTTTTTTATGTTGTTTTTAAAATTTGCATTGCAAAAATAGACTTTTGACAGCAATATCTAAAGAATTTTGCAATAAAGTTTTTAAGATTTTTAAAGAGATTTTAACTTAACTGACTCATCTGATAACCTCGGTACAGTTTGTTGTCTTTTAGTTCCCAAATCGTCATGAAATGTGCTAAGACTACTTCTTCTCCGGGATTTTCAAAAGGCGTTACAAAATAAGAATAGCGAATGGAAACCTTGTTCTCCTCCTCTAAAATATGAGAAATGTTGATTCTTGAAGAGGTGTACGATCGATACATTTCGTTTGAGAGTTCTATCAAATCGTTTTTGTCCATTTTCAAAAAACCTTTGGAGCTGTACCAATGAAATTCCATATTATCATGGAGAAATTGCTTTATCACTTCGCTGTTTCGCAATGCGTCCGATTGATAAAACTCGGTTACGAGTTCTTTAGCCTTCATTCTTATTGAGTTTGTTAAGTATGTCCGGTATTCTTTTGATGTTGGCCAGTTGTTTCATTTTTTCTCTTGACTCTTCAGCCGGTGAACCGAAATAAACTTTACCGGCTTCTGTGGATCTTGCTACTCCGGACTGTGCCAGAATAACAGATTTTTCACCAATAGTAATGCCGCTTGTGGTACCAACTTGACCCCATAAGGTAACCTCATCTTCAATAACCACACAACCGGCAATTCCTGTTTGGGCTGCAATTAGACATTTTTTACCAATAATGGTGTCGTGCCCCACATGAACCTGATTGTCGATTTTTGTGCCGGCACCAATGGTTGTATCGCCTGTAACTCCTTTGTCAATAGTACAAAGTGCTCCAATGCCAACGTTGTCTTCAATAATTACGCGTCCTCCTGAAAGCAACTGATCAAACCCTTCCGGTCTTTTCTTGTAATAAAAAGCATCGGCGCCTAAAATTGTTCCGGAGTGAATAATTACATTGTCGCCAATCACTGCATTATCGTAAATAGATACATTGGAGTGAATTAAGCAATCTTTACCTATTGTGACATTGTTTCCGATAAAGCAATTTGGCTGGATAATTGTGCCCTCTCCTATTTTAGCAGTTTCCGATATTGCCGAATTGGACGCCTGAAAAGGTTTGAAATGATTTGTAAGCTTATTGAAATCACGGAAAGGATCATCTGAAATCAACAAGGCTTTTCCTTCCGGGCAATCTACCATTTTGTTGATCAAAACGATTGTTGCTGCGGATTGTAGTGCTTTGTCATAATATTTCGGATGATCAACAAAGACAATATCGCCTCGTTCCACTACATGAATTTCATTCATCCCGTGAACAGGAAAACGCTCATCACCAACAAATTCACATTGAATGATGTTGGCAATTTCTTTAAGGGTATGTGTTTTTGGAAACTTCATATGATTTAGAATCAGTAAACAGTGTTCAGTTATTTCGATCAACAACTGAACACTGAAAAACCGTAAACTATTCTTTTACACGCTCCATATAGGAACCTGTAGCGGTGTCGATTTTGATTTTATCACCTTCGTTGATGAATAAAGGAACATTGATTTGTGCTCCGGTTTCAACTGTTGCAGGCTTAGTAGCGTTTGTAGCTGTGTTTCCTTTTACTCCCGGCTCAGCGTAAGTTACTTCTAAAACAACAGAAGCTGGCATATCTACCGATAAAGGTGCTTCTGTTTCTGCATTGATCTGAACCATTACGTTTGTTCCTTCTTTCAATAAATCCGGAGCGTCCAAAATATCTTTGTTTAAAGAGATTTGCTCGAACGTTTCGTTATTCATGAAATGAAAATCGCTTCCTTCTGCATACAAATACTGGAAAGTATGTGTTTCGACACGAACTACGTCAATTTTATGGCCCGATGAAAAAGTATTGTCTAACACTTTTCCGTTTGTTAAACTTTTAAGCTTTGTTCTAACGAAAGCTGGACCTTTTCCTGGTTTAACGTGTAAAAATTCGATGATTTTATAAATATCGTGGTTAAATTTAATGCACAATCCGTTTCTGATATCTGCTGTAGTTGCCATTTGTGTATTTGTTAATTGAATTTATTAATTTTATTATTTTGATTAAAATCCGCCTCCGGTATAACCTTTCATAATTCCTCTTGAGGAGTTACGAATAAACATGATAATTTCATCACGTTCCGGTGTAGCTTCCATTTCGGCTTCAATTATACTTAAAGCCTGTGTGGTATTATAGTTCTTCTGATACAAAATTCGGTAAATATCCTGAATTTCTCTGATTTTTTCAGTGGAAAACCCTCTTCTTCTCAACCCTACAGAATTTATACCTACATAAGAAAGTGGTTCTTTGGCGGCTTTAGTAAAAGGAGGTACATCTTTACGAACAAGTGAACCGCCGGAAATCATTGCATGATCACCAATATGAATAAACTGATGTACTGCAGCCAATCCGCCGATAACAGCGTAATCACCAACTATTACGTGTCCTGCTAAGGCTACGCCGTTGACGATGATAGCGTTATCGCCAATATGGCAATCGTGTGCAATGTGGGCTGTTGCCATAACCAAACAATTTTTTCCAATTTTTGTCTGACCTGAAGCAATTGTCCCTCTATTGATGGTAACACATTCTCTTACAGTAGTGTTATCCCCAATTATTGCAAGTGATTCTTCACCACCAAATTTCAAATCCTGAGGAACTGCAGAAATTACAGCACCAGGGAAAATGTTACAGTTTTTACCGATTCTGGCTCCTTCCATAATAGTAACGTTAGAGCCAATCCAAGTACCTTCCCCAATTTCAACATTATTATGAATGGTAGTGAACGGTTCGATAACTACATTTTTTGCAATTTTCGCACCAGGATGTACATATGCTAAAGGTTGATTCATAAATCTTTTTTTAGTTCTTTTTTACAATTTGCGCCATAAGTTCTGCTTCGGTAACCAATTTTCCATTGGCGTATGCGCTGGCTTGCATATGACAAATACCGCGTCGAATTGGTGACAGTAATTCTAATTTAAAGATTAGCGTATCACCTGGAAGTACCTTATGCTTAAATTTCACATTATCAATTTTCATGAAATAGGTTAAGTAATTTTCCGGATCCGGAACAGTGCTTAAAATAAGGATTCCTCCGGTTTGTGCCATGGCTTCAATAATTAAAACACCCGGCATTACTGGAGCTCCTGGAAAATGTCCTACGAAGAATTGTTCGTTCATGGTTACATTTTTCAATCCTACCACGTGATTGTCAGACAACTCCAAAATTTTATCTACTAAAATAAAAGGATAACGGTGTGGTAACATCGACTGGATTTTAGTCACATCCATTAAAGGTTCTTTATGCAGGTCGTAAACCGGAACATGGTTTTTTTGTTCATTTTTAATGATTTTGGACATTTTTTTAGCAAACATCGTATTTACAAAATGCCCTGGCTTGTTCGCAATTACTTTTCCTTTGATTTTTATTCCGATTAAAGCTAAATCTCCAACTACGTCTAATAATTTGTGACGCGCCGCTTCATTTGGATAATGCAAAGTAAGATTGTCTAAAATACCGTTTGGTTTTACACTGATGGAATCTTTGTCGAAAGCAACTTTCAATCGTTCCATGGTTTCAGGTGAAATTTCTTTGTCGACATAAACAATTGCGTTGTTTAAATCACCGCCTTTAATTAATCCGTGTTCCAACAATCCTTCTAGTTCATGTAAAAAGCTAAACGTACGACAATCTGCAATTTCAGTTTTGAATTCAGAGATGGATTTCATGGTAGCATTTTGTGTACCAAGTACTTTGGTTCCGAAGTCGACCATTGCGGTTACCTGATAATCATCAGCCGGAATAACAGTGATTTCACTTCCTGTAGCTTCGTCTGTGAAAGAAATAACTTCTTTTACTACGTAAACTTTTCTTTCAGCATCCTGCTCCTCTACTCCAACTTTTTCAATAGCTTCCACAAAATATTTTGATGAACCATCCATGATTGGCGGTTCTGAAGCATTCAGTTCGATAATTACGTTGTCAACATCACAACCTACAAAAGCAGCCAAAACGTGCTCAGAAGTTTGAATTTTAACGCCCAATTTCTCAAGATTGGTTCCTCTTTGAGTATTTACCACGTAATTTGCATCGGCTTCAATTACAGGCTGACCTTCAAGATCAACACGTACAAAAGTATAACCGTTGTTAATTGGTGCCGGCTTAAACGTCATTACAACGTCTTGTCCGGTGTGTAATCCTACTCCTTTTAATGTAATTTCACTTTTAATGGTTGTTTGTTTAACCATGACTTAGTTATTTTAGTTTTAATTTGTTTCGTTACTTGTTTTCTTCAACTGATGAATTTCATCTACAATTTTCGGAAGATTTTTAAAGTGTACATACGACTTGTTAAAATCGCCATAAGGCAATGCCGGACTTCCCTGAATAGCTTCTCCGTCTTTCACATTACGGCCTACTCCGGATTGTGCCTGAATACGTACGTTGTTACCAATGGTAATATGACCAACAATTCCAACCTGACCGCCAATCATACAGTTTTTACCAATTTTAGTTGAACCTGCAACACCTGTTTGTGAAGCAATAACGGTATTTTCGCCAATTTCAACATTGTGGGCAATCTGGATTTGATTGTCTAGTTTTACGCCTTTTCTGATGATGGTTGAACCTAAAGTAGCGCGGTCGATTGTTGAACAAGCACCAATTTCTACATTGTCTTCAATAATCACGTTTCCGATTTGCGGTACTTTTGTATATGTTCCGTCTTCTTGTGGTGCAAAACCAAATCCGTCTGAACCGATAATGGTTCCGGAATGGATCGTACAGTTTTTGCCAATTTCGGATTCCGAATAAATTCGGGCTCCTGCGAAAAGAACTGTGCCATCTCCAATGGTTACATTATCTCCAATAAAACTGTTCGGATAGATTTTTACGTTATCCCCAATTTTTACGTTTTTACCGATATAACAAAAACTGCCTAAATATAGGTTTTCACCATAGGTAACATTTTCGGAAATAACGGAAGGCTGCTCAATTCCGGATTTCATCAGTTTTACCTGATTGTAGTATTCCAGTAATTTGGAAAAGGATTTATAAGCATCTTCAACCTTGATTAAGGTTGTTTCGATTTCTTGTTCTGCAACAAAAGTATTGTTTACAATTGTTATGGTAGCCTTAGTGGTATATATGTAATTGAGGTATTTCGGATTGGCCAAAAAAGTAAGCGAACCTTCTGTACCTTCTTCAATTTTTGCTAGTTTATAGACTTCCGCTGAAGGGTTTCCCACAACCTCACCTTCCAGAATTCCTGCTATTTGTTCTGCTGTAAATTTCATCTTACAAGATTTAATTTCCCATCGGTATAAGATGGAACTCACTACTATTTAAAGTGTTTGATACACCCATTCTTTAGTTTTGTTCATTTTAACCCGACAAAAATATAAAATTTAATTCATTTTTAACTTTCCAGCAACACTTTTGGAAAGCAGATGTAATATTTTGTCACCGGTTTTGAAAGCGCTTTTAAATGTAACTGATCGGAAGCTTCCACTACATCTTCAATCGAACGGTCTTTCTTTAAAATATGAATTGGTTCTCCGGTTTTATTATAGGCTTGATTTTTCAGCTTTCCTTTAAAAACAAAGTATTCGGCCTCTTTTTCGGACAACTGATGCTTTTCTATATAACGTGTTTTAAAATCAATTAATTGCTCTTTGCTGATTTTCTCCTCCGACATTTGAATTTTCATCAAATCCCTGTTTATAATCATGGAACTTAAGGACGATAAAACATAATCGTCGTGAAATTGCCATGATTTTATGGCGCTTACGATGTCGAAGTCATCCAACAAAGCAAATTGTTTTAAAATGTTAGGTGTAAATTCATTCAGAGTAATTTTGTTCTGCATGAAAAACTGTAAAGGTTCGCTGCTAGGTAAAACAATACCTTTCTGAGTGAGTTCTTTTGCGCGTTTCAGGATCTTAGTCAGTATGAGTTCTGCAACAACACTGGTTTTGTGAAGATAGGCCTGCCAATACATCAATCTTCTGGCTACCAGAAACTTCTCTACGGAATATATCCCTTTTTCTTCGATGACCAGAATATCATTTTCGACATTCATCATTTGGATCAGTCGTTCGGAATTGATATTCCCTTCGGCTACTCCACTGTAAAAACTGTCGCGTTTCAGATAGTCCATTCGATCCATATCTAACTGACTGGAAATAAGTTGTAACATGAATTTACGATGATAATCACCTTTGAAAATCTGAATGGCTAGCGATAATTTCCCATCAAATTCTTTATTCAGCTGATTCATAAACAACAACGAAATCTCTTCATGATGCACATCTTCCACAATGCTGTGTTCCATAGCATGGGAAAATGGACCATGACCGATATCATGAAGCAGAATAGCGATATATAAAGCAGTTTCTTCTTCAGTTGAAATTTCAACACCTTTAAAACGTAATGTCTGCACAGCTTTCTGCATTAAATGCATGCAGCCTAATGCATGATGAAACCTGGTGTGGTGTGCGCCCGGATAAACAAGATAGGACATTCCCATTTGAGAAATGCGTCTAAGTCTTTGAAAATATGGGTGTTGGATTAAATCGTAAACTAATGTATTGGGAATGGTTATAAAACCATAAATCGGATCGTTGAGGATTTTAAGTTTGTTAATCTGACTCACGTAGTACTTACTTTTAAACAAATATAAGAAAATTAGTCTTGATGTTAAATATTAGCTGTTGTACAAATAAAAAAAGAGGCTGTTTTATTAACAGCCTCTTTTAATAACCAACAAATAATAAAAACTAAAATACTATCTTTTTACTGGCAACTGAGTTGTTTTCATCAGTAATTGCAACAATTAGAATCCGATCGTTTACCGATAAGTTTTCAATTGTTGTTTCTGATGCATTAACCTTCTCATTTTCATAAACAAGTTTTCCTGTTATGTCAAACAGCTTAACGGATTGCATTGTTTTACCTTCAGTTACAATGTGTAAAGCGGAACCTTTTTTATAGGCAATTATGTTATTGTTGTCAACTACATTTTCATTTACAGACAATGTTGTGGCATTAATTCTCGCAATACGGTTTCTCCCTGTTCCATTATAATTGGTAAAAGCCCCAGCGATGATTAATTTTCCGTCAGGAAGAAGTGCGCTTGTGTAAACGACTGAATTTGCTGCTGTTCCTGTGTTAAAACCAGTATCTACTGTACCGTTTGCATTTAAACGGATTAAATGTTTATCGGTACTGCTTAGCGCAAAATATCCTCCTAAGATAATTTTACCATCAGGCTGTAGTGCAATGTTGTAAATTGTAGGGTCAGCATAACCAAAACTTAAAGCTGTATCAACAGTTCCGTTTGCGTTTAAGCGAACAAAGCCATTGGCTTCAGTGATATTATTCAATTGTTCGAAACTTCCTCCAATAAGAATTTTACCGTTAGATTGAACTTTTATGACTTCAATTGAGAAAAAAGATTGATACGTTAACGCGCTAAAGGAAGTATCTAAAGTACCATTAGCATTTAAACGTACAATCCCTTTTCTTGAAGAACCATTGTAGCTGTTAAACAGACCGCCGATTAGTATTTTTCCATCAGATTGTAATGCCAAAGCTCTAACTTCACTCTCAGCTCCTGAACCTGGAGTAAATGAAGTATCTAAAGTTCCATTAGAATTAAGTCTTGCAATTCTATTAATAGAAGTTCCATTGTATGTAGTGAATCCACCACCGATTATTATTTTCCCATCAGGCTGAACCAAAATAGACTGAACTATTCCGTTCGCTCCTGTTCCAGTATTAAAACTAGTATCCAATGTTCCGTCAGAATTTAGACGAACTAAATTATTAATTAACGTACCATTATATTTTCCAAAGAAACCTCCTAAAAGTATTTTACCGTCAGGTTGAATGGCTGAGGCATATATTGCAGCCTTAAAAATTGCATATGTTGTCTGAAAACCACTTCCGCCAACATTAAAACTAGTATCTAACGTTCCGTCTGTATTAACTCGGGCAACTCTATTGGTTACAACACCATTATAAAGTCCAAATTCACCGCCAATTATAACTTTTTGATCTGCTTGTATTGCTGTAGTACGGATATTTTGATTTGAGCCACTTCCAGTGTTGAAGGTCATGTCAATGCTTCGATTGGAGTTGATTCGGGCTATGTTTTTTCTATCCGTTTGATTAACACTTTCAAATTCACCAGCTATTATTATTTGCCCATTTGATAGCAAAGCCATTGCAAATACATCAGTATCGGCATCAGTACCGGAATCAATCTTTTTATCTACTCCGGTTCCGGATGAAAAGCTGGTATCTAAGGAACCGTTGCTATTCAAACGAGTAATACGGTTAACGGTAGTTCCATTATACGTTTCAAAATTCCCGCCTATAAGTATTTTCCCGTCAACTTGTACTAAAGAAGTATTAATAACCATTGGATCCATTACACCAATTGTATAAACCGCAAAACTAGTATCAACAGTTCCAGAGCTATTTAAACGAACAAGAGTGGTTCTGAGTCCATCATATATTATATTACTACCTCCTATAATTATTTTACCATCACTTTGTAGAGAAACGGTTCTAATTTTACAATTCGTTAGTAATGATGAAAGAGTAAAAGAAGAATCTTTAGTACCATTAGTGTTTAAACGACAAATGCCATAAGCAGTATAACCATCGTAGGTGGTAAAATCACCTCCTAAAATTATTTTTCCGTCTGGTTGGATTACAACTTTATATACCGTATTGTAAGCTGCCCCGGTTCCTGTAATGGCAAAACCGGAATCTAAACTTCCATCTGTATTTAAACGTAAAACGCCTCTTTTATTTACACCGTTGTAACTGGTAAAACTTCCACCCACAACAATTTTTCCATCATTTTGAATGGCTATAGATCTTACTGAAGCCAGCGAACCCGATGAAATGTATGCATCTATTAACCCTGTTCCGGTGTTAAAACTTGTATCTAATGTTCCATTCGAATTTAAACGGGCAATTCCTCTAACGGCTGTACCGTTAATTTCGGTAAAGGTACCTCCGATTACGATCTTACCATCAGGCTGAATCGCACTCGATTGTATTATCGGGCCTACATATTCATTTCCATCTACAATAAGCTTAATAATTGTGTTTGTACCAAATGAAGTATCTAGAGTACCGTCTGCATTTAAACGTACAATACCTTTTATTGGAACGCCATTATATTGAATAAAACTCCCTCCAATAATTATTTTGCCGTCCGGTTGTACTGTCGTTGATAATATTTTATCATCGTCATACCAGGATTTGGTGGCGTCACCATTTCCAAAACCAATATCGGAAGGGTTAAAAGAATTGTCGTTGCTACCCTCTTGTGCATAAATAAAAGCACTAAATAGCAAGACAAAAAGCATAGATAATTTTTTTCTCATAGAATTTTTCGATTAGTTTTAGTTGTAAAAATCTCACAAATATATACTAAATCTTAAAAATTTTATAGAAAAAATCTTATAAAAAAAAGCGCTTTGTAATCAAATAATAGTCAATTACTTACAGAATTATTTTATCTAAAAAATATTCTCTCAATAACTTTTCAGAAGTTGGAAGGCGAAATTTTAAATCAATGTATTGATGCAATCTTTTGAAGTTTAAGAAAACCATTGGTAACAGATCCAGTTCTATCGTTTATATGGTATTCTTCAACATTTCTATTTCTTTTATTGAAGAGTGATACATTCACAATACTGTCGTTTACCCAAGTATATTCGGCAAATTCGTAATCATGTTCCGTTTCGAAAATTAATCCTTTGTTGCAGGTAACTTCATTGTTCTGAGCTTTGTAAATAGCTGTAAGATAGCCATTTTCTCCAGTATTAACTCTGTAAACCTCTACTGTTTTGTCTTTTACATAGCAGGTTTTAATGTTTTGTTCCCAGTTTTTGATTTTTCGAACATCTTTAATTTTAATGGTACGGGTATCGTTAGTTGCAAATGTAGAACATATAAAGGAAGCGATGAGTAAAATTGTAAGTTTCATAACGTATTGATTTAAAGTTGCATACTAATTTATGAAGTATAAACCGTAACCTGATTTTTTGTCGATAACAATGAAAAATATGCGATGAATTGCCGGATTTCATTTTTAGAGAAGATTTTTACAATAATTTTAACCTCAATCCGTTGATAAAACAATAAATTGCACATTAATTAACAACACACATTATGAGCCAGATAAAAATACTTTGGGTAGACGACGAAATCGACTTACTGAAACCACACATATTATTTCTTGAAAAGAAAGGTTATAACGTAACCACCTGTAACAACGGTCAGGATGCCATTGAAGTATTTGAGGATAATAATTTTGATATCGTTTTTCTAGACGAAAACATGCCTGGCTTGAGTGGTCTTGAAACTCTTTCTGAAATTAAGGAAAAAAAATCAGCTACGCCGGTAATTATGATTACCAAAAGTGAAGAAGAGTACATTATGGAAGAAGCAATCGGTTCCAAAATAGCCGATTATCTGATTAAACCGGTGAATCCAAATCAAATTTTGTTGAGTTTAAAAAAGAATCTGGATCATTCAAGATTAGTTTCAGAAAAAACCACGTTGGATTATCAAAAAGAATTCCGAAAAATAGCCATGGATATGGTAATGGTAAATTCTTATGAAGATTGGATCGAACTATATAAAAAACTCCTGTTTTGGGAAATCGAATTAGAAAACATTGAGGACCAAAGCATGGTTGAAATTCTTGAAAGTCAGAAGCTGGAAGCCAATTCCCAATTCGGTAAATTCATCGAAAAAAATTATGAAAAATGGTTTTCCAGTGAGGATAACCGACCGTACCTTTCTCATGAAATTTTCAGGAAATTAGTGGTTCCGGAGATCCGAAAAAAAGACAAGCCAATTCTTTTTGTAGTAATTGATAATTTGCGTTACGATCAGTGGAAAGCCTTTGAAAGTGTGGTAAACAATCATTATAAATTAGAAAAAGAAACCAGCTACTTCTCTATCCTCCCGACAGCGACACAGTATGCGCGTAATGCTATTTTTTCAGGAATGTTGCCTTTGGAAATGGAAAAAAACTATCCGCAATACTGGAAAAATGATACTGATGAAGGCGGGAAAAACCTGTTTGAAGGCGAATTCCTTACGGAACAGTTAAAACGGTTGCGAATCGATATTAAGCAAGAGTATTACAAAATCACCAACTTTAAAGACGGTAAAAAGCTGGTTGATAATTTTAAAGGATTGAAAAACAATGATTTAACTACAGTTGTTTACAATTTTGTGGATATGCTTTCACATGCTAAAACCGAAATGGATGTAGTTAAAGAGTTGGCTTCCAACGATAAAGCCTATCGTTCATTAACGTTGAGCTGGTTCAGAAATTCACCATTACTTGAAATTATTCAATTGGCACAACAGCAAGGTTTTCGTTTGATCCTTACAACTGATCATGGGACTATCAACTGTAAAAATCCTTCTAAAGTAATCGGTGATAAAAATACAAGTTTAAATTTGCGTTATAAAACAGGACGCAGTTTAACGTATGAAGATAAAGACGTTTATGTGGTTAAGGATCCGAAAAAGGTAGGATTGCCAGCCATCAATATGAGCAGCTCATTTATTTTTGCAAAGAATGATTTATTTCTGGCTTATGTCAATAATTATAATCATTATGTAAGTTATTATAGAAATACTTATCAGCATGGTGGGATATCCCTTGAGGAAATGATTATACCTTTCTTGGTGTTTGAACCCAGATAATCAGCAACTTTAAGTTGATTTTTAGAATTGTAGGAATTAATCTTTGAAATTATGTACTTTTTGCTACATTTGATGACGAAGATTAATTCCTCTTTTTTATATGATGAGTAACCCATTGGAAATTAGCTTTTCTCTTAACGAAATACAGGAAGTGGCCCGTAAAATTTTATCGCAGCCTCTCAAAAAAGTGATTACGTTTCATGCAGATATGGGCGTTGGAAAAACCACACTCATTAAAGCGTTAGTTAAAGAATTAGGTGTTGAAGACATGACCTCAAGTCCTACTTTTTCATTGGTTAACGAATATCATACGGATAAAGGTGAAATTGTGTATCATTTTGATTTATACCGTTTAAATTCAGAAGATGAGGCTTATGATATGGGGCTTGATGAATACTTCTATTCCGGAAACTGGTGTTTTATCGAATGGCCGGAAAAAACACCGCACCTGATCCCACTTGATCATGCTTCCATTTACATCAGGCAGCTTCCTACAGGGAACCGGATTTTGATTCTTAAATAATTGTCCTATGCTTATTTTTCGTAACTTGTACAAAACAATCTAACTGCATCATGCCTATAACACCTTTTACGTCACAACAATTAATTCCACAGGAAGAAAAACTGGAAGTGCAAAAACATAAAAGTCAGCTTTTTATAGGAATTCCTAAAGAAACGTGTTATCAGGAACGCAGGATTTGTTTAACGCCTGATGCAGTTGCGTCATTAACTTCACACGGACATAGGGTTTTGTTGGAATCCGGAGCGGGTTTAAGCTCGAGTTATTCAGACAAGGAATATAGTGAAGCCGGTGCGGAAATTACAAGTGATACTAAAAAGGTATTTGGATGTCCTATGCTCCTTAAAGTAGAACCGCCTACTTTGGAAGAAATTGAAATGGTTAATCCTCAGACTATTATCATCTCGGCATTACAGATAAAAACGCAGAAAAAAAATTATTTTGAAGCTTTAGCCAATAAAAGAATAACCTCCTTAGCCTTCGAATTTATTAAAGACGAAGACGGTTCGTTTCCGGCAGTTCGTTCGTTATCTGAAATAGCAGGAACGGCTTCCGTTTTAATTGCCGCCGAATTAATGATTAATCAATCTATCGGGAAAGGACTTTTATTTGGAAATATTACCGGAGTGAGACCAACTGAAATAGTAATTTTAGGTTCTGGAACAGTAGCTGAGTATGCTGCCAGGACAGCTTTAGGATTAGGTGCAAACGTGAAAGTATTTGACGATTCAATTACCAAACTTCGTAGATTACAAAACACCTTAAATCAGCCAATATTCACCTCAACTATTCAGGAAAAATCATTGTTAAAATCCTTAATGCGTTGCGATGTGGCAATTGGAGCCATGCGAGGGAATAACAGAACGCCGATTGTAGTTACAGAAACTATGGTTGAACACATGAAAAAAGGCGCTGTTATTGTAGATGTAAGCATTGATACCGGAGGATGTTTTGAAACCTCTGAAATTACATCACACGAAAAACCAATTTTTATTAAGCATAATGTAATACATTATTGCGTTCCTAATATTCCTTCCCGTTATTCCAAAACCGCGTCAATGACCATTAGCAACATTATTACACCTTTCTTAATCCAGATTGCTGATGATGGAGGTATTGAAAGTGCCATCCGTTTTAACCGCGGATTAAAAAATGGTGTGTATATGTACCACGGGCTTTTAACAAATAAGTCAATTGCTGATTGGTTTAATATTCCTTACAGAGATATTAATTTGATAGTATTTTAGTGTTTGCTAAATAGATTGCTTATTTTTGCCCAAAATTAAATACCATGAAATTTGTACATCGTTTAGCCTATTATCTTTTTGGATTGTTGTTAGGCGGAATGTTTTTGTTTTTTTTCTTTCAGAAGAAGAAAACAGAGTTTTGTTATATGCCTAATTGCCGCGTCTTAAAAGATTTAAGAAGTAAGCCTCTTGAGATTTCAAAAGATGTTGATGCCAAAATGAAAGAAAAAGTAATCACTTTGGAAGATATCAAAGCTTGTTTAAATAATGGTGATGTAGATTTTTCAAAAAGTAACAAACCTTCTGATAGCGGTAAGTTATATGTAATTGAAGGATTAAGTACTAAGAATGAAGAAATTACTGTTGAGATGATTAATCAGTCTGAAAAAGTTATCCTGAAAAGCATCCAAAAACAATAAAAATAATCTCAAAAGCCTTGTGTAATCAAATATTGAATGTATATTTGCACACACAATCGGGCGATTAGCTCAGCTGGTTCAGAGCACCTCGTTTACACCGAGGGGGTCGGGGGTTCGAACCCCTCATCGCCCACCAAAAGGGATACTTTTTAAGTATCCCTTTTTTTATACATTAAAACTTCACTTTTCTTCTTTTAGATTACCCATTTTTGTTCCAGATATTATAAGTTGCATAAGAATACTGGGCCTAATTATTAAAAATTTTACAGCCCAATGTAAGAATAGACTCAATAAATAATAAAAAACATTTGTATATTGGCAGGGAACTATAATTTAGGTACTCAATTGTAATTTTATATCTGAATTGATGCCAAAGTAGTAATTCACTAACTTCCAATATGAAAAAAATACTGTTTTTCTTTTTTCTTTTAATATACTCCTTGCACACGTTTGCTCAAAATAATATCGCAACTGTAGATCAATTAATAGAACAGCTGCAAGGTTTGACAAGAAGCAATAGTTCAGATATAGTGTATTTACAAACCAGCAAAAACATCTATGAAACCGAGGAAGATGTTTGGTTTAAAGGATACGTCTTGGATGGACAATATTTCACCCTATCACAACGTAGTAAAATACTCTTTGTACAATTAATAGAAGATCAAACGGATAAAGTAGTTTGGAAAAAAAAATATGAAATAGAAAACGGCATCGTCAGCGGGCATCTTTTTTTGAAAAATACATTACCAGAAGGAACATACAGTTTAGCGGGTTATAGTGCTAATTCATTCTTCAGAAACAGTAAAGAGTTTTACGCCCTGAAAAAAATAAAAATTGTAAAATCAATAAACCAGAAAATTATTGCCAATCCTATTGAAAAAGATAGTATTATTCATTTTACTACTTTTCCAGAGGGCGGCAGATTGGTTTCTGAAATTCAGAGTACCTTAGGGTTTAAAGCTGTAAATTCAAAAGGATTACCAATTGATGTTTCGGGTACTTTATTTGAAAATAATATTCCTTTGCTACAATTTAAAAGTAAGCATTCGGGTATGGGAGCTGTTATTTTTACGCCAAATAGCAATAAAAAATACCATATACAATTAACAGAACCCGCATTGGTAGGGACTTTTCCTGTAGGACCAATAGATCAAAATGGAAAAGTATTAAGGCTCTTAAGGAATTCTAAAGAAGATTTATTATTTAAAATTTCGCAAAGTGATGCTTTACCAGAAGAAAAAGTCTACTTGCGACTTCAAGTAAGAGGTGTGGTTTACAGCATGGCCTCAGGTATATTACAAAAGAATTTATTAATCAAAATTCCTCTAAAGGATATTCCTCAAGGCATTGCAGAAGTGACTCTTTTCAATGAAAATGCAGTTCCGCTGGCAGAAAGACTCGTGTATGTGAATCAAGAGCAAAAGCTAACAATTAAGACAGAGCTCGATAAAAGTAATTACAGTACTAGAGAGTTAGTAAATTTAAAAATAAAAGTAACGGACCAAACCAATCAAGGAGTTGTTGCCCATTTAGGATTAAGTGTGTATGATGGGTTGTATCAAAACAAACAAGACGCTAAAAATATTCAGAGTCATTTTTTACTAACATCACAGCTAAAAGGAACTGTTTACAATCCAGGGTATTATTTTGACGAACAGAATAAAGATCGCGAACAAGTCTTAAATCTGTTAATGCTTACCCAAGGCTGGAGAAATTATGTGTGGGATGACGCTAATGTAAAAGAGTTGGTCACTATGCAAAAGCCAGTTGTTTTTGATGAGTTAAAAGGAAAAATCCAGTTAGCAAAACCCGATAAGATCGCAGCAAACGCATCAATGCAGAAAATGATTAAAATATCTGCTGCAGACAAAAATAAAGGAGTGGATTTTATAATGACAGATTCAATTGGCGATTTTACCATTACCTCTAATGATTTAAAAAAAGGAGAAGGTGGTTTTACTTATATTCAATTAATGACCCCACCCAAGCCAAAATATCTTATGAATTTTAAGGATTTTTCGTTTGAAGAAATTGACAGAGAACGTAAAACAAAAACGTTACTTTACCCATTGCAAGGTTCCGAAAAAGCAGATTCAAAAGAAATTTCTCCATTTGCAGATCGTGTAGTCATAAATAAATTAGATGAAGTTCTGATTTCCTCAAAAAGGAAGAAAACAGTATTTCGAGACAAGTATATCGGAAAACTGGACAGTTTGGCTCGGGCAGAATTACAAGCTCCTAACGATGATTATGTGTGCATAAATAATATTTTCAACTGTCCTAATCATGTGAATGCCCCAGGAAACTCCCTGCCTGTTGTAGGGCACGAATATATAAGAAATAAACCCTATCCTATTGGAGGATATAAAAATGCAAATAGTCGTCATCCAGTCTTTACAGAAGCCGAGCTTCTAAACAGGTTTAATATTGCAATGGTAGAGGGGTATTATGGCAAGAAAGTATTTTATGAAGCGGTTTATGATAATGTAACAATAAATGATCCTATTCCGGATTACCGTAACACCTTGTTTTGGAAACCGGATATTATTACCAACGAGCAAGGAGAAGCTAAAATAACATTTTTCTGTTCGGATATTAACAGCTTATTTTTAGGAAATATTGAGGGCGTAAGTGGAGATGGCTTGTTAGGTGCAGATAATTTCAAATTTTCAGTTAATAAAAAAGTGAAATAAACTTTGAATGTCTCCAATATAGCATCTTTTCGAACTAAGAAAATACTTGTACAAAAAGAATAGTGCTTATGTATACTACTGCTTTCAAAATTAAGAAAGTAAATCGGGTGATTAACTCTTATGGTTTAGAGCATCACGTTTGCACTGAGAATTCAGAGGTACTAACTCTTAATCGGCCACAAAAAAAAATCCTTAAGCAATTAAGTAACTTTTTATACTTTCCTTTCAGAAGTTTCGTTATTACTAAAAAAAAATGAAGCTCAATCTGATATCTTTCTCTGCAATAAACAGTTTTTTAATAACTCATCTCCTTTTCTTTATCGATGAAGGTTACTATGATTTCCGTTGGATGAAAGATAGTGGCAACTGGCTGGTATTTATGATTTATTTTATTGCCTTGTTCGGAATACTGATACTTATCAATTCGCTTCTTGAAAAATACAAAGTGAGAAGATTGTTTCAGATAATTATTAACCTGATAATTTTTCCGGTTGTTCTTATTCTTTTCGCTTGCTGTATATAAATAAAAAAACTCCGAATCGCTTCGGAGTTTTTAATTATAATTTTCTTCGTTTTTTTTCTGTTTCCAGAAGCATTAACTCTCTTCCGGTTTGTCCTGCTACAGAAGTGTTTTCTTGGGCACGACGAATCAAATACGGCATCACATCACGAACAGGGCCAAAAGGTAGATATTTTGCTACATTGTATCCGTTTTCCGCTAAATTATAACTAATGTTATCGCTCATTCCGTATAATTGTCCAAACCAAATTCGGTTGTCATTCTTGGAAATACCTTTTTGAGCCATTAATTCCATTAATTTATAAGAGCTCAACTCGTTATGGGTTCCGGCGAAAATGGCCATTTTGTCAATATGCTGCATCATGTAGTTGATACACGCATCGTAATTATCATCAGTAGCTTGTTTTGTCGGACAAATTGGATTCTTGTATCCTTTTTCGTCTGCACGTTTCGCTTCTTTTTCCATATATGCACCACGAACTACTTTCATACCAATATGAAAACCGTCAGTTTTAGCTTGCTCATGAAGCTTTTTCAGATAATCCAAACGATCCCAACGGTACATTTGCAAGGTGTTGAAAATCAACGCTTTTTCTTTGTTGTATTTGCGCATCATTTCGGCTACCAAATCATCAGCGGCATCCTGCATCCAGCTTTCTTCTGCGTCGATTAAAATCATTACATCTTTATCAAAAGCAGTTTTACAGATTACTTCAAAACGGTTTACTACCCTATCCCACTCTGCTTTTTCGTTATCGGTAAGCGATTTGTTTTCTCCTATTCTTTCATACAATCCTATGCGGCCTACACCTGTCGGCTTGAAAACCGCAAAAGGAATTGCTTCTTTAGCTTTTGCAAATTCGATAGTTTTTAAAGTCATTTCCAAAGCGGCATCAAATTGCGCTTCTTCCTCTTTACCTTCAACAGAATAATCCAGAACGGATGACACTCGTTTGGTGTACATTTTATCAACAACTTTTAAGCAATCTTCTTCGCTTACACCGCCACAAAAATGATCAAACACCGTACTTCTGATAATTCCTTCAACCGGCAAATGAAGGTTTAATGCAAAATTTGTCAAGGAAGTTCCCATTTTTACCAAAGTAGGGTTTCCAATCATTTTGAAAAGAAAATGAGCTCTGTTCAATTCACTGTTGTTTTTCAGAGCAAATGCTACTTCGGTATTGTTGAATATTTTTTCCATCGTGATTATTATAAATAGGTTTGCAAATATACGCATGGATTGAAAATATTTCATAAAAAATGCCTTATTTTGCTCATCCTTTAACAATACTTCAAAATGCAAACGATAAACGCCAACGGATACTCTGTTTACTTTAATGAGAATTGCCAAAATTATTTAAGCGAAATCCTTAAACCTGAGGCATATTCAAAAATTTTTATACTTGCTGACAGTGTAACGAGTGAATATTGTTTACCTGATTTTTTAGCAAATCTGGCTACTGATGTTCCATTAGAAATTATCGAATTTGAATCCGGAGAACAGTTTAAAAACATTGAAACCTGTTATGAAATATGGTCGGCGCTGACAGAACTTGGCGGCGACAGAAAGAGTATTATAATTAATCTTGGCGGAGGTGTCGTTACCGATTTAGGAGGATTTGTGGCCTCAACCTTTAAGCGTGGTATTGAATATATAAATGTACCTACTACCCTTTTGGCTATGGTTGATGCCTCTATCGGCGGGAAAAATGGTGTGGATTTAGGAAACCTTAAAAATCAAATCGGAACCATTACAACTCCAAAAGCGGTTTTAATTTCTACGGGATTTTTAGCGACTTTGCCACAAAAGCAAATGCGTTCCGGTTTAGCAGAAATGCTTAAACATGGGCTTATTCAGGATAAAGGTTATTGGGATACGTTTAAAAATTTAAATGGTTTAAATACAGATGATTTAGATGCTTTAATTCATCAGTCAGTTGAAATAAAAAACAATATCGTTTCACAAGATCCGACTGAAAACGGAATCCGTAAGGCTCTTAATTTTGGCCATACTTTAGGTCATGCAATAGAAAGCTTTTTTTTAGAGAACAAACCTAACGAAGCATTATTGCATGGTGAAGCTATAGCGGTAGGAATGATTTTAGAAAGTTATCTTTCTTTGGAAAAAGGCCTTATTTCGAATGAAGAATACCAGGAAATAAAATACATAATTCTCGATTTGTTTGAACGCGTGTCTTTTAATTCTGAAGATATTAAAAACATCATGGATTTACTGATTCATGACAAGAAAAATGAATTTGGGAAAGTGCAATTTGCATTATTGAACGGAATCGGTAATGTCAAAATCAACCAATTTTCTGATAACGAATTGATTTACAAGGCGTTTGAGGATTATAAAATGTAATGTTTTTTTAGTAAAATTTCTTTTAAAATACGTTTTAATATTTTTTACATTTGCGGTAATGAAAAAAGATCAGCAAATACAATTGCCAGACAGCATCAGTGCAAGAAAAAACAAATCGTTAACTAAATTACAACGTATTGTTTTTTCGATTAAAAGCTGTCGTAATTTTGAAATTTTTCATTTTACTAACCCGCTTCATGAGGAGCTTCAAATCGTATATGCTAATTTAAGAGTTTGAAAATCAGTTGTTTTAGGAAATATTTTATTAAATTTATAATCTTATACAACTAGGCATTCAAATGAATACTAAATATTACGACTTAATCAACCAGACTTTTTACTTCCCACAGGAAGAATTCACTTTAAATAAAGATAACCTTCAATTTCATGGCATTGACCTGATGAAATTGGTGGAGCAATATGGAACACCTTTAAAATTCACCTATCTTCCAAAAATTTCTGAAAACATCAACAAAGCAAAGATGTGGTTTAGAAATGCGATGGAAAGACATGGCTATGAGGCTAAATATTTCTATTGCTACTGCACAAAAAGTTCCCATTTTGAATTTATTCTTAATGAGGCTTTAAAGAATAACATTCACATTGAAACTTCTTCCGCTTTCGATATTGACATAGTAGAGCGATTAATGGAAGAGGGAAAAATCAATAAAAATACTTTTGTTGTTTGCAACGGTTTTAAACGTGATCAGTATATTTCAAATATTGCACGACTAATTAATAACGGACACAAAAACACACTTCCTGTAATTGACAACTTTGAAGAGTTAGATTTATTGCAAGAAGAAATTGAAGGGAAATTCAAAATTGGTATCCGTATTGCTGCGGAAGAAGAACCAAAGTTCGAATTCTATACCTCTCGTTTGGGAATCGGATATAAAGACATTGTTCCGTTTTATCGTAAGCAAATTCAGGATAATAAGAAGGTTGAGTTGAAAATGCTTCACTTTTTTATTAATGCCGGAATTCGCGATACTGCTTATTATTGGAATGAGCTTTTAAAATGTATGAAAGTGTACATTGCCTTGAAAAAAGAATGCCCATCATTAGATAGTTTAAATATCGGTGGAGGATTCCCAATTAAAAATTCATTAGCTTTTGATTATGATTATCAATACATGGTCGATGAAATTTTAAATCAGATTAAAATCGCCTGTGATGAAGCTGAAGTTCCTGTCCCTCATATCTTTACTGAGTTTGGATCCTTTACCGTAGGAGAATCAGGCGGCGCCGTTTATCAGGTTTTATACCAGAAAAAACAAAATGACCGTGAAAACTGGAACATGATTGATTCGTCTTTCATTACTACCCTTCCGGACACTTGGGCAATCAACAAACGTTTTGTTATGATGGCCGTAAATCGATGGAATGACACATATGAACGCGTACTTTTAGGAGGTTTAACCTGTGACGGAGACGATTATTACAACTCCGAACAGCACATGAACGCTGTATATTTACCAAAATATAACAAAGAAAAACCTTTGTACATTGGTTTCTTTAACACCGGAGCTTACCAGGAAACTATTGGAGGTTTTGGAGGCTTACACCACTGTATTTTACCTCATCCGAAGCATATTCTGATTGATAAAGATAAAAACGGAATATTTGCAACTGAGGTGTTCTCAGAGCAGCAAAAAGCCGAAGATGTTTTAGAAATCTTAGGGTATAATAAGAAAAAACAATAATTAAATTACATAAAAAGAGATATAAAAATGAGTAAAGGACCTATCAGTCAGTTTGTTGAAAAACATTATCTTCATTTTAATGCTGCAGCTCTTGTAGATGCCGCAAAAGGATACGAAGAACATTTGTTGGATAACGGAAAAATGATGATTACACTAGCGGGTGCGATGAGTACAGCTGAGTTAGGAAAATCATTAGCCGAAATGATTCGTCAGGATAAAGTTCATATTATTTCTTGTACCGGTGCCAACCTTGAAGAAGATATTATGAACCTTGTGGCGCACAATTCATACAAAAGAGTTCCAAACTATCGTGATTTAAGTCCTCAGGAAGAATGGGATTTATTAGAAAACCATTACAACCGTGTAACCGATACTTGTATCCCAGAAGAAGAAGCTTTCCGTCGTTTGCAACAACACTTATTTGATATCTGGAACAATGCAGATTCTAAAGGAGAGCGTTATTTCCCGCACGAATTCATGTATCAGATGATTAATTCCGGTGTTTTAGAACAATACTACGAAATCGATCCAAAAGATTCATGGATGGTAGCTGCTGCTGAGAAAAATTTACCAATCGTAGTTCCGGGATGGGAAGACAGTACAATGGGTAATATTTTCGCATCTTACTGTATTAAAGGTGAATTCAAAGCCACAACAATGAAAAGTGGTGTAGAATATATGATGTGGTTAGCAGATTGGTATACTAAAAACTGTGAAGGAAAAGGAATAGGATTTTTCCAGATTGGTGGTGGTATCGCAGGAGACTTCCCTATTTGCGTGGTACCGATGTTGTATCAGGATATGGAAATGCACGATGTTCCGTTTTGGAGCTATTTCTGTCAGATTTCCGATTCTACGACAAGTTACGGTTCATATTCAGGAGCTGTTCCTAATGAAAAAATCACTTGGGGTAAATTAGATATCACAACTCCTAAATTTATTGTTGAATCTGATGCTACAATCGTTTCACCTCTTATTTTTGCTTACGTTTTAGGCTGGTAAAATTTTAAAAAAAAAAATTAAATTTTATTTGAAAATAAGATTTAGGATATTACATTTGACCACATACAAAGATTAAAGCACAACGAATGAAAAGAGTAATTGTAGATTACGCTAAATTAACAAATGAGATCTTAACCCTTTTGGTTGAGAAGTTTCCTGACGGATATGATGATTCTGATGTTATCCGTTTCAAAAACGCTAAGAATGAAACAATTGAAGCAGTTGAAGTACGTACAGAAGACACCATCTACTTGGTAAAAGTAAGTACAAAACTAGCTGACAGAATTGAAAATTATGATGAAGACGATGAAGATATCGACGGAAGTGAAGATTCATTGGACGCATTAAAAGAGTTAGACATTGAGGACAACTCTGATGATGATGAGGAAGAAGAGCCAAAAGATGAACCAACTGACGAAGACGATTCAGAAGAAGATTAAAAAAAAGGAACTCAATTCGAGTTCCTTTTTTGTATTCATTAAAGATAGCGTTGCTTAAAAATACGCATATGGTGATTCTGATGACCAATAATAATAAAGCCTACAGCTCTAACAGACATCTCTCTTTCAGAAGCAATTCCTGTTTTTAAAAAATCATCCGCTGTAAAACTTTTGAAAAGTGCTATAGTCGAGTGGCGAACAGCAGATAATTCCATTAATAAATCTTTCAGATGTCTTTGATTGGCAATCGGATTTACGGTATCTGCAAATAAATTTTCATCATAACCGGGAAGTTCTGTTTTATCATTTCTTGAAAAACGCAAAGCTCTGTAACTGAAAACGCGCTCAGCATCGATAATATGCTGAATAATTTCTTTAATGGTCCACTTACCTTCCGCATAGCGATAATCAAATTTATCCATTGGAATATCCTGAATAAATTGAATTGTTTTGTATAAACTGATTTCCAGTTCATCCATAAGGTTAATGTTTTCCTCTAAAGCATCCAGATAAGGCTGATAAAAAGGCGCGTACTCATTTTGTTGCAGTTGTGTAGGTTTCATATTTTGATTTTTGATTAGTTAAATAAAAATAAATAAAAAACCCGAAGCTTTCACTTCGGGTTCTATATTAAGTTGCCTTACATGTCTTTGAAAATTGTGTGCATCAAACGTTTTTTATCGTTGATACTTTCTTCCAATGAAATCATGGTTTCTGTTCTGTAAACACCTTCAATGTCGTCAATCATGAAGATAACCTCTTTAGCGTGTTTGGTGTCTTTAGCTCTGATTTTACAGAAAATATTAAATTTCCCTGTTGTTACATGAGCTACAGTTACAAACGGAATTTCGTTAATACGCTCCAAAACAAATTTAGTTTGTGAAGTGTTATGAAGAAAAACCCCTACATAAGCAATAAATGAATAGCCTAATTTTTCATAGTCTAACGTTAAAGACGAACCTTGAATAATTCCTGCATCCTCCATTTTTTTCACACGAACGTGAACTGTTCCGGCAGAAATCAGTAATTTTTTAGCAATATCGGTAAAAGGAACTCTTGTGTTGTCAATCAGCATATCTAAAATCTGATGATCTACTTCATCCAAACGAAACTTACTCATACTATTAATTTATCTGTTATTTGTTTTAAATGTTCAAAATTAAGAATAAATAATTACTTTTTTATTAAAGAAATAATTAATTTATTATTTTTTTAGCAATCCATTAACAATTTTATTATGCTTTCCTATGATAAAATCAGCTTTTGAATCTATTATTGGTGTTTTACCCTCTTGATTTTCAAATAGTTGATTGTTGAAATCATAGGTGTAATGACCAAAATTATCATCCAATCCTCCTATTTGTCTAATGATTGCTTTAAAAACAACTTCTTCATTATCAAGTTCTTCGCTGTAATGGGCTGCAAAATTAATACTTTTTTCAAAACCATCAAGTATTATTTTGACATTTTTATAAATAAAATCTAAAAAAACAGTCATATTTTGAGGAATATTAAAATATTCATCTGTTTTGTTAACAAGAATTTCATTTTCAACAATGACTCTTAAGGCTTCCATATAAGAAATGAAAATCATTTTTCGTGTTTCTTCCCTATCGTAATCCTCTTGAAAATGACCTGCCTCAAATAAAATTGTAGGGGCTCCTAAGGATTGAAACATATCGCCTATGCAGTTAATATTAAAGGAGTCGTCAAATCTTCCTACCTGATTTGGGATATGTTTTTGTAGTTCTTGGTTCATGGCAGCTATAATATTAATAGCTTTCTGACGGCAGTCATTAATGGATCGTTCTTCATTGAAAGATGGCGCCAAAAAAGAAACCGTTGCAGGATTTGCAGTATGACCGGCTGCAAAAATGGTTCGCTGATCATGTAAATTAAAGCAAAAATCAGGTTTAAAAACATTGAAAAGCTCTCTTACCACGCGACTTTCAGGCTGTGACAATTCAACGGAGTCCCTGTTTAAATCAACTTCATTGGCATTAACCCTAGTATAAACCTCAGCACCATCAGGATTTAAAATTGGAATACATATTATTGTGCACTTTTCTTTTATACTTTTTGCAAAGGCATTATCACTCTTTATGAAATTAAAGAAATCGAACAACGCTTTAGTACAGGTACTTTCGTTTCCATGCATTTGTGACCACATGTAAATTTTGGTTTTCCCAGATCCGATTTTAACTCGATATATAGGTTTCTTTTTTACAGATTCTCCAATAACCGAAACATCAAAATAATTTTTCAATTCCTCTAAAAGAGGTTCAATATGCTTATTGGTTATATAGCGTCCAAAAAGATTTGGCTCTTTACAATCTTTAAATAAGTGTTGGTAATTCATGAGATTTTTTTCTATTTACAAAAGTAAACATCTTATTTTTTACAATTGTAAACTTATAAAAATATAACATAGTTTAGTTTTGTAAACAAATATTCAATGCATCTGAGTTTCAATACCTCTTATAAGCATAGATAAGCTTTTAACGTAATTACTAATATTTTAAATCATTAATTATCAATTATTTAAAATGCATCATTTGAACCTGAACTTCTATTAATTACATCCTTTTTTCACTGTTTACAGATGTAGATTTGTGTAATACAAATGATTTGTTTACATTTGTAATTCAGGGTAATATTTCAAACTATTTACAATGGTAAACATCGATGATTTTATAAAAAGACTTGAAACCATCTTCGAATATTATGGTTTGTCGGCTTCTGGTTTTGCAGACAAAATTGGTGTACAACGTTCAAGTTTGTCTCATCTACTTTCAGGCAGAAACAAACCGAGTTTAGATTTTATCATGAAAATTGCAGAGGTTTTTCCTGAAGTCGATCTGTATTGGATTTTGAATGGAATTGGAAATTTTCCTAAAAGTGAAACTCATGAAGAAGTGGTTCAGAATTATCAGCCTGCTTCTACTCTATTTTCAGAAGTGCAAAATGAAGACTCAAAAACTCATGTTCAGCAACCTGATTTATTTTCTGAACCAAGTATCGAAAAAAATCGCGTAAATGAAAATCCTGAAGAAAAATTTTCAAATACGCGAAATTTAGAAAGTTTAAAAAAAGACTCGGAAATTGACCGAATCGTTGTCTTTTATAAAAACGGAACGTTTAAAAATTACATCTCTGAATAATTAGCCTTTAGGCGTGTAACTGTATTCCGGTACTTTCCCAATTATTCCTTTAAAATGTTGTTCCAATGCTTTAAAATCTTCCTCTTTATTGCCGGTTGGCATAAATGGATCGAAAAATTTAACGGTTTTATTTCCCCAGTCAAAAGCAACCGGAATAATTGGTACATTGGCTTTCATTGCGATATAATAAAATCCTGTTTTCCATTCGGTTACCTTTTTACGCGTGCCTTCAGGAGCGATGGCTAACCGAAAAACTTCTCTGGTTTCAAAAACTTTGGCAATAGCATCTACTTTATTTTCAGTCTTTTGACGGTTCAACGGCTCGCCTCCCATCCATCGGAAATAAGCCCCAAACGGAAATCGAAACAATTCTTTTTTTGCCACAAAATTCATATCAACCTTTAATATCCCTCGGGTAAATAATCCTAAGTAGAAGTCATGCCAACTAGTATGTGGTACTACGATCATTACACATTTTTTAATATCCGGAGAAATGGCACCATCAATCTTCCATCCCATTAATTTGAAGAATATAAACTTGTAGAGAATTTGTTTCATTATAAAAAGTTTGGTTCAAAAATAACATTATATTTACGAATAGAAAATGTCTCGATTGATGATTAAGAAGATTCTAAGTTACTTCATCCCTATAAACATACATAAAAAAAATTCAGAAATCAATAAAACCCTTGAAGTTACCTGGGCTAATGGTCAATTGGTGCTCGATTCAAAAAATACAAATTATTCCTATGGAAGTTTACAGCGTATTCTCCGAAAAGGACTGCATTATATCGGTTTTGAACGAATTAGAGGTTTTGAGAATGTCCTCGTTTTAGGTGTTGCCGGAGGAAGTGTCATTAAGACATTGGTAGATGAAATTAAATTTAGTGGTAAAATTACGGGTGTTGAATTAGATTCTAGAGTCATTGAAATTGCTAATCAGTATTTTGGATTAAATAAGATTCCGAATGTTGAAGTTGTAATTGATGATGCTTTTGAATACGTTCTGAAAACCAAAGAAAAATACGATTTGATTATTATTGATATCTTTCAGGATACTACAATGCCTAATTTTTTGTTTGAAGATTTTTTCATTAACAGGATTAATTTTTTACTTAAAGTAAATGGATTTATCTTGTTTAATACGATGACTTTATCTGAAAGAGATAGAAAAAGAAACGAAGCCTACAAAAATAGATTTTCCGAGGAATATTCTGTTAGAATGTATCCAAAAGTTGAGTTTCACAACGAGCTTTTTACCATCAAAAAACTGAAGTGATGTTGGTTCAAAATGTGCAACTTGAAATCAAAAAAGCGTCTAAAGAACAGATGCCGATTCTGGTAAATGCGCTTGAATTTTCTAAATATCCTTTTCAGTTGCATTCCAATTATTTTGCAATAGTCTGGATTCATGAAGGAACGGGAATCATGGAAACCGACTTGATGAAAACTAGTTTTTCGGCAAATCAGATTTTGTGTTTTAATACGTATCAGGCGTTTGTTTTGTTTTCAAAAACACCTGTAAAAGCCTCCCTTTTGCTGTTTCATGCTAATTTTTTCTGTATTGAAACATATCATCATGAGGTTGGCTGTAACGGTGTGCTTTTCAATAATGTGTATGCCACTTCCAAAATTGATGTTCCGAATGCTAATCTTGAAGAATTAACGGAAATCTTTAATCATATTACTTCAGAAATTAAGGAAGATGAACTGGCTTCAAACGAACTGGTTTTTTCCTATCTAAAAATCTTCCTGATAAAACTCACTCGTTTAAAATCGGAATTCAACCCGGGAAACCGTAGCAAAAGTAAGCGACTTCCCGACTTTCTGGAACAGCTTACGATACTTATCAATGAGCATTTTCATAAAGAGCATCAGCCTTCTTACTATGCTGAACAACTAAATGTTACCGTAAAAACGTTGAGCCATGCCACAAAAAAGTTTTTCAGTAAGACTGTTACGGCACTGCTGCAGGAAAAAATCATATTAAAAGCAAAATGGGAATTACTTCATACCAATACGCCAATTAAGCAAATCGCTGCCGGCTTAGGTTTTCAGGACGAATACTATTTCAGTCGTTTCTTCAAAAAACACATTGGCATTGCTCCAAAACAATTTCGTGAGGAAGAATGGAACATCCGACGTGGTTTTTTGTCCATTCCTTAGTGGGTTTTGTCCATTTTATTACCTGATATACTTTTAGAAATTTGCTGTAAATCAAAAGAATACGTTATGAGTTTATTTTTTGAATATGCAGTAGCTCTGGAAGAAAAAGCAATTCATCTAACCAGAATAGCTTTAATAATCGTTTTAGTTTGGATTGGCGGATTGAAAGCCTTTCGTTATGAAGCACTTGGCATTGTTCCTTTTGTAGCAAACAGCCCTACCATGAATTTCTTTTACACACATGAAGCATATGAATATAAGAAGCATATGAATAAAGAAGGAGAATACAAGCCGGAAAACATCGCTTGGCACGAAAAAAACAACACCTATTTATTTTCATACGGTCTTGGAATTGTGATTGCGGGAATCGGTATTTTGATTGCGCTTTATCCGATTTCAGTAAAATTATCGGCCATTGGAAGTTTCTTAGCTTTCGGAATGTCGTTTGTTACACTCTCTTTCCTGATTACTACTCCCGAAACCTGGGTGCCAAATCTGGGAGACACTGAATTTGGGTTTCCTTATTTAAGTGCAGCCGGCCGATTGGTTATTAAAGATGTGATTATGATGGGAGCAGCACTGGTAACCATGAGTCATGCCTCGAAAAAATACCTGATTGAAAAGAAAACTGCTTAATCAAAAGGTAAATCGGAATCCGAAAACTTCTAAATCGTCTTGTTTGAAATCTAAATCATCGGAACGCTTAAAACCAATAGCTTCATACATCTTCCAAGCCGGTTTCATAGCGTTGGTTGTATGAATAATCATTTGCTTTTGCTTCTGATTTTTAGCTTTTTCCAGACAACTAAGGGTTAAAGTTTTACCGATTCCTTTTCCTCTAAAGCGATCATCGACGGCAAGAAGACGAAATCCCGCCGCATTTTTTTCCTGAGTTGCCGTTCCTTTTGAACCGTAATATTGCATATCATCAAAATAAACAACGGCTCCTGCAATAACTTCTTCAAGGGAAACTGCTACAAAAATTTCTGTTCCGGGATTTACTGTAAGTTCGCCAACGTTGGCAAGCATTTGGTAATATTTCGGATGCTCGTCCGGCTTTGGAAAACCGTCGAGTGCACTGTACACTTTAACCATTAGTTCACCAATGTATTGATACTCTTCTGGTTTAGCATTTCGAATGATATACTCTGAATTACTCATGTTATACAAGTTTACGTGCTTTTTCTAAATCTTCAAGTGTGTCAATTCCGATGCTTCCGTGATCGGTTTCCACCATTCGGATGCGTTTCCCGTATTCTAAATATCGAAGTTGTTCCAGCTTTTCGGAAGCTTCCAGTGACAGCATCGGTAAACGGTAAAAATCCATCAGCGCTTCTTTTCTGAATGCGTAAATTCCGATATGCTTCATATAACGAACTCCAACGTTTTCTTCTCTCGGATAAGGGATTACCGAACGTGAAAAATATAAGGCAAATCCTTTTTGATCCACAATAACTTTCACATTATTAGGATTTTCAATTTCCGACTTGTCTTTGATTTCAAACATGAGTGAAGCCAGATCGACTTTGTTTTCAGTATCATTTCTGAAGATTTCAATCACCTGTTCCAATGGTTTTTTATTGATGAATGGCTCATCGCCCTGAACATTGATAACTACGTCAACATCCATGTTTTCAACGGCTTCCGCAATTCGGTCACTGCCGGATTCGTGCTCTTTGATACTCATGATGGCTTTGCCTCCGTTGGAAATTATTTCGTTGTAAATCAAATCCGAATCGGTTACCACAAAAACATCGTCAAATAAATGGGTTTGCATTGCGGCTTCGTAAGTTCTAAGGATAACAGTTTTTCCTCCTAAATCCTGCATGAGTTTTGCAGGGAATCGTGTGGAGGCGTAGCGTGCTGGAATTACGGCGATTATTTTCATTTATTTTAGGAACTAAGGTTCTGAGGCGCTAAGGTACTGAGTTTTTTTTGAAAAAGGAACTAAGGTTTCGAGACGCCAAGGTTAGGAGTTTTTATAAAAATTGAGGGCTAATTATCAAAATATTCATCCTGAAAACCAATTAGATACAATTTATCTTTGGCGCGGGTAACAGCAGTGTATAACCATCGGATATAATCTCTGTCGATTCCATCCGGTAAATACGGTTGTTCGATAAAAACGGTATTCCATTGTCCGCCTTGCGACTTATGACAGGTAATTGCATACGAGAATTTCACCTGAAGTGCATTGAAATACTCATTATTTTTCACCTTTTGTAAACGACGATATTGCGAGGTTTCATCCTCATAATCTTTCATAACTTCCTGATAAAGAAGGTTACTCTGATCGTATGTTAAAGATGGAGATTCACTCATTACAGTATCCAAAATCAAAATGGTTTCCAGCGGAATCTGGTTCGGATAATCAATCATTCGGATTTTTACTTTCGCGAATTTAAAACCGTACAATTCTACAATTCTGAAGATTTCTAAAATTTCGATGATATCCCCGTTCGCAATAAAACCGGCTTCGTCACTGTCTTTCAGCCAGAAATAATTGTTTTTTACGACCATCATAAAATCGCCAGCGGAAAGCTCGTTTTCCTTATCCAGAATTTTTAATCGGATTTGCTGATTGTACTGATTTGCACGTTTGTTGGAACGCACGATAAAGGCAGTATCTTCAATGGAATAGTTAGAATACGCAGCATGAATCGCATCCTGAATATCGTAACCATCGGTCAATCGGACAATATCTTTGAAGCCACGTAGCTGAAACTGAAACGTATCAATAAAATGAGATTTTAAAATCTCCCTTAATTCCGTAGCGTTGAACAAAATTCCCGATTTTTCTTCCTGGCGCATTACTTCATCTAACTCAATATGAGGTACTTCCATGTTATAATTCATAGAAAGTTTATCCATATCCAACGCAGGGCTAACATCCATTCCTACTGGTGGTAACTGAGCAGTATCGCCAACCAAAATCATTTTACAGTTGTGTCCGGAATAGATGTACATAATTAAGTCGTCCAACAAGGAACCATTTTCGTACATGCTTGATTCTGTAGGCGAATCGGAAATCATGGAGGCTTCATCGACGATAAAAATCGTATTCTTAAACTTATTAGTCTGCATGGTAAAACTCACGCCACCACTACCCTTTTTCGGGAAATAAATTCGTTTGTGAATCGTATGCGCCGGTTTTTCAGAATAATTCGCCATTACTTTCGCAGCGCGACCGGTTGGCGCCAGTAAAACATATTTTTTATTGATGTCTTTCAGATGTTCAACAATCGTAGAAATGACGGTTGTTTTTCCAGTTCCGGCGTAACCTTTCAGCAAAAAAATCTCGTCTTGATTCTCATTACTCACAAAATCAGCTACTTTCTGAAAAAAAATGTCCTGTTTAAGCGTAGGCTGAAAAGGAAAGTTGTTTCGAAGTGTGTTATAAAACTTAGCTGGAATCATGTGGAATTAGTAATGATAAAGAAATCCAAAGATAACAATGAAATTTGAGCATATTCGGTAACAGTAGGAAAAAAAATGTAAATTTGTCCGGCTTAATAATCTTACTTCTTATATGTCAGACACTTCAATAGTTTCCAAAAATTACAAAAAACTGTCCCTGCAGGTTGCTCTGAATGGTCTTTCCTTTTGTGTTTTCGATACATTGAACAATACGGTAAAGGAAATTCAAGAAGTAAAATTTAATCATACACAGTCTTTGGAAGATCAGTTATGGCGCACTTTCGTGGATTATCCTCCGCTAACCAAGGCCTATGATGAAATAATGGTACTGCACGATAACAATTTAAGCACTTTTGTTCCGAAGTCTTTATTTGAAGAGGAAGCCATGGGAAGTTATCTGCAATACAATACTAAGGTTTTTGAAACTGATTTCTTCTCTTACGATGAAATTGAACCCCATGACATGAATAATGTTCACGTACCTTATGTAAATGTGAACAATTTTTTACTGGATCAGTTCGGCAGTTTTGATTATAAAAATGTAAATTCGGTTTTGGTGTCCAAATTACTGGATTTATCAAAAAATAAAATAGACAGGCAGGTTTATGTTCATTTGCAGGAAACGCATTTTGAAATTGTAATAACCAATCAGTCTAAATTACTGTTATACAATTCTTTTGAGTATAAAACTCCAGAGGATTTTGTGTATTATTTGCTGTTCACCTTAGAACAATTACAATTAAATCCGGAAACCATTCAAGTTACATTACTTGGAAAAATTACGGAAGAAGATGCCCGTTTTGAAATGGCTTATCGCTACATTCGTCATATTGCTTTATTAGATGTGTCAGATATTGCTTTTAGGCTTTCTGTTAAAAATGAAGCTGCTTTACAATACTTCACCCTTTTAAATTCATGAGAATAATTTCCGGTAAATATAAAGGAAGACGCATTACGCCACCCGGTAACCTTCCTGTTCGCCCAACGACTGATATGTCTAAAGAAGCTTTGTTTAATATTCTGAACAACCATTTCAATTTCAGTGAATTGCGTGTTTTGGATTTGTTCGCCGGAACCGGAAATATAAGCTATGAATTTG
Source organism: Flavobacterium enshiense (assembly GCF_040750275.1). Classification (GTDB taxonomy): domain Bacteria; phylum Bacteroidota; class Bacteroidia; order Flavobacteriales; family Flavobacteriaceae; genus Flavobacterium; species Flavobacterium enshiense_B. The sequence continues at coordinate 244,890 of NZ_JBDOCV010000002.1, forward strand.
CCTCTCGCGGTGCTGAACCTATAATTTCCGTAGATGGTGATTTTGGCTGCGTGAGTTTCATTAAAAAAACGGCTAAAGAATTCGACTTCGATATTACGCCGATTAAAAGTGATGTTTTCAAATTTTTAGAGAAAAACAAAGCGAGTTACGACATCATTTTTGCCGATCCGCCTTATGGAATGGAACAAAAGGACTTTGAAAAAATCATCACCTTAATCTTTGAAAATGAATTGCTTGAAGAAGATGGCATGATGGTTATCGAACATTCCAAACACACCAAACTGAATCACATGGAAAACTTTTCATTTGACAGGAATTACGGTGGTTCGGTGTTTACTTTCTTTGAATTTGAAGGAAGCGAAGAAGAAACCATCGACGAAGAAGGTGATGATGACGAATTCGACAGCTAACTATCGTATTCTGTTCGCATTTTCATCCACATTTTTTTCTTTAAATTCCGAATTTTTAACCTTTCCGAAAGTATATTTTACGGTTAATGCAATCATACGTGAATCGGTATAATATTTTCCGTTTGTGGTAATTCCGTTCATATTGTAACTGTCATAATAGTTTAGTTTCCTGAAAATATCGTTGGCACTTATCGTACAATCAAAGTGTTTGAAGATTGTTTTTGAAATGGCTAAATCCATAGAGAATATGCCTTTGTTCTTATATACACCTTCATACTGATCTGTCAATCCCCAAGCTGTAAACGACAATTCAATTTCTCTAGGAAGTTTAAAAACGGAATTGGAATAACCGTAAAAATAAGGTTTTGAGTTGTTTACGACAGTAGTTTCATCTTCAATCTTGCTTAAAGTACCGCTCAACACATTGGTTACCGTCCAGAATTTATAAGTAAAAGGCAAAGTAAACTCGATGTTATAACCGGATTGTTTCTCGAAATTGGTCATCATTAAAGTAAGTGCATTATCCGATTCATTATAAAAAGTACCATAATACACCGGATTTGATCTTCGGACGTAAGCCACACGAACTGATTTATTATTATAATCGAAAGTTCCTGCAATTTCATCCGTTATCATCGGATTTAAATTGATGTTATTGGCAAAAGCAAAATAGGGATTTATGTATGTTAAAACCTGATTTGTAGCGGAATAACTTGGCCTTGCAATACTTTTCGAATAATTTAGGGTAATGGTTTTAGTGCTGTCTACTGCAAAACTGAGTTGTGCTTTCGGAAAAAGATTGTTGAAGTTTTTATCTACTAACTGTACTTTTTCCAAAACATTTTCTCCTTTTACAATGGTTTGTTCCGTTCTTAGACCGAAAGAATAATTTATTTTTTTTAAAACACCTGATACTTGCGCATAACCGGCAACATTCTTTTCCTTATGTACATAATCCGAAACTTGAATTGCTTGCGGATTCTGAATTTCATTGTGAAAATAAGTCGTTCCTTCAGCTGTAAGTGCCACTGCTCCAAGTTCCAGCTTCATTTCATTTTTAAATGTTTTTTCGAAATCGGCTCTTGCGGAGAAAACGGAAATATCGAATTTTTGACGTCGTATTTGCGATAAAGTCATTCCGGAAGCATTGTAATCATCAAAAATATTCCCATCAACACGTTGACTGTAATCGGAATATTGAAAACCGGTAAACAACTGTCCGTCAACACTTTTTATTTTATGATTGTAATTTGCGAAAGCGTTGTAAAAGTTTCTTTTTTCGGAATTTCGGTTTAAGGTTTCAATATAATTTTCTGCATTTGCATCTTTATTATAAGTATCGGTGGTGATGTCGAAACGCTCATTTTGAGTTCTTCCGTTTACAGTAAAAGAAAGATAATCATCGGCATTTATTTTGTAGAAAATCCCGGTACCGAATACAAATTGCGGTCTTTTCGTAACAGCTTTTGTCAAATAATTCGAAGTGATGTTTTCTGCCGGAATCGAAAAATCATTCCCGTTGCTTTCCCATATTGTCAGTTGATTGTAATTGAAATTGGCCTTAAACTCTGCTTTTTGTTTCTTAAGATTTGCATTTACGCCAAAAGAGTTATTGAAATATCTCTTAACCGTTGCGTTTTCGGTAATATCTACTTTAAAACCTTCTTTTTTACTTAGTTTACGGGTTATTAAGATTACCACTCTTCCCTCCGCTTCGTATTTTGAAGAAGGGTTGTTGATAATCTCAATGGTTTTGATATCGGCAACATCTAACGTATTCAAATCATTAATCCCAACTTTTTGATTGTCAATATAAATCAAAGGATTGCCTTTTCCGATAACTGTAATGCTTTCTCTGTCAGGACTTAATTGTATTTTAGGCAGTTTCGCCAATAAATCCAAAGTATTGGGAACAGCGTTGAAAATGGAATTGGCTACATCAAGTTTTATGTTTCCGTTTTTATTGACGAAGGTTTTCGGGGTCGTTGTTACCACAATTTCATCGAGCGTTTTTTCTTTTTTCTCTTCATTTTTCTCTTCTTGTGAATAGCTGAATGTTGAAGTAAGTAGCGCACATAAAATAAGGCCGAAATGTTTTTTCATAGTCTAAAATTTGACTGCAAATATGATTTTGATTTGCCAAATCGTAGGTTAATCGTAGGTTAATGCGCGGTTAAAAAGAGTTCATTGCAATAAAAAAGCTATTTTTGAACGTTTTAATGAATCTGATGAAACAAAAAATCAATCTTTTAATTGGTATTTCCGCACTGGTTTTGATAGCGCTTTCCGCGATGCAGTTTTATTTAATCAAAACGACATACGATTATAAAGTAGCACAGTTCCGATCGGAAGTAAAAGAAAAAATCGCCGCCATTACCAATGATTACAGTACTGTAGATGCAACCGTTTTCAATAAAAAAGACCTGCTTTATAAGGATTTGGCTCACGATTATTTCAAAAATCCTGAAAACAGATTGTCCATTAAACAAAAACTTTTAGACAACGATTTTAAAAGTTATTTGACTTCACGATTACAGAAAGAATTTGAAAGGGAATTTTCAGAGCATGAACTGGATTTCGCTATCGTGGTGAATAAATTCGTGCTTTATGACAATGCTCAAAAAGTTGATACCGTTTTCTCTGAAAAATCACTGATCAAGAATAAAATCTGTGGCAATTTAAATTCTTTAGATGATGCTTTTACTGCACGAACGTATGTCGGAACAACTAGTGGCACCATCAACAAATTACCTTATAAATTACTAACGGAAGACACCTTATACATTTCCATAAAAAACTGGGAATTCATCATTTTACGAAGAATGGTTTTATTGTTTGTATTTGCCGTTCTTTCCATGGGGATTTTGGTTTCACTTTTTGTCATTACTCTTAAAGCGTTAATTCGACAAAAGAAGATAAGCGACATTAAAACCGATTTTATCAACAATATTACGCATGAACTCAAAACGCCGTTAACAACTCTTTCAGTTTCTACAAAAATACTTGAGCGTAAGGATATTAAAGAAAATGAAACGGTTTACAATTCGGTATTGGATACAATTAACAGACAGAATATTCGTCTTCAGAATTTAATCGATCAGGTGCTTACTAACTCATTAGGTCATGAAGAAATTCAGCTTCAGAAAGAAGAATTAAATCCTAACGTTTTCTTGAAAGCTATTGTTGATGATTTTAAAATCGCTTACCCTTCTGCCAATATCAAAACACATTTTATTTCTGAAAACATAACGCTGAAATTAGACAAATTTCATTTAACCACAGCCATCAACAATGTTCTGGAAAACGCTGTGAAATATGGTTGTCAGAATATTTCGGTTACCACTTCATTGGAAAGCAATTCTTTTAAAATCAACATTCAGGATGACGGTATTGGAATCCCAAAAGAAAAACAATTGCTACTGTTTGATAAATTCTACCGTGTTGAAAATGGCAATATTCACAACACAAAAGGCTTAGGATTAGGACTTTATTACGTCGATCAGATTATAAAAGCGCACAAAGGTTCCGTGAAAGTAATCAGTGATTTGGGCAACGGTGCTTTGTTTACTATAAGCATACCTTCTGTTTAAGCCATGAAAAAGATTCTTTTAGCCGAAGACGATGCAGATTTTGCCTCCGTTTTAAAACAATTTTTAGAACTCTATGGTTATGCAGTTTTTTGGGCAAAAGACGGTGAAGAAGCCTATCAGTACTTTCAAAAAGAAGCATTTAGTATTTGCATTTTAGATGTGATGATGCCGAAAATGGACGGTTTTACTTTAGCCGAAAATATGATACAGTACAATCCGGAAGTTCCTTTTATCTTCTTGACTGCCAAGAAAATGAAGGAAGACAAAATTCAGGGTTTAAAACTTGGTGCAGATGATTACATCGTGAAACCTTTCGAGGTTGACGAACTGATTTTGAGATTGAACAACATTATTAAACGGTCCGAAAAAAGTTTAGTTTTAAATACTGTTTCAGAAGAAATCAAAATCGGGAAATATAGTTTTGATAACAAACGATTTGAATTAAAATCAGATAATGGTATTCAACGTGTTACCGAAAAAGAAGCCGCCATGATTGTATTCTTTCATAAAAACCGTAACCAGCTTTTAAAAAGAGAAGATGTGTTGAAAAACATTTGGGGATCCGACGATTATTTCTCCGGAAGAAGTATGGACGTCTATATCAGTAAATTACGCAAATACTTTATGGACGATGCGAACATTTCCATTGAAAGCATCCGAAATATCGGTTTGGAATTTAAAATAAAAAATGCAGACCTGTAAGCCGGATTCTGTACTAACCGAAGTCAGCCCTTATCATTTATCTAGACTTGCAATTACTCACAAGTTCCATCTGCCTACCCCTCAGCAACGGACGAGCCGCCCTTAACTGCTGATATACATGGCATTTCACCGCATAGAGTTTACCTGGTTTCACTACAGCATTACCTGTACATACTTTCTGTTGCACTTGTCCTCCCCTGATTGCTCAAGGTGACGGGCGTTACCCGCTATGCCGCTCTATGGTGTCCGGACTTTCCTCCCCAACGAATTGGAGCGATAAGGCGGTCTGCGGTGCAAACTTACAACAAATAAGTTGCAACAGCGAATTATTATAACCACACTTTAACAATAGTTTTGAAAATTATCATCCTTAAAAAGCGTAACTTTATTCTGATGAACAATATAACCTTTGAATCATGATACATACTTATAATTATGCCAGCGTTTCCATTGCGTTGCGAGAGTTGAAAGATTTAGGTTTTGAATACGATTTCAATAAAAATGAAGAAGAATTCAAGACGAATCCTCATGATTTTGAAATTGTTCATATTTATCGTTATGAAGGCGATTCCAGTGCTGATGACGAGGCGACCGTATATGGCATAAAATCTAAAAGTGGTAAAAAAGGCGTTTTTGTTTCCGGATATAATGCCAATTCCCATAGTGATGCCGCTCGATTTCTGATTGGACTTACCATAAAAAGCCGAAAAGGCTTATAAGCTGTTGTGAATAACTTTTCCTCAAATTCATAAATTGCATCGAATCAAAATCAACAAAAATTCTATATTTGTATTCCAATAAATTTCTATGGAACAATTTATAGTATCAGCCCGTAAATACAGACCTCAAACGTTTAAAGACGTTGTGGGACAACAGGCTATTACAAATACTTTGCTTAATGCCATAGAAAACAATCACTTAGCGCAGGCTTTATTATTTACAGGCCCTCGAGGTGTTGGAAAAACAACTTGTGCCCGAATTCTCGCGCGTAAAATCAATCAGGAAGGTTATGATGATCCGTATGAGGATTTTGCTTTCAATGTATTTGAATTGGATGCTGCTTCGAATAACTCAGTTGATGACATCAGAAATTTGATTGATCAGGTTAGAATTCCTCCACAAACCGGAAAATACAAAGTATATATCATTGACGAGGTTCACATGCTTTCGACTTCGGCTTTCAACGCTTTTCTGAAAACTTTGGAAGAACCGCCACGTCATGCCATATTCATTTTAGCAACTACGGAAAAACACAAAATCTTACCAACGATTTTGTCACGTTGTCAGATATTCGATTTCAAAAGAATTACTGTTAAAGATGCTAAAGACCATTTAGCGGAAGTAGCTCGCAGTCAAAGTGTTACTTTTGAAGACGATGCTTTGCATATCATAGCTCAAAAAGCAGATGGTGCGATGCGTGATGCTTTGTCTATTTTTGATAGAGTTGTTTCGTATTGCGGAACAAACCTAACGCGTCAGGCTGTAACGGAAAATCTGAATGTTCTTGATTTTGAGTACTATGTAAAGGTAACTGATTTAATTCTGGAGAACAAAATCCCTGAACTGTTATTGGCTTACAACGATATTTTAGCCAAAGGTTTTGACGGACATCATTTTGTAGCCGGTTTGGCTTCACATTTCCGTGATTTATTGGTTTGTAAAAATCCTGCTACCTTGATTTTATTAGAAGCTGGCGAACATGCCCAACGTCTTTACGGAGAACAGGCGCAAAAAGCTTCTCAGCATTTTTTATTACAGGGAATTGATATTGCCAACGATTGTGATTTAAAATTCAAAGCCTCACAAAATCAACGACTTTTAGTTGAATTATGCCTTATGCAGCTTGCCTCTATCACTTTTGATGGAGAAAAAAAAAAGCTGACAAATTTATAATTCCGCCAACTTATTACCGTAATTCAGGTTATTCCATCACCGAAGTTAAACCTAAAGCGGAAATTCTACAGCCTAATCAGGAAAATACAGCGCAAGCGGAAGAGCTGCCCGAACCTCAAAAAATTACTGTTGCACAGCCGATAACTGAAACTGTTGCAGATGAGCCTGTAAAAGAAGAAAAGAGTATTTCAGTAACTTCCAAACCTGCAATTGAAGTACAAATAGGTTCTGATAATGCGCCAAAAGTTTCAGCCTTTTCATTAGCCAGTATTAAGGCAAAGCGTGAATTGGAAGCCAATCAGAAAGCATCAGTAAAACACCATGACGAGTTACCCAAAGAACCATTTACGGAAACGGACATGTTATTGCATTGGACAAATTTCGCGGAAAAATTAAAGTATAAAGGACAACATATCATGGCAACTTATATGCTGATGGATGATCCGACTTTAGAAGGCACAACCATAAAACTGCACTTGCCAAACCAAGGATCTAAAGTAGATTTCGACAATAATAAAAACGATTTGTTAGGGTATTTGCGAGGACATCTTCATAACCATGATGTAGCTATTGAAGTATTTGTAAATGAGGTTGTTGAATCCAAATATGCCTTTACTCCCCTTGAAAAATTTGATAAACTAAAAGCAATAAATCCTGCATTGGATTTATTGAAAAAAACGTTTGATTTGGATGTTTAATCCGTTAAAAAGGATTTGATAAACGCTTTTGATTTTTGTAAAATTAAATCAGGAGCTTCCTTATGTGGTGTGTGTTTTACTTCCGGAATAATAAAACTGCTAGCATTTCCTTTAATTTGCGATACAATTTTATTTACCTGTTCCAAAGTTCCGTACTCATCCTCTTCCCCTTGAATAACAAGGGTCGGACAAGTAATATTTTGCAGAAAGCTTTCAATGTTCCATTTTCTAAACTCATCGGTGGTCCAGATATTACCCCAAGCCCAAAACATTTCATCCGTTTTTTCGCCGTGGTATTTTTCCAGTTTTGCTTTTAAATCAGTAGTTTGATAAAGTTCAATAGCTTCTTTAATACCTTCAACGGTAATGTCTTCGACAAAAACATGTGCGCCTTCAGTAATAACTCCTAAAATATTTTCAGGATATTTTCCGGCTGTGATCAATGCGATTGAACCACCATCACTATGCCCGAAAAGGATAGCTTTATCAATATTCCAAAATCCCAACAGTTGATTTAAAATATCGGCCTCCAGTTCCACATAATAATTATCGCGTTCGGAATAAGTAAACGCACAAGACTTTCCATAACCTTGCCGGTCATAGATAAGTACATTACATTTTGTAATTACACCTAACTTTTCGGGGAAATCACGCCATAATTCGATGGAACCCAAGGAATCGTGAAGGAAAACAATAGTGGGTTTGCCAGGAAAACCGTCAAATCTTTCCACTGCAATCTTTTCAAGTGGAAATGTAATATTTGAATCCATAATTAAAAGCTGTAAAAGAAACAGTATTAAATCTTTCCGTTGTACATTGCTTTTACGATTCCATCGGAAAGCCCAATTTTAGGAACATAAATGCTTCTTGCTCCACTCCATTTCATGGCATTTAAATATATTCGCATGGCTGGAATGATAACGTCAGCACGATCTGTATTTAAAGCAAGTTCTGCAATTCGCTGTTCGTAAGTTAAAGAGTTAAAATATTGATACTGAGAGTTCAGATAGATATAAGAAAGCGGCTTATCCTGTGCTTTTCCTGAAAGTTTAAATATTTTATTGATGTTCCCTCCTGAACCAATCAAAGTGATGTCTTCGTAAGGAGCTGTTTGTGCTTTGATCCATTTTTCGATTTCCAGCCAAACGATATCGTTAACCATATTGTTCAGTAAACGAACGGTTCCGTTTTTGAAGGATTTTGATGCAATCATTTTACCTTCTGAAAACAAGGAAAATTCGGTACTGCCACCACCAACATCTACATATAAATAGGTTCCGTCTGTTTTAATGAAATGATGTAAATCTGATGAAGCGATGATAGCAGCTTCTTTTTTACCGTCGATAATTTCAATCTTTACATCCGCTTTTTTCTTGATAATTTCGGTAACTTCTTTTCCGTTATATGCCTCACGCATAGCGGAAGTAGCACACGCCATATAACGCTCTACTTTATATACTTTCATCAACAGTTTGAAGGCCTTCATGGCATCAATCATCCTGTCGATGTTTTCATCTGTAATCTCCCCAACAGTAAAAGCATCCTGTCCCAATCGAATCGGAACCCGAATTAAAGCACTTTTGTTAAATTGTGTTTCTTTTCCTTGTTGCTCAACTATATTGGTAATGAGCAATCGCATGGCATTGGAACCGATGTCTATTGCTGCATATTTTTTAATTGTAATCATCTTAGCAGTTAGCTTTTAGCGGATAGCATTTAGCTTTTAGTAATTAATTATTTGTTTTTAATTTCTTCCGAATCAAATGTTTTCAGCAATTACTTCCAATTTATCCCTGTAGTAATTGTACATTTCGTGTTGGGCTCGGAACATTTTCTGGTCTGGCTGCTTACGATATTTATTATCCAGTTTTTCAGAATGCAGACGGGCTTTTACATTAGCCCTCCATCCTATTTCGAATGTTTCCAACATTTCTTTTTTGATTTCCTCATCGTAAATTGGGCAGCTTACTTCCACTCGGGCATCTAAATTACGGGCCATAAAATCGGCCGATGAAATATAGATATCCGGATCTCCGTTGTTGGAAAAAATATACACTCGGGAATGCTCCAAATAATTGTCTACTATACTGATGGCTTCAATGTTTTCGCTCATTCCAGTAACTTCGGGAATTAAACAACATATCCCTCTAATTATTAACTGAACTTTTACTCCGGCACGACTGGCTTCGTAAAGCTTATCAATCATTTTATAGTCGGATAAACTATTCATTTTTAGCTTAATATAAGCTTCTTTTCCGGCATTAGCGTTTGAGATTTCCCTATCAATCAACTTATAAAATTTGGATCGGGTATAATGCGGAGACACTAAAAGATGTTTGTAACGATAAACACGGTAATTCACATCGAAAAATTCAAAAACCTTGGAAACATCTCGCATAATCTGAACGTGACTGGTAAACAACGTCACATCGGTATATACTTTGGCTGTGGCTTCATTAAAGTTTCCTGTTGAAATAAGGCCATAACGTTTCACCTTTCCTTCTTCCATGCGTTCAATCACACATATTTTACTATGTACTTTTAAACCTTTAACTCCGAAAATCAATTCGACACCTTCGGTCTGCATCATTTCGGCATATGAAATATTGCTGGCTTCATCAAAACGAGCCTGTAGTTCAATTTGAACGACTACCCGCTTACCGTTTTTTGCAGCATTGATTAATGAGCTTATAATCTGAGAGTTTTTGGCCAATCGATACAAGGTAATTTTAATAGAAACTACTTTTGGATCAAGTGCAGCTTCTCTTAAAAATTTGATGAGATAAGCAAATGACTGATACGGAGCATTTACCAGATAATCTTTATGCTTTATTTTTTCTAATATACTTCCCTCTAAATCTAGGCCGGGTACAGGAAGCGGTGTATTTTTTTTGGTCAATAAATCGTAACGTCCAAGATTGGGAAAATCCATGTAATCACGACGGTTATGGTAACGACCGCCAGGGATTAAACTGTCGGTAGCATCAATTCCCATTCGCGTAAGAAAAAAGGCAAGCGTATCTTTTTCAATGGATTGGTCGTAAACGAAACGTACCGGTTCTCCTATTCGCCTGTCTTTTACACTGGACGAAATTTTCTCCATGAAACTTTTATTTAAATCGGAATCAATATCCAACTCGGCATCACGGGTAATTTTTATCATGTGAGCAGAAATACTCTCATAGTCAAAAATGTTGAAAATGTTATTAAGATTGTATCGGATAACATCATCCAGCAAGATAATGTACTGTTTGTCTGAATTGGATGGCAGTACTACAAAACGGTTAATTGCTTTTGGTATTTCAATAACAGCATAACGAACGTCTTTCTTTTGAAGAATTTTAGAAAGTATCGTGTTTTGCGTTTGAGGTTTCATTACCAGTTTAACAGCTAAATACCCGGATGTATCTTTGAGTAACGGAAACTCATCCAAATCATTAAGGATGATGGTTACCAATTCCGGCCCAACTTTTTGAATGAAAAAATCTTTAATGAAATCCTGTTGTTCTTTATTAATTTGATTTTCATTAATGATGAAGATATTCTCTTTTTCAAGCATCTTCTCAATCACACTCAAAATGCGTAAACTTTCTGATTGCTGCTCGATTACGATTTCGGTAATGTCTTTCAGTAATTGTTCTGCCGAAATTCCTCCTAAAAGTTTTTCTCCTGAAATTCCCTGAGAGTTCAACCGTCGGATTGCCGCATAACGAACACGGAAGAATTCATCCAGATTATTGGAAAAAATTCCTAAAAAACGAAGTCTGTCTAATAAAGGAACACTTTCATCTGCTGCTTCCTGTAGTACTCTGGCATTAAAGGCTAACCAACTTTTTTCTCTGTCTATATATCTGTTTTCCTGTGTAGCAATCATGATTTTAAATGACTGGGAAAAATCGTTTTGAGAATTTTTCCTTTTTGTATGTTCTTCCATTCTTCTTCTTCAAACTTTAAGGCAACAAACCCTGAAGTCGGTACATTATCTATATAATGATCTCCAAATTTATTAACAAAATTTGTTATAGCCTCATTATGTCCGAAAAGAATTAGGTTATCATACTTGTTTTCGCAGTCTTTTATGGTTTTTTCCAGGCTTCTTTCATCAAAGGTGTATAAATCGTCTTTATATATAATAGTCTCAAGAGGTATTGCAAGATTTTGTGCGTAAATCATTGCGGTTTCTTTTGCTCTTTTTGCAGGACTACTCCAAACTATAAAAGACTTCGGGAGGAATTGATCAACGGCGTGTGAGGTTATATGGGCGTCTCCTATCCCTCTTTTTGATAAGGGTCTGTCTATATCTTTTAAAGGAGCCTCCCAACTTGATTTTGCATGACGAATAAGAATTAAATTTTTCATAACCAACAATTTAGTTCTATAAAGTAACTCAAAAAAAACCATAAAAACCAGAGAATATTTGTCAAATAATTGTTAATTCACGGATAAAAGGGGCGTTTTCATCGAAAATGCGCTTGTAAATAATATAGTTCCGTTTTTAATTGAATAATTTAGACTTAACAAATTATCGAAACACTATACTGAAGTTCTTTTAAAGAGTTTTTTTCCGAATATGAAAATACCACACCTTTGTATTTGGATTTTTTTTCAGCATAGTTATGCGTTCTGGTTAACGGTTTAGTAATCAGAATATTTCAATTCTATTTTTTCCAACAAATTTTTTTGCTGTGTGAATTTCTTTGTCCTTTCACAATACGCACCTATTTTTCAATTTGTGCTTTGTCAGGCTATGGAAATTAAACTAAAAACTATTTATCGAATAAAAAAATGAATTGAAAAATGAATGTCCATGAAACCAAAAATTACATTACTGCTATTATTTTTAGTTATTGGAATTAACAATGTTGTTTCGCAAACAACCGGAGACCACCCAGATTTGAGGTTGTGTACCGGCGGTCAGCCCTACTCTTATTTAGACTACTTTAATTGTACATCTAATAATTACACATTAGATAATGTATATTTAAGTGCGTCTGATGTTAATGGAAATCCAATAACCGAACCCTGTGCCGTTCCATCGACACAACCCGTTTACATTTGGCTGAATTACACTTCTAATTCCAATAGCCCCATAACACAAGTTAGAATTTTTAGTACCTTAACTGTAAGAGATGCTGATGGTAATATAATCAGTGATCCAAATAATCCTACGGAGATAAATACTTATCTAGGTAGTGTTTATCCGGGTGTTGGCAGACGACTTCTTACAATTAACGGAAGTACAAACGGCTTTACCTGGACTTGTGGTACTGAACTAAGTCTGACCAGAACTCTTGTAGTTTGGCTGCCAAACGGAGATGCAGATGATCCAAATGATCCAAATGATTCATTTGATCCCGAATTACCAGTATATAACTGTAGAACCTACAGTACATCACAATGTGAATTTTCAGGTGATATGATTATTAAAGCACCTTTGGCTGTACAATTTGAATACACAGCATGTACTATTGGTAATCAAACTACAGTAACATTTGATGATGATACAAATGGAGGAGCCGAACCTTATTTCTATACTTGGAATTTTGGTGATGGTTCGCCAGTTTCACATGAACAAAATCCAGTACACGTATATCCATATCCGGGCGGTCCTTATACTGTTACATTTACGGTAACCGATTCAAGCGTCCCTACTCCTATGACTCATACTGTTACGCAGATAATTTCCTCAACACCTATTACTATTGCCGGAGTTCCTCATTCTGCCAGTTGCAGCACAGGTAATAATGGTTCAATTGATGGTGTTTCGGCAAGCGGTGGTACTCCTCCCTATTCATATTCATGGAGTAACGGAGCAAACACCCCAAACATAACAGGATTAGCTCCAGGAAATTATACCGTGACGGTTACAGACGCTGTAGGTTGTACCGGTACAAGAACTTTTACAATTCTACCGGGCGATAGTGGTAATCCGGTTGTTACCGCTCCCAACGATTTATCAATTGAAGGATGTGGAACTGTTTCAATTGGAGGATTAGGTTATTTACCTTTTTCTTCATCAGCGACAGTGATAACAATGCAACAATTTAATACTGCCGGTGGAAGTTATTCAGATACCTCATCAATAACAACAGTTACTTATCAGGATGTTGCTTCAGGAAGTTGCCCTGTAGTGGTTACCCGTACATTTACATTAACAGATGTATGCGGTAATTCAGGATCTGATGTACAAATTATCAGTATTGATGATACTACTCCACCTGTAATTGCAACACTTCCGGCTTCATCAACAATTAATTGTCCTGCTGTTCCAGAATTCGCTCAGGCTACGGCTTCAGATAATTGTAGTGCACCTGTAACACTTTCTTTTAATGATGTTACAACTCCGGGACAATGTGCAGGATCGTATTCTGTAACCAGAACATGGACTGCGACTGATGCTTGTGGAATGACTTCAACCGCTTCACAAACTATTACTGTTCAAGACGTTTCGGCTCCGGTGATTGATCCGCTTCCGGCTGCATCAACTATTAACTGTCCTGCTGTTCCAGAATTCGCTCAGGCTACGGCTTCAGATAATTGTGGTTCTGCATTCACCCTTACTTTTAATGATGTAACCACTCCGGGACAATGTGCAGGTTCGTATTCTGTAACCAGAACATGGACTGCGACTGATGCTTGTGGAATGACTTCAACCGCTTCACAAACTATTACTGTTCAGGATATCTTACCTCCTGTAGCTCCTGAAGGACCTGAAGACATTATCGTTTCTTGTAGCTCTGAAGTTCCAGCAATGCCTGTTTTAACAGCTGAAGACTGTAGTGGACCAATTTCAGTAACTGGAGTAGATGAATTTTATGTGGGAGAATGTATTAATTCATACACAATCATCAGAAAATGGATTTTTCAAGACGCTTGTGGAAACTCATCTTCTACGAATCAAACCATTACAGTACATGATGAAACAGGTCCTACCTACAGTCCTGCTATTGACCTTGAAATCACAATAGATTCCTGTAGCGAAATTCCGGAACCTGAAGCGTTGGTTTTCTCAGATAATTGCGGTGGTGTAGTAACCGTAACTTATACTGAAGAAATAGTAAATCAATCTGAAAATCAGGATGAGTTCAGCTATGATATCATCAGAACCTGGACCGCAACAGATGTTTGTGGAAACGAAACCGTGGTAATTCAAACCATCCATGTTAACGTATCCGATTATTTCGACACCCGTACTCCGGAATTATGTAACAATGCTCCTATCAATGCAAATTACGATTTAAATGAATTGTTAGCAGATATTGTAAACGAAGACGAATACGATGGTATATGGACAATAGAAAATCCTGGATACAGCCAGTGGTTAAACGGAAACATCTTAAATGTAACACAACTTCCTGTAGGCTATTACACTTTGGTGTACACATTAAATGCAAATCAAAGTCCATGCCCTAGAAAACTTCATTTTTACATTCACGTAGTTGATGATTGTGGTGTGTTAGCTTGTCGCTCTTTGGAAATTTTCAATGCAGTTTCACCTAATAATGACAATTTAAATGATGTCTTCCTTATTGAGAATATTACCGACCCTTGTTATGTTGAAAAAAATGTTCAAATTTATAACAGATGGGGTGTTTTGGTATATGAGGCAAATGGCTACAACAATGATGATATCGCCTTTAGAGGGAAATCTACTGGACGAGCAACATTTAATGGCAATGAAGATTTACCGGACGGAACGTATTTCTATATCTTAAAATTTAGAGATACAGACGGCTGGCATGACAGATCAGGTTATTTATATTTAAACAGATAATTCTCACCATACTTTTATATACTAAAATTAATTTAAATTAGTAGCTATGAAAACAAAGTTAATAACACTCGTTTTAGGATTAGTTAGTATAGTGGGGTATTCACAACAAGACTCACAATATACTCAGTATATGTACAATACTGTTAATATAAATCCTGGTTATGCCGGTTCCCGTGGAGTATTCAGTGTATTTGGTTTACACAGAAGTCAGTGGGTTGGACTTGATGGTGCTCCTACAACTAATGCTTTTTCACTGAATACGCCTATTGGAGACTCCAGTTTTGGTGTCGGGCTTTCATTTGTAAATGATAAAATTGGTCCTGCTAATGAAAATGCAATTTCAGCGGATTTATCCTATTTTATAAATGTTTCCGAAGATTATAAACTTGCCATTGGGGTAAAAGGAACTGCAAATTTATTTAGTATCGATATGAATAAATTAAGAATTCATGATGAAAACGACCCGCAGTTTCAAAACTTAGATAATGATTTCAGTCCAAACGTTGGAGCCGGAGTTTATCTTTACTCCGACAAATTCTATGCAGGACTGTCTGTTCCAAACTTTTTTGAAACCAAACGTTATAAAGACAATTCGGTTTCAATTAATCAGGAAAGACTGCATTTTTACGGAATCACCGGATATGTATTCGATTTAGGAGCCAATGTAAAAATGAAACCTTCAGTTTTGGCAAAAGTTGTTGAAGGAGCCCCAGTTCAGGTTGATGGTTCATTAAATTTCTTATTATACGAAAAATTAACTCTTGGAGCGGCTTACAGATGGGACGCTGCCTGGAGTGTGATGGCAGGCTTTCAAATATCAAATTCACTCTTCATCGGATATGGATATGATATGGAAACTACTCGATTGGAGAACTATAATTCGGGATCACATGAAGTATTCTTACGATTCGAATTATTTAACAATTCCAAAATGCTAACTCCTCGTTTCTTCTAAATTCTATGATTATGAAAATTAAAGCAATACTTCTAATTACCTTTTTAAGCATTAGTAGCGTTTATTCCCAATTTGGGAAACTTGCTACCGGTGACAGAAAATACGATAAATATGCTTTTATTGATGCAATAGAAGTTTACGAAAAGGTAGCTGAAAAAGGACACAAATCGGCAGATTTATTCCAAAAATTAGGTAATTCCTATTATTTCAATGGTGAATATGACAAAGCCGAAAGATGGTACGGGGAGCTGTTTGCAATGACAAACGATGTGGAACCACAATACTATTTCCGATACGCACAAGCACTGAAAGCCAATGGTAAAAACGATCAGGCGGATAAATTTTTAATGGATTTTTATCAGAAAACAAATAATCCCGTAGGTGATGTATTAAAACAGAATAAAGATTATCTGAACGAACTGCGAAGAGGATCAGACCGTTATGTACTGGAAGACTCCGGTATCAATACAGAGAATTCCGATTACGGTTCCATTTTTAAAGGTTCAGATATTATTTTTACATCAGCACGATCAACCGGAGAAGTTTTTCAGAAAAAACACAGTTGGACCGGTCAGTATTTTACAAAATTATATACTGCCACTATTGGTGAAGATGGAAAACTAAGTGATGCCAAGGAATTTTCAAAAGACCTTGATTCTAAGTTTCACGAAGCAACACCGGTTTTTACCAAAGACGGCAACACCGTTTATTTTACCCGAAACAATTTTAACGACGGGAAAAAAGGAAAAAGTAACGATAAAATCAATAAACTTAAAGTGTACAAAGCCACTTTAAAAGACGGTAAATGGGAAGACATAACAGAACTTCCTTTTAACAACGATAATTACAGTGTAGCACATCCGGCCTTAAGTATCGATGAAAAAACATTATATTTTGCTTCCGATATGCCCGGAGGGTTTGGGGAATCCGATTTGTACAGAGTTGCCATCAACGGAAACGGAACATTCGGTACACCTGAAAATTTAGGGAAAGATATAAACTCCCCCTTGCGTGAAACCTTTCCCTACATTACAGAAAAAAATGTATTGTATTTTTCTTCCGACGATCATTTGGGAATTGGCGGATTGGATGTTTTCGAATCCAAAATGAACAAAGACGGTAGTTTTACATCCATTAAAAATGTGGGAGCTCCTGTTAACAGTGTAAAAGACGATTTTGGTTATATTGTAAACCCGAACAGCCATATCGGTTATGTTACTTCCAATCGTGATGGTGGCGTAGGTTCTGACGACATTTACAAATTCAAAGAAAATGTTTGTGAACAATTACTTAAGGGTACAATTACTGATAAAGCAACAGCAGCAGTACTTCCCGGTTCAAAAGTTTCATTATTTGATTCAAACATGGAACTAATTCAGGCTGTGGAAGCAGATGCAAGTGGTAATTATCAATTTGATGAAAATATCGAATGTGATAAAAAATATTACGTAAGAGCTGAAAAACAGGATTATGAAACCAACGAAGTAAGTGTTTCGATCCCTTTAAAATCAGGAGAAAGCAGAGCGGATATTGCTTTAGCTAAAAATGTCCAACCTATTGAAGTTGGTACTGATTTGGCAAAAATATTTGACATCAGCATTATATATTTCGATTTAGACAAATGGAATATCCGTCCGGATGCAGCAACTGATTTAGAAAAAATTATTGCCGTAATGGAGAAATATCCAAAAATGAAAGTTGATATTCGTTCCCATACAGATAGTCGTCAAACGCATAAATACAATGAGCGTCTGTCTGACAGAAGAGCAAAATCAACCATGCAGTACATGATTAAAAATGGCATTGAAGCAAGCCGATTAACTGCAAAAGGATATGGTGAAACACAATTGGTTAACGGATGCGCAGACGATGTACCTTGTTCAGAAGCAGACCATCAGAAAAACAGACGTAGCGAATTTATTATCATCAGTTTAGAATAGTCTTTCATTCATTTTTTATACAGTTCGTTAAATAAAAAGTCCCGATGCAGTATCGGGACTTTCCTTTTGGATTAAAAATAACCCAGAAACTAAACACATATATTGTAACTAAAATTATTTTCTGATAAACATGTTGGTAAAATACATTTTCCCTTCTGCATTGGCTCGGATGGCAATTCCAAAGTGTGTATAATTTCCTTCAATGTTCGATTTGTGTGAGGCACTGTTCAACCAGGCCATCACAACCGATTGAGCCGTTGCATAGTTATATGCAACGTTCTCACCTACGGCTACTGCGCCTAAAGTCGCTTTTAAATTATCTTCTCTTTGGGCAAAAAGGGCGTGAGATAACGTATTGTTGGCAATCATATACTGATCGTGATCTTCCGAAACATTGGAAATATGATTGATTTTTTCAAGAGGATTTAAACCTTGGCTAACACGGTAATCGTTAATTAGTCTGGCAACTTCCAGTTCGATGTCGCTATATGAATAATTGTTGTCTACAAGATAAGTGTCATTTACAGCTGAATCGGTTTCTTCATTACTTTCTGTAGAACATGAAGCAAAAGTTAGTAGTAAGCCAATGATCGAAATGGAGCGGATGATTGTTGCTTTCATAAACTAAAAATTTAAATGTTAATGCTTGCTTCATTATCAATCTTATTTTTGTAACTAATTGATAACGAGACAAATGTACATTAAATTCGATTAACCGCAAATTAAATCGACAAAATGCACTAAACTTTAACATTTAAATCTAATTTATTGATTATCAAGGAGATAACCTATCAATTTTCCATTCAAAATCATCTTTAATTGTATATCTGATTCTATCGTGCAGTCGGTTTGGACGACCTTGCCAAAACTCAACAGAAAGAGGTTTTACTAAATAACCTCCCCAATATTCTGGTCGATGAACTTCTTTACTTTGATATTCTTGTTCCAGTATCTTAAGATTATTTTCAAGGAAATCTCTTGAAGGAATTATATCACTTTGAGCAGAAACAACAGCACCTAGCTTACTTCCTTGAGGACGACTGTCAAAATAATTGTCCGAAATAATATCCGAAGTTTTCTCAGCAATGCCTTTAACTATTACCTGTCTTTCCATAGAATGCCAAAAAAATGAAAGACAAACATTCGGATTTTGAGCAATTGCTTTTCCTTTTTCAGAATTATAATTCGTATAGAAAATGAATCCTTCTTCGTTAAATTTTTTAAGCAATACCACCCTAGCCTTTGGAAAACCATCCAAGCCAATGGTAGAAACCGTCATGGCATTTACTTCCTCTATTCCACCTAAATCTTCGGCTTCATAAAACCAGCGATGGAACAAATTCATCGGATCTTCCGGGATATTGGTTTCCAGAAGTTCGCTTTTCTCGTAAGATTTTCGATAGTTGCTTAAATCGGACATTTTTGAAGGTACTGAGTTACTAAGGCACTAAGGTACTAAGTTTTATGGCTAAAATTCAAATTCTCTTCCGTCATCTGCAAGAAGAATATTTTGAAAAACGGTTTCAGCTTCTTCTTTAAAACGCTCAATTTTTTCGTATCGTGTGGAATAATGGCCTAGTACCAAATATTCTACATTCGCTTTTTTAGCAATTAAGGCTGCTTGTTTGGCAGTGGAATGCATGGTTTTTTCAGCCAAATGTTCTTCAGTATCTAAAAAAGTACTTTCGTGATATAAAACGGTAGTATTTTCAATTAAAGGTATAATACTTTCATCATAAACGGTATCAGAACAAAACGCATAACTTTTAACAGGATCGGGATCAAAAGTGAGTTTTTCATTTGAAATCACTCGTCCGTCTTCTAAGGTTATATCCCCGCCATATTTGATTTTGTTGTAATACACTACATCAATATCATGATTTAAAATAGCATCAATATTCAGTTTTCGTTCTCTGTTTTTCTCAATGAAAAGATAACCGTTTGTATATACTCTGTGTTTTAGCGGAATGGTTTTTACCACAACCTTTTCATCTTCAAAAATCACTTCGCTTTCTTTGCTTTCCAATTCATGAAAATAAAGATTGTATCCCGTATAAGAATTTGATAATCTGAGCTGTATAAGAATCACCTCTTTAATTCCTTTAGGTCCGTAAACATGTAAATCTGTTTGTCGGTTAAGAAGCATAAAAGTCGAGATCAGTCCAACTAAACCATAGAAATGATCGCCGTGCAAATGCGAAATAAAAATATGTTCTATTCGTGAAAATTTGATTTTATTCTTACGTAGTTGCACTTGTGTTCCTTCCCCACAATCGATCAAAAACATACGGTTTTTTATTTCCAAAACCTGTGAAGTTGGATTGGTAATCGTTCTGGGAGTCGCGGCATAGCAGCCAAGGATGTTGAGCTTCATCTTAAATAAGTTTTGAGTCGCAGCTCAGTCTCATTTTCTGAACATTGTAAACTGGGACTGCATACTAATTTAGAAACCTAAATCGCGTTCAATTTCTTCCATTTCAATCATGTCGTGGGCTTCCAATAAGGTTGGAACCACTAACATGGAAGCAGGAACATCATTAAAATCAATATTCTCCGCAACGATTACGAAAGATTTTTTGGCTTTTTTGTGCTTTTTAGATAAATCCGAGAACGTTTTAATTCCTTTGATATCAACTGATTTGTCGTGTGTAATATCTAATATCAGATTACGTTCTTTAAACTCTTCGTATTGATTGTTAACCTTTTGAAGAAATTCTGTAATATTTCCTTCGGTGTCTTTTAAGATGGTTGTATGTATTTTGTGCTCTACTTTCATTGATGAATTGCTAAATGGCTGAGTTGCTAAGTTACTGAGGATTTTTATTCTTTACAAGAATATTATTGCAACATCCATTTCATTAAATCTTGCACATCAATAATTGACCAAGAATGCGGATGGCGGTCACCATTGGCTCGGTAACCTTTGTTTTTGGTTTGAATTAATTCGATATTTGAAAATCCCTGCTTCTTCATTTCCTTGGAAAACTTTTCAATGGAGCAGGCATTCATATCTTCATAATCATTGTCGCTGTCCTTTTTCCACCAAGTAACATCAGGCTCGGTATAGAATCTGATTTTTGTATTTTTTAAAGCGTTTACATTCTGGATATTACCCGTTATATGAGTAAAAGGTGAAAAATTTTCAAAATTGTGAAGACTGTCTTTTGGCGAACCCAATTTACTGTTGAAATCTTGAATGATCCATTTCGATTCTTCAACTGTTTCTTCTGAGAAATTTTTAGCAACGTTTTTTTCAGAATTCTTATAAATCTGCAATAGATCAACCGGTGAATCTCCTATAAAAACACCTTTGGGCTGAATTTTATTTTTTGTTTTTACTAAATAATCGCTTAAAAGTAAACTCACATTACCACCGCTGGAAAACCCTCCGATATAAATGTTTTTATAGTCAAGGTTGTTCTTTTCAAAGATGCTCAACAAATCATTAGTCAATGCAAGTTTTTCATCATCTCTTAGAAAAACATGCTGATTAAAACTCATTAACAATACTGAAACGTCATTCTTTACGGCTGTATCAACCACTTTAAATTCATTTTTGGTATCGTCGGAAACATGTCCGTAACCCGGAAATAAGATAAGAACTCCTTTTTGATTCTGGACTTTGATTAATTCGAAATCCTTATTCTTTACAGTTTTGATATTACCAGAAACCGTTACTTGTGCAAAATCGTTACTGGTTGAATTTTTACAAGAAGTAATTAAAAAAATTAAAACGGGTATAATTAAAAATCTCATACTTCTTTTTTAAGTCTTAACTTAATATTTGAGTGATTACTGAAAACCGAAAACTGGGACTGCTAACTAATTATTACTTTATCTTCTGTGCAAGCAAATAAATCACTGCCATACGAACCGCTACCCCATTCTCCACCTGATTTAAAATTACAGATTGCTGGGAATCGGCTACATCGGAAGTAATTTCAACCCCACGGTTAATTGGTCCCGGGTGCATGATTACGATTTCTTTGTTAAGCGAATCTAAAAGTGCTTTATCCACGCCATATTGTTGAGAATATTCTCTCGTTGACGGGAAGTAATTTACATCTAAACGCTCGTTTTGTACACGAAGCATGTTAGCTACATCACACCATTCCAAGGCTTTACGCAAGTTAGGCTCGTATCTTACTCCTAATGATTCGATGTATCTTGGAATTAAGGTTTTAGGCCCGCAAACCATTACTTCGGCACCTTGCATTTGCAAAGCAAAAATATTGGATAAAGCCACACGTGAATGCAAAATATCTCCAACAATAACAACCTTCTTACCTCCTACATCACCCAATCTTTCACGAATTGAATAACTGTCTAACAAGGCTTGTGTTGGGTGTTCGTGTGCTCCATCACCTGCATTTACGATACTTGCTTTAACATTTTGCGAAAGAAAATATGCCGCTCCCGGGTTTTTATGGCGCATTACCACCATATCCACTTTCATGGAAAGGATATTGTTTACTGTATCGATAAGCGTTTCTCCCTTTTTAACTGAAGATTGTGCCGCAGAAAAACTCATCACATCGGCAGAAAGCCTTTTTTGGGCTAATTCGAACGAAAGTTTGGTTCTTGTACTATCTTCAAAAAAGATGTTGGCAATGGTAATATGCTGTAAAGACGGTACTTTTTTGATAGGACGATTGATCACTTCCTTAAACTGATCGGCAGTTTCGAAGATTAAATCGATATCGTTTTTGTTGATGTATTTTATTCCAAGTAAATGATTAACACTTAGCTCTTTCATTGTATGTTGTGTTGTTGTATTCTTAGTTGTTTATTGTTTTGGCTACCAAAAGGACCTGATCTTCCCCCTCATTTTCCTTCCAGTTTACAATCACTTTTTCATTGTTGATGGCGTCAACCTGTCTTCCCCTGTAATCCGGCTGAATGGGTAAATCACGACTGAATCGTCTGTCAATCAGTGTTAAAAGCTCAATTCCCGATGGTCTTCCGAAGGATTGAATCGCTGATAAAGCCGCACGTATGCTTCTTCCAGTGTATAAAACATCATCTATAAAAACTACTTTTTTGTCTTCTACCAAAAAATCAATTTGGGTTTTGTTCGCCTCCAAAGGTTTTTCGTTTCTGCGGAAATCATCTCTAAAGAATGTAATGTCCAGAAAACCAAGCGGAACATTTTTAATATTGTATTCCTGCTCTAAAAGCTGTTTGATTCTTTCGGCTAAATATTTACCTCTTGGCTGAATTCCAATAAGAATAGTATTTGAAAAATCGTGGTGTTTTTCGATTAACTGACAGGCCAAACGATGCAGAATGATATTGACTTCCTTTGAAGTGAGCAATATTTTTTGACTCATAATGAAGTGTTGTGTTTGGGAGGTAAAAATACGATAATTTTATTAATCTGCTAATGCTGCGTACCATATTTGGAGATAGTTTCTCATAGCTACCTTTTATCGAGCAATTTTGACTATAATCTAAAATAAATATAATTCGGTGTTTTTTACCGAAATAAGTAATATTATCAACGATAAAATGAATGAAAATTAAGTTTTATGATAAAATAGAAATATTTTTAACATCTATCAACAATAAAAAATACTGATTATGAAAAACTTTACTTACTCCAACAGTAGTGTGGCTATTTATTGTTTGTGTATGTGCTTCTTCATGATAACGGCCTGCCAGCCGGAAGAAAGTACACAAAGAAATGGTAACGCAAATTTAGATCAAACTAACTTAAGAACTGGTGATTGTGAATTGGATTGTATTGTACCCGGCGGACCGTACTTCGAAACCACCGATTCTAAAGTAATACAATGGGGCGGCCGTTATGGCAACGCTAACAGTAAAACAGTTGACATAGCTTATTATAACACTGAAACACATTTTGTTATAATGGCAAAAAGCACAAGTGGTTGGTCCGATTTAGTCATTAACGGACTTTCGGTTTGGACTAATGGACCTGTTACAGCAAACACCTGGGGAACCTATAGCTATCCTCTTGATGAAGGTTGGCAAGCATGTGATTTGGAATCTTTTGCTTTAGCAGTTTCAGGAAATGGTCCTCCAGCTGATTTTACCATTAATTACAACCTGATTGGAACTTGCCCGGAAGGTTGTGAAACTGAATTCCGCGGAGAAGCTGTTTCATGCGATAATACAAGAGAAGCAATCTATACATTTACAGCAGACAGCGATCAGGATTATATTAAAATTCAGGGTGGTTTAACCAATTTCACAGGTGAAGATGCTATAGTAACAGTAACCGGTGGTAATTGCACAACTTTTCAATCAACCCCGGGAGGAAGTTCAAACAGAATCATTAAAATAGAAGGAAATGTTTCTGAATGCGAAGAAATTACAATCCACATCACCTGGAATTCAACAAATTCGGGAGGAATAATTACCGGCGGATGGTCTGTTAAAGACGAAAATGGAACTGAACTGGCCCCTTCTTTAAACGGATTAGAATGCAACTAAACAACCAACAATTCAAAAAAGCTGTGAGACTACTCACAGCTTTTTTTATGAAATTTCTTAATCTAAATTAAGCACATTCTCACTATTGATATCTTAACTTTGTGTAACAATTTAAAAGAAGAACACAATGGCAACAAAAAATATCGAATTAGTAGCCGAGCCAAGAGCACCGCATTTCGTTGGTGACGGTTTCCGGGTACACAACTTCATTCCGAGCGGATTTCGTTTGGACATGGAACGAATGAGTCCGTTTATTATGTTGGATTACAACTCAAAATATAACTTTCCTCCTTCTGAAATTCCAAAAGGCGTTGGCGTTCATCCGCACAGAGGTTTTGAAACCGTAACCATTGCCTACAAAGGAAAAGTGGCGCATCATGACAGTGCCGGTGGCGGTGGAATTATTGGTGAAGGCGATGTACAATGGATGACAGCAGCTTCAGGCGTATTACACAAGGAATACCATGAAGAAGAATTCAGCAAAAC
Source organism: Flavobacterium enshiense (assembly GCF_040750275.1). Lineage (GTDB taxonomy): Bacteria > Bacteroidota > Bacteroidia > Flavobacteriales > Flavobacteriaceae > Flavobacterium > Flavobacterium enshiense_B. Next base: position 269,794 of record NZ_JBDOCV010000002.1, read on the forward strand.
CGGCGGCGAATTCCAGATGGTACAGCTTTGGGTAAATCTTCCGGCGAAAGACAAAATGAGCCAACCAAAATATCAGGCCATTGAAAACAGCAAAATGGGACGGTATGAACTTCCTGACAATGGAGGTTTTATCGAAGTAATTGCCGGAAATTATAAAGATGTAAAAGGTCCCGCTTTTACTTTCACACCGGTAAACATGCAGAATGCGAAATTAAATAAAGGTGGAAAAGCTGCGTTTTCTTTTCCTGCAAATTACAATACTGCTTTATTGGTAATCGAAGGGAGCATTAAAGTAAACGACAAAGAAATCATTTCAACCGATCATTTTGGATTGTTCGAAAATGAAGGAGAAGATTTCACCATTGAAGCTATGGAAAACGCAATCGTTTTAGTGTTGAGTGGAGAACCAATAAACGAACCTATTTTCCCTCACGGACCATTTGTAATGAATACCAGAGAAGAAATCGTTCAGGCGATTGAAGATTTCAACAACGGAAAATTCGGTCATTTAGAAGATTAATTATACAAATCAGTAATCTAAATAAGGTTACTGATTTTCAATAAATAAATAAAACAATCAACCCAAACGTATCTATGAAACCAGAATTCGAAAATATTCCTTTAATTAAAAACGAAGAAAACCATCGTTTTGAAATCACATTTGAAGGTCATAAAGCTTTTATCGACTACAAAGAAAGACCCGGTAAAATTACATTAATCCACACAGAAGTAGAACCGGAACTCGAAGGTAAAGGCGCCGCAACAGCTGTAATCGAAAAGACTTTAGATTATATTGAACAAAACAATTTTAAATTGGTACCACTTTGTCCTTTAGTCTTTGCTTACATCAAAAGACATCCGGAATGGAAACGTATCGTCGATGAAAATTTCAAAGGTTTTGAAGAATAATTCATAACTTTCTAACTCCTAAATTCTAAAAAATGTCAAACATACAATTAATCATAGAAGAGCGTTCTGCCGATATTGGCAACTTTATGGTAGGGCGATTACTTCCTTTTCGCGAAAAAAGAACGGTTGGCCCCTTTGCCTTCATTGATCATATGGGGCCGACCTGCTTAAAAGATTATCAGAATTTAGATGTTGCGCCTCATCCGCATATCGGACTTTCTACCTTAACGTATTTGTTTGAAGGCAGCATCATGCACAAAGACAGTTTAGGAACTGAAGTAGAAATTCAACCCGGAGCCGTAAACTGGATGACAGCAGGAAAGGGAATTGTGCATTCTGAAAGAACGCCGCAATATCTTCGAACTTCGGATAAAATGCTTCATGGTTTGCAAATTTGGGTGGCACTTCCTAAGGAATTAGAAGAAATGGAACCCACTTTTACCCACGTAGAAAAAGACGATTTACCGCATTGGGAACAAGACGGTGTCTCTATTAAACTGATTGCAGGTGAAGCCTTTGGAAGAAAATCACCTGTTCCGGTTTACAGCCCATTGTATTTTCTTGAAATTAAATCTACAGCAGCACAAACCGTAAAAATTGGTGATGATTTATTTGGAGAAAGTGCTTTATATATTTTAGAAGGAAGCATTAAAAGCGATAACAATGTTTTTGATCCGAAACAAATCCTGATAGCAAAAGACAGCAAATTATGTGAATTCGAGATGGCGGAAAACACAACCGTATATATTTTTGGCGGTGAAGCTTTCCCCGAAGAACGCTTTATTTTCTGGAATTTCGTTTCCTCAAGAAAAGAGAGAATCGAACAGGCCAAAACCGATTGGGAAAATCAAACGTTTCCAAAGGTTCCAGGTGAAACTGAATTTGTACCGCTTCCTCCGGCTTTAAAAAACTTCAAATAATTATGGAAAAGATAACCGCGCATATTGGAACACAAAACTACAAAGTTGCTGTTCAGGGAAATTCAAACACACTTATTATTGACGAACCTATTGAATTAGGCGGACAAGCTTTAGGTGTAAATCCGAAAGAACTGTTGGCTGCTTCATTGGGTTCTTGTACAATTATTACCTTAAAAATGTATGCCAATCATAAAGGTTGGGATTTAACCGATGTGAATATCGAAGTGGCTTTTGACTGGGATAAAGAAAATTCAAAATCGTTTTTTACCCGAAAAATTGAACTGATTGGGAATTTGGACGAAGCGCAACGCGAACGTTTACTTAAAATTGCCGACAGTTGTCCGGTTCACAAAGTACTGATGAACCCAACGGAAGTAGCAACAACACTTGTGTAAATTTGTTTATGAAAATCCTGCTGGCAATATTCCTATTTCTTCATGGATTAATCCATTTAATGGGTTTTGCGAAGGCTTTTCAGTATGGGAGCATACCACAACTAAAAACTGAAATATCAAAACTCACAGGGATATTTTGGCTGATAGCTTCTTTTCTTTTTATTGGTAGCGGAGTACTTCTATTGCTTTCCTATAATTTTTGGATGTTCACGACAATTCCCGCACTGATGATTTCTCAGGTACTTATTTTCAAAAGCTGGAGTGATGCAAAATATGGAGCGCTTGCCAATATCATAATCCTGATTGCATTGATTCTATGCTTTGGAAGTTATCGCTTCGAAAAAGAATACAAGAACGATGTAAAAGTACATCTGGAAAATTCAAAAAATAAGGTTTCAGAGCTACTAACAGAAGCTGATTTACAAACACTTCCACTACCCGTTCAAAAGTATTTAAGATATTCCGGTGTAGTGAACAAACCAAAAGTCAGAAACATGAAAGTGGTTTTTGAAGGCGAAATGCGCGAGAAAGGTAAAGACTATTTTAAATTCCGTTCTGAACAATATAATTTTATCGACCAACCCGCTCGACTCTTCTTCATAAAGGCTGAAATGTTTGGGATTACAGTTCCCGGCTATCATAAATATACCGAGGCTAAAGCTTCAATGGACATTGAATTATTCGGTATTTTTCCAATTATTCAACATTCTGAAGCAGTAATGGACACAACCGAAACCGTTACTTTTTTTAACGAAATGTGCTTGTTGGCTCCCGCCACTTTAATAGACAAACGTATTCAATGGAAAGTAATTGATAATAAATCGGTTAAAGCCACTTTTTTAAACAAAAACATTATGATTTCTGCTCAATTGTTTTTTAATGATAACGGACAGCTGATCAACTTTATCTCCAATAATCGAACGGAAATGAATGCAGGAAAAACATATCCGTTTTCCACACCTATTATATCCTATAAAAATCATAATGGAATCTATCTAATGAATGATGCAGAAGCTGTCTGGCAATATCCTGATGGAAAATTCACCTACGGCAAATTTCACTTAAAAGAGATTATCTATAATTATGAATAAAAAGCTATTCGAAAACAAATTAGCTTATTATTTATGATTCTATTATTTTTCAGTTTGTTTTATACTATTGTGATGTAAACGATTCTCTTGAAAGAGTTTTAGTATAGTTAACAACTGTGAATTCATTCATAGGTACATCTGTTAGTTAGGCTCAATAAAAGTAAAATAGCTCCTCTATCTAACAGCGGTTTTTTATGTAAACAGTTTTCAAAAACCTGCACTTACACTTTCTTCCCTGAAATAAGTTTTTTCTTCCAATATTTTAGATACATTTGTGAGTATCAATAACGAAAAACCACGCGTTAATAAAGCCTCAAAACTTTAGCGGGCTTTTAAACATACAAAAGCGTAAATGATAAAGAAAATTTTAAAGATATTTTTAGTAATTCTAACAGTATTCACAGCCTTTAGTTTTTATATGTCGCCACGACTCGGTGGGCTTTTGGATTTTGGAAAGGAAGTTATCGACAAAGAGGTTTTCCAATTAGAATTTGATACTGTATCAACAAAGGAACATGTTTTAGTTTATAAAAACGTTTCTTCTCAAAAAGATCTGAAACTCCTGAAGCAAGAATTCAAACTGGATAGCTTAGTCAAAGAATGTAAAACTGATTTTGAAAAAATTACCAAAATTCAGAGTTGGGTTCAAAGCAGATGGAAACACAATGGGGATAATGTTCCTGAAAAAAATGATGCCTTATTTATATTGAGAGAAGCTGAAAAAGGTAAACAATTCCGATGTGTAGAATATAGCATTGTTGCAGGACAGTGTTTACAATCGCTGGGCTTTACTGTTCGTGGCCTTGGGCTTATGTCAAAAGATATTAATGATGTGAAGTCTGGAGCCGGACACGTTGTAAATGAGGTATACTTAAACGACTTGAAAAAATGGGTTTTTATTGATCCTCAATATGACATCATTACGACGTACAAAGGAAATCCATTAAATGCTGTTGAATTGCAGCATTGTATTTCAAGAAACTTAAATTTTGAGATCCTAAATCCAAATCAAACAATAACCCGAGAAGAATATAAAAAATGGATCGGCCCCTACCTCTATTATTTTACGACTACTTTAAAAGGAGAAAAAATAGAAATCTGGGACAGACTAATTGGCAATAAAAAACAATTGACACTTTATCCGAAAGGCGCCGAAATACCAAAATACTTTCAAAATCTGATTCGGATTAATACCAGTTATTACACGAATTCGACAACTGACTTTTATCCGAAATTAAACTAACTTCATCAAGCCATAAACATCAGCAGATCCTTATTTTAAAAACCCAAACCCAATAAATGAAAACAAAATTACTCTTTCTTTTGCTTGCTGTTACAACATTTTGCAGTGCGCAAATCATAAACTTCCCGGATGCTAATTTTAAAGCAGCATTAGTCAGTTCGACTTGGCAAAATGGCGGCATTGCTAGAAACAGTATTGGCAGTAACATGACTGTTGATACTAACCAAGATGGAGAAATACAAGTTTCAGAAGCCCAACAAGTGTATGGTTTGAGTATCAATTTTAATAATAGTAACAATATCACTTCTATTGTTGGTGTTAACTATTTTTCGAATCTGACAAAGATTTACTGTGAAAGTGTAAATTTATCTACATTTACCTTAAACGGGCTTCCTAATTTAGAGGAAGTTTATTTTGTGCAATGTAATCTTACTAGTTTTACTATTACGAATTGCCCAAGTATAACATTAATGAATTTTAATTATAACCCGTTTACTTCATTAGACTTCAGCTCTTTCCCACAATTAAACACCATCAGTTGTAAAAATAATGCTTTAACTAATTTGGTTGTTTCAGGATTGTCGAATTTAACTTATTTAGATTGTAGTTACAACCAGCTTACTTCTTTAAATGTTCAAGGGCTTTCTTCTATTAATGGACTGACATGCAATAACAATCAATTGACAAGTTTGAATTTAAACGGATTGCAAACGCTTTCTTACATACAAGCTCTTGCTAACCAATTAAGCGCTGTTACTTTTGAAGGATGCAGCAATTTGGGTACGGCCTATTTATCGAATAATCAATTGACTTTTTTAGATTTGAATCAATGTACTTCTCTTACTGAAATACAGCTATCTGGCAATCCTGCATTAAGTGGGATACTGGTAAAGAACGGAAGAACAGAAACTGTATCAGGATTGCCTGCTACTTTAAATTATATATGTTGTGATGAATTTGAAATAAATGATTATAGAAACTATCATTCGACTCCTGAAATTAATACGTATTGTTCCTTTACGCCTGGAGGAAATTATTTTACAATCAATGGTACTAATAAACTTGATGGCAATAGCAATGGATGCTCTGCTTCAGATCCGAATTATCCGAATTTCAGAATAAATTTTACCGATGGAACTACTTCAAGTACATTAATCCCTGATAATTCGGGACTTTACTCTATTCCAGTAGGAACTGGTTCTTTTACGCTAACACCAATTCTTGATAACCCGAGTTACTATACGGTATCCCCTGCAACAACAACTGTAAGTTTTCCGGCAGCAAGCAGTCCTGCAACCCGAAATTTTTGCATTAGTCCTAACGGAATTCATCATGATGTAGAAATTTCTATCATTCCAGTAACTCGTGCAACTCCAGGTTTTGATGCAACCTATAAACTTATTATAAAAAACAAAGGAAACCAAATTGAAAACGGTACTGTTTCATTTACCAATTATAATGAAAATGTAACCGATTATGTTTCCAGTAATCCTGCATTTAATTCACAGAATACCGTTTCAAACGAAACAACATACGTTTGGAATTTTACCAACTTACAACAATTTGAAACCAAAGAAATTGAAATCGTACTGAATTTAAATACGCCAACGGAAAACCCTCCTTTAAATATGGGAAGTATCTTGCATTATGCTGCTTCTGTTACTGTTCCTTCTGATGAGGCACCGAATGACAACCTTGCAACCTTATATCAAACCGTTGTAAACTCCTATGATCCAAATGATAAAACCTGTTTGGAAGGAGCTGTAATTACTCCGGATATGGTTGGCAAAGAGGTTCATTATTTAATTCGATTTGAAAATAACGGAACGGCAAATGCGCAAAACATTGTTGTTAAAGATATGATTGACACCGCTAAATTTGACATCAATACATTGGTACCAATTAAAGGAAGTCATACTTTTGAAACAAAAATTTCAAACGGAAACAAAGTGGAATTTATTTTTAAAAACATAAATCTTCCCTTTGATAATGCCAATAATGATGGTTATGTGTTATTTAAAATTAAAACGAAATCAAATTTGGTGGTTGGAAATACATTCAGTAATTCGGCAAATATTTATTTTGATTACAATTATCCTATAGTAACAAACAACTATACTACTACTGTACAAAACACATTAGGATTGCAGGAAAATGAACTGTTAAATAGCATTACTGTTTATCCAAATCCTGTAAAAGATATGCTGTATTTCAAAACGGTAAATACTATTTCGAAAATTGAAATTTATGATGTTTCAGGAAGAATTTTAAGTTCAAATTCCGTTTCAGAAAACAAAACAGATGTAAGTGAGTTAAAAACAGGAAATTATATTCTTAAAATTTTTACCGAAAAAGGAATAACAAACACTAAACTGATAAAAAAATAACGATCTGTATGTAGGTTGAAATTTATAAAAACGCTATCCACACTTTTAAATCATAAAACTATATGAACAACTTATTTAAAAAAGCATTCCTACTTTCATTAGCTATTACTATAATTGGTGCAATAATGAAAATTAATCATACTGATGGTGCGCAAATCGCATTGATAATCGGTATACTTTCAACTTTGGCATATGTTGTAATTGGAATTTACGAAGTCAATACTTCAAAAAGAATAAATCAATCTGAAAAAATTATGTGGACAATCGGGTTTATTTTTATCAACTTTTTTGCCGGCTTATTTTATTTGCTAAATGGCAGAAAAAGAGTTGTATAAGCTGATTTAACCCTACAGTCCACATTTGCTGGAATTATGCTAAAGTTCCTGAAAATACTGGTTATTTTCAATCTATTCAAAACAAATACAACAAAATGAATATCAATAAATTTATTCCGATTTTTCTATTTCCGATTGCTTCTCTTTCTCAGATCAATTCAGACAAATATATGATTGATGAGGATGGTATTACAATTGAAAAGATAGACAAATCAAACCAAGATGACAACAAATACAATGTTGACAACAAAATTTATATCGTCGGAAAAACGTTTACTTATTCTTATTACCATCAAAATTCTGAAGGAAAAAAATTATTGATTGCAAAAGGAGAAGAAATCAAAAAGGAAAATTACAGCGTTTTTGACTGGAAATTTATTGAAGCGGAAAAACAGAATGACGAAACCGTAAAAAAAATAATTTTAAAGCCTGTAACTCAAAATCCATTTAAAGAAGATATATCCGATTATACCCAAACGGTAATTTCCTATGAATATTTAATGAACAACAATCGTTCTTCAATAATGGAAACGACCGGTGTAATTGAAAATGAAATGAATGTTTGGATGCATCCGCCCCGCAGTCAGTATTTTGAAATATTAGAGCTGAATCCTTTTCCATATATAAAAGCACCATATAAAATAGGCACTAAATGGAACTGGAAGCTCAAAATCGGCGACCATTGGGCAGATAAACGATGGCTGGAATGGAAAGGTGGAATTGAGAATGTTTATGAATATGAAATCGCCGACAAGAAAAAAATCGTTACAAAATTAGGGAATTTAGAATGTTATATTGTCAAGGCAAAAGCCAAAAGCAGAATTGGTACAACGGAATTAATTTCATATTTCAATCCTGATTTCGGATTCGTAAAACTTGAGTATAAAAACATTGACGGTTCACAAACCGTGCTCGACCTTGAAAAAAAAGAGTAACGATTTAAGACTGCAAAACAGTACAGATATAATTTTTATGTATAATACAAAATTTATTCATTGTGATAAATAAAGAGACTCGATATGAAAAACCTAATATTATTTGTAGGGCTGTCTATTTCCCTAAACAGTTTCTCCCAAAATACTGATACTAAAAAAAATACTCCTGTCCTTTACACCGTTAGTCCAAATTCTGATGAAAAAATAAAGCTAGTTAATCAAGAAATTGAAAAGCTAAATTTTCAGTTAATTTCCGAAAAAAATAATGCTGAACTTTTCAATCAAAGAGGAATGTTTTATTTCGCTCTGAATGATTACAATAACGCAATAATTGATTTTGACAAAGCCATTGAATTGATTCCAGAACAGTCAAAATCCTATTTTTACAGAGGCTTAGCAAAAAATATGACAAAGAAAACTTTTAAAATATCGGGTTGTCAAGACATTAAAAAATCGAAACAATTAGGCTTTTCCGAATGCGACTGGAACTCACTCTCCATAATGTGTCATGATCTGTAAAATTGAAATTAAAAAATAGTTTTATATCAACCGTACAAAACATAAAAAAATCCCGCCATTACAGCGGGATTTTATACTATTTAAGAATACATCTGTTTTCTTAATTCTTTAATTTTTTCATCATCCAGATATTCATCAAACGTCATGTAACGGTCGATAACACCTTTTGGTGTGATTTCCACTACTCTGTTAGCAACCGTTTGCGCAAACTCGTGGTCATGTGTGGTAAACAACACCGAACCTTTAAAGTTTTTCAAAGAGTTGTTGAATGCGGTAATCGATTCCAAATCCAAGTGGTTTGTTGGCTCATCTAACATTAAAACGTTAGCTCTTAACATCATCATTCTTGATAACATACAACGCACTTTTTCTCCTCCAGACAACACACGTCCTGTTTTTAAAGCTTCTTCTCCGGAGAAAATCATTTTTCCTAAGAAACCGCGAACATATACTTCATCTCTTTCCGGTTCTGTTTTCGCCCATTGACGTAACCAGTCTACCAAGGTCAAATCGTTTTCGAAGAAACTGTGGTTATCCGCCGGCAAATACGATTGGTTTGTAGTAATACCCCATTCGAAAGTACCGCTGTCTGCTTTTAAGTTGTCGTTCAAAATTTCGTAAAAGGCTGTTGTGGCACGGGAATCTTTTGAGAAAACCACCACTTTATCACCTTTTGCCATGTTCAAATCAATATCTTTAAACAAGGTTTCTCCTTCCAAAGTATAACTTAATCCTTCAACATTCAAAATCTGATCACCTGCTTCTCTTTCCTGATCGAAAATGATCGCCGGATAACGACGGCTTGATGGCTTGATTTCGTCTAAATTTAATTTATCAATCATTTTTTTACGGGAAGTTGCCTGTTTGGATTTTGCAACGTTCGCCGAGAAACGACGTATAAACTCTTCTAATTCAGCTTTTTTCTCTTCTGCTTTCTTATTTTGCTGTGCTCTTTGTTTCGCCGCTAATTGCGATGATTCATACCAGAACGTATAATTACCGGAATAGTGATTGATTTTTCCAAAGTCAATATCGGAAACGTGTGTACAAACCGCATCCAAAAAGTGACGGTCGTGAGAAACAACTAAAACCGTATTATCATAATTTGCTAAGAAATTTTCCAACCAACCGATCGTTTCAAAGTCAAGGTCGTTGGTAGGCTCATCCATAATCAGTACGTCCGGGTTTCCAAATAAAGCCTGCGCCAATAACACACGAACTTTCATTTTTCCTTCCATGTCACTCATCATCGTGTAGTGATGCTCCGCTCCGATTCCTAAATTGGAAAGCATTGCTCCGGCATCCGACTCTGCGTTCCATCCGTTCATTTCGTCAAACTGCATTTGCAATTCTCCGATTCTGTCTGCATTTTTATCGTCATAATCGGCATACAATTCGTCCATCTCCTTTTTAATGGCAAACAAAACTTTATTTCCCATTAATACGGTTTCCAGTACAGTATGCTCGTCAAACATGTTGTGGTTCTGGTTTAAAACCGACATACGTTTGCCCGGTTCAAGGATAACTCGTCCTGAAGTAGGATCGATATCGCCTGATAATATTTTTAAGAACGTTGATTTTCCAGCACCATTTGCTCCGATAATTCCGTAGCAGTTACCCTGTGTAAAAGTTACGTTTACTTCGTCGAACAAAATTCGCTTACCAAATTGTACTGATAAATTTGAAACTGTTAACATTGATTTCTTATTTTTTATAAAAGTGTTGCAAAAGTAGAAAAAATAACGGAGTTTTGAGCCGGTTTATTTAGAATGTCTTTATGCTTAATTTAACTGTACATTAACAGCAAGTTAAGTATTACAAAGTTACTTTTGTTTGGTAATTAATTGATTTTGAATGTTTGCCTATTTTAAAAATCTACTACTTCCGTTAACCGCGGTTTCAATTTGTTCTTTAATTTCTTGTCAGAAGGAATTTAAGGAAGATAACTTTACTGCTTATTTTGGTGGAGAAATCGTTAATCCCAATAATCGTTACGTTCTTTTAATGAAAGATAATGAAGTAATTGATTCTTTGTTACTGGATGAGAAAAACCGTTTCTTCAAAAAATTTGACTCTTTAGCTCCGGGGATGTACACTTTTAGGCATGAGCCTGAATATCAATACATTTATTTCGATAAAAATGACAGTGTAATGCTGCGTTTAAACACAAAAGAGTTTGATAATTCCCTTGTTTTTTGTGGTAGAGGTGATTTAAAAAATAACTTCTTAATTGAAATGTTTTTAAAAAACGAAGCCGATAAGGATGCGTCTTTTGCAATTTATGATAAAGATTACAAGCGTTTTTCTAAAAGTATCGATTCCTCTTACAAGGTAAAAAAGTCCTTTTATTTAAGACGAAAAACCGAAATTGGCTGGGATGAAAAATTTGATCAGTATGCAAAAGCGTATCTGGATTTAAGTCATCTTGCTAAAAAAGAAATCTATCCGATTGCTCATAAAAGAAGAACGGGTGAAGACGTATGTGAAAAATTACCTAAAGATTATTACAGTTACAGAAAAAATATAGATTTCAACAACGAAGAACTCAGTACGTTTGTTCCGTTTGTTCGTTATCTGAATGCCATGCTTAACAATTATGTGTACAAAGATTGTAGCACGGAAAATCAATATGAAAAACAAGCTCTGGAATACAATGTTAAAAAACTGAATATTGCGGACACACTTATTGAGAATAAAAAAATTAAAAACGCTGTTCTTAATAATATCGCTTTTATGTATTTGCTTGAAGATCAAAACATGTCGAATAATAAGAAATTTTTCGATCGTTATTTTCAATTATCTACTGACAAAAGCAAGCACAATGAAATTAAAAAAATCAGTGATGCTGTTCAGTTTTTAACTCCGGGAAAAGAATTACCAAAGCAGGAATTTATCAACGTTTTCGGAGAAAAAATTGATTTTAATCATATGATAAAGGGGCCTACAGTAGTTTTCTTTTGGACTGTAAGCGCAAAATCACATTTGGAAGGTGCCCATAAAAAAGCAATGGAGCTTAAAGAGAAACATCCTGAACTTAATTTTATTGCCATCAACATTGATGAATCCAAAGAAGTCTGGACAAACACCTTAACCAATTATGATTTCCAAAATATAGTAGAGCTTCATGCTTCAGATATTCAAAAACTGAAAGATGAATGGGTAATAACTAAGATTCACAGAACAATGCTGTTAAATCCTGACGGAACCATTAAAAATGCATTCATCAGTTTGTTCGAACCGGATTTTGGAAGCTACTTAAAATAATATTCAGTAGTGGTTTACAGTCACAAGAAAACTAAGTTTCAGTATATAAAAAAAGGATTCAATTAAATTGAATCCTTTTTTATTTTAAGTAATGTGAGTCACTGAAAACTGCGACTGCAACTGTATACTATTTGTTTCCTTTCTCGTAATCTGCAATAAATTGAGCAATTCCGATATCGGTTAACGGGTGTTTTAATAATCCTGTAATAGAAGATAATGGACCAGTCATTACATCAGCACCAATTTTTGCACAATTTACAACGTGCATCGTATGACGTACAGATGCTGCCAAAATTTGAGTTTCAAAAGCATAATTATCATAAATCTGACGGATTTCGTCGATTAGATTTAAACCATCTGTTGAAACATCGTCCAAACGTCCTAAAAACGGTGAAACATAAGTAGCTCCTGCTTTAGCGGCCAATAAAGCCTGACCAGCTGAAAACACTAATGTCACGTTTGTTTTAATACCTCTGTCTGAAAAATATTTACATGCTTTGATTCCTTCCTTTGTCATTGGCAATTTCACAACAATTTGCTCGTGCAAATCCGCAAGCTCCTCGCCTTCTTTAATCATGCCTTCAAAATCCATAGCGTTTACTTCAGCACTTACGTCACCATCAACAATATTACAAATGTCTACGTAATGTTTAAGGATATTATTTTTTCCTGTAATACCTTCTTTCGCCATTAACGACGGATTCGTGGTAACGCCATCTAAAATTCCTAACGCCTGAGCTTCTTTAATCTGCTCTAAGTTTGCTGTGTCAATAAAAAACTTCATATATAAAATTGTTGTGTTTTTAAATCTTTTAAATCGGTTGCAAAATTACAACTTATAATGGTTCATTAATAATTTCTCATACATTTTATCCGGAAGTACTCGTTTGAGCACAATAGAAAATTTCTGCATAAAAGCACCAACTTTATAATGTACATTCGGATTTGGAGTTTGGATGATGGCATAAACCGCTAAGGCCATGTCGTTCGGATTGCTGCCGCTGTCTACATGCTCGTTCATTTCTTTAAGGGTATTCCCGTATGGTACTTCATAAGGCGAACCTTTAACAACTGGTGCATGATAACGACCAGAAGCAATATTGGTTGCAAAATCACCGGGTGCTACATTCGCAATATGAATTCCAAAGGATTTGGTTTCCATACGTAAAGCTTCCGTAATTAGTTCTAAAGCTCCTTTTGATGCCGAATAAATACTTCTGTAAGGCAATCCCATGTATCCTGCAATGGAAGTAACATTAATAATCAACCCGGATTTTTGACTGCGCATTTGTGGTAAAGCGGCTTTCATTACTTCAATCGGGCCAAATAAATTGGTTTCGAAATTGTTTTTGATTTCTTCGGCTGGAATTTCTTCTAAGGGCCCCGTAATTCCAACGCCTGCGTTATTGATTACGATATCAAGACGACCGGATTTTTCGATGACTTCGGATACAGCTCTTTGAATACTTTCCGTATTTCTTACATCCAGAGCAACTAACGGAAAAACAGAATTTTCAACACGTTCCGGATTTCTGCTGGTTCCATAAACCACAAATCCTTTTTGATGAAGAAATTCTCCTATCGATTTACCGATTCCTGAAGATCCACCGGTAATTAAAACAACTTTACTCATTTTATCTTTTTTATAAAAGTGAAGCGAAAATAAGCATTTTTAGCAGTTTTCGATTATAAAATATGGATTCCCAATCCTGGTTTTTCAGAAAGTAACACTTTACCGAGTTCAATTTTTGAACCGCTTGCAATATCGTTTGAAATCAGATTAGCACCGTCCAAATCGACAAAATCCACCAATGGAACAAGAGCTGCACCTGCAGAAATCCCCACTGTCGATTCTGTCATGCAACCGATCATGATTTTAAAGTTCAGGTTTCTGGCAATTTTAATCAGCTCCAAAGCCGGGGTCAAACCGCCACATTTTACCAATTTAATATTGATACTTCTGTAATGTGGCTGTAAATCTTTCAAATCGATATTCTCCTGACAATCTTCGTCAGCCATCCAATTTGGGAATTTATCGGCTTTCAGATTTGAAAAATTTTCTTCTGATGGCTTCATAGGTTGCTCCACATATGTAAACTGTTTTGAAAGTTCGTAATTTTCCAGCCATTTACATTGTTCTGCTGAATAGCTTCCATTTGCGTCAAGAGCGATTGTCTTACCGCAATTTATAAGTCTTTCAATTTCCATTTCATCAAAACGACTGCATTTTACTTTAAACTTATGCCAGGAAGACTTTTCAATTTTAGTTAATTGCTCTTCTATTGGTGCAGTACTGATGGTAATCGAAGATTCCTGTAATACACTTATTTTGATTGAATTAAGCTCAATAAAACTTCTATTTTCCAGTTTTCCGAACAAATCCCAATAGGCACAATCTAATGCAGAACGCAAAAAACTTGGCAATTGCAACTCTTCTAAAAAAAGATAAAAATCTGTTGGATGATTGATTTTCCGGCTTTCGATTTTCTCTTTTACCGAATGGAGTTTTTTATCAAAATCGGTTAAACTAATATGATAATAATCTATCCCGGTACATTCGCCGTACCCTGAATGACCAAATTTACTTAACTGAACAATAAGTGCTTCCCTATAAGAATAACTCCCATAAGAAATTGAAAAAGTTTCTTTTAAATTAAAACGGACGATTTGCCAGGATAAAACCATTTGTAGTATTTCAATGGCTCTAAAATAAAAAAATCTCCTCAAGGGAGATATACAAATTTAAAAAAAATGGCAAGCGACCTACATCGCACCGCTACAACCGCATACCTTTGCTGCGTTCCCACCCTGGAGGAGTCTGCAGGAGCTGGTCGTGTAGGACTTGCCGTTGCAAATGTACAACTTTTTTATTTTTTTGCAAGGCAATTGTGCGATAATAAATATCGTTGTATATTGCTTCTATCAATTTTTAAACAATGAAAAAACATAACTCATTAGCATTCATTTTATTAAGTGCAGCCATCATTTCCTGTGATGGTAATAAAAAAAACACAGAAAATTTATTTTCTGTCAATTCTGACAATTTAAAAGTACAATATCAGCCTCAGGAGACACTTTCATTATCGCTGAAAAACCCTGAAAACAAAACTTTAGATTCTGTTATTTACTATATCAACGATAAAAAGATTGGTTCGGTTAAAGGAAATGAAAAATTAGATTTTGCGTTTGCAGATCAAAAATTAGGCTATCAAAACATTAAAGCATTGGCTTATTATGAAGGTGAGAATACAGAAGCTGCCTACCGAGTTGAATTGGTTTCCAATATTCAGCCTAAATTATTAAAATACACCATTGTAAATACTTATCCTCATGATTTAAAAGCATATACGCAAGGTCTTGAATTCCAAAATGATATCTTAATTGAAAGTACTGGAAATGGCTCTGGGAACGGAACAGGTACAAAAGGAAAATCCTCCCTGCGTAAAACAGATTATAAAACCGGAAAAGTTACCAAAATTGTCGAGCTTCCTGACAGTGTATTCGGAGAAGGCTGTACAGTTTTGAACAATAAGGTTTACCAAATAACTTATAAAAATGGTGAGGCTTATGTTTATAATATAGACACTTTCGAAAAAGAAAAAACCTTCAAATACTTCAAGGCAGGAATGGAAGGCTGGGGATTAACCAACGACGGGAAAAACCTTTTAATGTCTGACGGGTCAGAAAAAATCTATTTTGTAAATCCGGCAGATTTCAAAGAAGTGGATTACATCAACGTTTATACGGCCGGAACAAAAATCAAAGCGGTAAATGAAATGGAATGGATTGACGGTAAAATCTACGCCAACATTTATACAATGGATGCTATCGCGGTTATTAATCCGAAAAATGGCGCTGTGGAAGCAGTTATTAATTTATCCGATTTAAAAGCAAAAGTTACACAACATCCTGATATCGATGTACTAAACGGAATCGCTTACAATCCTAAAACCAAGACACTTTTTGTAACCGGTAAAAACTGGGATAAGATGTTTGAGATTAAGGTTACAGAATAGTTTATAAAATACCTTAACCATAACTTTAAAAAACCCAATAAATGACAAAGCTTGTTTTAATGATTATTTTGGCATCTTTCTGCATCTCATGTACTTCAAAAAAGCCATACACAGATGCTATGAAACTGGAATTGAAAGACATGTATACCAAAGACATGAATGCTCAAAAATATGATTTAAAAAAAGCTGGACGCAAATCGTATTCAGACTCGATGAGAGTAGAATTCGACAAAGTATCTAAGGACAATTTAATTATTGCAAAAAAATATTTTAAGGAATACGGCTTTCCGGGTATCAAAGAAAATGGAAAGGAAACTGCCTTAAACTTTTGGCTGATTGTTCAGCACGGAGATCACGATGTGGCTTTTCAGAAAAAAGTATTGAACGCTATGAAAAGAGAGCTCAAAACTCAAAATGTAAGTTCGAGAAATTTTGCTTATTTATATGACAGGGTTAAAAAGAACGAAAATAAACCGCAATTATACGGAACACAAATGGTTTGGGACAACAAGGGAGTTCACAGTCCTTATAAGCTTGAAGCTCCTGAAACCGTTAATAAACGTAGAGCTGAAATGGGATTAGAATCTATTGAGGATTATCTTAAATCATTTTAACAAATAAGTCCTGTAAAATGCATATAGTTGTCAAAAATCAAATCAATATCTTTCATGGATTTAATTGAAAAAATTCAAAACCAGCCTGAAACTTTATCGTTTTCCGAAGTCATTGCATATATTGACTCAAAATACACGTTCACTCCTACCCGTTTTACTAATGGTGATAATGTAAACGAAGCCAATCAGAATAACGGTTCCTGCAAAATCTTTTACTTCGCAAAACTGAACAATTTATCAGCAGAACAAACTTTACAATTATTCGGCGATTACTACCGAATTGATGTATTGCAAAATCCAGAAGGATCAGATCATCAGAACATTCGTAACTTTATGAAATTTGGATGGCTTGGTATTATCTTCGATGGTGAAGCTTTACAATAAATTACATACAGTTATACAAAACAAAACTCCTCAGAAAGTAATTACCTTTTGAGGAGTTTTGTTTAAAATGTTGAAAGCTTATTTTTTCTTCTTTCCGCCACCAGCTGCTGCTGTAACATATTTTTTATCCGTAGTATTATAAGTATACTTTGTTTCACCTTTTTTGTCTTTCAGGATAAAATCCCCGTTAGACAGCAATGAAAATTCAAAACCTTCGCGACGCATTTTCTCTTGCGTTTCTGAAGCATTTTTTAATCGGTCTAAAAATACTTTCTCAATAATATGCGTCGTTCTTTGATCGTTACCAATTAACTGAGTTTTAGTCGGTACATCCCAGATTTCGGAAACAACACTGGTATAATCTTCCGTTTTTAAATCGGTTTTTTTGGTTCCTTTTTCTGTCCAGGAAATATAATATAGTGGGATTTCTTTAGTTGTAAAACCTGTTATTTTCACTTCAGACAATACTCCTTTAGCATCTACAGGTTTTGAGAAAAGTAAATCTTTTTTACCGTCAGCAGTCACATAAATATGAACCTCATTTTTTACTTTTTCGGCAGTAAGATTATCTGTTTTGGCTAATACTCCTGTTTCGGCTTTTGCTTTGCTTTTTCCCTTTTTCTTTTGGCTATAGCCTGTTAAGGTAATTAATGATAATACAATCAGTAGAAATGTTTTTTTCATAATTTTTCACAAGTTTCTTGGAACGAAAAATACAAAATTATTCGTCAAAAAAACAAATCTTTAAATATTTAACAAATATATTATCAACAATTATCCACAACAAAAAAGGCTGCCCAATTAAGGACAGCCTATTCTGCTTTATAATGTAAGAAGATTATTTTACCTCTTCAAAATCTACATCCTGAGTTTGGTCACCGTTTGCATCCGTTTGTGGCTGCGCTTCGTGTGTTTGACCTTCCGCTTGTGCTTTGTACATTTCTTCTGAAGCATTTTTCCACGCCTCATTGATTTTGTCTAAAGCCGGTTGAATTGTGTCTACTTCTTTCGTTTCGTAGGCTGCTTTCAACTCGTCTAAAGCTGCTTGAATGTTCGCTTTGTTTCCTTCTGATAATTTATCTCCGAATTCAGACAATTGCTTTTCCGTTTGGAAGATCATTCCGTCTGCTTCGTTCAATTTATCAACTTTCTCTTTAGCCAATTTGTCTGCTTCTGCATTGATTTCAGCTTCTTTACGCATTCTTTCGATTTCTTCCTGAGTTAATCCCGAAGAAGCCTCGATACGAATATCGTGTGATTTACCAGTTCCTTTATCAACCGCAGTCACATGGATGATACCATTCGCGTCGATGTCGAAAATAACTTCGATTTGAGGTACTCCTCTTGGTGCTGGCGGAATTCCGTCTAAGTGGAAACGACCGATTGTTTTGTTGTCGTTCGCCATTGGACGCTCCCCTTGCAACACGTGGATTTCTACAGATGGCTGATTGTCTGCCGCAGTAGAGAATACTTGTGATTTTTTAGTTGGAATCGTAGTATTCGCATCGATTAATTTCGTCATAACGCTTCCCATAGTTTCAATTCCTAAAGAAAGTGGTGTAACGTCTAATAATAATACGTCTTTTACGTCTCCGGTTAAAACGCCACCTTGAATTGCAGCACCAATTGCTACAACCTCATCAGGATTTACTCCTTTTGATGGTTTTTTTCCGAAGAATTTCTCAACTTGCTCCTGAATTACAGGAATACGTGTAGAACCTCCAACTAAAATTACCTCATCGATATCGGATGTTGATAAACCTGCATCTTTCAACGCTTTAGCAACTGGATCCATAGAACGTTTTACCAAAGTATCCGCCAATTGCTCGAATTTTGCACGAGTTAACGTTTGAACTAAGTGTTTTGGTCCTGAAGCCGTAGCCGTAACGTAAGGCAAGTTGATTTCTGTTTGAGCTGACGATGACAATTCGATTTTCGCTTTTTCAGCAGCTTCTTTCAAACGCTGTAAAGCCATTGGGTCTTTTCTTAAATCTACACCTTCAGCGCTGTTGAATTCGTTAGCTAACCAATCGATGATTACCTGATCGAAATCGTCACCTCCTAGGTGAGTATCTCCGTTTGTAGACAATACTTCGAAAACGCCGTCTCCTAATTCAAGGATCGAGATATCGAAAGTACCTCCTCCTAAATCGTAAACCGCAATTTTGTGATCGTGTCCTAATTTATCCAAACCATATGCTAACGCAGCAGCAGTTGGTTCGTTGATGATTCTTCTAACTTTTAAACCTGCAATTTCACCAGCTTCTTTAGTAGCCTGACGTTGTGCATCGTTAAAATAAGCCGGAACGGTGATAACTGCTTCAGTTACGGTTGTTCCTAAATAATCTTCAGCTGTTTTCTTCATTTTTTGAAGTGTCATAGCTGACAATTCCTGTGGCGTGTAAAGTCTTCCGTCGATGTCAACACGTGGCGTGTCGTTGTCTCCTTTAACAACTTTGTAAGCTACAGTTGATGCTTCTTTAGCGCTTTCGGTGTATTTGTTACCCATAAAACGTTTGATGGAAGCAATAGTCTTAGTAGGATTGGTTACCGCCTGACGTTTTGCAGGGTCTCCTACTTTAATTTCGCCACCTTCTACAAATGCGATTACAGATGGTGTTGTTCTTTTTCCTTCGGCATTAGCAATTACAACCGGTTCTCCACCTTCCATTACGGAAACGCAAGAGTTTGTTGTTCCTAAGTCGATACCAATAATTTTACTCATAATATAAATCTCCTTTATTGTTCGTTTTAATTGCCCCTCTACGAGTTGGCAGTGTTTTTAACACGATTTCTCAAATGACAATCATTGTGCCAAGAAGAAAAATGATTAAAAATGTCAGATTCTGTTAAAACGAACACTAAAATTACTGACAGGATGACATTTTACTTTACTTCAGAATGTCATAATGATACAAAATCGGAGCTTCAAATTTTGTCATATCAAGTTCAAAAGTCTTATTGTAGGCTTTCCATGGCGAATTCGCAAAGAAATATAGTTTTCCTTTTATTACTGTTGCTAAAGCCGGTTCATCGAATTCAGGCTGATTAATATCAATAATTTTAACCTCTTCTATAATATCCTGATTTTCATTCATAAGATATTGCATAACCCGAATTGGTTTCACACCGTTATGAATAGCCAGAAGAGAATTATCATGAAAAACCAAACCGTCGATTCCCTTTTGGGTAGCATTTTTAGGAAATTCAAGCCATTTTCTATTTTGTGGATTCTTTACCTCAATCACCAGAATACCTTTCAGATAATCAGCTACAAAAAGTTTTGATTTATCATCATTAAATGTAATTCCCTGCAGATTAAAAGCTTCCGATTTTAAATCCAACCAAACTGACACTGTATCATTGGAGATCTTGTAAACGATAGCATCTCCACTATCCGAAACATAAACGTCACCTTTTTCATCAAGTAACAAATCGCCAAAAACATGATTACCATCAATTGGATAACGCTTACTTATTTTACGTGTTTTTAAATCAATCTTCAATATTTCTGATTTACCTTCCATTTCTTTGGAAAAACCTAACATTTCAGGCATAGCCGCAGTTGTCACCCAAAGGGAATTTTCATTTTTATCCGCTTTCATGGCGAATACAGAAAAATTAGATTCTGTAAACCAATCTGAGCATTTCCCGGTTTTCAAATCGAATGAAACTATTTTCTTTTTACGAATACTCGAAGCCAGCCATATCTTTTGTTTTTCCAGATAGATTAAACTCTCCGGATGCAAATCTTTTTCAGACAAGGAAATTACTTTTTCAGAGTTTATGATGGGTTTATCTAAAACGGCTTTCAACTTTAGAGTTTTATCAAATTCAGCAGAATGTCTGATATTATCGAAATCCGCATCTTTTTCAAAATCGATTTTGTTGTTCATCAAGACCAGTTTTTTCAAAACGGAAACCGCTTTTCCGGTATCGTTGTTCAAAGCATAGGCCACTGACAGATTATATGTGTAAGTCGGATGCAACGGACGAATACTGTCCAAATGCTGCGTAAGTTTTAAAAATTGCGGGTAATCTTTTGCTTTGTAGGCTTCCGTACTTTGATTGTATAATTCTCTCTGGGATTGTGAATTGCAGGTTAATGAAATTGCAATTAGAGCCAATAATATAAGTATTTGATTTTTCATTTTTTTTGATTGATTACTCAAAAATACAGTTTTGAAACAAATGGACAATTTATGGTTACTATAAAAAACATAAAGGTTTATGAACTCTCAAATTATACAAGTATCTTTGTCTTAAACAAACCAAATCAATACTATAGTTATGGAATGCATTTCCGTTTTTGATATGCTTAAAATCGGTGTTGGGCCTTCGAGTTCGCACACACTTGGCCCTTGGAGAGCGGCCGAACAATTCCTTGCTGAAATCCGTGAACAGAATTTAATCGACAGTATTAACAGAATCAAAGTTGATTTATACGGATCACTTTCGCTGACTGGACATGGGCATGCAACAGATTTAGCGGTTATGTTAGGCTTAAGCGGTGCTGATCCGGAGTATATTCCTGTAGAAAGCATCGATGTGATTATTTCAGCGATCAAAAACAAAAAAGAAATCTTCTTAGGGAATGAAATTATTATTCCTTTTGATGCAGAAACAGATATTGTCTTCAACAAAAACTTTCTGCCTTTCCATGCTAACGGCTTGACTTTTACAGTTTATACCGATGCAAGTGAATACAGTTCAACCTTCTACTCCATCGGCGGCGGATTTGTGGTAAAAGAAGACCGCGAGAACGCAAAAGAAAACAAGGAAATCAAATACGCTTTTCCTTTCCCTATCGATAAAGCCGAAGAATTGCTGGCGTATTGTCAGAAAGAAAACAAGAAGATTTCGGAAATCGTATATGAAAATGAAAAATCCATGCGTTCCGAAGAAGTCATTCATACTGAATTGTTGCGCATTTGGGATACGATGTTGGAATGTATGTACATCGGCTGTCACACCGAAGGCACGCTTCCGGGTGGATTACACGTAAGAAGACGCGCGTACGACATGCACAAAAACCTGATTGGTGTGTTGCCTTATGACAATCCACATTCCTGGTTACAGATTATCCGTCAAACCGAAGTGAAATTCCGTCAGATTTTAAAATGGGTAAGTTGTTTTGCCTTGGCCGTGAACGAAGTAAATGCTTCCTTAGGTCGCGTCGTAACCGCACCAACCAACGGAAGTGCCGGAGTTATCCCTGCCGTTTTAATGTATTATATGGTAATCGAAAACCACGAAGCCGACGAAAATCATATCAAACAATTTTTGATGGTTGCCGGAGAAGTGGGCAGTATCTTTAAAAAAGGAGCTACTATTTCAGCCGCAATGGGTGGATGTCAGGCAGAAATTGGCGTCTCTTCAGCCATGGCAGCAGCAGCTTTATGCGAACTAATGGGAGGAACTCCGGAGCAAGTTTTAATGGCGGCAGAAATTGCCATGGAGCATCATTTGGGCTTAACGTGTGATCCAATTGGCGGTTTGGTACAAATCCCTTGTATTGAGCGAAATACAATGGGTGCTATTAAAGCCATCAACGCAGCAGAATTAGCTTTGGAAACCGATCCGAAAAACGCAAAAGTGCCTTTAGACAAAGTAGTCGATACCATGTGGCAAACGGCTAAAGACATGAACAACAAATACAAAGAAACTTCTGAAGGAGGTTTGGCAATTGCTGTTAACTTGGCAGATTGTTAATCTAATTTTTTATTTCCATTGAAAAAAGTACTCATCATAGACGACGAAGAAAAACTTCGTGGACTGATTGCCCGAATCATACATTTGGAAGGTTTTGAAGTTATTGAAGCCGGAGATTGTAAATCGGGTTTAAAAAAATTAGAACAAAACGCAATCGATGTGGTGCTTTGTGACGTCAAACTCCCCGATGGAAACGGTGTTGATTTCACCGCTATTATGAAAGAAAAATTTCCAGCTACGGAAGTTATACTTTTAACAGCTTACGGGAACATTCCAGATGGCGTCCAGGCGATCAAAAACGGAGCATTTGATTATATCGTTAAAGGTGATGATAACAATAAAATCATCCCGTTACTGCATCGAGCAATAGAGAAAGTCAATCTTACTCAAAGAGTTGCACAATTGGAAGCCCAACTCGATACTAAATTTTCTTTTGACGGAATTATAGGAACTTCCAAAACACTGCAACAGGCAATCGAATTGGCTAAAAAAGTGGCTGTAACCGATACCACAGTGCTGCTCACAGGCGAAACCGGAACCGGGAAAGAAGTTTTTGCCCAGGCCATTCATCAATCCAGTACCAGAAAAAACAAAAATTTTGTGGCCATCAATTGTTCGGCATTTAGTCATGATTTACTGGAAAGTGAAATGTTTGGTCATACTGCCGGAGCCTTCACCGGAGCCACTAAAGACAAAAAAGGCTTATTTGAAGAAGCCAATCACGGAACGATTTTCATGGATGAAGTTGGTGAAATGCCACTCGATTTGCAGGCAAAACTATTGCGCGTGATTGAAAATGGCGAGTTCATTAAAGTTGGCGAAAGTAAAGTAACCAAAGTGGATGTACGCATTATTACGGCAACCCACCGCGACTTAATTAAAGAAATTGAAGCAGGTCACTTTCGACAGGATTTGTATTATCGTTTGTCGGTTTTTCAAATTCAATTGCCGGCATTACGTGAGCGAGTTGCTGATATTGAGATACTTGCCAAACACTTTTTAACTACGTTTTCCTTAAAAACCAATAAAAAAATTAAAGGTTTTTCAACTGATTTTCTTCATTTACTAAAACTGCATATTTGGACCGGAAATATCCGTGAACTAAAAAATATAATGGAGCGAAGTGTTATTTTAGAAACTGAAGATATGCTTCAGCCAGATAGCCTTCCCTTTGAAATTCAGCAACTTCGAGTGAATAATGATGAGGCAACTCAAAGCAAAACGTTATCGGCTTTCTCTTTGGCTTCGGCAGAAAAACTGCACATTCAAAAAGTACTGAATTACACTAACGGCAATAAAACCGAAACGGCAAGATTGCTTGGCATTGCCTTAACCACCTTATACCGAAAACTGGAAGAATACAAAATCGGTTAAAATCCTATCGTTTTGAAAGTAGTAACCCTATCGTTTTGATAGGGTTTTTTGTTGCTTGGAATTTTGAAATAGCAATAAACACAACAATATCAATCAATTAGACTTGTTTACAGAATTTAGGCTTGTTTTTTGGCATAAGTCAGAAAAATAAATTCAATTTTTTATGAAACAAGTAAATACTACCCTGATTAAAAAAATGGAACGCTTCGCCGAAGTAACCATTAACAGTTTAAAACTGGGGAAAATGGTTCGTGCCAAAAGATGTTTGGAATTAGCCAATGACGTTTTTCAAAAGGGAAACTCTGAAGTTAAAAATGCCATTTCAAATGTGTACCTATACTCGGTATCACATTATCTGGAACTGAATCATTTTGCAATGAAACAGTTATTGCCAATCGAACTTCACAAGGAATATGTAAAACAAATTAATACTTCAGGGGTATGATGACAATAGTTTTATCGGGAGTCGGATTGCTCTGCTTTGCACTCCTTTACGCATCGGTTAATTATTTTGAAAAAATTTAAGAGATGATAGCCTTATTTATAATTGCCGTAGCAGTGTTTACATACATCTGTTATGTGCTGGTAAAACCTGAGAAATTTTAATCATGAACACAGAAATTTTAGGAATTATTGCGATGTTTCTCATTACCTTGGGATTATCCATTCCGTTGGGAAAATACATTGCAAAAGTATATTCGGGACAAAAAACATTTTTAGATCCTGTTTTCAATCCGATAGAAAAACTATTTTATAAAGTTAGCGGCATTGATGCTTCTAAAGAGATGAACTGGAAGCAACACATGATCATTTTACTTACGTTAAACATGATTTGGTTCCTACTGGGAGTGGTCGTTTTAATGTGTCAGGGATGGCTTCCGCTTAATCCGGACAACAACCCGAACATGACTGCCGATTTGGCTTTTAACACCGCTATTTCTTTCCTTGTCAATTGCAACCTGCAACATTACTCCGGAGAAACCAGTTTGAGTTATTTAGGCCAATTATTTTTAATGTTCTTGCAGTTCGTTTCTGCCGGTATCGGATTGGCAGCCGCAGCCGTATTGTTTAACGCTTTAAAAGAAAGAACTACCGACAAACTGGGTAATTTCTACAACTATTTTATAAAATCATGCACTCGTATTTTGTTGCCTGTTTCAGTAGTCGTAGCAGTTATTTTGTTGTGTAATGGTACGCCGATGACTTTTGAAGGAAAAGAAACAATGACAACGCTTCAAGGCGATACAGTTCAGGTCTCTCAAGGTCCGGTGGCAGCTTTTACAGCGATTAAACACGTAGGAACCAATGGAGGCGGCTTTTTCGGAGTCAACTCAGCACACCCTTTTGAAAACCCCAACTATTTTACCAACATGGTCGAAATGGTGGCACAGATGTTAATTCCGTTTGCCATGATTTTTGCCCTTGGCTTTTATTTGAACCGTCGTAAATTTTCTTGGATGATTTTCAGTGTGATGACCATTGGTTTCCTGGCTTTAACCGTTCCGACAGTAATGACAGAAATGAACGGAAACCCGGCGATTACTCAAATGGGAATTGACACTTCCAACGGAGCCACCGAAGGAAAAGAAGTTCGTTTTGGAGCAGCTGCTTCTGGATATTGGAGCATTGCAACAACCGTTATTTCAACAGGTTCCGTGAATTCCATGCATGACAGTGCTATGCCGCTTTCGGGAATGAATCAGTTGCTGGCTATGATGGTAAACTGTTTTTATGGCGGATGTGGTGTTGGGATATTAAATTTCTACATCTTCATCATCCTTGCGGTATTTATCAGTGGATTGATGGTAGGACGAACACCTGAATTTTTAGGTAAGAAGATCGAAGCCAGGGAAATGAAAATCGCCATGATTGTTGCTTTATTACATACTTTACTGATTTTAGTTGGAACTGCACTTTCAACAGCATTTCCGGAGCAAGGAGCCAGTACTTTAAACAATCCTGGATTTCATGGTTTTAGTGAAATATTGTATGAGTTTACTTCATCTTCGGCCAATAATGGTAGCGGATTTGAAGGTCTTGGAGACAATAATCCGTGGTGGAATATTACAACGGGAATCGTACTGATTTTATCAAGATTCTTACCGATTATAGGCCCGATTGCCATTGCAGGTATTTTGGCCAATAAAAAACACATCCCGGAAAGTGCCGGAACCTTAAAAACCGATACTGCCACTTTTGGACTGATGATTTTCTCTGTCATCGCTATCATCGCAGCATTGTCTTTCTTTCCTGCTTTGTCTTTAGGCCCTATTGCTGAATATTTTTCAATGAAATAAAACTATAATGAAAACTAAAAATAAATCATTATTTCAGAAAGAGTTGGTGCTGGAAGCTTTAAAACAATCTTTTTTAAAGTTGAATCCTGTCACACTTTTCAGAAACCCAATCATGTTTACCGTAGAAATCGGTACAGCAGTAATGTTTTGTGTTTGCCTTTGGATTTTATCCGGGGAACAGTCACAAGGTAGTTTTGCCTACAATTTCGCGATTTTTCTAATTCTTCTGTTTACGCTTTTATTTGCCAATTTTGCCGAAGCAATAGCCGAAGCACGTGGGAAAGCCCAAGCAGACAGTTTAAGAAAAACCCGTGAAGAAACACCTGCAAAAAAAATAGAACAAGTAGGTGAATTGTATGTGAATGAAATCGTCGTTGTTTCTTCATCAAGCCTTAAAAAAGGAAATTTTTTCATGTGCGAAGCAGGTGACATTATCCCAACAGACGGTGAAATTATTGAAGGTTTGGCTACCATAGATGAAAGCGCCATTACCGGAGAAAGTGCTCCAGTTATTCGCGAAGCCGGAGGCGATAAAAGTTCGGTTACCGGAGGAACAAAAGTATTGTCCGATAAAATTAAAGTACAAGTCACTACCGAACCGGGCGAAAGTTTCTTGGATAAAATGATTGCCTTGGTTGAAGGAGCCTCACGACAAAAAACACCCAATGAAATTGCGCTGACCATACTTTTGGCCGGATTCACCTTGGTTTTCATCATTGTCTGTGTAACCTTAAAACCTTTTGCGGATTATGCTAACATACCCATCACAATTGCAGCGTTTATTTCGCTATTCGTTTGTTTGATTCCGACAACCATTGGCGGACTTTTATCAGCCATTGGTATCGCGGGAATGGACAGAGCTTTACGGGCCAATGTTATTACAAAATCAGGTAAAGCGGTAGAAACTGCCGGAGATATTGATGTATTGTTGTTAGATAAAACCGGAACCATCACCATCGGAAACCGAAAAGCCACCGAGTTTTACGCGACCGCAAATGTTCAGCAAGACGACTTTATAAAAAATTGTATGCTATCTTCTTTGGCAGATGAAACCCCGGAAGGAAAATCAATTGTCGAATTAGCCGGAGAACGCATCAAAGAAAAACTATCTATTCAAGGCGCAACACTCATTAAGTTCACCGCAGAAACAAGATGCAGCGGCGTTAATTTGCCAGACGGAACCAGAATCCGAAAAGGAGCCTATGATTCCATTAAAAAAATAGTGGAAGACGCCGGAAACAATTTCCCGAAAGATACCACAGAAAGCGTAATGGCCATTTCTAAAAACGGCGGTACCCCTTTGGTGGTATCCGTTAATGAAAAAGTGTTAGGCGTAATTGAATTGCAGGATATCATTAAACCCGGCATTCAGGAACGTTTCGAGCGTTTACGCAAAATGGGTGTAAAAACGGTAATGGTAACCGGAGATAATCCGTTAACCGCAAAATTCATTGCTGAAAAAGCCGGTGTAGACGATTTTATCGCTGAAGCCAAACCGGAAGATAAAATGAATTACATCAAAAATGAGCAGCTTCAAGGTAAACTAGTGGCCATGATGGGTGACGGTACCAATGATGCTCCGGCTTTAGCCCAAGCAGATGTAGGTGTTGCGATGAACAGCGGAACACAAGCAGCCAAAGAAGCCGGTAACATGGTAGATCTAGACAACGATCCAACCAAACTGATTGAAATTGTCGAAATCGGGAAACAGTTGTTAATGACCAGAGGAACATTGACTACCTTCAGTATTGCCAATGACGTAGCGAAATATTTTGCCATCATTCCGGCGCTGTTTATTGCAGCCATTCCTTCATTACAAGGATTGAATATCATGCAGTTACACAGCCCTGAGAGTGCTATTTTATCTGCCGTAATTTTTAACGCAATTGTTATTCCGTTTTTGATTCCTTTGGCTTTAAAAGGTGTTACTTACAAACCCATTGGAGCTTCGGCCTTATTGAGAAGAAACTTATTGTGGTACGGACTGGGCGGTATCATCGTTCCTTTTATCGGAATTAAAGCCATTGATATCATAGTCGCTTTATTCATGTAATCAAAATTTTTAAAAATGAAAAAACATATCATAACTGGAATAAAATTGACCGCTATTTGTTTGGTCTTTTTCTCAGGAATATACACGCTCTTTATATTGGGTGTTGCTCAAATCACTCCCAACAAAGGGAAAGGGGAAATCGTTGAAGTAAACGGTAAAAAACAATATGTAAACATTGGTCAATCTTTTACAGAGGCCAAATATTTTAACTCGCGTCCATCGGCAGTCGCTTATAACGCAGCCGGTTCGGGCGGAAGCAACAAAGGACCAAGCAATCCGGAATATTTAGCCGAAGTACAAAAAAGAATCGATACCTTCTTACTTCAAAATCCTGAAATTAAGAAAAGTGAAATTCCGGCCGATTTAGTAACTGCAAGCGGAAGTGGTTTAGATCCTAACATTTCAGTACAAGCCGCAAAAGTTCAGCTAAAACGAATTGCAAAAATCAGAAAGATAGACGAACAAAAATTGGTACATTTAATCACTG
Source organism: Flavobacterium enshiense (assembly GCF_040750275.1). Taxonomy (GTDB): domain Bacteria; phylum Bacteroidota; class Bacteroidia; order Flavobacteriales; family Flavobacteriaceae; genus Flavobacterium; species Flavobacterium enshiense_B. The sequence goes on from NZ_JBDOCV010000002.1 coordinate 298,729, forward strand.
AAAATACGGAGAAACCGCTATTAGGTCTTTTCGGTCCGGATAAAATAAATGTCCTTAAATTAAATATTGCCTTAGAGAAGCTTAAATAAAATGAACACGAAAATATCAACAATTATAACAACTGCCTTAGTATCATTAAGTTTACAGGCACAAACCGACAGTACAAAAACTGTAAATCCATTAAAAATTAGCGGTTTTATTGAAACCTATTATGCTTATGATTTCGGAGAACCGGAAAATAACACACGTCCAAGTTTTATCTACTCACATAACCGTCATAACGAAGTTGCTATAAATTTAGCCTTTATTAAAGTCGCTTATGAAAAAGATAATGTAAGAGCAAATTTGGCACTAATGACCGGAAGTTACAGTAATGCCAATTTAGCGGCCGAAGAAGGTGTTTTGAAAAATATCTACGAAGCTAATGTAGGTGTGAAACTTTCTAAAAGTAAAAATCTTTGGGTAGACGCCGGAGTTTTCGCATCGCACATTGGTTTTGAAAGCGCCCATGCCCCAAGTTGTTGGACGCTTACCCGAAGCATGTTAGCTGATAATTCGCCTTATTATGAAAGCGGTGCCAAACTATCCTACACTTCCGATAGCGGAAAATGGTTTGTAAGCGGATTGGTTTTAAATGGCTGGCAGCGTATTCAGCGTGTGGAAGGCAACAAAACCTTAGCCTTCGGACATCAGTTAACGTACAAACCGAACGCAAAAGTTACGTTAAACAGCAGTTCTTTCATTGGAAACGATAAGCCGAACGAATCGAAACAAATGCGTTACTTCCACAACCTTTACGGTCAGTTTCAGTTTAATGAGCGATGGGGGATAATTGCTGGTTTTGATATCGGAGCTGAACAAAAATCAAAAGGAAGCGAAAGTTACAATTGTTGGTATTCCCCGGTTTTAATTGCGAAATATAAAGCTACCGACAAAATAAATATCGCTGCTCGTGGTGAGTATTATTCTGATAAAAACGGGGTAATTATTGCAACAGCAACGCCAAACGGTTTTCAAACTTTTGGATATTCCGTAAATTTAGACTACAATATTTACGATAATGTGGTTTGGCGTGTTGAAGCCAGAAACTTAAGCAGCAAAGACGAAGTATTCAGTAAAAATGGAAATCCATCAGATCAGAACTTCGTTGCAGTAACTGCTTTAGCTATTTCATTTTAACACAACTAAAAAAGCGTATTTTGGAAAGCAACAGAGAAGATAACGTGCAACACTTTCTCGATTTAATAAAAAAATCACGCAAAGGGAAATTTAAAGTCTACATCGGTATGAGTGCCGGTGTAGGCAAAAGTTTCCGTATGCTTCAGGAAGCGCATTCGCTGTTAAAAAACGGTATTGATATCAAAATTGGCTTTATCGAAACCCATAACCGTAAAGAAACGCACGATTTACTGGAAGGTTTGCCGGTAATTCCCCGCAGAAAGCTTTTCTACAAAGGCAAAGAATTGGAGGAAATGGACGTTCAGGCGATTATCAATCTTCGTCCTGAAGTGGTCATTGTCGATGAATTAGCGCACACCAACATCGAAGGCAGTAAAAATGAGAAGCGTTGGCAGGATGTCATGGAAATTCTCGAAGCCGGTATAAATGTGATTAGTGCCGTAAATATTCAGCACATTGAGAGTTTAAATGAGGAAGTAAAAAGCATTACGAATGTTGAGGTTAAAGAGCGAATTCCTGATATCGTTTTGGCACAAGCCGATGAAGTGGTAAACATTGATTTAACAGCTGATGAACTCATAACCCGTTTAAAAGAAGGTAAAATTTATCAGGCTGAAAAAATAGAAACTGCCTTGAAAAATTTCTTCAAAAGCGAACATATTTTGCAATTGCGGGAACTAGCTTTAAAAGAAGTGGCAAGTCAGGTGGAGCGAAAAGTGGAAATAGAAGTACCTAAAAACAAAGCGATTCGTCACGAAAAGTTTTTAGCCTGCATCAGCAGTAATGAAAAAACTGCTAAAAAAGTAATTCGTAAAACTGCGAGGTTAGCCAATTACTATAATAGCAAATGGTATGTTTTATATGTTCAATTGCCTAATGAAAGTGTCGATAAAATTCCACTTGATAAACAACGCCATCTTATTAATAATTTTAAACTGGCAACGGAATTGGGTGGCGAAGTAATCAAGATCGAACATACAAAAATTGCCAAAGCCATAATAGAACTTGCCGAGCAGAAAAACATTACAACGGTTTGCATCGGAAAACCGCGAATGAACCTAATGAAGATTATTCTCTCTACGAATGTTTTCAAGGAACTTTTAAATAAACTATCTTCGAGTGACATCGATTTAATCATTTTAAGTTAAAAAATGAGAATTAAAACAAAACTTACACTTGGCGTTGGATTGCTGTTTTTCCTAATTGTGCTGTTGGTAGGATTAGGAGTTCGTCAAGTGCATAAAATTTCCAACGATACAGAAAACATATTGGTTGCTAACTACAATTCATTAGACTATTCCCGAAATATGCTTAAAGAGTTGGAAAAGATTGAAAGTGAAGACAAACCCTTTCAAAGGTTTGACAGCTTTCTGAAATTACAATCTCAGAACATCACGGAAATTGGCGAAGATGAATTTACACAAAATCTTACCGAAGATGTTGCACAATATAAAAAGCAAGCTAGCACTGCATTAGCCGTTAAGATTCGTAACGATATAAATGATATCATGAAACTTAACATGGATGCCATTCAACGGAAAAGTGACATTGCTTCCAAAACGGCACAAAGCGCCATACTCTGGATATCGTTAACCGGTGCAGCCTGTTTTATCATCGCCTTTACCCTTCTTATAAATTTACCCAGCAATATCGCCAATCCAATAAAAAATTTAACAGATAGTATTCGTCAGATTGCGGCTAAAAATTACCATCAGCGTGTGCATTTTGAGGATCATAATGAATTTGGCGATTTGGCTAAATCCTTCAACACGATGGCTGAAAAATTACAGGAATACAACGACAGTAATTTGGCTAAACTCATGATGGAAAAAAAACGGATTGAAACGCTCATCAACAACATGCATGATCCAGTAATAGGTCTTGACGATAAAAACATCATCTTGTTTGCCAACGAACAGGCTTTGGCAATTTCCGGTTTAAAAGCAACGGATGTTATTGGAAAATCGGCTAAAGAAGTAGCACTTTCCAACGATTTGATCCGTTCCTTATTGCAGCATTTGGTTGATAATCAGACTGATCGAAAACCTGAAACTTTAAAAATCTATGCCGATAAAAAGGAAAGCTATTTCGAAAAACAATTGGTTCCCATCGGAATTATTCCTACAGGTGAAAAAGAAAAGATTCATATCGGTTCATTTATTATTCTTAGAAATGTTACTGCTTATAAAACGCTGGACGAAGCTAAAACTAATTTCATTGCCACCGTTTCCCACGAATTTAAAACGCCAATTGCATCTATGAAAATGAGTTTGCAATTGTTGGAAAATGAAGGAATCGGTAAACTAAATCCGGAGCAAAAAGAATTGGTGCACAGCATTTACGATGATGCCGACAGATTGCTAAAAACCACCGGAGAATTATTAAACATTACACAGGTAGAATCCGGAAAATCGAAAATGAAAATCGAATCCTGCGAAATCAGACCTATTATTATGCAAGCCGTAGAATCAACCAAGAATCTGGCCGAGCAAAACACTATAAAACTGGAATTGCAGATTGAAGATAATCTGCCTGAAATCAATGTTGACAAAGAAAAAACGGCTTGGGTGATTTCAAATTTAATTTCAAATGCCATCCGATATTCTTATGAAAATTCTTCAGTTCGGGTGGAAGCCAAAAAAAATGAGAACAAAGTTTCCGTACGTGTGATCGATAACGGTCTTGGTATTTCCTCTCAATATAAAGATAAAATTTTCGACAAGTACTTTAGAGTTCCCGGAACAGACAAGGAAGGAACGGGACTTGGTTTGGCCATCAGCAAAGAGTTTATTGAAGCCGAAGGAGGAACCATTTCCGTAGAGAGCGAATTGGGTTCAGGAAGCAGTTTTCAAATCACATTTATAACCTAATTTTCCCCTATTTATTTAACCGATTTCCGTCTGGTATCGACAAGATGAATAATCTTCCAAACGTCATTTTCCTTAAAAAAAGTAAAGGCATTTACCCCGGAATGGCTTAATTTTCCGTTGATGTAAAACTCGTAAGGCGTCCAGGCATGCGCCATTTTGCCGTCAATCTGAATGTTATAACTTAAAATTTTCTCTTCAAATTTCATCTCTTTTGGAAAAGTTGAAAACGATTTATAGAACTCTGAAGTTTTTTCATCAACAAGCTTAGTGCCCTTCTGTCCTTCAATAATTGATTGCAGAATCATAGCTTCATGACATACCGATTTTATTTTCAAAGTGTCTTTGGCATGAAATCCTTCAAAAAAAGTTTTAACAGCATGCTCTACCTCTGTCTTTTGAGCAAAGGAAACCATTGAGAAGCAAAAAGTTAACATCAAAAATATTTTTTTCATAACCAAAAGTTTTATGATTATAAGTAGTATTTATGGGAATAATGTTACGCAGTTCTTGAAATTGTAGTAATTTTACAATTCATAAATTATAGAATCATGTCTGTAGCTAAAAAAGATTATAAAAGAATTACCACAAAATCATTAATTGAAATGAAAGCCAACGGAGAGAAAATCTCTATGTTAACGGCTTACGATTACACCATGGCAAAAATTGTTGACAGCGCCGGTGTGGATGTAATTTTGGTTGGCGATTCTGCCAGTAATGTAATGGCCGGACATGAAACTACTTTACCTATTACTTTAGATCAGATGATTTATCACGCATCTTCCGTGGTTCGTGCTGCTGAAAGAGCTTTAGTTGTGGTAGATTTACCTTTTGGAAGTTATCAGTCCGATCCTCGTGAGGCGCTTCGTTCTTCCATCAGAATCATGAAAGAAAGCGGTGGCCACGCAGTTAAACTGGAAGGTGGTAAAGAAATTAAAGAAAGTATCAAAAAGATATTACACGCGGGAATTCCAGTAATGGGACACTTGGGTTTAACCCCGCAATCGATTTACAAATTCGGAACATACACTGTAAGAGCAAAAGAAGAGGAAGAAGCTGAAAAACTATTGGAAGACGCCAAAATGCTGGAAAAAGTAGGTTGTTTTGCTTTGGTTTTAGAAAAAATTCCAGCAGCATTAGCCCAAAAAGTAGCAGAAAGTATTTCTATCCCAGTTATTGGAATCGGTGCCGGAAGCGGTGTTGACGGACAGGTTTTGGTACTTCATGACATGATTGGGATGACTCATGAATTCAGCCCGCGTTTTTTACGTCGTTATATGAACTTATACGAAGATATGTCCAAAGCTATCGGACAATATGTAACCGATGTAAAAGCTGTTGATTTTCCTAATGCAAACGAGCAGTATTAATGTCTGAAAAGATCGTTTCTACCAAAGACAACCTTCAGGTTTTACATGAAGACAATCATATCATTGTTGTCAATAAACGTGTGGGCGATATTGTTCAGGGTGATAAAACCGGTGATAAACCTCTTTCAGATGTGGTTAAAGAATACATCAAACAGAAATACAATAAACCCGGAGAAGTTTTTTTAGGCGTTGTGCATAGGCTTGACCGACCTACTACCGGAATTGTTGTTTTTGCTAGAACATCAAAAGCTTTAACAAGACTAAATGACTTGTTCAAAAATCGTGAAACCCAGAAAACGTATTGGGCAGTTGTAAAAAACCAACCGCCTAAAACAGAAGATAATTTGATTCATTTTCTGAAACGCAATCCGAAAAACAACACATCTAAAGCCCATACCAAAGAAGTTCCCGAGAGTAAAAAAGCCAGTTTAGATTATAAAATCATTAAGAAATTGGACAATTATTATGCGCTGGAAATCAATCTGCATACCGGAAGGCATCATCAAATTCGCAGTCAGCTTTCTGCTATTGGTTGTCCGATAAAAGGCGATTTAAAGTATGGTTTCGACCGAAGTAATCCAGACGGCGGGATTCATCTCCATGCCAGAAAACTTATTTTAGCACATCCTGTTTCCAAAGAGATTTTAGAAATAATTGCACCGGTTCCAAATGATGTAATTTGGAAATCTATCTGATTTTTCGTTAATTTATAATACTAATCCTTAAATCATTTTTATGAAGAAACAATTGATCATTGGTTTTTCACTAATAAGTTTTTGTTCTTTTGCGCAAGAACATTTTTCAGGAATTAATATTTCTAAACGTGGCGGATTACTCAATGCATCCGTAAATCCTGCTGAACTTACAAACATAAACGGAAAATTCGACGTAAATGTTTTCAATATGAGCTTGAATTTGTCAAACAACAAAGTAGGTTTTAGTGATTTAACGGAAGGTACTAATCTTGAGGATAAAATTTTCACCGGATCCGAACCTACTTCTGCCCGACTTGATGCTTTGTTTCAGGGCCCATCAATAGCCATGAGATATAAAAAATGGGTATTTGCATTGGCATCAGCAGGGAATATTAAAGCCAATGCCATTGATGTAGATGTGAATTTCGGGAATGCCGTAACCAACTCATTCTTAGGAATGTCTCAGATTAATTCCGATTATAACCAACGAATGAATGCAGCCTCTTGGGGAGAAATTAATCTATCGGCGGCAAGAAACATTATTGAAATTGGAAATCACAAATTAAGTGGCGGCGTAACATTTAAACTATTGTTTCCGGGTTCTTACATGAATATGGGAGTTGATAGATTACAAGGACAAATTACAACCGACCCAACGAATGGAGATATTTATTTGGATAATGCAACGGCAAGTATGAACTTCTCCTACTCCGGCTCTTTAGCCAACAGCTATGAAGACAGTTCGAATTACAGCAAATTATTTGCCGGCGGATTAAATGGTTTTGGCGTTGACTTCGGTTTCAACTATCAACTTAAAGAAAAAATGCAAGAATCTGCAGATGGTGGTGATTACACCGTTGACGGTTATAAATTGAATGCAGGGCTATCCTTCAGAAACATGGGAAGCATGACGTTTAAAGACGATAATAACAATTCATCAAATTATGCATTAAACATTCCTGATGCTGTTGGCATAGGTGGTTTAAATTTATCCGATTTTGAAGAAATGAACAGTATTGTTCAGATTGAAAATTATCTAACCAGCGAAGGCTACCTAACAAAACAATCCTCAAACGGCGATTTCAAAGTAAAATTACCTGCAGTAATCAATGCTTACGTTGATTACAAAATTTATAACAAATGGTCTGTTTCGGCTTATATGCAACAGAAAATCTCTGATGATACCCAAAACGATATTACAACAATTCAGAATATTTATACCTTGACACCTCGTTTTGGTGGGAAGCATTATGAATTGTACTTGCCGGTTTCCAGCAATGAAGTTTCAGGTTTTACCACAGGATTTGGTTTTCGCCTTGGAGGTTTCTTCTTAGGTTCAGGATCGATTGTGACCGCTGCGTTAAACGATTCAAAACAAGCCGATGTTTATATGGGCTTCCGATTCGGTATTTAATTTTAATTTCTAATTTTATTTTATGTCAAACTCTAATCAAAAAATTGAAAGCTTAAAACAAAATGGTTATTCCTTGGATTTAGGTGAGGTTATTTCCCAAAGTTTTGAAAATTTTAAAAAAATTGCTGTAAATGCAGGTGTTGCCACATTAATAACTTCTATTGTTTTAATCGCATTAAGTTTTGGAGCAATTGGGATTTTTGTTGGATTCGCTAACTTCGGATCTGAAATGGCCGGTTTTCATGTGAGCAATTTTTCCTCTACAAGCCTTATCCTTTATATCATTGGAACTTCTTTGGTTGGAGCTATAATGTATCCATTCACAGCAGGAATCATTAAAATGGCGCACGAGGCCGAAATTGGTAGAGAAATCAATATAGGTACTGCTTTTGATCATTATAAATCTGAATATTTCAAAGAATTATTCTTAACAGGTCTTTTATTAGGTTTCATTACCAATATTTTAGCGACAACGCTTCAATTTATGCATTGGGATTTCTTAGGAACACTGGCAACCTATATTGTTTCTTTTTTTGCAGTTTTTGCGATTCCATTAATCATTTTTCAAAATCATAATTCAACAACTGCTATTTCCAACAGTTTTGCCTTGGTATTCAAACAACCTTTTGTAATTTTAGTAGCACTAATCGTAAGTGCCATTATCGCCATGGTTGGAATAATTGCTTTATGTATTGGTATATTCTTCACATTACCAATTATTTACTCAACACAATATATTTTATTTAAAAATGCAGTTGGGGTTGAAGAAAAAAATGAAATTGACGAAATAGGAATTTCTACAGAAATTTAAAAACATAAAACCCAGTATCTATGAAATGGCAAGGTAGAAGAAAAAGTGACAATGTTGAAGACCGCAGAGGAATCTCAGGAGGTCAGATTGCTGTGGGTGGAGGTTTAATCGGCATTATTGTTTTATTATTAAATCTCTTTGGGGGCGAAAATGCAAAAATGCTGACACCGGTTTTAGAGCAAATGCAACAAAATCAGCAAGGAGCCCCAACAGAACAAGTTGAACTTACTCCGGAACAAAAAGAACTGGGTGATTTTGCTTCCACTGTTTTTGCGGATACGGAAGATATTTGGCATAAGATATTTCAGGAAAACGGCATGACTTATGAAGAACCAAAGATGGTTTTATTCACAGGTCAGGTACAAACTGCTTGCGGTGGCGCTACTTCAGCATCAGGGCCTTTCTATTGCCCGGGTGACAAGAAAGTGTATATGGATTTAGACTTTTTTGAAGAATTGCGTACTCGTTTTGGAGCAAAAGGCGGTGACTTTGCCATTGCATATGTGATTGCACACGAAGTTGGTCATCACGTACAGACATTATTGGGAACCTCAGGAAAAGTCCGTCAGTTACAGGCTGGTAAAAGCGATGCCGAAGCCAATGAACTTTCGGTTTGCTTAGAATTACAAGCAGATTTTTATGCCGGTCTTTGGTCACATTACAATAAAAAATATATCGAAGAAGGTGATATTGATGAAGCCTTAAGTGCTGCGCATGCCGTTGGAGACGATGCCATTCAAAGTAAAATGCAGGGACATGTAGTTCCTGAATCGTTCACTCATGGCACCTCCGAACAACGTATAAAATGGTTTACTCGAGGATTCAAATCAGGCGATATTAAACTTGGTGATACCTTTGCAGAAGAATTAAATTAAGTTTTAGATTTTTAGAATAAAAAAGCGAGTTTTACTCGCTTTTTATTTAAAAACACTTTTTGCTCACACTGACTACTGATTGCTGTTTTCTGAAATCAACCCAACCAGCCGTCCCTATCTAAGCTTCTATATTGAATAGCTTCCGAAATATGGCTGGAATTTACACTATTGCTTCCATCCAAATCTGCAATGGTTCGGGAAACCTTCAAAATTCTGTCGTAGGCTCTTGCCGATAAATTCAAGCGCTCCATAGCTGTTTTTAATAATTGAAGTGAAACATCATCCAAAGCACAATGTTCTCGTATGTGTTTTGTACTCATTTGTGCGTTATAATGAAGGTTTTCAAAGCTTTCAAATCGTTTGGACTGAACTTCTCGTGCTTTAATAACACGCTTTCGGATTTCGATACTGCTTTCACCATTTTTCTTATCCGAAAGTTTTTCAAAAGGAACTGGTGTTACTTCAATATGAATATCAATTCGATCTAAAAGCGGCCCTGAAATTTTGCTGAGATAACGCTGCATTTCTGTTGGTGACGAACTTACCGGTGCATCAGGATCATTGAAATACCCCCCGGGACTCGGGTTCATACTTGCTACTAACATAAAAGACGACGGATAAGTAATGGTAAACTTAGAACGTGAAATAGTTACTTCTCTATCTTCAAGAGGTTGTCGCATTACTTCTAGAACATCTCTTTTAAATTCCGGTAATTCGTCTAAAAATAAAACGCCGTTGTGTGCTAATGAGATTTCTCCGGGCTGCGGGTAACTCCCTCCACCAACCAGTGCAGCTGCTGATGCATTATGATGAGGACTTCTAAAAGGACGCTGATTCATCAAACCAACATCTTTCACCTTACCTGCCACACTGTGAATTTTTGTGGTTTCTAACGCTTCTTTCAAAGTCATGGGCGGCAAAATACTGGGCATACGTTTCGCTAACATTGTCTTTCCGGCTCCTGGCGGCCCGATTAAAATAATATTATGACCACCTGCCGCAGCGATTTCCATACATCTTTTAATAGACTCCTGCCCTCTTACGACAGTAGAGTAATCAATCTATGTTGATAAGTTCCTTTATTTACAACACTTTACGAAATTGAATATTTGTAGAAATTGAATATATTTGTAAAAAAGTAAGACACTTTTAAGACACTTTTAAATTAAAATATATGTCAGGTATAAGAGTAATTTGGAAAGCAAAGAGCAAAGAAGATAAGTTAGGTTACCTTAGACTATCTTCAAGAGTTGCGGGTAAAACTGTAATTAGAAATTTACCTCTAGACCCTATTGATAAAAAACATTTCAATAGTAATACTCAAAGGTTAAGAACTTCTTTCAAAGAACACGAACATTACAACAATACCATTGAGAAAAAATTAAAAGAACTTGAAGGCAAAGGAAGTAAAATAAAATTAATCAATAATGATAAGAAGTCTTTTCTTAGTTATATGAATAATCTTATTGACCTTAACCCTACTAACAATTCAGGAACTAAAATCAAATACACCAATATTAAAAATGTGATTGTTGATTTTCACACTAAAAACTTTGGTGATACTGATATTAAATTTACGGATATAAATGTAGAATACTTAGAAAAGTTTAGAAGTTATCTTAGAGAAAGAGGTAATAACGAAAACACCATCTTCTATAAGTTTAAGACTTTTAAAAGTTTTACTAACAAAGCTGAGAGAGAAAGACATTTCACTTATGAATTGAATCCATTTGATTTAATTGAATTGAGTTTAGAATCTACTAAGATTACGCCTTTGAATAAAGAAGAGTTAATGAAGTTAAAAGAAACTCAGTTAGTAGAAGTTTATAGAAGCCGTCAAAAGTTCGGTGTGCCTATACCTGATTTATCTGTTTTGAATAGTAAGAAGTATGAAGGTTATATTTCATTAGATACTTTTAGAAACTTCTTTCTGTTTCAATTATTCTCACAAGGAATTAGAGTAAGTGATTTAATGACTTTAAGATGGTGTGATTTTGAGGTTGATGTTAATGGTATAAGAGTAGATAAGAAAATGGTTAAGGTTAAAGAAAACATTAACTTCTTAATCAATAATTATACTGCTGAACTTTTAATAAACTTTATACCGATTGAATCTATTAGTGATGAAGAAATAAAATCAAAGGCTTATAATCTTTTTTACAATAAGATATTCTCTCAAAAACAAAAATTCAAGATTGATGATTCTGATTTCAAAATAGATATTGATTTAGATATTAATGATATTAGAAAGTTTAAATTAGACTTTATTACTCATAGAGAAACTACTAATGATATTAAGAAGTTTCATATTTCATTATCTGATATTGATACTAATATTTCTAAAAGAGAATTACATTTAAGAAGTTTGATTAGAACTAAAAATGAGATTAAAATAAATAATCATATTAAGGGATTATTAGAGGTTGATGATAAGACTAAATATCTAAAAGAATTAAGAGAAATTGTATCTCAAAAATTGATTTCTGTTAAAGAGCATATTAAGACTTCTGATAAGAAAACTGATGATTATTTTTATGACAATTTAAAAGTTATTATTGATTCTTTGAAGTATGATAATGAGTGTAAAAATATGTTTGTGTTTCCATTGTTATCTAATGAAGATTTCAAATATGTTAAGGACTTTAGACAAATAACAGAAGAGCAATACACACAATTTACAGGAAGAAGAACCTACTACAATAGAATACTTAAAATCATTGCTATTCAATGTGGCGTTAAAAAGAATTTAACTACACACTTAGCTAGACATTCATACACTTCATTAATGATTGAAATTGGTGAGAATTTGAATCTCTTCGATTTAATGCAGTCTCTCGGTCATAAATCGCTGAAAACCACACAAGGATATATTGCCCAGTTCTCCAGTAAGCGAGTTGATGAACTGAATCTAAATATTGTTAATTACCTAAAATAGTTTTACTTTTGTATTTGTTCAAAGTCAAAGATTGAACATTTATTACACCGAAGAGGGAGAGTTTAATACTCTCTCTTTTTATTTGAAGTCGTTTGCTCTTCTAAGCCAACCTTTAAGGAACTTATTTAGTTTTGAATTGTTCTTTGCTAATGACATATAGAACTTCACTCTCTCATTATACAATTTGGTGTTATCTAAGTTCTTTAGACAGGCTTTTGTAACTTTTCCACATATTCCATCATCTGTTAAACCTAATGCTCTCTGAGCCAAAATAAACGCTCTTTTAACACCTGCATTAAAAGCAATATCAAATAGTTGTTCTCTTGCATCAGGATTAACTAAATCTAAGTGAAGTGTTAAGTAATAGTTCTCATAGGTAATCTCACAAGCCTTTTCAAAAGACATTTCCTTAAATTCATCTAATGAATCAAAGTGATGTTTGTTGTAGTTGTAGGCTATTCCATATTTAGTCCAACCACCGGAATCACCTTCAACATTATGAAGTTTTGCACCACCTTCCCAAACTAAAGTTTTTTCATAGTATTTTATAAATAAAGAATCCATTTCCTATATATTGAAATGGACTCTCTCTCTTTTAATCTAATGGATTTTCATAACACTTTAAGAAGTCAGATTGATAAGTTGTTTTACTTTTCTCTTTGAACTTTTCTAAACCAAAGTAATCGGGAATTGTTATGCTACAATCTAACAACTTACCCACCTTAACAAAGTCTTCATCAAAATCACTTTTAGTAACTAAATAACTTAATACTCTACCACCATCACCACCATCATAACTAAGACATGAAGCATATTTTGTAGTTAGCAATTCTATTAAGTCTTTCGGTTTAACTAAGTAGAAGTTTTTTGATTTGTAGCGTGGTAAGAAATAAACAAAGAAATTTGCTTCAGTAGCAAATACACCTGAATCTTTTTTAGAGCAAGATTTCTCAAAGAATAGATTTCCAGTTTCATCAAACTTATCACCTTTAATTTCAAAGTAAATTTCTCTCTCTAAAAATGGTGAGCCGTCTTTATAGATTCCAAATTTCAAATCCCACTTCTTTAATTCATTTTTCTTTGTAGAAATATTCTCTTGAATAAATCTCATTTTTTCACCTCTCTTAATTAAAACTTCATTAAAAGTTTTTTCTATAAATGGTATAGTTTCCCATTCAATGAATTGCCCCCATTTTAAGTCAGAATCAAACTTATTAGTGTTTTTCTTTTTCATTAAACTTTTTCATTTTTAGTATATATAATGAATTGAAAATCACCATTTTGAAAAGGAGGATTTTTTATAGATAAGTTCCTTGGTTGGTAAAATTCCGTTCCTTAACTTAGCCTTAAATGTGGGAAAAACCGTATAAAAAAATTAATATATAACATTAAAAATTAAAGAATTATGAAAAGAAATTTACAGAAATTAGGTTTGGTGCTTGTTGCATCTTTAGCAATGTTAAGTTGTTCAAAAGAAGGTATGGGTTATGAAGATAATCCAGTTGATAATGGTAGTGGTGTAACCCCGCCGGGTCTAAATTGTAATGGTAGTTGTAAGAAGATTAGAATACAAACTTATAGAGGTGGTCAAGATACTTTATCAGTTGTAACTACTTATGATTTAAGAAGCACTTATACAACACAAGGTTATGATATTCAATGTGGTGAAAAGAAAGAATATATCAACCAAGCCCCTATTGGTCAAGTAGATGAAGGTGGTTGGATTAAAACGGTTAGAATTATTGATTGTAGATAGTTCTATTTTAGTAGAGTGTGAGAAAGCCATCTATTTAGATGGCTTTCTCATTTTATTACCTTCCCTTCTTTTAATTTCATCTCTAACTACACAAGCATATTCATAAAATTCATTCTCTATAAAATAATCTAATACCTTTTCAAACCAATTATCAGAAGCATTATCTTCAATAGATAACAATATTTTAAATTCATTCAAACTTATATTACCTACTATATCTTTTATTTCCCAATTTAGTAGTGAAAATTCAGAGCCTAAACTTTTATAATTCTTCTTCATCTTTTTTATCATCATTTTTAGGCTCAATCAATTCACTTAAATCTTTTTTGATTGAGTAAAGTTTTCTGATTGCTTCTTTAAGTAAAACCCAAAATGATTTATTACCTAATTTCATGCTTGTTTCATCTAAAGATTTAATCTCTATATATATCCAAAAAGCACACACCGCTTTAGTTATTAAATTTTCTATCCCCCATACTGGTGTTATTATTAAAAATTGATTGACTAAATAAGCAAGTATAATAGTTGATAGATAGAAAAAAGTCTTAGGAACTAAATTAAATAGCTTTGATGATTTATATGATTTTATACCACCTAATTTAATTGAAGCGTAAATACCAAATAAAGTATCTATTGCTACAAATAATGTAGTAGTGATTAACATTCCTTTAATCGGTGTAATGAATGTTAAGATTATAGTAATAATAGGTATTAGAAATTCTTTTATATCATATAAAAAGTCTTTAAGTGCCAGTAAAAATTTCATTTATCATAGTAGTAGTTTTTAGTATAGTATATATAATTTTTCTTTGAATCCCTTACACATTAAGGCTTACCAAGTTGAACCTGCTACCCTTCTCCAATTGTTATCACTATAACACCAGTAGAAATTTGTTCCATCAAAGTATGTCTCACCTTCTACACCCGCAGATGTAGGAGTTGCAGGCGCAGATGTTCTTTTTATTAATATCTTACCACTAGCATCAATTAAGTTTTGAGATTTATAACTTCCATTTGCATTAGACATTAAATAATGACCAACAGTAGGACTCTTACCAATTGCTATAAAAGCATTACCTGCACTAAATACTCTATATAAACTACCTGTATAAGGTGAATCTGGAGATGAATAGAATGATAATGAATCTTCATCTAATTCAAATGAACCATAACCACCTGCTGTAATATCTTCTAACTCAATTACATTATCAAATTTAACAGCATTGGTGAATCTCTTAAATCCAGTTATTAATTGTGGATTACCGGCAGTTCCACCCGATATACTTACATAGTTAGCTAAATCAGATGTTAATGAGAATGTTCCACTAGCATTTGGTAGGCTATAATTTTTAATACCACTTATAGAACCATAAGTTATATTTGCTTGTCCTCCGTCTTTACCATAATATGAAATTATTTCATCATTAAAATTATGATAGTGCATAGGGTTTCCATCGTGAAGAAATGAATAAGCATCTTCATTAGTTCCTAAAGTTATATCAACACCATTAGCTCCCTCATATAGATTTATAACACCTTGACTAAATGACTTAACACCTGATATAGATTGGTCTCCTGTTAATTTAACAACAGCATTATCATTAGCTTTAAGTGCAAGAGAAGAAGTCAATCCTGTTACATCATTAATAGAATGTGTATGACCGACTAATGAGAATGTTCCG
This sequence comes from Flavobacterium enshiense, assembly GCF_040750275.1. Classification (GTDB taxonomy): domain Bacteria; phylum Bacteroidota; class Bacteroidia; order Flavobacteriales; family Flavobacteriaceae; genus Flavobacterium; species Flavobacterium enshiense_B. The sequence goes on from NZ_JBDOCV010000002.1 coordinate 314,313, forward strand.
CTAGCATTTGGAAATTGGTAACTTCTATCAGAAAATAAGTTATCTGCTTTTAAGTAAGCGGTATAACTATTTGTTTGAACACCAACACCATTAAACCCTTCTAACTTAATAGTAGCACCTACTAATACTGGTGGCATTGGTGGAAAACCACCAGTGAAAATATTATCTAAATGTTGTAATATGATACTTCCAGTTCCAACAGTAATCATACTGCTATTAACATCTGAATTAGTATCTATTTCAATTACACCATTTGACTTTACTAATAACTGAGAATTACTATAAGTTTCAGAAGAGTATAATTTGATTGTATTTGCTTTAACATCTAAATCAGATGATGATGTATTATCAAATGAATTTAAGTTTGTAGTAGCACCATCATATAAGATTATACCATTACCTGAATTTTGTGAATAATCATCATATCTAAACCATTCATTATGATTATAACTTGTTTTAATTATTGAATAATTCTCTGATTCATCACCTTTAAATAAAGCATCTAATTCTAAGAATCTACCATTTATACCATCTTTCAAAATATTGAAATGTCCTGATGATAAATTACCATTATTAGTATAAACACCACCTTGTAATTCAATAGCTTTAGATGTGGTAGCTCCAATGTTAGTTACTTGTTGTAAGTTCATTGAAGCGGTTGCAGTTGAAATATCACTTAATAATGCAATAGTTCCGCTATTATTAGGAAGTTGATAAATTCTATCAGTAGTTAGATTTGTTGTTTTAAATGTGCCTTTATAAACTCCACCTTGAATAGAAAATGTTGGTGATGTAACTTTTACTTCACCATAAGATTCTAATTCAATTAATGGGTGTTGTATTTCAATTGTAGATGCTTTTCCAATACCTTCTTGGACAGTAGCAACCCATCTAGTAAGGTCGTGTGCTGTTGAAGAGTTCTTAAAGAAATCTCCATTTTTAGTAATATTTGTATATAACTCTTCATTATCTATGTAATCATATACATTAACATTTGAACCTGTAAAATCAAATTCAATATATCCACTTCCACCATTTATATCTAAGCCATTACCAACAAGTATTTGAGAACAAGTATTACCAACAGCAGTAACTTGTGATAAACTTGGAGTTGTTACAGATGCAGTAGCAGAAGCAATAGCAGCTGTTACGAAATCATAAACAGCATCTTGGCTAGGACAAGATGAAGTAACACCATTAGTTACAGTTTGTTTAACAATTGTATTAAGTAAAGTATTATTAGCATTTGTAATTGAACTAGATACATCACTTAAAAGTGCTAAAGTTCCATCTTCATCAGGAAATTGAAATGTTCTATTATCAGTTAATAAATCAGTTCTTAATCTTGCTGCAAAACCATTGGATGATAAGTTTATATTAGCCGCTTCATCTAGTTGCATATAAGATGAATAAGTTCCATAAGAGTTACTGAAATTTAAACTACCTGATGCTAACCCTATTGTAGAAGCTCTACTATTATCATAGTCAAATCTTTGTATATAAATACCTTCTTCCGGATTCATTACAAATTGACAACCACTATTAACAGAGAAATCTGTTCCATCACCATAAGTTGAAAATCTAAACCACTTCATATCATTGTAGTATGGTGAAAGCAACTGGAAAGAAGCATAATCTGTTGAACCTTCAACACCACCATTTGCTATAATTTGTGTAGTTGTGGTATTACCTGCATCTGTAACGCTTTGTAAGTCGTTTGGTGGAATGTTATTTATTTGGTCTTGTAAATCATCAATCTCATTCTGAAGTGTAATATCTGTATTCTGTAAATCCGTAACATTACCTTGAAGAGTAATTACATTATCTTGTAATTCTGCTATATCTATCTGAAAATTATTGTCAGTTTCTTGTAATGATATTAGAATATCATTTATAGAAGCAATTTGAGAGTTTATAGAGGTTATTTGTGCGTTAAATGTAGTTGATGTAACCAAACTATTTAATATTGTCTGTAAACCACTTATTTCACTTATTAGGTGTGTATGTCCAATATCACTCTTAGTATTTAAGATATTTAAGATATTAGTTAAATCATTGTCTAAGTTCGTAACAATGTTATTTATTTGAGAGTTAATAGAATCAATAGCAGAATCTAATTCACTTTGGTCAACAGAACCATCAATCAATGAAAATAACTCATTGAAGTTATCATTAACTATTATAAAAGCATCTCTTAATTTATCACCTAAACCATCATTAGGTTGACTTACATTTACATTTATCACTATTTCATATCATTATTTTTTAATTATAAACTCTAATTTCAATTCTTAAACTTCTATCTGAAGCAATACCATTTTGTGCTGTTGAACCTACACCAGTAGCAAGTGAAATAGTATTTGTATCACCTCTATCAACATAAGCCCAAGCTCCACCATATTGTTGAAGACTTGTATTTGAATAAAACTTAAAGTAATTAGGGAAAGCACCTGATAAAGTTCCCTCATAATAACCAACACCATTATAAGTCCAAGTTATATTACCACCTAATGTATTTTCCATAATTGTAGCTGTTGGTGCTGATGTTCCACTTTGATTTATTACGGCTACATAACTTTTATATTTTTGAACTACAAGTGTTCCACTCTCACTAGGTAAATAAACATCTGTTGTTCCTGATGCAGTTGGTGATAGAATATTTGTAATAGAGCCAACTGATGCAGTTCCAATTTTATAATCAATTAAAATACCTGTTGATTTAAAATTATATTCAGTCTTTCTTTGAGTTGAAGTAATACCAGTTCTACTAAGAATTTGTGTAAGTCCACTCGAACTATTTAACTCTATATTAGTTAATATACCACCACTTCCTACTGCTTGTAATGTTACACCTCCCTTTATATAAACATTACCTTGGTTACTACCATTATTTATATAACTTGTATAAACCAATCCTTCTTGATTATTCATTCTCATAGAGAAGTTATCTGATGAAGGGAATAGGTTTCCATCACCTTTATAATTGAAGTAAAATTGTCTATATTGTTCATAACCATTCCAAGCTGAACATAAACCAAAATTATTTCCAGTAGAATATTGACCAAAAATACCCTGTGTAGAATTTATCTTTTTAGAAGAGTTTGTTTCGGTTGATAATATTTGTAGAGTATTTGAACTACCACCATTACTAACATAGTTGTAAATAGCACCTGTATATACATTTAAAGCAGCTGAAGTGTTATTATCATCATCTATTGCATAAATTGATATAGCACTATCCATATCAATTCTAGCTTCATATCTAATATTAGATGAATAATTATTATCGTCACCATTTACTTTAAAAAAGAACTCTCTTAATGTATCATAGTTTATTGTTCCAAGTCTAAATTCACTTGTAGTATTTATACCTGATAGCCCCTCATTTGAATTTATTTTTTTATAAAAAGTAGTAGTGCTAGGGTCTATTGAGATAGAATTACCGGTTGATGAATCACTTGAACTTATATCAACACTATAAGGTGATATTGAAATAGTTGATGAAACTGAGGTATCAGTCATAGAAAAACCAATTGATTCCTCAGGATTAACATTTATATTAACACTTCTATCAACACTAAAATCATTACCATCACCTCTTGAACTGAACTTAAATTGTTTCATTCCTGAATAATACTCACCACCTAAATTCATTTCTCCATAACTCCAAGTAGCTGAAAGAGTATTATTATCTTGCATTTCTTGTAAAGTTCCACCTCCACCACCTGATAAATTATCTAATATTGAAATTATATCAGTAATAGTATCATTGATAGTTATAATAGAAGTGTTTATAGTATCAATGGAAGTATTAATTGAGTTAATACTATCTTGTAGAGTAATATCAGAATTTACAAGATTTGTAATAGATGTTTGTAAAGAAGTTATGTTGTTAGTTATTGAACCTAAACTAGCTGTTAAACCGCTTATATCAGATATTTGAAGTGTATCTATTTCACTTTGTAGATTATCTAATATTGTTTGTAAACCATTTACATCACCAATAGTTACTTCTACTGATAGATTATCTACTTGACTCTGAATATCTGTAAAATTATCATTTACGATAATGAAAGCATCTCTTAACTTATCACCTAAACCATCATTATATTGTAATCCAACATTAACATTATTCATTAGTGTTATTATTCTTTTTTTCTTTCTCTAACTCCCTTTGAAATTGTAAGAGTTTGATAATATATTTCTCTTTAACCTTCTTTTCTTTTTCCTTATCCATTACAACATATAAACCCCGAAAAAGAAATCATTATCATTATTATTTGAACTCGAATCGTATTCAGGAACATTATTTTTTTTGACAAACTCTTTGAACTGGTCTTCATAGAATCTACCTAAATCTCTATAATAGTTAGCATTTCTATCAACCTCTTTGAAATCTACAATTTGTGCATTATCAGGTGAATGTTTAAAGTTCCCACCATTTGCTATCATTATTGAATTTCTTTGAACAAAATCAGCGGTAGAATAGAATACCAACATAAAAGCAATATAATCTTCATATATCTGCTTATAAACACCATCTAATGAAGCATTAATGAAATCTTCAAGAATCTTATCATATAGCGGTTTTGTTAGTATTCTTTTAATCTCAGTATTTTGAGCAACCCAAATAGATGGTTTAATTTTATCGTAGGTAACATTACCTATAATACCAGTTAATTTAACCATTAGATTACTACCCGGTTGTATCAATATCTTGAAATCAAAATCATAACTTTGTGTCATTATTCATTGGTATCATTTTTTATTGAGATTAACTCTTTTGAATTGATGAAATCTAATTCTATTGTAGGTTCTGCAAATCTTAAAATCTCTTCTAAACCGTCAATTATAATTTCTCTCATTGGTTTGATTGTATCTATGTAAAGATGTTTTAAAGTAGTATCCATTTCATCAGCAGTAGAAGAGAATCCTGTCTTAGAATCTTTACCGAAAATGGTTCTATTACCGATACCGTGAGCATCAAATAATGAATCTTTAGCAACTTCATCTAGATAAGCTGCTTGTTGGTCAAATTCACTTATTTCAATTCTTTTAATCTCTAAATCGTTTTCATTATTAGTGAAATACACAAAAGGTTTTTTATTGTTTGATGTTCCGGTTATTGCTTGTAAGAACTTCTCACTATACTCTCTTCTTTGTTCTTCTGTTGCAGGAATTCCACCTTTAGCAACAATCATACAACCAACACTTAAATCATTTAAAACATAATTTAGATATTTGTTTGATAACTCTTCTTCTAACCAAGCGTATTGAAGACCTGATAAATAGTCTGGTTGTGGAAAATATGGCTCTGATGAAATCCTTGTAACAGTCTTAAAATCTATTGGTGAATTTTCATTATATATACCTGTGAATTTATTATAGAATTTAGGTTTATATTTATAGAAATTAGACCAATCAAAAGAATGCCAATAACCACTAATTTCTCCTAATCTATTTACATCTAAACCTACTTTTCCAGTAGGAACATGCTTTATTTGAATTGGTTTAGGTTGTTCATTTAATAGCTTTGAACCTTTTGACCAAATAACTTGAACTGTATATTGTCCGTAGATTTTGAAATCCTGAACAATTAATCTTAAATCTCTTTTTGAAATGTATTTATTTACATTGATTCCTGATTTATCAACTAGACCATCACCAATAATGTAATTTACAAGTTTGTTGATAATTAATGAGTTTGTTTTAGAGCCGATGTAACGCTTTTTTACAAATTCAAAGAATGAGTTTTTCTCACCATTTAAGACATATTTATTACCTACATAACACTTTATTTCAGGTAGGACATAATTGTTTAAATCTATGTTGTAGATATAAGTGTTTTCATTTTCATTAATCATTATAGGGTTAAGTAATTTTTATCTGAATCATCACTATCATTTAAGTTATAATTCTGAACATCTTTAGTAGTGAACATAATCTCACCACTCCAAATAATAGTATTACTTTGATTTAATACAACCATTTCATATTTAGCATCATTTATTGGAACAAATGGGTCTAATTTCACTTTAAATAATCCTCTTCTTCTATAAGCCATTTGATGAACTATTGTAATACCTTCTTCTTCTTTATGCCTTATTCTAAGAGTTAGGTTTATATCATCAGTCATTCTAGGTAAAAAAGAAACTGAATAAACCATTTCAAGTAAACCACCATCAGCAGTTACAGAACCGCTATCAGCAGTTACAGAACCGCTATCAGCAGTAATACTTTCATCAAAATCAAAATTTATAATCTTCATATATTTATATAACTACTTTTTAGTAAATTGATTAAATCTATATATTAAAACACCCTTACTTCATATAAGAAATAAGGGTGTTTTTACTCACTTCGGAGAGTTTAACGATATGAATGAAAGATATTATCCGTTTATAGCGTTTGTTAAATTAATTGCGTTATTATACGCTGTTGAACCAGTAGCACCTAATATTGCCATTGTTCTTTTTTCTTTAGCCTCAAATGTCAAAGTTATACCTGATAAATCAGTTCTAGCACCACCAGTAGATACTTTATAGTTTAGTAATCTACAACCGCTATTATGTCCCATTAACAATATTGTTTCATCATCAAACATTTCTAAGAAAAGTTTAGGTTTACCATAAGACAGTTTTCTAATTTGTTCTAGAGTATCATTATCTATACCTTGAATAGTTAAATTCAATGTTTGAGTAGTTACATTAGTAAGAGTTTGAGTGTCAATTTGAGTCTCACCTTCACCTACATTTGCATCTGCATCTACTTCCCATCTATAAATAGAACCAGTAATACCAACACCTTCAAATAGACCATCGGAAGTTAATGTTAATTTAGATTTTATTGGTAAAATACCGATTGCTTTAATACCTGAAAAGTTATCTGCACAACCTATATATCTTGACCTTGTTATTCCTTCACAAGCCATTATTTTAAATTATTTTTTTATATAAAAGAGAGTGGGTTTACCACCCCTTTTATTAAGAAATGTATAATACATTGAATTTTTGGTTTTGAACATGAGCCGCGCAAGTCATAACTGATTTCAAGAACCATCTATCTTGGTTAGCTGCAATTTTCTCCATTTGTAAGAATTGAACATCTGACATTAAATCAGTTGCTAAAATGAAGTGTTCTTTATTACCTACTAATGCTACATTAGATGGAATTGGAACGAATTTAATTTCTAAACCATTGAATGAATATTTACCATTTGATACAGCGAATGAATCTCTAAAGTTTGATACATTGTTGTTGTAAATATCAATTAATTGCATATCTGCATAAGGAACATAGATATATGGTTTATTACCACTATGTAATACTTCTGCTGGAATTGCAGCGAATTTTTTATCATATTCTGCTTTAATGTTAGAAGCGTTTTTAGTTGCACCAACAACTTTAATTCTACCACCAACACCTGCAACACCCGCACTATTTGAATCATTGTAGATTACTTTAGTAAGTAAACCATCATACTCACCTGCTGTTAAAGAAGCAACATAGGCTTGTTCTTGTGTTGAAACATAAGTATTAGATGCTGATGCTGTTAAAGCTGCAACCGCTGTTTTAGTAGCTGAAGTTGCGTTATTCCAGTATTTTTGCTCGAAATCTAAAGCGATTTTTGGAGCATAAGCTCCACCGATAACTAATCTCTCAAATTCAGTTGAGAAGTTATTCCAAGAACCCGGCTTCATATCTCTTTTAAATCTTGAAAATCTTAGAGTTTCAGGGTCAAACTCTGTGTAATACATAACTTTAGCAGGTGTTACAATTGCATCAAATGCTGTTAAATCACCTGCAGCACTTGGAGCGCCTGATGTATATGCTTGTTGAGAAACAGTTGCACTTTTCTCTGTGAAGATTGTATTTGCTTTAATATCATCTTCAAATGTTACTAATCCTTCTGATATAGTAGGAGTTTGGAATAATATTTCAGAGATAATTTCCTCTGCAAGTATTCCTCTAGAATCAATTTTATTATAGGTAATTGACATTTCATAATTTTATTTTTTTATATTCTCAGAGAGAATTAGTTAAATCTGTATTGAGATTTTGTTGCTTTATACCTTTCATAAGGTGATAGACTTTCTAAGTCCACATTACTTACATCATTTAAGTTTACACCTGTTGATGCAGGTTGATTTGATAGATTTACTACTTCTTCTTTAACTGAAACTAATTCTGCTTTTAATGCTTGATTTTCAGTTTCTAATTCATCAATTCTTTTGTTAGCAGCATCTAACTCTTCTTGTAATTTTGCTGAATCTGTTTCAGCAGTCGCATCAGCAGCAGGTTCATCAGCAGCATCTACTTCTTGTTTTTGTTCATCTTGTGCAGGCTCAACTTCTGTAATTTCAACAATAACACCGTTATCATCTGTTTTAAAAGTTTTACCTTCAAAAGTGAATTCCTGATTTGCTAATGGGTTTTTGTCTTTATCAAAAACAACCATATCTTTTTCTAATGATTCAGCATATACAGATAATGAATCATCAATTTTAAATTCATTTAGTTGTGCGTCCATTAGAATAGATTTCATTACCATTTCTTTTACTTTTGAGTAATTCATCTTTTCCTTTTTATTTTTTGTGTTTTTTTGAACTCCTAATCTGCTATCAATTGAAAATCCTGTTACTTTACCACTTTTGATATAGTTGTTCCATATATCATCATTTTCAACTTTCATAGACATCATCCAAGTTCCTACCGGAACATTAAAACCTAATTCATTTGCGGTGTCATTATTTGGATTTCTAACTATCCAACTCTCAAAAAAGAAAACACCATCTATAACTTCTTTATGCTCTAATGTTGAGTTTTTTTGATATGAGTTTTTAAAGAAATTTTGCTGTAATTTTTCAATTGTATCAGCAGTTAAAAAAACATTACATTTCTCAGTTTTCTCTTTACCGTCAGAATCTATTTCTTTAAACTCTCTATATATATTTTGCTCTGGAATTAATACTATACCTGTTAAGATTCTTTTCTCTTCACTTGACATCTTAATATCAGTCAATTGAGAAGATAATTTCCAATAGTTATTATCAGCAGAAGCAACTTGACCAACTTCCTGAGGATTTACCTCAATCTTAGCCTTTGAAAATGACTTTTTATCTAACTCACCAATCTTCTTTAATGCTTCAAAAACAGATAACTTTTTATTGTCTTTTCTTAAATAGATTTTTCTTAACCAAAAGTGTTTACAATTAACTCCACCTTTATATAAGAAGATGTTATAAGAATCTGCACCATTAGCACCAAAACCCGGATTAGCACCTGAGAAGACTAAATCTTCTTTTCTATATGATAATCCTGCATTAACCATCTTTTTACAGAAGTCTCTTGAATTATCAGAAGTTGAACTTGGTGAATACTCATATCGTATTCTAAGTATTTCATTATCTTGTGAACTGTCTTCATTTTCATTTGAATCAACTACTGAAGCTAAATCAATTCCATAAACAGATTCATCATTTACTTGCTTTTCATCTATTAATTCCCATTCATCAGAATTTACAGTTTCACCTTTTAATAAAAGATTTTCAATTATGGTATAATTAATTTCATTTTGCTCTGAAAACATAATAGATTGAATACCCTCTTCAGATTTCATAGCAGGTCTAAATACAGTTGAAACACCATAAACACCTTCCATAGTCTCAGCATCAAAAATCAATTCATATCTTGGTAAATTATTATCCATATACCTATATAACTTCTTTTTTTAGTAGTGATTGGTTTTTAATTAAAATTTTGAACCATTCACTATATTTCTATCTAACTCTTCAGCCGATTTAACATCTTTAAGAACTACAACGGCTCTTAAAGGTTCTTCTTGACTTCTATTTTGAGTTGCTGATGCAACAGTATCACCTATTTGAGTTTGTGCTGTATTTTGGAATGATACTGATGGTTTTGGTGGTGCTGATGGAGCTGAACCACCGCCTGCTCCACCGCCTGCTTTAGTTGGAACTTTAGTTGAAATAATCTTTTTAACTGTCGCTAAACCAGTAGCAACAGATGCAGCTGCTGCAACCGCACCCGCTGCTATACCAACAGGACCCGGTATAGCTGATACCATTCCTTTATATGAATCTACTGCTGATTGATATGTAGATATTGTAGTAGCTGCTATTGCTAATGCTTTACCTGCTACTGTATGCTCACCAAGTAATTCAGAAGCCTGAGCTAATGTGTTACCAATAGCAGCAACTTTCTTCTTCAGATGCTCTTCTTCTAAGTCTTTTACTTTCTTTTTTGCTTCTGAGAACTGTTTAGTTAAGTCTAAATCTTGTTGTTCTTGTGATGCTTTTAAAGCTGCTATTTGTTCACCACTAGCACCTTTATCTACTAAATCTTGTAATTGAGCTGCTTGTTTAGCATCTAATTCAGCTTGTAATTGAGCATAAATAGCATTTAACTCTTCTAAATTCTTAGCATCGGTTAATGATTTTTTAATTGCATTACCATCTATGATACCTTGAATGTCTTTATTCTTTGCATCTACTTTAGCTTGTTCTTCTTTGTTTAAAGCAGTTTGAAGATTAGCATATTTTGTATCTAAAGCCGTTTGTGCTGATTTAGCATCATTTTCATAATCTGCTAATTGTTTAGCATTTAACAGTTTCTTTTGGTCAGCAGTAAGTATTGTAGCATCTAATTCGGCTTGTTCTCTTTTCTTTGCTAAATCCAGTTTCTTTTGTGCTGTATTAGCATCAAAATCTTCATTATCCTTTTGAAGACCCCTCTCTAAATCATCTAATCTTTTATACTTATCAACAGCAGAATTTATTTCTTCTTGCTTTGCTGCTTCTCTCTCTGCTTTCTTCTTATCATTAGCGGCTTTTTGAGCAGCGGCAGCCTTATCATTAGCCGCTTTTTGTATGTCCTCTAACTTCTTTTGGTGACCTGCTTCTAATACTGCCTTTTCTTGGTTTAATTTTGCAGTTTCGGCTTTATCTTCAGCATTAAGTTTTAACTTTTGATTTAAAATTCTCTTCTCTTCAGCATAAGTATCTTTACCTCTTGCTTTAAGAACTTCTAATCTCTTTTCATTCTCTGCTATATCATTTGCTAACCTTTCTTTAGCAGCTGCTTTTTGTTGGTCACCTCTCTCTTTTTCAGCACCTTTTTGGAAGTTTCCAATTACATTAAAACCATTCTTAACTTCTGCTAATGCTCCTTTAAAATCACCTTGTAAAACTTTACCAAGTGCTTTGAATGGCATTAATACATAATTCTTAATTGCTTCACCGGCACCAAATGCAATTTCTTTGATTTTACCAAATAGATTACCCATATTTCCAAATGCAGGAAATACTTCTATTACTTTCTTCTTAATTGCATCGAAATTCGCAACGATAAGACCCGCTGCTATAAGGAATAGACCTATTCCAGTTGCTCCAATAGCACCTTTAACACCATTAAAAGCACTTACTGCTATTGTTTTAAATCTATTGAAGTCTTTACCTGAATCTACTAAGCGTGAAATACCATCACTCATAGCAATTGCAGAATTAACTTTTAATAAAGTCTCTTCTAACTTTTTACCTTCACCACCTAATAAACCCATTCCACCGATTGCAGTCTCAAAACCTGCACCTACGGCTTGCATTGCGCCACCAAAGGCTTTCATCTTATTACCAGGGTCGAATAAATCGGCTGTTTCTCTAGCCTCTGATATTTGGTCTTTTAATTTTGCTACTTGTTTAGCAGCATTAATAGCTTCTTCAGAGTAATCTCCAAAGGCTTCTTGTGCTTTTATTAATTCATTTGTAGCATCTTTTAATTGCTGTTTAATACTAGGGATATTAGATTTAATCTCTAATTCCGCTGTCTTTTTTTGCATTGTTAGACAATAATTTTCTTTTTGCTTGTTTATAAGCATCTTTCATAGTATCAGGGTATCTATTAACACCCTTCAGTATGTCTATTTCTTCACTAATTCCATAGAAATCATCTAATTGAAGTATTTGGTTAATTAACTTGAACATATATTTATATAACTTGTTTTTCTAATATTGATTAAGCGAGTAATGTTTCAACAATAACACCGTTAGAATCTGTTTTTATTATTGAATAAGACAATCCTATTAGGTTTATTTTCATTATTGAAGCAGATGGGTAAACAGTTCCATTTGTATCTAAGTATAACTTATCAGTTCCTACTATGATATGCTCATATTTTTTCTTTAAATACATAGGATATTGAGTTCCAAGTGATGAAATATTTAAACCATCTTGAATAGTGTAAATACTTGCATCTAAAATCTCAAATGGTCTATTGTATTGGAAATAATAATCAGGACAACCATCATTTATTTCTAATATTTCACCATAACTTGCTATTCTATAAGACTTGAATTTGTAATCACTCAAACTACCTACTTTCCACCATTCACCACCACCATTATATGATGCTGTTAAACCAGTATTAGTATAAAATGTATCACCTACTTCTATTAGTTCAATCGGCTTACCAGTATAGATTGGTAATGAAGGTGGATTTACTAAACAAATATTAGATGCACTTGCACCTTGTGAGTTATCTGAAATAGAATATGAAAAACTATCGGTTGTAGTTACCTGATATACTGATGATGTTGTATTACCATAAACATCATAAATATTTAATGTAATATCATAATCTGTATTTGGTAAAATAAGAGTAAATCCCGGAGGTGCAGGGAAATTATCTATATCATAAGCCTTATCATAAGTAACTGAGAAGTGTGTTGATGATGTTACTGAATAAATTGGAATATTCGGGTCAGAGTAGCCAGTTCTTGTTATACTAGCATAATAACCACCAATTTCAGTAGCATCAGTAACACCTGACCAATCCATTTTAATATAATTAGCATATACTTGTGGTATTGTTGAACTTGGTAGTGTTGGTGGTTCATTATCAAATGTTTCAACAAAAGTATAAGAGTAATTTTCACTCTCAATATCAGCAGAATTTGATACTTTAATTCTATATGAATATGTAGCACCTTGTGTAACTCCAGTATGAGTATATGAACCAAACGATAATGAAGATGTGATTGTATCTAAATACTGCCAAGTAGAGCCTGTTCCTAATGTATATTCAAGAGTATAATTCTTAATATTAATTCTTTCTTCTACTGTATCTTCCCATGTTATTACATTTTCTGAACTATTAGACTTTGCTGTAAAAGTTGCAGGTGATTGTGGTGCTTTTAAATTACCATCATTTTCTAAAATATCACCTTGCTCAACTACATTAGTTAATTTTAATGTAGTTTCACCACTTGTTAATTCAATAGTAATATCAATGATAGAATATTTATTCTGACCTATTATAATCTGAGAACCTAAAGTGATTTGAGTATAAATATATTTAGGCAAAACAGCCTTTACTTCAAACTCTCTTGAATAAGGTGAATAAACACCATTTATTAAACCACTATAATAGTTATAGAATAAAGATTTCTCTTTTAAACCTTGACCAAACATTTCTTCAGTAGAGAATGTATTTGTTGTAGTATAAAGACCTGTAATCTTATCTAAATTTGAGAATATGGAGTATTTAACAAGTGATTGAGATTGGTTATTATCATATACAAATGACAAGTTCTTACCTTGTGTTAATGAAGATTTACCATTATAGAAAAATATAGTTGGTTTATTGAAAACACCTTTAGAATAGTCTTCATTTAAGGCATCTGCAATAATCCAAGTTTGATTTAATGAGTATGTTCCAGTTATACCAACATTAGGCATTTCTCTCCATATCATTAATCCGAATTTAGTATCAACTTTTAAATCACCACCATCACCATTAGGGAACTCAGCCTTAACAGAACCATATTCTCTATTTGGTATCTGTTTAGACTTAAAATCTATGTTAGTTCCATAACTAGAATCAGCATGTTTTAACTCAAAATTTTTATATGTTTTTAGTTTATTTTCTTTTACATTTCTTTTGACATAATTAGTAATATCAAACTCATTTAAAGCACCGTAATACTTCTTATAAGTTTCCAATAAGAAAATCTTTTCTGTTCCAAAAAGTGCTGATAAAGTTGGATTGTAAATAGGAACAATAACAAGATTAAACATCTTGAACAATGAACGCATAAAGTCAGATACAGTAAGGTCAGGTAAATTTCTACCTGCATCAAATCTTGCTCTAATATCATTGGTTGCATTAGACATTAAAAGATGTTGAGTAGTGTAAAATCCCTCAGGGTCAACCGGGCCCGAAAAGAATACATTATTCATACTATATGAATGTCTAACATATAGTTGTGTGCTAGTAAATAGAATAGTTCCTTTAGCTTCAATCCTCCATCTAAAGAATCTTTCTTTATTATTTGGTTCTGCTGCACAAACCCATTGATAATAGTCAGTAGATTGATTACCTGTAACCCAGTTAGAAGTCCAAACATAACCTTCATTTGTTTGTGCTATTGTTGCTGCTTCATTTACTGTAACACCATTAGCCATCATCTTAACTTCTTGTAGATAAATCCTATATGGAATAGATGAATTGTTAGTAAAAGTGTTCATTCTAAGCATATAACTATTAGAAGAAAGTCTATAACTATTAAGACCTGTTCCAAATGTTATATAACTCTTCTTTATTCTTGTAATGTTATTAGTTGTGTTAATCCAAACTGAAGCAGTTCCAGTATCATAGTTAGTTGGTGAGTTTCCAAACATTCCAATCGGTGAGGATAATGTTCTAATAGTAGTTCCATTAAAATCCATTGTAATACCACCGTTTGTATATGGCTCTTCATTCTTATTGCACCACATATACAGTTTATTTAACGGACTTTCAAAGTCAGTAACGAAACTTCCACCAAATTTTAAATTATACTCTTTCTCTATTGTATTAATAATAGTAGAGAATTTCATTGCAGGTCTTAACTCTGTTTTTCTTAACCCATTTTGATTATTACCTTGGTATTTGAAATTATCATAGTTATCTAATAATCTTTTAACCGACACCATAGGTATTTCTAAATCAGCATTACTATTATTTTGAATTATACCTCTAATCATATCATCTGTATATTCAAAGTTGTGTAAACCTGAAACACCCATTGATTGAGTAAATGATAATTGATTTAGATTGGTCTCAGCAAATGAATCCGCAAGTGATTTTAAACCTGCTGTAAAGTTCAAAGAGTAATTTTTTGGATTACCGTCATTATCTGATTGATAATTGATAATTCTAATAGTTCCTCTTTTAAACATAACACCATCAATATCAATTCTAGCAGGTATACCATCAACGGAACTAAATTGTTCATCATTATTTACATCATACCAATATTTTAAAATTCTATTGTTTTTTGATGAAGCCGGAACTGAGAAAGGTTGTGTATAATCTGAGAAATTAGTTCCAATATCTGAGAAATCAGTTTGTTTAAGAGTTAATTGTATAGTTTCATCTTTAAATAAATCTAATTCCTCACCATTAAATATTATATCCTTGTTAGTAATATCATCTCCTACAATAATTCTAACCCCATTCATTACCTTATATCATTAATTTTATTGTTCGCTGATTCAAATTTCAGCGTCCATTGTATCATAGCACCCTCATAAACTCCTAACTTTTCATCAAACTTTTTGTCAGTAAGTATTACAGGATATGCTAATTGCTTTTCAGCATCATACAACCACCATCTATCAGATAGAAATAGTTGCTCCATCACTTCATTATTGTAATCATCTAATAAATCCGTGTTTAAAATCCACTCTTCATTAGCATTTATATTATATATTCTACTTGTCCCTCTATACTGTGAGAAAATATCAGGGCGAGTTCTATAAGCATCGTATTTTTCAGAGTTTATACTGATACTTCTTGTTGATTTTCTACTAAAATCCATAGTATCAAATACACCCCATTTATTTAAGAATATGATTTGATAGAAATTCAAATCACCTAAGCATAAATTATTAGCAGGTGTAGAATTTACTCTTGTAAATAATTGTGAAGATTGGTTTGTAGTAGTGTTTAATGATACGTTGTAGTGATAATAAGTATCAACCCCGAATCTATCACTTTGATTTATAATAGAACTTGTTGCTAATGTAGGATTGTAACCATCAGTTACATATCCATAACCTAAAGTTGCAGGCTTACCACTTTGAGTAGAAGTTTGGTAAAGTGTTCCTACACCTGCTGATAATTTATAAGATTTTAAAACCCATTTTACCCAAACAGCTTCCGTTGATACAAAAGATGCTGTATTACCTGTAAAATATGTGTTATCAGATATTTGAGGGTCTAAAAACCCATTTATATAGTCATTAACTTGAAAGTATAATGAGTTATCAGATGTTCTTGCTTTATAACTTGTTAAACTAAAGTTCTTTGTGCTTGGTGGTGTAGTTTTATCACCTGACCAAACCCATAAATCTAATGTAGCATAGTCAAATAGTGATGCCGTTGCTGAATAAGTTATGTAATATGGACTTCTTGTAAGTATGAAATCATTATAATTTTGCATTTTAAGAGGTTATTTTTTATAAGTCAGGAAAGAAGTCGTTATTTAATTTATCATCTATCTCTGCTTCTATAATATAGTCTAGCATTTTATCCATTTCACTATCAAAAACATCTGAAAAAAAGTGAATTGGTTTAATACCGTTCTTGTAAATCGACTGTTGAACCGCCCAAGGACTTAAACCTTTAGCATTTGCCCACGGTGTTAAAGCACTAATAGGTGGTTTTTTACTTGTATATCCGAATCTTGAACCCCAATTTTTCTCAGTTCCATTAACACCTTCATCTAAGAACTCTCCGTAATGTTCCATATCAATAAAGATGTTCCATTCACCATCATCATATTCTACTGAACCAGTAATACTATCTAATAGTTTTCCAGTCCAAATACCTCTTCTCGAAGATTGAAGTTTTTGTTTTGCTTTTTGTTTAAAAGTTGAAAGCAATAGTTGTAGTGCCTTCTTTTGAATATCGGGACTTACTGACATGCTTTTACTGTATTTTGAATAGATAGTGTTAGATGAATTGAAAACCCATCTACAATATTTTTCTCTTCAAATATTACAGGTGTTGCTGATGTTGAAGAGACTAAAATAATATCATTTGCATTACGCTTCTTTCTAATAATATTTAAACCCTTAACTAATATTGCTGCTGATTGATTTAATGAATCAATAAGGTTATCATTCCAAAATTTATCTGTATTAGAATCTGGTCTTATATCTCTTAAATCAACACAAGCAATCTCAAATTCTAATTCAATTCTATTTTCATTTAATGTCATATCTCCCGGTATAATATGCACCAATGGAAATATTAAATATTTTTCAATATCTCTTTCATTTATTGTTCCAAACATCACCGTATTTACTAAGGGGTCTTGTTTGAAAATACCTTCTAAATACTTACCTACAATTGCATAAAAATTCATTAAGATTTATTCATTTTTTCATAACGAGCTGCTTCAATAGCTTGTTTATCGGTTAGGTAGCAAACCCAAAACAGAAAATCAACCGCTTTCATATTGAAAACATATTCAGTTTTAGTTATATCACCACCTGAAACGAGGTATACCATTTCTGTATATCCTCCATACTTTTTAATAAATTGTGCTTCTCTAGAGAACTCATTTTGGTTTCCTTTAGATTGTCCTCTATAAATCTCAGGGTGGCTTGCCCTAATATGAGCAAGCCATTCAAAAAAAAACCCATAGAAGCCTCATATATATCATACCTCAAATCTTTAAAGAGCGTATGTGTTTTTGTGTAAGGGTCAATCCTATATTTATCACCATCTTTGAATGAAATTGGTCTATATAAAATTGAAAGTAATCTAACATGGTCTTGCTTTTCTAAATAGAAATCAGCATCTATTAATTCTCTCGAAGTAACAAACTCTGAAAAGTCAGGAATAAAACCGTATTCAATACCACCAAATTCAAATGTTGTAACAAACTTGTTTTCTTCATTTGTTATTATTGAAATTCTTTCTTCTATTTCATCTATTCGCCATTGTTCCAATAAAAGAGCATCTTCTAATGAAAGACCTGCAAAAATTTCTAATCTCTTTGCTTGTAAAAATTTAATATCAACATCTTCAGTATTAGAAATATTTCCATATTCTAACCATTTACCTAATGTTATATCTTGTTTACTATCAATTAAATCATAGGTTATTCTCATATACTTATATAACTTCTTTTTTTCATAGTGATTATGAAGTATATATTAAGTTGGTGGTTGGCTCTATTGAGAACGCATCACTCCTGAGGGTCGTGTGCTACTATAAGATTGTTGCGTTCTAAGGCTGTCATTAATTGTTATGGTTTGTTATAGTTCTTGCAGATCCGTCAGAACTATTTAAAATGGCTTTTAGTCTTCAAGATAAAATCTTGTTTAATTCTGTGCTGATTTATTTTATATCTAAGCACACATCTAGAACATCAAATAACAGTTAAGACATTCTAAGGAAAAATCTAAATAATTATAATAATATATAATATATATCATGTCACTCTTCTGCACTTTGATTAAAAAGTTTTAAAAAAAGTAGTAAAAACTAAAAAGGGAGAAGTGAAGATTTTATATATAATAAAGTGAAGAACTTAACTCAAAGTGCGAATCATAAAAATTAATAATATGAAGTGAAAATTGGTAAAGAATTAGATTATTTATTAACCCTACAAAAAAGAAAAGATGCTAAAGAAAGAATACTAAAAGTTTATAATGCTTTAGTGTATAAAAAAGGAAATACAAAAGGTTATTTTAACTGTCCTTCAGCATATCTAGAAAAAGTAAATTCAAGATATTATAAAGTAGTAAATCTATTATTAGAACATAAAATAATAGACTTCAAATCAGTAAACTATGATACTACTGATTTGTTCAATCAAAGAAGAAAAAAGTTCTATGATACTGAGAAAGGAATATGTATGAAATATAAATTTCTTATTGATGTAGAAGAAGGTTATGAATACGATTTACAAACTGACTACACAACCATATATGAAAATGAGATATGGTATTCTAAAACAAAAAAGAGCCTATTAGATTTAGGATTCCCACTAGAAAATATTAGAATTAAAAGAGATAATTTTTCTAGAAGACTACACACAAATATCACACAACACATTGAAGATTTTGGTTCATATAGAAAACTATTAGAAGGTGGTGATTACTTTTTAATAGACGGTAAAACTACACAACCAAGATTACTATGGTTACACCTACAAGAAATAGGATTACAAGATGAAAAACTAAACTTCATTTTTGAAAATGGTTTAGACTTCTACCAATATATTTTAGATAGAATTCCAGTATTAGAAAATGATAGAGATGAAGCAAAAGATTTATTCATCACTTGGATAAATGGAACTGGATATATTGATGGTGAGAAGAAAATAATTAGAGACATTTTCCCAATCGCTAACACATTTTTAAAACACTATAAAACTTCTGATTATAAAAATATATGTAGGCTTCTTCAGTATAAAGAAGCAAAGATTTTCATTGATGATTTACTGAATAATTGTCCTGTTGAATTTTGTTTATCAATACACGATGCTCTTGTAGTAAAGAAAGAAGATAAAGATTTGATGTTGAACTGGTGTAAAGAAAGAAGACCTGAAATAATATTCACTTTAGAGGAAGTGAAAAGAAAAAAATTGGAATGTTAAATGACCTACTCGCAAAACGAGAGTGCAGGTATGCACTACTCAATAATAAATGATTACCTAAACCACGAATTTATAATTAAATATGATGGTTTAGAAATAAGAATAGATTTCACAAAGGGTTGTGATGAAATTTTTGAAAAACTTCTCTATTTAAAGAAACACGGAACAATTTCAAAAGATGAAGTTCAACAAGTATTCTTAGAATATAAAGAAGAAATAAGAGAAGAGAAGATTAAAAAATTATTAGATAGAGATGAAAGTTATGTGTGAAATTGAAAAGAATATTATAATAAATAAAATAGTAGATGAAATAGCAAACTATATTGTTGAAAATTCTCATAAAACAATTAATTATGATATTAGAATTTTGATTAATAATTCAAAAGAAGATAATGAATATCTAACTAGTCTTCTTTATGAATTACCAATCAGTAATCTTGGTTATGAAATTATAATTAATAATCGAGTTCAAGAAATAATAGCAGAATTGAGAGACCAAAAAATTAATTCACTTCTCTATAAAAAATCCACCTCGGAGAAAAACTAATATAAAATAGTAATATATACATATATCAAAGTGAATGCTTTGAATAAAAAAGATAAGAATGAAATATGTTAGAAGTATTACAATGGTGTTTTCGTGATGAAACTTCAAGTTGTGTGACAGTTTTAATATTAATTATTATAATTAATTGTATAATGGGTAATAGAGATTAAAAATGAGACTTTATTACACAACCGATAACCTACAAAGAGTTGAACCGTCTCTTTTCCGCTTCGATAAGAACGGCATCATACTAAAAGACCCTCGTGAGTGGATTAACCTCTCACATCTATTTAAAATAAACCCAGTAGCATTTTGGGACTTAATAGAGAATTTACAAGAGCAAGAACTATCAAAGCATCAGAGAGAAGATTTGAATGATGTGGTTGAAGAGTTCATAAAAAATAATTTAGATTGAAATATGAAAAATATTTACCCACTTATAGAATCAATTATTAAAAATGGTAATTTGGATAGAATGACGCTTATGTTAAATAAACTAAAAAAAAGTGTAAAACTTGATGATAATTTTGAATACAATATTTCAATATTATCAGCAGCAATAAGAGAACAAAAACTTAATACCATCTTAAACAAAACCAACTCACCAAAGAGTGAGCGATAAAATTATTAAAAATGAAAATGAAAAGATTTAATGAAAATTTAGGATTAAAAGAATATGATTTAGAAAATGGTTCTATAATAGAAAACCTATTAGAAAAAAAAGATATGATTATAATATTTGGTTATAATTTTAACTCAGGAACAATTAGATATAAAATTGTAAAAGATGATAAAATGTTATGTAGAGAATTAAATATTGAAAAAGGGTTTATTGTTTATGATAAAATAGTAGATGATATTAAAAACTTTTTAGTTAGAAGTGTTGCATTATCTTGTTCTTTTGCAATATTTGGTAGAGAATTACCTTGTAAATAATAAGTAGAATTTTTTTGATTAAGGTTGAAGAGAGTGGTTCAGAATAGAGCCACTCTCTTTTTAATATATAATCTTATGATAAAGAGAAATATAAAATTAATTGTAGCAGTTATAATAGGCTTCCTACTAGGTTGTGTTATAAACTGTCAAGGTGATAAAGATAGTTCAACCAAAACCACCAAAACAATTGAGGTAAAAGAAAAGATTATTCAAATAAAAGATAAACCTGAAATAAAGTATAAGAATAAATATATCACCAAAGAAAGTTTAAGAACTGATACCATTTATAAAACAATTAAAGAAGAGTATGCTTACTCAATTGATACAACTTATGTAGATAAGAATGGCGATACACACTTAAAAGTAGATGGGTTTGGTGGAATAAATAATATTGAAATAAATACTAAGTATAAAGATTCAATTATTACCATTGAGAAAGAAACAACAAAGTATGTAAATAAGAATACTTTATACATTTCACCAAGTTATAACAGTAGAAAAGAAATAGGTGTTGATTTAGATTACACTATAAAGAATAAAGTTATTGTAGGTGGAAAAGTTTCTTATGACCCTATAACAGGTCAACCAGTAGCAGGTATAAAAATAGGTTTGAAATTATGAGTGTAAATAAAGATGAAATGATTTGGAATGAAAATAGAAGCACTAAAGCATATATGGGTAATGAGATTTCTAAATTGAATAAGAGAATTAAATATCTTGAAGAGTTATTAAAAATCAATGAGATAGATTTCAAAAACTAATCTCTTATATAAAAATTGTGAGAAAATGAAAGTAAAATTGTATTTTTACGACCAATGGAAAAATAATATTGGTTTTAATAATACAAATGGAAAAAGTATCTGCTAACAAAAATCTAAAATCAGCTAAAACAAATAAAAAAGATGAGTTCTACACTCAACTTTCTGATATAGAAAAAGAATTAAGACATTACAAAGACCACTTTAAAGGTAAAGTTGTTTTGTGTAATTGTGATGACCCTAGAGTTAGTAACTTCTTTCACTTCTTCTCATACAACTTTGAAAAATTAGGTCTTAAAAAACTAATTGCAACTTGCTATAAAAGTCAAAATGCAGACCTATTTAGTGAAAATAACTCTGAACAAGCAATCTATTTAGAATATACCGGAGATAAAAACGGTGATAACATTCCAAATCCCGAAGAAATCGGCATTAAACCATTAAAAGGTGATGGTGATTTTAGAAGTAAAGAATGTATTGAGCTTTTAAAAGAAGCAGATATTGTTGTTACTAACCCACCTTTTTCTTTATTTAGAGAATATGTTGCTCAACTTATAGAGCATGATAAAAAGTTTGTAATAATTGGTAACCTAAATGCACTTACTTATAGAGACATCTTCAAATTAGTTAAAGATGGTAAATTATGGTTTGGTCATAGTATTCATAGTGGAGATAGAGAGTTTAGAGTTCCTGATGATTATCCATTAACAGCAGCCGGAAGTAGAATTGATGAAGTTGGAAATAAATTCATTAGAGTAAAAGGTGTTAGATGGTATACCAATTTAGATTATAATGAAAGACATGAAGATTTAATACTGTATAGAAAATATACACCGGATGATTATCCAAAGTATGAGAATTTTGATGGTATCAATGTAGATAAGACAAAAGAAATACCTTATGACTATGAGGGAATCATTGGTGTTCCAATTACATTTTTAGATAAATATAATCCTGACCAGTTTGAAATTATTGGTCTTGGAATATCAAATTCAGGAATTGAGTGTGGAGTTCAACCTTATAAACCTGAACATAAAAAGTATAGAAAAGAAATACAAAAAAGAGGAGCAGTTGATGGTGACTTATATATGATGAAAAATGATATTGTTGAAGTTCCTTATGCTAGAATTTTAATAAAGAAAAAGTAATGGATATAACTTTAAAAGAAATAACTGTCCGTGAATTAACACAAGGTTATATAGATAAAGATGAACAAGGTATCTTTGGTTATAATGGTAACCTTGACATCAGACCACCCTACCAAAGAGAGTTTATTTATAAAGATAAACAAAGAGATGCTGTAATTGACACCATTACTAAAGACTATCCTTTGAATGTAATGTATTGGTCTCTAAGAGAAGATGGGACTTATGAAGTAATTGACGGTCAACAAAGAACTATCTCTATATGTCAATATGTTAATGGTGATTTTGCTCACTTATTCAGATACTTTCACAATCTAAAGAATGATGAACAAGAACAGATTTTAGATTATAAGTTAATGGTCTATATATGTAGCGGAACTGAAAGTGAAAAATTAGAATGGTTCAAAACTATTAATATTGCAGGTGAAAAACTAACTGAACAAGAACTAAGAAATGCTGTTTATTCAGGCTCTTGGGTTTCAGATGCTAAAAGATATTTCAGTAAATCAGGTTGCGCTGCTTATCAAATTGGTGGTGATTATCTTAACGGCTCACCAATAAGACAAGAGTTCTTTGAAACTGCTATTGATTGGATATCAGAAGGTAATATTGAGGTCTATATGGCTAATCACCAACACGACCCTAATGCAAGTGCTTTATGGAGATATTTTCAAGATGTAATGTCTTGGGTTAATGCTACATTCACAACACAAAGAAAGAAGTTTATGAAGGGTATTGAATGGGGTTTCCTTTATAACAAATACAAAGATGTTGTTTATGATACTAAAGCACTTGAAGCAGAGATTGCTAAACTAATTTTAGATGATGATGTTACTAAGAAAAGTGGAATATATCCTTATGTTCTAACACGAAATGAGAAGTATCTTTCTATCCGTGCTTTCAATGATGTTATCAAACAAAAAGTATATGAGAAGCAGTTAGGAATATGTGTTAAATGTCAAGAGCATTACACTATTGAAGAAATGGAAGCCGACCATATTACACCTTGGCATGAAGGTGGTAAAACAGTAGAAGAGAATTGTCAATTACTTTGTAAGAATGATAATAGAATGAAATCAGGTAAATAAAAAAAAGGCTCTTAATTAAGAGCCTTTTTTTTGCTTTTTATCATACTCTTCCCATCTATGTATAATATCAGATTCTAAATGTCTTTGAACACTAAATTCATTTATATCTGCATTTCTATTATCACAACGGTTTACATTACAATCACCATCAAACATTTCCATAGGTGGAGTATGTTTATTACAATATAATTTCAAGTTGTGTATAAATGGTTTACCTGTATAATTATTATAACTAACACTATATCTACACAATAAACCAATATCATTGTAAGTAAATCTATAATCATCAGAGGTAAATGCTTTAATCTTTCTCTTTAAATACTTTACTTCTGATGATACACTATTACTTCTTAAATAACTAACTACAGAGGTGATTAAAATGAATCCTAAAATTATCAATATAATCACATAAGTAGGAAATTGAAAAGTTATAGAATCTTTAAACACCGTCTTAAATGGTTTATCTGTTATTTGACTATAAGTGAACATACTTATAAACCCTAAAATAACTAATATACCTGCTGAGATAACCTGACTAATTGAATCTAATAATACTTTCTTCATTGTGCTTCTAATAATTTAACAATGATAGTAAAACTTATAGTAATTTTAAAACATTTTTATTAACAAAACCCTTATGAATATTAGGATTTCTCATATTTTTTTCATATATTATATATCTAATTATAATCAATTTAACATGAGAGAATCAATCTTAAACACAATTACAAACTGTAAAACTTTACCTAAAAAATTTAGAGTAAAAGATGTTAATAAATTCTGTAATAACATCTTAATTAACTCACCTTCATTTCTATCAAAACATTGTGAAAACAATCCAGGTAATTATAATACCTTCTTCATTAGAATCAGTAAAGGTTTATATACACTCAAATAGAGTTTACACAAACAATCTTCTTACCTGAGTGTGTGTGTAGTCAAACCCTTTAGATGTCTTAAACCCATTTGTATTAAGAAGGTTTGCTATTTGCGTTTGATTTAAGCCATTATCTTTTAAAGAAAGAGCAAATGCTTTAGCACGTTTTAAATTCTCATTAGATGCTTTCTTTTGTTTAATTACAGATATACCTAACTCTCTTTGTTCAGGTGTGAATGTTCCACCACCTAATGATGTAATACGGTTACCACTCTTAGATATATGATAACCATTCTTTGAGATATTCTCTTTAATCAAATTCATAGCTGATTTGGTTCTTTCTCTAATAAGTCCTACCTCTCTCTCAGCAAGTGCTGCAAAGATGTGTATAGTAAAGTTATCAGCAGTAGGAATATCACACGCTTTAAACTGAACTTTAGAATCCATTAGAGTAGATATAAAGGCTACATTTCTAGATAGTCTATCTAGTTTGGCTATAAGTAAAATAGAGCCTGAATCTTTAGCGTGTTGAATCGCTTTCATTAGTTCAGGTCTATCAGATTTTCTACCTGATTCTTTCTCTGTATAGGTGGCTAACACTTCATCAGTTTTACCTATGAATCTATTAATGATTTCTAATTGAACATCTAAACCTAAATCTTGTTTAGATGTTGATACTCTGGTGTATGCAATGTATTTTTTCATTATGTCAAAGATTAATTTATTACTATGTAAATGTAAGGATAATTGGACAAATTGGCAAGGTTAAAGTGGTGATTATGTGTTATTTAGGATTATCCTGAATTAGAAAAAAAGTGTTAAAATATTCCGCCATTTGGGGAACTCTCCGTATCTTTATGTTGGTGCTTTGGAAGTAACATTTAGGACGGTTCTAAATAAGAAATATGGATATAAAAAAAGAGAGCAATGCTCTCTTTTTATCTCACTTAGTGAGTAGTTGTTACTCTTCACAATCTTTTGAGGTGAGTTCTTTATACTCTTTACTTTTATAGTGTTTAAAGAACCATTTACATTTAGAGTAGTCATAATAATAAACCCATTCAGTTCCCCAATGTTCAAAGAATTTATCTAATGCTTTGACTGTTTTAACTTCTGTATGGTGAGAGTTTTTATCACCTCTTTCACGTCCATAAAATACAGTTACATTCTCAACAGGTTTATCAAATGAGTGTGAGACATCACTAGGAGCATTAACACTTTCACCAAGCGAACTAATTCCACCGTGTTCTATCAATTCATTAATCTTTAAAAAATCGTTATAATGATTTAATAGTATTTTACCATTGTGTTGAGGGTAACCGTCCCAATGACAATAAACAAACTTTACTTTTGTGCTATTAATTTTAATAGCTATAATACTTCTAGTAGCCATACTTTTAAAATTTAAAGAGGGGGATTAAACCCCCTCATAATCACTAATAAATTCAATCTCTTTATCTATTCTATTTTGTAGTTCATCAAAATAGATTTCTTTCATTGTTTTAGTTGGATTAAACCCACCATCTAAAAGAGTAACGGTGTAAGTATCATTCCACGCTAAAGTGATAAGGACAAAGTGTTTCCAATGGTGACCATTTACTTTTAAAATTATACCACTATTTTCAACGGTGTAAATCTTTTCTACACCCCAACTCCAAAATACATTGATTGGAGATTTTAATACCTTTAAGGTATCATTGAAATCAAAATCCCTCTGAAGGAATTCCTTAAACTTTTCTTTCATAATGTCAAAGAATTTAATTAAACATTTATTACATTATAAAGATAAGGTTATTCGGACAAACCACCAAGGAGCGGTGCAAGTTTGTTAATGGAAAATATCAATGATTACAGGGGTTCGCATAGATTTTAACCATTGAAAAGAGAGAGGGGGTTTTGTAGGTGAAAACCTATTTGTTAGTTCCAAGGCACCAACATAAAGATACGGAGAGTTCCCCACTTGGCGGAATAAAATATACAAAAAAAGGTGCGAATTTTTGTATTTAGGTTCATCCTTAATAACGGTTGGAAAAAATTGATTAACCAATAAGGATTTCTTATGTTTTGAAGTTGAAGTGAAGAAGAGTAACATAATATATATTATATATTTATTATTATTTAACCAATCGCTACACTTCGTTCCGCTCTTTTAATTCGCTTCGCTCAATGCTCGTGCTTCGCACTCGCAACTTAAATTCAAATCAGATTCAGAAGAACATTCTGACCCTCTTTTTCAGAACTTCCTTATTTTGCTGAATTTTCAAATTTTGTTAAAAAACAAATATATTTTACTTTTAATTAAATTATTTTGAATATATCTTTGTGAAACAAAAGAAAAACAAAGAATTATATAAAAAATTAACAATTATGGAAGATTATTTAAAAAAATGTAGTTTACAAGAGTTAAAAGAAGAGTTATTACTTAGAGGGTATAAGTTTGATGAAGATGGTAATATTGATATTTTACCTGTTGATAGATTTATTTTAGAATATGATGTTTCTTTAAGTGAAGAGACTAAGATTTGGATTATTGATAATTGTAAGGCTTCAATGGTATCACCTAATAATGATTCATCTCAATATTGTTTAATTGATATTTTGGATAAGATGTATGATTTAGGTTTTGATAAAAGTCTTTATGTTGAAGATTATAGAGAATTACAAAGATTGAGTAATGAGGGTGTTAGTTATATAGAAATTTGTTATTAAAAATTAAATAGTTAAAAGTTATGAAAGAAGAATTAAAAGAATTAGGTAAAGAGTTTTTATTAGCATCGTATATAGATGTTGATTTTGATTATGAGGATTTATCAGATGAATATAGAGATAAGTATTCTATGTTATTAGATGAATATAATGGTGATGTTGATGATTTAATATCTGCATTAGAAGGTGAGTTTATTTACAAACCTGCAAGAGATTTAATTAAAGATTTCATTGATGGAGAAATTAATGAAGGTATTGATGGTATTGAAGGTGTTGAATATTTTGGTGATAATTCATATATAGTTAAGTTAGATTTTAGTGATAAGCATTATATAAAGTCATCAGTTGATATTGAATTAGATGGTGATGAAATAGTTTATGATTATTATGATGTTATTTCGGTTTATGAAAAGTAAAAAGCGGTTAAGATATTTCCTAACCGCTTTTTTTATTTGTGGGGTTTACCTTATCTTAGCCATTATGAAAGAGAAAGCAGAGGAGGTAATTAAAGATGTTTCAAATAATATGAAACTTGCTTTTATTGACTTTGAAGATATTTATGGCTTCAATGTTGATATTAGTTGTTTTCAGCTTTCGTTGTTGTCAAGAGTTAAATATAAAACTACCGATATAAGAGTAATAATTCAACTTAGGTCAATGGAAACTTTTAATAGGAAAGTTGTCCAGAGAAGAAAAATAATTAGTGAGTTTAATGATAGTGTAAAAGAAGCAATTGATAAGTTTAATATTCTTAGTGAGTATAAAATAAATGATTACCCAAATCCTAAATTAGATTATAGTGGTAATAATTCTAGATGGAATCATACATTAAAAAATCATCAATTATATAGTGATATAGTTATTGATATAACTTATTAGTAAATAAAATAAACCCCATCTTCTTCTTTCAAAATATCACTAATGATATAACGAGCTGAATCTATTAAGTGATTATACTTATCAATAGGGTCTTCACCGCTTTTTTTCCAACTATACATATTAAATTCTTTTGCAAGGTTAGAGCTTTGTCTATCTACTACAAGTTTATAATCTTTCATCAACATTATACCCTCTTTAACAGACCCGGCACCCTTTCTACATTTTCTAATATTTATACCGTTTGTTTGAAGTTCTGCTATCATTCTATCACCACCTGAGGCATAATCTGCAACAACCAATCTATCACCAACTATTCTTTTAAATATTTTTATCATTTCAGTAGGCAATACTTCAGTTTGGTATAGTTGTTCTTTTAGGTAGATTGTTCTTTCTTTCTTATCTACATATACTTCAACTAGAGCTGTTTCATCATTTGTAAATCCCCAGTCAGCACCGAATTTAGAATCAACATCATCAGGGAAATCTCCGAACTCCCAATCTTTGAAAATAACACCTTCACTTTTATCTAACCAAGCACCTAAGTATTGGTGTTGGTATCTATCAGGTCTTGTTTCTTTGAAGCTCTCAATCTTCTTTAAAAGAGATGGGTTAATATATTTTAGGTTGTCTTTATAAGTAGAGAATATATAGCAAGTATCTTCTACTATACCATTGAAATTATCATCAATCCCTCTATCTAAAAAGAATCTTCTATATATCCAATGTGATTTAGTTGTTGGGTTAAGAATCATTATAACCCTATTCTGTTTATTGATAGTTCTAATTGAATCATCAATCTTATCAAATACATCTTCATCAACTAACTCTTCCGCTTCTTCTACTACTAGAGTTGTGATTTCTGAAAGTGATTTTAATCTAGCGGTGTTATCACCACTTGAAGCCTTTATACCTTTGAAGATTATATATGAATTGGTAGTTCTATTTACAATCTTTTCTTTATTGACTGTAAAGTATTCAGATAGATTAAGTTCATCTATCTGTTTTTTAACTTCTGCAATTACTGAATCGTGTGCAGAAGTCATAGTTAAACGGGTAAATAGTATTCTATGCCCTGCTTCAAAAGTTAAAGCAATAAGTAATCTAGTTACTGCATGAGATTTACCCGAACTTCTACCACCTGTTACAACGAAATATCTACCATCATGCTCTGCTAATGGCTTATACTTTGGTTTTAATAAACTCAAAAATCATAGGACTATTTTTTATAGATTAATTCAAATCAAATTCATCAAATAAATCTTCTGAATCTTCATCACCAAATCTTAAAATATCTTTCAGTTCAATACCTGAAACTGACATTGAAGTTTCATTCTCAGTTTTAACTTTAGGGTTACCATACATATAACCCATATAAAGTTTAATCATATCTTTATCTCCGTTCATTGCCATTTGTTTCATCATAGCAATAATTTCATCAGAAGCATCTTCTAACTTCTCAGCTAGTTTTAATTCTTCAGATTTAGATTTTCTACCTGAGCCTGGTCTATAACCTCCTTTTGGTTTACCTGCTTGAGCCATTGTTTTAATTATTTTTTGATACTCACTTTGTGAGAGCCAAAACTCATTAGAGTTTGGCTATACGGTTATATTCATCAATTATCTGATAATAACCATTTAGGAGTGTTTTAAGCGTTAGTTTATCACTCAGAGTATAATTATCATTTGTAATGATAAATTGAGTAATAGAGACAGGATAAATAAGTTTTACATCAACTACAATCTCATTCTCTACAACACTCTTTCTATAAAAGATAAACCCACTCTTATAATACCTTATACTCATATAACTATCAATTCTATTTTTGATTAGACATTATTCATAAACTTACCACCGTTAATCTTGTTAAAGACTTGGTGAATAATGTTTAGCCATATTGTGAATGGTATGGTTTGCCAAAATGAAATGAACTTAAACCCTAATAAAAGTTTAATGATTAGGTAGCCTGAGAACCACACTAACAAAGATTGTATTGATAGTATAGTTACATAGAATGTAATCATATACAATGCTGTATAAGGGTTAATCTGTTTCAATATTCTTTTAAATGTTTTCATTAGTAATTTTACTTTTTATATGCTCTCTTGTTTCTTTAAATGATTTTTGGATTACATTAAATTTAATCCCGGTTCTTCTAGAGAGTTCTCTAATACTAAAACCTTCATCTACTATATATTCAAAAATCATTCTATGAAAAAAATGTAGTTTAGAGAGTTCATATCTTATTTGATTAACTACATCAATCTCTTCATCATCTTCTATAAAATCCATAGTTAATTCTTTGAACTTATAGGTTTTAATTAATTGCTTATAATGATTGCTTAGTGAAGCATAGACATAAGCACCTGTTATCTCTTTTGGCTTTGCTGAGATATATTTCTCATAGAAAGTATGCAGTAGTTCATCTGCAATAATTTCATCTTTACAAATCTTTAAGGACATCTTTCTCCACTTAAAATCATCCTTTACTAACTCTTCTAAACTCTTGTATATCATAGGTTATATATAAAAGTTTGAAAAGTCCCTATGACCTAAATAAAAAAGAGGTGCTAGTGTGACGGCACCTCTTTTTGAATACAAGAGAAATTTACAGAAAGTCCGGTATTGAAACTACTTTAACTATATAGAAGAAGAAATAAAATCTAACACTAAATAGTTCATTTGTTTTCAAATACTTTATTTCTTTCTTTATATATCTATTAACTGATTTTGTTTTAAAAAAGATTCTCATAATTACAATATATTTTATTAGTATATATTATATCATGGTGTTGCATGTTTTGGAAGTATGGATTGTTTATGGTGTTTAAAATAATTGTTGAAAACTAAGACACCATTAAGACACTTATTTTTAAAATCAATTATAACATATTGACTTTAAATTGATTATATTTTTACTTTGCAGAACTCTTACTTCAGCAAAATCGAACTCAGGGAAATCTAAAGTTTTGACGAATTCTTCACGAGTATTTATAATAGTAGGTTCAAGAGTCTGTTTTCCGTTAAAAAAATTGATTACTTCGAGTACATTGTCAACACCATAAACTTCCAAACCTGAAACTATAGCAGCTTCTTTTGCATTTCTAAAGTATTAGGTATAAATTTGCCCTTATGATCAATACTTTAAATATATGGATAAAGTAGCCATTTATGCAAGGGTTTCCACATTAGAGTTACAAGACTATGATCGTCAAGTTTCCGAACTAACTAGAGAAATTCTTAATCAAGGATATACAAAAGAACAAATAGACACATACGCTGAAAAGGTTTCTGGTTACAAAAAGGATCGACCAGAATTAGCAAAACTTCTAAGCAAAGCTGAAGATTACAAATGCATCTATGTATCTGAGATATCACGACTTGGAAGAAACCCTGAACACACTAGAGAAATTATTGATGATCTATCACAAAGGAATGTTCCAGTTTATATACTTACTCTCAAAGACAGAACCCTCAAAGATGATGGCGCTCGAAATAATATCATGCAAATCATTCTCCAAGTTCTAATCGAATTTGCGGATATTGAAAGTAAAACCATGAAATCAAGAATGAAATCTGGAAAATTAGAAAAAGTTGGCTTAGGTAAAGTTTCTGGTGCCAACCAAGCATACGGTTATAAAAATGTTGATGGGTACTTGGTAATAGATGAAATAGAAAGTGTTGTTGTCGAACAGATTTACGATATGTACAAAGAAGGTTTAGGCATTGATGCAATCGCGGCCACCCTTAACCAAATGGATATCCCTACACGATTAAAAAGATTAACTGGTGAAAAAGACATAAAGGTTAGAAGAACTGATTTAACCAAATCCAGAGCATCCATCAAATGGGAAGGCGCAACAGTTAGACAAATTTTAAAGAATCCAATCTATATTGGTAAAAGACAATTCAAAGGCCATACGGTACCATCACCGCAAATCATTTCAGAAGAATTATTCAACTTCTGCAATGACCTAATGACCACCAAAAACAATAGGAATATCATAACAAACTACACATATCTTCTAAAAGATATGATCTATTGCGGTTGTTGTGGAAATAAATACTATGCCATTTACACCCCTAATCCTAAACAATCTAAAGTATACAAGTGTACTTCCTATATCAGAGCTAAGGGATGTGGAAATAAAGCCATAAGTATTTCACTTTTGGAAAGTGTAATCTTTAACGAGTTTATAAATTCCAAATCTTTACTAACAATTCTGGAATCCCCGAATGATCTAAAAAAACAAATTGAAGCTGAACTAAAGGGTTTAACTCAACAATTAAAAAATATTAATTCAGACAAAGAGAATAAAGAAGCGGAACAATCCAAATTACTTGACTTGTACCTTTCATCAAACACCTTTAGCAAAACCCAATTAGAACAGAAACAAGAAGTACTAAACAGGGAAATTCAGACTATTGAAGACAAACTTCATCTTATCAACAAAGAAATATTCCAGAAAAAAAGAATCCTTGCAAATTATGACCAAGAAAAAGCATCAATTGATATGCTAATAAATGCCAAAGAGAATAGAACTGAATTACAAGCCATATTTAAACAACTTATCCATAAGGTTGTGATTAACACAATAAACCGTGATTATACACTGGTAACGTTTTTTGCCAAAGTAAAAGGTGTTGTTTTACCACAAACCCTTAAATTTTTAATATACGCTGGCGGTGTTAGAAATGCTGGAAGACATAAATCAAAAGAATATAAATATATACCTACTCTATCACTTCAAAACGAACCAGAATTTGAAAACAACATTCTTCAAAATGATATGGCCGAATTAACCAATGAAGTAACATACATTGTTAACCAAGCCAACATACAAACTCAAACCATCTTACCATATAGCTGGGTTAATGTTCCAAATGAAAATTGGCTTTATATTGGTGAATCAGATAAGTAGATGATGTCAATCTTATATTTTTAACAAAACATTAACATTTTAAAGTCTGTTTTGTAAACAATTACAAATCAGTTATTTAAATCATAGTTTACTTTAATTAAGTCAAAAAATGACTTGATTAAATTTAATCAACAATTTTGTTGTATTTACTTACAGTTTTGAAAAGTATCAATTTTGTAATCTGAAATTTTATTCAAATCTTTGCAGTGTACAAAACAATTAGCTAATGTTTTTTTACTATTAATGTTAAATCTTTAAATTTTATTCAACATGAAAAATTCAACATCAACATTCGTACAAGAAGTAAAAGCACGTCAACAAAAAAATGGTGACACATTTAATCCATTAGCCATTGAGAAAAAAGCAAGCGATATCATTTTTAATCATTTGAAAGGATTAGGCTTGGCCGCTTTTAATGCCAATCAAGCTGTAACAGAACTACAAGAAAAGTATAACGATGTTTTATACCGAACAAATGATATAATAGATGCTAGAGGTTATATTAATGATCTTAGGGTGGCTCAATTAAATCTTGATACAGCCAAAGAAGAACTGGCTTCAATTGAAGAACAAATCATTTATTTTGAAAACTTAAAAGAAAGAATGAATTAATCAGAAATGATAAAGCAAACATAAAGATGGATAACTGTAAAAGGTTATCCATTTGTGTTTTAAAAGGTATCTCATAAATAAATTTAATTGAGAAATACCAAAAGTTAAATAACACTTAATGAAAATTATTCCCTTGGGTTTAATCCAAATAAGTGAAAGATTTGTTTTGAAGGTTGCCAAATTTAAACACCCCGCGCGGGAAAGAAAAATATTTTTAAATAACTGAACTTTTCAAAAGTTGCAACTATTTATTAATATAATCACAATAACCCTTTTTTCTTTGATTTAAGACATTCTTTTATGAGTGATAATAACTTAATCGTTTCTAAAAAGATATTGTCTTAAATCGCTTTAAAATGGTTTATTTTGTAAGAATATAACTAATAAAATGAAAAATGAAATAAATAAAAAACAATCCAAGGAATTTTTTTTGAAATGTACACAAATGCTTAAAGAACTTGGAGCAAAGGAAACAACATCAGCATTAAGTTATAATTTGGTAATTCAAACCAGAATTGGTGATCTATACTTGAAGGTTGAAGATGATAATTGTTTTTGTTATTCCCTATTTGGAAATTTCCTTGGCAATGAAATGAAAGCCAAAGAAGTGTTTGGACATTGGAAGTATAATTATCATGGTGGCAACCGAGATTCAAATATTGATGATATAATTGAAGTTATCAAAGTTCATATAAGTTATACATTTTGATTCTAGGAAAAACAATAATTGACAGACAAAAGGCAAATCCCTCAATAAACTGTTTTTCTTTGATTTAAGGCATTATTTAAGATATGAAAACAACTTAATCGTTTACAAAAAGATTATGTCTTAAATCGTTTTAAATTAATTTGTTTTGTAGGAAATATTTTAATATACTTGCACTATTAATTTATAAGCCAAAATGATGAAATTTTTAAAAGACTATTGGGCACATATCGCCATTGTTGTTGTGATTTTAGTAGCAGCGAAATTATTAGTAGATCTACAAGAAAAGAAAAACAAACTAGAACAAAGATTAATCGAATTAGATAAATATTGAAAATAGATGGAAGATATTGATTACATTATGTTTGCTGAAGCATTAGGGGATTCTTATCCAAATGATCTAAAAGTTATTGAATTCTTGAATGCTTTAAAGGAATTTGGCCGATCAAATCCAACTGTAATAAAGCTTGCAAAAGAACTATATCAAAAATATAAAAAGAAATAAGGATAACTTTAATTAAGGTCATTGGGATAACTTTTCTGCCCAGCGAATTGCGAAGTGAAAGGAAAAATTAAATTATATGAAACAACAAAGATTAAAATTGTTTGGTTTGTGCTTTGTATTATCTCTATTTCTATTCTATAGTTGTAGTGAAGATTTTGATACACATGAGCATAATCAAACAAAAGATGAAATTAGAGTAAAGCCAATAAGCTTTATTGATATTATAGACAATCAAAAAGTAGTAGAAAAATTAACAAATCCAAAAAGTAGGTTTAAATTAAATAATAATGGTCGGGTTATTAATGATACAATAAATAATTTTACTGTTGACACAAATTATGGTATATTTATTGCGGAAGGTAATTATCATTCATACACATTCAAAATTAATAGACCTAATGGAAGTAATTATTTACTAGAAAACATTGTAATTAGTAAAAAAAATGAGAGCGAGTATGAGACATTATTATATCAATATAATATAACTGAAGAAGAATTAGAAAAGATTGATAACGGTTTATTTGTTGACCTCAAAGGAAAAATAGATAAAATACTTCTGGAAAACTCGATAACCATTAGCGACTTAACAGGAAAATACTACTTTAATGGAAACTGTTATGAAGATAGCCCCGTATATATCGCAGGGCAAACTTGTCAAGGGACTGGATCAGAGAACCATACTTTTGAAGAAGTTCAATCTGGACAGTACTGTTCTCAATTTGGAAGTATTTATGGCCCTTTACCAGGTTATTGGACTTGGCAAAGTTCAATTGTTTCATGTGATGATGGAGGAAGTGGAGGTAGTACAGGTGGTGGTACTAGCAGTGGATCCTCTGGTACTGGAGGTGGAACACCTAATAGTGGAAGTACAACAACAACACCAGTAAATAGATGCTTGAATTGTCCTGAAATTACTGACAATCAAGATCATTGTGAAAGTTTATATAAATTAACTGATGTAAGTCATGCCAATCTTTTAGGTAAATTTAATATTTTAATGAATAGAGTGACAAATGGAACTGATCAAGGTAAAGAATTTGGGTATTCATTTAAGAAAAATGATTCTGGTTACAGTAATCCTGATATTCCCAATAGTACTGGAAATAATTTAGATGTACCAACTGGTAGAAATGATCCATCTATTTATGGAGCCGTTCACTCTCATCCCAGTCATCTTATGCCGATGTTTTCTTTTAGTGATTTAGCAAAACTTGCAGAATTATATAGACATGCAAAACCCGAATATAGAAGTGAAGTTGTTTTTGCATTAGTTTGCGAAACTGGTATTTATACAATTAAAGTTAATGATCTTGTTAAATTAACAAATAAACTTCAAGCTGTAATAAATAATGCTGATGGGACAACCTTTGAGGAAAAGCTAGATAATGCCAATATTTTAATTAATTCTCGAACAGAAAAACATAAAGGATTTGGTAATGATTTTGAATTGGGTTTCTTAAAAACACTGCAGGAATTTGACATCCCAATATCATTATCTAAATATAATCTATTGACGAATAATTGGGAAAATCTTAGTATTCCCCCTTCAGGACAACCAAATGCTGGGAGAAAAGTAGCTTCGCCATGTTTAAATGTAAATTAAAAATTATGAGAAAAATATTAATAACAATCGTAAGTGTGTTTTTTTATTGCTTAAATTCTAATAGTCAAATAATCTCAATTGAAGATATTGGCTTGATTCCTATAGATGGAGCATATTATAAAGATAATGAGCTATTATTAAATAGATTTGTTGGAACTTGGGAATATACTAATGGTAATAATAGTTTAACAATCATTTTTCAAAAAATTACTCGGCAACGTGCAAACTATTCAGAGGATTTATTAATAGGTGAATATAAATATATTGAAAACGGTGTTGAAATAATTAATACTTTGAATAATATTTCTAATTCTGAAAATAATATTCATGGCAATTCTGTGATTTATCATAATTCTAAACCCACATGTAATGATTGTGTAGTAGGAGAAAAAAGATTAGTTGTGAGCTTTGGAGATCCTCTTAAACAAACTTGGGGCCCATTATATTTAAGAAAAATAAATGTTGGTGGTCAGGAAGCAATATCTGCACAATTTATCCTTAATGGAACCAGATATATAGGAGGCTCTGATCTTGAATTTACTCAGGTTTATGTTGGTGAAACATTTCCCAATGGAACATATGTTTTGATTAAACAACCTTAAATTTCTTAGAATAATATTAAAAGGGTAGCAACTGCTACCCTTTTTGTTTATCCAATATCACCTTAATTTTCTTTACTGTATTCATTGAATCACTAATTAACGATTTCAACTTTCATTCACTCATATCACCATATCCTCTTAATAAAAAAATAAGAATTATTCTTATTTTTTTATTATTCGTAAATTTACTATTAATTTAAAATCAGTAAATTATGAAAAATTTTATGCTAATTATGCTCCTTATCATTGTTACTGGTTGCTCCGATGATGAACCCGATTCTCCAAATTACACACCTGTACCACCTACATCAGGTAATATTGTTTTTTGGTCATCTTATTTACCAACTCACGATGGAAGAGTAAAAATAGTTATTGAGGGTAAGGAAAGTTTCATTACTGTTAACTATTTCTCAGAACCTCCAAGTTGTGTGTCAAATATTGGTAACGCATTCTTTAATTTATCTGGTGGCACATACACTTATACGGCTTCAAGTGTTAATCATGGAACGTTCCAAACAGGCACAGTAACAGTCGTTAATGGTGAATGTAGAAAAAAGAATATTGATTAATTTCATTTTTAAAATTTTAAGGGTAGCATTAGCTCCCCTTTTTGTTTATCCAATATCAACTTTAATTTCTTAACCGTATTCATTGAAACACCAGTTAAGGCTTCCAGCTTTCTAAGGCTTAGATCCGAATGTTGTTGAATCAGTTTAACTTCTTTCTTATACTTGGCCAGCACTTCATCATCAGATTCAACCGTACCTTCAACCCTACCTTTAAATTTGCCAAGCTTCTTGGCAATAGCTATTCCCTCGGCTTGTCTT
Organism: Flavobacterium enshiense; assembly: GCF_040750275.1. Classification (GTDB taxonomy): domain Bacteria; phylum Bacteroidota; class Bacteroidia; order Flavobacteriales; family Flavobacteriaceae; genus Flavobacterium; species Flavobacterium enshiense_B. Next base: position 352,694 of record NZ_JBDOCV010000002.1, read on the forward strand.
TCCTTAATGGCTTCCCTTTCCATTTCGGCCACATTGCTTAATACATCGGTTATCATTTTAAAGATGCCATTATACTTACCATTTGGAAGTATAGAACATATACCAAGATTATCAATACATACATTAACACCTTTATCCTTCAACCAGTTTAAAGTTTCCTGACAATTAAAACTATTACGCCCTAACCTATCCACTGATGAAACGGTTAATTGAGTGATTTCATTGGCTTCTATTGCTTTAATTAGTTCCTTCCCTTGTGGTCTATCAGTAAAAGGAATTGAACCGCTTATAACGTCTATAAATAGCTTTTCATCGGGGTAACGTTTAGCTAATTGTCTGGCTGGGTTCTGGCTCTGGGATGATACCCTTACATAACGTGCTTTCATATCTTTTAAGTTTAATAGTTAATTGAGATAAACCACCAGAAGAAAGCACTATATCAAAGCAAGGTTATTAATTAATTATTTATAATCTTCAATATATTCAACATCTTGGTCAATCCGATATTGAAGTTCATCACAATAAACTTCATGCCTTTCAACCTTAATTGTTTTATTACCTTCTAACAAGTAATAAGAGTAAGTATCATTCCAAGCCAATGTAATTAAAACCCAGCCTTTATGATGATGACCGTTAACCAACATTAACAATCCTTTATTTTGATAGTTGATTAACCTTTCAACACCCCAACTAAAAAAGACATTTATGTTTGGGAATTTCAATTGATTAACCGTTTCATTTATATCAAAATCTCTTTTAAGTAATGATTCGATATTCTCGAATTTTTTATTTAATTTTGTCATAACTTTTAATGTATTAATCGCTTTGATTAATGCTTTACTTAGATAAGGGGCGGCTGCAAACTAGCCCCTTATTTTTTTCTGGTGGTAATCTCAATATTTCAAATAACTTTTGTTCCTATCTTTTGAACACTTCAAAGATATATTAAATTAATTAACTGTGCAAATTTAAAGTATACTTTTTTTATGCACATTTATTAAATAATTATTGTATGGAATTAGTGGTGTTAAGGGTGTGCATTCAATACTACCCTATTATTGCACACAAATTATATCAAAATGAAAATCCCAGCTGAAAAACTGGGATCAAAAAAGCCGTTTCTTTTGGGAATGCAACAATTTTGTGCGTGTTGGCTATGTTTAGGAACATTATTTAGATTTTTCAAGGCATAGCTTTCACCTTCTCCTATTTTATTATTTAATGTTTTTAGCTGGTTCTTCAACAGATACATCTTTACTAAACACATTAAACCTCGATAGGGTATCAGAATCTATCATTGACAAAATCAACGCCAAAATTGTTATTACTAATGAAACTAATGCGATCTTATCACTGTCTTTATACCAAGGCTTTTTGCTTATCTTAGAACTGTTATTTGAAAGTATATTATGAATTTTACTGACAGAACTTTTCATTGATTCTTTACGGTTATGTACCGATATAGTACTATCATCATTTAAAACCTCAAATGATGATTTTAGTGTTTCTACTGCATACCCTTTATCAGTTAAATTTAAGTCATAAAAACCATTTAACCTTTCAGATTGATAATTAGCCAATCCCATTTTAACTAATGTGTTTTGAATCTGCTTTAAGTATTTTAGCTCATTAAAATCTGATGGATATTTATTAAATCCTAATATTATATCAGGTATACTAGCAACGTGTTCTTTCTGTAGATATTTAACCACTTTGGTTATATCTTCTATTAGTTTGGTATTGTCTTTCATTTCTTCCCTCGGCTTTTGTCGTTTTTAAACGAATCGGTCATATAAGCCCAAATATAAGTTATTTTCTATATTGATTCAATTAGCTATATTTAATTTATTTCTTACATTTAGCCCACGAAATCACAATGCTATGCCAGAAATAATTACTTCATTTTTTGATAATATAAAACAGAAAACTACTAACCCATTCTTTGGAACACTTATTTTAGTTTGGTTGATTCGTAATTGGGATTTGGTGTTCTCTTTATTCAATTTTGATAAGAAGCATAACTTAACCTATAAAGTAGCATACATAAACAAATACTATCATGATAAAGATTTGTTGGGAATATTTACTAATAACATTTTTATTGCTTTTGGATTGATGGTTTTGGCCTATGTTCTAATAATCTTATCAAGAATAATTGTTAATGTTGTTGACCACCGTATTATCCCATATTTTAATGAAAAAACGGTAAGCAAACTTGTAATTAATAGAAGCTCATTTGATCTTGTAAAAAAACAAAGAGATGAATATGTCAGCCTACTTCAAGAAGAAAATGAAAAGCTGATAATATCTGAAGATAAACATTCAAAAATTAAAAAGGCTTATTCTGAATTGGATTTAAAGTATAACGAATTAGATCAAGAACATTCATCACTAGTAACTAAATACAATGTATTAGAAGAAGTACATAAAGTGCAAGATAATAAATTTGCCCAACTAACACTAGATATCGAAAGTGCTAAACTTGGTTCTGAAATATTACAAAAAGAAGTAGATGAAAAAATCAAAGAAATAAGTGAACTTAAGAAAATCTATTACCATGAATTTGAAAAATTAAAGTTATATGAGGAAAACGGAGAGGTAAATCTTGATATAAGAATTCCTATACTATTGTATTCAAAATTCGTAGAACTCAAATTAAAAAAAATTGATTTACCATTTTTACAAATTTCTGAGGATTTATTCAAAAAAAATGACAGACTAAGTTCTTTTAATAATGAATACATAAACTACTTTCTCGAATTAGGTTTGATGTCAAGTTCTGAACCCAAAAGTAATACTTCAAAATTTAACAGTAATAATACTGAGCTCACCACGTTAGGTAAAGAAATTTATTTTAACAGAAATGTTTTAGACAAAAAATATAAAAATGATTACAACAAAAATTAATCAGAATTAATTGATTAACACCACTTTTGGTATATAGTTATCTTCAATATCCGTTAGCTTTTCTTTTAACTTATTTATCTTATTTTCTGATTCTTCATTTCTATATGAATCGGCCAGCATATTATCCAGATTATTGAACAAATATTCTTTTAAGGATTGTTTGGTGTTTTGGATATGATCTTGAATCGGTTGATGTGTTGAGGACTGTTTTATAAATTTCATTTCCTTTTCCAATTCTTCTTTGTAATACTTCAATATTGCCCTATCATTTACCTTAAACATATCCTTATATCATTTTAGGGTTCAAATTTAATAAAAGTGTTTAGAGAATATTTTATTTTGATTCTTATTCTTTCCCCGCGCGAGCATTTGGATTTTGAAGAATGACCGAATAATTAACGGTTTTTATAATATTTCTTTAATCCCTGTATTTGTTGGCATTCATCACAATTTATAAGATTTTTTTTATTTTTAACCATCTAATAATCAATACTTTAAAATAATAAAAAATCAAAGAAAGAAAAATCCCAATTGTTAAAAACTCGACCGTATTGTGAATAAGTTTGACTTTCTTTTATCAAATCAAATGCTAATCTTTGTAAATGAAAATAGGCCAACGCCCTTGTAGCATCAGCCTATTTCAGATTGTTAACAATTCTAACCGATTTTTGGAATTGTCAGAAATGGTCTTAGACATAACGTAATTAAACAATTTAACAATTAATACTTTGTATTATGAATTACAATTGCGCTCCTGAAGGGTTTGAATACATTTTTAGAAAATGTACTACCATCAATGGCAAAAGGGTTTGTAAAGCCAGAGGCTGTTACAGAATCCTAGTAAAGAAACAATAAGTATCTCACCCCTTATTTGTTACTCTGTTTGTCAGGATGTTTAAAACATCGCTGATTTGTTAAACTAAAGAAAGCTCTATTAAATCGGATAGGGCTTTCTTTTTTTGTTTTAATTACTTGGTAAATTTAACGGATATCCTACCAGATTTTCAAACGATTTCACTATTTATAACGATTATAAATAAACTTATTATTAACATTTTTATACCGAAAACCCTATAAATAATGACATTCCAAACTTTTGATATCGAAAAATCTGTTGATAATTTATAGTAAACTAATAGGAAAAACAACCTAAAACAGACCTAAAAACAACCTAGGCTAATTAATTATTCTGTTCATTTGAGTTATTATTTGTTCTATCCTGTTTGGAGATAGTTCATACTGTTCCCCAAGTACAAGATATTTAACATCCTTTATTGGTTCTTCCATTTCATCAAATCGTTCATAGATCTCAATATCTCTAATGATTTGGTATGAAAGAATTCCGTTCCTTACAAACTGGAATATTAGTTTTTCGTTTCTTTTTAATAGTTGGTATCTATTCATCTTTAATACCTAATTTTTCTTTTATGTAGTTTTTCAGCCATGAATTGAAATCTTTATCAATATCATAACCTTTACCACCAGCTGATATACATTCCATTTCAAAATAGAATTTACCAGTTATTTTGCCTTCACTTTCAACTAACTCAATTTTGTCTGTAGTAATATCCATATTATTTAAATGGTCAATCATTACTTGTTTTAATTCTTCTTTATTCATTTAAAATTGATGGTAAGCCATCACCTATTCATTTTTTAAAGTATCAATCTTTAAATCTTCAACATATCCCAAACCAGTTACCGTTATTCTTAGGTTTTTATATTGATATTGGTTTGTGTATCTATAGAATTTTATTGTATCATAATTATTTTCTTTCCCCGCGTTTTGTTCTATTTTTGGGGAACATCCTATAAACCCCAATAAAATGGGTATAATGATATACTTCATGGTTTCAACATTTTTTTGAGTTTATTCAACCCTCTACATTTTGCAGCTTGAATTTGTTCTAGTTTGTAGTTATACTTTTCAGCTATTTCTTTATTACTCATTTCATTCAAATAAAACTCGGTGATTGCAATACTTTCAATCTCTGATAGATGTGTTATATATCTTATTATCATTTTTTTGATGTGATCCGTTTCAGCATATACATCTTCATAACTATTTTCTGGTATCTTATTTTCATTCATAATATTCATTTTCTCATGTCCCCCGCGGGCGTAGTTTGAAGGTCTTACTGTATTGCTATGTTTACGGATGAAATCAATAATTTGATTTCTGATATAAGTATTTGCCATTGTGGTAAAGTTCCCTTCCTGATAGTTGGAAATGGCTTTTAAAAGCCCCAAATTCCCTTCACTTATCAAATCATCCAATTCAACATTTTGATTGAAATATGATTGTGCTATCGTATAAACAAAAGGTTTAAATAACTTAACCAACTCATTGTAATTATTATCTTTAGCTAATTCGTTTATTTTAATTAAATCATATTTCATTCTTTAACTTTTTCTTTAATTTTTTTAAAGCTGTCATTTTTAGCTCATAAACCCTTTGAGGTGTTACATTCATCATCTCAGCAATTTCCTTTAGTTTATGAACTTTGCCCTGACCTAAACCGTAGTGCATTTTCAATACAAATTGCTCTTTGTTAGTTAGCTTATCTAAATGTTTTATCATCAGCACCTCCAACTCATAGGTTTGTTGAGAGGAATCAATAATTGGATTTGAAGGTTCAACAAACTGAACCGTTGAAAAATAATGCTCAATTTCCCTAGGAGTGAATTCATTTAAAAAATGCAGATAAGCATCCGTTATTTCCATTTGTTCAATTTGAAACAATTCATCAACCCTTTTTTGTATTTTTGTTGTTGCTGTGTGTTTTGGTTCTGGCTCACGTATCCCATTTGTGTTATTAGTTAGAATAAATTCCAGAATAGCTTTTTTAATCCAAAACCCAGAATAGTATGCAAACTTGATTTCTTTGGTTATATCATAATTTTTAATTGCATTTATCAAACCCAAATTCCCTTCACTTACCAAATCATTGAACTCAATCATTTTATGATCTTTTATAATTTTCCAGTACTGTTTTGCATAGTAAACAACTAATTTCAAATTCGATTCAACCAACTTGTTATAAGCTTTCTGATTACCAAGCTTATAATCTTCAAAAAGATTCAACAAATCTGTTTCAGATAACCCTTCAAATTTTGAAAGATCACTGAAGTAATTCTTATTGACTGTCATGGATTAATCGATGTGTGACCAGCTTTTTCTTGTAATTGCGGAACTAATGGCCGATGGTGTAACACCAAATAAATCAGCAAGTTTTTGTTGGTTTAAATCCAATGATTTTTTAAGTTGCCAAAGGCTTCTTAACTGTCTAACTTTTTCATCATTCAACTTTGAATTTGGGTGCTGGCTTCCTTTATGGGAACGGTTTTCAGACCTTGTAAGGTATCTAAGGTTCTGAAGGGTGTTATCATGCTTATCACCATTTATATGGTCGCATTCCCACCCTATTGGCTTTGTTCCAACGAATGTTGTAAGAACAAGGAAATGAACATAATACTTCTTGTTTTCTATTATGTAGAATTGGTAATCTCGTTTACCTTTATTTGTTGTGTTTTCTGATGGCTTAACCAATTTGGTTTTACCATTTTTGAAGGTGTGACGTAATCTTCCAAAGTCACTTATTTCATAGTTTGGAGCTTCTTTTATAATTCTCCAGTTTTCATTCTCAAATTGTGTTTCATTTTGTTTTACGGTTCTCATTTTTTGTTACTACTATTTATCTCTTTGCCATCGTTCTGGCTTATTTTTTTGCCCCGCGGTTTACTCTTTTTTTGCGGAACGTCAGTTTGATTACTTCCCGAATAACTTATCTAGGAAGGACTTTTTTTGAAGATTCTTTTCGGCTCTATCAATCAGTTCTTTCAGTCTTTTTTGGATTTCGTGATTGATTAAAGCTTTATCAGCATCTTCATTTTTTAGTTCTTTTTTCATAATCGATTATGTTGTTTAATAATAAATAGTAGCTACTTTTTGAAAAGTCAGATTTTGAGTAAAAAAATTTGAAAATATTTTTAATTATTTTAAAGTTCCCTTTATTTACAAGGGTTTGCAGAATAAAAAAATCCTAAACTTTTTTTGTTTAGGATTGATTTTATTTAAAAATTAGCGCCAGATTCGATCACTGATACTCTATTTGCGGTATCGGTTATGTCTACAACACTTACAACTGGTGCTGGCAAACTTCTATTGGCTTGCGCCATTCTTTCAGCTAGTCCATCCATATCAACCTTGATACCGTTTAATGATCCAAGGCTATGGTTTCCACCAACTTGTCCACCACCAGCGAATCCTGGAACACCAATACTTCTGAAGAATGCTGAACCACCAGCGCGGGCTTGTTGCTCGCGGTTCAAGATAATCTCTCCAGTCTTAGCGTATATTAATTGATTATCCCCATTACTTAGTGGAACTGATAAATTTGATGGGGTTTCGATAAGACCACTTCCAAGTGTTGGAACACCACCAATAAGACCACCAACAGCCTTTGATGGTACTTTGGTTGAAACAATCTTTTTAACGTTCATTAATGCCGCAACACCAATACCAGCAGCAGCAATACCCTTAGCGATTGAACCCGCTGGTTCTGGCAATACGGATTGTGCTGATAGCACCGATGTAATTCCGAGGTAGGCATTAATAGTAGCCTGAGCGATGGCAGCGGCCTTGCCTGCCGCAGTACTCTCCCCTAAAAGTTGAGCCATCCCACCAAAAGCATCACTAGCACTTTGTAATTGAGCATCAAATTTGGCTTTCTCAATCTTTTCTTGTGCTATTGCGTGTTTCTTCTGAATAAGAGTTTTATCAGCACCAGTTTTTTCTGCTGCTGCTATCTCTGCTAGGTATCTCTGATTCTCACGGGATAACTGTAAATCAAAATCATTAGTAAATTTTTCTTCATCAACAATTCTTTGGTTTTCTAGGTCAATGGCTTGTTGTTCCTTTTTAGCTTCTTCTCTAATTTTCTCAGCTTCTTCGTTCTTAATTCGTTGATTCTCTTTAACAAGATCAACAGCATCTTGGTATTCTTGCTCATTTATAACACCTTGGGCTAACCTTAACTGATGGAATTCAATTTCTTTTTGGGCTACTTGTGCATTCTCTTCTACTTTGGCATTTAACTTTTCTTGGGTGAAGAATGTATCATCAGCTTTCTTCTGTTCAATTCCTTTCTTGTAAATGTCTAATTCCCTTTGTGCATTGGAAATAGTCGCATCAACAATTTTCTGATTTGCTTCATTGGTAATTCTAAGTTTTTCAGCTTCATAAGCTTCTTTACCCATCTTACCAGCCTTAAATTCTTTATCAAGAACGGCAAGCCTTTTGGTTGCCAATTGTTCTTCAAATTTTAATTGTTCTTCAAGGGATTTCTTTTTGATTCCTTGTTGCTGAATAAACAATTCAATTTCATCTTTGCTCTTTTGAATATCCTTATCAATAGCGGCTTGTTTAGCTTGTGATGCTTTATCAGCTTGTTCTTTGGCTTTATCAGCAGCCTCTTTTCTAAGACTATTTAAGTTGGCTAATTGTTCCGACTCTTGGCCAGTAATACGTTCTTGTATATCTGCAATCTCAGTTAATGCAGCTGCTTGTGCATCTAGGTTTTCCCTTGATTTACCTTCAGCTTGGATTCTTAGATTAGCAACAACCAAGGCTTGTTTAGCAATAGCTAATTCATCTGCTAATTGTTGCTTAAGAACAACTCCCAATTGTTCGTTGGCTTTGGTTCTTTCTTCTAATGATTTGCTTTCATCATCCCTAACCTGACGTAGCTTTTCAGCTTGCTTTTGATATTCAAGCTGGGTTAATCTGGATTTACGTTGTGCTTCAGCTAGTTTTCCTTCAGCTACCGCCAACTGTTCACCCGCTTTAGATGATTCTTTGATTGAATTACTGAAGTTATCAACTGATGCAGCTGCCTTATCAAATCCAAGAAATCTTAAAGTTGCTGATGCAGCCTTACCAAGCTTATCTAATGCAGCCCCAGCTAATTCAACATACTTCACAAAACCGTTGAAAATAAATTCACCCAATGGCTTTAAAACTTTAAATAAACCGTTGAAGATTCCAGTTATAGCACCAGTTACTTTAGCTAATTTATTTGCTCCAGCTTCAGTTGAATTCATTGAAGCTTGCATAAACTTAAATGCTCCTACGACTACACCAACTGCTAAACCTAATGCTGCAATAACAGCACCAATTGGTGTAGCAATAAAAGCCAAACCAGCTTTAATCATTCCATATAAACCAGCGGTCATACCCTTGAATGATTCTGTCACTAAATTACCAGCACCACCCGCTTCTTTGGAACGCTGAATAAAACCACCAATACCACCGTTAAAGATGTTTATCTGGTCAAATGCTTCACCAATTTGTTCTTTATACTGGCCAATGGATATTTTTTGTTGCTCGTATGCCGAAACATTCTGTTTAATGAATTCGTTATTCTCATTAAGCTTTGCATTGATTTCATTTAATTTCTGAACGCCTTCATCAGTAGATAAATTAAGTTGATTTCTTAATGTTAAAAGTTGCTTATTGTTATCCCTTGCTTGGTCTATTGATTGAATTTCAGATTCAACCGCTGAAGTGATAGCATGAGTAACTTGTGCAAATTGTTCACTTGCTGTACTTAATTGAGTTACAACAGCTTTTTGCTGGTTATAAGAAGATTGAAGTCTTCCAAGTTCAACAACATTTTTTTGAAATTCTGCTGACGTAGTTTTGTTTTCAGTAGTAAGTTGTTTTTGGGCTGTTTGTAGTTCGTTTATCTTAGCCCTAGTTTCAGCCATCTTAGCGATAAGTGCTGAAGTGTTAATATCCAATGATAGGATTTCAACTTTGTTTGCCATTTAATTATTTCATTTTATTCTCGGTTTAATAGCCCTAATCAAAGGGCTGATTAAACAATATTTTATTTGTTGACTTTGATAAGTTCAACCGTAACTGGTTTATTCACCTTGTAGTTTGTAATCTTGTTAATCAGGAATGATCCACCCAGTTGTTCGATATAGTAAAGCTTTCTAAAGTCGAAGTTTGCAATGTCATTTGGTGTTAACCAGAAAACCGCATTGATGATTCTGGTGTTGTTTAGGATATTGAAAAGTGGTAAGTAATAATCATTGATTACATCATTCCACCCAATACCCTGATAGGTTTCTACTTTTGCTGAATTAACGATTGTGGATCCGCTTGTTGATTCTGATACGATTGTTTGCGAACTTGCAAATTCATAATCAACACCACGTAGAAAATAGTATTTCTTATTAAGTCCTTTATATTTCACTTCACCATCATCCTTAACCTCTTTATTCCACATCTTATAAATGTGAACATCATTCAATTCCGTTAATGAAGTAGTTTCAGATTCTGGACTGTAAATTTTTGAATTGATTACATCTTTCTTTTCATCAAGGTTAAGGTTATTCACAAACAGATACCCATCATTATGATTGGCATTTTCTTCATTGTATTTATACTTAAATGCGTTGCTCTGACCGTATGAATTGTAAGTATATTTTTCATTAGTGACATTCTGAAATTTTGAAGACCAGTTCACCACATCCCCATTCATTACTTCATTTAGGGTTCTAAACTCATAGTTATTTGAGAATTCATCCTTATAAAAGGTTAATCCATAATGCCAGATGATTTCCTTAAAAAAGTCTGTTATTGAAAAATCCTTCAATTCATTCTGGAAATCATAAAGCGGGTCATCATAAATTCCTAAATCAACTGTGAAATCAGTTCCAGCAATGAATGTAGCCTGATATGCTGCTGGTGTTGCTGCTACCAATGAAAAGGTTTCATTCATTCCCAATTGGAAATTATAATCAATATCTAGCGTATGATTGAAAGTAATTCCTTCTGCTAACTTTTCACGAAATCTAATTGGTGAAACAAGTGCTGCTGGTGCTCTATCATCTTCACTATTTGTTACAAACCATATATCAACTGGTGCTGATTCAGATTGATTACCAACTTTAACAGTATTGATTTTCCCATTAATCTTAATATTATACTTTCCACCATCTGATAATAGCTTAATATGTTCATCAGTATTACCATATCCATTAGCATTACTATTCGGTGTTTGAATAATTGTTATGTAAGAATCAGTATATGCTGTTGAATCTAATATATATCTAGCTGAATCACCCCTTCCATATACTGTAGTAAACATCTGAAATGACTTGATTGGAATGATATTATCATTAGCTTCTGGGTTCACCCCTTTGGGGTATGTCATCCAAAGGTTATTGAAATCAATAGTTTCAAAAACACTGCCAGTATAGGTATAACCAAACGTATCAAAAATCCTATCCCACAAATATTTAACCTTTACGCTTGGAACCAAATAATCAATATTGATTGAATCGCCTGATACTATTGTTTTACCACCATAATCAGCTAGAATGTAACTGTAATCTAAATCATTTGACCAAGTATTTGTAACAGCCGTTAAGGACTTTGTGTGTGTAATTTCACCAATATATAAATCACCTAAAGTTTTATTTTCAATAGCTTTCCATAAATCAACAGTTCCATCATAAACATGGATCTCATACGCTTTTGATGTTTGGTTTATGTTAGCCCATCCATTATGAATTATCTTATCATTAGCGTAAAACAAATCACAAGTATTTTTTTGATAAGGAAATTGTGATTGGCTACCCATAAATGACAGATTCCCAAATATCTCATCATTAATTGGTGTAAATGGTAATTTAATAGACATGGTTCTATTGGTTTGACGACTCGCAATATTTGCTAAATCATTACATTGAAGTGTCTTTGCAAATCCGCTATCACCAGCAGTTAAATTACATTGTTTACCATTTATAAAAAGTCTTTCCATTAAAGGGTTTGGGTGTTAATCTCAGGTAGTGTTATTGTAACTTCCAATGTGTTATTGGAGTTCTTTGAATTGAAAGGAAAAGAACCATCATTTACCTTTACACCAAAGAATGAATAGGTATTTATTGGTGATGCAAAGGGCTTATTATAGGCATACATTTCAACCAAGGGTGAAGCTAAAAGTGATTCCAAATATTCCTTCTGATTCAGATTATATTTGGTTTTTAACCTCAACGTTCTGGAACCGTTCTTTCCAATGATTTCTGATGATGATGTGATGCTTTGAAGATTATCATAAACACCTTGAATATCATCTATCATTCTGTATTGGGTGGATTGCTGATAAGGTTCATCAAATAACCAATAACTGTAGCTCCCAGAATTATTAAACCAACGTAAATAAACCCCGCATTTTGATTCTTTTTTGTCAATGATAAGATTGTTTACAAATAAATCATTAACCCATAATTCTAGCTTATTTTGTGTACTGGCTAGGTTCAAATCTTCATTGATTGAACCATCTGAAAAACCATCAGATAAATAGAATCTTTTAACTTGGTTGGTTGTTCCAGTATAAGTATCTGTTTGATTATAATTGCTTATATTTTTAAAGAAATATGTATCATTTTGAGTTAATCCATATACTGCAAAATCTGTCGGAAAGCCCTCAAAATAAGGCAGATAATAATCAATAAAATTATTGGTTGGTAATAACGTTCTAACCGCTGGCGCATTCGCCAATTTATTAACATAGTTTGGTAACTGTTCTACCGACTTAATAAACTTTAATGTTCTGTTGATTGTTAGAAATTCGTTGCCAGTATCATATACGTTTATGGTTATTGGTAAATCAAGTGAAAGTGTTGAATCATCGTAAATTGCATTAAGTGATAAATCTGGGATGATTGTATCTTTGAAGTAATTCTGGTTGATTAAATTCTTAGCAATCTCTTTAAAATTGAAGGTAAATGAATTACCAAACGGATATATCTTATAACCAATTCCGCCTGCGATTACCTCAGCATAAGACAAGTTACTTATATCGGTTTGCCATCTTATGATTGTATTATTGTAAGCTGGATTTAGAATATTACTTGGTGATAAAGGATTACTTTCGTCAATTATGATAACGTCACCAATTGGTTCTGCAACACCATCATCAAAAGTGATGATAACAAAGAATGGAATATCATTAATGCTGTTTACTGTTAATACTGTTGTTGTATTATCATAATCAACTTTATGATTGACGGTATCACCAGATATACTATAAGTTACATCAGATTGTACATTGAATGTATTAAAGTTTGATACCGTGTTGTTCATTGTATCTAACATAGTACTTCCAATTGGTATTTCAGTTGATGTTGACAATGCGCTTGTGGTTGCATTTGAAAATTCCCCTAAAATGAATACTTCATCAGCATCTTTAACCAATACAAAGTTTGTGTAGTTGTTGAATGATAGATTATCAGGAATGTAAGTACCATCTTCATCTATTCTAACTATATGCCCTCTATCATACCCATTATATTTAATGAAGTTACCAGAAATAAAAAGTGTGTTATCTGGCATCAGACCAATTCTATTTGTTGTTGAACCAATAAAGCCAGAACTACCTACATTGAAAGAACTATCAATACTACCATCAGCATTACATTTAGCTATATATTCACTAGCTGTTCCATTGAAATAATGAAAATCCCCAGCCATTATAATTTTATCATCAGGCAATATTGCTACTGAACGTACCAAAGCTGCTTGTGTACCATTTGAAGTAATCCCAGCACCACCAGAATTAAATGAAGTATCTAACGTTCCGTTTGTGTTTAGCCTACAAATCCCTCTAACTGTTGTGCCGTTATAGCTGTCAAAATAACCAGCACAAATAATTTTACCGTCACTTTGAAGCTTAACTTCTCTTAAATTACCAGCACCAGCATTACCAAAAGTCAAACCAAAATTAGTACCACCACTATTAAATGATGTATCAATACTACCATTTGAGTTAAGCTTAACCAATCCCCTTTTTGCTGTACCGTTATAGTTTGTAAACTGACCAGCAACAAGCATTTTTCCATCAGGTAAAATATGAATCCAATGAACACCTTCATTAAAGCCAGAACCACCACTATTGAATGATGTATCAATTGAACCATTAGCATTAAGTCTTACAATTGAACCCTTAGATGTGCCATTAACTGAACTATAAAAACCACCAACAATAATTTTACCATCGGTTTGAATAGCGATAGCCCAAACATAGTTGTTGAAACCAGTACCAATATTAAAACTTGTATCTATACTCCCATTGGTATTAAGCCTTACTAGCCTATTTGTTGTTGTTCCATTATAGGTTGTGAAGTTACCACCAACAAGTACTTTACCATCACTTTGAATGGCCGCGGCCATAATGGTAACACCGCCACTATTAAAACCAGTACCAACATTAAATGAAGTATCAAGTGTATTACCAATAGCATTGATTTTACAGATTCTATTTGAAGCTGATGATATGGGTGCTTTAAAGGTTTTATTAATGGTTTGAAACGGTACACTATTCTTATTTACAACGTAATTAAAATTCTGATTGTTTAATGGTTGTTGAAGAAATTTAATCTTAATATTTCCAGTCGTCATTATCGGTTATTCACTAATTTTTGAATTGTCACACTAACTTCATTTACGAATGCTGTAACATTTATTTTATTGAGCCTATCAAGGATTTGCTCAATCCTTTCTGGTGTAATCACTTCATCATAGATGTATAAGTGATTTTCTGGGTTTGTTCCTTCCCTCGCAATTTTTCGAGCAATCAAATAAGCCAGTGTGCTTACTTTCATTTTATCTTCTATTGGTTTGATTCCTTTTGCTTCAATCCATTTTTCGATGGCTGAAATTGGTGGTTGTTTGCCAGCCGCCCTACCACCTAAGTATAAATAACCCAAAAGTGTTGCTGAATCACCATTTACTTGAATCTCTAAACCTTCTTCAAATTCACCCGATGTACGTTTGCCACTGGCATTATAAACCCCAAGAATTTCAGCCTTTAAAAGTTCCATTTCTTCAGCCAGAATCTTTTCATTATCGACTTCCATTATTCGTAAGGGGTTAAACTGTAATTCACAAGCACACCGTCAAGGTTATAATCAAATAGGTTGATTACTTCCAACACTTGGAACTTATTTATATCGAAATCAGCACATACCAAATCGTTCTTTAACGTTTGTAAAGCACCATTTATAAGAGGTTTGATATAGTCATTATATTTATCATCATAGCTTTCATCTACATCACTAGAAAGCAACATCATGAACTTACCAGAATAGGATTTGGTTTCAGTTCCAACATCTGAAAAGTTGGAATCTGTTATGATTGGATCAATAAAAAAGTGGATTTTGTTAGGTTCTTCAATTTCATTGGATAGATTCAAATAATCTGAACGACCATATTTGAACACCCAGTTATTTGATTCTGCTACATTTTTAAAGTAATCGTACATTATTGTTTTTGTTTTCTTTTTTGTATTTCGGCCAATTCTCGTTGGATATCGTTCTTTTCTTTATCCATTAATAACTTGGTAAATACTGTCATGTATGGAAGTTTTTCTATTTCTTCCCAGCGCAAAATATCTTCTTTTGCTAGGCTATCAATTGTGTTTAATACACCGAATCTGGCCATCCTTCCCTTTGCATTTACACTCTCCAGATTCATATCAAAACTATCATCAGATAATTCATTGATTTCCATGTTGGCTAATTGGATTAGATCTTCTTTCATAAAGTTTATAATGCCGTAAAACTGAGTTATTCTTAATTCTAAAATTTCCCTTTCGGATAACCCACTTACAAGCTTAACACTTTCAATAACACCGTGAATTGTTGCTTCATTAAAGTAATTCCTGATGTTGGTTACATCAGCAAAAGTTAATTCCCGCGGGGCTTTTATTATTAACTGTTTAGGCTCTTTATTAGACCATATTTTCCACCTTTTGAATCTTGGGTTATCAATTGATTTAAGTGGCTTTAAAAGGTCTAAAACAAAGAGATAATTGGTTATAAGATTAATATCAGTTATTTGGAGAAACTCACTTAATTTATAATCAATTATCGCTTCCATGTTAAACTAAAATGTTTAGATCTATTACCCATTTTCATCAGGAAAAAATATCTAGTTGCATCAATAGCGTGGTTATAGTCATCTATCGGATAACTAAGCGTATTTCCTTCCCTATCCCGCGCCCAAACATAGTTTTCAAACTCCTTAATCAAGTTGGTTGAACTGGCCGTAATCTGTAATGGCTGTTGCTGCATTAGTTGGATTCCATAATTAATAGAATCCTTTCCTTTGATAACTGGCTGAACATTTAAACCGTGGGCTTTTAATTCTGCGATTGTTCGTGGCTCTGCTGAGTCGGCATATATTATTTTATGAATAGCATCAGAATTTCTTATTCTATCAACTATTTGCTTATTAAGAAGTTCCTTTTCATAAATCACTTCATTTAAGATGATTTGACCATCATAGCGATAAACTGAAATAAGTGCCGTTGGGTCAGTTGAAAATCCGAAATCAATCCCAGATCCTAACAGTTCAGCATTTATTGGAAGTTCATCAATAATTTTCCAATCTTTGAAAACTGATCCTTGTTGAATACCAAGTTCACCCAAACCCATTACTTTCCATCGGTTCGCCCAATAATCTGAAGTTTCAGCTTTTATTTCCCAGCTCTCAATTTCTTTACGAATTTTGGCATCCAAAAACTCATTATCCTTGTAAGTCACAATTGTAAAATCACAACCTTCAGGATTAGTTAGTATTTCAGTATGTACCCAGAAACTTGCTGTTGGGTTATAGTCTAAAAATGTAAAAAGTCTTGTTCTTACATTTAATTCTTGGAAAGCATCAAAGCTGACATTATTGCACTCATTTATAAATAAAATATCTCGTCTTGCACCTCTTAATTTGTCACTATCATCAGCCCCGAAAAACTCGAAAGTTGAATCATTGAGTTGATAAAGTCTATCGGTTTTATTATGCTTAACTTCTTCATATAAATTAAGTTCTTTTAATATCTTCAAGAAGTCCAAATAAGCACCTCTTTTAAGAACTGGCACACTTTCAGCTACAATTGAAATTTGTACGTTACGCTTTAAAGCGTAATAAATTAAGTATAGTAATATACTATATGTTTTACCCGCACTGGATCCGCCTTGCACAATTCGCAAAGGCTTGGTCATTACACCTATTTTGTTGAAACAAGTTGTTGGAATGATCATTAAAAAGGCATTTCTTCATCATCTTTTTTATTGTCAACCATTGCCGAAAATGGTTGTGGTTTAACATCGGTTATATCCTCGAAATCAACATTAATTATATTGTCTATTAACTGTTTCTGTTCATCATTTCCAGCTGAAATTTGAATAATGGTTGTTGTTTCATTCTTATTTACATTTTCGCTTATACGTTTCAGATTTAATTCTTCAAATTTTCGTTCTAAGATCCAAGCATACTTTGTCCAGCTCATGTTGTTTTCTTCAAACATTTTTTGCCCAAGTGCTTGTTTTTGCTTGATCCTTGATAGTTTGATTAAATCCATAAATTCCTCTCCTATCACATCATCTGGTGCGTATTTTCCAGCCTTCCAGTAATCGAAAGTTCGTTTGGCTATTCTATTCTTCTTATTCAGTCGATGATTAACCAAGTGGAACAAATCATCATCAGAAAGAAACTCTATTTTTTCTTCTGCTAATACCTTTTTTAGCCCTATAATCCATTCTTGCATTTTGAAAGCTTTATGTGGGCGTTTTTTCTTTGGTCTACCCATATATATAATTATACCGCAACAACCTCAAAAAGAAAGGAAAAAGCATAAAAAAAGTGCTTTTCAGCACCATTTTTAATTCCGTTCAAACCATTCTTGTATCGTATGTATTATCCAAACGCAACCAGAGGTAAAACAACCTGTTAAAAATAAATTCCAGAATCCAATTAAATTAAATACAAAGCCTATTGGTGAAACGATTATAAAACATAAACCAAACCCTACCCAGTAACTGGTACACATAGGACATTCTAACAATTTACCTAAGAATTTTGGATTAACTTTCATTAAGAAGTCACGCAAGGATTGGAAAATACTACCATAAACCAAGATATTGGTAATACCATAAGCTATTAAAGAAAAAATTACAATTTCCATTATTCTTTATCTGAATCCGTAAGATCATTCAAATCTTTCTTTATTTCTTTAGCTTTATTGATGTAGCCTTTGATAATATCCCAAAATGGTTTATTTCCTAATTTTTGGCTTGTTTCATCCATACTTTTCAACTCATTCAATGTCCAAACTATTGTTATTATTTTGGATAAGCCATGTTGTATTCCTAAAATTGGTAATGTACCACCAAGTACAAATGAATCAATTAAGAATGCCATCAAAATTGTGAACATATAAAAAAATGATTTTACAGCCACGTTGAAAAACTTATGACTTCTAAAAGGTTGCTTTAATTTTTTGCAGTTAACATATATACCTAGTGCGGTATCAATGGCCACGGCCAGCGTAATTAAAATCACCAAACCTTTGATTGGGATAAGAAAAGTAAAAATTGAGCATAACAAGGTTATGATGATTTGTTTCATTTGTATTTTAAGGGTTAATATTTTATTTATTTTATTCAATTATGGGTTGAAATTCAATAATTTCATGGGCTATATTATTATCAATGGCCATCTGTAAATCCATAACCCAATTACCATTAATATCTTGAACTGGGTTAAAATATCGGATGCCATCAATAGATAACGTTCCGCTAACTTGTGCAGCGGTTTCTGAGGCTATTTTTGCTACTTCCATTATGCTATTGCTGATAATCCTAAACTTATTAGATATGTATTATATGCACCTCTTAAATTTGAAATTTCGGTTGAACTCAAAGATGCTCCCAACATATAATTAGAGACTACGGAATCACCGTAACTTGTTGTGTTTCTTAAGATGTATTGACTCAATATTGGAAATGTATTAGTTGTTTCAGTTCTCACATATTCTGTAGAACTGGAATACAACCTTAAATCCGTTGAATTATCCCTATTAATCGATTTTAAACCAGTTCCACTAATATTTGCAATAGTATTAAGGTTGTTTGTTGCGTTAATTCGGTGTGATGCAGAATTGTTTAAAAACATACCATTATTACCAGTTGGGCTATTTCCATCAAGAACATTACCACTAGAAGGTGCTGTATAGATAACCGCTGTTCTTGAAGCGTTATTTTGAGTATAATTCACCCCATTTGTTGATGGTATAAAACCAGTATCAATATATCCATCAACAGCATTACCTTCAAACCCACCAACTTGATAAGTGATACCTCCATTTAATGTAAGAAGTGGTGATATAGTAGGATTCTTCCATTCTATCCTAGAAAAGTTTGTTAGTCCAGTATTATTAAATGCAAAATTGTATATTCTATCTTGCTTATTCCAAACACCCGCTGATTTCATGCTACCAATCAAAGTATCAATATACCCTAATGTTGTTGAATTTGGCACAGTAAAACCTTCAGAATTTGCTTTATTGATGATAGCTTGTAATTCCGTAGAATAGTTAGTAAAAGACCGTATAAGATTACTACCCAAATACACTTTCTGAACTTGGTTTGCACCTAATTTAATGTTTGAAATTGTGTTTATTCCTAGCTTGATATTTCCCATTTAAATTATAAAATAAAGTGTCCCAGCGTTAGTACTACCCGAAATAGCATTGTACTCAGCTTGTGTTAATGTTTGGATAGCATTAGTATCATAAGTTGCACCATCGTGTTTAGCGATTACATTTTCTGATATAGCAAGTGTACCAGCTACATTTGGAAATTCAAAATTTCTTTGTGCTGTTAAATTTGTTGTTCTTAACCTCGCATTATATGTACCGTTTCCTTTAACAAAAACACCTTCATGTCCATAAAGTGTTACTTGTTGGGTACTCAACCCTATTTGAGCATAAATAGAAGGGTCAACTTGAAGCTTAAAAAATACTTCTTCGGGATTAATTGTTACAGTTGCGCCTTGGGTTGATAGATATTCAATATCATCCCCAAATGTTGAAAAAATAAATTTTTTACAATTATCAGAATACGGTGTACCAACTTCATAATTCCCATAATCCCATGTGGTTTTAAAACCTTCTAAACCATTAACTATTTTATTACTTCTAGTTTCATTTGGAAGAACACCAACCGTGTTAGAAGTTGCCCCTGATATTGATGAAAATGAAAAATACTCATCCAAATTCATCCTAAATTGAGCTGATTTTGATGTTGGATAATCAACATTATCACCTTCAATATACCAATCCATCCTTCTAGTTCCAGAAGTATAATTAGTAGCTATTTCAAAGTTAGAATGAAGGTCATTAGTTGTATATCCATTATTTCCACTAATTACGATATCAGTTATATTTCCATTATTTACAACATCATCAAGACTTAATGAACCTGAAGAACTTGAAAATCTATTAATTATGAAGGTTGAATCATAAGTTCTATAAAAAAACCTTACCGCTTGATTGGGTTCTAAAACAAAGTCATTACCATCAATTGTATTGATTGAAATGGCACCAGTGCCAGATGGAGAATCATGATAAAAAGTTATGTTTGATGCTTGACCATTTATAAAAACATATTCCTTGCCATCATACATACTTGATAATGCAGCGGGATTGATTGTAAATGAGTGAATACCATTAACATTATTTTCAAACACAAAAATGGTATTGTCTTTTATTCCAAAATTTGTAAATGATATTGGGGTTTCATAAACAATTCTAGTTACTCTTTTTTCATCCTTTGGAATGTATAAATCACCTAATGTTGGTTCTTCTGGTTCACCTATTGAATTGTCATTAATCGCTATTTGTGTAACATAGATAGTATTTAGTGGTACAACTGGTGCAACGGCGATACCACTTGTTTCATCACCTTCAATTCTGATTAATTCATTGGTATCAGTAGCAACAATTAAATCAATTCTATTCTTATCAGTTGCCGCATAAGGAACTGTTAAGACAGTATTGATAGTGGTTTGATACGTTAAACCGTTAATAATCCATTCAGCTGGCTCAATTGTTACATAGTTTGTATCAACTGTTATACTACCAATCGAAATAAGCTGATTTCCTCCATTAACTTGTGTGATATAATTAAACTGCTTAGAGAATATTAAAGTACTCAAAACGGCCATTAAATTGGCTTGTGAACTTGGTACAACACCATCAACTTGGAACTGATTATAATGTGTTGAACCCAATAATTGAAAACGTGTATCATAAGCATTATGAATAGCAATATTAGTATCACCTTGCTTGATACACATAAAGTTTTTCGGGTATGTTAAACCGTTATATTTAAAAGTATTTGGGTTACTTGTTGTTTGAAATACTTGCATTATATTTTTCTAATTCTGAATGTTCGCTCACCAGAAGTTGATGATCCCCCGCAAGCGTTATTTTTTTGCCATTTTGGAAACAAATCTGAATTGGAATCCAAATACATTTTTATGATTTCCCACCTTGCCCCCGCCAATTGTAATTGTTGGGTTGATATATCTTTTAAAGTGTTCCTATCGACTGGCTGGCTATCATTTGATAGTTTGGTTGTAACACCAAATGGTGTTTGATTTATGTTGGTTAAAAGCACATATTTTGACATGAAATAATCAGCTGTAAGAGCTTTTAAACCATCTTGATAGTACAATGTATCATTTACAGTAAAAGTGCTTCCAGATAACAGATTTTGATAATCTGGATTAGATAAATTGGCCAATACATCAAAATAGAAATCACTTCCCAATCTATCTTTCAATTCCGTTATTTGGGCTTGTTCAATGATTGGGGTTATCTTTTGTTCATCAATCTTTTGGCCAATATCTTTATGCTGCTTGATTTCCGTCGGGGTTAATATTCTCATTTGTTTGTGTTATTTTAGGTGTTCCAAGCATCTGTCTAGCTAATGAAGATTCAATTCCAAAGATTTCAGAAATGATAACAACAGCACTTTCTAAATCGGTTAGGCCTTGTGCCACGGATTGTTGGATCTGTAGTAAAGCTTGAACACCACCAACTGAGCCTTTTAATTGTGCTTGCGCTTCAAGTCTTTTGGTTTCAGCTGGATCAATTGATTGTGCATTTTCAATCTGAATGATTGGTAAAATGTTCCAGTTATTGGATGGGTTTATTGTCTGATGGAACTTAGAAAAGATTAATTTGAAAGCATCAACGATAATATTTCTTTCTTCTTCTTTTTTCTCCCAATGCGTTAATTTTGCTTCTTTAAGTAACTCCCCAGAGTTTCCGAAAATTGAATTATCAGAATTATTAACTAAAATTGAAGGGATATCAAAAGCATCAATTATATTTTCTTTAGTCGACCTATCAGTATATTCAAACTTTTTATCATCAATGTTACTGTCAATATTCTCTATTCTTAATTGTTCAAGAAGATTATCAGTTTCTGATTTTGATTCTAATAGTAGTACACCAGCACTATCTTCAGCCCCTTTTAAATCTTCAATAGTCTTTACAAAATCATCACGCTGGTCTTCATCATCAAATGGCTTTGTAATGAACAATTTCGCTCCAAAAAATCCTTTTCGTAAGCCACCATTTTTAAAAATACCTGATTGATTTTGACTATCAGCATCACTCATCACGCAATCAACATCCGAAAGGCTGTATGTATCACTAAAGTCAGCCGTTAAATGAAGAATTTGACCTTTATATTTATTCCAACCACCAGCGGCTTCAACTTGTGCTTCTATTACCGTTTGATTAGGATTAAAACGGTCAATTAAGGTATACTCATCTTTGTTTACCTTCTTTGATTTTGACTTATCCCAGTTGTTATAAACAACATACTTACCAGCATAATTTGTCGAATCTGTTTTCCCAATTCTACCATCAGTACAAGGGATTAAATCAACGCTAATAACTTCAAATAATGCATTATAATTAACGTGTAAAAAAATATTATTTTGTTCTGAAAATTCCCTTGAAGTAACCCTAAGTAACTGATTAATATTCAGACCTTTTTTGCTTACAATCGGAGCATTGTCTTTGGCAAATTCAAACCCTTTACCATATATGTATTTTGAGTTAATATCAACACATTGTTTTGCTGTTACGGAACTACCTATAATTGACTTTACAAGGCTTGGATATGCGTTATCATCACCCCAATTATGTATTCCATCGGTTTGATTAAATTTGATCGATAAACGGTTATCTACATCTATTAATTTTATGCGCATTTATTAGTTTGTAATTAAATCTTTCCAGTTTTCTGGGTACTTTTCAAACATTGAAATTCTGTTTGGATTAGCTTTAAGGAATTCGATGCACAAAGCATCAGGTGAATAAGCTGGTGAAATGAACTCACCATCACCAAAATTGATCTGAACAACACCTATTGTTGATCTTAGTTTAAAATTATTGGTGCTGGCCATTTCCAATTGTTCCATTTTCTCAATTCCATCAGTCATTAACTTTTTGTAATACTGGGGGAATTTGTCTTTACAACTAGAACAAGTCTTAACACCGTATATGAACTTGTAATACTCGGTTAATTCCTTTTTTAAATCTGAATTAAAAGCCAGTCCATCATAAGGAATGGCTAATAATTCTTGTAGTCTATCTTTATTCATTAATTTTGTTTTTAATAAAAAAAGGTGGTGGGTAAATAACCCGCCCACCTTATAATTATACCGTGATTTAACCTAAAAGAAAGGGATTATGCAGATAATAAATTATCAAATTTTGTCTTAGTAGTAGAATAACTTGTTTCTAACCAGATGTTATGTACATAAGGTTCACCATAATTTTCTGGTGTAGCTAACGTGAATAAGAAAGATCCATCATTTTCATTAGAAGCATAATTACCTTCCGACATAACTAAACTTGATTCTAGTCCGTAAACTTTGAATGCAGCACTGTTATTTGTACCCTTGAATTTCGTTTCAACAACACAAATAAATTCACCTCTTAACAATTCTGAAGCTCTTTCTACGTCAGATGCTTCTGAACCAAAAATTCTTCCGAAAAATGAATGTTTGAAATTGTTTAAACCACCATCATTAATACTAGCTTCTGATGCAGTAGTCCCTAAATCTTTAAGCCATTGGACTGAATAGCCAGTTTTACCAGCTTTTAAAGAAATATTGGTAACAGTTGCACCTGAAGTTGTTACCGATGTGAAATCTAAGTCATCTCGATTGATAAGGACGGCTTTTGTTTCCAAACCACCTTTGTATGGAACTGAACAATCATAAGATAAATTTCCAGTTACTTTTGAAATACAACTCATTATATTTTATTGATTTTTTAGATAACCCCAGCTATTAACTGGGGTTGTATTATTTTTTGAAGTTTATTAGTATGCTACAGAAATGAAGTAACCTTCTAATACTTTAGCATCTAAGCTGAAGATGTTTTCGGTGTAAACTTTTCGGTCAGTTTTATCAAACCAAACTCCTAATTCTTTGAATTCTCCAGAATCTAAAGTACCTACTGGAATATTGCTTGGAATTGTGAACACAATACGGTTTGGTAAGTTGTATTTTGTTCCGTTATCTTGGTAAGCAGTGATATTTCTATCCATGAAATCAGCAACTAAGATTTTCTTACCTCTGTATGTCATTACACCATCATTGATAGCTAATTGTCCTACTGCTGATAAACCAGCATCTTCTAATTTATCTAAGAAGTTATCATAAACCGATTGAGTTACGATGAACATACCATCTTTGTGGTTTTTCAATCTTGTATCAGCTTGGTTGTACACTTTTCTCATTGCTGTTAAAGCTTCACCAGCTGCTAATTCTTGTGCATTATAAGTTGATCCAGTGTTAGCTGCAATCGTAGCTCTTTTAATATTACCAGCTGTTACACCAGCAAAAATTTGTTTGAATAAACCATCAACTGAATTGAAATAGTCAACGTTAACACCGTTTGTGATCGTACCACCAGATACAACATTAGCAGCATCTTTATCACCAAACCAAACTAATCTTAAAATTGTTTCGTCTAATGCTTCTAATAATCTTGAAGCAATCATTTTGATTTCTTCAGATCCTTCAACATCATATTTATTGGTTTTCGCTCCGAATGCTTTTAAAAGTTCTGGTAACTCTTTAGCACAATAAGGAATTCTTACTTCGATTTGGTTGTTTTCCCAATATTTTTGAGTGGCAACAATACCAGCTTCAGAATCTTGTGGTGTACAAGTACCATTTGCTCCTAACCCTTGTAATCCCATTGAGGAAAGTAAAAGGATTTGGGTTTTCATGTCGATGCCTTCAACAATGCTGTGCATCTCAGCTAACGCTGGGTTAGCGAAAGCAGTTTCAAATATAGCTTTAGCTAATTCTGAAACTTCTTTTGGTGACAATGTTACATTGTCAAAATTGAAATTTGCCATTTATTTAATTAAGTTTTTTAGCTTTTTTTGGTTTATTTTCTTTTGATTGAGAAGGATTTAACCTCTCCATCTTTGGCTTTGATTGTTGGGTTATTTTCACTTGTAGTAGTTGTGAAATCTGAACCGATTAATTTTGCCAATGCGTTAAATTTGGTTTCTAATTCCGCTTGTTTTTCAAGGCTTTTTTCAAATGCTTCTAAAAGGTTTGAAGCATCTTCTGAAGTCATCAGTTCATCCAATTTTGCTTGTAATTCAGCAACCTTAGCTTGAAGTTCTTCAATCATTTTATCCTTTTCAGTTGGATCTTCTGGGATTTCTTGATCGCTTTCAGTTTCATCACCTTCCGCAGCTTGTGTGTCATCTTCAGTTGGTTCTTCAACTGGTTTTATTTCGGTTACAACACCATTAGCAGCAACTACTGTTGAACCGTCAGGCATTAAGTAATCTCCCTCGGCTGGCTTACCATCAACTGTTACTTTAGCATCAACACTGGCAACATCACTTGATTCCAACTCTGGGAATACTAATTCCAAACCAGTAGCATCTTGAAGAATCAATTCGTTTTTGATACCGTTTAATTTGTTCCAGATCTGGTCAATTTTTTTTGTTAATTTGTTCATTATTGAATCATTATTTTCTTTTTGGGTGTGCAGTTTAGCAACTGCTTTTAGTGGGACTTCTAAACCAGTCGCAATACCAAAATCAAGGCATTCATCGGCCGATAAGTAGGTTTCATTTTTAAGTAATGAGTGGATTGTGTTTTTATCGATTGCTAAAGCTTCAGTATAGAAGTTGATAAGCCTATTTTCGCAATCTTTTAATCCGTTTAAATAATCTGTAAGTTGGATAGTATCACCAACTACTTGCATCCAAGGCAAATGAATCATATATACTTCATTCGCTCCATTTACCATAAGTCTAGTGCTACCAGCCATGTATATTACGCTGGCAATGGAATAAGCCATAGTTGTAGAAGTTGTAACTGGCTTTTCTTTGTCAAGATTTTTTAGATAATCATAGATATCAAACCCATCTTCAGCATAACCGCCTTCAGAATGGATTTTAACTAAAAAAGATGTGGCTAATGGCTGGTTTTTTACTTGGCGTATAACATCAACTAAAGTTGAATCAACACCAATCTCACCAGAAATGAATATTTTCCCTTGCATATACTATAATTATACCGTGGGAATGCCAAAAAGAAAGAAAAAGCCTAATTATTGTTAGGCTTTAAATCTTATTTTAGAGCGTAATCTGATTATAGATTTATTATTTCTAATCAAATCATTCAATTCTTCCGTAGAATTTATATCAATTGGTTTATTTGTGTACATCACATTCTTTTCCTGATCTTCATCAACAGAGAATTGATGAAATAGTTTATCGTATTTTAAAAGATAGATATGTATCATTACCTATTTTCTTTAAAATCAAAGGTTACTATCTCACATATTGGTGAAACTCCCTTCCATTCATTTTTATAAATGCTGGTATCAATCCCAAGATTAAATTCATAAACCAAACCTGTTTCACGAATGAATTTTGCAACCTTCATCGGCACTTCAAATTCGTGCGGGTTGTAACCTTTTGATTTTTCTCTGGAATCTTGAAAATATGGCGCGCCACTATACTTAAACGGTGTTGATCCTTGCGGCACAATGAAAGAACCGTAATCGGATATTTTGCTTGCTATCTCAATGGCCATCAAATCAAATTCAGAACCTTTGTAACTCAACCCTAAATTATCTGGTACACCAGTTTTAATTTTTCCAAATGGTGGGTTGCTTATTGATTGGTCAAAGTGACCAAATTCTTTATAATCGAAAATACTCCCATGAATCCAATTAGCTTCTGGTAATAGCATCTTACCTACTTCAACATAACTTGCATTAAGTTCAACACAAGTAATATCCTTGCAGTTGTTCCAGTGATAGGCAAAGAATGATAACATCCCAATCCCAGCACATAAATCAATGGTTTTTTCATTATTGTAATAGGTAAAACTGAAATCCTTAGCCAATTGAATTGGTGTAAAGAAAGCACCAGCTTCAGCATTGTTATTATTCGCCCCTTCATTCCAATTTTGGTAGACATATAGTTTTTCTTCAAAGGTTAGTGTTTCCTTTTGAAGATATTCAACGGCCAGACTATGACGTTTAATTTCATCCTTAGTTAACTTTGCCATTAAATAGAAGTGTTTAAAAAATAGTTGGTTCTGTTTGTCCACCCTTTTAAAAATTTATTTTGCGTTGCATTGTTATTTACAACCCTTTGGTAATAAGCCATTCTTTGATAATAAAGTTTCTCTTTATCCAAGTCCTTTAGAGCCGCTTTTGTTATCTTCCCAATAATTCCATCAGCTTCAAGGTTTAAAGCTCTCTGAGCGCATTTTATGGCCGATTTCACACCCATATTAAAAGCCATATCAAACAGCATAGCTTGGGCTTCTCCATTAACCAGTTCTAAGCTGATTGGAAGAGCATAATTTTGATAAGCTATTTCCGCTGCGCGATCATAAGTCATTTCTTTGAAGCCATCAAGGGAATCAAAATGATGCTTGTTGAAGTTGTAGGCTATTCCGTATTTTGTCCAGCCCCCGCTGTCACCTTTTACATTATGAAGTTTTTCACCACCTTCCCATTTAAGGGTATGTTGGTAAATTTCTTTAAATCTCTTTTTTGAAAGCATAATTCGTTTTAATTGAATTATACCGTTGGATCAGAAAAAAGAAAGGTTTTACTTATATAATATTATCTCAAAAGGCTGGTTGGTCGTGCTGAAGCACTCCATTTGGTTGGTTTGTCTGGCAAGGCCAGAAGTTGGTTAAGCCCGCTAAAGCTTATTGAGATAAGAAATGATATTTGTGCTAAAGCACATTGAGATAAGAAGTGATTTGTGCTAAAGCACATTGAAATGAAAAGAGTTTATTCAGCTATCGCTGGTTGAAGTAATAAGGAATAAGATTGTGCTAAAGCACGTTGAAGTTAATTGAAATGATATTTGTGCTGTAGCACTTTTTTCTTCCAATCACAAATAAAAAAGAATGGCAAAACCCCACAAGGGGTTGCCTTCTTTTTTTTTGATTTAATTAAATATCTAATAAACACATATAATAAACAGCCACCGTAAGGTGTTTATATTACAGTATGTAATAAGGTCTGTTTTTCAGACCGTTTTCGGTCTGTTTTTCAGACCACTTTCAATATGCTTTAGCATTAAAAGACTTAACAAAATAACGTATTGTTACATATTTAACAAAATATTTCAATAAAAAATCAAACTTTCAAAATAATCATACTATTTATTATAAAGAACTTTAATTAAGATACAAATATTATAATATTTTAACAATAATTATTTGTTTTTCTCAATTAAAATGATATATTTGAGTTATACAGACCTCGTTTTTGGTTTTCTCATAATAAAACAGCATAGTTTCAAAAAGCCTTGGGTGCTGGGGAAGTAATTAACCCCAGCTTCCTTACCAAGTAAAAATTAAGGACAATAACCAGCTTTGCTGGATCGAGTATAAAAAGGAATAAAATGTCAAACTCAAAAAAAGTAAAAAATGGAACGATAATTAAACAAGATTTATCCCAAGGGAACTTCGTTCAAACTTCAAAAACAATTCTTACCAATAAAGATCTTACAGATTCAGCAGTAAGATTACTTCAATTAATTGGTGATACACCTTCAACTACAAAAATAAGCCTTACATATTACCGTAATTTGCTTGGTTGGTCAAAAGCCAAACTAACAAATGCAACTAAAAATTTAATTGAAAACGGTTACCTTAAAATAAATCAATATCCAAAAGGTACTGGTAAAGGTTTCTCATATAGTTATACTGTTTCATTCCACGGAAATTTACATTTTGAAACCGATAAAGATGGAAATACAGTTAAAGTAAATGGCGCGGTTAAACCTTATTCAAAAAAAGACAAACCAACTGTTGCTACTGAACAACCTAAAGTAGAAGTTTCCGAAGAAAAAACTGCTGAAATTAAAGCAACTGAAAAAGTTAAATTACCAGAACAATCTCAATCAGTCGATGAAGATAAAGAAGCTTTGTTTTTTGAAGCATTAATTGCTTACAATAAATTAACATATTCGCCAGAATTTGAATTTCTGGTAGCAAAAAATATTAATGATAATTTCAATGTTAAAGGTCTGATTGCTGACGCGGAAAAATTCCTAAAAGATTTTTACAATTCCGAGATAAAAAAACTTCAGAACCCAGAACAAAATAAGCGTGCTTTTGAAGCGACAAAAGCATGGTTGAAAAAGAAAGTATTCGACGAATTTAACATTCAACCGTACACTGAATTTGTACAAAATATTGAAACAAAATATACTAAGATGGTTATGATGTACCCACCTAAGCAAAAAGTAGACTACGAAACAGAACAATTAGAAAGAACAAATGATTAAAAATATGAGTACTGAATACCGAAAAGTGGTTAAAGAATTATTGGATGAAGCCACAAAAAAAAACAGCCCAGAAGAAATTATCAACGGATTGCTAGATATATTAAACACTAATGGAAGTGTATCTCACGATGATATTGTTAAAGTTATCAAAGATGATAATGAGCTATATAAAAATTACTATGTTACTTTAAAACCGATAGGAAATACGTCATTTTTACAAAGTATACATGAATCTGGATTAACTGGTCAAGAAAAAATACGTTTACTAATGGAAAAACTGAAAGCCGATAGATTAGCGAATGAAACTAAAGAAGAAAAACCCAAGGCCAAAAAGAAAACAGAAGTTAAAAAAGCTACTCAACCAAAAATAAATAACTCAGATAAATATTTTACCAATAAGTTAATCAAGAAATCTAAACTTTCCCCTTCATGCAAACTTATTTTGTTAGAAATTAACAGTTTACACATAGCTGGGTACAAATATACTTATAGCTTATTTCAAATGGCTAACTCTTTTGGGATGACTTTAAAAGTTATGGAAAATATTGTAAATACTTTAATCAATAATGGGCTTATTACTGTAGAAATAATAAACGAGAAAAATTATTTAATTCCAGACCATAATCAAATTAATATAATGAACGATGATTGGGGTTTTTGATGATGTGATTGTGGATTATCTGGTTAAGAATTGCCATATATGTCCAACATACGGTGTGATAAAACTTAATGGCGCGGGTGAAGGGAATCACATTACCCAAATTAGAGATCGGATTGAATTAATATTTGGGATTGAAAAAGTTGAATATGAATTGATATGTTTGGCTTCTGATAAATTAATGGGTTATAAATAAAAAGGGGCTATTGCCCCTTTTCTTCTGATGTTATTCTTGCTATTTCTTTCACATGAATAAAACCTACAAACTCATTTCCATTAACATCTATATATCTGACATTATGCCAATCCTTTTCTATATTAATAACTATTAAAACGCTATTTGCTGGCACATCTACACAACTTTTAAATCTTCTATCTTTAGTTGGTTTTAAACTGGTAGCTAAATTAGTTTGTATTTTGATTATGTTTCCATAATTGTAATTATTAGTAACTGAATTATCATTATTAGAATTAGTTTGGGTAGTATTATTGTTGTTTACTCCAATCTCGGATTCGACTTTAAATGAATCAATATTCAAATTATTTTCAATTTTAAAAGTTATTAACTGAATGGTGATAACAATACTCCAACCATATTCTATTATTAGATCTTTTGAAGTTTGAAAGTTTTTTATCTTTGAAATTTTATCAATAAAATACTCAAAAAGTTCATATACTTTAGTTATATCCTTAGTTAATTCAATTAAGAAATTATTAGTTTCTTCAATTATTATTTCAAGTTCAGTAATATCTGGTTCTTTATCGTTTTCCAGATCATAATTCATTGAAGCTATTAAACCGTCATCAATAGTCAAAGATTCATCATTAATCTGTAATTGATATGATTTATTTAGATTGGCAAAATTATTTTGAATTGAACTAAATGATTCATAGAAACGATTTAGATCTTTAGGTACTTTAAAAAATGAATCTGGAAAATTATTTTTCCAATCGAAATGGGTTGCAGTTTGAGAAATATTATAAACTTTTTTCCATGATTCAGAATTCTCGGATGCAGACATCATTGTTTTTGAAAATTCAAATCCTTTGAAAGTTTCCCAATCAGAAAATAATGGATTTAATTTCAAAAGTGAATTATCATTAGCCATTGAACTAATACCTCCAAAAATTCTTTTTAGTTTATTTTCATCGTAATTTAACCAAGGTAAATTTTTATTTGGTCGCATAGCTGCTACAGAGCCAAGATTCATCCAATCAATTTTTGGCACTTTACTCATAGCTAAATCCACTCCATTTACTGAATTCGCCCCTAAAGTCATTTGTTTTATCATCTTGGATAAATGTAATGGACGTAATCCATCTAAATCATCATGTTCATCACTCATTTTTTATTTTTTTTTTACAAAATTCGGAATAATATCTTACAATAAAAAATTGGTTAAATTTCCTGTAATATGTTACAAATGGCTTAATAAATTTGGAAGCTATTATTGAACAATCTCAGCCGTTAAATCTGGTTCATACTTTGGATAAGCATATTCTACCCCTTCAAAACCAGTAAATAACAATTATTTTAATACATATGACTAAATAAATGCAAAATCCTTAACATTTTGCTTTGGTAGAAAAAAACCTTTAAACCCCTCTTCTTTAGCTTTGATCGCAATTGATAAAGCTCCTTTTATGGGCTGCAGACTTCCATCTAACGAAAGCTCTCCCATAATAATATACTTTTCTGTTTCCGCTGATTTTATTTGTCCTGAGGCTACTAAAATTCCAATTGCAAGGGTTAAATCATAAGCTGAACCTTCTTTGCGTAAATCGGCAGGAGCCATATTAATGGTTATTTTTTTTCCCGGTAGTTCATAGCCGTTGTTTTTTAATGCAGCAGCTATACGGTAACTACTTTCCTTAATTGCATTATCTGGCAATCCTACCAAATGATAACCAATACCTTTATCGATATTCACTTCTATTTTAATTGTAGTCGAATCAACCCCGAATACAGCGCTTCCAAAAACTTTTGTTAACATGGCGTATAATTTGTAAGGCAAATATTATATTTTAAAATTTAAAATCAAAATAGCACTCTACATTTTCTTCTAATTAATTCGTAATAAATTGATTACACAAGTTAAAAGCATAACAAAAAACTAAAATATTCGCATTTTTTTTCATAAATTTAATAGGTATTCGAACATTTATAACAGAGATAATATGAATGAAAGAAATACTCCTGAGGAAATCAAAAGGCTTGAAATTTTAAAAAGTTATGAAATATTAGATACGGATCCCGAAAGCGATTATGATAACATTACATTTCTGGCTTCAAAAATTTGCAACGTGCCCATTTCAGCAATAACACTTGTTGATGAAGATCGTGTGTGGGTAAAATCAAAAGTTGGTTTTGACACCTATGACGCTAATCGGAATACTTCATTTTGTGCACTAGCTATAACCAGACCTGAAAAATTATTATCCATTTCGGATATTAAATACGAATCTGAATTTAGCGACATAAGCGAACATAATGGCTTTAACAACAGCGGATTTTACGCTAGTGTTACTTTGAAAAGTCCGGATGGTTATGCACTCGGAACGCTATGTGTAGCCGATTTTATTACTAAAGAAATTACATCTGATCAATTAAAAGCGTTAGAAATTCTTGGAAATCAAATTTCAAAATTATTAGAGCTACGGAAAATTAATTTGACATTGTCTAAAAAAAATGAAACCTTAAATCTGAAGTATGAAGAATTGGAACA
This sequence comes from Flavobacterium enshiense, assembly GCF_040750275.1. Taxonomy (GTDB): domain Bacteria; phylum Bacteroidota; class Bacteroidia; order Flavobacteriales; family Flavobacteriaceae; genus Flavobacterium; species Flavobacterium enshiense_B. The sequence continues at coordinate 385,721 of NZ_JBDOCV010000002.1, forward strand.
ATTTGCGAGAGTAGTTTCACATGATATCAAATCACCTTTAAACAACATTATTTCGTTAATTATTCTTTTGAAAGAGAGTTGCATCGATAAATTTGACGGAAAAGAAAAAGAATTTCTTGAGTTTTTATCTGAGTCTTCGTACCAACTCAAAGAGTATGTTGATGGGCTGCTTAACTACTACAAAAGCGAGTCATTTCAGAAAAACGATGCAGAAGAAATTTCAATTGCAGTTATATTAGAAGACATAATTAATGTGCTAGATCCGAAGAAAGAACATACTTTTAAAATACCAGACAAGGCTGTTACTATCAAAAACAACAAATATGCAATAGAGCAGATCCTTGTGAATTTAATTAGTAATGGCATAAAATACAATGACAAAAAACCAATCATTATCGAAGTAGACTGTCAGGATTTGGAAAACCAGACGATACTTTCCGTAAAAGATAACGGTAACGGAATTGAAATTACAGATTTCGAAACTATTTTTTCATTCTTTAAGACACTTAATAAAAAGGATCGATTCGGAAATTACGGCACAGGCATTGGTTTGGCTACTGTAAAAAAAATAGCCGAAAAACTAAACGGAAAAATCAAATTACGTTCAGTTATAAACCAAGGAAGCGAGTTTACTATCTGTTTTGATAAATAAACTCGCTTCTTAGTATTTTTAAAATTTAATTACTTCTTATATTTTGCGATACCGGCCTCCAACCAGGTTTTGTATTCGTCTGAATCCGGAGTATATCCAGCAGGTTCAGTTAATCGGTTTGCCTCGTTATCTAAAATAATGTAATATGGTTGGGCGTTGGCTTTATAATGTGTAATCTGGAAATCACTCCATTTGTTACCAATGGTTTTAATTTCTTTACCCGTTTCTTTTGAAGTATACTTCTCATTTTCAGGCAACTCACGTTTATCATCAACATACAAGGAAATCAATACAACTTTGTCTTTTAAAATTGATAAAATTTCCGGTTTCGACCAAACATGCTCTTCCATTTTACGACAGTTTACACAAGCAAATCCAGTGAAATCCAACAAGATTGGTTTGTTTACGGATTTTGCATAGGCCATACCTTTTTCATAATCGGTAAACGCAACAAGATCGTGTGGTCCTAAATGGGCTCCATCCGGTAAATCTGCATGCGAATCTCCATTTCCACCGCCTTTGGAATTGCCAACTCCATAAGGACTTTCACTATATGTCATTGGTGGCGGGAATCCTGAAATCAATTTCAGAGGTGCCCCCCAAAGTCCCGGAATCAAGTAAATTGTAAATGATAATACCAATAAGCCTAAGGATAATCGTCCTACTGAAATATGAGTCAACGGGCTATCGTGGGGCAAGGTAATCTTTCCAAAAAGATAAAAAGCAAGTGCTCCAAAAACAGCAATCCATATAGCTAAAAAGACTTCTCTTTCCAGTAAATGCGTTTGCAACACTAAATCTGCGTTAGACAAAAATTTAAAGGCTAATGCTAATTCTAAGAATCCTAAAACCACTTTTACAGTATTTAACCATCCGCCCGATTTTGGTAATGAATTCAACCAACCCGGGAACATCGCAAATAACATAAACGGTAAAGCTAAAGCCGATGAAAATCCTAACATTCCGACAATTGGAGCTAATCCTCCTTTTGAAGCGGCTTCCACTAATAATGTTCCAACGATTGGTCCGGTACAGGAGAACGAAACAATTGCCAAGGCTAAAGCCATGAACAAAATTCCGATGATCCCTCCTTTATCCGCCTGACGATCAACCTTATTTGCCCAGGAATTTGGAAGCATGATTTCGAAAGCTCCTAAGAACGAAGCTGCAAAAAACACCAATAAAACAAAGAAAATAATGTTAAACCAAACATTTGTCGATAAGGCATTTAAAGCATCAGCACCAAAAACAGCCGTTACTAAAGTTCCAAGAATTACATAAATCAAAATAATCGAAATTCCGTATATAATGGCATTTCTGATTCCTTGTGCTTTATTTTTACTTTGCTTGGTAAAGAAACTTACCGTCATTGGAATCATTGGGAAAACGCACGGCGTCAGCAATGCTGCAAATCCTCCTAAAAATGCGAAAAAGAAAATCGATAATAACCCTTTCTTCTCTTCTTTTTTCTCAACCGGTTTTTCTGCAGAAGTTACTACGGTTTCTTTAACTTCTGATGATGAAGTTGAATCTGTAACAACCGTTGTTTCTGAAGAAGTTGAGTCTACAGATGCTGTAGCTATTGTAGTTGCCGTGGCTTCTGAAGCTTTCACATTCATCGGTGGCAATTTAAACTCAAAAGTTTTATCCTGCTGAATACATGATTCTTTACAAACCTGATATTCAACATAAACCGAAATTGATTTCAGATTCGGGTTAGTGATTTTAACCGTTTGTTTGAATTGCGCTTTATTCTCGAACATATATTCGTCTACTTCGAAAATATCGCTGTACACTTTTTTATACGGGCTTTCTTTGGTTTTTCCAACTAACTCAAAATTACCTTTTGCATTTTTAAAATTAAATACTGTTGGCAACGAACCTCCATCCGGAGTGAACTGTGAAAACATATGCCATTCGTGCTCAATTGAGGCGTCAAAAACCAAAACTACTTCATTATCCGACTTTTTCTCAACGGAAGTTTTCCATGAAACCGGATTCAGTATTTGAGCCTGTGCACTTAAAAAAGTAAAAAATAAGAGTAATAGGGCGTAAAATCGTTTCATTACATTAATTCAAATTTTATAATAGTTTGTGTTGTTTTTGTTACTGAATATCGTCTGTCCGCACGCTTTCCGACAATCCAGACAATTTCTTCTCCGGAACATAAAAGCCAGGCATTTTCTTTATCAATCAGCGAAAATTTCTCGTCTTTGAAATATTTGCTCACTTTCTTTTTGCCATCCATTCCGAAAGGGTAAAAATAATCACCTTGACGCCATTTTCGAAATACCAACGGAAACTTTAACGAATCTTTATCAACAAAGATAGTTTCTGAACTTCCGGCATCTGTAACATTTGTTACATACGAGATTTTCACCGGAATTGGATGTTTAATTTCTGTTTGATTTTCTGCAATCTGATGGCTATCGTTTTCATTTGCTGAAAGTTCTTCTAATATAAGCACTTCCCTATCCTTAAGCAAACGATATTTTTCGGAAAAAATCTGCTTGCCGGATTGTGCGTCAACCAAATCGTAAATGTCATCCCAAGCTGTAAATCCGAAAGGTTTTAACCATTGATACAAATAGGCCTGATAGTTAGGCAAAAGCATCAGTTCTTTTAGGTTGATTTGCTTTTGTAAACCGATGTTTTTCACCACTTTGTCATATTCTATTCGAGAAGCATCGCCAACCATAGAATTTGCCTGTTGCAGATTTTCCAGAGTTTGCTGAAATGAATTCAAAAAGTTTGGATTCATTTCTTTTAAAATCGGAACGATGTCATGACGAAGTTTGTTTCGCAAATATTTGTCCGATGCATTGCTGGAATCTTCCCGCCATTGAATATTATTTTCTTTGGCATAATTTTCAATTTCAAGACGTGAAAAAACTAACAGCGGACGTACAATTCTATCATTTTGCTGCGGAATTCCTGTAAGCCCTTCCAGGCCGGTTCCTCTTGTAAAATTGATTAAAAAAGTTTCAAGAGAATCATCCAAATGATGTGCTGTTAAAAGATAATCAAAGTTTTCTTGCTGCAGCAATTCGTTAAACCAATCGTATCGTAATTCACGTGCAGAAACTTGAATTGATTGTTTATTTGAATTAGTATATTCTTCTGTTTTAAAATGATTTACAAATAATTTAATATTCAAATCATTACATAGAGATTTTACAAAATTTTCATCATCATCACTTTCTTCTCCTCGTAAATTGAAATTGCAATGGGCTACCGAAATATCGAAGTGCAACTGTTTCAAAAGATGTAATAAAACCATGCTGTCAATTCCACCACTTACGGCAAGCAAGAGTTTTTTTTCCGTTAGAAAGGAAAGATTGCTATTGATATGATTTTGGAGTTTTAAAAGCATTGCCAAATGTATGAAATTTAACCAAGTAACACTTCTCGCATTGCTTTAGACTTCAACAGACATTCTTCGTATTCACTTTCCGGTTTAGATTCGGCCGTAATAGCACTCCCAACAGAAAAAGAAATATATTTCTCCTTAGAATTATATAAAATACTACGGATTACCACATTAAAATCAAAGTCGTTATCTGGTGTAAAATAGCCAACAGCTCCACTATACAAACCGCGTTTGGTTTCTTCCAGCTCCTCAATGATTTGCATAGCAGAAATTTTCGGTGCGCCAGTCATACTTCCCATTGGGAATGTTGTCCTGATGATTTCGATTGGTGAAGTTGACTCCTCTACAGTTGAAACTATTGTAGAAATCATTTGATGTACTTGCTTGAAAGTATAGATACCGCACAATTCTTCAACTTCTACCGAGCCTTTTGTGGCGGTATGCGATAGATCGTTGCGGACTAAATCGACAATCATTATGTTTTCCGAGCGTTCTTTCGGATTTAATGACAATTCGATTTTGGATTGATTGTCCAATTCCTCGTCAAACAAACGTTTTGCAGTTCCCTTTATGGGCTGGGAAATGATTTTACTGCCTTGTTTTCGCAAATAACGTTCCGGTGATGCCGATAGCAGGAAGTCTGTGTTGTTTTTAAAAAATGTAGCAAATGGCGGTTCTGAAATTGCATTTAATTTTTGATAGATTTCAATCGGATGAATTTGAGTGTTTTCAGCAAAAAATTCCATACAGAAATTCGCCTCATAAATATCGCCACGATGTATATGAATAAGCATTTCATTTACTTTCTGCAAGTATCTTTCTTTAGAAATACGCTGCCGTACCTCAACTCCAATCGGCATGACAGTAGAAAATTCGGCTATTGCCATTTGATTTTCAACTATTTCTTCAAAATCTTCCTCCAATTCATCATCACACATATTCAAATAACGGATTTCCAGATCATTACCTTTTAATAAAAATAGTTTCTTCGGCTGGAAGAAAAACATGTCCGGAAAATGTAAGCCGTCAAAATTATTAGAGTGGAGCTTTTCGGTATCGTTTTTTAAATCGTAAGACAAATAACCAAATAACCAGTCTTTGGTTTGTTGCTGATATTGTTTTAAATCTTCAAAGGCGTTGTGAAAATCAGTTTTTAAAGACGTGAAGGCGTCGCAGGCCAAAACACAGTCATAACTCCCGTATTGCTGCGGGTAATTGTTACTGTCCAGAAAAACTATTTCTCTGAATTGCTGAGCCCAGTTCAATAACTTGGTTTTGAATACGTCAGGTTCTGCAATCGGTTTAAAAACTGAAACTCTCAAAAAAAACTATTTTAATTTCACCATCCACAAATCATTAAAACCTTTGTTTTCGGGAACATCTCCATTATTACTTTGGGATTCTCCAACAATGATAATTTCATCAGTTTTTGTCTGTACAAAATCAGTTGCCATATCTATATCACTTCCTCCCAAGGTTTTTTGAAAATATATTTGTGAATTTGGATGATTATCAATTTCAAAATACCAATAATCGTTTTCACCTCTTCCGGAATTATTGTCAACATTCCCTCTGGTGTTTCCGACCACGCCAAATTTACCGCTTTTTAATTTTTTAATCGATGTGGCAACATCAAAATCTGAAGTCCCTAACGATTTTTCCCAAAGCAATTCTCCATGATCGTTGATATGAATAACCCAGGCATCAAAATTCCCTTTAGGATGGGACACATCTCCGTCCCCACTATTTGAACGGCCTACTACCAAATAAGAATTATTTTCGGTTTTTGTAATTCCGAAAGCCTGATCAATACCGGAACCTCCAAAATTCTTTTTCCAATGCAAATGTCCGTTGGGATCCAACTTTAATATCCAATAATCGTAGCTGCCTTTGTTGTTGTCAATATCATAATCCGTGCTTTCTGAATAACCTGCCAGAACAATGCCTCCGTCATTAGCTTCGGCAATATCATTGATTCTGTCGTTTTGCCTCCCCCCAAAATAACGGTACCATTTAAAATCTCCGTTAGCATCCAAACGAACTCCAAAATATTCACCAACGCCATGCTTTGCCGCATTCTGGACCTGTTTTAAAGAATGTCCCTCACCGTGATTTCCGTCACCTGGTGTTCCTTCTATTCCGGCATAATCGGCATAACCTGCCAAGAAAAAGCCTCCGTCTTTTAACTGAATAACTTTATGTGCATGGTCATGGCTCACGAATCCGTAATTCTTACTCCAGATGATATCGCCTTCTCCTGTAATTTTTGTGATTAAAAAATCATGAAAGCCAATATTTCCGGATATATCACCATCATTACTACCCGTATAACCAGCTATTACATAGTTCCCGTCTGTTGTGGCAATTATACTAGTTCCGAAATCGTCCTGAGAACCTCCAATAGTTTTTGTCCAGACAAGATTTCCTTCAGAATCTAATTTTGATAGCCAAATATCTACTAAAGCTCTGGTTTTAATAACGTTTCCATCATTACTATTAGTAAAACCTAAAACCAGACTGCCTCCATCGGGAGTTTCTACAACACTTGTAATTCTGTCCTCAAGACTTCCTCCGTATGATTTCGTCCAGGCCACTTCTCCCTTAAATTTTGAGTCATACAAATCTGTCCCATCATTAGCACAGGAAAGTGATAAAAGTGCTAAACCTAACCCTGCAATTATTTTCATTTCACAATAAGCTTTTGGGTAATCTCACTATTAATTCTGATCAAGTAAACTCCTGAATCTAAATTGGAAGCATTAAACGAATGCTCCTGTACGTTCAATTCAGATATTTCTTTTACTTTTTTTCCAAGCAAATCAAATATCTCAATCGACTGAATGCCTTTTTCATACTTAATATTTACAAGGTTATCGGTTGGATTCGGATAAATTCCTAATGTATTCTTTTCAAAATCTTCATTTCCTAAAGCTGCATTTTTTCTTACTATGAACAAACCTCTGTCGATATCACTCATAATGATAGTTCCACTGGGAAAAAACGGATAAACATTCCAGACTCCGTTAAATTCAGCTGAATCACTGCCAGGGTACGTATCAAAATAGGCTGTTTCATTCATGGTGCCTAATGTTGTAATATTTGAAGTGTTTATAATACGCATTCCGGCTCTGTAATTTGCCAAAAAGTACTCATTACCAACCACATAACCATTATGATCAATTGCCTGCGTTGGACCAAAATAGTTTCCTTTTAGAACAGGATTATTTAAATCAGTCATGTCCACAATTATTGTTTTGGAATTGAAGCCAAAATTCATTTCATCGATTTCATCGCCTAAAATCCAATACTTTTTATCAGCGGTAAACCAACCTTGGTGCGTGTAAGCTGTATTCGCATAGGTAAACGTTGAAATCAAAACCGGATTGGCCTTGATCGTTACATCCATAATAACGACTTTATCAGTATTAGCTCCTATAAAAATTTCACGTCCGGTATAATCAGTATCCGGTCCGTTATAGGTTACAATTTGAGCATCATGGGTATAGCCTTGCGCACCATATCCAAAAGCAAACGTTGGAGCTAAAGGATTTTGCAAATTCACAACGTGAGGGCCACCGTTATACGTTCCGGAACCATTACAATAAGCATAACCTGATGTCGGGTTAATTGCTACAGTATGACAACTTCCAAAGCCGGTATAGCGGGCATCCGGTGTAAAAACCTGAGGTGAGGTCACGCCTCGTAAACGGGTAAGGTCAAAAATCTGCATACCGTGTCCAGAAGCTTCACTTACAATATAAAGATAATTATTGTACACATTAACTTCTCTCCAAATACTACCGATATTATTATGTGAATTAATTTTACCCAAATAAACTGGAGCATAAGGAACGGTAATATCAACAATTGCGGTATGAGTTGAACAGCCCATTATGGCATATTCTTTATTAGTCAGAGGATCTGTCCAACCCCAGCAGCCACTACCTTCGGTTGTAGCATTTCCACCTATCTGCGAAAAATTAAGATTAGCTTGTAAATCAATTTTATTACATTGAAAAATTCCGGAATAACCACCGGTACACGGTGTTTGGGAAAATACAGACAAAGAGAATAATACAATGCCTGCAAGCATTATTTTTTTCATTAGTTGGTTAGTTAGGTTAAGTAATGTATTTATTTGTTAGTTGAGGCTAATATACAAACTTATTTACGAAATATTGATTGTAAAATTATTTGTACAAATTAAGAACTAATCTAGATTTAAAAAACAAATGAAAAACAACATAACTAATTCATTTTAAGTAACTTTATACATATTTTCACAATACTAAAAAATGCGGTCATGAAAAAAAGAATTATCTTTCTGATGTTTGCATTTGCCCTATTTCTTTCGTGCAAAAAAGAAGCTCCAAAAACCGAAGAAAAATCTAAAATCGGAACCAACAGCATTAGTTGCGCACCACCGGTTGTAGACGCAGTTTGGTATACCTCCGACAGTAAAGCGCCACTGTTCGAGGGCATGGATGTGCTTGATTATAAAATTACTACCAAAAATCCTGAAGCGCAGAAATACTTTAATCAAGGACTGGCTTTGGCCTATGGTTTCAATCATGCGGAAGCAGCGCGTTCATTCCATTATGCAACCAAACTAGATCCGGAATGTGCTATGTGTTATTGGGGATTTGCATACGTACTTGGTCCAAACTACAACGCCGGAATGGAGCCGGACAATTATGAACGGGCTTACAAGGCCATACAAACTGCTCTAAGGTTAAGTACTAAGACAAGTGAAAGTGAAAAAGCTTTGATTCATGCACTTTCCAAACGTTATGTGGAAAAACCTGTAGAGGATAGAAGTGCTTTAGATATTACCTATTCGCAAGCGATGAAAGAAGTTAATACAAAATTTCCTGATGACATTAATATCAATGCGTTATATGCAGAATCGGTTATGGATTTACATCCTTGGGATTTATACGAGAAAAACGGGAAACCTAAACCATGGACCTCGGAAATTGTAACATTGCTTGAAAAAATCCTCAAAAAAGATCCAAAACATATTGGTGCCAACCACTTTTATATTCATGCGGTTGAAGCGTCCAATACACCACAGCTTGGTTATGCATCGGCTAAATTCTTCGATGACGGCCATGCAAAATCCTTTGGACATTTGGTGCATATGTCTTCTCATATTTATATCCGAACCGGTGATTATCATAAAGGGACGATAGCAAATATTAATGCTTGTAAAGTAGATAGTGCTTATGTTACGATGTGTCACGCGCAAGGTGCTTACCCTCTAGCCTATTATCCTCATAATTATCATTTTATGGCGGGTACAGCGACTTTGGAAGGAAATTCAAAATGGGCTATGATCGGTGCAAATGAAACTTCAAAATTAGTACATCCCAAAAATATGGTTTTGCCTGGATTGGAAACATTACAACATTATTATGTTATCCCTTATTTTGTTGCTGTAAAGTTTGGAAAATGGGACGATATACTTAAAATGAAACTGGTTTCCGATACACTAAAATATCCGAAGGCAATCTCCCATTACGCCAGAGGAATGGCTTATTTAGGCAAACACGATTTACGAAAAGCCAAAACCGAATTAATGCGTCTGGAAGTTTTAGCCAATGATAAAGATTTGGAGAAAATGACTATCTGGCAAATCAATTCGATGAGTTCGATTGTGAATATTGCTGCCAAAGTATTAAAAGCCGAAATATTAGCCTCCGAAAGAAATTACACGCAAAGCATCCATCTGTTGCAAAAAGCTATTGTTATTGAAGATGATTTAAATTATAACGAACCACCGGATTGGTTTTTCTCGGTACGACACCATTTAGGAGCCGTTTTTATCGAAGCCGGAAAATACAACGAAGCTATTAAAGTGTACGAAGAAGATTTAAAACGATTTCCAAAAAACGGATGGTCGTATCACGGCTTGAAATTAGCTTATGAAAAACTAAACAACAAAGCAAAAGTCACTGAAATTGATATACTTATCAATAAAAGTTGGGCTACTGCCGATATTAAAATTGAGACATCCAGAATCAAGTAAAAACTCAAAAAATAAAATATTATTGCATTGCCGTTTTTTTGAAATTATGGCACACTTTTTAGTAGGAATACTTATGTAAAAACTACTAAAAACCAATTCCTATTGACTGAAAATTACTATTACAACTTTACACTGTAACATTAACCTTTAAATAGTAATTTTTATGAAAACAATTCCTCGAATTGGTATGGCTGCATTGCTTCTGGTGTTGGCCTATTCCTGTAAAGAAGCTTCTGAAGCAAAAACAGAAGAAGTTGCAACAACTGAAAGCTCTACAGATGTAATCTCTTCATCAGCAGCAGTGGAAAAAAAAGACAGCAATCGAAAATTTGTACGAACAGTCGATTTGCAGTTCAAGGTCAAGAATGTTGCAAAATCTACCTATTCGATTGAAAATGTCACCAATAAATTCGGAGGATTTGTTACCTATACAAATTTACAAAGTCATGTAAACGAAAAAGAAGAAACCCGTGTGAGTCAGGACAGTATTTTAGAGACTACGAAATATACGGTTGAAAATGATATTACGATTCGGGTTCCCAATACAAAACTGGACACCTTGTTGAAATCGATTGCAAAAGAAATTGATTTTCTGGATTCGAGAGTAATTAAAGCCGATGATGTGACGTTGCAGCTCCTTTCTAACAAAATGGCTCAAAAAAGAAGTGCATCAACAGAAAACAGAATCGAAAAAGCAATTGACGAAAAAGGTAAAAAACTAAACAATGTGATCGATGCGGAAGAAAATCTGGCCAACAAAAAAGAGCAGAATGATAATGCAAAGCTGAATAATCTTTCGTTAAACGATCAAATCAATTTCAGTACGGTTTCCATTAAATTATATCAACGTGAAGCGATTAAGCATGAATTGTACGCCAGTGAGAAAAGCATTAACAAATACAGACCACATTTAGGTTTACAGATTTGGGATAGTTTGAAAACCGGTTGGTATATGTTAGAATCCATAATTGCTTTCATTGTGCAACTTTGGGCTTTGATTTTGATTGGTGTTTTAGGGTATATCGGCTATAAAAAAGTTAACAGAAAACAACAATAACACTTTAATTATTTTCTTACATTTGATTAACTAACCATTAAAAATCAAATATTTATGAAAATCGCAACTATTGTTATAAGGGTTCTCATGGGTGCCTTGTTACTGTTTGGCTCTATCGTCTATTTCTTAAAATTATTTCCAGAACCAGTTTTGACCGGAAATCTTAAAACTTTTAATGAAGGATTAGCGGCTTCCGGTTATTTAATGAATTTGGTAAAAGGACTGGAATTATTTTGCGGTTTAGCCTTTATATCCGGAAAGTTTATCCGTTTAGCAAATTTGGTTTTATTACCGATATCGGTAAATATTGTATTGGTTCATCTTTGTTTGGACCCTGCCAATATTGGCGCTGGAGCCTTCTTGTTCCTTGGAAACATATTTTTAATTTACAAACATTGGGACAGTTATAAAGAAATATTCAAAGCATAAAAAAAGCCGTTCAAATGAACGGCTTTTGCTTTATAATGAAATCATTACACGTGTAATGCTCTATTTTCTGTTGCCGCTAATGCTGCTTCTTTAATAGCCTCCGCAAATGTTGGGTGTGCGTGTGACATTCTTGAAATGTCTTCAGCCGAAGCCCTGAATTCCATAGCAGTTACTGCTTCTGCGATTAAATCTGCCGCTCTTGCACCAATCATATGGATTCCTAAAACTTCATCGGTTTTAGCATCAGCCAAAATTTTTACAAATCCCTCGATATCAGCACTTGCGCGTGCTCTACCTAAAGCTTTGAATGGGAAACTTCCGGCTTTATAAGCAACACCTGCCTCTTTTAATTGCTCTTCAGTTTTACCAACTGCAGCAACTTCTGGCCAAGTATAAACAACTCCCGGAATCAAGTTATAATCGATGTGCGGTTTTTGTCCTGCTAAGTATTCAGCCACCATAACTCCTTCTTCCTCAGCTTTGTGTGCTAACATTGCTCCACGAACTACATCACCAATTGCATAAATATTTGAAGCTGAAGTTTGTAAATGATCGTTTACTTCCACCTGACCTCTTTCGGTGATTTTAACTCCTGCTTTATCTGCATTTAAACCGTCTGTGTATGGACGACGACCAACAGAAACCAAAGCGTAATCTCCCTCTAAAGTGATTACTTCACCTTTAGCGTTTTCAGCTTTTACAACAACACCCTCTCCAGCTCTGTCAACAGCCTGCACTTTATGAGAAGTGTAGAATTTCATTCCTTGTTTTTTAAGAACTTTGGTTAATTCTTTTGATAAACCTCCGTCCATTCCCGGAATAATTCTGTCCATGAATTCCACAACAGAAACCTGAGCGCCTAAACGTAAATATACTTGTCCAAGCTCTAAACCGATAACACCTCCACCGATGATTACAAGGTGTTTAGGAACTTCCTGTAATTTTAAAGCTTCTGTAGAAGTGATGATTCTTTCTTTATCGATTTTGATGAAAGGCAAAGACGATGGTTTTGAACCTGTTGCGATAATCGTATTTTTAGCTTCAAGTTTTTCTACAGAACCATCAGCTTTCGTTACATTAATAGTAGTTGCATTTTCGAAAGATCCTACTCCTTCAAATACAGTAATGTTATTTTTGTCCATTAAATACTTAACTCCTCCTGAAGTCTGATCTACTACCGCTTGTTTACGAGCAACCATCTTCTCAAGGTTCACTTTTACATCTCCGGAAACTTCAATTCCGTGATCTGCAAAGTGTTGCAATTCTTCATAATGATGGGATGAGGCTAGCATCGCTTTAGATGGAATACAACCAACGTTTAAGCAAGTTCCCCCTAAGGTTGAATATTTTTCGATAATAGCAGTTTTCATTCCTAGCTGTGCGCAACGGATAGCCGCTACATATCCACCAGGGCCTGAACCTATAATAACTACGTCAAATGAACTCATAGTATTTATTTTATGTTGTGTTTTTAAAAAATTTCGAGTGACAAAATTAAGGATTTTTGTTTAGTATGAAGTTCCGAATTAAGTTATTTCTTCCTTAAATTTCAAAAACCGTGGTGTTTTTTACTTCGCTAATCATAAACGTGCTGTGTGTACTTCCGATATGTTGCAAGGTGGTTAATTTGGTTACCATAAATTCACGGTATTCTTCCATATCTTTCAAACAAATTTTCAGAATATAGTCATAGTCACCACTTACGTGAAAACATTCGAGAACTTCCTTGAGCTTTACCACTTCTTTTTCAAACTGATTGATAAATTCAATTTTATGCTGGGTTAATTTGATGTGACAGAATACCACAAAACCCATATCGATTTTATTCCGATCAATCAAAGCTACATAATTGGAAATCACGCCTTCTTTTTCCAGTTTTTTAATTCGCTCGTAAACCGCAGTAACTGAGAGATTTAATTTCAAAGACAACTCTTTGGTGGTTTGCTTACTGTCCGTTTGTAATAATTTTAGCAGTTTTTTATCTATAGCATCAAAATTCATAAGGGTAAAAAATTTGGTTTCAAGTTCAAATTTAAGAATTAAAAAGAAAAATAAACTAACAAACATTTAAAATTAAGAATATTAATCCAAATAATTAGTCAACTATTGATTATTTTTCGAATACCTAGTTAATTTGACCTTTATTCAACTACTAACAACCTACTAAAATTTATTTATTATGGCAGATTTCAATCCGGCAGACAGAATTCAGGACTTACAATATTTTGGAGAATTTGGTGGTGTAAACCCATCAATTTCAGACAGTTCTACATACACTTTCCTTTCAGCAAAAACCATGTTCGATACTTTTGAAGGCAATGCTGAAGGCTGTTATCTATATTCCCGTCATTCTTCACCAAGTAACTTATATTTGGATAAAGCATTAGCAGCCATGGAAGGTACCGAAAGTGCCAACGTAGCCGCTTCAGGAATGGGTGCTATTACTCCTACTTTATTACAATTATGCGGAAACGGCGATCATATTGTTTCCAGTCGTACTATTTACGGTGGAACTTATGCTTTCTTGAAAAACTTCGCTCCGCGTATGGGCGTAAATACCACTTTCGTTGACATTACTAAGTTAGACGTTGTGGAAGCTGCCATTACACCAAATACAAAAGTAATTTATTGTGAAACGGTTAGTAACCCATTATTGGAAGTTGCTGATATAGCTTCCTTGGCGAAAATTGCAAAAAAACACAATGTGAAATTAGTTGTGGATAATACATTTTCTCCCTTATCAGTAGCTCCTGCAAAATTAGGTGCTGATATCGTCATTCACAGTTTGACAAAATATATTAACGGAAGTAGTGATACTGTTGGTGGTGTGGTTTGTGCTTCTCAGGATTTTATTAATGCTTTGAAAAATGTAAACGACGGAGCCAGCATGCTTTTAGGGCCAACAATGGACAGCTTACGTTCAGCTTCAGTGATGAAAAACCTGCGTACACTTCATATTCGTATGAAACAACACAGTCATAACGCACAATATTTAGCAGAAAAATTTGAAGCCGACGGAATCAAAACAGTGTATCCGGGATTAAAATCACATCCAAGCCATGAGATTTATAAAACCATGATCAATCCGGAATACGGTTTCGGCGGGATGATGACTATCGATGTTGGTTCTTTGGACAAAGCCAACGAATTGATGGAATTGATGCAGGAAAGAAATTTAGGGTATCTAGCAGTAAGTTTAGGTTTTTATAAAACTTTATTCAGTGCACCAGGAACTTCCACTTCATCTGAAATTCCACTTGACGAACAAAAAGAAATGGGTCTTACTGATGGATTGATTCGTTTCTCCATCGGTTTAGATAACGATATTGAGAGAACCTACAACATGATGAAAGCATGCATGAAGGAACTTTCGATTTTAAATTAAGTTTTTTAGTTTTTTAGTCAAAAATCCGCTTTTGAGTTTTCATTGGCGGATTTTTTTTTGTAACAAATTCTAAAAAAATGTAACTAATTGATGTGTCAACTAATTTTTTAAATTCCTTAACAGTTTAAGAATTTAACTTTGTATAAATTAGCCCTTTAAAATTCAAAAATTAATGAAAAAAATTACTTTATGTTTTCTTCTGGCGGGTTCGGCGGCTTTTGCACAACAGAACTTTACTATTGAAGAAACAGTAATGGGCGGCAGAAAATATGCTCCAACCACACAAACAGCACAGCAATGGCGTAAAAATTCAAAATCGATTACGTATTTAAGTGCTGATTTTTCAACTTTATTTGAGAAAAGTGCCGCGACTTTGTGGAAAGAAACCGCATTGGCTACTAAAGCTGATTTTGAAGCTGCATTGAAATCGAAAATTTCCAACGATGAATTTACCGTTAGAACTTTTCCTTTTGCTTTCAGTTGGAAAACTGCAAACACTTTTGAAACCGAAATAGCCGGAAAGAAAAACAATTATAAAGTAACCTATGATGTGGTTACGAAACAAATCACAAATGTTGCTACCTATTCTAACGAAGGGACTCAGGCAAAATTCGCTTCCAACGGAAATGTGGCTTGGTTGAAAGATAATAACATCCGAATTACTTCCAATGGGAATGTTACAGAAGTTACTAACGATCAGAATCCGGCAATTGTAAACGGTTCGGATTATGTACACCGCCAGGAATTCGGCATAGACCGTGGTATGTGGTGGAACGAAGCCGGAACCCAATTGGCATATTACCGAAAAGATGAAACCATGGTAGGCAACTATCCTA
Source organism: Flavobacterium enshiense (assembly GCF_040750275.1). Lineage (GTDB taxonomy): Bacteria > Bacteroidota > Bacteroidia > Flavobacteriales > Flavobacteriaceae > Flavobacterium > Flavobacterium enshiense_B. Next base: position 401,478 of record NZ_JBDOCV010000002.1, read on the forward strand.
TCATCAACTGGAACGAGCGTGAAGCGGTTAACAAGGATATCAAATATCCTATGGCGGGAATGACAAGTGAAAATGTTACGCTTGTAGTGTACGATGTAAAAACCGGAAACAAAGTAATCATCCAAACCGGTGAGCCAAAGGAACAATATTTAACGATGGTTTCATGGGAACCGACAGGAAAATACATCTTCATCGGAATTTTAAATCGTGAGCAGAATCATTTAAAATTCAATAAATACGATGCGAACACTGGAGCTTTTGTAAAAACATTGTTTGAAGAAAAAGCATCAACTTGGGTTGAGCCACAACATTCTTTAACTTTTGTACCAAACAATCCTAATCAATTTATTTATCAGACAGATTTTTACGGTTTCAACCAAATGTATTTGTACAACACCGATGGAAAACTGTTAAAAAACCTTGGCTATAAAGATGTTGTCGTAAAAGATCTTTTAGGTTTTGATGCTAAAGGAACGAAGATCAACTACATGGGAACGGCTAACAATGGTTTAGACAAACAGTTGTATCAGGTGGATATCAAATCTGGAAAAACGTTTCAGTTAACTTCGGTTTCCGGTATGCACACTGCTTCAGTTTCTGATGATGGAACTATGGTTTTAGATCAGTACAGCAATGTAACCACTCCGAATGAAATTACCGTTTTGAATATTAAGAACAAAATGGCTAATACCGTTCTTGTAAAAGCTGATAATCCGTTCACCGGAAAAATCAACATGCCAAAAATGGAGTTGGTAACGATAACTTCCGCAGATGGTAAAACACCTTTAAACGGAAGAATTATCTACCCTGGTAATTTCGACGCTACAAAAAAATATCCTGTAATGGTTTATGTTTACGGAGGTTCTCACGCGCAATTGGTGAATAACCGTTGGATGGGCGGCGGAGGCTACTTCGATTATTATATGGCACAACAAGGTTATGTGGTTTTCACATTAGACAACAGAGGAAGTGATTCCCGCGGAAAGAAATTTTGTGATGTAACCCACCGTCAATTGGGCGTTAATGAAATGGCCGATCAGATGAAAGGTGTTGAATTCTTAAAATCGAAATCGTTTGTTGATGCTGACAAAATTGGTGTTTTCGGATGGAGTTTCGGAGGATTCATGACTACTTCCTTAATGACAAATCATTCGGATGTATTTAAAGTTGGTGTGGCCGGCGGACCGGTTATCGACTGGAAATACTATGAAATTATGTATGGAGAGCGTTACATGGATACACCACAAGAAAACCCTGATGGCTATGCAAAAGCTTCTTTATTAGACAAAGCAAAAGACTTAAAAGGACGATTATTGGTAATCCACGGCGCACAGGATCCGGTAGTGGTACAACAGCACAGCATGAATTTTGTGGAAGCTTGTATTAAAGCAGGTAAACAGGTAGATTACTTCTTATATCCTAACCACGAGCACAATGTTGGCGGAAAAGACAGAATTCATATGTATGCTAAAATTGCTGATTATTTTAATGTACACTTGAAGAAATAATTTTCAAGCGTTATAAAAAAATCCGTTGCTCACACAACGGATTTTTTTAATTAGTGTAACTTAGTATAATATTTAAATTTCTATGAAATGTTTTCTATAGAGCAAATTAAAGCAGCACACAGCAAAGTGAAATCCGGAGCTGATTTTCCGGCTTATGTTAAAGCGATCAAAGCGTTGGGTGTAACCCATTATGAAACTTTTGTTGCAGACGGCCATACCGAATATTACGGTGAAAATGATTTCAAAGCTGTTGCACCAGGAAAATATGAACCCATATTTGTTTCCGATGCCTGTAATGATGATCAATTCAAAACAGATTTGAAAGCACATCAACAAGGTAAAAGCGATTATCTAACCTTCATCAACCAAAGCGCTGAGCATGGTATTGAAAAATGGGCAGTAGACATGGCAAAAATGACCTGCACATACTTCGATAAAGCTGGCAATAAAATTTTAATTGAAAATATTCCTCAATAATTTTTAAAAACAAAAATCCCGAGCTTACCCTCGGGATTTTATATTTAGTCTTCTAAAGTAGGTTCAATTTTATTGAAGTTGAGCTTACTGTTTTTGTAACCGTAACAGAAATAGAATACCAATCCGATTACTAACCAAACGCCGAACCATTTCCAGTTAGACACTGCCATTCCGGTTAAAAGGTAACAACAGGAAATCAAACCTAAAAGCGGAATTAACGATAGGTTCTTCATAAAGGCTATAACTGTCATCACGGCACAAAGTATAAAGAATACCACCATTGAAATGTTAGTCGCAAATTTATCGCCTGAGAAATCAAACGTATCGGCAAAGAAAGTCGGGAATAAATAATGCACCAATAAACCGGAACCAATTACTAAAACAGGAAAAATAAATTTCGAATTGATATACGGAATTCTGAATTTACCTTTTGTCTGTCTTTCTGCAAGTTCTGCTTCACTTTGTGGAGAAAGCATTAACACACCTCCACAAACCAATACGAACGCAAACAAGGTCCCGATGCTGGTAAAATCCAAGACAAAGTTTTCATCGGTAAAGAAAATCGGTAAACCAACTACACAACCGGTAACTATTGTTGCGAAACCTGGTGTTTTGTGTTTTGGATGGATTTCTGCGAATTTCTTCGGCATTAAACCGTCACGGCTCATGGTCATCCAAATACGCGGTTGTCCCATCTGGAACACTAACATTACACTAGTCATCGCTACTACTGCAGCAATTGACACTATAAATAACATCCACTTTACACCTTTTAAGGCAAAAATTTCTGCTAATGGATCGCTAACGCCCAACAATTCGTAAGAAACCATTCCGGTTAAAACCATTGCTAAAATGATGTATACAACGGTACAAATTACAAGTGAATAAATCATCCCTTTCGGTAAATCGCGCTGTGGATTTTTAGCTTCTTCTGCTAAAGTAGAAACCGCATCAAAACCGATATATGCAAAGAAAACTGCTGATACTCCAGCCATAACACCACCAAAACCATTTGGCATAAATGGCGTCCAATTATCAATATCTACATAAAAAGCACCAACAACAATTACTAAAGCTATGATTGCTAATTTAATCATAACCATTACATTACTAAAGTTTTTCGATTCTTTGGTTCCTTTATAAACCAAATATGTTATCAGTAAATTGATAACAACGGCCGGCATATCGAAAATCACTTTCAAACTACCAAGCATTGGCGCATTTTGCCAGGCATTAAAACCTTCTCCCTGCTTATTTTCAAGGAAAGCTGAATGTGCCGACTGATAATTTATTGTTAACCATTCCGGCAAATGAATATGAAAACTTTCCAGTAAATTGGTGAAATAGCCACTCCATGAAAAAGCAATATAAATGTTTCCAATGGAATATTCCATGATTAAAGCCCATCCGATAATCCAGGCAAATAATTCCCCGAAAGAAACGTAAGCATACGTATAGGCGCTTCCGGAAACAGGTACACGGGAAGCGAATTCCGCGTAGCACATTGCCGTAAAACCACAAGCTATGGCACAAATCACATACAGTAAAATTACCCCGGGACCACCTGAAAAACAAGCGTTTCCAATTGCGGAGAATGTTCCTCCTCCAATAATGGCGGCAATCCCGAAAAAGGTTAAATCGCGAACGGTAAGTACTTTATGAAGGCCTGTTGCATGATCGCCATCACCGCCTTGTTTTAATATGGTTGCAGTAGATTTTCTTCTGAATAAATCGGTAAAAGACATAAATAGTTTTTCCTTAGTTTGGTTTGTTAGTTTTTTAGGAAAACAAATATATGAAACCAGATGAATTAAAGCTTATGAGTGACAGAATTTTATGATTTTAATCGTCATTGATTATCAACTTATTAATATCTAAAAATATACATGTTGCAAACTTTGACGGCTTAACGAGTGAACAATAGATCATTTTATAGGCATAAAGTGTTTTAAATCAACAGAGCTGTATGCTACAAAAGAATGTACTTTATTCGGATAGAGTACTTTTACCCAAAATTAAGAAGCATGAATATTAATGCGGGACTTGACCTTTATCTTGAAAGCGGTTCGCTACGTGGCGATTTTTGTAAATGATGAGCTTATTACTTCGGAACGACCAGAAATAGAAAACACAAGTAGTTCTGAATCTAACAAATACGAAAAATTAATTATAAACCCTACCCTTCAACTCAAAGAGAAAATATAGATTATGGAGGTAAAGAAGCAATGTAAAATTCAATGCATTTTTTAATACTTAAATATTCTTATCATTAAATAAAACTTTACTAGATTTCGTTAAAGGCTTTTCTCCCTTGGGAATACAGAAAGGGATATTGCATAAGCATCATAAATTCCTTTACAACTTTTTCTCCATTTAACGGTTGATTGATTATGAAGATGTATAATCTTACACTTATGGAAGTGGCATTGACTCCGGTATTAGTTTCAAATGAATATTATTATTTTGAAATGAAATTATCAACATTTCTTTTTCGTAAGAATATATTTTATATTTTTATAAAAAAAACGCATGCTTAATACTCTCAATTTTTTAAAAACTTACTGGCTGATTATTGCAACTATCATTATTGTAGCGGTTACAGGCTATCTATTTTATTATTATACACAGCAAATAAATGAGTTAGAAGCTCAAATGGAAAACGAAGCTACCAATGAGTTTTTGTATATAGCATCTGGAGAACAAATTGTGAATATAGTTTGTTAGAGAGAAACAATCTAACTATTTAAAATTGATTTCTTTGAGTTTCAAGTTATACATTAATAGTCTGATTTTAATAAAAGAGACATTTTATTGATGTCTTTTTTATTTTCATTATATTTGAGGTTCGCCCTTGATTATTAATGAAATAGATTATTATGCATTTTATTATTGAAATTGTTTTATTGACAACCTACATTATATCGATTTTCATTCTTTCCATTAAAAAATATAGGTTTCTGAAAAACATTTCGAGAACTGTTTACCTGATTTGTTTTTCAATCTTAATATTATTTATGCTGTGGCATATTTATATACTCCTTTTGACATCAGAATACGAAAATCCAACTGATAAATTTTTATCCTGCTTATATTCGAATTTTAGATATGTCATATATATAACTTGTCTAATTCTTTCAACTGCATTGGCAAATCATTCGGCTATAAATAAGCAATAGACTCCCAAAAATGAGTAACTGAAATCATAAAAGCGATCGGTTTTATTTGACGTTATATCAGATTTTCCAAAAAAATTAATTGCTTTTAATAATAAATCAGAAGAAAATACAATTGTAAAGAGTTAAACTAAAAACTCAATAAACTGATTACCTCTTTTCTTTATCCAATTCCTTCTTAACAGTTTATTTTTAAAGAACTGACAAGACGAAACGACTTTTTTTTTAAAACTACTGAAACTACTGTTTTACAAAAGATTACAACCAATATTTCTTCCTTTTTAAAGGTAACTTTACCCCCTGTTTCTTTAACTTGAAACTAACTTCTCAGTATAAAATTCTCAGCGTATTTCTGAATATTTTCTAAAGTTTTGCAGAAAACTTCATTAATGCACGCTGCATTCTATCAAACAATCAATGGTTATCAATAGACGAAATAATATCAAATTAATTTAAAAATATATGGATCAAACAACAAAAAAACAAATTGAAAAGCTCCATCCTTTAGTGAGAGATGAAGTTAAGAAAATTGTAGAGGAATGTGATGTGGCATTATCCGGCAAAGCAAAAATGAGGATTACACAAGGGTTACGCACTTTTGCTGAACAAGATGCTTTATTCGCATTAGGAAGAACAAAACCCGGTAACAAGGTTACAAACGCAAAGGGCGGACAATCCGTTCACAATTATGGTTTTGCTGTAGACATCTGCTTAATAATTGAAGGAAAAGTAGCTTCATGGGATATCGTAAAGGATTGGGACAATGATCAAATTGCTGACTGGTATGAATGCGTAAAAATTTTCGCAAAATATGGCTGGGAATGGGGTGGAAACTGGAAAACTTTCAAAGACTTTCCACATTTTGATAAACGCGGATACAATGAATGGAAAAAATTAAGCACCTTAAAAAGAGATAAAAACAACTACATCCTACTATAACTTATGAACATACTTAAAAAAATTGCGCTGACCCTTGCTTTTTCTTTCACAATGATGTCATGTGAATCAACAAGAACTGCTGCTTTTGATTACCATTCGTATCAAGAAACTACAGCCATAAAAGTCGAATTGTCTAATGTAATGGATAAAGCAACGGCTCCGTATGAATTGCATCAAACAGAGGTTGAGGCCTTACTCCTTAAAATCGAAAAATTAAAGGAATATGAAAAAGGCAAACCCAACAATCAAATCTCTTTTACGCTTTGGGAAATCTTAACGGATAAAGAACGAAATCTTATTTCTGGTTTTTTTATCCGTTGGGAAGCTAAAAAGACCTTATCCCCTATTTTTATTGAGGAAACAAAAAAACAGCTTTTGGAAACGTTGGATTTAATCATCAAATATGAAATTACCAAAGACGAAGCATCAAAAAACGAACTTTTAAAAATTGCCGAATAACATAATCGATAAAGATTTCAAAAACCAAAACTATGGATATCAATAAAATACTAAAGGAATTAAAGCAAGAGCTTGAAATCGTATTAGATGCAAAATACAAAGAACTGAAGCCAGAATTAGAATCAGAAATCAATGAATTTTTAGAGGATTCAAAAGAAAAATTAGAACGATGGCTATTCCTTTTAAACTCATCCGCAATAAGCCCGGAAGAATTTGAATGGTTGTTAAAAAGCCAACAAAATCTATTAACCTTACAGACCTTGCAAACTGCAGGAATCTCCAAAATCAAATTAAATGCGCTTAAGAATACTATTTTTAAAGTCATATTTCAGACCGTTTTAAAAGTACTTGTAATAAGTTTATAAAGAAAAAGCCGCTCTTTGAGCGGCTTTTTTATTGAACTTCCAATATCTACTGAAAACAAAAAGCCCGACTTTATATCAAAATCGGGCTTATTATTTAATTAAAATTATAGTAATTGATTTGCGTAGCTTTATTTCATAGGAATTTTGACAAATTGGATCAGTCCGTTTTCAACACCTTCAGAATTTATGAAAGAACTGTTTTCCTTATCGAATTGAAGTGTAAAATCATTTTCAAAATCAAAAACCTCGAATAATGATCCGTCCCCAAAAATCTCAATTCCTAAATATTGCTTTAAATATTCTATCTCCTCTTCACAAATTAATTCGTTACTGGTAAGATACAAATCATATACTTTTTGATCTTGATTATTTTTAGTACAAAAAGTAACTTTATAAATTTCAGAATTAAACTGCAACTCTGAAACTTTTCCATTTCTAACAGAATAAGAAGCTCTTAAATCTATTGTATTGTTTTTCTTTTTAATATTAAATAACCGTTCCAAGACATTTTTTTCTTTAATTGTTAAATTTGTTTTCATAATTATATTTAACACAAAAAAACAGTTATTACCTCATTATTTGTTAAAATTTAACCTTTATTAAAACATTTTTATTTAAAAAATAATGCGTTGTAAAAATTGGGTAACATTAACAATACATTCGGAAATTATTGGTAAGCAAAGGTTACGTTTCCATCTGTTAGTTATTCTTAATTTTATGAAGAAATAGAATCGTTCCTTTTTAATATTTTTCAATATTTCCTTTAGTTTCTATCACGGATAATGTTTTTTTAAACATCTGAATTAATCCGTTTCTGACTGCTTTTAAAATCATTGTCATGGCATCAAAATTTTCCACTTCCCTTTTAGACTTAATCGCTATGATATTACTGAATATTGAGATACCATCACTAACTATTAATAAATCGATTACAATAGTTACAAACCATTTGAAATTATAATTAAGACCTTTACTCATTAAGGCCAGTGAAACCGGTATAAGCAAAACCGCTAATTTAGAAACAAATCCCAATGCCATTTTTTTAAAGCTAAACCTGTTATTTAACACCAAAGCTTTAATAACACCGAGAAAAGTATCCATAATCATTAAATAGAAGAGCACTTTTACTATTTCCATATCCATGCCCAAATAAATAAAAACGCCATATAGTAATAATTTCAACTCTGCCGAGTATTCCAGTATTTTATCTGTCATGTATGTTGCTTAATAATAATTTCCCAGGGAATTGCTTCCCTGGAAAATTAATTACCACCTCTTTTGGTTAATTTGCACTTAAATAACTATCATCCATAGCATCTTTTAAGTTATGCGCAATAATTCCGGAAATCACGTAATTATCAACATTCTCAACATCTAATAATGCAACCTCTAAAGATTCTTGTTTGAAAATAATAGACTGGATTGGTTTAGGCTTGCCATTTTTATCAATCAAATACATTGATTCTTGAACATTCTTAGTTCTAACCCACTGCAAGTCTTCTCCATTTTGAGTAACTAATAATGGGTGTTCATGAGTTACTTTAATAGCCACACCATCGGCAGTCGTAATTTCATAGTAACTAGGTTCTAAGAAAGTTCTCTTATTTACAACTGTAACTTCAGCTTTAACTCCTTCACTTAATTTTCCTCTCCACAGCATATAATCACCGTTAGATTCGTCAATTTCATTAGGGAAATAAAGTCCTTGAAGCTTGTCTCCAATAACAATGTTCCTTAATTTTTTAGATTGTCCTGAAGCCATCGACACTAGTGATTCAACATCAAAACAGCCACCACCGCCACCACCGCCGGTTGATGTAGGTCTTCTGTACTCTGCCGACATTTCTAAATGATGGGCAACTCCAATTATACTCAAATTACCTGTTACGACTTTTAGTGAAAAATCTGTAGAGCTAGTCGCTGAAGCTGTAATTCTGCAATATAGATCGATCGATCCCGTATCTCCTACATTAACTGTAAACTGTCTCTCATTAGTCATGCTGGTTGTACTAATTGTTCCTTGTCCAAAACCAAACAAACTGTATGCTCCAGAAGTTCCAGAAGTCATATAAGAAATATTAGCTTTAAGCGTTACATTTTGATTTCTAGCCGCAGTAACTCTTATTTTACTATTATACTCTCCATTTGCTTCAAATTCTGTCATTGGGACAATTGCTATTTTAGCTGCCTGAGCAACGTTTACTTCGATAATACGCTCCACTATTGCACCTTGAGCATCAGTAGCTTTAAACTTAAATTTATACGGATTAGCAGATGTAGTAACCATTAAACCAGTGGCTTGAACTTTAATATTAAATCCGGATGGATCGCTGCTTAAAAATAAAGGACTTGTCGTTGTTGATAAAGAAGGTCCCGTACCAGCAACCTGTGTCCAACCATAAGTCATTGCACTATTATTCCCACCAGGGTCATTAACATTAAAAGTTAAATTTAAATCTCCACTTCCAGTAGTGAAGCTAAGATTAATAGGTCCTGTTACTAAATCACCTTCTACATCAGTAAGGTATCCAATCCTTTTGACAGAATTAATTTCAGGAGCCTGGTTTCCAGATTTAACAACTACTTTAACTTCATCATTAATTGTTATACCGGAATCCGTTACCGCAGTAACCTTGAAAGTATGAATTCCTATACCTAGATTATTTATCGATACTGAAGCTTGATTGTCTACATCTGCAACTTGTGCTGAAGTTGCAGTATTTGTCCATTTATAACTATTTATAACGGTATTTTCAGGAGTGATGGTAGCAGCGAGCGTTACATTTGTTAAAGTAGTGCCTACTGCCAAATCAACTACTTGATCAGTTCCGGCAAAAATTGTTGGAATATCATTAACTCCTACATAAATGATATAAACAACATTACTTTGACCATCTGAATCCGAATCTATTCCTGAAGCAATTAAATTAGGAATCTGAATTCCTGAAATTGATCCCGAGCCATCACAGGCTACCCAGCCTAAAGGAATAGCTCCTGAGTTCATATTCCAGAGAGCAATTAATCCCAAAGGCACATCCGAGTCAAATTGTCCAGAACTCTTTGTTACATTTCCTTCATCGTCTATCAATAAAGACGTTGCTTTTTTGCTGTTAAAATCAATATTTGGCAAGTTAATTTTGCCTCCAATAACAGTTCTTTCCCAATCTTTTTCACTGTTTACATGCAAAATAGTATTTAAAGCGTCACTGGCATCAACTAAAGCTTTTCCTAAATAGTCATTTGGAAAAAGAAGCCCTCGTTTTGTCGGATGTCCAAAATTAAACTCATGCGATCTTACATTAGCTACATTGAATAAATCGGTATCTAAATTAGATAATAAATGTCCTCCTAATTTTAAATTCCCCTCCATGGGCTTACTGCCATTTATTGGCAAAAATTTTTGTTCTAAAACAGGAATTGTATTTAAAATGGTAAATTGGTCTGCATCATAATAATAGGTAGTTATTGATTGAGAAAGAACTTCGTCAACTACAACGTATTTTTCTGAAAGTGTATGTCCTTCAAGATCCGAAACATATTCTGCTTTGTAATCCGTGTATACACTTTCCGGCACTCCATTTCCAAATTGTAACGAGGAATCTATCCGAGTAGTCTTCAAGTATTTTAAATATGAATTACTTTCCTCAATAGGATACAAAATTCCCTGAACTTTTGTAACTGTCGGGTTCTCTAAATCTTTTTCTAACTGATGAATAATTGCCCATCCTTTCTTTTCCATTGTAGGCTTAGCTATAATATAATTTACATTACTATCAATACCTAAATGTGCTTTTAATACTCCGTATAATTCAGTTCTATAAGCGGTTTGAAGCCTATCTAACGTTTCTTGTTCTAACGGGAAGCCTCCCGGTCTCTTAAAATTTATTTGTTTCATTTTATTAATTTATATGACTTCTTCTGTTAAGTTTATTGTTTTAACACGGTAGCTGTAACTTTCATACGTTTTACCGGCCAGTTTGTAAAAATTAAGCAAATCATGATATTTCGCGGTATGCACTTCAATTGCACCATTAATTTCTTTTGTTGCTATCGGATGGCTGTTAAAGACAAGTTTTTTGCTTAATTCTTCTAATGTTAATCGATGATAAACGACTCCTCCAGTATCACTTAATCTTACTTCATTCCCATATAACTCAATTGGAGGTGAATAATTTAAAGCCTCGGGAATAAACACCCTGAAATTTGCATAGGTCATTTCAGTATAGTCCATTTTGTTTGCTAAATACAACGGCTTTTTTCCTTGACTTTTAAGCTCATCATATGTATAAATAAATGATTTATCGATGTTTATATTTAAATACTCTTCATGCAGATAAAGAAAATGTAAAGTTGGCTTTACCGTTTCCTCAATATAAATCAATTGATGAGATTTCTTTTGTTCAACAGTATAGTTAGGGTTATATATTCTTTCTGGATTAAATGCTTCATTTAAAACTTTCTCTAAATAGATAACCTGCCCGGTGTGCTGCATCTTGTAGAGCGTTTCTTCATAGATTGCACGAATTGGTGAAAGCAAAGTGTTTAGCCAATCGTAATGTGTTTTCTTTCTAAGAATGGGAGGAATAAGCCATAGTAACAGCTTTTCCCATTTAATTACAGTATACTTTTTCATTTAGTCTTGTTTATTCGATTCTGTTATCTCTGTAAAAAGTATAAGGGACATAATTTACTTTAATCTCAAAATATTTGCTTTTTAGGTCGAAATATCCTGCCTTTGGAATAAAATATTCTATTTTACTGGCATCCTGAAGTATTGATTCCAATTGTTGTGCTTCGGACAGTGGCTCTGAATTTCTAGCTGCACTATTTCCCTGTTGTGCTAAATTTCCTAAACCAAGGGAAGACACTGTTTTAACTGATTTCAAAACAGGAATTTTTACACCTTCCGCTTTTTGAATGGTATCAACTAGGAAAGACTTTACAAAAGCACCGTTAAACTCAATATTCTTCAAATAATCTTCAATCGCCTTTTCTACAGGCTTTACAGAAGGCTTAGAGATCAAAGCCCCATTCTGAGGATCAAATTCATAATCCTCTGGAATTGGATTCCCCATCATTAACTCCTTATAATATTTAATATCCTGTGGCTTAATATAAATGGTAAGAGGATCAACAAAAACATTTAAATGAAGCTTCAAAACATCCCCAGGTAAAGAACTAACAATAACCTGGTTACCAGCATCTTTTATTCTAGCAATATATTCTTTAAATGATGATAGTACGTTTAAATCAACGGGCGAGATATATCCCCCGCTCTCTGTCGCTACTTTAATAAAAACCACCCCCACTTGATTGTGGAAATAATCGGAAAAAATTTGATTAACACTAGTATCAGGATTGATTACAGAACTCAAATCCACTTCACTTACCGCGCAATGTTTAACAACTTTCTTTTCACTGATTTCGGTTTCAGAAAGTCCTTGTGTATCAAACTTATACGATCCTTCTTTCCAAATTAAATCCTGTCCGTAAACAAAACTTAAAGCTTGTTCACGATACCAGTTCAAGGTGTGTGGTCTGGATATCAACGCATTCTTTTCAACGATTTTTTCATGAATCCAAATCGCTGTTGCCACGATATTAATCCATAGTCGCCAAATTGCAGTTTTGGATTGATTATCGGTCAAGCCATTTAAGGTTGCTTGCTTACCTTTTTCTTCCAAAATCTGATTTTGGATTTCAGCAATTGTACGTGCCATATTTTACTTTTTAATATAGATCATCCTGTAAGACATATTTAATATGCTTATAATGACTTAGTTATATGTTTTTAAATTATTTATAAATACTGCTAGAATTACAGTATCATTTAGATATTCCTAAAGAAATTGAATATCGTTTTTGCACTTACTTTTTAGTAAATAATGAAGTCATCATCAAGTGTCATGTAGTCAATCCCTGAAAAATCATCTATTAATTCGGCTTCTTCTTCTGTTAAAGACGTAGCCGGCTTTAGATTTCTGGATTTGTAATACTCTACAATGTCCTTTTTAAATACTTCTCTGCTTACTTTTAAGTCTTCATATACGGAGATATCTTTAGTAACGTCAAAAATGTCATTATCTTCCAAAATATCAAACACGTTTTCTACACTTCCATATTCCTGCAATGAAATATCGAAGAGGTTCTGGTTTTGTAAAGGTCTAATAGTTCCCATCTATTTTAATGTTTTGCAAATCGTTGACATCCAATACTTTTACATAAAAATTGTCATACGATAATTGTTTGTCTATTTCATTTTCTAATCGTAATCGAGATGTTGCATCGGGACTGTTAATATATTTTTTGATGCCCACACCCAATACAGGAAATTCTTTATAACTTCCTTTTTCACTCAGGAGCAAATGCTCAAGATTCTGTTGATCTGCAAACTTGACAGCAAAATCTCCATCTTCAATGAGCAAATCCTCTTCTAGGATAAAATCTTTCATAAGCTATGTTTTAATTTTTTTTTTACTTGTTACACTATTCTGTTTCTTGAAATTTCATAGTGTAAAAATAACTTTCATCTTACAAATTTCATGTCTAAAACAGCCTGTATAATCTGTAGTTTCAGCAATTACAACTGAGAAGAATTCTGGCTCATAATCAGTAATTCTAATAACTCTGCTAATTTTTGCTCACCCATCATGACAAAAGCATTGTTATTAGTAAATAATCTCAACTCAGCCATTAATTCTTCTAATCTTAATTTTTCTTGTTGTGTCATGGTTTATTTAGGACTTGTATAGGTTAAATATTTTGATGCATTTTGATTTAATGAATCAATGCTGTGATACACCATTTCACCCAAATCATTAATAATCACTCTTTTTCTGGTTAAAGAACTGTTGGTACTATACCAATATCCATAAGCTTTTTTATTTAGATAATCATTAGGCCCGGTTGTATCCAATATTATTGTATTAGTATAGTAATCACAGTCCATCATAGTGGCAGTCAAATACATAATACTATCGGCAAACCTCAAATACTGGCCTCTGGTAAATGCAAAAAGACATTTATTTGTTTTAACATTGCTAAAAGTCATTCTGTCTACCCGTTTTCCTCCAATCATTGTGTTTCTTATTGAACACAGTGCATCGAATGAGACATCAATATAGGTCATACCAAATGGAGATGCATTGGCCGCCATTCCTGCAACTGTTACATATTGTAAATCCCCACTGTTATTGACAATACTAGTAGCAAGAACATGCATATTTTTAATATATCCACTATTACGAAGTCGTAAATTATCTATGGCAGTAATTTTTGAAAGATTATTAATTCGGTACCCTGATGACGAGTTAATAATTGCTCCGGCACAAAACGTTGATTCGGAAATACTGTCTGTAATTTTTACATCAATAACATCATTTGAAGTATACTGAGCATTGTAATTAAGAAAAACGGTATTCTCCAACTTTTTCACAATTACGGCGTCAACTCTTGCTTCGGTGCTCATCGGGAAAATATAAAAATCTTTAGCATTCTTACTCGTTGCTGCAGTAACACTGAATTTAAAAGCATTATCATCCGTTTTTTCCATCATATCTCCATATACAAAATAGCCTGGATTAGTAGTACCTTTGATAAAAGGATTCTCTGTTGGGATCATTTTACTAAAGTCTTGAAAGAAGTTTTTCACATCTACATAAGGAAGTAAATATTTGTGATCATCTCTTGTATTAATATTTGCTGCGGTTAATGCATGATTACTGCCTAAATAGTAAAGTGAAGGTGTTTGTGAGTTGTTCAGCAAATAATTCTTCCAGTCTGTTTCTGACATCTTATATCTTCTATACCTTTGAACCCGCCAGTCCTTATCAATATCGATTTTTTTATCGGCTGAAATTCGTCTTGTTATCAAACCGTTTCTTGAACCAATTATCTTACCATTATCATTTTTAATATCTTGATCGGTAAAATCATACTCCAGAATTTCTCCGGGATATGTGATACTTTCTGCTATAGGTGAGAATTGGTAATTAGAAATAGCTGTTAATAATAGAATTTCACTAAGAACTGCTTTATTTTCATTTGCAGACATATCCATATAAGCAGTTCCATCATGAACATCTGTATTTATTACCCCATTAGAGCACATAACTACTTTTGAATTACTATCTAAAATAGTTGCATCGGTATCTATGGAATCATATCGCTTTAAAGAACATTTAAAAGTTGCTCCAATAATATTATGGAAGTTGTTTGCAAACTTTACATAATATCCTGAAATACTTGAAGTCATACTAACCTTGTCCCCAACTTGAATTGTTCCCGTATAATCGGATGGCAAACTGGTTACAAAAACATCATTACCAACAACTACATCTACTATTGGAGGATCAAAAAAACCATAACCTGATACTAAACTTTGATTTTTGAATTCCTTTTCAATATTTGCCGAAGATGATCCTTCGATATAATATTTTGTTTGATAGTCTGATAAAATATATTTTTGACCTATAACCAAATCACCGTTTTTAGCCTGATAATTAAGCGTTTCAAATACATGTTCTTCCTCAGAATTTTTCCTCTGGATTTCGATCAGTTCCGGCTCGGTGATAAAACTGTCGATTAAATCTGTAAACTGCCTTTGCGTGGGTTTATCCCCCGTTTCAAAGTACGTTTTTAATGTTTCTTTTGTTTGTTTCATTTAATTAAATGTTTTTATAATGTTTATTATGAAATGCTTTTCCGCATGAAATTTTAAGGCAATAGAAGGCAACCTGACTCAAAAAAAGAGTCAATTCTTAGTGATAAATTGTTTGGTGTTTTTTAAGCTGTTTCAGCTTATAAGAAAACTTCCTTTACAAAGAAAGCCTGTGTGATTTTCTGAGTGTAAAAGTAACGTCAATATTTGGGTTAGAAAAATATTTGGAGCCTTGGGATCTGTAGTTTCAGTAAGTTGTAAAAAAGAGAAAAGCTACCGGTTAGGGTAGCTTTTAACAATGTAAAATAGATTTATTTATCACTCACTATTTTATCTTTTTAAACAATTTTTCACCTAAATCTGATTTCAATAAAAGTTCTTCTGAACTTTTAATTTCAAAAAAAAGATCTTTCGAAACATTAAATGTTGTGATCTCCCATTTTTTATTCCCTTCCTCTAAAGCTTCTTCTGTCGATTGTGTAGGAAATTAAACAGGGTTTTCTAGAATATCAGATTCCTTAACATTTAAACTTAATTTCAAACCACTATTTTCATATGGTTCAATTTGAGAATTTACAACAAAAAAGCCCGGAGCGTACCCTTCCCTAGTATCATCAAACAAATCTGTATTGCCATAAAGTAATCCCGTTAAAGTCATCCTAACGACTTCTCCTTTTTCATTTTTTTCTTCCCACGAAAATCCTTCAAAATCTTGAATACTTTCTACATCGACTTTTTTCATCATCAAGAAAAGACTTTCCTTTGGATTATCAGTATCTCTAAATTCGTACTGTCCAATGAAATCGTTTAATTCAATTTTGTTAGCTGATGCAGCTTCATTGTTGATTTCTGTATTTTGATTTTTCTCTACTGAGACTTCTTTAATAGCGGTGTCTTTTTGTTGACAGGAAGTTAAGGCTATAAACAGAAGAATAATGAAAATGGCTTTACTCATTTTTAACTTTTTTTTACGAAAGTAATTGATTAACATGCCACGCTTCAAATGTATCCTAACTACTCGACAATTCATTTGAAAAAAAGCCACATCAATGAAGTATTACTATAGCATTCCGTTTTTTTCACAAATCAATAATTTTAAAACTCTTTTAAATTATTTTTTTGCATTCAAAGAGGCTTTATAGTCGTTATAATATCTATCTTCTTTTTGAATGTATTCATTTCTTTGAGATATTATATATTCTTTATCTTCATCTTTATTCCAGACATGCAATAAACTATCATACGCTTTCTCCCTAGAAAGAAATTCTTTAGTTCGCACCAATTTTCCGGAAGCATCATAATAGTTCCATACTCCACGTTTTTTTGTCAGATAATATTTTGAACTTGAGTTTTCAGATATTTCATCAATTCCTCCTTTTTTTATATAAACATACACCCCTTTTTCTTTTAAGTTTCCATTTTCATGATAACTTTCCCAAGGACCCACTTTTAAACTATCCTGAAACGCCCCCAACTCTTTTAATTGTCCATTTTTATGATAAAATTTCCAAATACCCTCTTTATTATCCAATGAGTATTCTCCTTTCGATTCTATTTCTCCTGTAGGATAAAAATGTTTCCAGTCATAATTCTTTTGTTTTTTAGCATTTAGATCTGCTCCAGGTTCATCACTCAAGATACCAATGGCTTTGATAATTTTTGAGTTAGGATAATAAAAAGTGTCTTTATCTTTTAAATAGTTATCCCATCTTCTCTCTTCAGCTTTTCTACCGGCAACAATTTCTGCAACATCTTCTTCTTTTATATAACTTCCTGGATTACTCCCATCAGGCGTAGTATTTAAATATGAACCGCTTATCCAGAAAATTTGATTCGCCAATTTTGAACCAAATTTTACTTCGCCCATACCTGATATGATTTTCAGGTACTCATAACTGTATTCTTCCCAGTCATAAATATTTATTTTGTTTTCTTCCAGAAACCATTCACCTGAATGACTCCTCTGGACAGTATCTTTTTTATAATAATGAAAAAAAGTACCATCTTCTTTGAAGTCCACATAATGGACAGCTTTTTCGTCTTCAACATTATAATACTTACCAATGAGACTTTCCCGGTTTGGTGCACAGGCCGTAAAAAATATCAATGATATAACAACTAAAATCTTGTATGGTTTCATTTGTTAAAATTTATTGCAAGGTAATTCATTTTAAGGTAATTTGAAAGTAAAATAAAATCGTTGTACAACAGTTGATATTGCTGTTTCTTTTTTTCCATTTTTTTTCCTTTTTATATTTCCTATTTCCAAATGAAGTCCTAACGATTCCCTTGATGTTTGATTGTATATATAGCCTTCTAATTTACCGTTTCTTATACGGACTAAAGCAAATGCTCCTCCAATAAATATTTGAGCAAAATTGGAATCCAAATGTTTATCTAAACTTTCTATGGCATAAGTTGGGGTTGGACTAAATTCTAAATCAATTTTTAATTCTTTACTATCAGGTTTGTTTACAAAATCATAACGGGTTTGTCGCAATAACTTTAAAGTTTCTTCCATAATTTCATTAATCATTCGACCGTGTAAAATAGCCCGGGCAAAAGCATGTTTATGATAATCAAAATTGCGGGCTTCCGGTCCAGTACCTGTGGCAAATTCGTATAACAAAATGGCAACAGAAGCTTCGTAATTTTTTTTAAATAAATTTTCTTTCCCTTTGTCGTTGAGTTTACCAACTCCAGGGTAAATCCGTTCTGCTGTTTTAACTAAAACATCACCAGCAATTTCATTAGGAATTTGGGTCACTTCTTCAATTACCTGATTTTTTAATTTAATAGCTTTATTTTTAGATATCTTTTTTATTCTTTCAAGTAATTCGTTTCTTTTTTCCACAATATCCTTAATTTCATTGTACAACTGCTCAACCTTATCACTATATTCTTTATCATAATGCTTACCTTTTTTTATTTTATTGAATTCGGTTGCAATTTCATCGTATAGCTCATTCAAATCATTTTCAAAATCTTCTTTAATCTCACCCGCAGATTTTAATAATTCTTCAATTATCGCATCCTTAACATCGCTAAGAACTTCACCTACTTTGTCTAAATTAGAAAGAATGTAAGTATGTTTTTTGTTAAAATTATTTTTTATATTCTCTAATCGAGATGCTATTTTATATTCTTTTAAGTATTTTGTTTTTTCTCTAACAGCATTTTCTTGATTAATTTTGAAAAAGATTGTTTTTTGACTGAAGTCTTTGGGATTTTTAAGTATTTTATCAATATTATCTACTTTAAAAGTGTCACTTAGTTTCAAATAATATAATTTTTTCACCATTATTTGACCAAGTTTAACTCTATCTTCATATTTCGCAAAGTTAAAGGTGAGTTTCTTTTTTTCCATAAAATGTTCTTCCATTATCTCCTGAATAATATCTGGAGCCATCCAATGGGAGAAATTTTCATTAACTTGTTTAACAATAGCATCATATTCTTTATTTCCTGAAGTATATGCGACTTCATCTAATGATTTTTTCATGAAACTGTTGTTTAAATCATTAAAAGAAGAATTGATATATTCCTGAACTAAAGATTGCTCAAATTCAACTAATTTAAGGTCTAGTTCTTGTTTTGTTAATCCCTTAAAACTTTGCTTTTTACCTTTTGCATCGATAAATTCACCGCTCAGTTTTCCTTTTCCTTCCAATAAAAGTTTTACATTTTTCATATTATCAGAAAACAAATACTTATTACCTTGTTTTAAAAATTCTTCGGTGTCATTAGACAAATACCATAAATTCAGTTGTTCTGCGGCTCCTAATGCTGTTTCTCCTTGTAGAGAATCTTTTATTGATCCCATTGTAACTCTAGCCGCTGCATCAAACCATTCAGAAATTATACCTTTAGTTTTTAAATAAGCATCCGCAAATAGGTAATAAGCTTGTCGTTGTTCGATTGTATTATATAAATAATCGTTTCCTTTTTTAGTATTGTAAATTGAAGCATTCCAAAAAGTAGATCCTGCTTTGATTGGATTATTTATCCTATCATAATCATACCAATGACCATGTTTCAATTCAGGGTATCTGCCATTTTTCCCAATAGTTTTTTCTCCAATACCGTACTTTACGACAACTTCATCTATAAGTGTACCGGACCAAATAGAATAAATACATTCTGCTCCAAGGTTTGGGTATACTTTTTTGGGGCTTAAATCGGGATATATTCTTTTTCTAGTTATTACCGTTATTCTTTCGGGCAAAGAAGGAAATATCGTTTTAAGCAACAGGAAAAGTTCATCATGTTCTTCAAATAGTTTAGAAATATCTACATTAGAATCCTTTATTTTATAAATTAATTTTTTGTAGTAATCACCAATTTCAGGATCATTAATTGCCAATTCTCGCAATTTCGAAATCATTTTCTCACTTGCTTCTCCCCAATTGACATTATAAATTGAAGGTGAGTTTTTTAAATCTTCATCTGTGGCAAGTCTCCATTTTTGTAACCCAAAATACATTTTTGTAAATCTTTCATGATCTTTTTTACGATAGAAATCTTTTGCTGTGGCTCCGTTTTCAAGGGCTTTTAAAATTCCTCTCCAATAATCTATAACTGATTCATCATTATTTTTAACTGCTTTGGATATTTCATCTATTACTTTTTCTTTCAGAGTTTCCATACTTGGCTCATTGGTCTTCCCCTGCAACGCTTTAGGAACCGCTATACTTTGTTGCGTATCGACTCCTGCATAAGTCTCAGCAGTTGTTCCCGAAAACGAATCGGTTTCACCATTTTCCGCTTCCGAAACCGAAGGAGTAGTGTCAGCTGATGCGCTCAGGTTCATGGCTTCCTGCTCGCTGTTATCAGTAACGCCTCCTCCGGTTGGAGCGCTAAAAGTAGTAGTGGTTTCCCCCGAAGCCGAAGAAGTAGTGCTTTTTGCCGTTGACGGAGTAGCGCTTTGTCCTTTTGATGAGGCAATTGCGCCTTCTCCGGCTGGGGTACTGGTATTTTCGGCAGTAGCAGTATTGGTTTGCTGCTCCTGCATTAATTGTTCTGTATCGTTTTGCTCACTTGCTTCTTTTATAACCAGAGCAATCTGCTCTAAAAAGTCTTTGCTCAATTGCTCAGAATCTTTTGAATCAGGATTATTTTCGATTATAATATTGATATCGTGAATTACATTTTTACTCATTGTGCTTGTGTTTTTTCTGGGTGCAAAATTAAGAGTCAAAATGAGATTTGTATAACTTTAATCCCTTTGTATTCAGTAGTTTCAGCATTATTGCCTTTTACTGAAACTACCGAATTCAGTGCTTGAAATTGCCCCTTTATAAAATTCTTCTTAATTACTTTTACACCCTCAAACAACATCATTTCATTGCTTGATTTCGGCAATGGATTTCTTATGCTTTCTCAACTGTTTTCAGAAAGCCAATCCCAAAAAAAATTAAAACACATAATACTAATTGTAAAACATCAATTTATGGACCATACACCTAAAGACTTGGGCGAAGTGCTGGAGACACCAGACATGAGCAATTTTAAAAATCCTTTAAACCAACAAACCGGCGGCACTATTACAATCGGGAGTTTCAACATCACTCCCATGATGCCTTCAGACAAAAAAGAAAGTATCGCCGAAATCGTAAAAAGGGAAAGAAGAGATAGCGGAGTTGTTTAAACACTGCAACAAACTGTATCGTAACACAGAGAAAATCAATAAAAATGTCAGACAAAGAAACAATAGAAAAACTAAAGGAAAAATACGGTACTGTTTTAAAACTCAGTTCCGAAGACGGCACTACAACAACCTATTGCCGAAAACCATCCTATGCAACTTTCATAGCCTATCAGGACAAATACAAAGACAATGTACACGAAGCCATCCTCTTTTTATTTAAAGAATGT
The DNA here is from genome assembly GCF_040750275.1 of Flavobacterium enshiense. Lineage (GTDB taxonomy): Bacteria > Bacteroidota > Bacteroidia > Flavobacteriales > Flavobacteriaceae > Flavobacterium > Flavobacterium enshiense_B. Next base: position 422,932 of record NZ_JBDOCV010000002.1, read on the forward strand.
GTCTTATCGGACGAAAATTATGATGATGATTTTATGCTGTCTTGCGGTAATTCCATAGTTGCTATGATTAAAGCAAGTAGCGAATTTTCCATAGATGCTACTCCGCAAAAAGACGAGTACAAGAAATCTGCAGCAATTATCAGACATGCTTTTCATGTAGATCCTTATGCCTTGCCGATTGACGAGTTCTATAAACTGCTGGAAGAAGCGCTTTGGATCCAAAAACACAACGCTGCGAAACTGGAAAACACATTTATGACCGCTTTCGCAAAAACATTTTCAAATTAAAAATTTAAAACAATAACAATGGCATTCAATATTAATGTAAACGACATTTTAAGTACCAAAGACAAAGCGTTTTCCGGTATCAATTTTAATGACTCAGAATCGAAAGATTTTATCATCGACAAAACAGGTGGCGATTTTAACTTAAGGGTATTTGCTCCTTTAATTTTCGAACCGCTTTCCAAACCCGACCTTAAACTACCCAGCTTGCGCATTGACGCCGTTACGGTAAATCTAAACCGAACCAAAAGTATTAAAAAAGAGAGTATTGAAGGAAGAGAATCTACCATTAAAGAACACATCACAAATGGTGATTTCAGTATCTCAATCGATGGTTTAATTGCCAACGAAAAGGACAACGAATTTCCAAAAGAGAAACTTTTCCTTTTGAAACAATTCCTTAATGCGCCTTATTCTTTGAGGATTACACACGCTATCCTGAACCGATTTGGAATTTATGAATTGGTAATCGACTCGTATTCCATCCCTTCCATTTCGGGGACAAAGAACATTCAAAAATTTTCTGCAAGTGCTACTTCAGATGAAACTGTTGAACTAATAATCAAAAACAATGTTTAATCTAAATGCTAAAATCAAAGTCTATGATACCGTAAAGCTGGTTCCTACACCCAAGTTTTACGAATTCACTTATGTAAAGAAGGTTGAAATAAGCAGTTCTTACGAATCACTCACCGATACGGCATCCTTTGAAATGCCTAAAAAAGTCTTTACCAATGCTTCCGGCTTTAAACAAAGTGGAACGGCCAATCTTGTCGGTAAACAAGGCTCCGAAAAATCCATTCGCGACTTTTTCAAACTTGAAAGTTTTGTGGAAATCCATTTGGGATATGATGGTGAATACAAACCTGCTTTTAGAGGCTATGTTACAGCGGTAAAAGGCGATTCCCCGGTAACCATAGAATGTGAAGACATGATGTATGCCTTAAAAAAAGTTAAAGCTGTAGATGATGGAGACGCCCAACATTCTGATGACAATTTAAATGCCATTGCTACAAATCCAACCCTTAATGAAGAAAAATTCAATCCTAAGCAATTTTTCGAAAAAAGAGTAAAACAACTTGGCTTGCCCATTAAAATAAATGCTTTGGACGAAGACATGGGAAACTTGCTCATCAACAGAAACCATAGCATCGCGCAGGTTTTCGAAATGCTAAAAAATAAAGGCATTTACACCTATTTCAAAATTGAAAAAGCTGTCCCGGTTTTAACCATAACCAACAATCCGCAGCATCATTCCGCAGCAGAATTAGGCAGTTTTATCAATCGTAATTTCATCCAATCTCCTATAGCCGGAGCCTTGGTAAAAAAACTGATAAACAAGGGATTAGATCTTTTGAGTTCACAACTTGACAATGCGATGAACAACTTTGGAGGTGATTTGTTTCCAGGTAAGGCCCGTTTCCGTTTTCATTATAACATCATTAATGATAATCTAACAGTGTTACAGGAAGCCACAAGGAATACACGAATTAGAGTGGAGAAATACTTTCCGAATTCAAACACGCCTATTCACGTAGAAATGGGAGATCCAAACGGACAGTTATTTAAAACCTATGTGCTTCATGACAATGAAACGGAACTTCCCAAAAATGTGACGGCTTACAAGAAAAAAGCTTTGGAAACTGCCTCTGAATTGTATCAATATGCCGCGTTAAGAGCCATGGAAAATAAGCCAAATGGTCTTGAAGGCTATTTCGAAACCTTTGGTGAACCATTTGTTCGTCCGACAGATAAAGTTGTTTTGGAAAACAATAAAGACGACGATAAAAACGGAACCTTCCAGGTAAAGAAAGTCGAACGAAGCTACGGTGATGGCGGTTACCGACAAAAGATCTATTTAGGAAGAAGAGTTGAAGTAATGTAAAAAACAAATCATGGGAAACATATCAGATTTAATAAAGAATGTTGTCAGTAACAATCAGACCATTCAAACCTTTGCTGCAAAAGTAACGGAAATCAACAGGGAAACAGCTGAACCACTTCACAGTGCGGATGACGCCTATACGGTAAACATTATGCGCGGGGATGGAGCCATCATAAAAAATGTACGCTTAAAAGGTTCCATTCAAGATAAAGAAGAAGGTATTATTGCAATTCCTAAACTTGGAAGTTGGGTATTGGCCTCGGTAATCGATGGTGTGGAAACAAGAGCTTTTATTTCGGAGTGTTCTGAAGTGGAACGCACTTTTATCCGCTATAAAAATGACCAAAATCAATATTTGGAAATCAATTCGAAAACTGACCAGCTGCAAGTACTTTTCAAAAAAAAGAAAGCCAGTGAAGGAGGAACTACTGCAACCACTACACCTGAATACAATAAAATGGCGGAGATCGATTTCAATCTCTCCTCGCCTGCTCCAAGTGTGACCACTTCATTTTATGATGAAAACGGAAAGGAAATTTCGAAAAACAATTTCAACGGAACGCAACACCAAACTATTTTGTCGACTGTTAATGGAGAAAATACTGTAGAACGCTTAAAATTCACGCTTTCCTCCAACGACACCACTAAAGCAGAAATGCTGTTTACGGATGCCGATGGAAACGAAAAACAAAAGCTAACCCTAAATGAAACGGGTACTGTAGTTAATATTAATGACGGTAGCACTCTTTTCACTTTAAACGATAAACTGGCTAAGGTTGCGATAGAAAATGGTTTTGAAGCACTTATCACTGATGCGAAAACATCGTTTAAGAAAGATCAGTTGACTTTTGAGATGGGCAATAAATTTAAAATTACAGCAGGAGGAATAAACTTAAAAACGGAGCTGAATTCTCTAATTTCGGAAATACAGAAAATTACAGTTACAACTCCTGTGGGGCCATCTGGAATGCCTATCAATTCTGCAGCATTTACCCCTATAAACGCTAACATAAATTCTCTTTTAGAATAAAAAACTATTAAACTAAAAATTATGCCATTAAATAAAGCTGGATTAGAAAGCGCCATTAAAGCAGTATTAACTGCTGAAAAAGCAAAAACATCAGGATCTTCAATTGATTCTTTAGCTAGCGGTTTAGCAAACGCGATTGACACATTTGTAAAAACAGGACTAGTGAGTGTCAATGTTACAACTACCGGTAGTGCAAGTGCTCAGGCCGGAACAGGAACAGGTACCATTAGTTAATTTTCATTACCCCTTTTTGTTAAAACCAGGAAGGGGTATTTCCTTTACTCTTAAAAAGCAACGGAAAATTTGACATTTTAACAAGTTTAGTACTATAAAATTGTTAAAATTCATTTTGATAGTTTTTTTAAGAAAAATTGTACATATTTTAGCAGCCGTAAAACAAATGTAAAAAAATATAAGGTAAAAGCCACAAAGATGAATCAATTAATTTTCGGAGGCAGTAAAGGTGTATTATTTCAGAACCATTTAATCACTTTAAGTGAATCCATAAGCAAAGAACTTGAAATTAAGATTAGCCATAATCTTATTGAAGAAAGAATTAAAAAAGAAATCAAAACTGACTTTCAAATTAAAAAACTACGCTTCGATATTAAGAACGCAATAGTTGAGGACAGTGATTTAAACAGGCTTAAAAGAATAACGATCAATTCAAACAATACTCAAGAAATTGTCATAAAAACATATAATTGCAAAGTGCCTTTTACAGGAAACAGTCGATTTTTAAAATACAGACCAATTTTCTTCCACGGGTTTGACTTAATTGGCAAAATCACAGAATGCGATTATAAGAATCAGCAATTTTTATCATTTACATTTCAATGCAAAGAAAATGCTAAAGAACAGTTTAACCATCTGAAAACAGAAAGTCTGGAAAACCTTGAACTAAACTGCAGTGAAATAAATAAAGAAATAAATAATTGGAACACAAAACGATTGGATGAAATAATAAATCATTTATATCCAAAATTTCATGATTACTATGTCAAAACCAAAGAATTTGAAACAATAAAATAATCAAAAAAATAACCTCAATCGATTTTAAGATACTTACTTTTAAGTCGCTTAAAATCGATTGAGGTTTAATTTAATAAGAATTTAATAATCAGACTTTATCTTTCTTAACAATGCTTTCCAACTCATAAAGCTTTCCTTCAATATTGTGAAGTTTTTCATAAATACTGACAGGATCCGGCATTTGTTTAGAAGCATACATTTTAACATACCAAACTTCTACAACATCTTCGGCATCGATAGAATAGGTTGGATAATTGCCGTCGCGATTGTCTGATTTTAAAATCAGTTTACCGCTTTCCTTAATTCGGTTCAACACCCTTTTTACAACAACGCCGTCAAATTTACTAACAATAACATAAATCCTTCCGTCTACAATATCATCAAAATTTTCAGTGTATCTCCCAAAAACAAAATCACCGTCATGTATGGTATTGGTCATGGAATTTCCTTTAACCTCAAAACATCTGTAGGTTCCGTTTTTAAGCATCGGCATACTGAATGAAGGTAAATGTTCAATGTACTCAGGATCGGCATAACCATCCAAATAACCGGCTCTTGCCTGTATTCCTATAAAGTTGATATTCTCCTTCCCGCTTTCATTAACCGTGATCACTTTGGGCAATTTAAGACCAACATTATCCTTTTCATGATCAAAAAAGATAGACTCACTTTTCCCAAATAGATATTCCGGATTAATGTTACAGTGAATAATGATACTATTGATCAAATCAAAACCGGGCTTTGTTCTTTTTCGTTGACCGTCTTCTTGTAATCTTCCATTTGTAATACTGTCAATAGTTGTTGTTGTAACCCCTATCAGTTTCGCAAATGAGTTATTATTAAGATTCAGTATTTCTATAATATATTTTATCTTATCGTGGATATCCATTTTTATTACTATTTAATATTTGTGCAAAATGTTTAAATTTTGTAGTAATTCCAATATATGTTGCAAAATTAAAATATTTAATTTAAAACTGTTGTATTAATGATTTCTTTTATAAAGGTATAAAAATTAAAACTAATTGCAAGCCCATTAATCATTTAATTCAAAACACATTACCAACAATATGTTTAAAATACATAAAACATATTACTGAAATAACTGAATCATCACTAAATAAAATTTTGTAAATTACAACATATGTTTAATATTTGCAGTGTAAAAATTAAACATATGATTTTAAAAGAATTTTATACTCAGAAAAAAGCTGCAATTGAAAACGAGCTTGGTACAGCACCTGTTATTAATGCTCTTGTTCAGCTTTACAGCGATACTGTTTTTAAAAACACTGTCACTAATCCTTTAATCATGTTCAAGTACGATACTGTCAACTGGGAATCCTCTTCGGAAAAAACCTATAAAGCTGAAGTATCCTTTTCATGTTATATCGTACTACCTCTGAACAGCAATTATAACGATGCTTTTTCAATTGCCAGTCATATCGACAAAGCTATCTTATACAAAGCCGATATAATTGACAACACCGCGTTGATTGACACTAATTCCACCTTTAAAGTACAGGAAAAACAATGGACGAACGAAGGTGATTATTGGGATAAAAATGATTTCTTCATTTGGAAAATCAGCTATAAGACTACACTGGTTGAAAATAGTTTAAAGAAGAAATACAAATTGATCCGAAATGGCGCTACAAATGATGAAATCCTAAGATTAGGTTACAGTTTAACAGATGTAGCAGAAGGAAACGTTACTGGAGATTTATACTTGAACACAAATCCAGTACATCAAACAGAATCTTCAATACTAACAGACTCGGATTTAGATAATGATGGCATTACAGATACGGATGACACCGCGATTAACGCAGCGAATTCCCTGGTACAAATTCCAGACGAAAACGACCAACCAAAAGCAGATCCTAGAACAATAAAAAACATCAAGATAAACTAACCTAACAACCATCTTAAAAAACTTAACCTATACATCATGAGAAGAAGCAAACAATTATTGGAAAAAAGAAGAGATTACGTTATCAATTACCTTAATGCAAATCAGGCCAAACAAATGAAAGTTGTAGTTGCCGAGCTTTCTGATACGCTGTTCTTAACTGAGCGTACTATCTATACCATAATCAATGAAGGACTAACTACGCCGGCCACAACATAAAGCACTGAAACTACTGATTATAAAGACTTTAAAAGTTGAAAAAATCAATAAAGGGTTATACATTTGCTCTCACAAATAGTAAAGTAAACATCCTCAAAAGTTGAAAAATCTAAATCCTAAACGGGGTATTTCAACCAACACGATTCTGTTCTTTTAAAAAAGAATACTATTTACAATCAAATATAAAAAATAAGGTAACACCTTGACAATTACGAATATACCAATTCGCAACAGCCCATGGTTTGCCCAATTTTAAATAAAAATAAAATTTTAACAATTAAATATTTACATTATGAGTACATTAAACGATGTAGTAATTAACAAATTATCGGGTGGATTAGGAAGAAGAAACCCAGACCAGGACATGGTTTCCGGTTTACTTTTTGACGGAGAAGCAACAACCAAAGGCTTTGAAAAAGACAAAGTTTACCGTTTAGCTTCCCTAGAAGATGCTGAAGCATTAGGAATTACTGCCGCTTACGATGTTGATGGACAATCGGCTTATTACCAAATCGAGCAATTCTTCAGAATGAACCCTTCGGGAGATTTATTTATCATGGCAACAACTGGTACGTCTTATGGAGAAGTTGTTGGAAAAGCTATGGAAATGCAGGAAAAAACAGATGGTAAAATCCGTCAGATGGCTGTTATTTATGCTGATTTAGACGCTGCTTTCGCACAAACAACAACTGCAGTTGCAACTGCACAAACTCAGGCTAATTTGGCTTATGCAGCGTATATGCCATTTGAAGTTATTCTTGAAGGTAAAAAATTTGACGTTGATACTGCTCCAAATTTAGCAGCTCTAAATGCTACAAACGTATCTGTAGTTATTGCAATGGACGCTGAAAAAGCAAACGAAGAAAAATTATTCCTAAAAGGAGCTACTGAAGCAGCCGACACACTTTACACTTTAGCCCCAAAAGAAGTATTAGTAGTAGCTCAACCCGCTACCGTAAACACTCCAGCTGTTTACAATATTGAAGTTGATGGAGAGATTAAAGAAGCAAACGGAGCAGCTCTTCAATTCGTTTTCAAAAAAATCTACAAAAACTCAGCTGCCGTTGGTATGGCATTAGGAACCATTTCAAAAGCTAAAGTTTCTGAAAACATTGCTTGGATTGAAAAATTCAACCTTGCCGGTGAAGGTTTTGCAAAAGCTGGTTTCGTAGGTGGTAAAGAAATCAAAACACAAGGAACTTTAAGTACCTTAAATGACAACCGCTATATTTTCGCTAAAACACATACAGGTTTAGCCGGTTTGTATTTCAACGACAGCCATACTTGTACGGAAGGTACTTCTGATTTTGCTTATGTAGAAAACAACCGTACGATCAACAAAGCAACTCGTTTATTGCGCACTGCTTTGTTACCAAAATTAGCTTCTCCAGTTTTAGTGGACATCAGCGGAAAATTACCACAATCCGTTTCTAAAGATTTTGAAGGTTTGTGTAGAGCTGCTTTAGAAGGCATGGTTGCCAACCAAGAAGTTTCAGCTTTCGATGTATATGTTAACCCTTCTCAAAACATCTTGGCTACTTCAGAATTAAGAGTAAAAGCAGAGATCATCCCAATCGGTACAGCTCGCAAAATCACTGTTGATTTAGGATTTAAAAATCCATTCGGAATCGACAAAGCCTAATCCATTTATCAATTAAAATACACAGAATAACATGAATAAATTACCATTAATTAACGGACAACAACACAGCTGGTCTTCAATCGAAGTAAGTATTGCCGGAAACATTGTAACAGGAATCACAGCTGTAAATTACAGCGACTCCGTATCGAAAGAAAACCACTATGGTGCCGGTGACATGCCAGTACACAGAGGAAGAGGAAAATACGAGGCTAAAGCTTCCATCACCTTATACAACTACGAAGTAGAGGCTATTTTGGCCGCTTTACCAAAAGGAAAAAGATTACAGGACGTAGCACCATTCAGCATCATCGTAAGTTATTTGGATGACAGTAATGAAGTGATTACACATACAGTAAGAAACTGTGAGTTTAACTCAAACAGCAGAGGAATCAGCCAAGGAGATACTAAGATCCAGGTTTCTTTCGACCTTATCTGTTCTCACATTGAGTGGAACTAATCCTTAGATCCTAAACTCCATTCATATTACGCTTATTCCGGCCGATTTAAAAGAGAAAACCAAATCCTTGATGCAAAAACGCAAAAGAAATTACACATAACAAGATTTTGCCAGCATACACTTTACAACTGCTCTTGATAAGTCCGCAGGAATAGGTCCCAAAAAGAGGCTGTTTTGAGAATTTTCCACTTGAGAAAACTCAGGCAGCCTTTTTTTATAAAACATACTGCTTTACAGCAAAAACACTCCATTACAACAGCAATACAAAACAAATTCGCGCTAACTACTCGCCCGGATACAGCCACAACTATGCTTTTACAAAAGCAATCCTAAATACGAATAAACACAAAACTCTACATATGAACCCGATTACCCAAAATACAGAAGATGTACTTGAAGGAAGCATCACTCAAGCGCAATTGAACCAATGGAAATTTAAACACAGAAAGGTTGTAAAACTGAGCATTACCGATGATGACGGTACTACCCTATTCGCGTATTTCAGAAAACCGGACATCAGTATCCGATCGGCGGTATTGCAGGCTTCTAAAATGGATGAATTCAAAGCACTGGAAGTATTGTTCAAAAACTGCTATTTGGGTGGAGACGCCAAAATTGAGCAGGAAGACGATTTACGTCTGAACATTACCACTTCCTTTTCCGATCACATACAGCCTAAACCTGTAAAAATTGAAGTGCTGTAATCTTAAATCAAACCAGTCCAATGCCAAAGTACCGATTACCTCCTTTTTGCCCCTTATAAAAATACGACCATGAATCGAAAAACACATACACTAACCCTCAAAAATGCCAGCCCTTCTGAATTGGCGCGAGTTAAGCCATTTTTACAAACGCTATGGCAAGCTCCAGGAAGCGATTTTAATGACCTTATACACACTCCTGCAAAAAAAGGAAGCAATACTAAAAAAACAGCCAATCCTTCATCAAAAAAACAAACTCAGTCTGGGATTAAAAGACTGGATGTTCGAGGATTTATCATTGCTGAAAAAGGAATCCGATTACATTACACTCCTTCTCCTAATGATGCTAAATACAAAGCAAAAGTTGGCAGATATGCTAAAGTATATAAGCCATCGGAAATGGTTACCGTAATACATGAAGAGCTTGAGAATAACGGCTGGTACAAGATAAAAACGTTAGACGGCCAATTTGGTTTTATTGAAAAAAGCAATATTGTGATTATTCCGAAAGATAATTATTTAGACCGCTACACACAAACTTTCCATTATGTAAAATCGGGAGAGAATTTCGAGAACAATATCGCTAAAGTTTACTTTAAAAACTACAAACTAGAAACTGGCAATGACATGCGTACAATAGCCGAAGCTTTCTATTTACTCAACACACAAAGTAAACATTCTCACGGAATTACTTTAAAAGAAAACATTGGCGGAGCTAAAATTGCCGAACTAGGATTAAAAGCAAGTTTTGACCCTACATTTAATAGTGCACGATTATTATACAGTCAGCTACAGCTATCTAGTAAACATATTGTCAGAATTCCAAACAAGAAATATATTGAATTACAAAGGCAATTGGGTTCCTTAAGTTCACGTCCGGAATTTATGAACCTTACGATTAAGGCCGTCGATGCTGCAGGTGAAATTCTACAAGGAGCTGCTGGAGTAATCGTTGGTATTATAGAGGGAATTTTACGAGGAATTTATGATGCTTTAGAAGGTTTAGTCGATATGGTTGGCTCCATTATACAAACCATTAAAGACTTGATTGCCGGTACTTTCTTTTCCAAAATAAAAAAGATGTATGAAACGGTAATCAACATGATTTCCAATTTAAAACCTAGCGAACTTTTAGACATGTTTCTTGCCATATTGGGAAATGTTGGGGAATCGATAAAAAAAACCATCAAAAACTGGGTTAAATCTTCTTCATTTGAAAAAGGCCGTGTTATTGGGATTTTTTTAGGCACCATTTTGTTAGAAATTTTGGTTGCTATTTTCACCGGCGGAAGTGCCAACTTAGCCAAATGGACCAGTAAATTAGGAAAACTAGGGAAAGTATTGCTAAAAATAGCCGAATTAGGTGACGAAGTCAGGGAAAAGCTCAAAGCAAACAAGCATCTTAAAAAACTTTTCAAAAAAGGAGAATACGAGAAAGATTCGGATGCCGACGGTAAGAACTGGCAACGTTGGGCACTATTACTTCAAGCCCGTGCCACGGCTAAACTAATGGATGCACAAGGAGCCAATGAAACCATGTTACTCACAGCCCTTAATACTCAAGCCAAATTATATCCTAAACTTAACGTTACCTGGCCAAAAAAAGATGTCAAAGCACAAACGTTTGATTTGTGGATGAAAGCCAGTGAACCGAAAAGAGTTGTGGACGATTTTAGTCCTGGGGAGAAAGAGAAGAAAGAGAAGAAAAAAGAAATTAAAAAAAATGATAAAAAACGTTTACAAGTAAACTCCTCTTATATCAAAAATGGATATGAATATTCAACTGATAATAAAGGAAGAATCAACAGTGCTAAAGGAAAATTAAGGCTAGAAAAAGGGACAAGAAACCCATATAGACAAAGAAATGTAGGCAAAAGTGACGGAAGACTTCCTAATGATCAAGGAGGTCACTTAATAGGGGATCAATTTGGCGGATTTGGTGGAAACGAAAATTTGGTTCCTATGGATAAAACTATCAATAATTATCATAGTGGAGAATGGGGGCAAATGGAAAAAAAATGGGCAAAATCTTTAAAGAATACCCCCAAAGTTGATATTAATATTGAAATAAAAATAAAATATTCAGATGAAACCATAAGACCATCTCATTTTGAAATAAAAGAGAATATCGATGGCAAGATTAAAAATTTCACTATATTTAACGAGTAATAACTTAAATTAAAAATGGATAACTATATTAATTCAATAATTGAGATTTCTCACAATAATTTACCCGCTCAAGATAATTGGAAATCTTTTACAATAACAGCTAAAGTAATATCAAAATTTGTTGAAATAGAAGCTTTTTACATTGATGAAGACAGCCAAACTTTTTATTTCGACCCAAAATACCCTTTTACAGAAGACAACGATGAAGATTTAACTTTCATCTTCATTAATTTAAGAAAAGCTGTTTATGAAAAAAACACTGACAAAGGCACATGGTATACTGCTGAAATTGAAGTAAATCATGACGGAGAATTTTCAATAAATTTCGAATATGATCTCAAGCCAGAATTTACCTACGAACCGAGTGATGACAAATATATTGATGATCTTAATCGTTTTCCTAGGAAAAACCAATATATCCCAGATTGGTTGAAAGAAATTAAAAATAAAAAATAAAATAACATTAATAAATTGTTTATGATTTACAAATGACAAACAATTTATAAACACAAAAGCTACAGCAAAACCCGCTGTAGCTTTTTTATTTAAGCATATTCAATGAATTATGATACTATCAAAAAAATAAATAAAAAAACAATTACAATACAACTCACCCGTCTTCATTTTTTGAAGGTAGTGTATTTATTTACCACAGAAAAAATATTGAATTTTCCTATATTTATTTCCTAAATCCAAACACGCCGTACGATTTAAAATTTAAAAAGTAATGAAATTATATGTTTTAAATACAGCATTCGAACCCAATATAAATCGGACTCAATCAATTGATCCTTCTAACAATGTAACTTTTTCCGGAACAGATTACAATGAAAATGAAGATTTTACAGAAATCATCAATCAATTACAATACCGATTAGAAAGAGATGTTCACAATAAAAAATTCAAAGATTTTTTGTATGAAGCCATTGATTTTTACAATGGTCCCTTGATCTTAGAGGACAATTTATGTCATATGTTACAATTTTATACCGTTTCCCCAAAGCTAAAAGCCTTATTAGAGCAGTTAAAATTACCTGAACATAAATTTTATCCAATTACTTTAAATATAAAAGACGGCGTAGATTTACCTTATTATATTTTTCAAATTAAAGATAATATCAATCCGTATATGGACTATGGAAAATCCTCATTTTATTCCATCCTTGGGGGCGAAAAAACCATATTCTATAATGAAGGAGAAATTAAAGATGAACCACATCTGTTGGAACTTCTACATAACGGTTTTTTTCCAACAGAACAAAAACTATTTTTAAAAAAAGAACTAGATTGGATATATCTCGCGCCTTATTTCATCATCTCAGAAAAATCAAAACAACTGTTTGAAGAAAACAATATCGTGGGAATGGAGTTTACTCCTTTTTATGAATTACCTTCAGATTATGATGAACCAAATGAACTAGGTTATTTAAATTATTATGGTGGCCGCGAAATCATCATCAACGGCAAAAACTCCATGGATGGTTTAAATAGCAACGACTTCCCAAGAGCGGATAACCAATAAAAACAATTACAATACAACTCACCCGTCTTCCTATTTTGGAGGCGGGTGTTTTTATGGAATAAAAAAATTAAACTCTTAATTTATCATTTCAGTATTTTAGAACTATCTGTAGGCAATAAAATATCTGACAAATTAGCCGGTAAAAAACTTACAAAGAATAATAATATTAACTTAGCCGAAACAATAGAAGATTTTGACAAAGATCCTACTGGAATGTCTAAAAATTTACCGTTGCATAAAGGTAGTCATCCTGAATGGGATGAATCTGTAAAAAAAGTCATTAAAAATCAAGAAAACAAGCTAATTGCTAAATATGGAAAATTAGAAAATATTCCCGATAATATATTAAAGAATGTATTACTAGATATAGAAGACATTTTACATGATAAAATTTCAAGTTTGCCAAAAGGAACTAAACTAAAATAATTATGACTAAAGTATTTATATTAAATAAAAGCGAAAATTCTAGAGGACACATAGACTTTGTTGAACATCAAGTAGGTGCTGTAAATATCCCTTATGAAAAACAAGATGATTTATATGGTCAAATAATTGGAATAGAAAGCTTTGACCTTCCTAAACAACTTTATTTTGGGGCTGATTATAAAATTATCCCTACTATCGATTATCCTGCAAATAGCTTACTTATAGACATTATGAGTAATCAAATGCTAACTATTCTTTCTGGCACTGGTGAATTTAAATTTCGCACAATTCCTGTAATTATGTTTAATCATAAAGAGCTTGAAGCTTATCATATTGAAGAAGGCATTGGTTTTGAAGATTTAAATGAAAGAAATGAAGATTATCTGGCATTCCAATTAATGGATTTTACAGCTGCATTCGACAAGGATAATTCGGTATATAGGATGTCAAGGGCTTTTCCAGATGAAATTGGAAGCATACAAAAGTTAGTTTTAAAAGAACCGATAAATGGTTTCCCTCCTATTTTTAAAATCGAAGAAGATGTAACATTACTATTCATCACCGAAGAAGCCAAAACTGCTTTAGAAACTGCCGGCATAAAAGGATGTGAATTTGTAGAAGTGGAAGTAAGCCGTTAAATTGGATTCACCAAACAATTTAAAAACAACTTTTTCATCATAAACCCATTAAGTATTCATGAAAATTTACAAACTACGGAACGATTTTAAATATTTAGGAAAAATAAACTATGTAAAATACCAGGAAGGAGCTGTTCACATTCCTTTTGAAGATGAAAAAGACATATCTTTTTTTATGTCTGGTATTGAAAAACATAAACTCCCTGAAAAAATATGTTTCGGAGCAGATTTTAATGTTATTCCTAAATCAGACTTTCCTATTAACAGTTTGTTATTAAACATATTAAGCAAAAAAATGCTTTCGATACTTAACGAACTTGGAAATTTCAAACACACTCTTGTTCCCATTGTTTTTTTTAATCACAAAGAATTAGAAGCTTATCACATTGAAGAAGGCATTGGTTTAGACGATTTAAGGATAAAAAACAACGATTATATTGCACTGCAATTATTAGAATACATAGATGCTTTCAATAAAGAAAAGTCTGTATTTGAAGAACATTATCTCTATCCAGAAAAAGTCGGCAGCATCAGGGAATTGGTTTTAAAAGAACCACTAAACGGTTTCCCTCCTATTTTTAAAATCGAAGAAGATTCAACTTTACTATTCATTACAGAAGAGGCCAAAAGTGCTTTAGAATCAGCTGGTGTAAAAGGATGTGAATTTGAGGAGGTTGAAGTAAGTAGTTAATTATATTTTTTATGCTCGATTCGAGTTGCATAACTATTTACATAGGTAAACACTAAACTATAACAAACCCAATTATTAAACTATTTTTAAATTATTATGATTCCGCGAAATCATCATCAACGGTAAAAGCTCCATGGATGGTTTAAACAGCAACAACTTCCCAAGAGCAGATAACCAATAAAAACAATTACCATACAACTCACCCGTCTTCATTTTTTTGGAGGCGGGTGTTTTTATGGAATAAAAAAATTAAACTCTTAATTTATCATTTCAGCATTTTAGAACTATCTGTAGGCAATAAAATATCTGACAAATTAGCCAGTAAAAAACTTACAAAAAATAATAATATTAACTTAGCCAAAACAATAGAAGATTTTGACAAAGACCCAACCGGCATGTCTAAAAGTTTACCGTTGCATAAAGGAAGCTATCCTGAATGGGATGACTTTACCAAAAATATTATTAAAGAATATACAGATCGACTTATAAAAAATTATGGTAAATTGGAAAGTCCTCCAATACATATTGAAAAAGTTAAAATATCTATGAGAGATACATATAAAAATACTGCTTATTTTGAAGAAAACATTAAGGATTACAATTCTTCAATTAGTCAATATAAACAAAAACTAATAATCGGAGATTTTAGTAAAGTAAGAACGCCAATAGATGAGTATGTAAGACGATTAAATTACAGTATGTTTTTAGATGCTTTAAATCTTTTAAAATGCCAATATTCTGTTGGAAGTTCAATATCAGAAATTAAAACAACCTACTTGGAAGCATTAGATTATATGCAGAACGGTTGGAAAAAAACAGAAAAAGATTTTGATGGTTATTATGTTGTTGATGATTATTGGGATGTACTTTCTATGCTTAGTTTAGGCTATATTTTGAATATTGATCAAGAAAAATTAGAAAGGTTAATTAAATTGCGTTTTGTAGTCAATAAACCCGATTTTCTGTTGGATACTTTATGTAATGCCATACAAAACGAATCAGTCCCAAAAGGATTCGATATCATGAAATATGGCAATAAATATTCTAGTTTGTACGATATAATACACACTCAAAACAAAGAAGAAGCAACAAAATTACTATTTAAATATGTAAAAAGTGATTGGTATAAGAAAACTCAAGCAAACTCATGGCATGGAAGGCATAATAGCCATTCATACGATGGCTACTGGAGTTTCGAAAGCGCTGCTTTAGTAAAATTGTTAGGCTTAGACGACAGCACCTTTAAAGACTTAAAATATTACCCATACGATTTATTACATGGCGTATAATTTCTAACGAATAGCTTTCAACTTGTACACACAAAAAAGCTACAGCAAAACCCGCTGTAGCTTTTATATTTAAAGATGATAGTTCACTTTGAACCATTCTCCTTAATCATCTTCTTCAGCCACAAATACATTGTAATAAAAGTCGTTACGAAAAACACGGTCAATATCGGATAGAAATAGGCCATTATAATAGTATCCAAAAAAAGCCAATTCTTTAGAATTGGCTTTTTAATTATCAATCATTCATTTCTATACAATAAGTTATAATTTTAATGCTCTGACGACTTTACGTTGTTCACCCTGAATCACTTCTATAAAATACATACCTCTTGAAAGTTCTTCACCAAAACGTATATTTTCTTTAGAAGTTGATTTAATTTCCCTGATAAAACTTCCGTTTACACCAGCAATTTTTACGATTATTTCTTCACTACTGGATGATTCAACTTGTAATTCGAAATCATTAGTTGAAGGATTTGGTGCTAAAACCACTGACATTACAGATTTAGCATTTACTGAACCTGTATTCGAAACTAACGCCGTAGAACAGTTTGGCACCATATTAATGCTTGTACTGCTATTAGCCACGGTAACTCCATTAATTCTGCTTTCAAATGAATACTGACATATCGGTGCCGTACCAGTAAAAGTAGAACCTACAACAGATTTTGAATCGTATTTTACAGAAAGTATGTATTGGGCTCCCGGAACAGCATTATTAATGCAAACTCTTCCTAGTCCCAGTGAAACCTGAATTCCTGAAGCAACATTGGAACAACTTGCATTATACAGTGTAATCTGATTGCTTTGCTGAATGCTAAACAACGCCAGACTGCTACAGGATTTAGTCTCAATGATTTCTACACAGAAACTGGATGATGGTGCAGTTATACTCGTATAATAGAAAAATTGTCCTGGTGTTACATTAGATACTTTATTTGATCTCGTTGCATAGCACAACTGACCTATTAATTGACTACTTGCGTTATTTCTATAGTCGGTACATGTCACATTAGTATGAAATATTCCAGCTACATTACAAGTTGTCGGTTGCAGATTCACAGTCAAGGAAACAGCCGCCGAAGTACATCCCGATTTAGAAGTTGTTACCGAATAAACTCCCGGAGCCAAACCGGAAAACACTCCCGTTGTATTACTTTGCGGTGCTACAACCGGATTGGTTCCCGTTACCGTATAACTAATACCGATTCCAGGAGCCGGTGCACTAACCGTAATGGTTCCCGTTGCTGTGGTGCAAGTTGGCTGAGCCGTTACAGAGGCCGTTGGTGCTGCAGGCGTTGTCGGTTGCGGATTCACAGTTAACGAAACAGCTGCCGAAGTACATCCCGATTTAGAAGTTGTTACCGAATAAACTCCCGGAGCCAAACCGGAAAACAATCCTGTTGTATTGCTTTGCGGTGCCACAACCGGATTGGTTCCCGTTACCGTATAACTAATGCCCGTTCCAGGAGCCGGTGAACTAACCGTAATGGTTCCCGTAGCTGTGGTACAAGTTGGCTGTGCCGTTACAGAAGCCGTTGGTGCTACTATTTGTTCACAGGTAACTGTTACAAAAACGGTTGCCTGATCACAATTAGTTGGGTTTAATTTTTCACAAATCTGGTACACCAGTGTATAATTTCCTGGAGGTGTCCCGGAAGCAACAACTACGTTAGTTCCTTGAAGTGTAATTCCTGAATTGGAAGATGATATCGAAGTAAGATTAATTTGTGACAAGGAAACTAGTTGACCGTTTAAAGTATCATTCACCAACACATTTGTGAAGGCAGTTCCACCCGCTGTACCAATTGGTGCTGCATTATCATCTTGAGCCACAATCAATGGAGGAGTGACCGTCACTATTACTGTTGCAGAATCACAGTTGGCTGGATTCAGTTTTTCACAGATCTGATACACCAATGTGTAATTTCCTGCCGGGGTTCCTGATGGTATGGAGACCTGACCGGTAGAAGGATTAATCACCGGAACCGGGTTACCGTTAATTGGAGTTGCTGGAGTGGTGACCGTTATATTGACTTGTGAAACAGTAACATTGGTTCCGTTTAAAGTATCGTTTCCGTTTCCATTATTGGCAAGTACATTTCCTGTATTTGGATTGCCGGTAGTTCCGTTTCCGCCATTAATAGTATCATCCTGGGCAACAATGACCGGAGGGGTAACTGTTACACTAACGGTAGCCGTATCGCAATTAGACGGATTTAATTTTTCGCAAATCTGGTATACCAAAGAATAAGACCCGGCTGGAGTTCCTGGAGCTACAACAACACTAGTACCCGAAAGCGTAATGCCTGCATTTGTGGAAGATACAAACGTAGTATTTACCTGCGAGGCTAAAACCGGTTGACCATTTAGAGTATCATTCACCAAAACATTAGTAAAAGTCGTACCGCCTGCATAACCATTTACAGACGAACCTATATCATTAACAGCATCAATTTGTGGTGGTGTAACCGTTACTGTTACTGTTGCAGAATCACAGTTGGCTGGATTCAGTTTTTCACAGATCTGATACACCAATGTGTAATTTCCTGCCGGGGTTCCAGATGGTGTGGAGACCTGACCGGTAGAAGGATTAATCACCGGAACCGGATTACCGTTAATTGGAGTTGCTGGAGTGGTGACCGTTATATTGACTTGTGAAACAGTAACATTGGTTCCGTTTAAAGTATCGTTTCCGTTTCCATTATTGGCAAGTACATTTCCTGCATTTGGATTGCCGGTAGTTCCGTTTCCGCCATTAATAGTATCATCCTGGGCAACAATGACCGGAGGGGTAACTGTTACACTAACGGTAGCCGTATCGCAATTAGACGGATTTAATTTTTCGCAAATCTGGTATACCAAAGAATAAGACCCGGCTGGAGTTCCTGGAGCTACAACAACACTAGTACCCGAAAGCGTAATACCTGCATTTGTGGAAGATACAAACGTAGTATTTACCTGCGAGGCTAAAACCGGCTGCCCGTTAATTGTATCATTAACCAACACATTCGTAAAAGAAGTTCCACCCGCGTATCCGTTAACAGATGTACCGGTATCATCATTGGCAATAATTACATTAACTGGAGTTGTTGTCGATGTGGAAGTATTGTTATTAGGATTTGGGTCTGGTTGATTCCCAACTATTGTTGCCGTATTGACGTAATTTCCGGTAGCATTAACAATGACTGTAATGGTTAGTGTGACATTGGCTCCTGAATTTAAATTTCCGATATTCCAAACCCCTGTCGAATTGTTAAAACTTCCAGTGGAAACCGTGGAGCTAACATAAGTGTATCCTGATGGCAAAAGATCGTTTACAACTACACCGTCAGCGTCTCTCGGACCCGAATTTGAAGCTACAATAGTAAATACAACCGTAGAGCCAACAGGCGGATTTACATTACTAACTGTTTTGACAACACCCAAATCGGAGCTAACACAAAAAAGTGGTCCTCCTCCATCGTTACTGTCTTTCGTATTTACAAAAGCTCCATAAACGTTTACATTACTTATTGCACTGGCCAATGAACCTACCTTAATTTGTATTTCATCAAATGGTAATGTTGTTTTAAACCCTACATTATAAAAACCAGGACCGCTGCCGAAAATTGGAGTAAGCAGTGACAGACTCAGTAATTGTGCCCCTGTTCTCGATTCTTGGAACTGGCCGTTATTGTATGTTGCTATCGTCAATATTTGAAACAGATCCAGTTCTATCAGATTGTTCAGATCTTTGATAGTAAATCCAGCTATAGTTCCTGACGGATAAGTAAATAATTGATCGGCTACTGCTAATGAACCTGATGCTAAAGCGCCTACAGTAATGGAGATATTAGCATAATCTGAGGTACTTGGTGTCAAAACATTATTAGCATTATTCACAGCACAGGCAGCGCAGGCCACTCCATTAATTCCGGATCGTGCGCCATCAATAGTGACTGGAAATGTTGGATTTGTAAGCGGATATGTTTGATTACATACTACCGTTGTAGGACAGAATTTCTCCAATACTGCACTATAAACCTTGACAGTTCCCAAAGTGATCGTAACGGTGTTGGTAAGAGCTATCTGTACTTCATCAAAAGGCATGGCTGAAACAAAACCTACCGTTTGCCTGCCCGTTCCGATTAATAAATTCGTGTTTACAGATACTAAAGCCCCACTACCCCATTTTGTTTCCTGTTGGATACCATTCAGATAGGTCGTAACTCTTATGGCATCAAAAACATTTGCATTCAATAAAGCGATGCCTTCAATGTCGAAACCTGCAAAAGTTCCAGCCGGATAATCTGTAATTTGCTCTTTTACAGAAATTTTACCACTAGTTCCAACACTTGCTGTCAAGTCTATCAAGGCATAATTAGATGTATTGGCATCAATTAAATTTTCACTGTTACTGATAGAGCATGCCACGCAAGCTATTCCATCAATACCTGTTCGAACCCCATTTATGAAAACCGGATAAGTTGGAGCGCTAATTGCTGTTTGTGTGTTACAAGGCAAAGGCGGTCCTGCACAAAATTTCTGGAAAACTGCACCAAAAACTTTTGTCAGCCCCAAATTTAATCCAACTGTCTGGTTAATTGAAATTTGAATTTCATCAAACGATAAAGTGGAAACAAAACCTAACTTATAACGTCCGGATGCATCTAACAGACCTCCGTTTACAAGTAAATTATTTCCCGAAAACTGTTCACGAAAGGAACCGTTGAGATACGTTTTTACCTGAACATTGCCTATTGCTGAAAGTGTAACCAGATTACTATTTTCTATTTCAAAGCCTGCATAGGTTCCTGTCGGATAATCTGTAATTTGATCTTTTACAGCTAAATTCACAGAACCAGCGACACCCGAAACTAAATTCAATCCTGCATAATCTATTGTGCTTGAAGATATTGCAGATTCAGGATTTATGATACTACCCACCCCAATACCGGACAATCCTGTATGCGAATTTTGAATGGCCGCCGGATAATTCGGAAGATTCATTCTTGTAGGAGTATTACAGACCAAATCTGGGCCGGCACAGTAATTCCTTATTACAGCATAGTAAACATTTGTAGATGTTGACACTCCGACTAAACTGTTGATTGAAATTTCAATTGCATCAAACGATTGTGAAGTGTTAAATCCTACAATGTAATTTCCGGGACTTGATAATAATGATAAACTGATAAGGGATGTTCCTGTAAACGATTCTCGCAAAGTGCCTCCTAAATAAGTTTTTATGGAAATATTATCCAGTAATTCTACTGAAAGTATTCCACCATTCGGAGCAATGCGAAATCCTGCAAAAGTTCCTGATGAAAACACATCATTATTATCCGTTACTCTCAACCTGTGTGTTACGCCAACCCCAATAGCGGTAGTAACAGTTGCGTAATTACTTAAATTCGTATCCGTTAATCTTGATATGTTTGATATGCCGCACCCTAAAACACATAAACCTGAAGTGGAAAAACTGGATGTCAGATTATCAAATACATTTCCTGCAAGAGGAATAGGTTCTTCGGTGTTGCATTGAATAGTTCCGTTACTCAAAGTTGACACCTTATCTTTGTGAATTTCCGTTACCCTTACATTAGGATACGAGCTCACACTACCAACAAACAATAGGAATGTTAGTATAACATAAGTAAAAGTTGACTTCATACAATAATAATTTTGTTTGAATACTCCTTGAAAATGCCTGTAAAGTGTGGATTTTGATAAAATACTGTTTTACAATATTTTAGTTGTTTTTAGAGACACGTAAAATTAAATATTAGCTAAAGTATATTGTGTTTTTTCCCACAATAAACATAAATAATCGATTATCGTCATTTGCTAACACATATATGAGTCGTATTATAATTCCTATATTTTAATATTTACAAAATCCGATGATAAGTTCAATTTTAGTTAACCAAAAGATAAAAAAAGGTACTTCAATGAAGCTTATTCACTAACTTTATAGTCCATAAGCCAAAACAAAAATGAATTTTAACGAATTTCAGGAAAATCCATTCCAGATAAAAATATCTTTCCATAAAGTAATGGAAACCTTAGAGCAGATTGCTGCTTCCGATGTAGATTACCGTTCCAACTACGCCAAAGCGCTTTTGCAGAAAACGGCTGAATTTCCAGAACTTCGTGATGGGATTACAAGCATGCGACAAATAGATGATAATGCAGTGCTAATTAACCATCTACTATCAGATTTATTTCCAACAGCTCTTACTCACAATGAAATCAAGGCTGTTACCATACCTTTCTTAAACATTACCTTTAACTATACAGAACGCTTTAAGAAAATCCTGAGAGAAGCCGGGACAAACTTTGATATTACCATTCGTGATTTCGACCAGCATCAATTTTATGTGATGAGCTGCTGCTTAATATTAAACGCCTATTACAACCAACATTTTGATTTTAACAAACCACTTTATTACGATATACCGGATGCAGAAGGAATTACAAAGCATTATCGTATTTTGTACAATGCCGATTTTTTAGAAATAATCCCTACAGAAACGTCTGTTATTATTACTCAGGAAGATATTGATCAGCTAATCGATAATTTTGACGACATCGAATTATGGAAAGAAAAATTTCCGCCTAACAGCTGGATCTTAAAAGGATTTGGAATAGTAATCCTTTATGATGCCACTACTGATAATGCAGTCTCTAATTTAAAAAGCAGTTTGCTTAAAATAAATGGAGAAGAAACTGATTTTGGTGAGGCTTTTGAAAAAATATTTCAGTCCATATTTAAAATTCCCGATTTACAGATTGGCTTTACTTCTTTTGTTTCAGAGGAAATCAAGTTTAATACAATTCCAAACGAAAATAAAATCAAGAGTTTTTTACTTTGTGAAGGCACAGAGATAAAATGCACCAACATATTAAACAGCAAAGTGTATCAGACGTTGGTTGATGAAAAGAAAACCCTTGCTATATCGAATCTGGAAAAATTCACCGCTGATGAAGGAAACCACTTTTTTGGATCTCATCTGCTTTCACAAAATATTAAAAGCTGCATTTTAGCCCCAGTCGTAAAAAATGATACGCTTTTAGGCATCGTTGAAATGGTTTCATCCCGAAAAGGAGAATTAAACACCCTAAATGCCAACAAACTGGATATTGTTATGCCTTTCATTGTGGACACAATTGACCGATACAATTCCGATCTTCAAAATAATATAGAAGTAGTAATTCAGAAAGAATACACCACAATTCATCCAAGTGTCTATTGGAAGTTTCAAAAAGAAGCCCGCAAATTCATTGTTAACGAACATTCCAACCCTAATTACGCTTTTAAAGAAATCGTTTTTAAAGATGTGTATCCGCTGTATGGACAAATTGATATTAAAGAATCGTCGGGCAACCGAAATCATGCTGTTCAAAATGACATTCAAAATCAATTAAATGATCTGATTCATATTATTACAGTATTACAGCGGGAAACAAATCTTGAAATTCTTGAGCAGCGGAAATTTGAGTTAGAATCTTATTTAAAAGACATCTTAACCAATTTAAAAGCCGATAGTGAACAACAGATTAACCGCTATGTGGAAATGGAAATCCATCCTATTCTGAATAGTGAAATCAACAACAGTAAAATTTCAAAACTTGTTCAGGATTATTTTGATAAAATAGATGAAAATACCGGGAGTTATTACAATGAAAGAAAAAAATTCGATACAACGCTAACAACCATAAATAAAAAGCTCAGTGTTGTTTTAGATTTCAAACAAAAAGAAGCCCAAAGTATCTTTCCTCACTATTTTGAACGTTTTAATACCGATGGTGTTGAACACAATATGTACATTGGTCATTCCATAGCGCCGCAATCGAATTTTAATTTAACCTTTTTGTACAATATGCGGCTATGGCAACTTCATGTTCTGGCCGAAATGGAAAAAGAACATTATGCTTTAAAAGACTCACTTCCTTACCCTTTGGAAGTCACATCGCTGATTTTGGTTTTCAGTTCGCCGATAACCATCCGTTTCAGAATGGACGAAAAACGATTCGATGTTGACGGTTCCTACAATGCCCGATATGAAGTGGTAAAAAAACGAATTGACAAAGCCATGGAAAAAGGAACTCAAAAGCGTATTACCGAGCAAGGTAAAATTACCATTGTTTATTCCCATACCGATGAAGAAAAGGAATATACAAAATACATTGAGTACCTTCAGTTTCAGAAAATACTGGAACCAACCGTAGAATTTCTGGAAGTGGAAGATTTACAAGGCGTTTCGGGTTTAAAAGCCATTCGTGTAAAAGTCAAACTAGATTAAATGCCTGCATTTTTAAACGCCCATACAAAAGTAATTACCGAACAAATAATACCAACCATAAAAATCGTATAGGTAATTCGCAGAAGCTTGTATTTTCTGTTTAAAACCAAACCTAAATAATACAAATCTTTTATCATCGAATTGTATAGATAATCACGGTCTTTCATTAATTCGTTCATGCCCCACTCGTATTCAGCAAGTGGCATTTTATAGAAGTTTCCAAAGAAAAGTAAATTAACTTTTTTCTCTTCTATATCTTTTCGGGTAAAAATACCACTGGTAACTTTAGGACGAGTCGATAAAATAGCAAAGATGATAGATACTACACTGAACATCAAAAGTGTAAAAGTAGGTATAATCAAATGAACGTTGCCGGGACTGTCTAATTTTGGGATTAAGGTTGAAAGCGCAATGGAAATGATGATTGCATTTACTGAAAGTAAAATGTTTGCTTTACTATCTGCAATTTCACTTAATCGGGTATGATTACTTAAGGTTGTTCTGAACATAGTATCGATACCACGCTCAGGCCGTTCCAACTTTTCGAGCTTTTTTTTATTAAGTTTTGATTTAGTGAAACCAGTATTTTCTCCTGACAGTTTTTTAATCTCGTTATGCAGTTGGAAGATGTTTTTATCTTTCAGCAATTGCCAATTTTCTTTGGCATAGTCCGTAAAATAACGGTGACAGTTTACTAAAATGTGTCTGTTTTCTGTTGCCCACTCCAGATCGGTAAATATTTTATTTTGTGTTAAACGCCACTCTTCACGCAACAACTGACAAATTGAAAGGTAATCTTCATTTGCAAAATGCCAATAATCCGCGTCCTTAATTATTTTCTCAGAAATGTTCTGTGGATGATGATTAACTTCAGTCGCTTTAATTAACCGAGATACTTTATCAATAAATTCACTATCTTTATTATGGTTTTTAAGAAAATCCTTAGCTATTGTAATGCTTTCATTTTCATGACTTTGAAACCCTTTTGTATAACCCGTGTCATGAAACCAGGCTGCTATGAGGATTATTTCAGCTTCCATTGAATTAATATTCTCATGCTGAATAAGATTCTTGGATGCTGTAACCACCTTTTGTGTATGGTTAAAATTATGGTACGTATAAGAATCCGGAAGCGATTCTTTCAATAGATTGAAAACGAAGTCTTCCGCATTTTGAATAATATTCATTATATTCTCTTTTAATATTACTAAGTTATGAAATTGTTTTGGCTAAACGAACGATTAATGCGAAATACTTATCTTCTCCTGTTTACTACATTAGTCTTACTAATTCAATCGTGTGCGACACATAACGCGCAATTTGGAAAGGATACTAAATCGGAAGTTCAAAATCAGGCTAACGATTCTGTCAAAACAATCCACACTTTTTACCTGATTGGTGATGCCGGAAATGCCGATGAAACCCAAACCCAGGAAACACTATCCCTTTTAGAACAAAAACTGAAAACCGCATCAAAAAATTCCACTTTGCTTTTTCTGGGAGATAATATTTATCCCTTAGGAATGCCTGCCGATAAAAATGACCCGGAATATGCAACATCAGAAACAAAACTTAAAAACCAACTCAAAATTTCAAACCAGTTCAAAGGAAAAACCATTTTTATTCCAGGTAATCATGATTGGTATCATGGAATAAAAGGGCTTCAGCAGCAAGAACTTTATGTCAACGAATATCTGAAAGAAAAAAAGTCTTTCCTGCCCCGAAAAAGTTGTGCGATCGACAACGTAAATATCAACGACAGTATTGCTCTTATTGTTGTTGACAGTCAATGGTTTTTGGAAGATTGGGATAACCAACCAACCATTAATGACAATTGCGATATTAAAACCCGTGAAAAATTTTTCGAAGAATTTGAAAGTCAAATCAATAAGAATCAGAATAAAACAACAATTATTGCCATCCATCATCCGCTGATGAGTAATGGTCCGCATGGCGGTCAATTTTCATGGGAAAAACAGTTGTATCCTTCAAAAAACAGAATTCCTGTTCCTGTATTGGGATCGTTTATCAATTTATTAAGAAAGACTTCGGGTATTAGTCCGCAGGATATCCAAAACAAACAATATTCAGCATTCATCAGCAGAATATTGCCGATGATTCAAAACAAAAAAAATATTATCGTGGTTTCCGGTCATGAACATAATCTTCAATACATTGAACACGAAGGTTTAAAACAAATCATAAGCGGATCTGCCTCAAAAAAAGAAGCGGCAAGAACCATCTACCCTACTAATTTTTCTTTCGGAGGAAATGGCTATGCAATCCTGAAAATGAAGCAAAACGGAAGTACGGAAGTTCAGTTTTTCAGTACGGAAAACAATCAGGAAAAAGAGCTTTTTAAACAAACCCTGATTACTCCGGAAAGTACTCTTCAGACTGATTACCCAAAAATTAATGCCAAAACCATATCTTCTTCCATCTATTCAAAAAAAATGACGGAAAAGAATGCTTTTTACAGATTCTTTTGGGGTGAGCATTACAGAAACTATTACGGAAAAGATATTGAAGCCCCAATTGTTTATCTGGATACGCTTTTCGGAGGCCTAAAACCTGCAATAGCCGGAGGTGGACATCAATCCTTATCCCTTCGCCTTAAAGATAAAAACGGAAAAGAATATGTAATGAGAGCCTTGAAAAAAAGTGCTACCCGCTTTTTACAAACTGTAGCATTTAACAATCAAAATGTTGAAAATGAATTTAAAAACACAACTGCCGAGGCTTTTATTTATGATTACTACACTACTGCACATCCTTTCACCCCTTTTATCATTGGGGATTTGGCAGACAACGTAGGTGTTTATCATTCCAATCCGAAATTATTTTACATTCCTAAACAACAAACTCTTGGAAGATATAATGACGGCTTTGGGGATGAATTATACATGATTGAAGAACGCCCGATTGACGAACACAAAGAACTGGAAAGCTTCGGAAAACCGGATGCAATAGTTGGTAGTGATGATTTATTAGCCAACTTGCGCAAAGACGAAAAATATGAAGTAGATGAGCAATCCTATATAAGAGCCCGTCTTTTCGATATACTGATTGGCGATTGGGACCGACACATCGATCAATGGCGTTGGGCTGAATATAAAAAGGGAGACAAAATAATTTATAAACCAATTCCGCGCGACCGTGATCAGGCTTTTGCAAAAATTGATGGAAACCTGCTTAGCTTAATTGCTAATATCCCGGCGGCCAGACACATGACATCATTCAAAAAAGAACTTCCAAATTTAAAATGGTTCAATTTTGCAGCGAATTCCCTCGATAAAGCTTTTATAAGAAATAACGATGTAAACGTATGGAAGGAACAAGCACGTTATATTGTTGACAATTTATCAGATGAGGATATTGACAAGGCTTTTGCCAATCTTCCAAAAGAAATAAACAACGATGCTACCACTTCAGATTTAAAGACAAAATTAAAGTCCAGAAAACTTGAACTTGAGCAATATGCAATTCGTTATAGCGAATTACTGGAAAAGAAAATCTTGCTTTTAGGAACGGATAAAAAGGACAAATTTGTAATTACTCGATTAGCACAAGGCAAAACAAAAATTGAAATTTCCAGAATAAAAAAAGACGGTGAAGAAATTCGCTTCTCAAGAGAATACAGTAAAGCTAAAACCAACGAAATATGGCTGTACGGATTAGATGATGATGATATTTTTGAAGTAAAAGGCAAAGGAAACAATCCTGTTTTTATCCGTTTGATTGGTGGTCAGAATAATGATTCTTATCTGGTTGAAAACGGAAAAAAAATTAAAATTCACGATTTCAAATCGAAAGAGAATACTTTTAAGACCGAAAATAACACTTCAATTGCGCTATCTGATGATTATGAGGCCAACGAATATTATTACAAAAGGCCTACTTTCAACGCAACGATGATACTTCCATCTCTCGGGTTTAACCCTGATGACGGTATTAAATTAGGAGCTGCGATCAGTTACACCAAATATGGTTTTATCAATAATCCTTACGAACAAAAACACAGTTTTAAAGGCAACTATTATTTTGCTACCGGTGGCTTCGAATTATTTTATAACAATATTTTCACCAAAGCTGTCGGCAACTGGAATTTTGAAGTTGATGCCCGATACACTACACCTAATTTCAGTATCAATTATTTTGGCTATGGCAATGAAACACCAAACAATGACGATACTTTCGGAATGGATTATAACCGTGTTAAGATTCAGATTTTTAAAGTGGCTCCATCACTGCGCCGAATTGGTAAAAACGGAAGCAACACACAAATTCAGCTTCATTTTGAAAACATAGAAGTCGAAGAAAACAGTGATCGTTTTATAAAATTACCAGGCATTGTAAATCCTGAAGTATTCGAGTACCAGCAATTTGCAGGCATCGACTTTAAATATGGTTTCGAAAATTACGATAATGCTTCTAACCCAACCATGGGGATGACTTTTTATTTACTGGCAAGCTGGAAAGCAAATCTGTCGGAATTTGAAAGAAACTTCCCTTATCTGGAAGGAGCTTACGGTATCAGTCATAAAATCAGTTCCAATGGAAAACTTGTCTTCGGAACATTATTAAAAGGTAAAGCGGTCTTAAATGACAATTATGAATTTTATCAAGGAGCTTCATTAGGTGGTGATTACGATTTAAGAGGTTTCAGAACCCAGCGTTTTTTAGGAAAACAATCGTTCTTTCAAAGCTCTGATTTGAGATGGTCTATCGGGAAAATACGAAAAAGTATTATTCCTATGAGCTACGGAATTTTAGGCGGCTACGATTACGGACGCGTTTGGCTTGACAGTGAAACTTCAGACAAATGGCATCAATCCGTAGGTGGCGGAATTTGGCTAAACGGACTGAATACTGTTACAGCAAGAGCGACTTTTTTTAACAGTTCAGACGGAAATCGTTTTGCTTTCGGATTAGGTTTTGGCTTTTAACATCAGTACTGAATATTATGCACCACTAAAAGAAATTGGCTAAATCATAAATATTTAAGACTATGACAAAACATAATTTGCTTCGAATGGACAATGTTGGAATTGTGGTAGAATCTCTGGACGACACAATTTCTTTTTTCCAGGAACTCGGTCTAGAGTTAGAAGGAAGGGCAATGATTGAAGGCGAATGGGCTGGCCGGGTTACAGGACTTGGCCATCAAACCGTAGAAATTGCCATGTTAGTTACACCAGACGGAAACAGTCGACTGGAATTATCACGATTTCTCAATCCGAAAGTGATAGAAGATCATCGCAATGCTCCGGTAAATGCTTTAGGCTATTTACGCGTTATGTTTGCGGTTGCAGACATAGACGATACACTCGACAGACTTTACAAACACGGTGCGCAACTTGTCGAAGAAGTAGTTCAATATCAAGATTCTTACAGACTTTGTTACATTCGTGGTCCTGAAGGAATTTTAATCGGAATTGCTGAACCATTGAAATAAAAGCAAAAAAAGTAAACTATGATTTTAAACAATAGCTTAGCTAAGCTTTTAAGAACAACACATTGTTAGTTTAACTCGTTGAGGTGAAACTGATAAATATTACCTCCATTCTTTTTAACTTTTTCATCGGCAATCCAGAGTGTCGAATTGTTTTTAAAAGTAACGGCTTCTTTTTGCGAGTAATGTTGTAATGGCAACTCCGTGGTTTTTCCACTGAAAAAATTATCTCCTTTAAAATCCTCAAAAAGCCAAATTTTACTATGACTTAGAATAACTATTTTATTCTGTTCCGAATTTATGGCTGCTCCTGTAATGGCGTTGTTATTGTAATTGGCTTCTGTTTTAAACGAGCCGATTAATTTGGCTTCATGATTTCCGGAATGCATCGGTACACGATAAAGCAAGGTCGTCCCATCGAATTTTTTGCTCCGATTTTTCGTAAACAGATAAAAATGATTTTTGTAAACTATAAAGGCTTCCACATCATACCACAATTCGGATTTCTTTGGTGGAAAATCCTTTTGTTCCGGATAACTGAAACTAATTTTGGAAACCGACTTACATTGTTCCTCATCCAAAGAATCGCTGCTGATTTTGTAAATGCTTAAATCTCTGCGCTCGTTATCGTTATTACCAAAATCACCTATGTACAGGTTTCCTTCAGCATCGGAAGCTAAATCTTCCCAGTCAATATTTTCGGCATCTGTGATTGTAGTTCTTTTGACGATATCACCTTTATTATCTATCTGATAGACAATATTTTCGTTACCGCTGTCGGCAATTCCAAATAGTTTTTCTTTTACGAGTTCTATCCCTGAAATTTCTTTTAATTCCTTGGGCAATTTAAACATTGCCTCAGGCTCTTTTACTTGTGCAGTACAGGAAACAAGCAAAAAACAAAAGAGAGAACCCGATAAAAATGATGCGATATTCATTATCAATCAATTAATGTATTTTATAAGAAACTAGTAAACGTTTTTCCATTGAATTTACAAATCCCGTCTTCGTCTGTTCCAAACCAAAGGTTTCCTTTTTTGTCTTTATAAATTGTGTTTACAGCATTGCTGGTAAGTCCGTCTTTAGTGGTATAATTGATTAAATTATTTCCATCGTATTTCCAAACACCGGCATCAACGGTTCCAATCCAAAGGTTTCCGTTATTGTCTTCAGTTATAGAATAAATGCGAGCCAAAGTGCCTAAACCCGGTTTGCCTGAAATTCGAAATTCATTATTACTTAGTCCCTTTGTTTCTGTAAAATTGACTAACGATTTTCCATCATATCGGAATAATCCAGCTCCATTATTTCCAAACCAGATATTCCCTTTACTGTCTTCAAACAAACTAAGTACTGCTGGTCCGCTCAGACCTTTTTCAGTAAACCAAGTTAACGATTTACCATCATATCTGCAAACTCCTTTTGCCTGAGTACCAAACCAAAGATTGCCCCTTTTGTCTTTCAAAATTGAATAAACTGCGTAGGAACTTAAGTTATAGGGAGAATTTTGCAAATCCTTAGATTTACCATCTGTTTCATTCAGAGGTAAATACGAAAATAAATTATTGCTATAATGAAAAATTCCACCTCCAGCATAAAACCAAAGGTCGTCAGGTTTTATTTCCCAATTACTGACGGAACTACTGTCAAATGAATTTGTGAGTGTGGTAAACGTTTGTCCATCAAAACGACTTACACGAAATAAACCATTACCAAACCAAATGTTTCCGAATTTGTCTTCCTGAATACTTTGAACCTGATTATTGGAAAGACCATCATTCTCCGTAAATTGCAGCAATGTTGTACCATCATAACGATACACTCCTGCTCCATTTGTACCAAACCAGTAATTCCCTTTTTTATCCTGGAAAATACTGCGGATATTCCTGTCAATTTTGGTTACTGTATTCGTTTTGAAAGCATTAGTTTTCTGTTCCGTTTCACTACTGATTATACTTTTAGTTTTGATTTGATCCTTACAAGAAGAAAAATAAATGAATACTACTAATAATGAGAGTTTTATCATTTGTCTTGCTATTTTATTCTGATTAATCATATCGTTTATCTTAAAGTTTTCGCAAATACAGGAATAAATAGTTTTAAGTAGCTTTTACAAATCCTGTTTTTTTATACGGATAATAATCTTGGTGCCCTGACCCGGATCGCTTTGAATATCCAACTGTGCATTAATTAATTTGGAACGGTCTTTTATGTTCTTAATTCCGATTCCGTTAGCAGCATCTGAAACATTGAATCCAACACCGTTGTCGGTAACTTCAAATAGCACTAAATCATCTTCTTTATGAATCTTCAGGCTACACTGAGAAGCTTTAGCATACTTGTTCACATTCAGAAACATTTCCTGAAGCATTCTGTAGACGTTAACTTTAATCACTGATGATAAGCTACTAAAGTCAATCTCATCCAAAATATCAATAGTGAAATTGGTCGACGATAAATCATCATTGGAGGCAACCAAAGCATTTAAAAGGAAAGTAAAATCAGATTGCTTGAATTTTGTTTCATGGTTTAAACCATGCGATAACTCCCGGACTTCTCTTTCAATTTTTTGAAGTTCAGCAATATAGAAAAGTCTTTTTTCTTTGGAATCGCTGTCATCAAAACCATTCAAGAATCCAAGATTCAATCGAACCCCGTAAATTTGATTCATAATTCCGTCGTGCAGTTCTTTTGAAATACGATTTTGTTCCTTCTCCTTCGTTTCAGCCAACTGAATCTGAAAATCACTTATCAGATTGAACAACTCTTCGTCTGCGTCTTCTTTTTGTGCCAATAGAATGGCTTCTCTTTTTTGTGCAATCTTGTGTCTGACAATGATTATTATCAAGAAAATAATAATGGCAATGGTTATCCCGATAATCAAAATCAGGTTTCTGTTGTTTAAAACTTTATTGGCGTCTTCTACTTTACTTGTTTCGTATTCAATACGGGCAAACTTTTCTCTGCTAATTCGTTGTTGTTTTACAAGGCTGTCGCTAACCTTAACATATTCGTCTTTATAAAAATTGGCTTTCGACGGATCAGAAACAGATAAAAAATCAAGCGTTTTTAAAAGAAGAGCTCCTTTTTTCTGTGTTTTTGTTAAGGGTAAAGCTTCTTTGAATAAGCGATTCGCATTTACAGTGTCTTTTGTTAACAAATAATACTCGCCATAATTAATAATTTTGGCTAAATAACCTTCAATGTCTTTGTTTTGTTTTGTTAGTCTTATTGACTCTTCAATATATTTTTTTGCAACCGAAAAATTTCCTTTTTTCATGTTAGAATACCCAAAGTTGCCTACAATACCGCAATAATATATCGGATATTTTTCCTTTAATTGAGGGGTTAAACGTTTTTCAAGTTCTTTTATCGATTTATCATATTGACCTTTTTTATCGTAAACATTGCCCAACGAAGATGCCGCTAAAGCATCATACAGTAAAAAAACATCGAGGTTTTTATTGAATTGCTTTAATTTTAAGATTGATTCTTTTGTTAAATCTAAGTATTGAATGGCTTTGTCAAGTTCATCAAGTTCTATGTGGATTGAGGCCTGTAAAAAATAACATCTTGTGATAAACTCATAATCTTGAGTGCCTTCCAACTCTTTTAATGTCTTTATCAGCTCTACTTCACTCTCAACATAATTTCCTTCGGTAAATAAAATAGCGGCTTTATTATAAAGTACGTGCGCTAATTTTTCTTTGTTATTTATTGATCTGTAAATTTTCTCCGATTCTTTATAATAATAATAAGCACTGTCTTTTTGAGATTCTTCATAACAATCACCCATATAATAAAGGGCTTTCCCCACATTGAACAAATCTTGATCCTTTTTTGAAAACTCGTAAATTTCATTACTAACTTGAAATGAAAGTCTGTTTTCTTCCAAATAATAATATTCCGCGGCTATATCAAAAAGGAATTTTATTTTGATTGAATCGGCTTCAGCAAGCTGAATTTTTTTATAAATAGAGTCCAGATGTTTTTTTTTCTGAATATCAGATAGTTGGTGATAATCTTTTCTTAAAATCTGACTATCACTTTTTCTTAAAAGGGCATTTGATTGGCTGACATGATTACGTTCTTCACAAGAAAGTAATAAAGTGCCTATAAAAAGAAAGATTAATAAGTGTCTCAAGGTTTTATTTAATTTATCCAAAAATAAAAAAACTATGCTAAGCATAGTTTTTTTATTTTACAATGTATAGTTTACTTTCCTTTGGGAGGCCCTAAAGGATCTCCTTCTGTTATGGTGTCAATTATTATAATATTAGTAATTACAGAATCCCCTACTCTAAGCATATCCGGGTTCTCATTAAATTTTTCAGGGTTTATTGACTTTTTTTGAGGCTCTTCGAAATCTTCGGTTGTACATGAATTTAATACCAGGATTAGGGCTACAACAAATAAAAAATAATACGTTTTCATAAAAATCATTTTTAAAATTAAACAATAAGCGTTTGGTGATGTTTAAACAACATCAATGATTTTCTGAAAAGCCGGGATAACTTTTTCAGCGGTAATTCAATAACTAACGTAATATTAGTCCCTTTATTGAAAACCAAATTGAATTCAATTGTTCTTTTCGAACAATTCAAAAGTATACCTTTCTAATGGCCTGTTAGTAAACCGCAATGATTACTTAGTGATTAGCAGGATTTGATTAGTGGATGACAGTCATTTTTAAGTAAGTGACTGAAAAACAAACCATAAAAACCCTATTTTTTACACATCTTTTATACGATTCTTCTTATAATCGTTTCGATATTTTCCTTATATGTTCTGGAAAAGGGAAGTTTAAATAAATTATCAAGTAAATAACATTCCGATTTACCCACATTAATTCTATTCACAAAATGAATGTTCACGATAAAACTGTTATGGATTCTGAAGAAATAAAACGGCAATTGACTTTCAAAAAATTTCATGGTTTTAAATCCGGAAATTACTTTCCCGTTTTGCAAATAAAAATCGGTGGTATTATTATCTGCTTTTAAGTATGCAATATCTGCTATCGCAATGAAATGATAATCACCATTGGACTTAATACACAGTTTTTCAACATTTTCTTTTTTAAAAAATTTTAGAAACTTTAAAACTGATTTTCGCAGTTCAATACTGTCTACTGGGGTTAAAACATAATCCATAACGCCATATTTTATAGCATTGTAGGCATTTTTCTCTTCAGGGTTAAAAGCAACGATGTAGGGTGAATTATCCGTATACTGCTGAACTTCCAACAAAAGATGAAGCGGAATCTCTTCTGAAAAATAAAAGAAAACCAATTGCGGTTTTTTCTCCAGCAAGGTATTTAATGCACTGCTGTAATCTGTACAAATTCCGACACATATAAGCTCTTCAAATTCTTGAAACTTATGCAAACTTTTCTCTAAAGTTTGGGTTGCATCAATTATTATATAGGAATTTAACACGATTCAACTAAATTTGATGCAAAATAATACCCAACGAAGTTATTCACTTACGGTTTTTAAAACAAATATTTACGGTTATATTATGTCACAAGCACTTACTATTTTAGTTGTAGATGATCATCCAATGACAGCTGATGCCTATACTAATCTGATTGCCAGTCTTTACAAGGAAAATAAGCCTACTTTCCAAAAGGCCTTTGACGGTACTATGGCTTTTAAAAATATAATGATGAATATAAAAACCGGAGTTAATCTGGATGTGGCATTAGTTGATATCAGTATTCCCCCTTATGAAGAAGAAAAAATTTTTTCCGGAATTGACATTGCCAAAATCATCAGATTAAAATTCCCCGATTGCAGAATTATTATGCTAACTATGCATACTGAAACGCTAATTCTTAATAAAGTATATAAAACAATTTATCCGGAAGGATTTATATCGAAAAACGATATTGATTTCTCGACATTCCCCAATGTAATCAACAATATTTTAAATGGAGACAGTTTTATAAGTAAAACAATATACGAATCACTCAATGGTTTTTTCAAGGAAACTATCAAATGGGATGAATTTGACACGGAAATTATTTTATTGCTGGACAAAGGGATTAAAACTAAAGAATTACCCAATTATATTGATCTGTCACTAAGTTCGATTGAAAAAAGGAAAGCCAATATTAAAAGAGTTTTACTGGATCAAAAATCTTCAGATGAAGAATTAATCAATAAGTGTAAAATTTTGAAGCTGATATAAATTTACACTGTAAAGTGAGCCTTTTTTAAAATTTAACATAACTTTTAAAATATTATATACCGAATGGTATAATTTTGTAATGTAAAATTTGATCATGAACAAATCAGAACGCACACGTCAGTTTATTATAGAAAAGACTGCCCCTATCTTTAACACCAAAGGTTATGCTGGGACATCCTTAAGCGATATAACAGAGGCTACCGGTTTAACCAAAGGAAGTATTTATGGAAATTTCAAAAATAAAGACGAGGTTGCCATTGCTGCATTTGAATATAATTTTGATAGGCTGCTGATCATGTTAAACAGTGAAATCAATAAAAAGAAAACGTACAGAGAAAAACTTTTATGTTTTCCGGAACTGTATTTAGGTTTTTTGGGTGAAAAATTTCCGGTCGGCGGATGCCCGATTATGAACACAGCTATTGAGGCTGATGACACCCATACAGAACTAAAAAATGAAGCCAAAAAAGCATTGATAAAATGGTTTGACAGCTTTGTTTATCTGATAAATAAAGGGAAAGAAAAAGGAGAATTCAAACCTGAAACAAATGCAGAAGACAAGGCATTAGTAATTATCTCGCTAATTGAAGGTGGCATAATGATCACAAAAGTTACAGGAAAAATGAATCATTTGAAATCGTTAATGAACAGTTTAAAATTAATAATTGAAGCTTTATAATTTTTTTTAATCAATAATATACCGAACGGTATAAAATAATTTCATGAAAAACGTAAATATAATTTTAGCAAAAAGAACACCAATAGGAGGATTTTTAGGAAGTCTTTCAGGATTAAGTGCTACAGAACTAGGTAAAATTGCCATTGAAAATATTTTAGAAAACACAACAATTGATAAGGACGATATCGACTCCGTATACATGGGGAATGTTCTCTCAGCAAACCTTGGACAATCACCCGCCAGACAAGCAGCAATGTTCGCAGGCATTCCAAAGAAAGTCGACAGCACAACGGTAAACAAAGTATGTGCTTCCGGCATGAAAGCCGTAATGCTTGGCGCGCAGCAAATACAATTAGGGATCGACAATGTCGTTATTGCCGGTGGAATGGAAAGCATGAGCAATGTGCCTCATTATACAGAACAACGCAAAGGCAACAAAATGGGGCATACCACTTTAATCGACGGATTATTAAAAGACGGATTAACCGATGTTTACAACAGTTTTCACATGGGAAATGCGGCCGAAATTTGTGTTCGCAAATATAACATTTCCAGAGAAGAACAGGATGCTTATGCCCTTGAATCGTACAGAAAAGCTACCGAAGCTACAAAAGCAGGAAAATTCAAAAATGAAATTGTTCCCATTGAAATTAAAACAAAAGCTGGTGTTGTAACTGTAAATGAAGATGAAGATATCTACAAAATCATTCCGGAGAAAATAAGCAAACTCGCTCCTACTTTCGAAGAAGGCGGAACCATTACAGCCGCCAATGCCAGCAATCTAAACGATGGCGCCAGTGCAATTATACTGGTTTCAGATGAAATTGTAGAAAAATACAATTTAAAGCCTTTAGCAAGAATAATTGGCTATGCAGATGCCGCACAAGCACCGGAATGGTTTACCACTTCCCCATCGTTAGCCATTCCTAAAGCTTTAAAACAAGCCAATCTTTCACTTGATCAAATTGATTATTTTGAAATCAACGAAGCGTATTCTTCTGTTATTCTCGCTAATCAAAAAATCTTAGGAATACCTACTGAAAAGATAAACGTTTATGGCGGAGGCGTTGCCATGGGACACCCAATCGGATCGTCCGGATCTAGAATAATCGCAACTCTTTTATCGGTATTGCATCAGGAAAACGGAAAATACGGAGTTGCTGCAATTTGTAACGGTGGTGGAGGCGCTTCGGCTGTAGTAATCGAAAAACTATAATTCAAAACGCATATTTAATTTAAAAATTTAAATCAACAATAATGAAAACAACAAATAACACCATACTAATTACCGGCGGAGGATCTGGAATTGGGTATGAGATGGCTAAATTATTTTCAGAAAACAACAATACAGTTATCATAACCGGCCGCAATGAAAAGCGCTTGCAGGAAGCGGTATCAAAACTGAATAATGTTCACTATATCGTTAGTGATGTTACCAACGAAAATGAAATCGATTCGCTCGTTGAAAAAGTAAAATCAGAATACCCCAATCTTAACATCCTGATCAATAATGCCGGACGGGCCATTTTACACGATCTTACCCAAGAGAACGCAAATGCTTTTGAAAGCGCATTGGACGAAATTTCCACAAATTATCTTTCGGTAATTCGCTTAACTGAAAAATTATTGCCGGTACTTTCCAAAAAAGACGAAGCCGCTGTGGTAAACATATCTTCAGTAGCTGCGCTTGTGGCCAGTCATAAACTTTCAACTTATTCTGCAAGTAAAGCAGCTTTACATTCTTATACACAGTCTTTAAGACATTTTCTGAAAGATTCAAAAATCAAAGTGTTTGAGGTAATGCCGCCTTTGGTAAACACCGAGTTTTCAAAAGAAATCGGAGGCGAAAAAGGAATACATCCAAACGTAGTTGCCAACGATCTTTTCAACGGATTAAGCAATAACAGATTTGAAATCCATGTGGGTGACACCGCTGCGATTTACCAATTGTCACTTACTTCCCCAAAAGAAGCTTATGATTTAATGAATAACTAATCATCTGAAAATGAATTCAAAACCATTAGATTTTCTGGTTCAACATAAGGACAAAGAAGTAACCGGTTCACCTTCGCCGTTCATGGATTGGTTAAAACCAACGGTTGTTTTAGCTGAAAAGGGAAAATTAATCTTTCGATACACGGTAAGAAAAGAAATGACCAATCCTTTCGGTACGCTTCATGGTGGAGTAACTGCTGCAATAATAGACGATGTTATTGGTGCTTCTTTAATCACTTTTGGAGAGCCGAGTTTTTACATCACAATAAATTTAGCCATTGATTATTTTGGAAGTGCCAGAGAAGGCGATGTTATTCTTGCGGAAACATTCCTCATTAAAAAAGGAAAACAAATAACAAATGCTACCTGCGAAATTTGGAATGACGACAGAACCAAACTCTTGGCCAAAGGTTATACCAACTTATTAAAACAGGATTTATAATCAGAATTATGAAAAAGAAGATTGCATTTTCGATGATCATGGCGATGATAACCACTTTCATTATATCGTTTCTCCTTATTTCGATCAATGTGGGTTTTGGAGATAAATTTATGACTGTGTGGCTTAAATCCTGGGGATTGGCCTATGTAATGGCTGTACCGGCTATATTGATAATTGCTCCTAGAGTTGAAAAACTGGTTGACAAAATCATCAAATAATAAAATCATGAAAAGAGTGGTTATGATCGAAATGGTAGCCATTTAAAGATTAATAAAATATCACAACAAATGCTTAAAAAAATTGCCGCTTTAGTTATTACATCAATTATACTTTTGGGTTGTGCCACAAAATCGAAAACAACTTCGGATACTTTTGAAAAAATAGTTTTCCATTCATCAGCCTGTTTTGGGGATTGTCCCGTTTATCATTTGGAAGTTAAAAACGATAAAAAGGTCAAGTTAATTTCCGAAGAATCTCCTAGAAGCAGTAAGCAAAAATCCAGCGAATCAATAAACAAAGAACCGATTTACAAAACCGGATCGATAAATGACGGGACTTTTAACAGGCTTACCCACGAATTAAAAGCAATCGGGATGGATTCTATTGAATTTGACGGTGTAACTTGTTGCGACAGGCCACTAATCACAATCATATTGTATCATAACGGAAAAAGGACTTTTCTTCAATCTATGTTTCCGCCCGAAAAAGCCAATAAATTGATTGAAATACTTTATGAAATTTCAAAATCGGAGGCTTTGCAAAAATCTGATGAAATATTCTTTGTAGAAGAGCCTAAAAATAATCGCTAATTATAGATTTCATTTTTGGTAATGCCCAATTTTTTCATTTTGGAATGGAGCGTAGTATGAGGAATTCCTAAAATTACTGCGGCTCCATTTGGGCCAAAAACTTTACCGTTACAACTTTTTAATATATCTATGATGTATTGTTTTTCATGTTCATGGATGGTTTTATGCACTGTTCCTTTTTGACCATGACCTTCCAAATTTTCTTTAACGGGAAGAAACACATCTTTTATTACAGGCCCATTAGCCATTAGAATACTTCTTTCTATAACATGCTCAAGTTCCCTGACATTTCCAGGCCATTGATAAAACGCAAGTTCGGTCATCGCTCTTTTTGAAATGCTCTTCACATCTTTACCAATCGATTTTGAAAATTTGGAGATGAAATGAGTCACTAAGGCCGGAATATCTTCCTTTCTGTTTCTCAACTGCGGTAATTGAATTGGAAAAACGTTCAGCCTGTAATACAAATCACTTCTAAATTTACCGTCTTCGACTTCTTTGATAAGGTTTCGATTTGTTGCAGCAATGATACGAACATCAACTTTAATGGTTTCCTTTCCTCCTACTCGTTCAATTTCCCGTTCCTGAATCGCTCTCAAAAGTTTCATTTGGAGTTTGAGCGGCATTTCTCCTATTTCATCTAAAAACAGTGTTCCTTTGTGGGCGAGTTCAAACTTTCCGATTCTTCTTTCAATTGCCCCGGTGAAACTACCTTTTTCGTGACCAAATAATTCACTTTCTATCAAATTGGAAGGCAATGTCGCACAATTAACCTTTACCAATAAGCTGTTTTTCCGTGGTGATGAATTATGTATTGCTCTGGCGATAAGTTCTTTTCCGGTACCTGTTTCTCCTAAAAGCAATACTGTACTGTTGGTAAAAGCAACTTGAGTCAGCATGTGAAATACTTTCTGCATTTCCGGCCCTGAACCAATTATGTCAGTGTATTTATTTCCTGTTGCTACTTCTTCTAACAAATAGGATTTTTCATTTTCGAGAAGTTCTTTATAATTCAATATTTCTTTTAATTGGCTTGAGTTCTTTTCATTAGTCATAATATTCGCTAATGCAATCGCTATTTGAGAACTCACACCTTTAAACAAATTCATCACTGAGGTAATTTCAAACTCATTTTTTGGTTGAACGAATAAACAGCCCAAATCAAGATTGGCTACCCTGAGTGCTATTCCAATCATTTTGGTCACTTTTCTTTTTTTCCAAAATTCGACATACAAAGGAAGTGGTTCTTGCATTTCATCAATATGGAAAATCACTGCCGAATCTGAAGCCAACACTCTATCGAAAATTCCGTCATTGATGTCATACTCATTACTGCTGAGAGTTTTAAAGTAGTTGTTTTTTTTAATTGTTTCCGGAACTCCTAATAAAAATGGCTTATGGCTTTTCTTGTTTTCATTTATTAAAGCAACGCCAAAACTTTTCGCTAAAAACAATTCTTTAAACCTGCCGTCAATAACTTTAAACAGTTCGTCCTTATCCCTAACCATTGCCATCTGGTTACTCAATGAAAGTAAGATGGATTGTTCTTTATCCCTTTTCTCTATTTCTTCGTTTGTAAATACATTAGAAATAGCTGAAGACACATGACTGGAAATATTTTTGATTAGTCTTCTGTGGGATTCGGGAAAACTGCCTTCATGTTCGGAAAGCAAAACCATCGTTCCAAATACTTCTCCTTTATGCAACAACCGAATTCCCGCTACTTCCCGAATTCCGGCATCTTGCAAAAAAACAAAATGTTTCATTCCGTTTTGAATCAATTCCTTAACTGTAAATACTACTGTAAATTCGGAATCCATAATTGCGTTATGAAGTCCGTCATTTATAGGATATTCACAAAAGGCTATATCATTGAAATCGGGATGTTGGTTTGACTTATCGCAATGCTCCAAAAAAACTTTATATGTACCTTTTTCTAAGTTAAATTTGGTGATGGCTAAATCTGAAAAGTTAAATACGTTCTTCAATTTTTCCTGAATAAAATCCACCAGATCATTCTTGTTTCTAATGGAAACTGTCGCCTGACTAATGGAAAGGAACAAGTTGATTTCCGAATCATTGATAGAACTCTTATTCACAGACATATCATAAAACATTTAACTGATTTTCAATCACTTAAAGATACATTATTTTACTGTATTTCGTAAATGTTTTGCTGAGAATCTTCTTTTATTAATCTTGTGTATTCCGTACGTTATTCCCAAAACACAATCGCGAATTATTAATTTTAAAAAAAGCAGGACATTTAAATAGTGCCCTGCTTTTTCTCAATCGAATCAAATTCAGTCAAGTCAATTAATTAGCCTTAACAATTTTTACGGTTTTTACACCATTGGTTGTTTCTGCTTTAACTAAATAAGTTCCGTTAGCTAAGCTAGATATATCTATTTGAGATTGTGTTGCATTTATGTTTATCTTCAATATCTCCTGCCCTAATAAATTAAGGATGCTCACTTTGGAAATAGCTGTTCTATACGATATATTCAATATGTCTTTCGTCGGATTTGGATATATCAACAACCCTTTGTCATCAAACGATACCGTATTTAATAAAGAGGTATCATATGCTGATATTCCAAAACTGGCTACATAGTCGTTGTAATATTCAGCAACACTTATATACAGTGTAGAACCCGGTGTCAGGCCTGAAACAGTTTTCAATGAATAATTCCCTGTATCTGCACTGTCATCGTCACAATCTACATGTGTCAACGAGCCACAAACTCCCGAATAGATAGCAATAACGGAATCAAAATAAGGCGCATCTCCAGATGATGTAGCACCGGTCTCAATCGTTATACTACCACTTGCAGGAACAACTACGCTATACCAAACATCACCACCAACGGAACCGAAACATGTTGTTCCTGCTTCATTAGAAGCTGATGCTTCCAGATTTGTCCCGTCCGTTATATATTCTGAATAAGTAGCACCTGGCGTCAAAGGAATTGCATTGGCACAATCATCATTCGCCGGAGGGCATCCCAGAAAATTAAACGTTCCAAGTGGCATATCACAAATGGAATTAACCCCGTTATGTAACATTAACGTAGTAAGAGTTCCAAATGAAAAGGGACCTATCTGAACATTTCCAACGGCAGCAATCGGCCAGGTATTTACGCCATCAGAAATATAAGGTGTTCCGCTTCCTAAATCAATTACGTTTGCCTGAATAAAATACTGTTGAGTTGAACAATCAGGCACAATTGAAGGTATAGCCACAGCCGGACTACAGTTTGGTAAAATCACATTAATTGTATAGTCTTCAAAAGAACCATAATCCCATGTATAACAAGGAACTGCAGGACCATTATCCTGTCCTCCAATTCTCATTCTGTGATTTCCTAAAGATGCAGTTGGAGGCACAAAAAATGAACCGGAAAGAGTGGTTGGCATTGCATCACCGGAAACTCCACTGTAAACTTCTTCACCCGCATCATCAAAATCATAATCATTGTTCCAGTCTACCCAAATTTTTGTATCATATGTAAAACCTGTTTCATATGTTATTGAAAAAGGATTCGGTAAACCTCTGTACACATCAGTTATCATATTACTGTAATCTCCGTAATTACCGCTCTCTGCACCAGTAGTATTATTAATCGTTCCTATTGAAACCCCGGTGATACCTAAATTATCAACTGAACTTGGGTTTGGTGTACAAAAACACGGAACTGCAGCCGTAGTATAACTGTTTTCCACACAGCCGACAGTTGGGCCTATAACATTATACGCAACCGCCTTCCAATAATATGTGGTATTGGGAACCTGATCATTCAAGGTATAGCTGTTAATCATTCCCATATCCTGATTATTTATAACATTAGTTCCTCCTGGTGTAGTACCAACTGTCAGATAATACCCATCCGCATCCGGTGCGAGATTCCAAGAAATGGTTGAAGCGAAATTACCGCAAGAAGGATTGATCACCGATACCGGATTGGTTACACAAGCTGGTGGTGCTACTGGATCAGTATCAACAGAAATATCATCAATAAACAATTCATACATGTTTGTAGTAGTTGTATGAAAAGCAATAAAAATTGTTTGACCAACATAAGCATTCAAGCTGTACGTGTACTTTTGCCATGCATAATCAGGCGGTGAAACTTGAGCAGCGATAGTATTGGTAAAATCTGCAGCATTGTTCCCAGTTGTTGACACTAAAATATCAAAAGGCTCCGGATAAGAGCTGTAAAGATTTCGTGCCCAAAGCGATAACCGGTCTGAAACACCAGCGGTCACAGTAAATTGCTGTGTTACTAAATAATCATCATGGGATTCATACGAATAATAAATCCTGACTCCATTTGAACCTGAATGACTCGATGAGGTTACTTCCCATGTATTGGAATCTCCTCCATTAATAACCGTCCATGTAGACGGAATTCCCGATTCGAAACTTTCATTAAATTGCGAATACCCCGAACAAAATACCATCAGGAGTAAGGCAACCAATAGTGTAATTTTTCTCATAACTTGTTTGGTTTTTTAATTTTCGGCAAATATTTAAATTACCAAACAAAATGACAGAAATTAAGCCGGTATAAACTGTGACAAAGCACAGGATAAATTGTGACTAACTCAGTAAAGCCAAGTAATTATAGAGGTTTACACTGTTTGACAATTCCATTTTAGTAATAATCCTCTCTTTTCTTTTTCGGGACGAATCCTGTGATATATTGAACATTGTTGCAATTTCTTTACTACTCAGGTTCATATAAACATAAGAAACATAACGGATATCATTGGCGGAAAGATTTGGATGGCGTTCTTTAAGCGCTTTTAAGAATCCCTGATTAACTTCCTCAAAATGGGTGACAAAATCCTTCCAGTCGTTGTTTAAATCCAAATGGTTTTTTAAAGTTTCCATATGATTTAGTAATGCCTTACTTTCAGAAATTTGTGCGAGTCTTGACAATTCTGATACTATATCTTCAAGCATTTGATTTCTTCCTGACAGATATAACGCTTTTGCAGACAACTTGCGATTCCTTACTTCTATTTCATTTTTTAGACGTTCCTGCTCCAACAATAACGATGTTTGATTTTCGGTAAATTGTTTTTCAAGAAGTAACGATTCGTTTTGCTTTTTAGTAAGTTCCAGTTCAAGAATTTGTTTGTCTCTTTCAGCAATTATTTTG
Organism: Flavobacterium enshiense; assembly: GCF_040750275.1. Taxonomy (GTDB): domain Bacteria; phylum Bacteroidota; class Bacteroidia; order Flavobacteriales; family Flavobacteriaceae; genus Flavobacterium; species Flavobacterium enshiense_B. Next base: position 467,852 of record NZ_JBDOCV010000002.1, read on the forward strand.
TTTTGTTTGTGCTTGACGGACAAACTTCTTAAACTCCAGACAATACAAGCTACTACAATTAAAATGACAGCAATTATAGAATAGAATAACCTTCTTTCACTACTTAGTCTGGCTTCATTAACAACCAACTCGTTTTTATAATTCTCAATGCCTAATTTTACCTTACTGTTTTCATAAAGCTGATTGTTTTTGATTTTCTCGAGTTCTTTATTTGCTGCTATTATAGAGTCTTTGTACTGTAATGCTGCATCATATTTTTTGCTCCTGAAATTAATTTCCGATAAAACACTAAAAGCTTCTACTTTCATTTTATGGCTCGGATTACCGGCAAATATTTTATTGACAAACTCCAAGGCTTTTTCTAATCTGTTCTCCTTTAAATAAGCCTTTGAAATTACAGTATACAACAATATTCCTGTTTCATTAAAATCCAGACTTTCGGTAGTTGTCAATAATTGTTCCGCCGATTTTATGGCCTGTTGCGGTTTTCCCTCATGTAAATCACTAACACAAAGCCCCACTTTTGCCAAACTTAAAAATTCTTTTTTTTCAGTTAAAAGCGGTATAGCCTCATTAAAATACTTTCTCCCTAAACTATATTTACCTGTACCATTAGCTGAATTTCCAAGATTTACTGCATACAAGCCAGCTTTTTCCCACTCCTTTTGTTCTTTAGCTATTTTATAGGCTTTTTTAAAATATTCATCTGCATTGTCGAAATCTTCTTCCTCAAAATAGAGAATCGCAATATTGTTTAATACCGCCATTTCTTCTTTATACCCCAACGTATTCATGGCTATCTTATAAGCATCCAGGTAATTACTTAAAGCTTCGCCATATTCCAAAAGCATGTAGTAATTTGCTCCAATATTATTCAATGCCGTGAATTCCTGTTTCTTCCAATCATTTTTCTGCGCTATTGAAAGTGCGTTGGTAAGCAATTGCAAAGAATGAGAGTATTGATTATTTCGGAGCGCTGCTTTTCCTTTCTCAATCAAATCATCACAAACTTTTTTAGTATTTTCTTGTGCTACGGATTTATTATGAAGCAATAAAAAGGTAAAAAGAAATAAAAACCTAAGCAGATACTTAATTTTTAACATGATATGTAATGTAGAATATTGTACTCAAATATAGAGTGATAGGGTTAATTGTAAACAATGGAATATCAACAAAGACGCCCGATAAAATGAAATGTAACAAATCTTTGAAAAATTAACAGAATGATAACTAATCAGAAGTGTTTCTTAAATCTTAGCCTAATTCTAAAATGACCATAACAAATACTTACACAAAACATTAACTCATAAAATATACTTAAAATATATATTATATTTTTTTTAGTTAGTTGTCCTAACTATATTTGTACTGGCAATAAAGCCAAATAAAATTTAATCTTTATAACAATGAAAAAATCTGTTTTTTATCACGCAGGATGCCCGGTTTGCATTAGTGCAGAACACGACATCATAAACCTTGTAGGCGAAAATAATGTGGAAATTGTTCATCTTGGTGAAGACAAAAGTAGAATTGAAGAAGCTGAAAAAGCCGGAATAAAATCAGTTCCTGCCCTAGTAACCCCAACCGGAAATGTACTTCATATCAACTTTGGCGCGAGCATGGAAGAAGTAAAAGCTTAAAAAATTTGCCTCACATAGTTAGGACAACTACCTTTGTGAGGCTTTTTATTCTTAAAATTAATTTTGTAATTAGTGAACAGAAAGGTTTGCAATTACTCTCAAAACAAAAAAATAAAATGCAAGTAGCAGTTTGGGACACCTATGTAACTAAAAAAGACGGATCGGTAATGCACTTTGATATTATTGCTCCTACAGAAATAAGAGATGCTGCCATAATTTACAAGTATGGCTTAGAATACCTTAAATCAAAAGATCAGGAAGGACAGCCTTTAACATCAAAAGAATGTACTTTCTGTCATATCGAAACAGTACAACCGCATCAGGAAGTATCAATAAATGAGAAAGGATATTATATCTTTGAAATGGAAAATTGTAATTAATGGATCAATCCGATTTTAACCTATCACACCAAAACCAAAGCACAGAGAGCAAAATAGTGGCTTCTTTGGAAAGAATTTCACAGGCTTTCCGTGTTTTGTTGTGGCAGGAAAGCAAGGAGTTTGCGCTAAGCCCAATCCAAATTCAGGTCTTGATTTTTTTGCTTAACCATAGTGATGAAAAACGAAAAGTCAGTTATTTGGCCGACGAGTTCAACATGACCAAAGCCACAATCAGTGACACGGTTAAAACGCTTGAGCAGAAAAACCTCATTACCAAAGAACACGAACCGCATGATACCCGAAGTTACATTATTCATTTAACTGAAAAAGGCAAAGATATTGCTGAAAAAACTTCCTTTTTTTCAAAAGAAATACGCACTCCGATTGACAATTTAAGTGCTGAGAACAAAGAAAACCTCTTGTTGAATCTTATCGGGATTATTAAGCATTTGAACAATTCCGGGGTGATTACAATTCAGAGAATGTGCATGACTTGTGCCTATTTCCAACTGTCTGATCAAGACAATCAACCATATTGTAAACTGTTGAACCAAACACTGTCTCCAACAAAGCTCCGTGTAGACTGTCCTGAACATAAACCAAAAGCATAACCACTTCACTAAATCATCTTAATTAAATTAAATCTAATGATAAGCATCCATTTTATCAATTCAGATTGATTTTCACTTCCTTTTCACTCATATTAATTTGCTTTATTTCGTAAATAGCGTCTTCATTTTTGCTAAATATCGTAAATTCATTTTTTGCTAAATCTCTGAATCACCTGAAAACACAGGGGAAATGGTTTTGGCACATTATTAGCCTACTTATCAGACTAACAAATAAGATAATTTAGGTATGAGTCTGATTGTTACAAATAACATCATTGATACAATTCTGCACTCATTTGAATCTGAGCTTGGGAAAAATTATGCACCCTATCGAAATCACGTATATCGGGTCTATAATTTTTCAATACCATTTGCCACTTCAGAAAAAGATACTGAAAAACTATCCATTGCAGCAGCTTTTCACGATATCGGCATTTGGACAAACAACACACTGGACTATTTAAAACCTTCTGCAGAATTAGCTAAAGCGTATTGCATCGAACAACATTTAAACAATACAATAGCAGAAGAAATCGAACTAATGATAGACAATCATCATAAACTAAGCAAAGTAAAAGCATCTGAATTAGCAGAAATTTTCAGAAAAGCAGATTTGACCGATCTCACATTTGGCTTACTATCCAAAGAACATAGCAAAGAAAACATCAGGAAAATCAGGAAGGTGTTTCCAAACAAAGGCTTTCATTTGTTTCTGATAAAATTATTTTTCAAAAACCTAATTACCAACCCACTACACCCATTTCCAATTTTTAAATTATAAAAACAGCCCCGATTTTAAACACCTACGACTGATTGATTAACCAATTAAAATCATAAAATCATGGGCTTTTATAATCCACAAAACACTGCACTGATCCTTGTAGATCCTTTTAACGATTTCCTTTCGGAAGGCGGCAAACTTTATCCGGTCACCAAAGAAACCGTTGAAGGAAGCGGAATGGTTCAAAACATCAAAAGCTTGCTCCAGGCAGCCAGAGCGAAAAAAATACAAATCGTGTATGCGCCACATCGCCACACCCAAAAAGGCGATTATATGAATTGGAAATTCATGGCTCCTTCCCACATCGGGAGCAAAAATGTAACCTTATTTGAAAAAGGAACTTGGGGAGCGGAATTTCATCCGGAACTATCCCCAGAAGAAGGCGATTTAATTGCACAAAACCATTGGACTGCAAGCGGTTTCGCTAATACCGATTTGGATTTTTTATTACGACAACACAACATCGAACACATTGTAATTGTTGGAATGAGAGCCAACACCTGTATCGATTCCACAGCTCGATTTGGGGTTGAATTAGGCTATCATGTAACTTTAATCAAAGACGGAATTGGCGCTTTTAACTGGGAAGAAATCAAGGCGACCGTAGAGACTAATTTCCCGAATTACGGCCACAAACTTTTATCTACGGAAGAATTTATCAAAACGCTAAACGAATAAAATGGAAGCTTTTATTGAAAGTACTGCTACAACCATTATCAATGCACCATCTGAAAATATCGATGTTACAGAATGGTTGTTTACATTAAAAGATGAAGAATATCAGGCTTGTTCCAAGGCGCATATTGCCGGTGGAAGTTCCATGGATTCGAACGGTAAAAGAATGTCTATCAATGTAGAACAAGTTGCTGATAATCTTCTAATTCAACATTATATAGAAGAGGTTAGCCAAAGAAATCACTGTCGTGTAAATTCCGATTCCGATTCGATATCAGCCTTAGGAAAAACAAAACTGAAAATAACCTGGGAACTGAAAATAAAACCAATAACAACAGATTCCTGTGAATTAACTAATCATGTTATTGTTGCTCTTACCGATGATTTTTTTGAGGCGCTCAAAAAAGCCAACATCACCGATTTGGAACCGGTTCGCAATGAAATTCACTTGAACCTGAAAGCACATAATGAAGAAGAAACACCATTGTTTGCCAAAGACATTGAAATGAAAGCGCTTTCCGGTATTTGGAAAAAGTAAAGAAATCAACTTTAAAATAGCAATACTATAAAATCACTAAAATCATGAAGAATTCTTTTAAAAAAATAGTTTTGGCAGTAATGCTTCTTGTTTTCGGATTATCTTCTTACGCTCAAAAAGCACTTGAAGCCAAAACTCAATTTGCACAAGTAGAAGGGCGAAAACTAGCCTATCGCTCTATGGGAAAAGGCAGCCCGATCATTTTCATCAACCGTTTCAGAGGAACTTTGGACACTTGGGATCCTCTATTTCTGGATAAAATTGCCGAGAATTACAATGTAATCACGTTTGATTATACCGGAATCGGTTCTTCCACAGGTACATTACCTACTGATATTGCGCTTGTTGCCAAAGATGTGAAAGACTTGGCAGACTTCTTAAAAATAAAAAAAGCGGTCGTATTGGGCTGGTCGTATGGCGGAACAGTGGCTCAGGTAGCAACATTGTTGTATCCAGAATTAGTTACCCATACTATTTTGATTGGTACAGGTCCTCCGGGAAAAAATGATTCCCCTTTAGAGAAAGCTTTTCTTGATGTAGCACTCAAACCAGTTAACACCTTTGAAGACGAAATCATACTCTTTTTCGAACCTAATTCACAGGCAAGCGTTAAAGCGGCAAAGGCATCACATGACAGAATTGCCAAACGATTTGATGTTTCTAAAATACCTTCTACAATGGAAGTTTTCAATTTATATTTAAAAGGAGGAGCAGGATACAGAGAAGATCAGCAAAACTTCAGGGAAAAATTAAAAGGCGTAAAAACCCCAATATTAATAATTTGTGGGGATCACGATATAAGTTTTGCGGTAGAAAACTGGTACCCTTTTAACCGACAACTCCAAAACGCTCAAATGATCACTTTCCTTCAATCCGGTCATGCCCCACAACACCAATACCCGGAACTTACAGCTAAATACATAATCAATTTTTTAAAATTCAGTAAATAACCACATAATCACCATTATTATAGATGCTCAAGAAAAAACAATTTCCTTATGACAATTTATTCAAAACATAAAAAGACAATTATGAAAAGATTATTCATTACAAAAATATTCACAGGATTTGCCATACTTTTTATAACGACAACCTCCTGCAAAAAATCAAACGATTCATCTAACAATTCAAATACTGAAACTATGGAAACAATGGAAAAAACAGCAGTACACGATTTTGCTACCGACCCTAATTTGAGCGTGGGCACAAAAGCCTTTCTTAAAGTTTTAAATACTGGTGGCACTCCTTTGGAAGAAATGTCAAAAGAGGATGCACGCAATGTACTAGTCAATGCACAGGCAGCAATTAAAGTCGATCTTTCCGGTATTGAAGAATCCGAAAAAACCATCGACGTTGACGGTCATAGCATAAAACTGAACATCGTTCGTCCAAAAGATAAAAAAGAACAGTTGCCCGTTTTTATTTTCATTCACGGCGGAGGCTGGATTTTAGGCGACTATCCAACACACAAAAGACTGGTGAGAGATTTGGTTGTACTTTCGGGTTATGCTGCTGTATTTGTGAATTATACACCATCTCCAGAAGCAAAATACCCAAAAGCCATCAATGAAATTTATGCGGCTTCCAAATGGGTCGCCGAACACGGAAATGAAATAAATGTGGATGGAAAAAACATGGCAATCGTTGGAAACAGTGTTGGTGGTAATATGGTTGCTGCAACAACTTTAACAGCTAAAGAGAAAAACGGACCGAAATTTAAAGTTCAGGTTTTATTATGGCCGGTTACCGATGCCGGTTTCCAAACCGAATCGTATAAAAAATTTGCTACCGACCGCTTTTTAACAGCTTCAGTCATGAAATGGATGTTCGATCAGTACACTACCGATCCTAATCAGCGAAAAGAAATCTATGTATCGCCATTGCAGGCAACTACCGAACAATTAAAAGGCTTGCCTCCTACTTTAATTCAAGTTGCTGAAAACGACATCCTTCGCGATGAAGGTGAAGCATTCGGAAGAAAACTGGACCAAGCCGGAGTAGTCGCAAGAACAGTTCGCTACAATGGAACTATCCACGATTTTGGGTTACTCAACGCTTTAGCTGAAGAACCAAACACCCGAACAATGCTGGAACACGCAGCTTCTGAACTAATAAAATATCTCAAATAATTCTACTCATCTAATAGTATTCTCATGACAAAATCAAAATCCATTATTCTCATACACGGAAACTTTGTAAACAACGCAACTTGGACAAAGTGGAAAGACCGTTATGAACAAAGGGGATATACCGTTTACACACCGGCAAACCCCGGTCACGAAGGAAATCCGGCCGATTTAAGAAACCGGGTTCATCCAGATCTTACTAAAACAGGTTTTATAGACGTGGTTAATAATATTGTACGACTGATTGACAGTTTACCTGATAAACCACTGATTATAGGACATTCCATGGCAGGCATGACAGCAATGAAGCTGTTGGAATTGGATAAAGCAGCTGCAGCGGTAAGTATCGACGGTGCACCGCCAAAAAATGTATTTCCACCATTTACAACATTAAAATCTGTATTACCAGCATTTGGCTTTTTTTCAACCAAAGCGTATTTTATGGGTAGTCGTGAATGGTACAACAAATGCTTTTTCAACACATTACCAGAAGGAGAAAGAGCGAATGCCTTCGATAGTTTTGCAGTGCCTGAAAGTTATAAAGTTAGCCGTGAATTGGTATTGAACTCTTATTCAAATATTGATTTTAGCAAACCTCATAAGCCAATCTTATTCATTGGTGGCGGTAGCGACACTATCTTTCCTCCATCCCTTACAACAACTTTGGCAAACAAATACAACGACCAGAAAAGCAAGGTCGATTTGAAGATTTTTTCAGGCAAAAGTCACTTCATATGCGGAGAGCCCGGATGGGAAATGATTGCAGACTATGTTTTAGATTGGTATGAGAAACTATAAATTTTAGATTATGAAACGTAAAGCCACAGCCATATGGCAAGGTTCCGGAATGGAAGGAAGTGGTCTGATTACCACGCAAAGCAACGTGCTTAACAACACACAGCTTTCTTTTAAAAGTCGTTTTGAGAATGGCATAGGTACTAATCCTGAAGAATTATTAGCTGCATCTCACGCAGGATGTTTTACAATGAAACTAGCCTTTGTTTTGAATGAAGCTGGTTTTGTAGCAGATAAACTTGAAACAACAGCAACCGTAACATTAGAAAACGGAAGCATTACCGCATCTCATTTAGAAGTTAGCGCAATAATACCAAATATTTCGAATGCAACTTTTGAGGAAAGCGTGAAAGATGCTAAAGAAAATTGCCCGATCAGTAAAGCGATCAATGCAACAATAAGCGTAAATTCTAATTTAACGAATTAGTTTATGAAGAATGTTTAACTTTAAATAAAATCAACAACACATGGAACGTCTGGAAAACCTTTTATCCGCTTTTGGCAATATTGATGCGAATAATTTCGATTTATCCACTTCCATGTGGCAGGAAAAAGTATATAAAAAAGGAGAATTCTACAACGAATATAAAAATGTGTGCAAATATTTAGGCGTTATTATGAATGGTGTTTTCCGAACCTATTATCTGGATGATAAAACCGGTGAAGAAAAAAACATTTTCTTTTATTCAGAAAACCAGTTTGTGGTTGCCTATAAAAGCTTTATTTCCCAAACGCCTTGCAATTATTACACGCAGGCAATGACCGACGCGACCATTTATTATATTCATATCGATCAGTTGTATAAACTGTACGGGCAATCCCATCAGTGGGAACATTTAGGACGCATCATTGCCGAATTGGCCTTTACCATCGGCAACGAACGCATGGAAAGTTTCTTATTCCGAACTCCGGAAGAACGCTATCTCGATTTAATAAAACAACATCCGGACATCTTTAATGCCATCCCACTCTACCATATCGCTTCCTATTTAGGGATTCAAGGCCCTTCTTTAAGCCGCATTCGAAAAAGAATGATGGGTAAATGACGTTTTTAACTCAGGTTAAAATTATTGCGGTTGCCAGTTCTGAACTTTGTCTCATCAAAAGGAAACAAAATTCAAAATGGAAAACAAAGCAATTATTATCAACCTGATTTTATTTATAAAAGATTCAAAATCAATCTTTAAAAGAAATTTTAGAAGAATATCGATTTTAACTCAGGTTAAAATTATTGCCGTTAGAAGTTTAGAATTTTGTCTTGTCAAATCAAACAAAAATTTAAAATGAAAACGAAATCAATTTTAGTAAAAACTGCAGCAGTATTCGTTGCGCTATTTTTTAACCTGACTGTTTTTTCACAAACACAAAAATCGAATTCTGAAATGAAAACAAAAACTATCGTATTAATTACAGGAGCCTTTGTAGGCAGCAATTCCTGGGAGGAATGGAAAACGTATTATGAAAGCAAAGGATATAAAGTAATTGTTCCCGATTATCCTCATAAAGATGCAGATCCGGCCACATTAAGAAACCGAAAACCAGATTCAGCCTTAGCGGATTTAACGTTAGAAGAACTAACTGACTATTATGAAAAAATAATTCGTCAACAACCGGAAAAACCAATCTTAATAGGACACTCATTGGGAGGAATGATTACACAGATCCTGCTTCAGAAAAACATTGCAGCTGCCGGAATTGCAATACATTCAGCGCCACCAAAAGGGATTTTTCTATCAAAATGGTCATCGCTTAAATCGATTTGGAGCCCGCTTTCTCTGTTTGGATCATCGAAAAAGACGTACATGATGTCGTTTAAAGACTGGCAATATGCCTTCACAAACGGAATGACTGAAGCGGAACAAAGAGCAACCTATGAAAAATATGCCACTCCGGAATCTGTAAAATTAATCAGAGGCGGATTGACCGATGCAGCGAAAGTCGATTTCAAAAAATACCACGACCCACTGTTAATTGTTGCCGGTGATAAAGACCACTTTTTCCCTCCAGCAATCAACTATAAAAACTATAAAAAATACACCAACCCGAATGCAGTAACCGAATATAAAGTATTCGAAGGACGCAATCACAATGTACTGGGTTTACCAACCTGGAAAGAAAACGCAGAGTACATCTTAAACTGGATGAGTAAATACTAATCCGAACGCATCAAATCCACTGCCCCAAATCTTCTCTTATTGTCATTGCATTTCTTGAACCAGTTCAATGTATATCAACCAGTTACAACGGAACTTTGTATAAGAAATGAAAGTAAAATCGAAGCCGTTATTTCTTGAACCAGTTCAATGCACAAGAATCGAAATCGAAGGAACTTTGTCTTGTAAATCACAAAAAACTAAACAGTTATGGACAGAAAAGAATTTTTAAAGAAAGGTTTATTCGGAACCGGAATTTTTGCAGCAACAGCAGCCTTCGGAAATATCATTAACAACGAAATCGATGACATTGAACAATTAGAGGTTTTAGGTTTCAATCATCTACCCAACACAGAATCAAAAGTTATGGAAAATACAATTTTACACAAAGCAGACACAAGAGGTATAGCCAATCACGGATGGTTGGAAAGTAAACACACCTTTAGCTTTGCGAACTACCACAACCCGGAAAGAATGCATTTTGGAGTATTGAGAGTTCTAAACGACGACAGAGTAAATGCCGCCATGGGATTTGGAACGCATCCGCACGATAATATGGAGATTATCAGTATTCCGCTTGAAGGGGATTTAGAGCACAAAGACAGTATGGGAAACACAACGGTAATTAAAAGCGGTGACATTCAGATAATGAGCGCCGGAACCGGGGTTTTCCACAGCGAATACAATAAAAACAGTGACCAACCGGTGAAATTCCTTCAGATTTGGGTGTATCCGAACCAACGAAATGTTTCTCCCCGCTACGATCAGATCACGATGGATGTTGCAGACCGAAAAAACAAATTCCAACAGATCTTATCGCCCAATCAAGACGATGCCGGGGTATGGATTCATCAGGATGCCTGGTTTAACATGGGGAATTTCGACAAAGATGTGGCTACTGAATACAAAAGCAACAAAGCCGGAAACGGAGTTTATGTTTTCCTTCTAAAAGGGGAAGCAACCATTGGAGATCAAAAATTAGAAACACGTGATGGTTTCGGAATCTGGAATACCGACTCCTTCACCATAACAGCAAACACAGCGGATACGGAAATCTTATTAATGGAAGTACCGATGTCTTTATAAATCAACACAATAACACTATTAAAATTCAAAAAGAAAATGACAAAATCAACCTGGGCAATAGACCCGACCCATTCAGAAATTGGCTTTAAAGTAAAGCACATGATGTTCACAAACGTATCTGGTAAGTTTAACGCATTTGAAGCATCCATTGAAAACGAGAGCGATCAATTTGAAACTTCAAAAATCAGTTTTAATGCCGATGTAAATTCCATCAGCACCGGAAATGCAGACCGAGACACGCATTTGATCAGTGCAGACTTTTTTGACACAGAGAACTATCCACTATTAACGTTCAATTCAACAGAAATCAAAAAAATAAACGAAGGTTTGTTTGAGATTCACGGGGATTTATCCATTCACGGTGTAACTAAAAATATTGCTTTAGAAGCAGAATACAGCGGGCTGATGAAAGATCCTTGGGGCAATACCAAAGCAGGCCTTTCCTTAAACGGAAAAATAAACAGAAAAGATTTTGGCTTAACCTGGAACGCCGGATTGGAAACAGGCGGTGTACTGGTTGGAGAAGAAGTCAAACTTGCTTCTGAAATTCAATTAATTAAACAATAAGTAGTAACAATTTTAAGCAGTAAATATCATGAAAAAATTAATCTTAACATTAGTTGTAGGTTTTTCATCCTTAATGGGATTTGCTCAAAAACCTAGTCCATCATTATTAAACCCGACCAATCATGCTTTAGTATTGATTGATTATGAAAGCCAAATGGCTTTTCCGGTAACAAGCATCAGTGTGGATCAGTTGAGAACCAACTCGGCTTTAGTTGCTGGTGCTTCAAAAATCTTTAAAGTTCCTACAGTGGTTACAACCGTTGCCGAAGAATCATTTAGTGGTCCTGTTTTCCCAGAAATACAAGAGTTTTATCCTAAAGCGACTTCAAATTACATCGACCGTACAACTATGAACACTTGGGAAGATGCAAATGCTCATAAAGCCATCGTTGGCAAAGGCAAAAAAACTTTGGTAATGGGCGGTTTATGGACCAGCGTATGTATCGTTGGACCGGTATTATCCGCAATTAATGATGGCTATACCGTTTATGTGATTACAGATGCCAGTGGAGACGTTTCAAAAGAAGCGCATGAAATGGCAGTAACCCGAATGGTTCAGGCTGGTGCGCGCCCTATCACTTCCTTACAGTATCTATTGGAATTGCAACGTGACTGGGCAAGAGGAGAAACTTACAAAGCCGTTACGGATCTGGTTGTAAAATACGGTGGATCGTATGGAATTGGGGTACAATACTCCCGCGCTGTAATAAAACACTAATTCATTAATAAACCAGGAGCTTAGGTTCCTGGTTTTTAAATTAAATGATGATGAAAAAAGTTATTCATTTTTATGCGATCCTGTTTCTGCTATTGGGATGGAATGTTGTTGCCCAGAAAAGTGAGACGGCTTCACTGATCGTATACAACGCAAAAATCCACACTTTAGATACACAAAACACCATCGCTGAAGCAATAGCCGTTACCAATGGTAAAATCGTAAAAGTAGGTTCCAGCAAAGAGGTTTTGAAACTGAATTTAAAAAACGTAAAAAAGGTGGATGCCAAAGGAAAAACAATAATCCCTGGTATTTTCGACAGCCATTTGCATGTGATTCGCGGCGGACGTTTTTATAATTCAGAGTTGCGTTGGGACGGCGTTCGTTCCTTAAAAAGAGCCTTACAAATGCTCAAAGAACAAGCCGAAAGAACTCCCGAAGGACAATGGGTTCGCGTGGTTGGCGGATGGAATGCCTATCAGTTTGAAGAAAAAAGACTTCCAACACTTGAAGAAATCAATGCGGCTACCGGAAAAACTCCAGCATTTATTTTACACTTATACGGTCATGCTTACTTAAACAAAGCCGGTTTACAGAAATTAAACATCAATGCTGAAACACCAAATCCAAAAGGAGGCTTAATCCAAAAGGATGAAACCGGAAACCCGACCGGACTTTTAGTAGCCGAGCCAAATGCTTTCATCCTTTATTCCACACTTGCCAAACTTCCCGAACTGAATAGTGAGGAAAAAGTCAATTCTACTAAATTGTATATGGCGGAATTGAATCGTTTAGGGATTACTTCCATTATGGATGCAGGTGGCGGCTTTCAAAATTATCCGGATGATTACGGTATTACCGATAAACTTGCCAAAAACAATGAGTTAACCGTAAGACTGCCTTTTTATCTTTTCGCACAAAAACCCGGAAGTGAATTAGCAGATTATACCAAATGGATCAGCGAAGTTGAAATTGGCCCGCACGACGACGATCACGATCATAATTTGGAATATTATGTACAAGGTGGAGGAGAAAACTTAGTGTCCAGCGCCGGTGATTTTGAAAACTTCGACCAGCCCAGACCCGAATTAAGCCCAGCAATGGAAACTCAACTGAAAGCTGTTATCGGAACTTTGGTAAAAAACCGTTGGCCGTTTCGTTTGCATGCCACTTACGATGAAAGTATCACGCGATTTTTAAACGTGATTGAAGAAGTGAACAAAGAAACGCCGTTAAATGGTTTGTTGTGGTTTTTCGATCATGCGGAAACCATTTCGGAAGCTAATTTAAAAAGAGTAAAAGCTTTGGGTGGAAATATCGCGGTGCAACATCGTATGGCATATCAGGCAGAAGGTTTTATAAAACGCTATGGAAAAAAAGCCGCAGAACAAACTCCTCCTATCAAAAAAATGCTCGAATTGGGTGTAACGGTCGGAATGGGTTCAGACGGAACACGTGTTAGCTCCTATAATCCTTGGATTGGTTTGTATTGGCTTACAACCGGGAAATCTGTAGGTGGAACAAAACACATGAGCGACGGGAATTTGCTCGATCGAAAAACTGCTTTAAAACTCTTCACACAAGGAAGTGCCAAACTGGTTAATTTACACAAAGACAGAGGAATGCTTAAAGAAAATTATTTAGGCGATTTCATAATTCTTTCCGATGATTATTTCAAGGTCTCTGATGAACAGATTCCTGACATAACTTCTAATTTAACAGTGGTAAACGGAGAAATTGTGTATGCGGATTCCATTTTCAAATCTTTGATAAAGCCATTGCCTAAAGCTATTCCTTCCTGGAGTCCGATTAATTTTTACGGTGGTTATCAAAAAAATTAAGCCTCATGAAAATTGCTCAAAAAATAAACGCTTTTAACGAAACAAAAGCACCTTTTGATTGGGTGATTCTGTTTTTTAGAATTGCGGTTTCCTTACAATTGATAGTGGTTCATGGTTTGAAGAAGATAGGAATTGGAACAGGTTTTACGGAAGCTGTTCCAAATCCTTATCATTTGCCGGAAAACATCAATTTCTTTTTAGCGGTTGCCTCGAATATCTTCTTCCCTATTCTGATTATAATCGGCTGGAAAACAAGATGGGCTACTTTACCGGTTTTAGCCGTTACGCTCTCCGGATATTTTATAGTGCATTGGAATGATTCGCTTTTAGAATCAGATGTTCCTTTTATGTACAGTATTGCTTTTTTACTGATTGCTTTTTTGGGAGCAGGCAAATACTCTTTGGATTTTGTAGTATCCAAAAAACGATCAATTTTAAGTAAAAACCAATGAAATGAAAGAGAGGGTTACATATTTTTTGCTTTTTTATTTCAGCATTCAAAGTGGAATCACGGCCCAAAACAAAGTCGCGTTTGAGTCTTTACGTTATAATGAAGACTATAGCGTTTTAGCTCAGGATTCGACCAGGAATTTTTATAAGCAAACTAAATATTTCCGAATTCTGGATAAACCTCAACTTTATGGCTCTATTGGGGGAGAAATCCGTTCTCAATATCTATACTATGAAAATGAAAACTGGGGGGATGGCCAGCAAGACGATAATGGTTTTGTTTTAAACCGACTATTGTTTCACACCGATTTTCATCTTGGAAAACATTTCAGGCTTTTTTCGCAATTACAGAGCAGCACAAGCATCAGTAGAATTGATCCAAATCCTGTTGAAGAAAATCCTATCGATTTACACCAGTTATTTTTCGATGTCGCTCTTGACCAACTAACCTTCCGAGCTGGTAGACAGGAACTTTCGTATGGTTCACAAAGGCTTATCTCTGTTCGCGAGAATCCAAACAGCCGGCAAGCTTTTGACGCTTTAAAACTCATTTACAAAAATCATGATACCAAAATAGATTTACTCTACGGGTATTATGTGCGCAACCAAAAAGGGAATTTTAACGATAAAGTAAACGACGCGACAAAATTATGGGGAACCTATACTACTTTTAAAAACATCCAACTGCTGCAAAACATCGATGCTTACTATCTTGGAATTGAGAAAGAAAACACTGAATTTGACGATATTTCGGCAAAAGAAACAAGGCATTCCATCGGATCACGGGTTTGGGGAAAACTCGATAAATTCAGTTATGATCTCGAAGGAGTTTATCAGTTTGGAAAAGTAGATTATAAGAACATTAACGCTTGGACATTTTCCATAAACTCCTCTTACCAAATCACTTCGATTAAGTTCGAACCAACCATCGGATTAAAAACAGAATATATTTCGGGAGATAAAAACTACGACGACGGTAAACTCCAAACCTTCAACCCATTATTCCCAAAAGGCGCTTATTTTGGGCAAGCCTCTTTAATTGGCCCCTCCAATCTTATCGACGTACACCCTTCTGTTGAACTGGTTTTTTCCGAAAAGATTTCATTCACAATAGATTACGATATATTTTGGCGAGCAAGCACCAATGACGGCTTGTACCACGCTAATACATCGCTGCTATATTCTGGAAAAAATACTTCGGAAAAACATATTGGAAACCAGCTCGGTTTTTTACTGACTTATGAAATCAATTCTTTTTTATTCTTTAAAACTGAAGGAACTTGGTTCGATCCAAATGGTTTTCTTAAAGAAGTTAGTACTGGCAAGGAAATACTGTTTTTTGCTTCCACAGTAAGTTTGAAATTCTAACCGTTTATCATTATTTTTTTGCCAATCGGGTTCTTATTTTACTGAGGAATTCGGGAGAAATCCCCAGATAATGTGCAATATAATGCTGTGGTACACGCTGAGAAATCGTTGGGTATAATTGTGTAAAATTAAGATATTTTTCTTCTGCGGTTTTGGAAATGGTGCTTATTAACCTGTCCTGCATTACCGATAATTTTCGCTGTACCAACAATCGGAACACTTTCTCGAATTTTGGTACTTCTGCTAAAAGAATCTCTTTTTTCTCCGGGGTTAAAACAAGTAATTCACAGTCTTCCAATGTTTCGATGTACAACTTTGAAGGCTTGTGCTCACTAAATGATGCAATATCACTAACCCACCAATCTTCTACTGAAAACTGTAGGTTCACCTCAAACCCGTTCTCATTGATATAATAGATTCTTATACAACCTTTATTGATATAGGCCTCGAACTGGCATATTTCCCCTTCCTGCAAAAGAATGGTTTTCTTGGCAACTTTTTTGAACTCCAATACACTGAAAAAGAATTCTTTTTCCGTATCGGTTAGCGTAATCCATTTGGAAACATTATTGGTAATATTTTCAAACATACAAGATTGATTAACTGATTAATTCGGGAAACTCGGTAAGTACTTCGCTATTTAACAAACCGCTTCCTCCTCCATAATGATCGATTACTTTAACCGAAGGTGCATGCACCAAGCAAAACTTTTTAATGGCTTCTTCAAGTTGTTTTTCCAGACCGCAACTTAAAAGAACAATGTCAAAATTCCCGGAACCTATGAGCGGGTAAATCAAATCCTCATCGGTTACTCCTATTGCCTTCCAATTTGGATTTTTATGAATCACTGTAAGAAGTGTATCCAATATCGGTTCGTTTTTTCCTATAACTAAAAAATGTAACTCTTTCATAACCTTTGTTTTATTTGATAAAATTAGGACAGTCCAAAACAAAAAAAGTTAATCTAAGACAAGAAATCACTTTTAGAAAACAAGTTGAAACTAAACTGATTTATTTTTCCAATATCATGGTAATTCCGTGACCACCAGCTGCACATACGGAGATAAACCCTTTACCAGAACCTTTCTCATGTAGCAATTTAGCCATTCCCGCTATCACTCTTGTTCCGGTAGCCGCAAAGGGATGACCCGCTGCTAAACTACTCCCTTTAACATTGAGTTTGCTTCTGTCGATAACTCCTAAACCTTTACCTAAACCAAACTGGCTGGAAAGTTCATCACTTTCCCAAATTTTTAAAGTCGCCAACACTTGAGCAGAAAAGGCTTCGTGAATTTCATAAAAATCAAAATCCTGCAATTTTAAACCGGCTTTGTCCAACATACGTGAGGAAGCATAAATCGGCGCCAATAATAAATTATGTTTGTTCTGGGTAAATTCAATGGCCGCTACTTCCGCAAAAGTGATATACGCCAAAATTGGATGATTGTTTTCCTTAGCCCATTTTTCACTGGCCAGCAATAGGCACGAAGCGCCATCGGTTAACGCAGAAGAATTCCCTGCGGTTAATGACCCGTTTTCCTTACTGAAAGCAGGTTTTAATTTTGAAAGCTTTTCCAGATTTGAATCGGGTCGTAAATTGTTGTCCCGTTGCAATCCCAAATAAGGTGAAAGCATATCACTGAAAAAACCTTCTTCGTAAGCTTTTCCCATCTTTACATGACTCTCTAAAGCAAAGGCATCTTGCTCCTGACGAGGAATATCGTAATGTTTTGCCGTGTATTCCGTATGTTCTCCCATCGACAAACCCGTTTGGGATTCTTTGTTCATGGGCGCAACGGGAACAAAATCTTTAGGGCGCAGTTTTAGGATTTGCTTTACTTTCTCTCCAAAAGTTTTACTTCTTCTAACCGACAGTAAAACCTTCCTTAACTTCTCTCCCAAAACCAAAGGCACATTGCTTGTACTGTCTACGCCGCCCGCAATCCCTACTTCAATTTGGCCCAAAGCAATTTTATTGGCGATGTAAATTGCGGCTTCAATACTGGTATCGCAAGCCTGTTGGATATCGCAAGCCGGTGTTTTAGGATCTAACGAGGTTTTAAGCACACATTCCCGCATTAAATTAATTTCCCAACTGTGCTTGATAACTGCTCCACCGGCAACTTCCCCCAAAAGCTTGCCTCCAAGATTATAACGGTCTATTAATCCCGATAAAGCTGCCGTCATCATATCTGCATTACCTGCGTTGGAATAATTTGTGTTCTGACGGGCAAAAGGGATTCGGTTATATCCGATTATTGCGACTCTGTTAACTTTGTTTTCTTCCAGCATAACTTTTTATTGTATCATTAAATTTACAAATTAGCTTTAAGATTTACTGCATTTAATTAGATTATTACCATAATAAATAACAATACATACCAGATGATATATACAGCTTCAGTTAGAATTATTAATTATTGCACATTACTCTTTTATCCGTTTTTAGCTGACAGAGCGTCCATCAACAGTAATCATTTATAATACATTAGGACAGAACGGGAGGAATAAACCGTGACAAAAGCAGGCCGTAATCTCTGAAAATGTCACTGATCTTAGCAATAATGAAATTTTGAAAGGCAGAGCAAAGCGCAGATTCATCACTCAAAAATGATGCTCAATCTTATAAATGGAGAAACAGAAAAACTAAAACCTTTGAAATAGTTATTATTACCAAAGCAAGGTAAAAAGTGCTGAAAGTCGTTTATATGACCGGTATTGCAAAAACAATAGTAAAATGGTTGGAAGAAAAATCAAATATTAAGTTGAACTTTAAATTATATGAGCACAATTAAAGCATCAAAAAAATAAATTAAAACTTAAAATTATTAGTTCAAAAAAGTAGAACTGTCACAAATTGTCAACTAAAATAAAAAAGCCCCGTATATCGGGGCTTTTTCGTTTAATCAGCGGAGAAAGAGGGATTCGAACCCCCGGACCTGTTACAGTCAACAGTTTTCAAGACTGCCGCAATCGACCACTCTGCCATTTCTCCAGTATGTCTCGCTTTACTTCCGTATTGCGAGTGCAAATATAGACGGTTTTTTTATATCTGCAAACCTTTTTTTTACAAAAAACAGAAATAAATTTCAATCCATTTTTAACTGTTTCATTTCGTAAGGATTAGCAAATATATTATTTTCTAATAATTTACATATTCAACGATTTCTAAGCCATATCCAATCATTCCGACACGTTTGGCCTGATCGGTATTGGTTACCAATCGGATTTTAGAAATGTCTATATCGTGTAAAATCTGTGCACCAATTCCAAAATCTTTACTATCAATTACAATTTTTGGTGCTTTCATTACGCCTTCAGCTTGCAATGCTTTTAATTCCGAAATTCTATTCAGCAAATTAACCGATTGCATATCCTGATTGATAAAAATAACCGCTCCTTTACCCTGTTCGTTAATCACCTTAAACATCTCGTCCAGTTGCTTGTCTGCGTTATTGGTAAGTGTTCCTAATAAATCATTATTAACCTGAGAAGAATTAATTCTGGTTAAAACTGAATCACCTAAATTCCAGGTTCCTTTAGTTAAGGCAATATGAACTTGCTTGTTCGTCGTTTGCTCATAGGCCCGAAGTCTGAATATTCCGAAACGCGTTTCAATATCAAAATCTTCTTTTTTTACGATTAAACTGTCATGCTGCATTCGGTATGCTACTAAATCTTCGATGGAAACTAATTTTAAATCGAATTTTCTAGCCACTTCCACTAATTGTGGTAGACGTGCCATGGTACCATCATCATTCATGATTTCACAAATCACACCAGCAGGTTTAAAACCAGCCAAACGAGCAAAGTCAATGGCCGCTTCTGTGTGACCGGTTCTTCGCAAAACACCGCCTTGCTTGGCAATTAAAGGAAAAATATGTCCTGGTCTTGCTAAATCGTATGGTTTTGTATTTGAATCAATTAATGCTTGCACTGTTTTCGATCGGTCGGAAGCTGAAATACCGGTTGTTACACCATGACCTTTTAAATCTACAGAAACGGTAAATGCGGTTTCCATGTGGTCTGTATTATTCACAACCATTGCTTTCAACTCAAGCTCTTTACACCTACTTTCGGTTAATGGAGTACAAATCAATCCTTTTCCGTGTGTGGCCATAAAATTGATCATTTCGGGTGTAACTTTTTCAGCAGCAGCTAAAAAATCGCCTTCATTTTCTCGGTCTTCATCATCTACTACAATAATCACTTTACCCTGACGAATGTCCTCAATGGCTTCCTCAATAGTGTTTAGTTGTATTTTTTCAGTAGTTAATATTTTAGTTGTCATTATCGTTGTTTTCGTTGTCTTGTTCGTTACCGTTAAAGTATTTTTTGTATACTATTTGAAATGGCGCAGTAATCCAATCAAAATTAATCATCACACCAATATCGTTAGTTGCCCTATACGTTAAAACAAAGGCCAATGGTGTCAGTATTATAGACGAAAGCCAGCTGCCTAAATAAGTCGGAATTCCGTCCTCCTGAGCCACTTTTTTTCCAAATGTATTTGTAAAATGGAAAGTAATAAAGATTAAAACCGCAAATACAATCGGTAATCCTAAACCTCCTTTTCTGATAATTGCCCCAAGCGGTGCCCCAATGAAAAACATTAACAAACAGGAAAAGGCAATCACGAACTTGTCGAATAATGCAAGCCAGTGTTTATTGATGTTTTTCTTTTTGTTAAACAAATCATCTTTATTGGTTTGAATAGAAAAGTCCGTACTGGAGACATTGTTTTTGGCCATTTCAACGATTCTTCCTCTTTCTTCCGTTGAAAAAACATTTAAAATCTCATCCGTACTTTTAAAATCTTTCTTATTCTGAATCTTTTTAGGTTTTAATGTAAATTCAACACCTTGTGCAATATTGTCAGAAAATAAAATAATGTCTTTGTTATAACTTTTCTGAAGAGAATCGATGGTAAAATTCAATTCACTAACATTTAACATCGAGTTAGTATTAACAATTTCTCCCTGATCTTCAGACTTGTTCAAATTAGATAAATCTATATTAATGGTATACTTCTGAAAAAAAGCTTTAGTAAAAGGAAGCCTGTTCTGCTCTTCGTACCTTTTGGGTTTAATGTCTTCGTAATAGTATCCGTCAATCAAATCAAGTTTAAGAATATTGGAGTTTTCCTCACTCTTAAGCACTCCTTTTTTGGCTTTAATGACAGTTTTATTTCCTGCTCCTTCACCAGATTTAATATGCATGGTTACTCCTTCCAGCAATTCACCGTTATCTCCTGATTTTTTATCTACTTTAATGTTTGAATTTCCTATCGTATTAAACTGTCCTTCGGCAATTGCCATGGCAGGTTTGGTCTGAAGAATTTCCTTCCTCAAGTTCACAAACATATACTCTGCTTTTGGAATGACATTATTGGCAAAGAAAAACGAAACAAAACTAAGTCCGAAGATAAATATTATCAAAACTTTCATCGCGCGCTGAAGCGAAATTCCGGATGATTTCATCGCGGCAAACTCATAATTTTCAGCAAAAGAACCGAAAGTCATAATGGAGGCTAAAAGAACCGAAAGCGGTAATACCAAAGGCACTAACCTAGGCATTGAAAAGGCAAGGAATTTAACGATTGTAATTAAATCCAGATTTTTTCCGGCCAGCTCAGAGATAAAAAGCCAAACCGTTTGCAATATGAATATAAAAAAAAGGATTACGAATACCGAGGTAAACGTAATCAAAAAGGATTTTAAAATGTAACGATCTAAAATTTTCACCCGAAACCTAGTCTAAATTATTGATGTAATAATTGGGATATTTACTTTGGGTAAAGGTAAAATGATTTTTTGAAATAGGCTGATTCGTTTTAAAAGAATTAACAGTGATAACGGTTTTTGAACCATTTTTGCCTGTTTCTATCAAATTATAAATATTTTTAGTCTGAGCATCAATACCTAACAAAATTTCTTTGCGGTTATCTTTTCCGTTTAAAGGCGTAAGTTTTACATACTGAATTTGTCTTCCTTTCACATTCTGCAGGATATCCCAGGAATATTTAAAGCCAGAATTAAAAAAAGTAAGCATTTTTGCAGGTGTAATGGCATCTGCGTCATTATCATCATGCTTGGAAATGGTAATTTCTTCGTCTTCTGGAACGATGGTATAATTTTTCTTTCCGTCGAAGATTTTGGTCACCCCCATTAAATTCAATACATACTGATTCCCTTTCATGGTCACATTCCCTTTACTCTCCTGATTAACATTCTGACGCAGGTTTTGAAGAGAATAACTGAAATTAATCTGGATATTATCGTAACCCTTAACTTTAGCAGACACCTGATCCAATAAGTCTTTAGCCTTCTGCGAATTTTGTGCAGAAACCGAAAGATTTATAAATAATACGGATGCAATAATCGCTAAATATTTATACCTTTTAAGAATTGTTGTCATTTTACATGTTATTTTGTTCGTTAGCGAAAAAATGTTCCAGAGCTACAAGATCAGGAATATTCACGCTTCTTGCCTTACTGCCTTCGAAAGGACCTACAATTCCGGCTGCTTCCAACTGATCAATTAATCGGCCGGCTCGGTTGTAACCCAATTTCAGTTTACGCTGTAGTAAAGAAGCTGATCCTTGTTGTGCCGTAACGATAATTTCGGCAGCATCCCTGAACATGGAATCTCTTTCGGAGATATCTATATCAAGACTTATGCCACTTTCTTCACCAACATACTCAGGCAACATATAAGCATTAGGATACGCTTTCTGCGAACCAATATAATCTGTAATTTTTTCTACTTCTGGCGTGTCTACAAAAGCACACTGTACACGCACTAGATCATTTCCTTGTGTGTACAACAAATCCCCTCGTCCAATTAACTGATCGGCACCACCGGTATCTAAAATTGTTCTGGAATCAATTTTAGAGGTTACACGAAAAGCAATTCGAGCCGGGAAATTCGCCTTAATCATACCCGTAATTACGTTAACCGACGGACGCTGCGTAGCAATAATCAAATGAATTCCAATAGCTCTTGCCAACTGTGCCAAACGTGCAATTGGAGTTTCTACTTCTTTACCGGCCGTCATGATTAAATCGGCAAACTCGTCTACCACCAAAACGATATAAGGCAAGAATCGATGTCCGTTTTCCGGATTTAATTTACGCTGTTTAAACTTCTCATTGTATTCTTTAATGTTACGAACCATTGCGTCTTTTAACAACGAATAACGGTTGTCCATTTCAATACAAAGGGAATTTAATGTATTGATTACTTTAGTATTATCTGTAATAATAGCATCCCCACCATCAGGAAGTTTTGCTAAATAATGTCTTTCAATTTTATTAAAAAGTGTCAATTCCACTTTCTTCGGATCGACTAATACGAATTTTACTTCTGCCGGATGTTTTTTATACAATAATGACGTTAACACCGCATTCAATCCAACAGATTTCCCTTGTCCGGTTGCTCCTGCCATCAATAAATGGGGCATTTTGGCTAAATCGACCACAAAGGTTTCATTAGAAATTGTCTTTCCTAAAGCAATAGGAAGTTCCATTTCTGCCTGTTGGAATTTAGGTGAAGCGATTACGCTTTTCATGGAAACCATCGTAGGATTGTTGTTCGGCACTTCGATACCAATGGTTCCTTTACCCGGAATTGGCGCAATAATACGAATTCCCAATGCCGCTAACGACAAAGCAATATCGTCTTCTAAGTTTTTAATTTTTGAAATACGGATTCCTGCTTCGGGAACGATTTCATATAAAGTTACTGTAGGACCAACTGTTGCTTTAATTTGGGAAATTCCGATGTTGTAGTTTTTCAGCGTGTCTACAATACGGTTTTTGTTCTCTTCTAATTCTGCCTGATTAATGGTGATGCCTCCGGAAGAATATTCTTTAAGCAATTCGATTGACGGAAACTGGTAATTAGACAATTCAAGTGTTGGGTCAAATTCACCAAAATCCTGAACTAAACGTGCGGCTAAATTTTCTTCAACCGTAGCCTCTTCTTCAATTTTTTCAATGGTAAAACTGTCGTCATCGGTATGAATGATTTCCGATTTTGGCATTTCTGTAACAGGTGAAACCAGATTCTCTGTCGGAATAGTTATCGGTGGCGTTACAACCGGCGGAACTGTCTTTAACGTAATTTCAGAAGAATTGCTTATGGTAGGCTTTAGCGCCTCTTTATTCACTTCAAAAGTGGATGGATTCGTAGTTTTTAATTCGATATTGGACAAAATCTCATCATCTTCCGCATCATTGAAATCCAAAGACGGATTGGAATTGATGATTTCTTCTTCCGTTACTTCAATAGCATCAACATCAGATACTGATACAGGTGTTACTTCCTGATTATTAATTATTTCGCCAGTCTTATTTAATTCTTCGGTAAAAGCTTTACTTCTGTTCTCAAAATAGTTTTTAATACCCTCGGTTGATACTTTAATTTTTAAAATCAGATAAACAATCAGTCCGAAAAGCAATACCAAGAACGTCCCTACTTTCCCAATGTAGTCCTGAACAAAAAGATTCATTTCATAACCGATCACACCACCCAGCTGAGGTATGTAATCCCAGAAAAAACCAAGAAGTACTGAGATTAATGTCATCGCAAACAAATCCCAAAAAATAGTATTTTTAAGTTTGCTCAATGAAATATCAACCAGCAAATAAGCTCCGGCTAAAAAGAAAAGGCGCACAAAAAGAAAAGAGGCCGCTCCAAATCCTTTATACAAAAAGAAATCAGACAACATAGCTCCCAATTTGCCAAGCCAGTTGTAAGTCTTCTCGCTTCTGTCCGCAAAAGATGTCAACGAACTCTGATCGTAATCTCCGTAAATATAATACGAAACAAAAGAAAGCAATAACGCAACAGAAAACAAAACCAGTAAAGCCCCGAAAAGGACTTTGTGGCGACGGGTAAAAAGAGGTTTCTTCTCTCCCGATGTATTATTTTCTTTCGATCCCGAAGTTTCTTTTTTGTTTGTTTTAGCCATTAACTGAAGTTGTTTTATACAAAAATAACAATCTGAACGGAATTAGATAATTCTTGGCAGATAAATTATAGCACCGATAGCAATTGCCGACAAAGCTGCAAAAAAAACTGCTCCTGCCGCAATATCTTTAATAAAACCAATACGCTCATGGTAATCCGGATGAATAAAATCAGCAATTTTTTCTACGGCAGTATTCAACCCTTCAATGCTCAATACCAATCCGAAAACCAGAATTTGAAACATCCATTCAGTAGCGGTAATATTATAATAAAATCCTGCAAATGTCATAAAAACTGCAAGTGAGGACTGCACCATAACGCTGTGCTCCGTAGTTACCAGCTTTATAGCGCCGCGAACAGCAAAACCGATACTTTTCAGCCTTCCGGTAAAAAATGAATTATCTTTATTTATTTCTCTTTTAACTTCCATTAAAGTACTGCTAAAGCATTTTCGTAATTAGGTTCATCAACAATATCCTCAACCTGCTCAGCATGCTTGATAATACCATTTTCATCTAAAACAATAACCACTCTGGAATGCAAACCTTTTAAAGCACCATCAACGATTGTTAATCCGTAATCGTTACCAAAAGAAGCGTCTCTGAAATCAGAAAGATTAACAACATTTTCCAATCCTTCAGCTCCGCAAAAACGATTCATGGCAAACGGCAAATCACGCGAAATGCAAATTACTTTCGTATTTGGCAAAGCACTCGCTTTTTCGTTGAATTTACGCACCGATGTCGCACAAGTACCTGTATCGATGCTCGGAAAAATATTCAACACCAACTGAGTTCCTTTAAAATCATTCAAAGAAGCGGTTGACAAATCTGTTTTTACTAATGAGAAGTCTTTTGCCTGTGAACCTACCTGAGGCAAAGAACCTATTGTGTTTATTGGGTTTCCTTTTAATTTTATCTGTGCCATTTCATTTATTTTTAGAGCTCCAAAAGTAAGGAAATTTAATTGAATTTCTTTTTTTATGATAAAAGGCTTTTTTATTAAATTGTTTTATCGTAATATTGCAATATAAAAATATAAGTCATGGGTGCTTCAAAAGCAGATTTTTTTTCAGAAGAACAAAACGAAATCGCATCATTATTTAAAGCAATTTCACATCCGGCAAGAGTAGCTATCATCGAATATTTACTCAAAGTGGATTCCTGCATTTGCGGAGATATTGTTAACGAATTACCCCTTGCCCAACCTACTGTTTCCCAACATCTTAAAGAATTGAAAAACGCAAATATCATCAAGGGAAATATTGAAGGTACGGCAATATGTTATTGTCTGAATCCTGAAACCATGAAGAAAATGGAAAACTATTTTTCTGGCATCTCAAAATCATTAAATACAAAATGTTGTTAATTTAAATACATACGATTATGAAATTATCAGAGATTAAAGAAGTTTTAAAAACCGTTAATACGGTTAACTTCCAGCTAGCGGACGGCACTTTTGTTCCTGAACATTTCCATGTAACTGAAGTTGGCGAAATTACCAAAAACTTTATCGATTGTGGTGGAACAGTTCGAAAAGAAACAGTTGTAAACTTCCAATTATGGAACGCGAATGATTACGAACACCGCTTAAAACCACAAAAATTGGCGCATATTATTGAGTTATCTGAGAATATATTGAACATAGCGGATAACGAAATTGAAGTAGAATACCAATCTGAGACCATAGGCAAATACGATTTGGATTTTAACGGAAATAATTTTGTTTTGGTTTCTAAAAATACAGCTTGTTTAGCCAGCGATAACTGCGGTATACCAAAAGAAAAGAAACAATTAAGTGATTTACAAACTGCTGCGGCCTGCTGCTCGCCTAATTCGGGATGCTGTTAATTATGAAAGAATTTATCATCAAATATAAAAAGCCAATCATTATTACATCATCGGTAATTACCCTTCAACTATTTTTTGGCTTTGATCCTAAATTTTGCATTATCAACATGATCTGGCTACTTGTTTAAAACACATTTATGAAGAAAAACATTTTAGTGCTTTGCACCGGTAACAGCTGCAGAAGCCAAATTGCAGAGGGATATTTACGTCATTTTGCCGGTGAAAAAGCGGAAGTTTACAGCGCAGGTGTGGAAACACACGGAGTAAACCCGAAAGCTATCGCAATTATGAAAGAAGATGGCATTGATATTTCAAATCACACTTCAAACAATATTGACGAATACTATGAAATACCTTTTGATTTTGTAATTACGGTTTGTGATAACGCTAAAGAACGATGTCCTTTTTTCCCAAGCAAAGCCACTAAATTCCATTACAACTTTCCCGATCCGGCCAAAGCGAAAGGTACCGATGATGAAATTCTGCAACAATTCAGAAATGTCAGGGAAGAAATTAAAATCTATTCCAAAAAGTTTGTGGAAGAAAATCTATAAAAAAAGCTCTCGAAATGAGAGCTTTTTTACATACAACTAGTATTTATTATTCCTTAATCACTTTAATCGTTTGTTGTTGTCCCTGATTTTCTAACGCAATAAAATATATTCCATTCGAATATTTAGACATATTTAAACTGTTTGTAGAAGTAATACCATCGAAATTAACTTCTTCAAGCAATTGTCCTAAAGCAGAATATACGGATGCTTTTATAATGCTGATATTATCCAAGTGCAAGAAATCTTTTACCGGGTTTGGATAAAATTTGAAATCTTGAGTTATATAATCGGCTGCAGTTAACGTAGTACTTATCGTAAATTGATGCTGAGGAGTAATAAAAGTAGTATTACTGGAACCCGTGTTAGGGTTTGGAATTATACTCGTTATTTTTAGAAAATAATTCCCAGGCGTTAACGTTCTGGCAAAATTTATAGTGGCTCCGGCATTGTTTTGTGCTGCACCAACTGCATTTCCTGAACTATCTAAAATTGTAGCACTCATGGAAGTTGTTGCAATTCCACTAATCGTTATGTTGGCATTTATATTATCGGTTACACTAAATTTATAATAATCATTGTCAGGATTCGAAGGAGTAGTCTGAATCGTCGTATAACCATTATACAATTTATTAGTAGTTATACCATATGCTAATTCTTTAACATTTGGCTCGTCCAAACCTTGCATAATCTGGTAATTATAACTTGGTAATTCGGTATGATTTTCAATCATATCATATCCGGAATTGAAATAAAATAATTTTACAGGATACGTTAATGATGGAAAATAAGTATTCATATTGGAAGACGGTTCTTCTACTACGCCATCCGATGTGATGTTGGTTCCAAAAAAATCAGTAATTCGTCCTATCACACTTGAAAAATCGATAAGATTATCTATTGGTTTCTGATTCAGACCTAAAATATTGTCCCCTGTAACACCATTACAGTTAATATCAACATTATAAAAATCCGGAGTCAGATCATTATCGTTCATATTAGAATTATTCTGAAGTTCTAACCCTCCATACAGAAAACGGCTTCCTCCTCCACTGTAATAATATGTTTTCTTTAAATCCCGAATTGCTTCTGATTGTAAATTAGTTCCTATTATTTGCGCTATCGTATTATTGTCACTGGCATTACTTCCTCCATGCGGTGTTCCAACAGTTAAAAGTTTAGCCACGTGATGACTTCCGTCAGCCTGCCAGTTTTCAGTATTCTGAATATATTCTCTGGAACATAATCCTCCCATACTGTGCCCAACCAAGACCACTTTATCTTTTCCGGTAAGCTGAAGTACTCTTTCAACAGCTTTTTTTAAGGCAGCTCCTTGTTTTGCAATGGCTGATTGGTTGCTCAATACATTCGTACCAAAAGAACCATCGATTTTAACATCAAAATTAACCAGATAATAATCGCCATTAATTACAGATGATTCAAAAGCGGCTATATCTGCTCCTGCTGCAGGATAGAAATTTTTATTGGTTGTGTTATTATTGTTGTCTGCATTCAGACAGAAGTCAAAACGACCACCGTAAGTAAGCCCGTATTGCGAATCAAAATAATCGAGACTTGTATTCCAGGTTTCTGAATTCGAATTCAATCCGTGAATAAAAATGATTGGATAAGCGTGCTTGCTCTCAAAAACTCTTGAAGTATTTTCCTGAATTCTTTTTAACGGAATTATGGAATCGTTTTTATAGGCATAAAACTCAAATTCCTTGTTTCTCGGTTTATACTCGAATGTACTGTTATCCTGAGCTTTTACGGCTGTATAACATAATAACGATAAAAATAAAGCATTAATAGTAGTTTTATACATAAGCATAATTTTTTAAGATGGGATATGCTAATATATAAAGAAATTGTTAAAATACTATGCATTCATAATATTTTTTCTACAAAGTTTAAAAATGAAGCAACAAAAAAGCCTTTATATCACAAAATACAAAGGCTTGAGCATTACTTAAAAAAAACATTATTTATCAATCGAACCTAAAACACGTTGCATAAAAGCATTTAAAGCTTCTTTTTTGTCGGTTCCATCTTTTACCATTTTATGAACTTCCAATGCGCCATACATGTTGGAAATCAATTCGCCAATAACATCCAATTCTTCATCTTTTAAAGACGGAACTTCCGTTAAGGCTTCCAAAACTTCAATGGTTTCCACGATATAATCCTGATCGTTTTCCTCAATAAATTGGGTCAGATGTTTAATTACAGGCAATTTCATGATTAAGCGATTTCGTTTACCAAATCTGTTAACACTTCTGCTTTGTTGGTTTGGGTTTCGTTTACCAGTTTTCCGTTTACGAAAGTTGCAAAAGTTGGTAAGTTGGAAACGTTTGCCAGTTTTCTGGATTCCGGAGAATTTTCAGCATCTACTAAAACGAAAGTAAGGTTTTCATTTTCAGAAGCTAACTTTTTAAATTTCGGCTTCATAATACGGCAATTCCCACACCAAGACGCTGAATATTGCACTACAACTTTATCGGTAGTTGCTACTATATTCTGAAGGGTATCTTCGTTTAATTCTATCAACATAACTTGAATAATTTAGGGTTAAAAAAATTCCAAACTTCAGGCCCGTTAAAAACGAATCCTGTCATTTGGAATTTATATGTTTTTACAAATTAGTTTTTGCTCAAGTAAGCAGCAGTACTTAATCTGTCGGCAGACATAGCTTCTTTTCCGTTTTCCCAGTTAGCAGGACAAACTTCACCTTTAGTCTGAACGTGCGTGTAAGCATCGATTAAACGCAAATACTCGTTCACATTTCTTCCTAACGGCATATCGTTTACACTTTCGTGGAAGATTTTTCCGGTTTCGTCAATTAAATAAGTAGCTCTGTAAGGAACGTTTGACCCTTCGATCAAATAATCACCCATTTCTTCGTTGAATACTTCTTCAGCATCTAAAATTCCTAATGCAGAAGCTAAATTTCTAGTTGTATCAGCCAATAGCGGATACGTTACACCTTCGATACCACCATTGTTTTTTGCCGTGTTTAACCAAGCAAAATGAACTTCGTTAGTATCACAAGAAGCACCAATTACAACAGTGTTTCTGTTATTGAATTCTGGTAAAGCTGCTTGAAAAGCGTGTAATTCTGTAGGACATACGAATGTAAAATCTTTTGGATACCAGAACAATAACACTTTTTTATTGTTTTTTGTAGCTTCTTCCAAAACGTTGATTCTTAAGTTATCACCCATTTCTGAAATTGCATCAACTGTAATGTTCGGGAATTTTTTTCCAACTAATGACATAATGTATACGATTTAAAGATTATTAATTTTTAACGAGGCAAAAATAGAAATTACTAATCATCCATTTGTATTATGCTTGATTATAATTTTTTATTTTATGATAAGATTTTCTTATGATTCAAAATAAAGACAAGCATGTCTTATAAAATTTACATCATTCCTTTGTAAATAAAATAATATATTTTCTTAAATTTAAAGCACTGAAAATGAAGTATATGAGCAAAAATACTTTACGTGAAGACAAAACCTGCTTAAACTGCGGTACTACGGTTGAAGATCGTTTCTGTCCGCAATGTGGTCAGGAAAATACGGAAACCAGAAAATCATTCCATTATCTGTTTACTCATTTTGTTGAAGATCTTATACATTATGACAGTGGATTCTGGAAAACCATGAAGTATTTACTCTTCTACCCGGCAAAACTAACCCGTGAATACCTTTCCGGAAGAAGAAAAGCTTATGTTGTCCCTGTTAAACTTTACATTTTTATCAGTTTTGTTACTTTTTTCCTGGCCGGCTTTATACTGAATCCGGATAATATCGCTAATAACAAAAATGATTCTTTTATAAAAATAAGCCCAACGGAAAATAAAAGCAATATTAAAGTATGGGATACTCGGGACAGCATCCAAAATAAAGAAAAGAAAACTTCTCCGGAAAAATACGGATGGTTTCCGGGATTTAAAACAGTTCAGGAGCTGGACTCTGTTCAAAATGCTCTTCCTGCCAATAAAAAAATGAACAAGTATAACTATTGGGTATTAAAGAAAATAATTGCCGTGTCCGAACACAATACACCAAAACAAGCTGCGGCCAAAGCATTGGTTTTATTCAAGCAAAATCTACCCAAGGTATTATTTCTTTATATGCCGTTGTTTGCTTTCTGGTTATGGTTAATCCACGGAAAAAAATACTGGTATTATTTTGATCACGGCATTTTCACCTTGCATTATTTCTCATTTTTATTATTACTCACGGTCTTGTTAATTATTGCGGAATGGATTCTTAGTCATTCGAATCATGTCGTTATTATCATTTTAAAGATAATCATCCGATTGACTTACTTTTTCTGGCCAATCATCTACTTTTACAAATCACACAAGCGCCTGTATGCAGAAACTAAATTTGTTTCTTTCTTAAAAAGTTCACTTTTATTTCTGATCAATTTTATTCTGATATCATTAATAATGGGACTTTGCGTGGCTTATAGTTTTATCAGTGTCAAATAAAATGTCCTTAATTTGAAACAAAACTGAATTTTATACTACTAATACTTAAATTGTAATCTGTTTGTCATGAAAAAAATACTGTTTAGCTGTATAACGCTTACTTTTTGTATTGTCAGCTGTACCTCACAACAAAGTGCTACCGCCACTAAAAAAACAAATGCGGGCATTGAAACCTACATCAATGCAATTGAAACCAACAACCTGAAAACTAATCTTTATGTAATCGCTTCTGATGAAATGCAAGGTAGAAATACAGGTGAGCCCGGACAGAAAAAAGCAGGTGAGTATATCATTAATCAGTATAAAAAATTAGGAATTTCTTTTCCTAAAGGTGCTGACAGCTATTACCAGAAAGTCCCTTCAGATTTCATGAAAAGAGGATTCAGCCCAAAACTGAACGATTCTGAAAACATTTGGGCCTACATTGAAGGCTCGGAAAAACCAGAAGAAGTTTTGGTAATTTCTGCACATTACGATCACGTAGGAATGAAAAACGGTGAAATTTACAATGGTGCAGACGATGACGGTTCCGGGACAGTAGGTGTAATGGAAATCGCAAAGGCTTTTATGAAAGCCAAAAAAGAAGGCCACGGACCAAAACGTTCTATTTTATTTTTACATGTTACCGGTGAAGAACATGGTTTACACGGTTCCCGTTTTTATTCGGAAAACCCATTATTTCCACTGAAAAACACCATTGCTGATATCAATATCGATATGATTGGACGTCGCGATAATCTTAATCCGAATGACAACAACTATATTTATGTAATTGGCTCTGACCGATTAAGTTCCGAACTTCATACCATTAATGAAGAAGTGAACAACAAATACACGAAACTTCGTTTGGACTATAAATACAACGACCGAAATGATCCGGAACAGATTTATTACCGTTCTGATCATTACAATTTTGCCAAAAAAGGAATACCGGCGATTTTCTTTTTTAACGGAATTCATGACGATTATCACAAACCAACAGACGACGTTGAGAAAATTGAATTCGACTTGTTAACCAAAAGAGCGCAACTTGCCTTTGCATTAGCTTGGGAATTAGCTAACAGAGATCAAAGAATTGTTGTCGACCGAGACGGAAAATAAAAAATAAAGTCAATAAAAACGGCGCTCAATTGAGCGCCGTTTTTAGTAAACTATAATTTAATTTTAAATCCGAAATTAAACACGAATCCATCCAAAGGTGCCCAAACTTCTGTAAATTGAGGCGTATTGTTTGGTGCTGAAATTAAACTCTCCTTTCGGGTTTGACGATAGTCGAAAATATTTTCCACATTCCCGAAGAACGTAAATTGTTTCCAATAACGTTCTACCACAGCACCATATGTCCAGTAAGACGGTGTTTTGACCAAACTGCTGAGCGTCTGGCTACTCTTAAATTCATAATCTACTCCTATTCGCCATTTTCCTGGCAGTGAGTACAATAAATCTCCTTTTACACTATGTTTTGGTGTTAAGGTAACAATTGATTTCGTTCCGCTGAAATGGTTGGTAGCATCGGTATAAGTATATCCCAAAAAGAAAACAAAATCTCTGAATCCAAATTTAAAGAATGTTTCCGCACCCTTGCTTTGTGTATATCCTACAGCATTAACAAATTCATAATTACTGCCCGAATTTTGCAATAACAACGGATTATCAAGATAAGTATAAAAGAACATCTGATTAAAATTAATAAACATTCCTTCTCCAAAATTAATTTTGTAACCGATATCGGCATTCCCGCCGTAAGATTGTTCTGCTTTTGTTGCATCTCTGTTTATGGCAAGTACATTTTTATAACCTAGCAATTCAGCCTCCTGATTAAAAATACTTGCATTTCTGTATCCTAAACCTCCGCCAATTCTTGTGGTCAGCCTGTCAGTCCATTTGAACAATGTCGATAATCGTGGTAAAACATAAAGCTTTTCATCAACTACATAATCGGTTCGCAAGCCACTTTCAATGGCTACTTTTTCACCAAGGTCGAAAGTATAATTCACGAAAGCTCCCAAAGTTTTGTAATTTTCATTTCTCAAATTATTGGTTTCCAAAGGAGTTTCTTTAAAATCATCCGAATAGAAATTCAAACCTGTTATCAATGAATTCTTGTCTTTTTTATACAAATAAGACGCTTCTGAAAAGGAAGAAAACTGTTTCCCGGCGAATTTATACTCCCCTTCTCCAAAAGTTGGTACAATCAAAAGATTTCTGTCGAAAATATTAAACGAATTTCGAAGCGTAATTGTCTTATTTTCAGCTAATTTATGATCTAGCTTAGTTTGTGTCGTGATTCGACTGATTTCGTTTTTCTCTTTGTAGAAATGGGTACTGTTAATATCTTCCTCATCCAAAAGTTGCACATCGCCACCTTGTCGTTTTTCCGTAGTAAATGTTCCACCAATATTCAGGTTGGTTTTATCATTGAAATAGAATACAATCTTCGGATTAAAATTGTATTTTACCAATTCCGGTAAATCTGTAAAACCATCAGCATCAGCATCGTACGCTCTATGAGAATTGCGCTGTGCTAATAATGTATATCCTATTTTTTCATATTTTCTGCTTGTAAACATATTCACATCAAATGCTCCGATATGAGAACCGTTTACATGCAAAATAGTTTCATCACTTTTAGGATCTTTTGAGATTAAATTGATTAATCCGGAAATTGCACCTCCTCCATAAAGTGTTGAAGTGGAGCCCTTAACATATTCTATCTGACGAAGATCCAAAGGCGGAATCTGCATAATGCTCAAACTACCGGAAAAACCACCATATAATGGAAACCCATCCTTTAACATTTGTGTATACCTACCGTCTAAACCTTGAATCCTAACATTTGCCGTATTACTGGTTGCCGAAGTTTGCTGCACCTGAATTCCAGTACTATGTGTAAGCAAATGGGCCACTTTACTCGGGTCCATTGTGGCGGCTTCATCTATTTCTTCAGTAAGAACTTCTACCCGGGTTGGAATGTTAGACAGCGTTCGTGCGGAACGGGTTCCTTCTACAATGATTTCGTCTAATTCGGAAGAATGGGATTCACTCATCAATAGTATGAGCGTTTCTCTTTGTGGAAGTTCAATGTCTTTTTCAATGGTTGTATAACCCAAATAAGAAAAAATGAAAGTTTGTTTTCCTTCCGGAAGGTTAGAAATGGATACTTCACCATTTTCATTTGAAGTTACCCCGACAGTAGTGTTTTTCATTACCACACTGACACCTGCTAAAGGATTTCCGGTGATACTGTCCTCCACCACCGCATTAAATGTATTTTGACTGAATGCTGTAAAAGCAGCAAACAGAAATACTAATAACGAAAAATAATATTTCATTTTATTTAAAATTGATTAATAAAAATTCACCTCAAGACACTATTTTATCTGAGGTTTAGCAAAAATTTTATTAACCTATTTTGGGTGGTTTCCATATGGAAAGTAAAACACTGGGCTTAAAATCATTTTTATAAAAAACAATTCCAGATGGTTTTCGATAAAGGAATGTATTAGCCGGTTTGAAATACTTTATTTCGAAATTGCAGGCCAAAATCTGATAGTTACAATTGTCTGCATGATGATGAAAAGGTAGTTTTTTATGCTCTTCATGTTCTTCTTCATGATGACTTCCATAATAATGATCCTTTAGAAAAGTGAGAAAATCAATTTTATTATGATCCAGATTGTGGTGCGAAAAGTGTGAAATTAAAATCGGAAATTTTAATAGATTCTCTGATGCAAAAGGAAATGCTATTTGCAGACAGACAAAACACAATAACAATCCCTTTAAAAATCTCATATAACAAAAGTAATTGTTTTTCAAACTACATTCAATCATTTTGAATGCTAAAATTACAGCATAAAAAAGGCACTCAATTGAGCGCCTTCCTACTTTATAAGCTATTACAGATCTTCTTTTACATCGGCATCAGGAGCATTTTTCTTAACGGATTCAATTCCATTGTCTCTTGCTGCTACAGATTCGTACATTTCGCTACTTCCAATGATTTGTCCATTAGTTGCTTTCAAATTGAAATATGGCTTTCCGTTTTTAGACTCCAAACGATCGAAACGCGCATCGTCCTGCGAGTTTTTCTTAACCGATTCGATTCCGTTTTCACAAGCTGCTTTAGTGGTATAGCCTTCACTTGCTAAAATAACCTGTCCGTTTCCTGCTTTTAAAACAAACTGAAATTCACCGTTTGCTCTTTTAGTAACTAAGAATGATCCCATGAATTTAATTTTTATTGATTAATACTTTTTTATAAAGTTGACAAACACTAAAATAGTAAGATTTTATTTCTTAATCAAATTTAATTTTAAAAAGAATTTTATAAATTAATTTTTACCATTTAATAAAATCAAGATTGTTCTCAATACCAACTCGAGCTAGGTTAGCAAATATCCAATTTCACAAAAAGTCAGTAAAATAGCTTAGTCGATTAAAAACCTTTTTTAATTTGAATCATATGCTGATAATTTGAAAGTACCAAGCACATCATTATTATACACATAAGCTCTTACATACAATATTTCTCCCGGTGTAAAATCTGTAAGAGTTAATTTTGAAAAATAATTCCCGTTACCAATATCATCTTGACATCCCAATTCCGTCAAACTATCACAATTACCTCCATAAACAGCCAATACTGTATCATATACCATACCCTCGGCATTATCATCAAGATCCGTTTCTATTGTTAAGTTTCCAGAAGCAGGAACAACCACTTTATACCACAAATCTCCTCCGCTGTAACCACCACATCCAGGAGCATCGACCTCACTATCGGTTGCATTTGTATTGTCTACAATAACGGCATGCTCACTAAAATCTGCGCCAACAATTAATTCCGGGGCTTCGGAACAATTATCAGGATTAGCGACAAAAACTGGAGCAGCTGAATTATGGTCATCATCATTTGAACAACTCAAAATTGTTGCTGCTAGCATAATCATTAAAATTTTCTTTTTCATTACATTATTATTAAAATTTGAATACGAAAATATTCTCATTCTCGATGCGAAAAAAAGAAAATAGACAAAACCGTTTTTCTATAGACACATAATCAATTTATGGAAAAAATGAGGTCAATTTGATACTATTAACCTCACAGTAAAATTTTGCAGACTATTTATTATGATTATCATATACACTCTGATTATTATGATTATCATATACACTCTGATTCGCTTAAATAAAATCAAATCATTCTTCAACAAAATTCAATTTTGAAAAAAGAAAGACACATATCGAATCAGATAAAATAGTACTGAAATAAAAATTGCAGAAATAAAAAAAGCTCCGAGTTTCCTCGAAGCTTATAAAGTTAAGGGTGAAAGACGGGTCTCGAACCCGCGACCTTCGGAACCACAATCCGACGCTCTAACCAACTGAGCTACAATCACCATTTGTTTTTACCTTTCAGAACTTTAATAAATCAAATCCTGATTAGCGAGTGCAAATATAGCGCATTTCTCAGCTTTCGCAAATATTTTTTAAAAAAAATTATATCAAATTTCCTAAACTATTGACAGCCAAATATCTTTCCACTGTAAATCCTTCACCAAAATCGGTACCGATAAGCCTTCCAAGGTCCTGATAACGGTAAGTAAGGCTGTCCAAGAAGTTTTTTGTTGCTATCGGCGTTACAGGCTCGTTAGAATTTGAATCGTAAAATTGCGAACTGTATGCCATAATCGCTTCTACTTTTTTATCAGTAAATCCGGTAACATCCACTACAAAATCCGGTTCGATATTTTTCCACTGAATGTAATGATACACTAATTTTGGTCGCCACGCTTCCTGATTTTCACCATTAAGTTCCGTTTCAATTCGGCGTAGACCGGAAAGAAAACACGCATCGGAAACCAATTTACTCCCTTTTCCGTGATCAATATGACGATCGTCGATTGCATTGCATAACACAATTTCAGGCTTGTATCTTCGAATCATCTTGATAATTTCCAGCTGATGTTTTTCATCATTTACAAAAAAACCATCCCTGAATCTTAAATTCTCACGAACTTCAACGCCCAATATTTTAGCAGCCGCTTCTGCTTCCCTATCTCTAATTTCGGCGGTTCCTCTTGTTCCTAATTCACCTCGTGTCAAATCTACGATTCCAACTTTTTTTCCGAGAGAGACTTCTTTGGCAATCGTTGCACCACAGCCTAATTCCACGTCATCGGGATGTGCCCCGAAAGCTAATATGTCTAATTTCATCTTAATTTAGTATCTTTTTCATGGTTAGCGATTTGTTCACGGTTTCCAAAAATTCCTTTTCAGGATCACTGTCTTTGGTAATGCCGCAACCAATATATAAATGAGCTGTTTTGTCCTTTATTTTCATACAACGTAAATTGACGAACAAATCGGAACTGTCACTTCTGCCAGTTGCAAAATTACGATTGAATTCCCCTAAAAAACCGGCATAGTACTCACGGTCATAGCCTTCATTTTCCAAAATAAAATCTTTCGCAATTAATTTCGGATAACCACAAACTGCCGGCGTTGGATGCAAAATTTTCAAAACATCTTTTAAACTGCTCGAATCGTTCAACTTTGCAGAAATATCCGTTTTGATGTGCAGTAAATTCCCCGCTGTTGCCGTGTAAGGGCTTGAAACCACTT
Organism: Flavobacterium enshiense; assembly: GCF_040750275.1. Lineage (GTDB taxonomy): Bacteria > Bacteroidota > Bacteroidia > Flavobacteriales > Flavobacteriaceae > Flavobacterium > Flavobacterium enshiense_B. Next base: position 506,080 of record NZ_JBDOCV010000002.1, read on the forward strand.
CTTCCGAGACGTGCTTTTTAAGATTCTCAAGAATAAAATCGGTTACCAGCTGCTGTTCATCCTTTTCCTTCTGTTTCCAGTTTACCGCTTCTTTTCCTTTATTAACTTTCGTTCCGGCTAAGGCAACCGTATGTATTTCAAAATCTTTCACTTTCATTAACTGTTCCGGTGTGGCGCCCATCCACATCCCTACTTTCGGATGACAAAAACAATATTTAAAAGCTAACGGATAGTTTACAACCAGTCTGGAAAACATTTTCTCTACTTCAAAATCTTCCAAATCAATTTTCTCTTCCCGCGATAAAACGACCTTTTTAAAATAACCGGCATTGATTTTTTCAACAGCGTTTTCTACCAGGCTTTCAAATTTTTCTTTCGCGTTTTCGTCTAATTCGTAGAAAACCGTTTTTTCATCATTTGTATTTGAAACAGCAATAGTTTGCGTTAAAACCTCAAGAAATTTTTCCGGTAGCAATACAAAATTATCGCCGTCAAAAGGGGCAAAAACAAAACCTTTCTCCTTAAAATCTTCCACAAAATACAAATGATCATTTTTTTGAAACAATCCGATTATTTCGTGAGAATTCGGTTTGCAATACAAAACAAACGGAAGATTCTGCTCCTGATGGGTTTTAACTTTTAGAAATAAATCTGTCATGTTATTTTCTTTTGGGCAACACCATATTGGTCAGTTTGCAAAGTGAAATCAGGTTACCTTCTTCATCGGTAATCTTAATTTCCCATAGATGAACCGTTCTTCCTTTGTGGATAATACGTGCTGTTCCGGTTACCAGACCTTCTCTTTTGCTTTTCAAATGATTGGCAGAAATTTCAATACCTCTCACCTCTTCTTCAGCAGGATTGATAAACATGATGGATGCCGCACTTCCCACACTTTCCGCCAATGCCACTGAAGCACCCCCATGAAGTAATCCCATTGGTTGATGAACACGAGGATTTACAGGCATTGTCGCAACCAGAAAGTCTTCGCCGGCATCGGTAAATTCCATTTCAAGGGTTTCCATTAAAGTATTTTGGGAGAACTGTCTGCAGAGTTGCAGCACTTTTTCCTTTTCAAATTGCATAAACATTTCTTTAGAAGTGTAAATTTAGGAAATGTCACGGCAATTCCCATAATGTATACAACACTAATTTGCTTAAAAAAACGTTAATTAGGTAAGTGTATACTTTAAAATATTTCAATACTTTTACAAAAAACTAAACATAATGCGTCATTTTTTAAGCCTGCTTTTTTTTGGAATACTAATTTCACTGACTTCCTGCAGAGAAGATTTTGAATTTGAAAACAGCACAGGAGGCCTTGAATTTTCAAAAGAAACGGTTTACCTTGACACCGTCTTTACAAACGTAGGTTCCAGCACTTATACTTTAAAGGTTTACAACCGAAGTGATAACGATATAAAAATACCAAAAATCCAATTAGCGCAAGGCAACAACTCAAAGTATCGCATCACAGTTGACGGTATGATGGGACAAGATAACGACGGTAATGGTTTAGGCGATGGAAAAATATTCGACAATGTGGAATTACTGGCCAAAGACAGCATGTACATTTTCATTGAAACAACGATTAATTATAATGATTTTGCAAACCCCGACTCCGAATATCTTTATACTGATAAAATTGAATTTTACAACATAAGCGGTGATCCGCAAACCGTTGATTTGGTAACTTTAGTGAGAGATGCTTATATGCTGTTTCCAAAACGATTCTCCGACGGAACGTATGAAACTTTACCTATTGGAGACGAAGAAATTTACGGTTTTTACTTAGACCATGCAGATCCCAACAACGGTGATGAATACCATTGGGGTAACGACAAACCCTATGTGATTTACGGTTATGCCGCTGTGCCAACAGGAGAAACACTAACTATTGACCCCGGTGCAAAAATTCATTTTCATGCGGATTCCGGTTTGATTATCGGCAACGGAGCTACCATTAATGCAATTGGAGCACATTCCACTTATGACGCGGAAGGAAATATTATTGTAGACAACGAAATAACCTTTGAAGGCGACCGTCTTGAACCAGATTTCTCCGATATTGCAGGACAATGGGGTACCATATGGATGACCGAAGGAAGCACCGGAAGTTTCCAAAATGTGACCATAAAAAACGCCACGGTTGGTTTATTGATTGATCACAACACCGTTCCCATCAATATGAAGGATGTACAGATTTACAATTGTTCCAACTTTGGTGTTTTAGCAAGAACCGCAATAATTAACGGACAAAACGTGGTAATCAACAACTGCGGGCAGGCTGGTTTGGCTTGTTCCTTAGGTGGAGATTATAATTTCTCACATTGTACTTTTGCGAATTACTGGCCAAGACCAAATCAGGTACCGGTTTCCATTGACAACGGAGACGGAACTCCCGACTTTGCGTTAATCAATGCTCGTTTCGACAACTGTATCATTTACGGTTCGGGCAGTTATGGTATTTCACTTAAAAAAGAAGGTTCGGATCCTTTCCCGTTTACATTCAATCATTGTTTGATTAAATTTTTCGATTTCGGTCAATTTCAAAACGACCCGTTATATCCTATAGCTAATTCAGTTGATTATCCTGGTTGCATCATCGCACGAAATTCAAATACAAACCTACCGTACTTTTTACAGCCACAAAACAATAAATTGATTATTGGTGAAGATTCTGCAGCAAAAGGAACGGCCGATTTTTCTCTTTCAAATGGAACTTACGACATCCTGAATAACCAACGAAACAGCCCGTCTGACATGGGTGCTTATAATTTTATTATATTTGAGTAAACCAAAAACCAATATAATTATGAACAAAACAATTCTAACCTTGGCAATTGCTTCTTTAAGTTTGGTTGCCTGCAAAAAAGACGGAGAAAAGACAGATTCTCAGTCTGCAACAGATTCAACGGCGGTTAAAATCGAAGAAGCTGCAGTAATTCCTGATTCTGCAACCATTAACAAAGCTTGGATGGACTATGCAGCGCCAGGAGAAGCTCATAAAATGATGGCCGCTGAAAACGGAACCTGGAATGGTGAAATGACCATGTGGATGCATGCCGGAGCCGAGCCAATGAAACAAGCTGTCTCAGCAGATTACAAAACCGTAATGGGTGGCCGTTATCAGGAAGGAATTCACAAAGGTAATTTCATGGGAATGCCGTTTGAAGGTAAAAGTACTTTGGCCTACGATAATGCTACTCAGGAATACACTTCAACTTGGATTGATAACATGGGAACCGGAATCATGATCATGAAAGGAAAATACGATCCGGCAACCAAAGTGTTCAGTTTTGAAGGAGACTGTGTGGATCCGGTAACCAAGAAAACCAAAAAAATGCGTGAAGTTATTACAGTTGTTGATGACAATACCCGCAAAATGGAAATGTTCGATACCGGTTATGACGGAAAAGAATACAAAAACATGGAGATTCTTTCTACTAAAAAGAAATAATTTTCACGAAATAATTTAATTGAAAAGCACAAGTTAAATCTTGTGCTTTTTTTATGATGCTAAACTTTGTTAACTGAGTTTTTTGGAATAAATTTGCACTTTCAAAACAACAACACATCCAAAGTGAGTCAACCCTATGAATCGCAGCGGAATAAAACAACTACAAACAATGATCCATTTCTTCGGAAACCAAACGAACACTGTTTTTGCAGTTCAGGCGCAAAACGAATTATCGACTGAAGACATCTCAAAATTAAACTGGCTTTTTGGCAACGCACATAAAATAGAGAAATCCGCACTGTCGGATTTTTTTGTTGGTCCCCGTGCCGCTATGGTTACACCATGGAGTACCAATGCCGTTGAAATTACTCAGAACATGGGGATTTCGGGAATTATCCGAATTGAGGAATTTGAAAAATCAACTTCAAATTTCAATGCATTCGACCCTATGATTTCTCAAAAGTATGCCGAGTTAAATCAAGAAATTTTCACTATCAACATCCAACCGGAAGCGATTCTGGATATTGATGATATTGCTACATATAACAAACAAGAAGGTTTAGCTTTAAGTGAAGAAGAAGTAGAATACCTGAATAACTTAGCGGTTAAAATTGGAAGAAAACTAACGGATTCTGAAGTTTTTGCCTTTTCTCAAGCCAATTCAGAACACTGCCGTCATAAGATCTTTAACGGAACTTTCGTGGTGGATGGTGAAGAAAAACCGACTTCTTTATTCAAATTAATCAAGAAAACATCGGAAACAAATCCTAACGATATTGTTTCGGCTTATAAAGATAACGTTGCTTTTGTAAAAGGACCAAAAGTCACACAGTTCGCACCAAAAAGTGCCGATAAACCTGACTTTTACCAGGAAAAAGAATTTGATTCCGTACTTTCCCTAAAAGCGGAAACCCACAACTTCCCTACTACGGTTGAGCCGTTCAGTGGTGCTGCAACCGGTTCAGGAGGAGAAATCCGTGACCGTTTAGCAGGAGGACAAGGTTCATTACCATTGGCAGGAACGGCGGTTTACATGACTTCTTATTCTCGTTTGGAAAAAGACAGAACTTGGGAAGATGCCATGAACGCAAGACCTTGGTTGTACCAAACACCAATGGATATCTTAATCAAAGCTTCCAATGGAGCTTCCGATTTCGGTAACAAATTTGGTCAGCCGCTAATTACAGGTTCTATTTTAACATTCGAACACGAAGAAAACAACCGCAAGATTGGTTACGACAAAGTAATCATGCAAGCGGGCGGAATCGGGTACGGAAAATTAGACCAAGCAATTAAAAAGAAACCACAGGAAGGCGATAAAATCGTAATCTTAGGTGGAGAAAATTATAGAATCGGAATGGGTGGTGCTGCGGTTTCTTCTGCAGATACAGGAGCTTTCGGTTCAGGAATCGAATTAAATGCGATCCAACGTTCCAACCCGGAAATGCAAAAACGTGCTGCTAATGCCATTCGTGGTTTGGTGGAAAGCGAAAACAACCCTATCGTATCGATTCACGATCACGGTGCGGGTGGACACTTGAACTGTCTTTCTGAATTAGTGGAAGATACAGGAGGTTTAATCGACTTGGACAAATTACCAGTGGGCGATCCTACCCTTTCGGCTAAAGAAATCATCGGAAACGAATCTCAGGAAAGAATGGGATTGGTTATTGGAGAAGAAAACATTGATATTCTTCAGAAAATTGCAGACCGTGAGCGTTCACCGATGTATCAAGTGGGTGATGTAACTTCAGATCATCGTTTTACGTTCGAATCGAAAACAACGGGTGCAAAACCAATGGATTATGCTTTGGAAGATTTCTTCGGAAGTTCGCCAAAAACGATTATGACGGATAAATCAGTTGCCGCTAATTATGCAGATTTACAATATGCAACTGAAAATATTCCAACCTATTTAAACCAGGTTTTACAATTAGAGGCAGTAGCTTGTAAAGACTGGTTGACCAACAAAGTAGACCGTTGTGTGGGCGGACGCGTTGCCAAACAACAATGTGCCGGACCATTACAATTACCACTAAACAATGTTGGGGTTATGGCCTTGGATTTCAAAGGAAAAGAAGGAATTGCTACAACTATTGGCCACTCGCCTATTTCAGCTTTGGTAAATCCGGTAGCGGGTTCAAGAACAGCCATTGCAGAAGCGTTATCAAATATTGTTTGGGCTCCTTTAAAAGACGGATTGAAATCGGTTTCACTTTCTGCCAACTGGATGTGGGCTTGTAAAAACGAAGGTGAAGACGCTCGTTTATATGAAGCAGTAAAAGGATGTTCGGATTTCGCTATCGAACTGGGAATCAACATTCCAACCGGAAAAGATTCACTTTCCATGAAACAGAAATATCCAAATGACGAAGTGATCGCACCGGGAACGGTAATCATTTCAGCTGCCGGAAACTGTTCTAACATTACTAAAGTTGTAGAACCTGTTTTGAAAAGAAACAGCGGAAACATCTATTATATCAACTTATCTCAGGATACGTTCAAATTAGGCGGAAGTTCATTTGCTCAGGTTTTGAATAAAATCGGAAATGATGTTCCAACTATTCAAAATGCGGAATTCTTTAAAAAGACCTTCAACGTTTTACAGGATTTGATTAAAGACCGTAAAATTAAAGCGGGTCACGATATTGGAAGCGGTGGTTTGATTACTACTTTATTGGAAATGTGTTTTGCAGATGTGAATTTAGGCGCTTCTTTCGACTTAACTTCTCTTCGAGAAAAAGATACGGTTAAAGCGTTATTTAACGAAAATATTGGTTTGGTGTTCCAAGCGGATGCTTCAGTGGAAAGTACATTTGCTCAAAATAATATCGAAATTTTCAACATTGGTTCCGTTGTAGAAGGAAATTCAATAACTGTTAAGAACAATACCGATTCGTTTACTTTCAATGTTTCGGAAGTAAGAGATACCTGGTTCAAAACATCATTCCTTTTAGATTCGAAACAATCGAAAAACGGAACGGCAAAAGAGCGCTACGATAATTTTAAAAACCAACCGTTAACGTATACTTTCCCATCGCATTTTGACGGAAAAGCACCAGTTATCGACAATACAAAACCAAGACCAAAAGCAGCGATTATCCGCGAAAAAGGAAGTAACTCCGAGCGTGAAATGGCAAACTCGATGTACCTAGCAGGATTCGATGTAAAAGATGTTCACATGACCGATTTGATTTCAGGCCGTGAAACGTTGGAAGACATCCAATTCATCGGAGCGGTTGGTGGATTCTCGAATTCCGACGTTTTAGGTTCTGCTAAAGGTTGGGCCGGAGCATTTTTGTACAACGAAAAAGCAAATACTGCGCTGAAAAACTTCTTCAAACGTGAAGATACTTTATCAGTAGGTATCTGTAACGGATGCCAGTTGTTCATGGAATTGGAACTGGTAAACCCTGAGCATGAAGTTCACGGAAAAATGCTTCACAACAACTCTCACAAACACGAAAGTGGTTTTACTTCGGTAACGGTTCAGAAAAACAATTCGGTGATGCTTTCTTCTTTAGAAGGCGCTACTTTAGGAGTTTGGATTTCTCACGGTGAAGGTAAATTCAACTTACCGTATTCGGAAGAGAAATACAACATCGTTGGAAAATACGGTTATGAAGGCTATCCCGCGAATCCAAACGGTTCCGCTTTCAATACCGCTATGCTATGTGACAAAACCGGTCGTCATTTGGTAACGATGCCACACATTGAGCGTTCAACTTTCCCTTGGAACTGGGCACATTATCCCGACGAAGACCACAAAGATGAGGTAACACCTTGGCACGAAGCCTTCGTGAATGCCCGTAAATGGATCGAAGCAAAAAACAAATAAGATTTTCTATAAATTCTAAAAGAAAGCACTCTAATTTTAGGGTGCTTTTTTGTATTATTGTGGGAAATTATTTCGTTTGAAATGGAACATCATAACTGCTTAAACTGCGATACGGAACTAATTGGAAAATTCTGTTCGAATTGCGGACAAAAATCGGATACCCACAGAATCACTTTCAAACATTTCATTATGCACGATGTTTTACACGGCATTTGGCATTTTGAAAAAGGCATGCTTTTTACCGCTAAACAAGCACTATTACGACCGGGAAAAGCAGCACTTGACTACATAGCTGGCAAGAGAATTCAATATTATAATGTTTTCTATTTTATACTGTTACTAATTGGTTTAAGTGTTTTCATTCAAAATTATCACGAACATTTGATTGAAATTTATAATGGCAAAATTGAAAACATAAATAATTCCACGGGCAAAAAAATAGATGTCTTTATGGCTAGTTATGCCAAATTGCTAATTTTCTCCTTTGTTCCTCTTTTTGCATTCAACACCTTCATTTTGTTTCGAAAAAAGAAACTAAACTTAAGTGAACATTTTATAATTGCAGGAATTATATATCTGGGCATTATGATAATTACAGTTGTGGGGCATTCGTTTTTTTTCTTCGATTTTACAAAACACTTCGAAATACTATCCGATATTGCCAACATCGCCACTCCGTTAATTATTTTATTTTATGTGATATATGGCTATTATACTGCCTTTAAAGAAAATTACGGTAAAATTGGTTTTTCAGTAAGAATGCTGTTCTTTCTTTTACTCTTAGGTTTTGAACTCTTTATTATTGCTATTTCAATAATAGGCTACGTAACCGATTGGAAATTTGGAAGTATAAAATATCAGATGTAAAAAACATTTTACAACTACCCGCAATAAACCTCGATTGTTTTATAGAGTTCATCAACATCGATAGGCTTGCTAAGTACTTTTTTAATTTTTGCTGCAGCAAACAGTTCTTTATTGACATCTTCTGAAATAGCCGTCAATGCAACTATCGGAATTTCAGGTTTAAATTTAGAAATGTATTCCGAAGCTTCAAAACCATCCATAATCGGCATCATGATATCCATTAGGATTAAACTGTAGTCTTCCTCTCCTACCATTTTACAGGCTTCAAATCCGTTGTTGGCTATATCACAGGAATATCCTTTATTGGTCAGGATTTTTTTTGTAATAACCTGATTAATTTTATTGTCTTCCACTAATAATATTTTAATTTTTGAAGGATGCATGACCTCTTTGAGTATGGGCTCTTGTAAAACCTCTTCTTTCTGAAAATAGTTTTCAAAATCTAATGAAAAAGAAATCGAGGTTCCCTTTTCTGGTTCCGAATCAATAACGATCGTCTCTCCAAACAGTGCCAAGGTTTTTTTGACCAAGGTCAGCCCTAATCCGCTACCTCCGTATTCGTAATTAATTTTATCGGATCCCTGAAAAAACAAATCGTAAATTTTATCTTTGATACCCGGATCGATTCCAATTCCGTTATCTTTTATATTGAATTGAATTTCCGTCTTCACTTCATCCTGAAATAGTTTTTTTGCTTCAACAACCACTTCCCCATCTTTAGAAAACTTAAAGGCATTGTCAATCAAACTAAACAAAACCTGATATAGCTTAGCTTCATCAAATATTACTTTTTTTGGAATGGTTCTATCAAAAAATAGCGTGCTTGTATTGTTGTTGGCAATTCTGTTTTTCTCAACCGTACCGAGTAATTTGGTGAGAAATTCTTCTAAGGAAATAATGTCTTTTTTCGGCACATAATTATTGTCAAAACTATCCAAAACATTGATTTCAATAATATTGCCCGATAAATTATACAGATGCTGAACCGAGGCTTCCAACTGTTCAATATTCTTTTCGTAATTCGATTTGTCTTCTTTCATTAAATGAAGAAGCCCGTTTAAGGTATAAATTGGTGTTCTTAACTCATGAGAGATCGTATCTAATAATTTTTTTTTGACATTTAGTGCCGCTTCTAATTCCGTATTAGCGTTATGCAGTAATGTGTTTTTTTCATTTAAAAGAAGATTAATTGAACTTTTGAATTTTGCATTACGATATTGAAAATACAATAGAACCAACAAAATGACAATGGTTATCAAACAAAGGGATAAAAGGTAATTTTTGTACTTGATATTTTCGCTTTTAAGTTCGTTTTGCTTTATTATCGACTGAAACTCAATATTTTTAACCTCTAATTCCCTTTTCTGATTTAAAAAGAGATTCATTTTCACAACACGATAAACCAACCTTTTTTTAAAGTAGTCATTGGCTATTTTTAAATTAATTGCCGCAGCTTTGTAGTTTTCTTTCTTTTCGTGCAATTTGCCTAAAATGAGGTAATAACGGGATTTCAGTAAAAAATCATCATCGTGATTCAGATAAATCGGTGACCTTTTAACCTTGTCCAGATATATAAAAGCGCTGTCCAGTTGATTAATACTGTAATAACTTTCAGCAATAAACAAGAATATTTCAGGCTGGTCGGAATCTCCACCGGTTTCCTCATTTATCTTCAGAAATTTAAATGAGTTTTCGAGGGTTTTATTCCAGTCTTCTTTTTTTAGATACAACAAAATAAGATTATAGTATAAATCCACCTGCTTTTCCTTTGGTGCATATTTTGTGAGAAACTTTTCAGAGAGCAGTGTGTATTTCTCGTCTAATGCTTCTTTTCCCTGTGAGTTATAAAAAACCGCCAAATGCTCATAATATTCTCCCCGAATGCAATTGTTATTATGTCCTCTCAAAACAACATCAACCTTGTCCAAAGACTTTTTGGCAGAATTGTAATCGAATTGTGTAATCTGAAAATAGGAAATCTCAAGGTACAAGTACATTAACTGATCGTAGTTTTTTTGAGCAATCAGTTTCTTTTCCAGTTGACCAATGATTTGATTTCCTTGTTGATATAACTCATAATCGTTTTTCTCATACAGCTTTTTAGCTCTTTCAAATTCTTTTAAAACTGCAGAATCAATAGCTGTTTGCTGAGCAACAGAACCCGCAGAATAACACAAAAGAAAAAACAGAAGTATTAAATACCGAAACAAACATGTGTACTTTCTGCCGACATGGAATTCGTCTTCTAATCTATAGTTCTGTCTCACAATGAAGAAAATTAACATAAATCAAGTTACGACAATATTACATTTTACCCTAATATTTCCGACCAACTAAAATATATTCAGTTAAATTTCAATTTGTTGTGATAAATCAAGAATGATTATTCTTCTTTTAAAATCCTAAGAAAACAGGAATCTTAATTTAATGAGAATCAGTCAAATTAGCTCCAAAAACCGCAAAATCAAGCGTATTTCTTAATATATTTATTAAAATTTTAAACAAATTTCATTATTTTTTTTATACTTTGCAGTTGCTAAAAAACAAATTAATTATGACTAACGTTACCCGTCTTTTTGATTTCCCTTACTATCAAATGGAAAAATACAATCTTTCTGATGCCTTGGTTACCAAGCAAAACGGAGAATGGGTTAAAACTTCAACTAAAGAATACTTAGAAAAAGCTAATGCTATTTCGCGAGGTTTATTGCGAATAGGCATTCAGAAACATGATAAAATTGCCATCATATCTTCCAATAACAGAACGGAATGGAATATTACAGATATTGGTGCATTACAAACCGGAGCGCAAACCGTTCCTATCTATCCTACCATTTCGGCTGAAGATTATGAATACATTTTAAACCATTCTGAATCTAAATATTGTTTTATTTCGGATCAGGAGGTTTTTGACAAAATCAATTCCATTAAAAATCGTGTTTCTTCACTTTTGGAAATTTATTCCTATAACGACATTCCCGGTTGTAAAAGCTGGAAAGAAATTTTAGAATTAGGAAAAGAGGAGAGCAATCAAAATGAAGTTGAAGACCGAAAAAACAGTATTGTTACAACAGATTTAGCAACAATAATCTATACATCCGGAACAACCGGAAGACCTAAAGGTGTAATGTTAACGCATCAGAATATTGTTTCCGATGTATTAATGAGTGCACCCCGAGTTCCTTTAAGAGCCGGCGATACAAGAGGATTAAGTTTCTTGCCGGTTTGTCACATCTTTGAGCGAATGATTTTATATCTATACCAATATTATGGTATTTCAATTTATTTCGCGGAGAGCATCGAAAAAATGAGCGATAACTTAAAAGAAGTAAAACCTCATGTAATGACAGCAGTTCCGCGTCTATTGGAAAAAGTATACGATAAAATTTATGCAAAAGGTGCAGATTTGACAGGAATCAAAAAGAAACTGTTCTTCTGGGCAATCGAACTTGGTTTACAATACGAACCATACGGAGTCAACGGTTGGTGGTATGAATTCCAGTTAAAAATCGCCCGAAAACTGATTTTCTCCAAATGGCAGGAAGGTCTTGGCGGACAATTAGAATTGATGGTTTCCGGTAGTGCCGCATTACAACCGAGATTAACAAGGGTTTTTGCAGCAGCAGGAATTCCAATCATGGAAGGTTATGGTTTAACGGAAACTTCCCCTGTAATATCGGTTAACGAAGAAAAGAATCATGGTTTTAAAATTGGAACCGTAGGTCGTATTTTAGATGGCGTTGAAGTTAAAATAGCCGAAGACGGTGAAATCCTTTGCAAAGGACCAAACGTTATGATTGGGTATTACAAAGATCAGGAAAAAACAGACGAAGCGTTACAAGGCGGTTATTTTCACACGGGTGATATTGGAGAAGTTGATGCTAATGGCTTCTTAAAAATTACAGATCGTAAAAAAGAAATGTTTAAAACATCCGGAGGTAAATACGTGGCACCGCAGGTTTTGGAAAACACTTTCAAACAATCCCGCTTTATTGAACAGATAATGGTTATTGGTGACGGTGAAAAAATGCCGGCTGCTTTTGTACAACCAAGTTTTGATTTTGTAAAAGAATGGGCAAAAATTAAAGGCATTAATATAGGAACAACAGAAGCTGAAATTTCTGCCAACCCAGAAGTTAAGCAGCGTATTGAAGAAGAAGTTGAAGAATTAAACAAAAAATTCGGAAACTGGGAACAGGTAAAGAAAATAGAACTTACTCCTGACACTTGGTCGATTGATGCCGGACACTTAACACCAACCATGAAATTGAAGCGTAAAATCATAAAAGAGAAATATCAGTATCTTTATGATAAAATTTACAATAATGCCTAAAAACCAACAAACTCCTCTATTTAGAGGAGTTTTTTATTAATTAACATAAAAATAATTTAAATTTATTATGCGTGCATAATAAATATTTTGTATATTTGAAATTCGAAATAAGCTATGAAAGACAAAACTATAGATTATGTTTTAAGAGCCACCTGGCAAGCTGTAGCAAGAATGTATAATGAAGAAGCTACAAAATATGGCGCTACTATGGCGACAGGATTTGCTTTGCTGAGTATCGATAGGGAAAAAGGGACTCCATCAACGGCCATCAGTGCAAGAATGGGTATGGAAGCGACAAGCTTAACAAGAACATTGAAATCCATGGAGGAAAAAGGCCTCATTATCCGAAAGAAAAACCCTGTTGACGGTAGAGGTGTTTTGATTCATCTTACCAAATTAGGAAAGGAGAAAAGGGAGTTATCTAAATCCACTGTTCTTAAATTTAATGAAACCATCAGGCAACATGTTTCAGAAGACAAACTAAATCATTTCATGGAAGTAGCTGAAATCATTAACGAACTGATTGTAGACAAAAACATTTTCGGAGACGAAAAAATTGAAAAATAAACAAACTATTAAAGTAGCATATTACTATTACTGAAAATGAAACGAGGAGACGAGTTCCATTTGATCTAAAAATTTATTATCAACAAATGAAACGACTAATTAAAAAAGTAGCAGTTATCGGTTCGGGAATTATGGGTTCAGGGATTGCCTGCCATTTTGCTAATATCGGTGTGGAAGTTTTGCTTCTTGACATTGTACCGCGAGAGTTAACCGAAGCTGAACAGAAAAAAGGATTAACGTTAGAAAACAAAATAGTTCGCAACAGATTGGTTAACGACAGTTTGGCGAATGCTTTAAGGTCTAAACCCTCTCCTATTTACGATCAGAAATTTGCCAGCCGAATCTCAACGGGGAACACCACCGACGATTTAGAAAAAATCAAAGACTGCGACTGGATTATTGAAGTAGTTGTTGAACGTTTAGACATCAAAAAAGCTGTTTTCGAACAGATTGAAAAATACAGAAAACCGGGAACCTTGATTACATCAAACACTTCCGGTATCCCAATTCATTTTATGAGCGAAGGAAGAAGCGAAGATTTCCAGAAACATTTCTGCGGAACCCATTTCTTTAACCCGGCCCGTTACTTAAAATTATTTGAGATCATTCCAGGTCCTCAAACTTCAAACGAAGTATTGGATTTCTTAAATGAATACGGTGAAAAATTCTTAGGAAAAACTTCGGTTGTTGCTAAAGATACACCGGCCTTCATCGGAAACAGAATCGGAATCTTCGGTATCATGAGCCTGTTCCATTTAGTAAAAGACATGGGCTTGACCATTGAAGAAGTTGATAAATTAACCGGTCCAGTAATCGGAAGACCAAAATCGGCTACTTTCAGAACGGTTGACGTTGTTGGTTTAGACACTTTGGTTCACGTAGCCAACGGTTTATATGAAAACTGTCCGAACGACGAAGCGCACGAACTGTTCAAACTTCCTGGTTTCATCAACAAAATGATGGAAAACAAATGGTTGGGAAGCAAAACCGGTCAAGGCTTCTACAAAAAAGTAGACAAAGACATCCTATCCTTAGATTTAGATACTTTAGAATACAGAGCCGCAAAAAAAGCTTCATTCGCTACTTTAGAAATGACCAAAACGATTGACAAACCAATCGACCGTTTCAAAGTGTTGGTAAAAGGTAAAGACAAAGCGGGGGAATTCTACAGAAAGAACTTCTCGGCAATGTTCGCTTATGTTTCTAATCGCGTTCCTGAAATTACCGACGATTTCTACAAAATTGACGACGCCATGAAAGCCGGTTTCGGTTGGGAAAATGGTCCGTTTGAAATTTGGGATGCCATCGGGGTAGAAAAAGGAATCGAATTAATGAAAGCGGAAGGCCTTGCTCCTGCTACTTGGGTTACTGAAATGCTTGCTTCAGGTAATACATCATTTTACACTGTAAAAGAAGGAGCTACACATTATTATAGTACTGCTTCTAAATCACAAGCTAAAGTTCCGGGACAAGATTCCTTTATCATTTTAAACAATATCCGTGAAACGAAAAAGGTATGGAGCAACAGCGAAGCCATCGTTCAGGATTTAGGTGACGGTATCTTAAACTTAGAATTCCAATCCAAAATGAATTCTATTGGAGGTGGTGTAATCCAGGGCATCAATAAAGCCATCGATTTAGCCGAAAAAGATTTCCGCGGATTAGTTATCGGAAATCAAGCACCAAATTTCTCCGTTGGAGCCAACTTAGCCATGATTTTCATGATGGCTGTTGAACAGGAATACGACGAATTGAACTTAGCCATCAAAATGTTCCAGGACACGATGATGAAAGTGCGTTATTCAGGAATCCCTGTAATTGCAGCACCTCACGGTATGACTTTAGGTGGTGGTTGCGAATTAACAATGCACGCCGACAGAGCCGTAGCCGCAGCTGAAACTTATATCGGTTTAGTGGAATTCGGAGTTGGAGTTATTCCTGGTGGTGGTGGTTCTAAAGAAATGGCCTTAAGAGCATCGGACACGTTCCGTAAAAACGACGTAGAATTAAACGTTTTACAAGAATATTTCCTAACGGTTGGTATGGCTAAAGTAGCTACTTCCGCTTACGAAGGTTTCGATATCGGTGTACTTCAGAAAGGGAAAGATATTGTTGTTGTAAACAAAGACCGTCAGATCGCAGAAGCGAAGAAACATGCTATTTTAATGGCAGAAGCAGGTTATACACAACCGGTTAAACGCAAAGACATCAAAGTTTTAGGAAAACAAGCATTGGGTATGTTCTTGGTTGGAACCGATCAGATGGCTGCCGGACAATACATCTCGGAGCACGACCAGAAAATTGCCAATAAATTAGCTTATGTAATGGCAGGGGGAGATTTATCCGAACCAACTTTAGTAAGCGAACAATACTTATTGGATCTAGAAAGAGAAGCCTTCTTATCTCTTTGTACCGAAAGAAAAACTTTGGAAAGAATCCAGTTCATGTTAACAAAAGGGAAACCTTTAAGAAATTAAAAATTATAAATTTTTCTTTCAAAAATTTAAAATGTTTATATGAAAACAGCATATATAGTTAAAGCATACCGAACCGCAGTGGGTAAAGCACCTAAAGGCGTGTTCCGTTTTAAAAGACCTGATGAATTGGCAGCCGAAACCATCGAATACATGATGAACGAACTGCCAAATTTCGACAAAACCCGAATTGACGACGTTATGGTAGGAAATGCCATGCCGGAAGCCGAACAAGGTTTGAACGTAGGTCGTTTGATTTCCTTAATGGGATTAAAAATTGATGATGTTCCGGGCGTTACAGTAAACCGTTACTGTGCATCAGGATTGGAAACTATCGGAATGGCGACGGCTAAAATCCAATCTGGAATGGCACATTGTATCATTGCCGGTGGCGCAGAAAGCATGAGTTATATTCCGATGGGCGGTTACAAACCTACTCCGGATTATAAAGCAGCTGCGGCAGGTCACGAAGATTACTACTGGGGAATGGGACTAACTGCCGAAGCGGTGGCTAAACAATTTAACGTTTCTCGTGAAGATCAGGATGAGTTTGCTTACAATTCTCATATGAAAGCTTTAAAAGCCCTATCAGAAGGAAAATTCGACAAACAAATCGTTCCCATTACCGTTGAGCAAACGTTCATCAATGAAAATGGTAAAAAAGAAACTAAATCATACACGGTTACTAAAGACGAAGGGCCAAGAGCCGATACTAACAAAGAAGCTTTAGGAAAACTAAAACCAGTTTTCGCAGCAGACGGTTCAGTAACAGCAGGTAACTCCTCTCAAATGAGTGATGGTGCGGCTTTCGTTTTAGTAATGTCGGAAGAAATGGTAAAAGAATTAAACCTTGAGCCAATTGCACGTTTAGTAAACTTCGCTTCTTCAGGTGTTGAACCAAGAATTATGGGAATTGGCCCAGTTAAAGCGATTCCAAAAGCGATAAAACAAGCAGGTTTACAAATCAAAGACATCGAATTATTCGAATTAAACGAAGCTTTCGCTGCACAATCCTTAGCTGTAATTCGCGAATTGGATTTAAATCCTGAAATTATCAACGTAAATGGTGGAGCGATTGCTTTAGGGCACCCACTAGGTTGTACAGGAGCAAAACTTTCCGTTCAGTTGTTCGACGAAATGAAACGACGCGGTAACAAATACGGAATGGTTACCATGTGTGTAGGAACAGGTCAGGGAACCGCAGGTATTTACGAGCTATTATAATTTAGTCAATCAAAGAACAAAATATTTTAAGTTATGGAAGATATTACAAGAGGTGGACAGTTTTTGGTTAAGGAAACAAAATGCGAAAACATTTTTACACCAGAAGATTTCTCAGAAGAGCAAATCATGATGCGCGATTCTGTTAAAGAATTCGTAGACAAAGAATTATGGGCTCACAAAGATAAATTCGAGAAGAAAGACTACGCCTACACCGAAGAGTGCATGAAAAAGGCCGGAGAACTTGGTTTCTTAGGTGTTGCGGTACCGGAAGAATATGGTGGTTTAGGAATGGGCTTTATAAACACAATGCTAACTTGCGACTACATATCAGGCGCAACTGGTTCCTTCTCAACCGCTTTCGGAGCACATACCGGGATTGGTACAATGCCAATCACGTTATATGGTACCGAAGAACAAAAGAAAAAATACGTTCCAAAATTAGCGACTGGAGAATGGTTCGGTTCGTACTGTTTAACAGAGCCGGGAGCTGGTTCGGATGCTAATTCAGGAAAAACCAAAGCTGAACTTTCTGCAGACGGTAAATCATACAAAATCAACGGTCAGAAAATGTGGATTTCCAACGCCGGTTTCTGTCATTTAATGATTGTTTTCGCCAGAATCGAAGACGATAAAAACATTACCGGTTTCATCGTAGAATATGATGCAGCCAATCCAAACGGAATCACTTTAGGTGAGGAAGAACATAAATTGGGAATCCGCTCCTCTTCTACCCGTCAGGTTTTCTTCAGCGATACGGTAGTTCCAGTAGAAAACATGTTAGCGGGTCGTGGTGAAGGTTTTAAAATTGCTATGAATGCGTTAAACGTAGGGCGTATCAAATTGGCAGCCGCTTGTTTGGATGCTCAAAGAAGAACAATTTCTGCTTCAGTAAAATATGCTAATGAAAGAATGCAGTTCAATACACCAATCGCGAATTTCGGGGCAATCCGTGCTAAATTAGCGGAAATGGCTACTTCTGCTTATGCTGGAGAAAGTGCTTCGTACCGTGCCGGAGGAAGTGTCGAAAACAGAATCAACGCTCGTGTGGCGGAAGGAAATTCACACCAAGAAGCAGAATTGAAAGGTGTGGAAGAATTTGCAATCGAATGTTCTATCCTAAAAGTTGCGGTTTCTGAGGATATTCAAAACTGTTCCGATGAAGGAATCCAGATTTTTGGTGGTATGGGATTCTCGGAAGACACTCCAATGGAATCAGCCTGGAGAGATGCTCGTATCGCTCGTATTTACGAAGGAACGAACGAAATCAACCGTATGCTTTCTGTGGGAATGTTAATCAAAAAAGCCATGAAAGGTCACGTGGATTTATTAGGTCCTGCGATGAAAGTTGCTGAAGAATTAATGGGCATTCCATCATTCGATACTCCTGATTATTCCGAATTATTTGCAGAAGAAAAGGAACTAATCGGGAAACTAAAAAAAGCATTCTTAATGGTGGCCGGTTCCGCAGTGCAGAAATATGGTCCGGATTTAGAAGCGCACCAACAGCTATTAATGGCGGCATCCGATATGTTAATCGAGATTTACATGGCGGAATCTGCAATTCTTAGAACAGAAAAATTAGCAAAATCCAAAGGAGAAGCTAATGTAAAAGAACAAATCGCAATGGCGCAATTGTACCTATATCACGCGGTTGACACTATCGCTCAAAAAGGAAAAGAAGGAATCGTTTCTTTTGCCGAAGGCGACGAACAACGCATGATGTTAATGGGATTACGTCGTTTTACAAAATATACAAATATGCCTAATGTAGTTGCTTTACGTGAAACTATCGCTTCGAAATTAGTAGCAGAGAACGCTTATTGCTTTTAACACATTGCAATAAAATTTTGGTTTAGTTTGTTTAAAAGCCGCTCTTGTAATCAAATACAGGGGCGGTTTTTTTATATTTTTTTAACAGACTATTCGTGTAAATTTTCTGTAAATTTGACTAAAAGGAAAAATCATGAAAAAAATCATCGTATTAGCATTCTCAATAATTGCCTTTACCGGTTGTAAAACGAAAACCGAAAACAAGCCAAACGAATTAAAAATAGCTTTAGAACCTAAAAGCGGAACTACAACTTCTGGAACAGTTGTCTTTTCCGAAAAAGGTGGAAAAGTTACGTTTACAGCAAATATTTCAGGTTTAACCCCTGGTGTTCATGCGATTCACATTCACGAAAAAGCGGATTGTTCAGCAGCGGATGCAACTTCTGCGGGCGGACACTGGAACCCAACGTTCAAAAAACACGGCAAATGGGGACAAGCGGAATACCATAAAGGTGACATCGGTAACTTCACGGCCGATGCTAACGGAAATGGAAAAATCACGTTAACTACAGACGAATGGTGCATTGGCTGTGGAGATGAAACCAAAGACGTTTTAGGAAAAGCCATTATTGTACACCAAGGTGCCGATGATTTCACTACGCAACCAACAGGAAATGCTGGTGGTCGTGTTGCTTGTACGGCAATCATCCGATAAATTTTCATGAAAGAAAAAGAACTGCATTATTTCAAAAATGTTGAAGAATGGAGGAATTGGCTGCACGAAAACCATAATTCCTCCAACGGCATTGACTTAATTTTTTATCGGGTTAACAGCAATACCGAAAGTATGCGCTGGGAAGAAGCCGTTCAGGTAGCACTTTGTTACGGTTGGATTGATTCTACCGTTCGAAAATTGGATGAGGAACGCCGTAAACAATCTTTTGGGCCAAGAAAGGATAAAAGCGTTTGGAGCAAAGTCAACAAAAACTACATCGAAAAACTGATTGCAGAGAACTTAATGCATGAAAGTGGCTTGGCCAAAATTGAAATTGCCAAACAAAACGGTTCCTGGACTTCTCTGGATCATGTGGAAGAATTAATCATTCCGGAGGATTTACAAAGAGCATTTAATAACAATAAAAAAGCTTTCGAAAATTATTCAAATTTTAGTTTTTCATATCGCAAAAGCTATCTGTATTGGCTAAATCACGCAAAAAGAAAGGAAACGCGTAATACTAGAATTGAAGAAATCATAACTCTTTGTGCAGCTAATATGAAATCCCAACAATAATTCCAGAAAACTACATACTCCTCCTTCAGGACAACCAAATTCTGAGAGAAGAATGTCTATGCCATACCTAAATGCAAATTAAAATTATGAATAAAATAGTAATGACAATAGTAAGTTTGTTATTCTATTGTTTAAATTCAAATAGTCAAATAATATCAATTGAAGATATTGGCTTGATTCCTATAGATGGAGCATATTATAAAGATAATGAGCTATTATTAAATAGATTTGTTGGAACTTGGAAATATACTAATGGTAATACTAGCTTAAAAATCATTTTTCAAAAAATTAGTCGGCAACGTGCAAACTATTCAGAAGATTTATTAATCGGTGAATATTTATATATTGAAAATGGTGTTGAGATAATTAACACGTTAAATAATATTTCTAATTCTGAAAATAATATTGAAGGTAATTCTGTGATTTATCATAATTCTAAACCCACATGTAATGATTGTGTAGTAGGAGAAAAAAGATTAGTTGTGAGCTTTGGAGATCCTCTTAAACAAACTTGGGGTCCATTATATTTAAGAAAAATAAATGTTGGTGGTCAGGAAGCAATATCTGCACAATTTATCCTTAATGGAACGAGATATATTGGAGACTCTATTCTTGAATTTGATGAAGTTTATGTTGGAGAAACGTTTCCTAATGAGACATATGTATTGATTAAACAGCCTTAAATGATATGCCAACTTAAAATCCCGACAATAATTCCAGAAAACTTAACACCAAACTTGTATTAGATACCTAAAATACTATAGCTTTGCGGTATAATTGAGTGTGATGATTAACCCTTCTACAAACGGATGGATTGACAAGTTTTTTGCAGAGCAGCAACCCCTGCCCCTGCCTGTTGTTATTTATTCAAAAGAGTTTTATCTGAACGTACGCAACACGGGTTTTATCTACGGTCATACAGTCGAATTTGATATTAACAAACCCATCAACACCAAAGGATGGACAACGCAGGAAATTACCAAAATAGCATTATTGAATACACTTTACGGTGTTTTTGGTTTAATCACTCACGACGGTAATCCAAAAGATTTTATTGATAAGGCCAACGGTTTTTACAAACAGATGAATCCGGAAAGCTTTAATTTGTTGAAGAAAATGTTGCCGGAAGCCTCAGCCAGTCATCGTTTGGAGGAAATGATTGATGAGCGTGTGCAGACCAACGATAACATCATCAGCAAAAATTTTTCACATATCCTGACTAATGCCTTGCTTTTTATGGATGTATTGGCGTTTCGTCAGTATTTGTTACACAAGGAAATTCCGATCAATTATCTGAAAAAGCTGGAAGAAAACATCATCAGTCTAGTTTCGTTAGCCTTAAAAACCAAAACGGTAAAATCTAATTATGATGATTTGCTAATTAAACTTTTTGAATCTTCCGTTCGCTATACCAAGTTTTCAAAAATCAATGCGGAAAATCTTGAAATACTTGAATTAGAACATTTTACATCAAATTTAGAAAAAAATTATTTGTTGGATATGGCCGGAATGGCAATGTGGAGCGACGGTGTTATCGAACAAAAAGAAAGTGACTTCCTCTTCAGACTTTCCGATTTACTTGAGATTGACAGAGGTTATGCAATTCAAAGTATAGAATCTATTGATGATTTTATTCATAAATACAAGAAGGAAATTCCGTATTTCAAATATTCAAACCCGGTAAAACACTTTTACGATCAAACCACTCAGAATGTACAGGTTCTACTTTCCCGAAACAAGAACCGCCTGGTAAAAGAAATTACAGAAAGTGGTGAACTGATGAAACTTATAGCCTATTCGACCAAAAGAGATTTAACTGACAAAGAAAAAAAGCGGATGAAAAAACAATTGCTCGACATTTGTAAAACCATTCCGTCTTTGACAATTTTCCTGCTTCCGGGTGGCGGTTTGCTTTTACCAATCCTGATAAAGTTCATCCCGCAACTTTTACCTTCAGCTTTTAATGAAAATTTAGACATTGATACAGAATAAAAAAATCCGCTCTTAAGCGGATTTTTTTATAAACATTTTATTAGAACTTCAACTGATAGACTTCATCAAGTTGATTATTGGAATCAATATTTACGTTCAAATCAGTAACATAACCGGAGTTCAATCCGTAAACCCAACCGTGTAAACTTAATTCTTGTCCGTTCTTCCAGGCGTTTTGAACAATTGATGTTTTGGCTAAATCGAAAACTTGTTCTTTTACGTTCAATTCTACGAACTTATTGAATCGTTCTTTCTCATCAAGAATAGAATCTAAATACTGCTTGTGCAATCTGTAAACGTCTTTAATGTGACGGATCCAGTTGTCGATTATTCCGATGGAATCATTCCCCATAGCCGCTTTTACACCACCACATCCGTAGTGACCACAAACAATAATGTGTTTAATTTTTAAAGCGTTGACAGCGTAATCCAAAACACTTAACATGTTCATGTCGCTGTGAACCACCATATTGGCAATGTTTCTGTGCACAAAAACTTCTCCTGGCTGGGCTCCAATGATTTCATTGGCAGGTACGCGGCTGTCGGAACATCCAATCCATAATAACGGTGGGGTTTGCCCTTTTGATAAATCTTTAAAATAATCTTTATCAATGGCTAACTTCTCGTCTACCCACTTTTTATTATTATCTAATATTTTTTTATAAAAATCGCTCATCATAAGATTTTGAGATAACAAATGTAACTTAAAAAACTATTTTACCAGTTCTTTTAAACTTAATTCTGGATTTTGCTCATCTTTGATGAATTCGGTTTCCGTGTAAAATTCCACTTTTCCGGTTTCAATATTATGCATCGCGCCTATAATACCAATCTCGCCATTTTCAATCATTTGCTCTAAAATATAACTTCTTTGGATAACAGACTTAACGGTACGTTTCACATTGATTTCCGCTACATTTTCCACAAATTCGCCATTTTTAGAACTTCTATCTTCTGTAGTTTTTTGCTCTTCATAAACTGCAGGCTGTAATTTTGATAGTAATTCTGTTAAATTACCCATTTCTACATGGTCGCAAGCTCCTTTTACCGCACCGCATTTGGAATGTCCTAATACTACAATTAACTTAGAACCGGCAACTTTACATGCGAATTCCATACTTCCTAAAATATCGGTATTAGCAACATTTCCGGCGATACGGATGGAAAAAACATCTCCTAGTCCCTGATCAAAAATCAGCTCTGCGGATGTACGGCTGTCAATACAACTCAAAATAGTAGCAAAAGGCCACTGACCATCTCGCGTATCGTTCACCTGTTCTAACAAGTCACGGTGCAATTTTAAATTGTTTACAAAACGATTGTTTCCTTCTTTTAAAAGTTCTAAGGCTTTTCTTGGGCTTATTTGTGATTGTAATTCTTTATTTAATGTTCTCATGTTGTTTTCTGTTTAATTTATGCAACAAAAAAGATTTCTCACTTTTTTGTATTTCTTAGTTGGTTGTTAATTCTTCAATAGCTTCCTTATGCGAAGAAATCGAATTGTTTCTATATTTAATAAGGGCGTCATGCTCCATAAAAACATGATTGTTTTCGTACTGAGTATTATCTAATTCGTAAGCTTCTTTAAATCCTATTAACGTTACATCGATGTTTTTCTCGACTGCATTTATATGCTTAAATTCTTTAATCAAATCGATGACATCATGCGCAATATATACGGTGTCAGAAGCATTAATAATCACATTGGAATTTTCCGGCAGATTACTTAACGTCAATTTAATAGCAGCTTTATTTAAAAAGGAAACTTCCTGAGCTAAATCGATGTGGATGATATCGCCATCTTCATATTCTTCTTTTCGGAAATAATAAGCTCTTTTCAAGTTTCCTCTAAGAACAAAGATAATACTGATTATCATACCTAAAGCCACACCTTTCAACAAATCAAGAAAAACTACAGCTAAAAGTGTTGCAATAAAAGGAACAAACTGGTATTTTCCTTTGTGCCAGAAATGCATAATCGTTGCCGGTTTAGCCAGTTTATAGCCTACCATTAATAAAACCGCGGCCAATGTTGCCAACGGAATTTTGTTTAAAATAACAGGAATTGCAACAACGCTTATCAAAAGTAATGCGCCATGCACAATAGCAGACATTTTGGTTTTGGCACCCGAATTAATATTAGCAGAAGTACGCACCACAACCGAAGTCATCGGCAAGCCACCCAATAAGGAACTGACAATATTACCAACTCCCTGAGCCTTAAGCTCGTTATTGGTATCCGTAAAGCGTTTTTGAGGATCCAAACGATCGGCAGCTTCAATACATAATAAACTTTCAATGGAAGCTACAATAGCAATTGTTAAAGCAACCACCCAAACTTGTGAGTTGGTTATCGCTGTAAAGTCAGGAAACATAAAAATGTTCTGAAAATCTTCCAGTGAAGTAGGAACCGGTAAGGCTACCAAATGCTCTTTTGCAATGGCTAATGAACTTCCGCTTGCGATAAATAATTCATTTAAAATTACCCCAACGGTAACTGCAACCAATGCACCTGGAATTAATTTCAGCTTTTTAAGGAAAGGAACCTTATCCCATGCAATTAAAATGGCCAACGAAATAAGTGTGATGATAACAGCTCCAAACTGAATATAGTCCAAAGCACCTAATAATGAGGAAATCGTGTTACCTCCATCGGCTTGCACAAATGCTTCATCACCTTCAAAATCTGCATCGTACCCAACTGCATGTGGCAATTGTTTAAGAATAATAATTACTCCGATACCCGCTAACATTCCTTCAATTACATTTGTTGGAAAATAATTCGAAATACTTCCCGCTTTAAGAAATCCTAAAATCAACTGGAGAATACCCGCCAACAACACCGCGGTTAAAAAAATATTAAACGCACCAAAATCTGTAATTGCTGTTAATACAATCGCCGTTAAACCTGCTGCTGGACCGGAAACACTTACGTGTGATTTACTTAAGTATCCCACTACAATTCCACCAATTACACCCGCGATAATTCCGGAAAATAAAGGCGCACCGGACGCCATTGCAATACCTAAACATAATGGTAATGCCACAAGGAAAACCACCAAACCAGACGCAAAATCCGATTTGAGGTGACCAAAAATATTTGTTTTTTTTGTCATAACCCGATAAAATATAATACAATAAACTTGCTGAAACTCAAGGAATTTCAACTCAAAATAAAGCTTGATGTATTATACTAATTCAGGAGGTGGTGAAAAAATTTCTTCAGAAACATTATCGTGTTTCTGCTCGTTTTCAGTAGTAATTAAAGAAATTTCATCAGAGGAAGGAACAGAGCAAATTTGAAGAATATCTCCAATATGCATCGGAATTTCTTTTACTTCTTTGTGAATCTCCTCTTCCGAGAAAGTATATACGACTGATACATCTGTATCACTTTCCAATATCCCAACAACAGTAGGTGTCGCTAAAAAAGCGAAAAACAACAGCAATACTATGTTGGTTAAAAATTTCATGGCTCCAAAATTATAAAATAAACCGTTAAATAAAATTTAAGTTTATAATATTATGATTTTTTTAATAATGTGATAACCTCGCATTATATCTCCTCTTCCAACCAGGCTTTCATCATCCAGATGGTTTTTTCTTGTTCGGTTATGAAATCACTCATCATGGAATTTGTTCCTTCATCATCGATCTCATCGGATTGTTTTAAAATTACGCGCTCAATTTTCAACAGTTCTGTTAAGGAAGATGTGACCAATTGAATTGCCTCTTCATCGTTGGAAATATTTTTACCAACTTTTATTCTCTTGTTTTTACTATAATCCTCAAATGTATGCAATGGTGTTCCGCCTAAGGTAAGGATACGTTCTGCAATAGCATCGATTTTTAACTGACTGTCATTATACAGTTCTTCAAATTTAAGATGCAAATCAAAGAAACGCTTTCCTCGGATATTCCAATGCAAACCTCTAAGATTCTGATAATAAACCTGAAAATTTGCCAGCAAAATATTCAATTCGGCAACTAGAATTTGTGTTTCTTCAACGGGTAATCCCAAACTGTTCGTTTTCATTTTACTACGTTTATTAGTTAATGTTTTACAAAATTATTCATTTTTCAAACCTGAAAGTATAATTATAATTGATTGATTTTATATTTTTATCAAAAAATTCTATTCTAATGACGATTACTCAACTATATTATGTTTTAGCTGTAGCGGAACACAAAAATTTCACTTTAGCGGCTGAAAAATGTTTCGTGACACAACCTACCTTAAGCATGCAGATTCAAAAATTGGAAGAAGAGCTTGATGTTCAAATATTTGACAGAAGTAAAAAACCAATCCAATTGACTGAAATAGGGCAGAAAATTGTTTCTCAGGCAAGAAACATTGTGAACGAATCGGACAGAATAAAAGACATCGTAGACCAACAAAAAGGGTATTTTGGAGGCGAATTTAAAATCGGTATCATCCCAACCGTAATGCCGACTTTATTACCGATGTTTTTGAATAATTTCGTAAAGAAATATCCTAAAATCAATTTAATCATTGAAGAATTAACGACCGAAGAAATTATCAAACGATTGAAAAACGGACAATTAGATGCCGCCATTGCCGCAACACCGCTTGAGGAAGCCACCATCAAAGAAATCGTTTTGTATTATGAACCTTTCGTTGGTTATTTTCCTGAAAACCATAGTAATTACAATAAGACCGAAATTGAAGTCGATGATTTGGATCTAGAGAATGTTTTACTTTTACAAGATGGACATTGTTTTAGGGACGGGATTTTAAATTTGTGCAAAAATGCCAACCAAAATCGCGGTAATCATTTTCAAATTGAAAGCGGAAGTTTTGAAACACTGGTAAAATTAGCCGATGAAGGCCTAGGTTTTACATTGCTTCCTTATTTACACACTCTTGATTTAAGTGAAAAAGACCAATTGAAACTTCGCCATTTTAAAGAACCCAGACCAGCAAGAGAAGTAAGTCTTATTTTTCCGAAAAACGAATTGAAAATGCATATTATTGATGCGTTGCGAAATACTATATCTGGTGTAGTAAAAGGTGCAATAACCTTCCATAACATTCAAATTATAAGCCCTTTAAATAAAAAATAAAAAATAAAAAAGGAACCTTTCGGTTCCTTTTCAAATTTAGTTAAGTTTTAGGTAGGGTAAAGTTATTATTCATTAATTAGTTTTAGGCAAGGTTTAAGTTCGGGTTTTTCGTTTGTATAAAATAACAACCATTTTCTTAGTTGTTCGATTTCGTAGGGCAATAAATTTTTAATTGCTTTCTTTAATTCTTTCATAAAAAGTACTGGGTCAAAACTCACACTCTCTAATACCGATTTGGTATAATCGTAAATCATTCGAGGCATAACCGATAAGATTTAATTAATAATTCAAGAACGTTTGTTAAAATTATGTAAAAAAAGCTTTGTGACCAAAAAAAATAACAGAAAAATATCGTTTAAGTGCAAAAAATTTCGACAAAAAACAATTATCCTACACAATATCTGTTAATATCTTACAGATTTTCAATTTAAAAAAATGATGCCATAAAAAAAAGGGCTTGAATAAGCTCCTTTTCTTGTTTTATTTGTTACAGTTTTTAGTGGGTTTGAATAACAACCAGACATTCTTTTAATTCCGGTTTTTGACAAGTATAATACTCTAACCAATTGATTAGTCGTTCAAGTTCGTAAGGTAAAAGATTTTTTAGAGCCTTTTTCAATTCTTTTGCAAAAAGTAAGGGATCAAAACTAACTTTTTCAAGCACCGATTTGGTGTAATCATAAATCATTCTCGACATAAATCACTCATTATTAACTATTTAACTCTGTAAGAACATGATGTAAAATTATGCAATTTGATTTTCACAACCAAGAAAAAAGGCAAAATTATACCGTTTAAAAGCAAAAAAAATCGTCAAAAACCAAAAAAAACATATTTTTAGTGTTAAAATTCTGCTATTGTAACAACAGTACAGCGTTTTGTGAAATAAAAAAAGGAGTTATTAACTCCTTTTTATTGATTTACGTAAACTAAACATTGTTTTAGTTCCGGTTTTTCCTTTGTAAAATGTAAAAGCCACTCGGTTAATTGTTCTAACTCATAGGGTAATAATACTTTAACTGCTTTCTCCAATTCTTTACAAAATAAAATCGGATCGAAACTTACTCTTTCTAAAATAGATTTAGTGTAAGTATACATTGCTCTTGGCATAATTGCTTAAAATTTGGTTTAATCAGGGTAAGAACGCTTAGTAAATATATAAAAATATTTTACTATTATTTAATTATCAATTAAAATTTTATTAACATTAAATAATTATCACATTATTTTAACATATAAATAAATTTTTCACTTTTTAAAAGCACGAAGCATTTCTCTCTTTCCGGGAGGCCCTGGCAATTTCTCAACAGTAAACCCCGCTTCTGCCATAGCTCTTTTGATAATACCACGACAGGCATAGGTAACCAAGACTCCATCTTCTTTTAATGCTTCATACATGATTCGGAAAATTTCAACTGACCACAGCTCTGGTTGGTACTGAAATCCGAACGCATCAAAGTAAATCAAATTAAAACGGTTTTTGTCATCTATTTCGTTAAAATATTGTTGCTTTTTTGTTAAACTGAAATACTCTGAAACGACAGTCTTTACGCCCCATTCCGAGGTATGCAACAACGAAAATTCCTTATCATACTGATTTGCATTCAGTTGTAAAACATAGTTTAACTTTTCAGCTTCTTCCTTAAGAATCGGAAAGGCTTCTACACCGGTATAATCGATTTGCCGTTTCAGATTTTCAGCTTCCAAAAAAGTGATAAAAGCATTTAAACCTGTTCCAAAACCAATCTCCAAAACAGCAACGGACTGCTCCTTAAAAAGTGACAGTCCGTTTTGTAGAAATACATGCTTGGCTTCCTGAATGGCTCCATGTTTGGAATGATAGGTTTCTCCCCATTCTTCCATAAGCAACGAAGATGATCCGTCAGCCGTCTGAATTATTTTTCTTTTCAATCTATTCTATATAAAGTTTCTTAATTCTGGGAATTGGTCCGCCACATTTCACTTCGTGACATTTTATACAGGCATCCACCCCATTGTTAAAATGCTCTTTTGCATTTTTTGGATCGCTATAAATTAACTCCTGAGCTTTAATAAAATTTGCTGCCTGCTCCTTGAAAAAAGCGTCATTTTCCTGTTTATCGGTCATGACAGCGCTGTGTATTTTCATAAAATGCGAAGGAAGTTTTCCGATAGTATCTCCGATTTTAATTCTTTCTTTTAAACGCTGATTGTCTACATACATCTGCTCCATCAAAGCTGCCATTTCAGACATCTCATACATTTCAAACTGCTTTTCTTCTTTTACAGTTTCATTTTTTTCCGCTGTAATATCTTCCTTTTTGTTGCAGGAAAAAACAAAAGCAGAAGCTATTGATAAAAGTAAAATCCTCTTCATTATTTACTGATTAAAACGCCATCAGCCATAAAAGAATAGGTTACTTTAGGCTGAGTAATACTGTCTATCGCAACCTGAGATTTACCGGCATCTTTTGCATAATGCTTCTGATCCGCTACAGATTCAACACTCACAAATGCTTTTCCGCTAACAATTGCCTCTTGATTTTCCGCATTCATCGGTACAAAAAAACCATAATCTTTAAACTTCACAAATGCTTCTTTTTCTTCTCCCAAATCCATAGTCATCCAGCATCCTTTTTTCTGGCAAACTCCATTAATCTTTGATTTGAATTTTACCTGAATCGTATCTGTTTCTTTCAAATCCTTGAATTTTGTCATCATTTCTGCATTTGTAAGTACATCTTTGTCGGATATACTGTCACCGAAAACGGCGTATTCCAATTTTTGAGCCACTGTTTCCTCATTCTTAGGCTCTTCCTGTTTTTTGCTGCAACTGAAAAGGGCAACTGCAACCCCAGATAATAGTAGAATTCTTTTCATGCTATTTATGTTTAAGTCTTTATAATTGGTTTTCAAAGAAACAAATTAAATTTTAATGAAAATTCTACTTTAAGTTTTTTTTAATTCACATGATAAAATCTAACAAAATATTCACTTTTGTTGAGAATTCAAGAACAAATTAATAGATATGCAAGCAATTCTGTTATTTTTGATACACTGTTAAAATAGGCAGGATTTTTTATTAGATTTGCACCGACACAACTGGTTTATTATCACAAAGAAAAACAACGTTTTAAACTGATAATCAACATGTTATTGTTGCATAATTTAATTTTAATTAAATGGAATTAACAACAACTGGTAACATCAAAATTGTTACTGCTAAAGAAAGTAAAATCAATACTGTTGATTTTGAAAACCTAACTTTCGGAAACATCTTTACAGACCACATGCTGGTTTGTGACTACCACGACGGGATTTGGGAACAACCCGTAATCACTCCTTACGAGCCCTTCACTATGGATCCCTCCTCCAGAGTATTTCATTACGGACAGGCAATCTTTGAAGGCATGAAAGCTTATAAAGACGCTAACGATGAGGTTTGGTTATTTCGACCGGATCAGAATTTTGACCGTTTCAACAAATCGGCAGTTCGTTTAGCAATGCCGGAAGTTCCTGAAGAAGTTTTCTTAGGTGGTTTGCATAAATTACTTGAAATAGAAAAAGATTGGGTAAAAAAAGGAAAAGGAAACACCTTATATATACGTCCTTTTATGATTGCTACCGGTCATGGTGTAGTGGCTTCCCCATCAAACCAATATCGTTTCTGTATTATCCTTTCTCCTGCCAGAGCTTACTACTCCGGTGAAGTGAAAGTGGTAATTGCCGATCATTTCAGCCGTGCAGCTAACGGAGGAATCGGTGCAGCAAAAGCAGCCGGTAACTATTCTGCACAATTTTATCCGACGAAATTAGCTAACGAAAAAGGATTCCAGCAAATTATCTGGACAGACGATGCTACACATACAAAATTGGAAGAAGCAGGAACTATGAATGTTTTCTTCCGTATTAACGACACACTTTATACGGCACCAACCAGCGAGAGAATTTTGGACGGTGTTACTCGTAAAAGTATCATTGATTTAGCGAAACATATCGGAATTAATGTAGAAGTACGTCCGGTTTTGGTTTCTGAAATTGTGGAAGCAGCTAAAAATAACTCTTTAAAAGAAATTTTCGGTGCCGGAACTGCTGCAGTAGTTAACCCTATTGCTGGTTTTTCCTATCAGGACACCTATTATGAGTTACCGAAGATTGAAAATTCATTCGCTTCAGACATCAAAGAAAAACTAACTAATATTCAATACAAACTTGCGGAAGACGCGTTTGGTTGGACAGTTAAAGTATAGTTTACAATATTCTTATTCAATATTCAGTTTACAGTGTTCAGTAGCTCTATACTTCTGAACACTGTTTTTTTTTATTAAATACAACCCATCCATCTAATTAATAATCACTGACCACTATTTTAATATCTCCTCAAAATTTGGCTTAAAATAATTCGGGCCTTTCATTACTTTACCGTCTTCACGATAAATTGGTTTTCCGTCTTCGCCTAATTTACTCATGTTACTGCGCTGGATTTCGTCGAAAACTTCTTCAATTTTATGTTGTAAGCCGTGTTCTAAAATTGTTCCGCATAAAATATACAACATATCACCCAAGGCATCGGCGATTTCCACAACATCATTATTCTGAACAGCTTCAAGGTATTCTTCGTTTTCTTCTTTCATCAGATTAAAACGCAACATGTTTTTCTGTTCACCCAAATCACCTTTTGGTGAAAAATTTACACCTAAACCAAAGGCTTCGTGAAATTCTTTTACGGAATTGATTTGTTTTTGCATAATTCTAAAATTTGTGAGGAAATTAATTAAAAAGAATTTTCAATCGACTACTTTTGCAAAAACTTTCAAACTATGTTTTCAACAGGTCAACTTGCATTTGCTATTTTTTTTATAATCGCTTTTGTGTCTGTAATGATATACGTTTACCGAAAAGATTTGGCGTTACATAAAATTCATTATAAAGGAAGCCTTTGGATATTGTTTTTCTTCCTGCTTTTTATAGGAATTTTATTTATAATTAAGTTAGTCCTGAAAGAATAAATATTGCTATATTTGAAACTATCATAGTTACACCCAGATTATGCGAATTGTAAAATACATATTTCTCCTTATAATACTCGCCGCCATTGCTGTTTCTGTTTATGTTGGAACCCAATCCGGAGATTTTGATATTCAGCGAAGTAAAGTTATAAACATCTCCCAACCTGTTTTGTACAATTATATTAATGATTACAAAAACTGGGAAGATTGGGGCCCTTGGGCAGAAGAAGACAAAACCATTCAGTATACCTATTCCGAAAAAACCAAAGGAATTGGAGCTGCTTATTCCTGGAGTGGAAAAGAGGGTAACGGAAAAATGAATACCGTAAAAGTTATTGAAAACGATAGTCTTTTTCAGAAAATTTATTTTGAAAACGGAAAGCCATCCGATATCATTTGGGGATTTCAGAAAGTAAAAGGCGGAACCAAAATAACCTGGAGAATGAAAGGTAAAATGGATTTTGGCATGAAAGCTTTTTCAATATTAAGCGGAGGTGTGGAAAATATGATGGCTCCGATGTTTGAGAAAGGGCTGGAAAATATTGACAACCTATTGGTAAAAGAATTGAATAACTATTCGATTAAGGTAAATGGATTAGTTAAAAAACCGGGTTGCAATTACATCAAACAATCATTAACCTGTAAAATAACATCTCTGTCACGCAATATGAATATCCTGATGAAGAAGATTGATGCCTTTGCAAAGGATAATAATATTACCGTTAACGGAGCGCCTTTCACTGTTTACGACAAGTATGATGAAGCCAGTGGTATTGTTTCTTTTTCGGTTTGTCTTCCGGTGGAACAGGAAATTTTCACATCAGAAGGAAGTGACATTTCCGGCGGCAAATTCTATTCCTACTTAGCATTAAAAACTACTCTGAAAGGAGATTACACACACAGTAAAAAAGCCTGGGACAAAGCTTATGCTGAAATTGAAAAGAAACACTGGCAGGAAAACCACTCCGGAAAATACATTGAGGTGTATAAAGTGAATAGCAAGCAAACCCACAAAACTTCACAATGGATAACCGAAATTTACATCCCGATTGTGGAAAAGGTAAAACCGATTGTGATTCCTCCCACACTAAAAGACACTACTACAGTTGTACAATAAAAAAAGTCCCGGATTGGGACTTTTTTCTATATAATAGGTTCTTGTTTAATCGTTTTTCAACAACTGTTTGATTACGGTTTCAGCGGCGTGCAACCCAAATAAAGCCGGCATCCAACTGTTGGTTCCGAA
The DNA here is from genome assembly GCF_040750275.1 of Flavobacterium enshiense. Lineage (GTDB taxonomy): Bacteria > Bacteroidota > Bacteroidia > Flavobacteriales > Flavobacteriaceae > Flavobacterium > Flavobacterium enshiense_B. Next base: position 539,215 of record NZ_JBDOCV010000002.1, read on the forward strand.
GAATGACTTTTTGAAATTGGTTCCGTCCGTCATTTTCAAACTGCTCTGATCTGGTTTTTCAACAGAAAATACAGCCTTTACCCCACTTGTGATTCCTTCTTTCTTCAAACGTTTCCGTATTACTTTGGCCAAAGGGCAAACATCCGTTTTACTAATATCTTTTACCACTACTTTACTGGCAAGCATCTTCCCACCTGCTCCCATATTACTGATTACTTTTACCTTTTTTCGTTTAGCAGCCAGAATCAGGTTTAGTTTTGGTGTGATACTGTCGATGCAATCTAAAACGTAATCATATTCGGGTGTTACCAACTCAAAAGCTCTCTCCGGTGATAAAAATTCCTGGATTCGGGTTAATTGCAAATCCGGGTTAATGTCCATCAAACGATCACCAACAATCTTCACTTTCGGTTGTCCAACGGTGGAATGCAAAGCCGGCAACTGACGGTTAACATTGGTAATATCAACAGTATCACCATCAACAATCGTCATTTTTCCTACTCCGGCGCGGGCAATGAATTCGGCAGCAAAAGAACCTACACCTCCCATTCCCACTACCAAAACATTCGCATTTTTTAATTTTTCTAATCCTTCTTTTTTAAATAATAATTCGGCTCTTTCTGTCCATTCTGCCATTGTAAAACTTTTTGTGTAACGCGATTCCGGTCGAAAAACCGGTCGGCCATTACGGGTTAAAAACTAACTTAAAATTATCCTCGATAATTTGTTCCACATCTTTATTTTTCACTGATGCAGCTTTTATGTAAACATCGCTGATGCTTTCTTCAATCGTGTCGGTTTCGAGGAAAAATCGATTATCCGGGACTTGTTCAAACACACTTGATAATTCAGGGTTTCTGAGCAAATATTTTCCAAACGATAAATAAAATCCATTGTCCAGAAGCGATTTGGCAACTTGCCCGTTTTTAGAAAATCCGTGAATAATCATCGGAACCTCTATTTTTAAACGTTTTTTGATTTCAATTACTTCCTGATACGCGGAAACGCAGTGCAAAATTACAGGTTTTTTATATTTCACTGCTAAGTGTAACTGTTTTTCAAAGACTTCTATCTGTTTTTCTAAAGGTGTCTCGATGCGTTTATCCAAACCGCATTCGCCTAAAGCCAAACAATTTCTCAGTTGCAATTTCTCTTCAATGATTTGTAAGTACTCTCCAACCTTATCAAAATCAATATACCAAGGATGAATTCCTATTGAAAAATGTTTAGCAGCCGCATCAAATTCATTTGGGTATTGATTGACAATTTCCAGAACGTTTTCCTGATAACTACTTTTATGAGTATGAATGTTGAGTTTCATTATAAATTATTTTTCGCCATCGGTTCGGGAACTTATCGATATCCACATCGTCCAGACATTCTCCACTTTCTTGTAGATAGATAAGTCCGAATGTGCATACGTTGTATTCGTGTTATATTTTCCAAACAAAACTACTGCAATTTCATTGTTTCGAAGAAAAATCGGATGCGTAAGCAACAAACGGGTTATACATTTATGTTTTAAATACCCTTCAGTGTTTGTACCGGCTAATGGATAATGAAAATCATTTGGTTTCCAAGGTAATTTCAGCTCTCTTCGCAAAGCACTTATTATGGAATCCCTTTCCTTTTCCGTTAGTTTTATGGATGCTTTTTTGCCTTCATCGTTGTTTACAAATACTCTGTCTTTTGTATGAATGATTTTCGCTAAATGGTAATCAATTATTTTGAATACAGGCTTTTCTATAATCTCAATTTCCCCATTAACATTTGCCCGTTTGGTAATAATATCGTCTAAAACAGAATGGCCTACATTACGTTTATCTTCCTGACAGTAAACCATCACACTTTGGAAAAATACAACTAAAATCAACCAGCTTTTCATCTCCTTAACTACTTCTTAATTATTAGCTCTTTCCTCTCCTAACTTCTAATAACTAATCATGAAACTTCTTCACACCCGCACGAACTTCCACCAACAAATCATTTTCTTTTGGCGGAATCGGACAAGAATACCCTTCATTATAAGCACAATACGGATTATAAGCCTGATTGAAATCAATTATCATAGTATCTTTATCAGTAGTTTCCAAATCGATGTAACGACCGCCACCGTAACTTTCCACACCGCTGGTTAAATCGGTAAACGGTAAAAACAGATGATTTTTATATTTTTCCATTTTTGACAATTCGATGTTTCTGTAGATATTCAGTTTGCATCGTTTGCCCTGCAATTCAAAGTGAAGTTCTCCATATTTTACATACAAGGGCTTCCTCCCACCGGAAGTCGGCATAACAAATTGTTTCTCATTAGGCGTAAGTTTCAGTTTGGCTTCCACACAAAAATCACCGTTGATATCATAAAAATCAAGGCCTTTAAAATGCTGTAAATCTTCTTTCTTTAAAGGACTTTCTTTCTCATCGGCATATTCTTTATTTAACTGATCCTGAAATGCTTTTGAGCTTTCTTCATTGCACTGTGCATTGGCTAGTAACGGAAATAAAATTGCTAAAAATACCTTTTTCATAATCGCATGGTTTTATGCAAAAGTAGTTAAAATTCAGTGTAAAAAAATTTACAACAATTTAACAGCAAATCAATCAAATCCGTAACTTTAAAAACAGACTAGTTTGTACCTTTGCACTTTAATTTTCCTTTCGATGCTTTTAAACGCCTTTCAACGCTACATCAACAATTTTAGAGGTTTTTCACGCGAAATCTGGATACTAACACTGGTAACTTTTATCAATCGTGCCGGTACGATGGTGTTGCCTTTTTTATCAAAATATTTAAAAGAAGATTTAGATTTTTCATACGATCAGGTAAAGTGGGTTTTGGTTTGTTTTGGATTAGGCTCGATGATTGGCTCTTGGCTGGGTGGTAAACTATCAGATAAAATAGGGTTCTATAAAATAATGGTTTTCAGCTTATTTGCCAGTGGAATTTCTTTTATTGCATTGCAATACATAACAAGTTTTACAGGACTTTGTCTTGCCATATTTTTAATTATGGTTGTAGCAGATATGTTTCGTCCTGCCATGTTTGTTTCGTTAAGCGTTTATGCTAAACCGGAAAACAGAACCAGAGCCTTAACCTTAGTACGATTAGCCATTAACTTAGGTTTTGCTGCTGGTCCTGCAATGGCTGGCCTTATCATTATGAGTGCTGGTTATGAAGGGTTATTCTGGGTAGACGGAGCAACTTGTATTCTTGCAATTAGTATTTTTTGGTTAATGGTAAAGGAAAAGAAAAAAGAAGTAATTAGCAAAGAATTAGCTACTGAACAAACCAACAAATCTGTATTTACAGATGTTCCCTTTTGGATTTTCCTTTTCATCTGCTTGGTTACAGGAATTTTGTTTTTCCAGCTCTTTACCACTCTGCCATTATATCATAAAGAGCAGTTCAATTTAACCGAGTTTCAGAGTGGACTACTTTTAATGATGAACGGTTTGATTATTTTCTTTTCCGAAATGGCTATTGTGAGCTATGTGGAACGCAAAAAAATTGACAAAGTAAAAATTGTCTCCTATGGTTTGCTTGCAATGACTATAAGTATGTATTTGTTACTGATTAATCAATGGGCAGGCATACTTGTTATCATGATGTTTTTCATGAGCTTCGGGGAAATGTTTGCTTTTCCGTTTTCCAATTCCTTTGCTATGAGCCGGGCTCCGAAAGGGCATGAAGGCCGATATATGGCTATTTTTACTATGGCTTACAGTTTGGCTCATATTCTGAGTTCGAATATCGGATTTGAAATTGTTGATCTGAAAGGCTATCAGGCAAACTGGTTGTTCATGGGATTACTTGGTACTTTTGCTTTGATCCTATCGCTTTATCTAAAGAAACTGCTCGCAGAAGAAAACAATTAACTTTTTCTTTTTAAGGCATTTACCTAAATTTACATTCCCCTAATCTGTTAATAAAACTATAAAATTAGTTATTCAACTAAAAAAATAGTTGCGTAACTAAAAATATAGTTGTACGTTTGTTCTGTGCTTGAGTAAGGAGCATATGAATGCGTTAGGGATAGCAGCGGCATCCTTTTTATTTTTTTTTCAAAATAAAAAGATTCAGCGAATAGCCGGACCCTTGTGGTAACGCCCAACAAATAATAAAAACAGATCATGCAAAAATTAACCAACAAAGAAGAAGAAGTAATGCACATTTTATGGAAGCTGCAAAAGGCTTTCGTGAAAGAGGTATTGGCAGAAATCACTGAAGATCAGCCACATTACAACACGCTTTCTACAATAATCCGTAATTTGGAAGAGAAAGGCTATGTGTCGCACAATGCCTTTGGGAACACACACCAGTACTTCCCTATCGTTTCCAAAGAAGATTACCGTAAAGGTTTTATGAACACCGCTATTGAAAATTATTTCAACAACTCCTATAAAAGCATGGTTTCCTTTTTCGCCAAAGAAGAGAAAATCAGCGCCAAAGAATTACGCGAAATTTTAGAAATGATCGAACAGAAAAAATAAAGCCTATGGAAGCTTTTGGAATTTATCTGCTTAAAGTAAGTGCCCTGATGGGTGTGTTTTATGTCGCCTACTTACTATTCCTTCGAAAAGAAACGTTTTTCAATTCGAACCGCTGGTTTTTACTGGCCGGATTGGTTACTTCAATGGTTTTACCGTTTGTCACGTACACTAAAGTGATTTTGGTGGATCCGGCGCCGGTTTATGAGTATTCGGATCTTCCGCTTACCTATGCTCCGGCTGAAGAATCTGGCTTTGAGATTAATTGGTTTATGGTTTTAGGAATTGTATACGGAATAGGAATCGCGGTATTCTTAATCAAGTTCATTATTGATTGTTTCGCCATAAAACAGCTTATAGAGAAACCGAAAGCCATCAAACGCAGTAATTTCTATTTAATCGATACCGATAAAGTCCAATCGCCTTTTTCCTTCTTTAATTATATCGTTTACAATTCAAACTCATTTAGAGAAGACGAATTAGAGAACATTTTACAGCATGAACAAGTACACAGCGCACAGAAACACTCGCTGGATATGATGATCGCTCAGATATTCTGCATCACATTCTGGTTTAACCCGATTGTTTGGCTGTACAAAAAAGCAATAGCACAAAACCTTGAATTCATTGCCGATGCCGAGGCGACAAAAAACATCATCGACATTAAAAGTTATCAGAAAACCTTATTAAAAGTAACAATGCAGTCGCAATGCATTGCAATCACCAATCCTTTTTATCAATCATTAATCAAAAAACGAATCGTTATGTTAAACACCAATCAATCAAGCAAAAAGAACGCCTGGAAGTACTTTGTGGTATTACCGCTTCTGGCTTTCTTCATGTTCCAGTTCCAAATGAAAGTTTTGGCTCAGGAAAAAGTACTTCCAAAAGTTGAAAACCGTGAGGCAAATCAAAAAATGGTTTCTGTGGTAATCGACAAAAACTCTTCCGATGCCGAAATTAAAAAAGATGCCGAAATGCTTAAAAGTGAATTTGGAGTAACTTTAAAAGTTTCGAAAGTTAAACGAAACAGCAAAGGGGAAATTACCGCCATTAAAGTAGAATACAAAGACAAAGACGGTAAAAAAGGTACAACGCAAGTAACCAGCGATGAGCCAATCCAACCGATTCAATTCTTTAAAGAAATCGATGAAAACGGAAAAACAGCCATTGGTTTCGGTACACCACGAGGAAAAGGTCCTAGAGAAGGTTTAGCAAAAATTCATAAAATCCAACGCTTAAACGACGAAGGTGAAGATGTTGAGGTGATTATTGAAGGTGATGAAGGCGATTTCGACTGGGCAGATGTATTAGGAATTGATCCTCCCCTACCACCAGACGCTCCAGGCACTCCCGATGCTCCAGGCGCTCCCGATACTCCAAAGGCTCCCGATGCTCCAAAAATGATGAAGAAAAGTGTCGTGGTAAAACAAAACGGCAATAAAAAAGAAGTTTGGGTTAATGGCGAAAAAGTAAGTGAAGATATCCTAGGTGATATGGACTTCAAAGACATGGAAAAAGCTTTTACGTTTTCATTTGATACTAAAGGACCTAAAGGCGAAAAAGGTCCGAAAGATTTCATCTTTAAAAATGAAGACGGCGATATCGTCATCACTTCAAAAGAAATCCATAAAATTCAAAAAGAAGCTATGGAAGGGGCCAAAATCCAAATGGAAGAAGCCAGAAAGCGCATGAAAGATATGCGTCCTGAAATGGAAAAAGCGAAAATACGCATGCGAGAAGCACAACCTGAAATGAAAAAAATGCATGAAGAAATGCGTGAAGAAATGCAAAAAATGAAGCAGGAAATGCAAAAAGCAAAAGAGGAAATGCAAAAAGCAAAACTTGAGTTAGAAAAAGTAAAATCATCTTTAAAAGATAAAAAAGCTTAATACAAAAGAAAGGACCGCAGCTGCTGCGGTCTTTTTTATTTCATACTTTTGAAGGAAACAATATATTTATGTTCAAACTATTAGCCAAAATAAACAAACTGATTTTACCCAGTTTTACAAAACAAAGACTCGATTTAGCCAAAGCCAAAAACTGGCAGAAAGCCGTTATCGCTTATCGCTATTATGTAACTACAAGAGCATTAGATTAATATGTTAAAGCGGCGAAAATTTCATTACTCCCGAGTTTTTCCCTACCGTTAAGAAACGATAATTCCATCAGGAAGTTGCATTGCACGATTTCTCCACCTAATTTTTCAACCAATTCACAAACTGCTTTTGCTGTGCCTCCTGTAGCCAATACATCGTCATGAATTAAAACCTTATCTCCCTTTTGAATGGAGTCTGTATGAATTTCAAGCGTATCGGTACCATATTCTAGAGCATAAGAAGCGGAAATCGTTTCAAAAGGTAATTTATTAGGTTTTCGTACCGGAACAAAACCTGCATTTAACTCGTGTGCCAAAAGTGTGGCGAAGAAAAAGCCTCTACTCTCGACTCCAACTACCTTATCTATCTTTTTTTCACCTAAGCTACTGATTAACAAAGCTAAACACTCCCTAGTTGCTTCCGGACTGGATAAAAGCGGGGTAATATCTTTAAAAACAATTCCTGCTTTCGGAAAATCCTGAATATCACGGATGTACTGTTGTAACGACATTTTTTTTAAATTTTTATTTGATTTTGATTTGCAAGTTACACATTTCTTCCTATATTTGCACCCGTTAAAACAACGGCCTCGTGGCGCAACTGAATAGCGCATCTGATTACGGCTCAGAAGGTTACAGGTTTGAATCCTGTCGAGGTCACAAAACCCTGCTTTTGCAGGGTTTTTTTATGGATTTCCCCGAATCTTTTAGCTTACCCTCAATTTTAGTCACAATTAACTGATTTTTAATTATATTTATAGTAATTAATCCGTTACATAGTTTATTCAAAATGGGGTTTGATAAAATAAGCAACTGGTTCCTTCGTCGTCCTAAAACATCAGGGCTGCTTATTTTTTTTATTATGCTTATCGGGCTTAATGCTACTATTTTCCTGCAATATCTCGTTGTTAAAAACAAACAGCTCGATGATATGAGCAATATACTTGCCGTAGTACATCAAAACATTGAGCAATCCCTAAAAAACAGTTACGCGACTACAATTAGCCTTGCTCTCACTATTGACGACAATGGAAATGTAAACAATTTTGAGGAGGTTGGAAAAAAACTGATAAGCAGTAACAACGCGATTGATGCTGTTCAGCTTGTTCCTAACGGTGTAATCAAATACACCTACCCTCTAAAGGGAAATGAAGCCGCCACAGACTTTGACATCCTGAACAGTACTTTGCATCGGGAAGCAGCGTTAAAAGCTGTTCGTACGCAAAAAATGTACTATGTGGGACCGGTTCGTCTCAAACAAGGCGGAACAGGAATTGTCGGCAGACTTCCTATTTATAAAAAAGGTAAATTTTGGGGTTTTTCCGCCGTGGTTATTCGTTTTTCAACATTTATAGAATCGTCCGGAATTAAAAACTTCAGCAGTGATAAATACTACTTTCAACTTTCTAAAAAGAATGGCACCGGGGATAAAGAAGTTTTTTTCTTAGAAGACAAATCATTTTTCAAAGATAAAACCTATAAAAGTGTTACCATACCTGAAGGCGATTGGACACTATACATGATTCAAAAAAACGAATCCAAGTTATTATGGCTCACCGTTCCTATTTTTATTCTTGCTTTTATCCTGGCACTGATTTGCGGAATGTTTATTACTAACATTCTTCAAAAACCTTCCGATTTACAAAAATTGGTAAAAGAGCAAACCGAAAAACTAATTAAAAGTGAATTTCTGTTTAAATCGATTTTTGACAATGCAGGACTAGGAATTACACATACAAATTCCATTACTGGTGCATACATAGATGTCAATAACAAATTTTGTGACCTAACCGGATATACCAGAGATGAATTAAAGGAAATGACTGTGATGATGATTACGCACCGGGATGATCATGAAAACGACACCAAACACATGAACTTGCTTAAAAATGGTGATATTAACGGTTTTTCACTTGAAAAAAGATATCATAACAAAACAGGGCACCTGATTTGGGTAAATATTACTGTTACACCACTTTGGAGAAAAGGCGAAAACCCGACCACACACATGACCATTGTTGAGGACATCACAAAAAGAAAACAGTATGAAAAAGAACTGCTGCAATCACGATTAAGTTTAGAGTCGCTTATTAATACCATAGACGGAATCGTATGGGAAGGTTATCCGGACAGACCTGGCGTTACCTTCATCAGCAAGCAATCTGAATCTATTTTGGGGTACACCTCTGAAGAGTGGATAAATGATGACAACTTTTGGTACAACCATCTGTATTCTGAAGACCGGGAAAAGGTAATCGAACTTACCAACCAATGGTCGAGTTTAAAAAAACCACATGTACACGAATACCGTATGATCTCCAAAAACGGAAGCTTGGTTTGGGTACGGGATATCGTTAATGTTTTTATTGAGAAAGACGGCTCCTTTAAATTCAGAGGGATTTTAATAGACATTACAAAATCGAAACAAATAGAAATTGAACTGAGCAATTCCTTTAAACTGGTATCGGAACAAAACAAAAGACTGCTCAATTTCTCACACATTGTATCCCATAATTTAAGATCTCATACCAGTAATATTCAGTCACTTATCAATTTAATCGAGTTAAGCGAAGATAAAAAAGAACAGCTGGAACTGCTCGAACTTCTAAAAACAGTATCAAATACCTTAAATGAAACGATGGACAACCTCAACGAAGTAGTTTCCATCCAAACAAACATAAATCCTCTAATTGAGCATTTAAACCTCAACCGGTTTATTAATAGAGTTCAGGAAATCCTAAGGGATCAAATCGAAAAAAACAATGTTGAAATCATCAATAATGTACCGGATTACGTTACTGTGAAATTTAATCCTGCTTACCTTGAAAGTGTATTGCTTAATCTGATATCAAATTCTATCCGATACAGACATCCGGAAAGAAAACCAATCATAGAATTGTCGTACTCCGAAACAGAAGGATCTAAAATATTGAAAATCAAAGACAATGGAATAGGAATTGATTTAAACAAAAATGGTGAAAAACTTTTTGGCATGTACAAAACGTTTACCAATAATCCGGAATCGAGAGGAATCGGTCTGTTTATAACCAAAAACCAGATTGACGCCATGAATGGAAGAATTGAAGTAGAGAGCGGATTAAACAATGGAACTGTATTCATAATTTATTTTAAATAAAAATGCTCCGATCTAAAACGATATGCATAATAGACGACGATCCTATTTATCAACTCGTCACCCAAAAACTGATTGATAAATCCGGCCTGTTTTCGGACACATTTTCCTTTAGAAGCGGTGAAGATGCTATTCATCATTTAACAAAAACAGATTCGTTCCCAGATGTAATTCTTCTGGATATTGAAATGCCACAAATGGATGCCTGGGATTTTCTAAACGAAATGACATTTCAGTTTGAATCACAATCCACCCAAATTAAAAGCATTTACATTGTGAGTTCCTCCATTGCTACTGAAGATAAGTTGAGAGCTGAAAAATATGATTTTGTAAAGTGCTTTCTGAGCAAACCTATCGATTTGGAAAAACTAAAAATGATAGCTGAGCATTAATAGTTATATTTGTGTCAAACAAAACGCAATGACTTCCGATTTCATTTACGATAAAGAATATAAAAACAATATTTTTTCTGCTTACGAAATTCAATTAAAAGAATTTGAAAACTGCACTTTTATCAACTGCGATTTTACACAAGCCAATTTTTCAGGAACACTTTTTATTGACTGTACTTTTTACGAATGCAACTTTAAAGAAGCCAAAATAGGCCATGTGGGTTTTCGTAACGCTCTTTTTAACCATTGCAATTTCACTTCCGTAAATTTTGCGATGACCGATCAAATGATTCATGAATTTCATTTCAACACTTGTTTACTGGATTACGCACAGTTTTACGCACTGAAACTGAAAAAAATTACGTTTACCAATTGCAGCATGGTAAGTGTCGATTTTATGCAAACCGATTTATCCGAAGCTCTTTTTGACAATTGCAACCTGCGAATGACCGTATTTACCGATGCCAACTGTGAAAAAGCCGATTTTTATACCAGCTACGATTTCAACATCGATCCCGAGAAAACCAAACTGAAACGCGCAATTTTTTCATCGGAAGGTATAAAAGGCTTGTTAACAAAATACAATCTGGTAATAAAAGACTAGATAATAATCTTACCGTCTTCCATGGTAATGATTCGGTTGGTTCGCGCTGCAAAATCGGTATCGTGGGTAACCACTAAAAGCGTCTGATTTTTTTCTTGTGTGAGCTCTTTAAAAATATCAAACACCAAATCACTGTTTTTTTTATCCAGATTTCCTGTTGGTTCATCGCCCATAATTATCAAAGGGTCATTGATTAAGGCTCTTGCAATGGCAACTCTTTGTTTTTGCCCGCCACTTAGCTGTTTAGACATTTTGAGCGCCTGATCCTGCATGCCGAGAACTTTTAAGTGTTCCATTGCACGATGTTCTATTTCAGCTTCTTCATATTGTTGCAATTTCAATCCGGGAAGCATTACGTTTTTCAGTACATTGTATTCGGAAAGCAAATAATGGAATTGGAAAACAAAACCGATTTTTTCATTGCGGATGCGGGCCAAATCAATATCCGATTTTCCGGTAACCGATTCCTCATGAATGAATATCTCTCCTTCATAATCCGTATCCATCGTAGATAACAGATACAACAAAGTTGATTTTCCACAGCCGGATTTCCCGACAATCGAAACAAATTCGCCGTGATTGATACTCAAATTGATATTGTCCAACACTTTAAATTTTGTCGGTTCGTAGAAATACTTTGTAAGTCCTTTGGTTTCCAATACTTTATTACTCATGATTATTTTCCTCTAATAATTTCCACAGGATCAATTTTACTAGCTTTGATAGCCGGTAAAAGTCCTGCTAAAGTGGTCGTGAATAAAGCAAACGTTATTCCTATGAAATAAAAAGCCGGGCTGTAGTTAATTTGATAGGTTTTAATAGTTGGAAAAGAAGTGGCTTCAAAAGGGATTGTATCAATAATACTGGAAAATATATACCCGAAAACCAATCCTAATATTCCTCCGGACAAACCTATAATTGTGGAAAGCAAAATAAAAATCCATTTTACATCCTTACCTGAAAAACCTGTAGCCTTCAAAATAGCAATGCTGTCCATTTTTTCATAAATCATCATGTTCAGTATATTATAAATTCCGAAACCCGCCACAATCAGCAAAACAACTCCAACAGCATACGAAATCGTAGTTCTTACATTGTTCGCGGTTTCAAATTGTGCGTTTGTGGTTTGATAATCAATGGCATCGGTATCAAATTTGTTACTGAATTCTTTAGCTACTTGCGGTGCGCTGTTTATGTCGTGCAACTTTACCTGAATATCCGTGATATAATTTGTAGTCTCCCCTAAAATTTTTTGCGAAGTACTTAAAGAGGTTGTACTCATGGTATCGTCCATTTCCGCAACACCAATTTGCGATATCCCAACAATTTTTAAAGCAGCTAAATTGCCTTTCGGAGTCGTTATTTTTATAAAATCCCCTTTTACGAGCATCATTTTTTTGGCCAGTCCGGATCCGATGACAATACTGTTATTCTGTTCTAAATCAGTTACGTTACCGTCAATCATACAATCGCTGAATTTAAACAGTTCTTCTTCTTCAGCGACTGAAATTCCGTTAAGAACGCCTGAAATTTCAAGGGTTCCCGAATTGAAAAACACCGGTGCTGTCACTTTAGGGGCAACATTCACCACACGTTTATCTTCCTTTAAGATTTTAATAATGGTTTTTGCATTGTAGATGGCTTTACCTCTGTCCTTAGGTTTGATTGAATTGATAAAATTGGTACTTTTTTCATAGGCTTCATACAATTCAACCGGTTGATTTTCAGAAGGCTTAATTTCATTAAACAACCGAACATGTGGGATTCTGTTAAGCATTAAATCGTCCAGCATATCGTTCAAACCATTCATAAAACCGAGCAACGTAATAAACATGGCAATACCGAATGTCACACCCACTGCAGCCACAACCGTTTGTTTGAACCGGGCCCTAAGCAAATGAACAGCGATATTCAGTACCAGTCTGTAATTCATTATTCTTTGAGATAAATGGTTTCGTCTTTTTTCAAACCTTCCACAATTTCCACCTTCTGATAATCGGAGAGTCCGGTTTTAACTTTGCGCTTTTCATTCCGGTTTACCAAAACATATTCTTTGTCTATTAAATAATCCTTTGGAATGGTAATTGCCTGTTTTTTTTCACGGATGATGATGTTTGCCTCTGCGGTTAAATTGGGGTAAAGCTTAGAAGGTGTTTTAATGAAATATGCTTCAATTTTAAAGGTTCGGGAACGTTCATCCATAATCGGGTAGATTTTCTGCACTTTGGCTTCAAAAACCTGATTTTTATAGCTGTTCATCGTAACTAACACCTTTTGTCCTATTGTTACCTGAACCATATCATTTTCGTCGACTTCCAATTCCAGCAGAAAAGAATTTGCTTTACCAATTACAGCCATAGGCGTTTGCGGAGAGACCAACGCTCCTTCTTCTACCAGAATATCAAACAACTGTCCGGAGAAAGCACTTTTAACAGTGAAATCACTTTGGGATTTTTCACTTAAACGAAGATTTACATTACTTCGGGATTGTTCATTCTTTGATTGAATCCGGAATTGATTTAACCTCTTTTGCGCAGTTTCATAGGCCAATTTGGAACTCTTATAAGTCAGCTCAACCCGTTCAAAATCAACTTCAGAAATTCCACCTTGGTCTTTTACTTTTACATTTCGGTTGTATATGGATTCGTCGAGTTTCAGTTTGTCTTTTGCATTTTCCACGGCTAATTGTAATTCGGCAATTTTGTCTTGGACGTACCGATTGTTTTCATTACTTAACTGATAAGCCAAACGGGCACTTTCCGTGGTGAGTTGTGCTTTATCACTATCGATTTCAAACAACGATTGACCGCTTTCAATGGTATCACCAACAGTTACGCTAATTTTTTGCAATACACCGCTTGCAGACGGATAAACGATATATTGTCCGTCAGCTTTTACAATTCCCGAAGCATAAACGCTTTGCGTAATACTGCCAACGGTAGGCTGAATTGCAGAACTATCATTTTTGCAAGCCGTTAATAACAGAATAACTCCAACAGAAACAATCGCTTTTAACCTCATTATAACTGGATTTGATTGAGAGTCAGACTAATAAATGTCCACTTCATACTATCAAATTTACTGGAATTTTATGAAGGAATTACTGATAAAGGTCATAAAAAAACTCCAAAATGAAGTTTGGAGTTGAATTGTATTATTCTTTGATGATCATTACGGAGCCTTTAAATCCTGTGGCCAAATCCCATTGATTCGCTGTAATCTGATTGCCTTTATCATCAAAAACATGAAATTCAGCAGTATTAGGTCCTGAAGTACCTTGATTTAACGCCTCAAATTCAATTTTATTAAAGCCAGGTGTCAATCCGATTTCAACAGTTCTGAAATTATTGATTAACTGAACCTGAGCTACAACCACCATATTGTTAATATAAATTTTCACCATATCCCCATCTTCCGCCATGTGATCGCGGTACAATATCTTCACCATAGCAGATTTGGTTTTAAACTCCCCAAATGACTGATTTCTCCTGAATACTTTAGTGTTTTCATCGCCGTGATTCTTAGGAAGCGCATTTTTTGGAATTTCTCTCGGATTGGCAAACACTTCTTTTTTAACCGATGCATTGTTTGCTCCTATTTCAAACGATTTATTTTCTTTAGGGAATGTCAACGGTTTATTTTCATCATAAATAGAAGGGCTGAAATCAATTGCCTGAAATCTTGACTCAGCTTCTTTTTTAGGAACAAGTTCCACATCCGGATTTTTAGATTGCGGAATAGCTATAGAATTCAACCCTTTGTCTTTTTGGGCAAAAGCACTTACGGAAAGGGTCAACAACAATAATCCGGTAATAATTTGTTTCACTTGTTTATGATTGGTTTACATCACAAAACATTATTTTTAGTGATGTTCTGCGAATTACATTTTCAAAAATAGTAAATCAAAAACTATTCCATTCATAAATTTTTCACAGAAAGCGTTAAAAATGGTTAAATTTGACTGCAAACCCGAGTGAAATGGAAGACCTTTTAATCTTTTTTGTTTTAGCATTAATTGCCGAAATCATTGGAACAGTAAGCGGTTTCGGATCATCCATCTTATTTGTTCCTTTAGCGGCTTTGTTTTTCGACTTTAAAATCGTTCTGGGTATTACTGCTGTGTTCCATGTTTTCAGTAATATTTCAAAAATCATGCTGTTTCGCAAAGGCATTGATAAATCCATTTTCATCAAACTCGGAATACCAGCTATAGTATTTGTAATTATCGGTGCCTTATTGACAAAATACATCCCTCAAAAAGAAATTGAACTCGGTATGAGTTTTGTATTGCTGGCGTTATCAGTTTACTTAATCTTCAATATTAACAAGACGATTGAGAAAAACAACAAAAACCTTTTTATAGGAGGAACGCTATCCGGATTTTTAGCAGGATTAATCGGTACCGGTGGCGCTATTCGTGGTTTGACTTTGACAGCTTTCAATTTGCAAAAAGACATTTTCATCGCCACTTCCGCTTTAATCGATTTAGGCGTCGATTCCAGTCGTGCGGTTATTTACATTTACAACGGTTATTTTCTGAAAGAACACATTATTTATATTCCAGGACTAATTGTTGTTAGCATTTTAGGAACCTGGATCGGAAAAAAAATATTGGAAAGAACTTCGCAAAAATATTTCCGTTATATTGTTTTGGGCGTGATTTTGATTACTTCGGTGGTGCAATCAGTGAATTATTTCTTTAAATAAAAAAGTCCCTCAAAACTGAGAGACTTTCTTTTATGATTTACAATGATGACTAGAAAACAAACATTGCTCTTTCGCTCATCATATCGTTTACCTCATCGGCAATTTGCTCTAACATTTCTTCGTTAGTATGGTTCATAATCACACGGTCGATCATATCCACAACCGTTTCCATATCAGATTCCACCAATCCACGAGTCGTGATTGCAGGTGTTCCTACACGGATACCTGACGTTACAAATGGCGATTTATCATCAAAAGGAACCATGTTTTTATTAACTGTGATTTCAGCTTTTACCAACGCGTTTTCTGCTTCTTTACCAGAGATTCCTTTGTTTCTCAAGTCGATTAGCATCATGTGGTTGTCTGTACCGCCGGAAATGATGTTGTATCCTCTTTTTACGAATGCTTCTGCCATCGCTTTAGCATTTTTCTGAACCTGCATAGCGTAGTTGAAGAACTCATCTGTCAATGCTTCACCAAAGGCAACCGCTTTAGCAGCAATAATGTGCTCTAACGGACCTCCTTGATTTCCAGGGAAAACCGACATATCCAAAACGTGTGACATCATACGGATTTCACCTTTTGGAGTCGTTAAGCCCCATGGATTTTCGAAATCTTTACCCATCATGATCATTCCGCCACGAGGGCCACGCAATGTTTTGTGCGTAGTTGTCGTTACGATATGACAATGAGGAATTGGATCGCTCATTAACCCTTTTGCAATTAAACCTGCCGGGTGTGAAATATCGGCCATTAAGATTGCTCCAACCGAATCTGCAATTTCACGGAAACGTTTGAAATCCATATCACGGGAGTAAGCCGAAGCACCCGCGATGATTAATTTCGGTTGTTCTTTGGTTGCGATTTCCTGAATTTTATCGTAGTTCAAACGACCTGTCTCCTGCTCTACTCCGTAAAAAACCGGATTGTACAATTTACCGGAAAAATTAACCGGAGAACCATGCGTTAAGTGACCACCATGTGATAAATCAAAACCTAAAATTTTATCTCCCGGTTTTAAGCAAGCAGCAAAAACAGCCGTATTTGCCTGAGAACCTGAGTGTGGTTGTACATTAACGTATTCAGCACCAAAAAGTTCTTTGGCTCTGTCAATGGCGATTTGTTCTATAACATCTACTACCTCACATCCTCCATAGTATCTTTTTCCAGGATAGCCTTCTGCATATTTGTTGGTTAATACCGAACCCGCAGCTTCCATCACCTGGTCGCTTACAAAGTTTTCGGATGCAATAAGTTCTAATCCGTGGATTTGTCTGTCTTGTTCTTCAAGAATTAAGTCGAAAATTTGTTCGTCGCGTTGCATTTTCAATAAATTTGTTAAATCGAGCTCAAAAATACGAAAAGAGTTTGGTAAAATCCCAATACAAAGTATATTTGATGATTGAAAATTCAACATTTACTAAAAACACAACATCATGCCTATAACAGCAAACGATCCTAATAGAACATCATGGTTGTCAGTTCCTGAAAACAGTGATTTCCCCATTCAGAATATTCCTTTCGGAGTTTTTATCACTAAAGAAGATGTAGTAACCATCGGTACAAGAATTGGCGATTTCGCTATTGACATGGGTGCTTTACAACAGCTCGGTTATTTCGAAGGAATCGAATTAACAGACGATATGTTCATGCAGGACACTTTAAACGATTTCATCGGAGACGGTAAGAAAACCTGGAGATTGGTTCGTAACCGTTTAGCAGACATCTTCGACGCTAACAATTCCGAATTAAGAGATAATAATGCTCACCGTGACGTAGTAGTGTTCAATATTAACGATGTGGAAATGCAATTACCGGTTCATATTGGTGATTACACTGATTTCTATTCCAGTAAAGAACACGCTACCAACGTTGGAAAAATGTTCCGTGATCCGGAAAACGCTTTGTTGCCAAACTGGTTACACATTCCGGTGGGTTATCATGGAAGAAGCTCTACGATAGTGCCTTCGGGAATTCCGGTACACCGCCCAATGGGACAAACACTGCCTGCGGATGCAACTGCACCGGTTTTTGGTCCTTCCCGTTTAGTGGATTTCGAATTGGAAACGGCTTTCATTACTACCGATGCTAACATCATGGGAGAAAACATTCCGGTTGGTGAAGCGGAAGATTACATCTTCGGAATGGTATTATTGAACGACTGGTCTGCACGTGACATCCAGAAATGGGAATATGTGCCGCTAGGGCCATTCTTAGCAAAAAACTTTGCTTCATCCATTTCGCCATGGATTGTAACTATGGATGCATTGGAGCCTTTCCGTTGTGCATCGCCTAAGCAAGAGCCAACGCCGCTTCCGTATTTACAACAAACTGGTGACCACGCTTTTGACATTAATTTAGAGGTATCAATCACACCGGATAACAATCAGGAAACTGTGGTTAGTAAATCGAATTTAAAATATATGTATTGGACAATGAGCCAGCAATTGGCACACCACACCATCAACGGATGCCGAATCAACTCGGGTGATATGATGGGATCCGGTACGATTTCAGGTCCTACGGAAGATTCGTTCGGTTCAATGTTGGAATTGACTTGGGGCGGAAAAAATCCTATCCCGATGAAAGACGGTTCTGAGCGTAAATTTATTAACGATGGTGATACGGTTATCATAAGAGGTTATTGTGTAAATGATACCGTAAGAATAGGGTTTGGAGAAGTTTCAAGCAAGTTGCTTCCTCCTATTCCAACGAAATAATTAAAACAGAAAACTCCGAAATGTCCTTTCGGAGTTTTTTTTTTGTTTTTTTATGACTATTCTCTAGCCCCGATAGAAACGGCATCCTTTTTGTAATACTTTTTTGTATTACAAAAAGATATAGTGGATAGCGGGAAAAGCTCCTGAAAAATTATATTTTTGCTAAAACTTACAGTCTATGAAGAAAATTACTTCACTTTTTTTATTGTTGCTTTTCGTGTATTCCTGCGGTGTAAAACAAACACAAAGCATGTTAAGTGACGGAGATTATGATGGTGCCATTCATCGTGCTGCCGAAGCTTTACGTACCAACAAAACCTCCAAAGGGAAACAGGATTACATATACTTAATGGAAGAAGCTTTCGCTAAAGCCAAAGAACGCGATTTACGAACCGTGGACATGCTGGCCAAAGATGCGAACCCTGCCAATCTGGAAAAGATATACAACACCTATCTGCAATTGAATGCGCGTCAGGAGAAAATCCGTCCGTTATTGCCTTTGCGATTGATGAAAGAAGGCCGAAATGCTATTTTCCCTTTCGAAGATTATTCAGATCAGATTGTAAACAGCAAAAACGCCTTGTCTAAATATCTTTATGACAACTCTAAGTTATTATTAAAGACCAATGACAAAATGAGTTACCGTCGTGCTTACGATGATTTTATTTATCTGGAAAAAATCAACCCAGGCTACAAAGATGTAAAACAATTAATGGACGAAGCGCAGTTTAAAGGAACAGATTTCGTAAACGTGTATACAAAGAATGAAACCAACATGATTATTCCAGCCCGTTTACAGAGCGATTTACTGGATTTCAGTACTTTCGGATTAAACGACAAATGGACGGTTTACCACAGCAACCGCCAGAAAGGTATTACCTATGATTATGGAATGATTGTGAATTTCCGCCAGATTAACATTTCACCGGAACAAGTAAAAGAGAAAGAGTTCATCAAAGAAAAACAGATTAAAGACGGTACAAAAACATTGTTGGATGCCAACGGAAATGTTGTAAAAGACAGTTTAGGAAACCCGATTAAAGTGGATAATTTTAAAACGATTCGCGTGAATATCTACGAGTTCCGACAGTTCAAGGCTTGTCAAGTAACGGCTAAAGTAGATTATATTGATTTCAGAACCAATCAATTGATTGAAACTTTCCCGCTGGCAAGTGAATTCAATTTCGAACACATTTACGCTAATTACAATGGTGATAAGCGTGCTTGCGACGATAATTACCTTCCTTTCTTTGACAAGAGAGCCGTTCCGTTCCCAAGCAATGAACAAATGGTGTATGATACCGGAGAAGATTTGAAAGCCAAACTTAAAAACATTATTACCCGAAATAAATTCCGAAGGTAACATCTAAAAGCCACCAATATAAACACCTTATTATCAAGGTGTTTTTTTTTGTTTTATAATTATTTTGTAATACATTTACTACTTTATCAAAAACAATTTAATATGAAAACAAAATTTTTACTCGGTGCCACATTGCTTCTGGGGATTCAGTTGCAGGCGCAGGAATTCTCCAAGCCTAAAGAAATTAGTCTTAAAGGTTCATTTACTAATCCTGTAGCTTCACCAGACGGTAAGTATGCATTACTTACACAGGAACACAATCATGGGGTTTATCTTCTGAATATGACAACCAAAAAAATTACGCCAATTTCTCCTAAAGACGGAAACGGTTACGGTTATGCTTGGAGTCCGGACAGCAAAACATTCTACTTCAAAGAAAAAGGTGAGAAAGATTATTTTTCAGATTCTAAAGTCAAGGCATATTCCATCAGTCAAAAAAAGTCTAAATCGCTGGAGTTGAATCACAATTTTCTTCCTTCTTATAACGGAAAAAATGAAATCGTTGTACATACCAATCCCTCCTCTTTAAAAATTGAAGCAACCAATTTAAAAACCTCAAAAAGCTGGATCGTTACCAACAACGAAGGACAATTTTACAATGCGATCATATCCAACGACGGAAAGAAAGTAGCCGTTCATAATGGCGCAGATATTTGGGTTTATGATATCAACGGTACAGACAAAGGAAAACGCATTGGTCAGGGAATTGCGACTTCATGGTCTTCGGACGACAAATATCTTATCGGTTTTTTAGATGAAAGCCATGACGGACATTCCGTAAGTAATTCGGAAATAATACTGTTTGATGTTGAAAATTCAAGAGCTTCCAAATTAACTTCCACAGAAAATCAAATTGAAATGTTTCCATCATTGTACGGTAACAATCAAATCATTTTCTCCGATGAAAA
The DNA here is from genome assembly GCF_040750275.1 of Flavobacterium enshiense. GTDB lineage: Bacteria > Bacteroidota > Bacteroidia > Flavobacteriales > Flavobacteriaceae > Flavobacterium > Flavobacterium enshiense_B. The sequence continues at coordinate 559,628 of NZ_JBDOCV010000002.1, forward strand.
AACCGGAAAGATTTATACCTCAACTTTAAAACTGTAAGTCATGAAACAGCTATTTACTATACTTTTCAGCTTGTTTGCTACACTTGCCATTAATGCACAAATTGTAGTCATTGATCCCGGACACGGTTACGGAGCCACAACAAGTGACAACCCGGACGGCAGAACCGCAACAGAAATCGAAACGTCTTTAGAAGTTGGTTTGCGAACCCGAACGTTAATCCAGAATTCCTGTTCGGCCTGGACTGTGCAAATGACTAGAACGACTAATTTAAACAGTTGGATTTCGGTAACGCAACGCGCTACTATGGCCAACAACTGGAATGCTGACCGTTTATTGAGCATTCATTGTAACGCTGGCGGTGGAACAGGAACCGAAACTTTTTATTGTACTGATAGTGACACCAACACCACACCCGATATTGCCTTTGCTCAGAAAATTCAAAACGATATGGCTACGAATGGTTCATGGAACAACCGCAGATGTGTGGAAGACAACAGCTTTTTAGCCTATCATTTAGGAGTACTGAAATACTCTTCGGCAACGGCGTGCTTAAATGAAATTGGTTTTGTGGATACTGCGGATGCAACCAAACTGACTAGTTCAACTTGGCGGGATACCTTTGCCCTCTCCTATTTTAATTCTTTAAAATCCAACTTGGGAGTTACTTGTTCTGCACCAATTCCAGGAGCATTTACGTTGACAACAACTCCGGAATGCAGCGGAACAACCAGCCAAATCCGATTGAATTGGACGGCTTCAGCTAATGCAACTTCCTATGATATTTACAGAAACGGATCACTTTATGCAAGCAACATCACAGGAACCCAATTTCTGAACACTTACATAACAGTTGGAACAACTTATACTTACTACATCAAAGCAAAAAATGCAACCGGAACAACCAATAATTCTAACGGAACCTTGTCTGCCACGGCAATAACTTGTGCACCGGGCTCCTTTACCTTAACGGCAACGGCAACTTGCAGCGGATCGACAAGCGCAATCAATTTAACTTGGACGGCTTCCGCCAATGTAACGAGCTATGACATTTACCGCAATGGAAATCTCTACGCTTCAGATGTAACCGGAACAACCTTTCTGAATACTTATCTGATTACGGCCGGCACAACATATACTTATTACATGAAAGCAAAAAACAGTGCCGGTAACGTGAATAACTCAAACGGAACAAGATCGGTTACTGCCATCAGTTGTGCTAAAATGTCGGATGAGAATACTGTTCGTACCGAACCGCAATTATCTGTTTATCCTAATCCAGCCAATGATTTTATAACAATAACATTTGAAGGAGCAACATTTGAAAACTTCGATATTATGGTAATGGATACGAATGGAAAAATAATTTTATCCGAAAAGGTAACATCTGACAAACAAAGTAAAACAATCGATATCAGCAATTTTGCCAGCGGAATTTACTTTCTGAAAGCAAACATTGACGGTAAAGAGTATTTCAGGAAAATCATTAAAAAATAATTTTAAAAATCCGGGGTTAAAAAACTTCGGATTTTTTTTGCTTTTTTATTTTACAAATCGCCTGCTCATTCGTCATTCTTATGATAAAGCAAAAAAAATCAAAAATAAAAAAGTACCTTGTATTGCATAGTATTATTTTTTGCATTAGCTTTGTCCCCATCATCAATCAAAATTTAAATCAAATGAAAGTAAAAGCTATCATGTTTTGCTTATTGGCTTCTATAGCTAGTATGCAAGCGCAACAATCTGTTCCTTCAACAATTAACACTGCTGTTAAAATTGACGCCACAGGAACTTTAAGCGGGAAAATAATCGACAGTAAAACAAAGGATCCTTTACCTTATGCAACGATTACAGTAAAAGACGAGGACAAAGTAATTTCCGGAAGCCTTACAAACGAAAACGGAACATTCAACCTAAGCAATTTACCGCTAAAAAACTTAAAAATCGAAATTGCATTTATAGGGTATACAAAATTTGAAACCTCGGTAAACTTAACTAAGGAGGAAAAAAACATCAACTTAAAAACGGTTTCGCTAGAAGAAGAAGCAAAACAATTAAGTGAAGTGGTCATCACAAAAGACAAAACTGCCATTGTTCAAAAAATTGACAGAAAAGTTGTTACGGTTGGGAAAGATTTACAGGCAACAGGCGCAACTGCAGCGGAAATAATGAACAATATCCCAACGGTAAGCGTAGACCTGCAAAACAATACCGTAAGTTTAAGAGGCAATGAAAATGTAAAAATCCTTATCAACGGAAAGCCTTCTAACTTAACAGCGCTTCAGGCTTTACAACAAATACCATCCACATCCATCAAACAAATTGAATTGATTACAAATCCATCGGCCAAATATAATCCGGAAGGGATGAGCGGAATCATTAATATCGTTTTGAACAAAAATTCAATGCTCGGCTTTAATGGTAATGTAAATACAGGGGTGGTTTTTGGTATCGTTCCAAAATTTAACGGCTCACTTGACATGAATTATAAGGTTAATAAGTTCAATTTTTACAGCACTTATTCCTTAAATCATGGGAAAAATATAAACCAAGGAATTGTTCATTGGGACAATTATAACAGTGCTAACGATTATGATTTATCCTTTAAGATTACGGAATTCAACAAAGAGCATTTTACCAAATTAGGCACGGATTACTATATAAATGAAAAAAACACTTTATCATTTTACACGCTGCAAACCTTTAACAGCCCTGTTTTTAAATTTGAAAATGGTGTAAATTATTATGATTCAGCAACAACGGATCAGGCTCAAATTCAAAATTCTACCGGAAAATCAAAAAATCAAACCTATAATTTAGCCTACAAACATATTTTTGATAAAGAAGATAAAACATTAGACATCGAAGCCAACTACAATACGGACGAATCTCCAGAAAATAGTTTGTTTGTTGACGGAAACAATACTTTTCTACGAAAAAACAACGTCACAAAAGACGGGAAAAATTTTATTGGAAACATTGATTTTGTTAACCCGATAAACGAAACCACTAAGATCGAATTAGGCCTTGAAAGCCGATTTGATGAAACTTCAAATACCTTTTTTGTAAACGACAATTTTGATGCAGACTTCAATTTTGAACGAAATATTCAATCGGCTTATGGAAACTTTAGCAAGCAATACACAAAATGGAGTTATCAGGTAGGTTTACGACTGGAAAGCTACGATGTAAAAGGTACATTCAAAAAAACAGGATTTGCAAATGAAACTTTCAGCGATTATATTTTCACAGCTTACCCTTCCGCTTTCTTAACATACAATCCGTCTGAAAATAATTCTTTCAACTTTAACTATTCCAGAAGAGTTGACAGACCCAACATGCATCAGGTAAACAAAATCAGACAATGGAGCGCCTCTACTATTGAGCAAATAGGTAATTCTGAATTAAAACCTCAATTTACAAATTCAATAGAAGCCAACTATACCCGAAAACTGGAAAAAGGAAGCATTACTGCCGGAGCATTTGTCAGATTTATCAAAGACGAAATCAATCAGGTATTAACCAGCAACCCGTACGAGCCTACAAAACAATTAATGACCTTTACAAATTTTGATAAAAATCAGGAATATGGTTTGGAACTTTCCGGTAATTACGAATTTAAGAAGTGGTGGAATGTAAACTTTGGAATCGATAATTATTTCAACAATACAAAGGGAATCATAGAAAAAAGTGACGGTAATTTATATGAAGAAAAAATAAATGCAAACCTATTCAATTCAAGAATGAACCACACTTTTAAAGTTACCAAAAACTTCAGATTGATTTGGTTTACAATGTATTCCGGAGAACGACGCGGTTTACAATTTTCCAATAAAGATATGTGGAAAACCGATTTAGGAACACGATTGGATTTATTCGAAGGAAAAGGCTCTTTAAGTTTACGTGTTAATGACATTTTCAAAACCATGAAATCGCGTTTTTATTCAACCGAGCCGGCAAACATTAACGGTACATTCAAATGGGAAAGTCAAACGGTTAACATAAACTTCAGTTACCGATTTGGAAGCGGTAAAAACAAAGCACTTGACAGAAAACAAAGGGATACTAACGAAAAACAAGGTGGCGGAATGTTTTAAAAACAAAACCTAACCTATAAAAAAGAACCTGCTTTAATAAGCAGGTTCTTTTTTTAAATATATCGGATTAAATCTTGCGAATCGATATCGCTGTGGGAAGCATCGTAAACAGCTTTACCATCTTTGACTACAATAAGTTGCGGCGATTGATGCGTTACATCGAACAACGCGGCGATTTCATTGGAAACCGGTCGGAATTCCAATAAATCCAAAAAATAAGGCGTAATTTTGTCGTGAAAATCAAAGGTATTTTCAAACTGCTTCAAAGCCATTCTGCTGATACTGCAACGCGTGCTGTGCTTAAAGATAAGTATGGGCTTTTCAGTTGATTGTTTAACGATTTCCTCTAACTGATGTAATTCGTTTAAAGGTTCCCAATTCACTTTAGCTTCGGGTTTCTCACTACCGGATTCACCAAAAATAGTTTTAAAAAAGCTCATAGTTTGTCATAATTTCGGACATTTTGTCTTGATTTAATTTCCAAAACCATTGAAAATCAGTCATTTTGTCTTGATTTTATAGGTTGGAACACAAATTGTCTATTTGATTACAAAGCTAAACAAAAACAACAACAGACATACAGCATTTAACATTATGAACTTAAATAACTTAACAATTAAATCGCAAGAAGCTTTACAGCAAGCACAGCAAATTGCACAAGTCAACGGCCAACAGCAGTTGGAAAACGAGCACATCTTTAAAGGAATTTTAGAGGTGGACGAAAATGTTGCCCCTTTCATCTTAAAAAAACTGAATGTAAACGTAAACCTGTTCAAACAAATTCTCGACAGCACCATTCAGAGTTTCCCGAAAGTTTCGGGCGGCGAAATTATGCTTTCCCGTGAAGCCGGTACTGCCTTGAACGAAGCCAACATCATCGCTAAAAAAATGAACGACGAATACGTTTCGATTGAGCATTTAATTTTAGCCATTTTCAAATCGAAAAGCAAAGTTGCCCAAATATTAAAAGACCAAGGTGTAACTGAAAAAGGATTGGAAGCCGCGATTGCCGAAATCCGTAAAGGAGAACGCGTAACGTCCGCTTCTGCCGAAGAAACTTATAACGCTTTAAACAAATACGCAAAGAATTTAAATCAATTAGCGAACGATGGCAAACTCGATCCTGTAATCGGTCGTGATGAAGAAATCCGCCGTGTGTTGCAGATTTTATCCCGAAGAACTAAAAACAATCCGATGTTAATTGGTGAACCGGGAGTAGGTAAAACCGCCATCGCCGAAGGATTAGCACACAGAATCGTAGCTGGCGACGTTCCCGAAAACCTAAAAGACAAAGTCGTTTTCTCTTTGGATATGGGAGCCTTAATCGCCGGAGCAAAATACAAAGGAGAATTCGAAGAGCGTTTAAAATCCGTAGTAAAAGAAGTAACTTCCGCGGAAGGCGACATTGTACTTTTCATTGACGAGATCCACACTTTAGTGGGTGCCGGAGGTGGCGAAGGCGCTATGGACGCAGCAAACATTTTAAAACCAGCTCTAGCACGTGGTGAATTAAGAGCCATAGGAGCTACAACTTTAGACGAATATCAAAAGTATTTCGAAAAAGACAAAGCTTTAGAACGTCGTTTCCAAAAGGTTAATATTGACGAACCGGATACCGAAAGTGCCATTTCCATCTTACGCGGAATCAAAGAGAAATACGAAACGCACCATAAAGTACGAATCAAAGACGATGCAATTATTGCCGCGGTAGAATTGTCACAGCGTTATATCACCAATCGCTTCTTACCGGATAAAGCCATCGACTTAATGGACGAAGCCGCTTCGAAACTACGCATGGAAATCAACTCCAAACCGGAAGAGTTAGACGTTTTGGATCGAAAAATCATGCAGCTGGAAATTGAAATCGAAGCAATTAAGCGTGAAAATGACGAAAACAAACTAAAAGTTCTTGGTTTAGATTTAGCAAACCTAAAAGAAGAACGCAACGAAGTCTATACCCGTTGGAAATCAGAAAAAGATTTGGTAGACAACATCCAATCGGTGAAACAGCAAATTGAAGATTTCAAAGCTGAAGCCGAACGTGCCGAACGCGATGGCGATTACGGAAAAGTAGCCGAAATCCGTTACGGAAAAATCAAGGAAGCACAGGAAAAATTGGACGCATTGCAAAAACAGTTACAAGAAAATCAATCGGATAAATCGCTAATCAAAGAAGAAGTAACGCACGACGACATCGCCGAAGTTGTAGCCAAATGGACCGGAATTCCCGTTACCAAAATGCTGCAAAGCGAGCGCGAAAAGTTATTAAAACTCGAAGATGAGTTACACCGCAGAGTAGTCGGCCAGGAAGAAGCGATTCAGGCCATCAGTGATGCTGTTCGCAGAAGTCGCGCCGGATTACAGGACGTTAAAAAACCTATCGGTTCCTTCCTATTTCTGGGAACAACCGGGGTTGGTAAAACGGAATTGGCAAAAGCGCTGGCAGAATATCTGTTCGACGATGAAAACGCCATGACCCGAATTGACATGAGCGAATATCAGGAACGTCACAGCGTAAGCCGCTTGGTTGGTGCACCTCCGGGGTATGTGGGGTATGACGAAGGCGGTCAGCTTACCGAAGCCGTTCGAAGAAAACCGTATTCTGTGGTATTGCTTGATGAAATCGAGAAAGCGCATCCGGACACGTTCAACATCTTGTTACAGGTTTTGGACGAAGGACGTTTAACCGACAACAAAGGACGTTTGGCCGATTTTAAAAACACGATCATCATCATGACATCCAATATGGGAAGTCACATCATACAAGAGAAATTCGAAAACCTCAAGGGAGGAATCGAAGCGGCAACAGAAGCAGCAAAAGTTGAGGTGTTAAACTTGCTAAAACAAACGGTGCGTCCGGAATTCATCAACCGTATCGATGAAATCGTAATGTTCACACCGTTAACTGGTGACAACATTCGTGAAATCGTAGGCTTGCAACTGAAAAGCGTTATCAAAATGCTGGCACAACAGCACATTACAATGGACGCCACATCGGAAGCAATCGCCTACTTATCTGAAAAAGGATACGATCCGACTTTCGGAGCAAGACCGGTAAAACGAGTGATCCAGAAAGAAGTCTTAAATCAGCTTTCAAAGGAAATTCTCGCGGGAAAAATAACGACCGATAGCATCATCTTGCTGGATAGTTTTAACGGAGAATTGGTTTTTAGGAACCAGTCCCACAAAGAATAAAGTAATTAGTTTTTCCTATATGTAAAATTCATTTATTAGAGGTCATATAGGGAATCGCATTTATTTATTGGAGTTTGCTTTCGCAAACTTGTTGTTAGTAGCGATTTCATATTTTTTATTTTGGTTTTTGGTTATACCCGACTGGTTTTTAAAAAAATCAGTCGGGTATTTTTTTGGGAGCGAACGGTCAGTACCTTTTTGGATTCCATGCTCCTGCTGTCCGCTTTACAAGTTGCCGCTCCCATCAGGGCTAAACGGTTATGATTCGTACATAAAATCGTGCTTCAAAAACAAAACCATCAGATAAATAGCTGTATTTTAGCTGCACTTAATTTATTATAAGGCAATTACAATGGGAAATGAACTTTATGAAATTTCAACGGACAAATCAAAGATCGATGCAATAGCCGTTCACGATTTTTTGAGCAATCATTCCTATTGGTGCAAAGACATTCCGTTAACAACCGTAAAAACATCAATTGAAAACTCTTTATGTTTTGGTGTGTACGATAATGATAAACAAATCGGATTTGCCCGAGTAATAACCGATTATGCTACAATAGCTTACTTGGGTGATGTTTACATTTTAAGTAGCTATCGGGGAAAGGGCTTGTCTAAAAAACTCATGAAAACAATCATGTCCCATCCCGATTTACAAGGTTTGCGCCGTTGGATATTGCTCACTGCCGATGCTCATGAGTTGTACAAACAATTTGGCTGGAAAGAAATTCAACGACCGGAACGCTACATGGAATTGTTTAATCCGGAAGTTTATCTTTCAAATTCTTAGTAAAATCAATCTTTTTTCTATTTTTGAGCACCAAACCAAAAACCAAAAATGGAAGATTTTACCCTGAACGAGAAACTGAAACACCTTTTCTCCTTTCCAGTAATTGTCGCAGCTTTAGGCTATTTTGTAGATATTTACGATTTACTGCTTTTCGGAATCGTTCGTGTTCCGAGTTTAAAAGACATGAATTTAGATGTCGACACTGCCGGAACTTTAATTCTGAATTATCAGATGGTTGGCTTATTATTAGGCGGAATTTTATGGGGTGTTTTAGGTGATAAAAAAGGAAGACTTTCTGTTTTATTTGGCTCTATTCTGGTGTATTCGATAGCCAATATTGCCTGTGGATTTCTACCACAAATGCCGTTTGAAGACAAAACAAATGTTTATGCATTGTTACGTTTCATCGCGGGAATTGGTTTAGCCGGAGAATTAGGAGCTGGAATCACCTTAGTATCAGAATCCTTACCTAAACAATTACGAGCCATCGGAACTTCTATTGTTGCCGGTTTTGGTTTATTAGGAGCTGTAGTAGCGCAATTAACCGTTGAATTAGCCGGTGACTGGACTATCGCCTATTTCATTGGAGGAGGTTTAGGCTTACTGTTATTATTACTTCGGGTAAGCGTTGTGGAATCCGGAATTTATAACGACATCAAAGATTCAGAAACGATTCAAAAAGGAAACTTCTTTTCTTTCTTTACTAATTGGGATCGGTTTGTAAAATACATGAAATGTATCGCCATCGGCCTACCAACCTGGTTTTGTATCGGCATTTTAGCAATGATGGCCAATCAGTTTGCGCCGGTTATGGGTATTACAAACATAACACCGGGTAAAGCCATCATGTGGGCTTATGTTGGAATTTCAGCCGGAGATTTTGCCAGTGGTTTTATTTCGCATTGGCTGCATTCCCGAAAAAAAGCCATTTTATACATGATGTTGTTCACTATTATTGGTGTATTACTACTGCTTTTCTCAGGAAAAATGTCTGAAAACATGTACTATTTCTACTGTGCCTGGCTTGGTTTGGGAACCGGATATTGGGCAATGTTTGTAACCGTCGGATCTGAGCAGTTCGGAACAAATATAAGAAGTACTGCAACTACAACGATTCCTAACATGGTTCGTGGATTGGTTCCTGTCATGCTTTTGGCTTTTGATGGCTTAAAGATAAACAGCGGTGTTATTACAGCTGCTGCTATTGTTGGTTTTATTGCTTTTGCTTTAGGAATTTTTTCAACTCTTACTATAGAAGAAACCCATAATAGAGATTTAGACTTTACAGAATAGACAAGCCTTACTCCATATGAAAAAGTCCCGATGCAGTATCGGGACTTTTCTTTTGGATTAAAAATAACCCAGAAACTAAACACATATATTGTAACTAAAATTATTTTCTGATAAACATGTTGGTAAAATACATTTTCCCTTCTGCATTGGCTCGGATGGCAATTCCAAAGTGTGTATAATTCCCTTCAATGTTCGATTTGTGTGAGGCACTGTTCAACCAGGCCATCACAACCGATTGAGCCGTTGCATAGTTATATGCAACGTTCTCACCTACGGTTACTGCGCCTAAAGTCGCTTTTAAATTATCTTCTCTTTGGGCAAAAAGGGCGTGAGATAACGTATTGTTGGCAATCATATACTGATCGTGATCTTCCGAAACATTGGAAATATGATTGATTTTTTCAAGAGGATTTAAACCTTGGCTAACACGGTAATCGTTAATTAGTCTGGCAACTTCCAATTCGATGTCGCTATATGAATAATTGTTGTCTACAAGATAAGTGTCATTTACAGCTGAATCGGTTTCTTCATTACTTTCTGTAGAACATGAAGCAAAAGTTAGTAGTAAGCCAATGATCGAAATGGAGCGGATGATTGTTACTTTCATAAACTAAAAATTTAAATGTTAATGCTTGCTTCATTATCAATCTTATTTTTGTAACTAATTGATAACGAGACAAATGTACATTAAATTCGATTAACTGCAAATTAAATCGACGAACTACATTAAATTTTAACATTCAAATTTGAATTTTATGATTTTTAGGAATTTTAGACATAAAAAAACACCCAAAAGGGTGTTTTAAAAAACTTGCTTTTTATTTATATTCCTTTAATTACATCTCCTTTAGAAGTCAACACTACATTTTTAGTCTTTTTATCTTTTGATAATTTAAGATTGTACTGTTTTTTAACGATATCGCCATCTTCCTGAGCATAAAGATATTTATCCTTTTCAATTTTCCAGCCTGGGAAATTTTTATAAACACTATAAATCACAGGCATAGGTAAAAGCACATTATCATACTTTTCAATTACATGAGTTAGTTTTCCTTTTTCATTATAAGTGGCTACTAATGAGCCATCTTTAACTTTCATCGTTACAAGGTAATTATCATATCCCTCATAATCTTTACCCAATTCGTAAGCTATAAACGCTTCCTGCAAATTTCTGATTTTATCATCTTTGCTTTCGTATTCCGGCAAATAAACTGAAAAATCATCACCTGCACGTTTAATGACTATTTCGGGTAATTTTTTGGTTTCCATAGCTTCATCGCTGTCGGGAACATTTTTCGTATTCTCTTGGGCGTAAGATGTTATGGCAAACCCCAAAACAAATAAAAGTTTTGCTATTGATTTCATAATGTTCGATTTTGATTAATGAATGACTTTGAACTCGTAAAATGCTAACGTACAAGGCATACCTTTACTTCCCCTTTTTGTTACTAATCGGCACTAAGAATAAAACCCAGCATTAGAAAACTCGCAAAGACAAAAAAGACTTAACTATAAGAACTATAGTAGATTTGAATGGTTTGATAAAGGTACTTTATTTAAAAACACCTGATTGTTAAAATTATCCACATAAAATGTTATAATTTCTTAAGATATTTTTACCAAGGTATTCTTTATAAAAAAAGCTGTCAGTGACAGCTTAAACAGTTTTGTAAATTCTTTTTATAGGAATGACCACACCTTGTTTTAAAATGATACGCTCATCGGTTACACCCCAGATAGTTGTATCCACCATTTTTTTGGATTGATCATCTTCAAAATAAATTTTAATCTTTAAATGCTCTAAATTTCCCAAAGCCAATGCGCGGTTTAAATCATTTTTGCGCTGTAAAATAGCATCTTTATCATCATCTAAAACATCTTCTTCCGGAAATATCAAAGTGCTAATAAGCTCTTTATCAATTGTTTCATAAGTTGATTTCATGGTAATCAATATTAGTTAGTTAGTTTTTGGTCTTATAAATTTAATAATTTTTATAAAAATAACAGCATTAGAAATATTTTTTTAATTTTTTTCTTAAAAAGATTAATTTTACACAAACTGATTACCATGCTAACTTTTGATTTTTCCACTTTCCCGATTTTAGAAACCGAACGTTTACTATTGCGTCAAATCGTTAAAGATGATGCCAATGAAATGTTTATGCTACGTTCCAATCCGGAAATAATGAAGTACATCCCCCGTGAAATGCCTAAAAATCTCGATGACGCCGTTAAACACATCGAATTCATGCAGGGATTATTGGAAAATTGTGAGTGCATCAATTGGGCCATCTGCTTAAAGGAAGATAAAAAACTGATTGGCAATATCGGTTATTTCAGAATGCAGCCGGAAAATCACCGCGCGGAAATCGGTTATATGCTAAATTCGTCATTTCATGGAAAAGGTATCATGCAGGAAGCCTTGGACAGAATCATTAACTACGGTTTCAATGACATGAAATTACATTCCATTGAAGCTGTAACAGATCCCGAAAATTTTGCATCCTGGAAACTATTGGAGAAAAACGGTTTTATCCGCGAAGGTCATTTTAAAGAAGATTGTTACTGGCAGGGAAAATATCTTGACAGTTTTGTCTATTCGCTTTTAAACAAATAAAAAAGTCCGCTTCACAGCGGACTTTTAAATCGAAAAAACTATCTAATTAAAACTTCATTCCCACTCCCATTCCGATAATCCATGGATCAATATCCACTTCAGCAGGAATATTTAAACCCGGAGCAAGATTTGAAGCATCTACCGTAACATCTGTTTTCAAAAATAATCGTTTAACATCAGCATTGATAAAGAACTTGTCGGTTACCATCAGATCAAAACCAGCTTGAGCAGCGTAACCGAAAGCATTATCATAACTAACATCTTTTACCACATCACCCGCTTTAACATCATAAAAAATGGTATAATTCACACCTGCACCTATGTATGGCTTAAACACATTCTCGTTCGACTGATTAAAATGATACTGCACCGTTAGCGTTGGAGGCAGTAATCTGACAGAACCTAAATCAACATTATAGTTAGTTGGCCCGCCTATTGCCGAAATATCCGAACCTACCGTATTAACATCGTGCTGAGTAGTGCCTAAAATCAATTCGGCTGCGATGTTTTTGGTAAAATAATAGGTGAAATCCAATTCCGGTACCAAAGCGTTTGAGATATTCACATCACCGCCAATTGTCCCGATTGAGGCACTTTCATTCGGTACTACTCCGATTCCTCTTATGCGTACTTTCCATCTTGAAAAATCTGCTGATTTACTTTCTGCTTTCTCTTGCGAAAATCCGATATTGAAAAACGACATGACCAATAAGGCGAAAATTATTCTTTTCATTTTTATTTGATTTTAAATTATACCTCAAAAGTATCCTTCAAAAACCTCACAAATACTGATAAAAATCATAGACCAAAAAGTATTTTCCTATTATTTAGTTTTTACTTTTTCGTGAATTGTTTATACATTTGTCGTCCTATGCAAAAAACTGTCAACATATTAAACAAAAGAGCTAAATTCGATTACGAAATACTCGAAAAATACACGGCTGGAATCGTTTTAACCGGAACGGAAATCAAATCGATTCGTTTGGGAAAAGCCGGTATTGCTGAAAGTTTTTGCGAATTCCACAACGGAGAACTTTTCGTAATCAATTCGCACATAGAGGAATACCTATACGGAACGCATTACAATCACAAAGCCAAAAGCGAACGCAAATTGCTTTTGAACCGTCGGGAATTAAAGAGCCTTGAAAAAAGTCTTCAGAACAAAGGATTGACCATCATTCCATTACGATTGTTTACCAATGAAAAAGGTCTGGCGAAACTAGACATCGCTTTATGCCGAGGTAAAAAAACCTACGACAAACGTGATACTATCAAAGACCGCGACAACAAGCGTGATCTGGACCGAATTAAAAAATCACATTAATTTTTATCTTCCAGAAGCGGAACGAAACGGAAATCTCCAAATTCGTGTTTCTCGAATTGGGTTTCGTTTTTACGGATAAGAAGCGTCATCACCTGAACATCTTCCCCAACAGGAATAACCAACCTGCCTCCTATTTTAAGCTGTGCCATTAAAGGTTGCGGTATAAACGGTGCTCCTGCCGTAACAATAATACTGTCAAACGGTGCATATGCCGGCAATCCTTTATAACCGTCTCCAAAAGCTAAATGTTTTGGTCGGATGTGCAGCTTTGGTAACAAAAGTGAAGTCGTTTTAAACAATTCGTTTTGCCTTTCAATGGAATATACTTTGGCACCCATCGTACACAAAACCGCCGTCTGATAACCCGACCCCGTACCGATTTCAAGAACCTTATCGTCTTTCTTTACCTGAAGTAATTCGGTTTGAAATGCGACAGTATACGGTTGAGAAATAGTTTGCCCTGCACCAATCGGGAACGGTTTGTCCTGATAGGCAAAATCTTCAAAACTCGAATTCAAAAACAAATGGCGCGGAATCTTTCGGATAGCTTCCAATACGTTTTTATCGGTAATTCCTTTTCTTTCCAAAAGGCTTACCAACTGATTTCGAAGTCCTTGATGTTTGGCTAAATCTCTCACGTTTTTGGCATATTTATTTCTGTAAAATTAGGTTTAAAAATCCCAAAAATCAAATCCAAAACTCCAAAAAATACATTCATTTTCTAATTTGGAATTTGGAATTTTAAAAGTTGGGATTTACTATTTTTAATTTTACATTTGTTAAAAATAGTTTTTATGCTAAAAGTAGGCGTTTTGGGTGCCGGGCACCTTGGAAAAATACATTTGCGATTACTACAACAATCTGAAAAATATGAATTAGTAGGTTTTTATGATGAAAATCAAGAGTATGCCGAAAAAATAGCTAAAGAATTCGGGTACCAACGATTCGACACCATAGCTAAATTAATTCATGCTGTGGATGTAATTGATATCGTTACTCCTACGCTTTCTCATTATAAATGTGCAAAAGTTGCTATCAAATCCGGTAAACACGTTTTTATTGAAAAACCCATTTCCACTACTGTTGAAGAAGCCGAAGAAATTATTGCTTTAGCCAAAGAATACACCGTAAAAGGACAAGTGGGCCACGTAGAAAGATTTAATCCTGCTTTTAAAGCTGTGAAGGATAAAATTGAAAATCCGATGTTTATCGAAACGCATCGTTTGGCAGAGTTCAACCCACGCGGTACCGATGTTCCTGTAGTTCTGGATTTGATGATCCATGACATTGATGCAATTTTAAGCGTTGTACAATCGAAAGTAAAAAGCGTGAATGCCAGTGGTGTTGCGGTAATCAGTGATTCTCCGGATATTGCCAATGCGCGTTTGGAATTTGAAAACGGTTGTGTGGCCAACATTACTTCCAGCCGAATTTCGATGAAGAACATGCGCAAATCGCGTTTCTTCCAGAAAGATGCTTACATCTCTGTTGATTATCTTGACAAGGTTTGCGAAGTGGTAAAAATGAAAGATGCACCTGAAGTTCCGGGCGATTTCGACATGATTTTACAGAATGCGGAAGGCGTAAAAAAGCAAATCTATTACGATAATCCACATGTTGAACCCAACAATGCCATCTTAGACGAATTAGAAACATTTGCCGATGCCATCAACAATAACACAACTCCTGTGGTAACGTTAGAACAAGCAACCGAAGCTTTACGTGTTGCTTATCAGATTATCGACTGCATGGAGAAAAAATAATTATTTAATCTTTAAATTATTAAATCTTACAATACTAAAATGAAAAACATAGCTGTAATCGGATCAGGAACCATGGGTAACGGGATTGCTCACACTTTTGCACAATCAGGTTTCACCGTAAAATTGATTGATATTTCAGAAAAAGCCTTGGAAAAAGGAATGGCGACTATTGCTGCCAACCTTGATCGTATGGTAGCCAAAGGAACGATTTCCGAAGAAGATAAACACAAAACCATCGGAAACATCATTACTTATACTGACGTGAAAGACGGTGTTGTTGGATGTGATTTAGTGGTGGAAGCTGCTACTGAAAACGTAACGTTAAAACTGAACATCTTCAAACAATTAAGTGAAGTTTGTGACCATAATGTAATCTTAGCAACGAACACGTCTTCTATTTCAATCACTCAGATTGCAGCACAAGTGGTTCATCCGGAACGCGTTATCGGAATGCACTTTATGAATCCCGTGCCTATTATGAAATTGGTAGAAATCATCCGTGGATACAATACTACAGATGAAGTTACTAAAATCATCATGGATTTATCGGTAAAATTAGGAAAAACGCCAACCGAAGTAAACGATTATCCAGGTTTCGTGGCCAACAGAATCCTAATGCCGATGATCAACGAATCCATCGAAACCTTATACAACGGAGTGGCCGGTGTAGAAGAAATCGACACGGTCATGAAATTAGGAATGGCACATCCGATGGGACCTCTTCAATTAGCAGATTTCATTGGTCTTGACGTATGTTTATCCATCTTAAACGTAATGTACGACGGTTTCAAAAACCCTAAATATGCTCCATGTCCATTATTAGTGAATATGGTTATGGCCGGTAAATTAGGCGTGAAATCCGGAGAAGGTTTCTATGATTATTCGGAAAGCAAAAAAGCAGAGAAAGTTTCTAAACAATTTTCAAAATAAAGAGTAATTGGTAATTAGTGATTAGTCGTTCGTAGTAAAAATTACTCGCTAATCACTAATTACTAGTCACTAGAAACTTAAATATGGCTCAAATCATTCCATTCAAAGCAGTTCGCCCAACGGCAGACAAAGTAAGTCTTGTTACTTCGCGTTCCTACGACGATTACGGAGCGACGGAACTTGCTGCCTATCTGGAATTTAACCCGTTTTCGTTTTTACATATCCTGAATCCGGCGTATGTGAACCAACAGAAAATTGGTTTTGATAAAAGATTCAGAGCCGTTGCCCATAAATACGAAGATTTCAAAAAAGACGGCATTCTCATACAAGAAGACAAGGCCGTTTTCTATCTTTATGAAATCCAGTCTAAAAACCACACCTTTACAGGAATTTTAGCAGGAACTTCTGTAGAAGATTATCAGAACAATGTCATCAAAAAGCACGAAGATACGTTACAATACCGTGTGGAATTGTTCAAAGATTATCTGCATCAGACTGGTTTCAATACAGAACCGGTTCTGATTACCTACAGAGATGATTCCGATTTAACCCATTGGATTTCAAACAAAAAAAAGGCAAGACCGATTTACGAATTTTCTACAACCAACAAAGAAAAACATACACTTTGGACCATTGAGAGTGAAGACGAAATCAATTGGCTGAAGCATAAATTTGAAACCATTGGCGATTTATATATTGCTGATGGGCATCATCGTTCGGCATCTTCTGAATTATTGTACGAAGAAGACAAGCACTTAGGCAATGAAAACCTGAATTACTTTATGAGTTTTCTAATCGCGGATTCTAACGTAAAAATCTACGAATACAACCGAATCATCAGTGATTTGAACGGTCATTCCAAAGAGGATTTCATTAAAAAAGTGGCTGAAAATTACGTTATCAAAACTAAAAAACAAGAATTGTGGAAACCAAAACACAAATTCGAATTTGGCATGTATTTCGATGGTGAATTTTATGCGTTACGATTGAAAGAAGAAAAATTTCAATTCGATAATGTATTGTCGAAACTGGATGCACAAATCCTGTATGATACTGTTTTGAAACCAATTTTAGGTATTGAAGATTTACGTACTGACGACCGAATTGCATACATACCGGGTACAAAATCCATTACTTCCATTAAAGAATTGGTGGACAATGGTGAATACGAAGTAGGTTTCATGCTCTACCCTATTGATATTGAAGAAATCAAATCGATTGCCAACGAAAATTTAATCATGCCACCAAAAAGCACCTACATTGAACCTAAATTTCGCAGTGGTTTAGTGGTGTATGAGTTATGATTGAAAGATTGAAAAAATTAAATGGTTAATACAGTACACGCAATCATGAAAAATAAGATTTCTCAACGATTCATAATGCTGATACCTGCGTTATGGGCTGCACTGTTTGATATAACCATTACTATCGTTTATCAACCGGAAAGTTATTGGAGCGGGAATTTGCAAGATGCGAACGAAGCAAATCCGATCGGTGCACTCTTTATGAAAAATCATGTTTCCGGTTTTTTCATAATTTCTGTTTTATGGATAGGAATCATTGTTTTGGCAGGAAAATATCTTCCAAAAAAATGGCTGACGTTTTTCTCTCTTTTTGTATTGATTTGTCATACTTGGGGAGGCTCTAGCTGGATTATGAATATTTTAGGTTTTTGGCTGGTTTTGATTTACATCTGCATCAATTCCTATTTATTTCTTTATTGTCAAAATTTATATCACTCAAAACAATTAGTTAAACCTGATTCGTAATGTCTATACAAGAAAACCTTCAACAGATAAACTCAACACTTCCGAAACACGTAACACTCGTAGCCGTTTCCAAAACCAAACCCGTTAGCGATTTGATGGAAGCTTACAATGCCGGGCATCGTATTTTTGGAGAAAATTATGTTCAGGAATTAGTCGATAAACAACCGCAATTACCCAATAATGTCGCGTGGCATTTTATTGGGCATTTGCAAAGTAACAAAGTAAAATACATTGCGCCATTCGTGAGCTTAATTCATGGGGTTGACAGTTTGAAATTGTTACAGGAAATCGACAAACAAGCTTTAAAAAACAATCGTGTGATTGACTGTTTGCTTCAGGTTTATATTGCTGAAGAAGAAAGTAAATTCGGTTTAGACGAAAAGGAACTGAGCGAGATTGTGTCATCGGAAACATTTAAAAACCTGAAAAACATTCGAGTAATAGGCTTAATGGGAATGTCTACTTTTACAGATAATCAACAACAAATTGAAAAAGAATTTAAACATTTAAAACAGATTTTCGATAAATATCCAAATTTCACAACTCTTTCAATGGGAATGTCCGGCGATTATCCGTTAGCAATCAACTGCGGAAGCACAATGGTTCGCATAGGAAGTAGTATCTTTGGAGGAAGAAAATAAACAATTAGCGAAAATTAATTACAAACAAAGCTAATAGCCAAATACTAAAAGCCGACAGCAAAAAATGTACGCAATTCTCGACATAGAAACCACCGGAGGCCAATACAACGAAGAAGGTATTACGGAAATAGCCATCTATAAATTTGACGGTCACGAGGTTGTGGATCAGTTTATCAGTTTGGTAAATCCTGAAATTCCCATTCAGCCGTTTGTGGTAAAGCTAACTGGGATTAATAATGCCATGTTGCGTTCGGCTCCAAAATTCTATGAGGTAGCTAAGCGTATCGTGGAAATTACGGAAGGTTGTGTAATCGTAGCGCATAACGCTTCGTTTGATTATCGCATTTTGCAAACAGAATTCCGTCGTTTGGGCTTTGAATTTAAAAAACCAACGCTTTGTACCGTAGAACTTTCCAAAAAATTATTGCCCGGACATAAATCGTACAGTTTAGGAAAATTGGTTCGTGAATTGGGCATCCCAATGGCGGATCGTCATCGGGCTTCGGGAGATGCAATGGCAACAGTAAAGTTGTTCAAAATGCTACTTTCTAAAGATTTGGAAAAGGAAATCGTGAAAAGTTATGTAAAGACCGAAATCAAAGCTGGAATTTCACCAAAACTGATGGACTTAATTGATGGTGTTCCTTCCAAAACCGGGATATATTACATTCATCGGGAAGACGGAACGATTATCTATATCGGTAAAAGCAGTAACATTAAAAAACGTGTCAATCAGCATTTTACGGGAACTTCACGTAAAGCCAAAAAAATACAAAACGAAGTTTTTGCGGTAACTTACGAAGAAACCGGAAGCGAATTGATTGCACTGTTAAAAGAAAGCGAAGAAATTAAAATCAATAAACCGATTTACAACCGTTCACAACGCAAAACCATTTTTCCTTATGCGTTGTATGCGGAAAAAGACGCTCAGGGCTACCTTGCCTTAAAGCTTCATAAAACCGATGGCCGCAAAAAGGAAATCACTTCCTTTGCAACACTTCAGGAAGGGAAAGCTCTTTTGCATAAAATTACAGAAGAACATCAGTTTTGCCAGAAAGTAAATGGCTTGTACAATACTAAAAAAGAGTGTTTTCAGTACGATTTAAATCAATGTTTAGGCGCTTGTATTGGAAAAGAATCGCCGGAAGACTACAATAAACGCGTAACTTTTTTTCTGGAAAACAATCAGTTACACAACCAAAACATGGTTATTATTGATCGTGGACGAAGCATCGACGAGCGCAGTGCAGTTTTAGTGGAAAATGGTGTTTACAAAGGTTATTGCTTCTACGATTTGAATTATCAGATTAACAACATTGAGATTCTTAAAAACATTATCATTCCGATGCAAAACAATCGGGATTCACGCAATATTATCCAAAACTACATCCGAAAAAAGAAAGTACATAAAATCGTAAAGTTTTAAGTAAATTTGAATAATTCGCTGCCGGATGAGAGAACTTAAAAGCAAATACGATATAATACGTCAAAAACTGTACATTGTCATTTACGGTTCAAATACTTTTGCCGGAAGGTTGTTCGATTTAATTTTATTGGCGGTAATCCTGTTGAGTGTCCTTTTGGTAATGCTCGAATCGGTTGAAAAACTGGATGCTAAATACCATTCGTTTATCATTATTTCCGAATGGATTATCACGATTTCCTTTACCTTAGAATACATCCTGAGAATCATTTGCAATAGAAAACCACTGAACTATATTTTCAGTTTTTACGGAATCGTCGATCTGATTTCGATTTTACCGATGTACCTCTCTTTCTTCATTCCAGGATCTCGTATGTTATCAGTAATCAGAGCATTGCGATTATTGCGTTTGTTCGGAATATTGAATTTGGTGCATTTTACCGGTCAGGAATCCCAATTGAAATTAGCCATTAAAGCCAGCCGGACAAAAATCATCGTTTTCGTTTATTTCGTGCTGATTGTATCGATTTTATTAGGCGCAGTAATGTATGTAATCGAAGGAAAAGAAAGCGGTTTTACCAGCATACCCGTGAGCATATATTGGTGTATAGTTACTTTAACGACAGTTGGTTATGGCGATATTGCTCCGGTTACCACACTTGGACAAATCATCGCTTCCTGCATCATGATTATGGGTTACGGAATTATTGCAGTACCAACCGGAATTGTAACCGCAGAATTTGCAGCTGCCAACAGAAATAAATCTGGGGACGATAAAACCAGAACCTGTCCATCGTGTACCTCGATAATTTATAATGAAGAAGCCCGCTTTTGTTATCATTGCGGTGAAAAACTAACGAATGACTAACTTTCTTATTACCATCATCGGTCCGACCGCGATCGGAAAAACGGCTTTGAGCATTAAATTGGCGCAACACTTTGGCTGTGAGATTATTTCGTGCGACAGTCGTCAGTTCTTTAAAGAAATGAGAATCGGGACCGCTGTACCGAATACTGAAGAATTAAGTGCTGCCAAACATCATTTTATTCAACATATTTCTGTTTTTGACAGTTATTCCGTTGGTGATTTTGAAACAGAAGCCATTATCAAATTGAACGAACTTTTCAAGAAAAACAATGTTCAGATTATGGTGGGAGGCTCCGGCTTGTATGCCGATGCGGTTCTGAAAGGCTTTGATGATTTTCCGGATATTGACGCTTCCGTGCGCGAAGCCATCAATACAAAATACGATGAATTAGGGATTGGCTATCTGCAAAATACACTACAGGAATTAGATTCTGTTTATTATCAAAAAATACTTTCTGAAAACCCGCAGACATTACAAAATCCACAACGAATGAAACGTTTTGTGGAAGTTTGTTTGGGAACCGGAAAGCCGTATTCTTCCTTTATCGGATTACGAAAAAACCAACGCAATTTTACTCCTATTGTGATCGGTTTGGAAGCTGAAAGGGAAAAAATGTACGAACGGATCAATCTTCGTGTCGATTTAATGATGAAAGAAGGTTTACTTGATGAAGCAAAATCTGTTTATCCTAATAAAAATCTTAATGCCTTACAAACAGTTGGTTATCGAGAATTATTTGATTATTTTGACGGAAAAACAACTTTGGATTTTGCAGTGGAAGAAATCAAGAAAAACACAAGACGGTTTGCCAAGCGCCAAATTACCTGGTTTAAACGAACGGAAGATGCAAAATGGTTCGATTATCAAGCCGATTTCTCCGAAATAGTAAAATATACAGAATCACAATTTTCTAAGTAAACATATGAAACTTAAATACATCACCGCATTTTTATTTTGTATGGCACTATTAACTGGCTTCAAAAAAGATTCGGGTGACTGCGATTATACAAAAACGTACTATCAACTAATTTATCAGGCAGAAATACATTATTTAAATGATGAATTCTCAGAAGCCTATAATTTGATTAAGGAAGCCGAAAAGAATTGCAAGCTGTTAAACCAAACAGCAATTGGTGAGCCTAGAATGATGGCGGAATGCTGTATGAAATTAGGAAAAAAGAAGGAAGCTATCCTCTATTTGCAATTGTATTTAGATTACGGAATGAAGATGAATTATATCGAAAACAATTCTTCTTTTGAAACATTGAAAAAAGAGCCACAATGGAAAGACTTGATTACTTATTCCATAAAAGCCAATAATGAATTTGAGAAAAACGTTAATAAAGAATTGCGCGCAGAAATTATCAAAATATGTAACAAAGATCAGGCTGTCAGACAAAAACCAGTAAACTGGCAAATCGTAAAACGGACCGACAGTTTACATGAAGTTCGTATCAAAGAAATTTTTAAAGAGTATGGTTTTCCAAATCCTACCTTAATCGGCAATCATGTCTTTGAAGAAAGAACAGAAATCACTGCTTTACTGATGCATTTTGAAGACACCACCTATTTCAAACCGGTTTTAAAAGATTTTATACGAAAAGGACAGGCACCACCAAGTTTGTTAGCCAATATGATCGACAGTAGATTACGATTCGCGGGTTTATATTCTTATGGGGCTTATGAAAACGTTGATTCTACTCAAATTAAAGATTTTCATAAAATCGATGAACGAAGAATTGCTATTGGAATGAGTCCGTACAAAATGCATAAAAAAAAGATGGATTTACTACGAAAAAAATATCCTATCCTTAACGCTAATTAACCACTCATATCATGCCAATTTCACCTAATTTCACTTCCAAATATTCACACGAATGGGAAATCAATTTTACCCAATGTGCCCCAAATGGCTATTTAAAATATGTGGATTTGTGCAATTTACTGCAACTTACCGCTGCGGAACATTCTATTTTGGGTGGCTTGAGCTTTAACGACATGCAGGAACACCATCAGGCATGGGTATTGAGCAGAATTCGTGTGGAAATAGACTCTTTACCGAAATGGCAGGATAAAGTTGAGGTAAAAACCTGGATTGAAAGCTTAGAAGGCAATAAGTCCATCCGTAATATTGAAATGCACCTTAACGGAAAGAAAATTGTCGGTGCGACAACGTTTTGGGCGGTTTTCAATACGCAATTGCGAAAATCGGAACCGTTGGCTTTAGCGCACGAACATTTCGAGAAATTTCCGGAGCATCATGCTACTAGTAAAGGGTTTTCACGCATCAATGTGCTTCAGGAAGCTGATAAAATTCTGGAACGCAAAGTGGTTTTATCCGATTTAGACATTGTCAATCATGTGAATAACACCAAATATCTGGAATGGTGTCTGGATACTTTACATCCGAAACATATTCTAAAAAATGAATATAAAGCACTTGAAATGAATTTTCTACGTGAATTAAACCTGTTTGAAAGCGTAGAAGTACACGCCAACGAAGAAAAAGATTTCTTTACGGTTACCAAAGACGGCAAAGTGTGTTTTGCTTTGGTTATGGAAAAATAAAAAAGCCCTGATTTCTCAGAGCTTCTTAACCAATAAAAATATAATTCTTAACTATTTATTCTGCGGCTTTTCCTTTTACTACCAAACGGAAACCTTCCCCGTGAATGTTTAAAATCTCAACATCTTCGTCTTGTTTTAAATATTTACGAAGTTTAGCGATGTACACATCCATACTTCTGGAAGTAAAGTAGTTGTCATCTCTCCAGATTTTGGTTAATGCTAATTCACGCGGCATTAAATCGTTTTCATGCAACGCTAACATTTTCAACAATTCGTTTTCCTTTGGTGACAATTTAATTGCCTCATCTCCTGGGTATGTAAGGAAACGCAATTTTGAATTTAAATGAAATTTACCGATTTCAAACTCAAATTTTGTGGTATCTGTTTTTGTTTCAGAAGCTTTACGCATGATAATCGCTTTGATTTTCATAAGCAATACTTCAGAATCAAAAGGTTTGTTCAGATAATCGTCTGCTCCTACTTTATATCCTTTCAATACATCTTCCTTCATCGATTTAGCCGTTAGGAAAATAATAGGCACTTCTTTATTTTTATCACGGATCTCTCTTGCTAAAGTATATCCGTCTTTGTAAGGCATCATCACATCAAGAATACACAAATCGTAATTGTCTTTCTTGAACTTCTCGAATCCTTCCATTCCGTTTTTGGCAAGGGTTACATCAAAATCATTTATAGTTAAATAATCTTTCAGAACAGCTCCAAAGTTTGGATCGTCTTCTACTAACAGGATTTTTTTGTTAATTGTATCCATATTTCTTAATTTATTAATGGCATCTTTATAGTGAAGGTACTACCCTTCCCTTTTTCACTTTCTACAAAAATCTGACCGTTATGGTCGTCAATAATTCGTTTTACATAGGCAAGCCCTAAACCGTGACCTTTTACATTATGCAAATCCCCGGTGTGCTCGCGGTAGAATTTCTCAAAAATTCTCTTTTGGGCAATTTTACTCATTCCGGTTCCCTGATCTTTTACTTTGATCAGAATGAAATCTTTCACATTTTCTGTGGAGACTTCAACAATCGGATTTTCAGGCGAGTACTTTATCGCATTGTCCAGTATATTTACAATCACGTTGGTAAAATGAACGTCATTGAGTAAAATTGTTGTTCGCTTGGCATTGAGATTTGTTTTAATAACACCTCCCCTGTCTTCTACAATTAAGTTTACGTGCTCAATTGCATCTTCAACGATATCGTGAACATCTGTTGGCTCTTTACTTATTTCCAGCTCTTTCCGCTCTAATTTTGATATTCTTAGTACATTTTCTACCTGTGCATGCATTCGTTTGTTTTCATCACGAATCATTTGCAGGTAACGCTGGATTTTCTCTTTGTCTTCAATAATTTTCGGATTCTTAATCGCATCAAGCGCAAGGTTTATTGTAGCAATGGGCGTTTTAAACTCATGCGTCATGTTGTTGATGAAATCCGTTTTGATTTCTGATATCTGTTTTTGCTTAATTAATTGGTGGAGCGCACTGAAATACGCCACAATAATTACCAAGGTAAAAATCAATGACAGCAACGTTATTCCAACCAAAGAAGAAAACAAAAACTTTTCTTTATGAGGAAAACTAACCATCAATTGGTACTTTGATTCGTTATCATTATCCACAAAAACAGGAATCTCGTACGTTGAATTTTTATCATAATTAAAATCTTCCGATTTCACTTTCGTTGCCAGCCCGTTGCTGTAAATGGAAAATTCAAATTGTGTTTTCACACCATATTCACGCAATTCGTTTTCAAGCATGGCATCCAGTCGTTCCACTGAAACTCTTTCCTGAATTGATTTCAATGCAACAATTTCCTTCAAATTAATTTCAAAGATAGCCTTGTCTAAAATATCTAATGACCCTGATTTTTCAATAGTCATATCAGGTCCTGTATTTTTCTTAATTCCTGAATTGTCAATCAGTTTGCCATTGTAAATTTCTGTTTTACGCTTGGAAACAAAACTTTTAAGCTTAACAGAATCAGCACTTTTATCAAAGAACGAACGGTTTACGTTATAATCTTCCTGAATGATTGTATTCGAGTAAATGATTTGCTCATTTGTTCTGGGATTGCGCTCCACATAGAAGTACTCTTTCAGCTCACTTTGTTTAGGTGCTTTCCCGATACTGTCAGTCAGTTTTTTATATTTCTGAATAAATTCAAATGTTTCCTGTTGCTGTAACTTATTGGCTACATTACCAATAACCTGCTTTACGTGGTATTTAAACTGCTCTTCGTTATTCTTGTAAGATGTATTAATCCAATACAACTGAACCAGAATAATTCCCAACAAGGATAAGCTCATCAAAAGAACCAGTATTCGGAAACGCGTTTTATTCATCAAAACAAAATTAACATTTTAACATTTAGACCTTAAAAACATTAACCAAAGATTAACATCTGTTTAAGTTTTTACAGATTATTCAATTCTTTAAGAATTTCTTCTGCTTTTTGTTTGGCATTTTCTAAATTAATGTTTTGGATGATATAATCACTCAAAGCAATTTTTTTCTCATCGTTCCATTGGTTTTTTAAACGATCAAGAACCTGTTTTTCAGTTACTTTATCTCGGTTCATGACTCTTTGAATTCTGATTTCTTCAGGAGCCGTAACTAGTATTATTTTATCACAATCGATGTAAGTTCCACTTTCAAATAAAATAGCTGCCTCTTTAATAACAAACGGATACTTACTATGCTGTCGTACCCATTCTAAAAAATGTTTTTTTACCTCAGGATGCACAATTTTATTCAATGCCTTTAATTTTTCCGGCGATGAAAAAACAAGTTCGGCTATTTTTTTTCGGTTAAGACATTTGTTTTCTATAACATTTTCTTCAAAAACAGCTTGCACTTTTTTAACTACTTCGGGTAAATCCATTATCTCTTTGGCTGCTTCATCCGCAATATAAACTGGAACTCCCATTTCACTGAAATAGTTTGCTATAGTAGATTTTCCACTGCCAATTCCTCCTGTTAACCCTACTATTTTTGTCATAATTACTTTTTAAAGAAAAGTTCCGGAAAAGCGGTCTCCGGTTTTTGTTTTAACAGCCTCACTTTAATAAAAGACAACACAAAACCTAATCCGTAACCAAAAAATTGAAAAAAAGCAGCAAAAACGGCTAAAAAACCGATCCAAAGACTCATTGTTTCGATTGATCCTACCCAAAATAAAATAAGAAAATAAGCTGCATAAATCTTTACCGGAATTGAAAATCCAAAAGCCCATAAAACTAATGATGCAAACAATCCAAAAAGAAATAACGCAGGAAACCAAAAAGTTATTTTACTGTATTTAGGATACCAGGAGTCCAAAATTGGCCTTGCTTTTCCAAATTTATTAACCTGTTTATAAAACTTACTGAAATCGATTCTACGTTTATGATATACATACGAATCCTGAAAAAGTCTGGTTTGATACCCAAGCTTCCATAATCGTATTGTTAAATCCGGATCTTCTCCGGGATGAATATTTCCAAAACCTTGAGAGGCTTCAAAGGCCTTTTTAGACAAGCCCATATTAAAACTTCTGGGTTGAAACTTCCCGATTTTTTCGGTTCCGCCACGAACACCGCCTGTAGTCATGAATGAAGTCATGGTGAAGTTGATGGCTTTCTGAACCGATGAAAAAGAATCTAAAGCATTATCCGGACCACCGAAACAGTCTACATAGTTCTCTTTCAGGTTTTTATCAACAGAAGCCAAATAATGTTCCGGCAGAATACAATCGGAATCGAGAATCAGAAAATAACTTCCCATGGCATGTCGCATTCCAAAATTTCTGGAATCTCCGGGACCGGAATTTGGCTTGTTGAAATAGGAGATGAATAATTTATCTTCATATTTCTTTACAACATCATAACATGGAATTGTGGAGCCGTCTTCTATTATAACAACTTCAAAATCTTCATGATAATTCTGGTCTGCTAAACTTTTTAACAGTTCCTCTACTTCATCAGGGCGGTTATAAACCGGTATAATAAACGAAAAATACATTATCGGTAAATAATTTTAACAAAGATACTGCTATAAAAATAAAAAAGCCACCAAAATTGGCGGCTTTTCAAAATTCACATTGATAATTTATTCCTTTACGATCTTAATAGATTTTGTTAAACCTTCCGATGTAACTTTTACGATATAAGTTCCTGCAGTTAAATTTGAAATATTCATTTCTCCATGAGTACTTCCTATTGATTTTAAAGCCACACGCTGTCCAATCATATTAAAAATCTCTACAGAAGTTATTTCCGAAGCGTATGAAATATTCAACATATCTTTAACCGGATTCGGATAAACGCTGAACAAATTATTATTCCACTCGTTATTGCTTAAAACATCATACACTGTAACAGCAAATCGGTTTGAAGTAGTATTTCTACTCTCACAACCATTCAAATCGGTTTGCGATGCGTAATAAGTGGTTCCATTAACTAACAAAGTCGAAGAAGACAATAAAGTACCTCCCTGCGCATCAGAATACCATTGAATATTATCACCTGTAACCTCAACATTTGCAAGTGTTTCACCATTGCTGAACGTTTGAACCGGATTACCTGTTGGTGCCGAAGGACCAGACACTATAGCCAAATCGAAACTTTTAACAGTATAACAAGCCGTTATTAAATCCTCTATTTTAACATAAATAGTTTGACCAGTTGACACAAAATTTTGAGGGTTAGTAATTACACCAGTACCATTCTGTGCATCATTTAAGGAGGCGTGATAACTGATTGCATGCAACTGAGGATCCAATCCATTCAACACAACTGGTGTATTTTGAGTCAAATCAAAAGTATAAGGCTGCGGTGCAGAACTACACAAAGTAAGTACATTTGGCTGACCTGCGTTAATTTCAGGTATTGGTGTAAATGTATATGTATCACTTAAAACTGTAGTAGAAGAACAGTTTGCGAAAGAAACCTGAGCCGTATAGATTTCCTGATTTGTGTCACACGTATTAAGTATTGCTCCGCTTCCTATTACATTTCCGCTCTTAAGCCATGTTATTGTTGGTACTACGTCGTTACCGGCTGGTGTAAATCTCCATGCTTCATTAGTTGCAGACCATGTCCCACCGTTTCTTCCGGATGGCGTAACTCCTTGGCTACCAGCTTCATTTTGAATCCCAATCAAACCATTACCATTAGCCCAAGTAGTACAAGGCACTCTTCTCTGAACATGTACCTCAATAATATTACTCCCCTCATACAACAAGATTTGGGATGTTTGAGCACCTACTGCTGCGTCCGAAGAACAACCGTATTGTGCTGAATTAGCTAAATTTAAAACAAAAACTCTATTTGGAAATGCGCCAGCAGTATAATAGTTGATATTTGGTGTGGCAAAAGCATTTGAAACGGCAGGGTTAAGATCTTGAAAAACACCATTGATTGAATTTTTAAATGGAGCATTAGCACTAGGTCCCGCATATGGAACAGCTCCTGAATTTACCCAAGTAGAAAAAGAATTTGGAGTATAAAGCCCCCCAGTAGTAACACCTGCTATACTAAACGTTATAACTCCGTTAGTTGAGACCAAAACTTTACTATAGTTCTGACCATAAAAACAAAAATTGAAATCTTGAGCTGAAATACCTTTTAAATCAATAACATCAGACCATCTATCGTCCAAATTAAGCTGAGTGGCTGTCCCGCTAGTTGCCCCAAAAGGAGGATTGTAAGTGATGCTACTGACAGTATAAGATGTTGTTTCTTTAATAGTCGGATAATTTACCTCAAAACTATTACATTCCCCATAACAACCTTGCGATGTTTGGAAAATATCAGCTGCCAACCACTGACCATTAGAAATCCCGCTTACCAAAAGTAAACTTAGCAACAAAAAGTAATTTTTAATCATATTTCAGTTTTTTTGCAAATGTAAAAAAAAAGCCACCATAAAGGCAGCTTTTTTTAATTAATCATTTAAATAACAAATTATTGCTTTATCACTTTTATTGATTTGGTTAAACCATCGACATTTATTTTAACAATATATGCGCCATTAGCAAGGTTAGACATATCAATTTGACTTTGAGTAACGTTTAGTGATTTATGATTTACTTTTTGTCCAATCATATTAAAAATCTCTACTGAAGTTATAGTTGAAGAATACGAAATATTCAACACATCTTTAACCGGATTTGGATATACTTTAAATGAAGACAAATCGAAAGAACCAGTACTTAAAGAAGCATCGTAAGCTGAAATTTTGAATGTACCTCCGGCTCCTCCACCAAATTCCCAAACATTTACATATAATATTTCTCCAGGTGTTCTTCCGGTTAATGAAACTAATGAAAAGTTCCCGTCCGCACTACTGTCGTCATCACAATCCAACAAAGTTAAACCGGCGCAAGATCCTTCATAAACAGCTAATCCTGTATCTGTAATTGCACTTCCGGAATCATTATTTGTTTCAATTGTAATGCTTCCGCTGTTAGGAACCGCTATTGAAAACCAAACATCACCCCCATTAAAACTGGCACAACCCGGCGCAGGTGGTGTCGAGTCTGTAGCTCCTACATTGTTAGCTACGACTTCATTATCTGCAAAAACACTTCCTGGAGTTAACGAAACAACATTACTACAATTATCATTAGCCGGAGGTATTGCAGCTGTTGTAAACGTAAACGGTCCTGTCCATGCGCTAGTTCCGTTACCGGCACAATCTGCTTGTACATAAAAATCATAACTTGATAAAGCTGTCAATCCTGTTGCGTTGAAAGGAAATGTAACACCCGGATTTGATGGCGCTCCAGCTGGCGCTCCTCCACCGGAAGGAGCTAAATGTAAATTCCAAACTGTCTCAGAACAACCTGCATTCCATGAAAGTGAAGCAGTAGCATTGGTAACCGATGACGCTGCCAACATGGAAGGCTGCGGACATGCAGCAGGAGCAGAAATAGTTATATTGTAATCTTCTGTTTCCCCAAAACCATATTCGTCACAAGGATCGATGTTTGCCCCTGGAGTATTCCATACATCTCTGATTCTCATTCGGTGTGTACCTAAAGAAGGGTTACAAGCCAATACAATCTGAAAAGTAGCAGATCCGCCACCAGTTATCGATGAAGTTGTATATCCTACTCTTTCCGTTGTCTCAAAACTGCCATCATCGTCATAATCAATCCATGCTGCTACATTCTGACCACCATAACTACCAACTGTTACCTGAATATCATAAGTTGAACCAGCTTGTAATGTTGCAGTATAATTAGGTGCTCCGGAAAAAAAGGTATAAGCTGGGTTAACTTCATCTGTTCCGGAATCATTAGACAATGTTGTTCCTGCTATAATAATGCTCGAAATTAAATCACCGTCTGTTTTTCCGGTTTCATATAATGGTTCACAATAACATATTAGGCATGTAGTAAAACTACTCTCAGTACATCCCACAGCATCACCATTGGCGTTGAAAGGAACTACAGTAACATAATATGTCCCTCCCGGAGTTAAGGCTCCTAAATCATAAGTTAAGACATTTCCAACATCAACCATATTAAGTACATTCGTACCTCCTGGTGTTGTACCAACTTTTAGCTTATAGCCTGATGGACCTCCTGATGCGGCAGGCCAAGAGATTTGACCCGATGCTACATTGATTTGACCATTAGACGGTGCTGACAAAGCAACACAACTAGGTGGTCCGGTAGGGGTAAAAGCCACTTCGACATCAATTGTGATTGTCACAGAATCCGCATACTCATCATCATCATGTGACGTAATTGTTAAAGTATTAAAACCCGTAATACTTAATTCATTAAAAGCAGCAGCACAACCAGTTACAACTGCTCCTCCGTCTACAGACAAATCAAAACCAAACCAACTTGAACCATCAGATGAACAATATCCTGAAGTCAAACTTCCGGCTGCATTGATAAGTTTCATGTTTGTAACCGGATTAGCTCCATGACAATTAATATCAGCTGCGTTAATAGTTAAAACGGTTGGACCGTCATCATTACCTGTAGCGGTAAATGTTTGTCTACAAGTAGACTGGGCAAAAAGTTGTCCTGCAAAGACAAGTAAAATTAATGTAATTATTCTTTTCATATGTTTGTTTTTTAGCATGGCTAATTTAACAAAATATTTGTTTTTAAGAAATATTTTACATAAATAATAAAAAAAGACGGCTTTCGCCGTCTTTCCTACTGATATTGTTATTTATCAATTAGATTTTTATAACTTTTATTGATTGAGTTGCCCCACTGGCATTCACTTTCACAATATAATTTCCAGAATTCAAAGCTGAAAAATCCAATTGTGCATGAGTAGCGTTCAAATCTTTAGAAATCACTTTTTGACCTAACATATTAAATACCTCTACTGAATTAATTTCAGATGAATGTGTCAAATTTAATACGTCTTTTACAGGGTTAGGATATACTTTAAAATTAGCATCATCAAAAGTACCTGTACTTAATGAAGCGTCATAAGCTGAGATACCAAATGCCCCTGCTGTATCATTCAAATATTCATATACTCTGATATATAAAGTCTGCCCAGGTGTTAAACCTGTAAGAGATTTTAAAGAATATGTTCCGGTAGGAGCTCCATCATCATCACAATCAACTTGAGTTAATGATCCACATGCACCCGAATAAATTGTGATTACTGTATCTAAACCTGTTGCACCACCTGTAGAATCACCTGTTTCAATTGTAATACTTCCACTTGCAGGAACCACTACTGAATACCAAACATCACCACCTGAAAAACCTGCACAAGTTACCGGAGTTGTTTCAGAAGAAGTTGTAGCCCCTACAGTTGTACCATTTGCAACAAAATCAGAGAATACAGATCCCGGAGTAATAGCAACTGCATTTGCACAATCATCATTTGCTGGAGGAGTTGCCAGAGTAGTAAATGATATTGTTGACCAAGCACTGTAAATTGGCCCAGGACATACGGTTCTTACGTGGAAATAATATGTAGTAGTAGGTGACAATGACGTTGCATTATACGTTTCAGCTGAAAATGACGTTCCTGAACCAGCAGGATCTGTAGCTACATTATCTAAAACATATTGATAGCTTCCAGTAGTTGCTGTCCAGTTAACATCTGCAGACGCACTTGTCAAGTTTGTAACGGCCAACCCAATAGGATTAGAACAAACCGGAGACAATCTAATTTCAAAATTATCAATTGAGAAATCGATATCAGCACTACCATTTGTTGCACCTTCAACAACACGGAATCCGAATCTTACATTCTGTCCGGCATAAGCATCTAAATCAAGAACGTTAATAGAACCTGTATTTAATGGTACATTAGTATTATTATATGTATACAAAACAGTCCAGTTGTTCGTTCCGGTTGAAACTAAAACTTGTACAAAATCATCAGCCTCCCAAGCCGTTGTTGGTGCAGTAGTAGCAGCAAATTGTGTTGCAGCAGCATCAAATTTTACCTCATATCCAGTAGCAGGAATACTAAATACCGGTGTAAGCAACCAATCATTAGCACCTGTTGTAAAGATATTATATCTGGCAGCTCCCGTTGAACCTACGTTTCCGAAACCGTCTGCAATCCAGCTACTAGAACCAAAAGTTGCCGGTCCAGCAGTCAAGTCGCCGTTATCAGCTTCTTGCCAACATCCTGGTACATATGTACCGAAGTTTTCTGAAGCAGGTACCGTATAGTTTGCACAAGTAGTGAAATTACCAATATTCGTTCCTGTAGTTGTATTATAAAAATAATCGTAAGGACCAGAACCACATCTTACATATTCATAAGCTTTAATATAATACTGTGTTCCTCCCGATAAGCCTGTAACTGTTACTGTAGCAGCAGTTCCGTCAAAAATTAATTGTTGACCTGATCCTGCATAAACAGCATTTGGTGTTAATGCTGCTGCATTTCCGCTAACAGGATCTGTAAAAGTTGCAGAATCACTAATAAAAACAACTCTTCTGTTTCCGTTACCATTTGTCCAGTTTACAACTGCCTGTGTATACACAATAGTAGCAGCTGGAATTGTTACCGCTGTAACTTGGGTTGCAGGACTAACAGGATTAGTAACGATTACTGAAGCCGTTTGAGCTGATTGTGAGGAATTAGAACAAGTTATATTCAATCTGTAATAAATTGTTGTTCCTGAAAAAGCAGGAGGTATATATGATGCAGTTGTAGCACCTGTACCTCCTACTGCTGGAGCCCAAGCATCTGCTGCTCCATCATCATTTGATTCTTCCCATTGAAATGTTAACCCAGTAACACCTGAAGAATAACCCGATCCAACCAAAACGGCTGGTGTAGTTCCAGTACAAAGATTTTGAGAAGCAGGTGTAACACTACCTGCAACTGGTGCTCCCGTACAAGCAGATGGAGGTGTAAACGTTAATTTTTTACCTGCCAAGTTCCCCATTACAGTTGCATTAATTGTATTATTTGCAGTTCCACTTGATGCAGTTGAAGTCGCTGCCGGTGTAACGCTTAAAAATGATGTCGTATCCATTAACCCAACAGATCCTGAAACACTATTTGTTGTTGTAAATGGAGATCCGTATACTATTTCAATCACATTGGTAGTTTCATACAATCTAATTATTGATGAAACAGAAGTTCCACCAGTTGAACCTACACCACCAATTTTAGTGTCATGCCAGTTAACTGATAAAACTTGATTTGGTGCTGTACCCGACAACGAATAGGTAATAGTACCTGTACTTAAATTATTGTCATCCCAAAATGCAGCAATAAGTGGTTTATTTACTTGTGTTCCGTTTGTTAAACTGTTTGTCCAGTGATTGTCAGTACCATCGACTATAGCAGCCCCCAGCTTAATCATTCCATTTGTACTAATGCTAAAAGTTGAATAATCAGTACCTCCAAAATTGAAATTAAACCCTATACTGATGTTATTTTCTTCACCATCATCCCCAACTGCAGTAGATGTAGTTCCGGAAATTTGCGCATAAGCCTCCGTTGATTCGGAAAACCCATATGCATTAACGGGCCCTTGACTAAAACCTTTATAACACAATAATGCTAAGAAGGTAATTAAAAAAGTAATTTTTCTCATGTTATATTTTTTAAAATTCTATATAAATTTAGTAATAATTCTCTCAATTCACTATAGAATCGATATAAAACACAAAACTCACGACGAGCGTGAGTTCTGTAACTTGAAATGTAATATTTTATTTACTTACAAAAGGATTCCATTACTAAATCGCTGACTCCCATATTTGAGAACCCTCCGTCATGAAGCAGATTTTGAAGTGTCACTTTACGAGTCAGATCAGAAAACATCGTAACTGTATAATTAGCACAATCCAGTGCTGTTGCATTTCCAAGTGGCGACATTTTATCAGCAAAAGAAATAAATCCGTCAAAGCCTTTAACACCCTGACCGGCTGTTGTAGCTGTAGGAGACTGAGAAATTGTATTTACCCTTACTTTTTTATCCCTTCCGAAGAAATATCCGAAAGAACGCGCAATAGACTCAAGATATGCCTTGTTGTCTGCCATGTCGTTATAATCCGGGAAAACTCGTTGTGCCGCCATATAACTTAAGGCAACAATACTTCCCCACTCGTTCATGGCATCTTTTTTATATAATACCTGCATCACTTTATGAAAGGATACTGCCGAAACATCCCAACCTTTCTGAGTAAACTCATAATTTTGGTTCGTATAATGGTTTCCTTTTCTAACGTTTACAGACATTCCGATGGAGTGCAGTACAAAATCGATTTTACCGCCAAGAATTTCCATCGCTTTTTCCACAAGGTTCTCCAAGTCTTCAACTGAAGTTGCATCCGCAGGGATTATCTGAGAGCCGGTTTTTTCTGCCAACTGATCAATAGTCCCCATTCTCATAGCAACCGGAGCGTTTGTTAAAACAAATGTTCCACCTTCTTCATGAACTCTTTCTGCTGTTTTCCAAGCAATTGAATTTTCATCTAAGGCTCCAAAAATAATTCCTCTTTTTCCTTTTAATAAATTGTACATTCTGATAAACTGATAATCAATTATACAATACTCGGCACTTCAACCAATTCATTGGTATCTGCGTTATAATCTACTCCGTCAAATCCAAATCCAAACAAATGATAGAAGTCAGATTTATAACCTGCTAAGTCACCAATTTCAGCTAAGTTGTCAGTGGTAGCCTGTTCCCATAATTTAGAAACCTTAGCTTGGATATCGTCACGCATTTCCCAATCGTCAATTCGTATTCTTCCTTTTTCGTCTGTTGGAATTTCCCCGCCATTGTATAGTCTTTGCTGGAACAAACGTTGCATTTGCTCGATACAGCCTTCATGTACTCCTTCTTCTTTCATAATTTTATACAACAATGAAATATACAAAGGAATTACCGGAATTGCCGAACTTGCCTGAGTGACCAAGGCCTTGTTAACAGAAACATAGGCTTTAATGTTACTATCTTTAAGTTTATCTGTAATTTCAAAGGCAGTAGCTTCCAAATGATCTTTAGCACGACCAATGGTTCCTTTTCTGTAAACTGGCTCTGTTAATATCGGGCCGATATAAGAATAAGCAACAGTAGTAGCACCTTCGGCTAATACACCTGCAGCATTTAAAGCGTCCATCCACATGGCCCAGTCTTCACCTCCCATTACAGCAACTGTATTTTCAATATCATCACCACTACAAGGCTCAATTGAAATTTCAGACACCTTTCCGGTATGAAAATCTACTGTTTTGTTTGTATAGGTTGTACCGATTGGCTTCAACACTGATCGATGCAAAACTCCAGTTGTCGGATGCATACGAACTGGTGACGCTAAGCTGTAAACCAACAAATCCACCTGACCTAAATCCGCTTTGATTAAATCGATGGTTTGTTGCTTCACTTCATTTGAAAAAGCATCTCCGTTGATACTTTTTGCATATAATCCTGCTTTTTGAGCCTCATTTTCAAAAGCTGCTGAATTGTACCAACCCGGAGAAGCTGTTTTACCTTCAGCTGCCGGTTTTTCAAAAAACACCCCAATAGTAGCGGCATCTGATCCAAAAGCACTTGCAATTCTGGAAGCCAATCCAAAACCGGTTGAAGCTCCAATTACCAATACTTTTTTAGCACCATTTATGGTCCCTTTTGATTTTACGTATTCAATTTGATTTTTTACACTCTGTTCACATCCTTTTGGGTGAGATGTCAAACAGATGAATCCTCTCATTCTAGGCTCTATAATCATAATGTTGTGGTTAGTTTGTTTGTTACATAAATGACTTGTCAAATCCATTTATTTACCGACAAATATAGTCTGTTTTTTTAGTTCAGCAAGGCTTTTGCGTGATTAACAGCCGAATCGGTGATATCTTTCCCGGAAAGCATTTCGGCTATTTCCACTACTCTTTCTTCTTTGGACAAAAGTTTAAGCTCAGATACTGTTGTTTCACCCTGCACGGATTTAAATACTTTATAATGTTGCGCTCCTTTTGCTGCTATCTGAGG
Organism: Flavobacterium enshiense; assembly: GCF_040750275.1. GTDB lineage: Bacteria > Bacteroidota > Bacteroidia > Flavobacteriales > Flavobacteriaceae > Flavobacterium > Flavobacterium enshiense_B. The sequence goes on from NZ_JBDOCV010000002.1 coordinate 596,358, forward strand.
TAAATGCGTAATGGCAAACACCTGCATTTCTCCACTCATTTCTTTCATAATATCTCCCATCTTATGAGCTACTTCACCGGAAACTCCTGTATCGATCTCATCAAAAATTATTGTTGGAAGCTTTAAATAATGTGCCAAAATAGATTTCACGGCCAACATTATACGTGACATTTCTCCGCCTGAAGCTACTTTTTTAAGCAATCCAAAACTGGTTCCTCTATTAGCTGAGAAGAGCAATTGCGCTTCATCTTTACCGGAATGGAGAAAACTTTCTGAAGGCTTGATCTCAAATTCAAAACGAGCATCCGGCATTCCTAATTGACTTAATATTTTTGTGATTTTATCTGTCAACACCGGAGCTGCCTTGAGTCTTCGTTCAGAAATTTGCGAACTCAAATTATCCAAAACAATTGCTTTATCGGTAATTTCAGATTCAATTTTTAGGATAACATTATCCAAATCTCCGGCCAAAACCACTTTACTGTCCAATTCGTTTTGTATCACTACTAATTCGTCAATGGAATTTACCTGGTGTTTTTTCTGGAGCGTATAAATTGTTTGCAATTTTTGATTAACCAATTCAAGCATTTGCGGATCATTTACCAGTTTTTCGGATTGATTGGCCAATTCCCCGGTTATATCATCCATTTCAATTACCATGCTTGAAACCCGCTCGTAAAGCAGCTGGTATTCTGCAGATAAACCGGATACTTTCTGCAAAGCAAATTTCACTTCTTTCAGAGTATGAAGGATTCCTATTTGCTCATCATTAATAAAGGCTAGTGATTTATCTAAAGATTCTTGAATAAATTCAACATTACTTAGCTTTTCCTGAACATTTTCCAGCTCTTCCTGCTCACCGGGTTTTAGTTTTGCCGTAAGAAGCTCTTCTAGCAAAAAGCTATTATAATCCTGCTCTTTAGAAAGGGAATCCTTTTCGGAAAGCAGTTTCTTCAACTCTGCTTTTAAAGATTTATATCGGGATAAATGCTGTTGGTATTCTGATACGATTTCTTGATTATCAGCAATGGCATCTAAAATCTGAATTTGATATTCCTCATCGGTCAATTCACGGGTTTGATGCTGGGAATGGATATCAATCAGAAAATCGCCCAACTCCTGAAGTTCGTTCAGATTGACCGGACTGTCGTTGATAAATGCCCTCGATTTCCCAGAAGGCAAAATTTCTCTTCTGATGATGGTAACCGCCTCATAATCTAAATCATTGTCAGAAAAAAAATCCTGAAGACTGTAAGTATCAATCTGAAAGTGAGCCTCCACAACACACTTCTGCTCTTTATCTTTTAAAGAACTTAAATCGGCTCGTTTTCCTAAAACCAATCCCAAAGCTCCTAATAAAATAGATTTTCCGGCACCTGTTTCTCCGGTAATAATAGAAAGCCTATCCGAAAAATTCATTTCCAGATGTTCTATTAAGGCAAAATTTTTAATGGATAGCGAGGTAAGCATAATTTGTGTTTCGGATAAGTTTATAACACAAATTTAAAATTTAATGTTATTCCATTTAGAAGCGTTCAAAGGTGACACTCTGTTTAATGTTTCCACCATTTCTGCAATATTTACGTTCGGACCTCCACTGAAAACACTTACAATTTCATCGGTTTTAGCATCAAAAAAAACACGAGATATAAAGGAATTCGGTCTTACACTGTGAATTTTGCTAACTGTTTTAATAGCATCAATTAAATTTTGTTTACCCGTTTTGGTATTATCAGCCATTTTATCCAATGCTAAAAAATGGTATTGGTACAACCCTTCTCTGTATGGAGTATAAGTATTTGATAATAAATCGTTTATCAAATAGTGCCGATTTTGACGGTTTTCTGTTTGGGTCCAGCCTTTTACACCACTACTCTGCGCCATACTAGCAATATTAGCGGCTGCTTCATAATGTTTTGTCCCACCCAGATTCGAAAACGTATCGGCATCCAAACCTATAATCAGATTGGCATAAAATGCAATAGTCGAAACCAAATTGGAATCATAACTGTTAGGATTGAATAATAAATTTTCAAATTCTACATAACGGAATTCAAAGTCTTTATCGTTAAAGTTAAAAAGAGGAGACGAATACGTTGAATTAAAAACCGGGCGCGAAGACTGTACCTGAAGCGTGGCGGAAAAATTATTCGAATCATATCCGTTTATCGTAATAAACATACTACAATCGATCTTTTCATTCGCAGTAACTGCTTTGGTTGTCCATTTCGTATTGTTTACAAACTCGTTTAACGAACGCTCCAGTGTTTTAAAAACCTGAGGGTTAGCACCGGTAATCTGATCGTAACTCACCTTAACGGAACAGTTCAATTCCTGGCTGAAGCCTGCAAAAGAGAATAACAAAAGTCCTATTAAAATTAATTTACGCATAATGTTCGACTATTTTATTAACAATATCCTGGGCTACTTCTTCTTTGGTTTTCAAGTTCATTGGTTCAACAACAAAATTCTTGTCAATGAAAGTCACTTTGTTCGTTGGTTTACCAAAACCGGCTCCTTCGTCATTCAAAGAATTCAGGACTATCAAATCTAAGTTTTTTTTCTGAATTTTCTGCTTCGCGTGTTCAATTTCATTTTCAGTTTCCAAAGCAAAACCTATTAAAAACTGATTTTGTTTGATTTCTCCCAAAGAAGCTAAAATATCTTTTGTTTTTTCCAACTCAATGGTAAACGCTGCCTCATTCTTTTTTATTTTCTGCGACGCTACATTTTTTGGACGGTAATCTGCTACTGCTGCTGCTGCTATGGCTACATCAACATTATTAAAATACTGATGACAAACATCATACATCTGTTGGGCAGACGTAACGCGTTCAATTTTCACCAAACTATGTTTTAACTGCAAATATGTCGGACCGGAAACCAGTACAACTTCAGCTCCTAAATCAGCGGCAGCTTTAGCGATATCAAACCCCATTTTCCCTGTGGAATGATTTCCGATAAAACGCACAGGATCTATTGCTTCATAGGTTGGACCGGCCGTAACCAGTATTTTTTTTCCTTTAAGTGGAAGTTTACTTTCTAAATCTTTTTCAAGAAATGCTACTATATTTTCAGGTTCCGCCATTCTTCCTTCACCGGATAAACCGCTGGCCAATTCGCCACTTTCAGCCGGAATTATTATATTTCCAAAATCTCTTAACGTTCTGAAACCAGCTAATGTTGAAGGATGTTTATACATATCCAAATCCATTGCGGGTGCAAAATAAACCGGACATTTGGCGGAAAGATAAGTGGCAATTAAAAGATTATCACAATTGCCGTTTACCATTTTGGAAAGGGTATTGGCTGTTGCAGGCGCAATGAGCATCAGATCGGCCCAAAGCGCAAAATCCACATGATTGTTCCATTCGGCATTTTGGTCTTCTTCATTAAAAAAAGACGAATACACCGGATTTTTAGACAAAGTGGACAATGTTAGCGGGGTAACAAAATCTTTAGAGGCAGGTGTCATGATTACTTTAACCTGAGCACCTGCCTTTATAAGTAGTCTAACTAAAATGGCTGATTTATAAGCGGCTATTCCTCCGGATACGCCGAGTAGTATTTTTTTACCGCTTAAAACAGACATGATGTTTTATTTATTTGAATCTCTGTAATAGATTTTACCTTCCATCCACTCCTGTACAGCTAAAGCATGTGGTTTTGGCAATTTTTCGTAGAATTTAGAAACTTCAATCTGCTCTTTGTTTTCAAAAATTTCCTCTAAGCTGTCATTGTAAGTTGCAAATTCATCTAATTTATCAATTAACTCTTTTTTAATTTCAGAGTTAATCTGATTAGCTCTTCTAGCCATAATGGTAATCGCTTCGTAGATATTACCTGTTGGCTCTTCAATTTTACTTCTGTTGTAAGTAGTAGTGTTTACCGGAGCTGTTGTTTTCTTTAAATCCATTCCTTCTTATTTAGAAAATTTTTGTAATTCTTTATCAATACTGGCCAACATTTTGTCTGCCTCTTTTTTATACTTGGTATCCTCTTTAAATCGAATTAAACTCGAATACGTAGTTTTTGCAATTGCCAGACGCTCTTCCATTTTTGACGGAATACTCTTGATTGCGTAATTATAGGAGAAGTCCAATTTATAATACAAAGCGTCTTCTTTATATTTTGAACCCGGGTAATCCGAAATAAAATTATCCAATGCCGTAATTCCTGCTTTGTAATCGTTTATCGGATTTTCAATAATACCGTATGCTTTAGCAATTTCAAATGCTTTTAATTCCAGCTTGTCTCTCAGTTCTGCAATTAGTTTGTTTGCCTCATCAAAATTTGACGAATTGGGGTACGTATTAATGTAGTCCTGAAGCTTTTCAATCGCTTTATCTGTATCGATTTGATCCAACGAATAATTAGGCGACAGCATAGAATAACTTTTAGCACTTAAAAAAGCTGCCTCTTCTCTGTTTTCGCTTTTAGGATAGGTTGCAGCAAACGATTCAAACTGATAGGCTGCCAAATTATACTGTTCTGTCTTATAATATGATTGTGAAAACATATAAAACAACTTCTCCGCTTGCGGTTTACCTCTGTTAGGAGCCGCTATCTGTTCAAATAACCGAATGGCTTTTGTATATTTTCCTTCGTCATATTTTTTTGCAGCAATTTCATACTTAAAAGCCAAATCCTCTGATTTCAATGCCTTTTGATAAGGACTACAGGAAACTAAAAGTACAGAAAAAAGAAAAATATATAAAAACTTACTCATTTTATAGTTTAGATTATTTATGCTTTTGCAGTTTTATAACATCTCACAAAAGCAACTGCAAAATTAATTATTAATTAGAGAATTCAAAATCTTTTTTTAACAGAAGAGAAGATGTCTCTTGTCAAGGCATCTTCTCTTATCTATATCCTGTAATTACTTAGAAGGTTGATTACCCGAAAAGCTTTTCATATCATTATCAAACAAATACAAACCGCCTTTGTCATCGCCAATCAATTGAATTTTATCCAAAATTGTTTTGGCGGTAGATTCTTCTTCAATCTGTTCCGAAACATACCATTGTAAAAAATTATGGGTAGCATAGTCTTTTTCACTTAAAGAAACATGAACCAACTCATTAATACTGGCCGAAACCATAACTTCGTGTTCATACAACTGTGTAAATAATGCCTTAAAAGAAGAACAGTCCAAAACGGGTTCAATAACATTAGGAATTTTAGCATCTCCTCCACGTTGATTCACGTATTTTACCAGCTTAAGCATGTGCATACGTTCTTCTTCCGATTGTTTATACATAAATGCCGCAATTCCTTCAAAGCCCTGAACTTCAGCCCATGAAGCCATAGCTAAATAAATTTGAGAAGAATCCGCTTCAACTTTTATTTGATTGTTAAGCGCTGATTCTATACTTTTCGACAACATAACTTTCTTTTTTTAGTGATTTGCTAATTTACGACTTTCTTTACAAAAGCATCCAATCGTTTTGCTAAATCTTCGTTAACGTTTACCAAAGGTAATCGAACCGTATTTTCAGACAATCCTAATGATTTAAATACTTCCTTGATTCCTCCCGGATTCCCTTGCTCAAAAATCATATCGATACTGTCTGCCAACAAATAATGCAATTTATAAGCCTCATCTACTTTACGTTGAAGTCCTAAACGCACCATTTCAGAGAATTCTTTAGGAAATCCTTCTCCAATTACCGAGATCACTCCTGCCCCACCAGCTAAAACCATTGGTAACGTAACCATGTCATCTCCGGAAATCACCAGGAAATCATTCGGTTTGTTTTCAATAATTTTCATAGCCTGAACAATGTCTCCGGCAGCTTCTTTAATTCCGATTACGTTTTTAAAATCATTCGCTAAACGCAGAACCGTTGAGGGCAGCATATTACTTGCCGTTCTTCCCGGTACGTTATATAAAATTACCGGAAGCGGCGAATTTTCAGCAACCATTTTAAAATGCTGGTAAATTCCTTCCTGAGTCGGTTTATTATAGTACGGCGAAACCGATAAAATTGCCGAGAAACCTGAAAAATCTCTGGTTTTCAATTCCTCAACCACTTTCATGGTATTATTTCCGCCTACACCCAAAACCAATGGCAATCGTCCATTGTTTGCTTCTTTTATGGTTGTGATAACCAATTCTTTTTCATCTGCAGTAAGTGTAGCGGATTCTGCCGTAGTGCCTAAAACCACTAAATATTCCACACCTCCATCGATAACGTAATTTACAATCTTTTTCAGCGCCTCAACATCTACTGAAAAATCTTTTTTAAATGGTGTTACCAACGCTACCCCTGTTCCAATGAATGATTGCATAATTATATTTTGTTTAAAATTTTTAAATATTTGAATAATTCCGCTACAAATTCTTTATGATTTTCAGCTATCGTACCAATCATAAAATTATTTAATCTTTTATCGATTGTGGAAAATCCCACTTTAAATTTAGCCCTTGATTTTAGCGTAACGAGTGTTAAAACCGGTTTTTCGATGTCGTAATAACTGATCAGCATATCGAAAGGTTTCGAAATAAAATCGCCTACTTCACTTTTGCTGAAATCTCCGCTAATTGTCACGTCCATTCTGCTGAAAGAAGCATTTTCAAAGGTTTCCTTCTTTTTAATTTTATCTTTATAAATGAGTATTTCGATTTTACTTTCCGGGATTCCGCTGTTTACAATCTGAGAAATCAACTCCTTTTCTTTTGAAAAGTAGGTTTCATCTACAAGAAGACCGATGGACTGAATCTTCTCCTCAGACATTTCCAGCTTATAGGTGGTCAAGGATCTTTTAACGATCTTTTTTATTGAAAAATCCTTAATAAGTTTTAAAAACATAGTACTTTTACTCTTGGTACAAATTTAATAAATAGCTGTTATCAAAATGGTAAATTTAAGAAACAATAACCGTTTTTCTATACAAATTATTGCTCCGGTTTTACTTTTTTTGTTGTATTCCTGTGCATCAAAACCTTACCACAACTATAAAATTGAAGGAAAACAGATTCCCGTTTCTAAAGAATATGGCGAAGTAAATTCAATAAACAGTTTTGTAACGCCATACCGAGATCATATCAACAGTGATCTCGACAATATTTTAGCTTATTCTCCTGAAACACTGGATAAAAGTAAAGGAGAATGGCAAACGACAATCGGTAACCTAATGGCTGATTTAACTGTCGAAATAGGCAACCCGGTTTTCAACAAAAGAACCGGAAAAAACATCGATATCTGCCTCCTTAACCACGGTGGCATAAGAGCCGTTCTTCCCAAAGGAAATGTTACCACCAGAACAGCTTTCGAAATTATGCCTTTTGAAAACAGCTTAATTATAGTAGAACTTAAAGGGACACAAATTAGAGAGATGGCAGAATACATTTTAAAAGAACATAAACCCCATCCGCTTTGGGGCATGAAATTGATTTTCAACAAAGACGCCATGACTGTAAAATCAATATTGATTAATGGCAAACCTTTGGATAACAACACAATTTATTATGTAGCGACTTCCGATTACCTGTCAAACGGCGGAGATAAAATGGATTTTTTCAAAAAAGCTGCAAAAACTCATGACATGGATTACAAACTGAGAAATGTGATTATCGATTATTTCAAAAAAATTGATACTATCCCCGTAATTACCGAACAACGAATTATTGCCGAATAAAACTAAAACGATGAAAAGAAGAGATTTTTTAAAGAATACAGCTGCAAGCTCAACCTTTTTAGCTTTAGGAGGATTATCGTTAAGCAGTTTTACAGCCGATAATGAAACCGTCAAAAAAATAACAATACTTCACACCAACGATGTACACAGCCATATTGATCCTTTCCCGGAAAATCATCCTAAAAACCCAAATGCCGGAGGGGTTTCAAGAAGGGCTGCATTAATTCAGAAGATTCGTAATGAAGAAAAAAACGTTATACTGCTCGATGCCGGTGACATTTTTCAGGGAACACCTTATTTTAACTATTATGGAGGAGAACTCGAATTCAAACTGATGAGCATGATGCAATACGATGTGGCTACCATGGGCAATCATGATTTCGACAATGGCGTTGATGGTTTTTATGCACAATTACCGCATGCCAAATTCGATTTTGTTTCTGCTAATTATGGCTTCAAAAACACCATTCTGGACGGTTTGGTAAAACCATACAAAATAATCAACAAAGACGGAATCAAAATTGGAATTTTCGGACTTGGCATTGAATTACAAGGACTTGTGGATAAAAAATTATATAAGGAAACCGTTTACAACAATCCTGTTGAAGTAGCTTCAGATATGTCGAGAATCTTAAAACAGGAGAAAAAATGCGATCTGGTAATCTGCCTTTCTCATTTAGGCTTTAAATACCAAAACGATTCTGAAAAAATCTGTGATATCACTTTAGCACAAAAAACGAAAGATATTGATTTAATCATCGGCGGTCATACTCACACTTTTCTTGACAAACCGGCTGTTGAAAAAAATGTAGACGGAAAAGAAGTGGTAATCAATCAGGTAGGTTGTTATGGAATCAACTTAGGCAGAATTGATTTCTATTTTGACAAAAACAAAAACAACGTAAACAATTCAGGACGCAGCATCATCATTTAATATGTTTTTCGATACAGATTTCAACAAAAAATAACGGGTTAAAAAGAAATAGGACAACGCCTGTGCCAGATTACTGATATAGTCCAGCATTTCAGCTTCCAAAAAGTACTTTTTCAACACGAAAAAAACATCGGAAATTACAAAACACAGACTAGTCAAAATCATTAAAAAACTCAAACGGGTCGGATTAATAATATAGTTTAAGGACGAAACCAGACCAACAAGCAACAAGACTGTTCCGTAAATAATTAACAACCATACAGTTCCTTCCTGAATCTCCATTAATAAATCCAGAGAACTGATAAACAGATAAAGTAATAAAAAAAGGCATAATAACAGTGCAAAAAGATGCGGACTCTTAATTTCACTTAACCTGATTTTCATGGAATCTTCTATAAGAGCTTTCAGGAAAAGACCATACGATACTATAAACATGGGCACAATCACCCTGAAAGAGTTTTCCAAATCCACTAATACAATCATGTCACCGATAAAAAAAATGAGTACTATCAAAAGATAATACCAATTCATTTTCCCTTCATTTTTTTGAGTGTAATAGAAAAAAATCGACGGAATAATTACTGGCTTTGTTAAAAGGGAAAGCTCATCTATTTTAAAGACGATTGAGATCATAAATAACACGATCACAGTAAAATAAAGTATTAGAGCTGGTTTTCCGGACATTTATTTATTAATATTTAGCTTCGAAATAGTACCTCTGTTTAAAATGTAATTCACTAAAAAGTAAAATGATATTACCTGACAGGACACATTGATAAAGATAAAAATATCCAGATTTAAATAATAATTGTAAAGTACATAAAATAAATCAGACATAATAAAGCACAAAGTAGTAATTGCTAAGAAAACATTAGAACTACTATTATTCATTATATAAAGAAAGGTAGTCTGCAACCCTAACAAAAACAAGGTAATTCCATAAAAAGTTATAAGCCCGTAATTTTCGGAAGAAGCATCAAATATCAGTTTCAACCCCATGTAAAGTAAGCTCAGCAAAAACAATGTAAAGATGATTATGGAAAAAATGTTTGAGGAATGAATTCTATTTTCTCTTAAAAGCATTAAATCTTCCACTAAAAACTTAAATAACAACAAGTAAGCAACCAAATTCATTAACATTAAAGGCACAAAAAGGTTCTCATACTGAATCAGAATCATCATATCACCACAATAAAAAAGAAACAATATCAGTGAAAAAATAACACTTACTTTACCATTGGATTTCTGCCAGTAATAAAAATAAATTGCAGGTGCAATCATCGGTTTAAATAACATGGAGAGCGTTTCCAAATCAAAAACCACAGAAATTATAAATAAAAAAGATGCAAAGGAATACAACACCAATGCAGGATATAATTTACTCATTCACCATTCTTATAAAATCATCTTCACTTATAATCGGAACATTCAACTGATTTGCTTTTTCTAATTTTGCCGGCCCCATACTATCGCCTGCCACCACATAATGGGTTTTAGCAGAAATAGAACTTCCAATCTTACCGCCGTTGTCTTCTATGGCTTTTTTCAAATCATCTCTTGAAAACTTGGAAAAAACACCCGAAACTACAAAAGTTTTACCGGCAAGTTTATCCGAAACGGCTGTATCATTTGAAGCAGCACTTTCAAGTTGAACTCCATATCGTTTTAATCGTTCAATAATAGCTTTATTTTCCTGATTATCAAAAAATTCAATGACACTTTGGGCGATTTTTTCACCTATTTCATCGACTAAAATTAATTCCGATAAAGAGGCGGCGGCTATATTATCAATCGATTTATAGTGTTTGGCAAGCTTTTTAGCTACAGTTTCGCCCACATATCGAATTCCCAAAGCATATAAAACTCTTTCGAACGCAATCTGTTTCGATTTTTCAATACCGTTTATCAGATTTTCAGCAGATTTCTCAGCCATACGCTCCAAAGGAACAATTTGCTCTTTTTTCAATTCATACAAATCAGCATAATTAGTAAGCAAACCATTATGAAACAACAAAGCAACGGTTTCGCCGCCAAGTCCTTCAATATCCATTGCTTTCCGTGTGATATAATGCTGAACTCTCCCTATAATCTGAGGTGGACATCCATAATAATTTGGACAATAATGTTGTGCCTCTCCTTCCTTACGAACCAATTCCGACTGACATTCAGGACAATGTGTAATATATTTTGTTACTTCCGAATTTTGCGTACGTTTTTCAAAATCTACTCCAATAATCTTAGGAATGATTTCACCACCTTTTTCCACAAAAACTTCGTCACCAATTCTAATGTCCAGCTTTTCAATTTGGTCGGCATTGTGCAAAGAGGCTCGTTTTACAACAGTTCCTGCTAATTGCACCGGTTCTAAATTAGCCACTGGAGTAATGGCTCCGGTTCTTCCCACTTGGTAGGAAATCGAATTTAATTTCGTAGACACCTGTTCCGCTTTAAACTTATAAGCAATGGCCCAACGGGGTGATTTTGCCGTATAGCCCAACTCGTCCTGCTGATGTAGATTATTAATTTTTACAACTACACCATCCGTTTCATAAGGCATTTCATGACGGTGTTTGTCCCAATGATTAATAAACTCCAGCACTTCCTCCATATTTTTAGCCAAATGCGATTGTTTCGGTACTTTAAAACCCCATTGACGTGCTTTTTCCAACCCTTCAAATTGTGATTGAAAGGGCAAATTTATTCCGATAATAGAATACAGTAAACAGTCCAAAGGACGTTTAGCCACTTCAGTGCTATCCTGCAGTTTCAAGCTTCCTGAAGCCGTATTTCTTGGATTAGCATAAGGTGTTTCACCAATTTCAATAAGCTCCTGGTTCATTTTGTCAAAACCGGCAAAAGGCAGAATAATTTCACCACGAATATCAAACTTCTGAGGAAAATCCCCTTTAAGCTGAATCGGAACAGCTTTTATGGTTTTTATGTTATTAGTTACATCATCACCCTGAAAACCATCTCCGCGGGTTACAGCTCTCTTCAGTTTTCCGTTTTCATAGGAAATACTTATCGAAGCACCGTCATATTTCAACTCACAGGTATATTCCAAAGGAACATCACCTAATATCCGCTGCGCACGGGCTTCCCAATCCAGCAAATCTTCTTTGGAGTACGAATTATCCAGTGAATACATACGATACTCATGCTGAACAGTTTCAAAGTTTTTAGTAATAGCACCACCAACTCTTAACGTTGGAGAATTTTCATCGAAATATTCCGGATGCTTGGCTTCAAGTTCCTGTAGCTCTTTGAGTTTTATATCGAATTCATAATCGGAAATCGTTGGGTTATCCAACACATAATAATTGTAATTATGCTGATTCAGTTCGTCTCTAAGGGCTTGTATCTGCTGCAAAACATCCATAAAAAAAGAAAATTGGCTAAATATTAGTTTCTGCAACTAATTTAACCAATTTCTGTAATCTAAAATAATATTTTAGACCTATTTCTCCAAAATGCTTTCCATTTGCTGATAAAGATCTCCATCGGTAAAAATAGCGCCTTGCTTCACCAAATTGAAGATTTCCGCATTACGGTCATCAGCAAAAACTTTTTGACCGCGCTGTACCTCAACATTATCTGTAAACAAATTATCGCTAAGCCATTGAAGTCCTTCTTTCTGAAGCAAATCAACATCCGGAACTAACGAATGAATAATAATCGTCATCATATGTACTTCCGTACAATGGAAAAGAAAAATATAATTTTTGGAATAATGCTCAAGATATTTAGCATTCCCCAGAACACCCTCCCAGATCAAATCAGAAAAAATATCAATTTCCTGTTCTGCTACTTCGGGAGTATTCTTTTTTATGGTGTCCCATTCGTCTTTATCGATCGATTGTGAAGCCAAAAAATTAATAAATTCCGAATGTAGTTCTTCGAGTTGTTCTTTTGTTAATCGTGTATATTTCATTTTTTCGATTGTAAGCAATAAGCCCTAAAGCTACATTAATTTTAAAAAAAAATCCCGATTTTCATCGGGATTCTTTTATATAGTAGTTACGAATTAAGCTTGCTCAGCAATAATTTCGTATGCTAATTCAACGATTACATCACGGTGTAAACGAACTGAAGCAGTATATTTACCAGTACGTTTAACGATACCAGAAGTGATGAATTTTTTGTCGATTGACTGACCGTTTTTCTCTAAAATTTCAGCGATGTCTGCATTTGTAACAGATCCGAATAATTTCTCACCACCTGCTTTAGCTGTAATTTTGATATCCAAAGCTTTTAAAGCCTCACCGATTGCTTTTGCATCAGCAACCATTTTAGCTTCTTTGTGCGCTTTTTGTTTCAAGTTTTCAGCTAAAACTTTTTTAGCAGAAGGAGTAGCTAAAATAGCAAACCCTTGAGGGATTAAGAAATTACGACCGTAACCTGGTTTTACAGATACTACATCGTCTTTAAATCCTAAATTCTGAACGTCTTGTTTTAAAATAAGTTCCATGTTGTTGTCCTTATATTTTAGAAGTTAGGTTCCATTTGACCGGAAACCAACAACTGTTATTTTTAATTATTTTAATAAATCAGCCACGTAAGGCATTAAAGCTAAGTGACGAGCTCTTTTCACAGCTACAGACACTTTTCTTTGGTACTTTAATGAAGTTCCTGTTAAACGACGAGGAAGAATTTTTCCTTGCTCATTAACGAATTTCAATAAGAAATCAGCATCTTTATAATCGATATATTTGATACCTGATTTTTTGAAACGACAATACTTTTTAGTTTTGTTAGTTTCGATATTTAAAGGCGTTAGATATCTGATATCTCCGTCTTTTTTTCCTTTTGCAGATTGCTCAATACTTGACATGATAATTAAGCTTTTTTAGATTTTAATTTTTCTCTTCTTCTTTCAGCCCAAGCTACTGCATGTTTGTCTAAACTTACAGTTAAGAAACGCATAACTCTTTCGTCACGACGGAACTCAGTTTCGAAAGCAATTAGGATATCTCCAGCTACTTCGAATTGAAACAAATGGTAAAAACCAGATTTCTTGTGTTGGATTTCGTAAGCCATTTTTTTCAAGCCCCAATCCTCTTTGGATACCATCTTTGCTCCTCTAGAAGTAAGAAAATCTTCAAATTTGCTTACTGTTTCCTTTACCTGCTGCTCAGATAAAACGGGATTCAAGATGAAAACAGTTTCATAATGATTCATAATAAAAAATTTATTTGTTATAAAATTGGGTGCAAAAATAGTGATTTATATTTAACCCACAATAGCAAATCGGGTATTTTAGACGAAATGCAACTTTTTTACATAATTGCTTTGGATATTAAAAGTATTTAGCTATTTTTATTTTAATATTAACTCTCACCAAAGGCTTATGAAAATAAATTGCATTGTTGTAGATGATAGTAGCATCCAAAGATTAACAATTACCAAATTGGTAAATGACAACCCAAATCTGGAGCTTGTAGGCGAGTTTTCTAATGCTGTGGAAGCTAAGAACTGTATAACCAATAAAAACGTTGACTTAGTTTTTTTGGATATCGAAATGCCCGTTATAAATGGTTTCGACCTTTTGGACGGCTTAAAAATGAAACCGCAGGTAATCTTTATCACTTCGAAGGCTGAATATGCCGTGAAGGCTTTTGATTACGCGGCAACGGATTACCTTCACAAACCCATTACACGCGAGCGCTTTAATCAGGCGGTTAAAAAAGCAATGAGCATGATTTCGCTCAGTAAAGAAAGTGGAGGTGAAGAAGAAAGTCCTCACATCTTTATTAAAAGTAACCTTAAAAAACTTAAAATTTACATTGCAAGAATCAAATGGATTGAAGCGTACGGCGATTATGTAAAAGTGATTACCGAAGAAGACAACCATCTGGTTTTATCAACAATGAAATCGTTCGAAAATGAACTACCGAAGGACAAATTCATCCGTGTTCACAAATCGTTCATAGTAAACATTGATAAAATCGAAAAATTCAACAGCAAGTTTGCTGAAATCGGCCCACACAAAATCCCCTTAAGCCGAAACAAAAAAGAAGATCTGGTAAAAGCAATCGAAAACGCTTAGTAGTTATCGACGTTTACGGAAATTTTAATAGCTCTGTATGGAGCAATTGCCTCAAAACTATTCAGTACCCTCTGAATAGTTTTTTTTGTATTCCCCAAATGTTGCTGCGTGGGAATTTTAATCAGTATAGTTCGAATGTACTCATTACGAATACGACTGATAGCTGGCTCTTCCGGTCCTAAAACCGGCAACTGAAGTTGTTGCACCAAAACGTTGTAAATCCAAAGTGAACCTTCCTTCAGCTTGTCAAAATCACGATGTTTCAACGTTAATTTTATTAAACGATAATACGGCGGATATTTGAAATTATGACGATCATAAACCTGCTCTTTAAACATCCCAATATAATCATTACTAACCACTTGCTGAATGATATTATGATACGGATTATAGGTCTGTATTATCACTTTTCCGCGTTTTTCACTTCTTCCTGCCCTACCTGCAACCTGCATCATCATCTGATAGGCACGCTCATGGGAACGGAAATCGGGTTGATTAAGCATGTTATCTGCATTCATAACCCCAACTAAAGTCACATTATCAAAATGCAATCCTTTAGCAAGCATTTGAGTTCCAACAAGAATGTCAATTTCCTGATTCTTAAAAGCATCGATTATTTTCTCATAACCATATTTTCCCCTCGTAGTATCCTGATCCATACGACCTATAGTTTTCTCTGGAAAAAGACTTTTCAACTCTAATTCAATCTGTTCGGTACCAAAACCTTTCGTAGATAAATCTACCGATTGACAAGCATGACAATGGGTTGGATTTGCAATGGAATGACCACAATAATGACAACGCAACTGGTTTTTAAACTTATAATACGTTAAACTCACATCGCAACTCGGACATTGGGGCACGTGACCACAAGTCATACACTCCAAGAACGGTGAATAGCCACGACGGTTCTGAAACAAAATAACCTGTTCGCCATTTGAAAGGGATTCGGTCATCGCTTCCAGTAAATCATCTGAAAAATGACCGTTCATTCGCTTGCGTTTGTATTTGTCTTTTAAATCGACTAAATAAATATCCGGCAAAACGACATTTCCGAAGCGCTCGAAAAGCTCTACTAATCCGTATTTACCTGCCTTAACATTAAAATAGGTTTCTAAACTTGGCGTTGCTGAACCCAATAAAACGTTAGCCTTATGACTCGAAGCTAAAACAATCGCGGCATCACGGGCATGATAACGCGGCGCCGGATCAAATTGTTTGAAGGTTTGCTCGTGCTCTTCATCAATCACAATCAAACCTAAATCGTTAAAAGGCAAAAATAAAGCCGAACGCGCTCCGATAACAATCTTGGCTTTCTCGGAATTTTGCAACACCTGATTCCAAACCTCAACTCTTTCATTATTAGAATATTTGGAATGAAAAACCGCCACCTGATTACCAAAATATGCAGTCAGTCGGGTAACTAATTGTGTAGTTAATGCGATTTCCGGAAGCAGGTACAAAACCTGTTTTCCGCTCTCAATGTATTCTTCTATCAGTTTTATGTAAATCTCGGTCTTTCCGGATGCAGTCACACCGTGCAATAACGTTACTGCATGATCATCAAATGAGGTTCTAATTTCATCAAAGGCTTTTTGCTGTGGAAGGCTTAAATTGAAACCGACTTCATCCTCTTTTTCAAAAGAAACACGGTCTTCAGCAAGATAATATTCTTCGAAAATTTCTTTATCAACTAACGATTTTACAACCGCAGACGTGCTTCCCGCTTCTTCCAATAATTTCTTTACGGATATTGGTTTTTTCTCCTTTGCCTGCAACTGAAAATAATGCATCACCAATTCCCGCTGTTTTTGTGCACGCGACAAAATTTCCATCAGCTCCATCAATTGTTCTTGCTGCAAAAACTGTTCTTGCAAACGGATGTAACGGGTTAATTTGGGTTTGTATTTCTCGGTCACTTCTTCCTGCAAAACCAAAGCGTTTTTGGCCAACATTGCATTCAGAATCGGGAACACATTCTTTTTACCTAAAACGGCTATGATGTCTTCAACTTTTAAAGATGATTGTTGCTGTAATGCTTCATAAATAAGAAATTCACTGTCTGAAAGTTCCTTTGCATCTATAACAAATTCTTTTGGCGCCGATATTATCGTTTCACTTTCCAGAAGAAATCCTGTTGGTAAGGCACTCTTAAAAACCTCGCCGATAGAGCACATGTAGTAAGAAGCAATCCATTTCCAGTGTTCAATCTGGATTTCATTAACTACCGGACTTTCATCTAAAATCTGATGGATTTCTTTTGCCTGATAAAGCGCTGGCGGATTCTGATGCAAATCGATTACCAAAGCCGTATAAATTTTACTCTTCCCAAACGGAACCGCTACACGCATCCCTTTTTTCAGATACTCATATTCTGCTTCCGACACCTGATAGGTGAAGGTTTTTGCTAAGGCTAAGGGTAAAACGACTTCTGTAAAATAGGACATGGATTTCTTTTGAATTACAAATATAAGTGACTGATTTCATTTTGACACAAATGATGATTGCTTTAACCACGAATTCATGAATTAAATGATTTTCAATTCGTGAATTCGTGGCTGTTTTTAAATAAAAAAACTGCCCAAATTGAGCAGTTTTTACAATATCATTTATAAAGAATTATTTCCCTAACATTGCTGTTTTAAGGCCTTTATCTGCCGGTTTTCCTGATAACCAGATTCCGAATAACGCTTTTTTGAAATCGGCTCCGTCAATCACTCCTTTTTCTTTTCCGTTTTTAGAGACTACTACACCTTTTCCGGGAACATTCACAATGTCAAAAACATCTCCTTTTTTGATTTCCTCTTTAAAGAACGATTTGAATTGTGCAACTTTAGCTTTGATAGGTGCAGTATTTCCGTTAGTAGAATTTTCAAAACCTTCGTTTACAGCATTAATCATTTTCTCACTGGTAATCATTCCGGAGATAATAGTCAGTTTAATTGCTCCCGCATCATTACTCGCCATAATTTCAGCTCCATTCGAACTCTTCTTCGGTAGATATAAAGCTCCAACATACAAATCAATCCACATTTTTTCACGAATTCCGGCTCCGTTAAGCACCAAATTCTGTCCTTCCAGTGTTACTTTCTGAGCTAATTTTACACCGCCAACTTCTGTTTGTGCAGTCATCGAAAATAATCCTGCAAATGCAACAAATAATAATGTTAAGAACTGTTTTTTCATAGTAGTAGTTTTTATTTTGTTAAATATATAAATTTTTTCTTCCGGATTTTTATTATTTACTTTTTTGATCGTCAAAAACCATGATTTATTTTATTGAATTACTTTCTTTTCGTGGTTTCTTTTGTGCTTATTGATTATCGCATTTAACTCGAAACCTAACAGCAGAATCATACAGTTAATCCATATGTAAAACATTAACACAAGAAGTGTACCAATCGACCCGTACAGCTCATTATATCGTGCAAATTTTGTTACGTAAATTCCAAAAACATAAGAAGTTACGATAACCAAAACCGTTGTAAGCATGGCTCCGGCATTAAAAAAAGGAATTTTCTTGGTTTCTCTGGTTCCGTATTTAAATAAGAATGAGGTGGATACAAAAAGCATCATTAAAATGAAAAGATATCGGGCTAATTCGATAATAATTACATCGTCTAACTGAAAACGATTTGATAATTTCTGAATAAAAACCTCAGATATCACTATCGACGAAATCGTTATAATCAATAAAAAAGAAAAAATTAACGACAAACCAATAGCTACCGCATATTGCCTGAAATAACCTCGCTTAATGGTTACATGGTACGACGATTCAAAACCTCCCAAAACCGCGTTCAAACCATTTGACATTAAAAAAATTGACATCAAGATACCAAAGGACAACAAACTCTTATACGAATTGCTCATAATATCCTTAAGAATGGTCTCAATAGCTCCGTAAGTATTAGGCGGCACACTGTCTGATACGAATTCCAAAAAGTCGTCCTGAAAGCCTTCAATCGGTATATACGGAATAAGGTTCAGAATGAAAAGTGCGAACGGAAACAACGCCATAAAGAAACTAAAAGCAGTGGCTCCGGCACGATACGAAAAAGCACCTTTAGCAATTCCAATTCCGTAAAGTTCCAATATTTCATAAAGTGAAACACCTTCCAAACCCGGAACTTTTACAGTTTTGCAAAAAGCCATAAGTTTGTTTAATACGGGAATTTTCTCTATCTGATCTTCTATTTCTTTGGACATTCGTTCAGTTTACAGTTTACAGCAATCAGTTCGCAATTTAAAACGCTTTCAAACTCAAATCCATATTATAAATAGAATGCGTTAATGCCCCAGACGAAACAAAATCGACACCACACTCTGCATAATGACGAACGGTTTTCTCATTGATACCTCCGGAAGATTCTGTTAAACATCTGCCATTTATCATTTCAACTGCTTTACGTGTATCTTCATAATTGAAATTATCCAATAAAATTCTGTACACTCCGTCATTTTTAAGGATTTCTTCTACTTCCCGCAAATTGCGTGCCTCAACAATTATTTTTAAATCAAGTGTGTTTTCTTTCAGATAAGCATTGGTTTTGGCAATGGCTTTGGAAATTCCACCGGCAAAATCATTATGGTTATCTTTAAGCATAATCATATCGTATAGTGCAAAACGGTGGTTTTCTCCTCCGGCAATTTTCACAGCCCATTTTTCCAGTGCACGGATTCCCGGTGTAGTTTTGCGAGTATCCAGAATTTTGGTTTTTGTCCCTCCTAATAAATCCACAAAAACTTTGGTTTTCGTTGCAATGGCACTCATTCGTTGCATCGCATTCAAGACCAATCGCTCCGCTTTGAGAATCGACTGTGAACTACCGGACACATGTAACACCACATCGCCGTATTTCACTTCGGATCCATCTTGCATGAATACTTCAATTTCCAGATTCGGATCAACATATCTGAACACTTGAACCGCAAAATCAACTCCTGCAATGATTCCGTTATCTTTGACTAAAAGTTTAGCTTTCCCAGTGGCCGATGCTGGAATACAAGCTAATGAACTGTGATCGCCATCACCTACATCTTCCCTTATTGCATTGGAAATTATTATATCAAGTTCTTTTTGAAATTGCTCTTTAGAAATCATAATCTTCAGAATTTAATGGCTAAAATAAGACATATTTTGCAAAAGTCGATTCGGTTGCTGCAAATCGTCCGTAAAAACAATTTCAATACCTAAATAAAAAACAAAAAACTTTTCTGCCTAGGTTTGCAAAATCGATACTTTTTAGTAATTTTCCTAGATTTTTTATATGCCAAATTATGAAATGGGAAGCCAAAATTATACTGAAAGACGGTGTTAGCAGAATAGCTGTCATATTTGAAAAAAAAGCCGAACTGATTGATCGTATGAAACGATTTGAAGGCTCAACATGGAGTCAGACGCTCCAACTTTGGCACGTTCCGGATACCGATGCTAACAGGATTCGTTTTAAACTGCCTACAAAGGCCTCTCTCTTACCGTCTGAAGAAGGGATGGAAGCGATGATGCATTTCAAAAAACATCTGCGTTCAAAACGATACAGTGAAAACACTGTCAATACTTATCTGGACGCACTTAAATCGTTTCTGATTTTTTATAACGACAGACCTATAGCGTCCATAAGTAATGAAGATGTCATTCATTATAATAATGAGTACATTCTGAAAAATAAGCTATCCGCTTCGTTTCAGAATCAAATTGTTAATGCTATCAAACTGTTTTTCAGAATTGTTGATGATAAACGTATTGATCCTGAACTGATTCATCGTCCAAAAAGAGAACGTAAACTGCCTAATGTTTTAAGCAAAGAGGAGGTTAAAAGAATTATTGAATCTCCCATTAACCTGAAACACAGAACTATTCTTTCCCTAATTTATGCCTGCGGTTTACGCAGAAGTGAAGCCTTGAATTTAAAGCTTACCGATATTAACTCGGAACGGTTTTTAATTACAATTCGCCAGTCTAAAGGTAAAAAAGACCGGATTGTTCCCGTTTCTCAAAAGATATTGGATATGCTGCGAGATTACTACAAAATTTATAAACCGAAATATTGGCTGTTTGAAGGAAACGAAACTGGAACAAAATATTCCGAAGGCAGCTTACAATGTGTTTTCAAGCAAACGCTACGAAAATGTAATATAAACAAACCTGCTACCCTGCATTGGTTACGCCACAGCTATGCTACCCATTTATTAGAATGCGGCACAGATTTGCGCTACATCCAAGAACTCCTTGGGCATAACAGCAGTCGGACCACAGAAATTTACACTCATGTAAGCACAAAAAGCATACAACAAATTCGAAGTCCTTTTGATGATTTGTAAAAGAAATATTATATTTGAAAAATGTATGACAAAACTGCACATGTCCAACAGTATTGTGAAATTTATGTTTGGTTTTGTCGTACATATAAGTAAGTTGTGTGTAATTGCGCCGTC